>CAVRTM010000004.1:0-1015584 GCA_963724015.1 uncultured Actinomycetota bacterium
CTCCGGCAGCGACTCGGCCACGGCGACGAATGCATCAGGATCACGGAAGAACCCGGTGACGTTGATCGACAGATCCTTGCGCCAAAGCATCGGCCTCGGCAGGGCTGTTCCGGAGCTGGGCGAGGTCTTCCGCCGAGCGGGCGACGCCATTCAATGCCATCCGCCGCTCGATGCGGCGTCGCAGGGTACCCGTCTTGTAGTCGCTGAAATCCGAACCAGCGCTGGACTTCGATATCTCGACCAGCGGCGCCAGCTCGCTCGGGGTTGCGATTGAGCTCTCTTGTAAGGCAGGCGTTGGATCCCGCGCCTTGACGTAGTTGTGCGTGACATACCGCGTCGAACGGCCGGGACCGGTCCCGAACCGGAAGAACATAGTCAGGGGCGGGCCGTACGCGTCGCGTAACGCGGCATGCCATCTTGCTGCGCTTCGTTCGATGGTCGCCAGTCGTGACCTTTTTTCTCTTCTTTTTGGGACCCGAATTCTCTCGTTACTCGTCAACAATCGCTACGGGATGACCCAGGCCGCAGTGGAGGAATGGAAAAATCTGGTTCTGTTAATGATTCTTTTCGTCCTCTTGCTCAATGACCATACGCGATCAAGGGTCGTGGTCGCATGCGTCCTTTTTGTCGCCGGCCTGGCCGCCCTCAAGCTGGTACAGGAAGTCATCGCCCGCAACGGAACGACGTTCGCAGGGCTAAGTCAGGCCCCATTACCTACTGAAGTGTCCGGCCTGCTTCGTCGGCATTCTGGACCCGAAGGGGACGTGAATTTCTGGGCGCGCACACAGGTGCTCATCTTGCCGCTTGCCCTGTCGCTCGCAGTTGCTCGCCCAAACGCTTCAGGCGACTGTCGTGGGCGGCAGCGGCGGTGCTCATCGTGATCGGTGTCGGTTTGACCCAGTCGCGTGGCGGCATGCTTGCTTTGGCGGTGTGCTTGATCGTATGGCTCTTGCTCTACACACGCAAGTGGCATCTTGTCGCTGTCTCGGTATTGCTTACGTCCGCCATGCTGCTTTCTCTCCCTGCAGTGGGAGGGCGGCTGAGCACCCTTGGCAGCGTGGCCGGGGGGCCGCGTATCTCGTCCGACGTCAGCCTCGTCGACCGTGCTGCAGTGCAGAAAGCGGGCGCGGCCATGTTTCTCGAGCACCCTTGGTTTGGTGTCGGCGCCGGTGAATTCGAGACTGTTGAACCTGAGTATCGACGTCGTGTGGCGCCCGACCTATCGCAGGTGACGGCTCCTCACGACGTGTACCTGGAGATGGCGGCCGAAGGTGGCGTGTTGGGTGAGCTGGCCTGGCTGTCCTTCATCGGAGCGGCCATGTTTGCGGCCGTACGCGCGCTGGTGACGTTTCGAAGGCTTGATGCCCCCGGCCCGCCCGGATTGAACTTCCGGTTGTCTGCCGGCGTAGTTTCTGGCCTGGTGGGTTGGGCTGTGGCGGCTTCTTCTTGCACTTGGCGGACCTTCCCATACTTGTCGTCGTCGTTGCCCTCGCCGGTGCATTGGACGTGAGAGCGCAGCGGCTTGCTGCAATGCCAGGTCGTTCTTTCTCGTTGACCGCACCCGCGGCGAAGCAGCGGTTCCGTTCGCGACGGGCCGCTCTAGCCGCGTCGCTGGTCTGTGTCATATTGATGGGGTCTATCATGGATTTTGACCTGTTCACGATTCCCGCGCACGGTCACGCAGACTTTGATGTCCGGCCGCGTCCCCAGTCTATGGAGCGGCGTATGCCGAGCAGGTCCTGTCGCGGGACAGGACCCGTGCCACGTTCGCCAGCTTCGCCCAAGATGGAGGACTGCAGCACCGTGCGGCGCGATCGGTGGGCCTGGATGGCGGCCGAGCGACTATTTCGGTAAGCCAACCGCTGGAGGGCGGCGTATTCACCGTCAGCGTCGCCGCCGATACTCGTGCTAAGGCGCTGCGCCTCAACGGGGCGATTGTTGCCGAGGTCACGAGATTTGTGAACTCACTCGGTACTGTCTACGTTGTGGTGCCGGTCGGCGGGGCCTTGACGGAGTCAGGCCCGGATCGGCGAGCCTCATGATGGCGTTGCGCTACGCATCGGCCGCACACACGACCTATCGACACCGTCGCTACGCCTGATGCTAGGGGCGATCCCGCGGCGGGGCATGTGGCCTACCCCGCCTTCCTTTGGTGCGCCACGCGGCATCGGTGCGCTGAGAAAGTTCCTGAGGTGCACGGGTGGCCAGGTATCTCCGTAGTGGTTCCGGCCTACCGCGAGCAACACTACATAGTGGAAAAGGTGCGGCACTCAAGGCGCAGGCTTACCCCGGCCCATTGCAGATCGTGGTCGTGGCGGATGACTATCCGACCTACACTGCTGCGAAAACGACTACTGCCGAAGTGCACGTCGCCAACGAACGACGAGGCAAGCCGTCGGCCATCAACGACGGTGTCGCGATGTGCGTGCACGATATTGTAGTGCTGAATGACGCCAACACGCGTTTATCTGACGATGCCCTGGCAATGATGGTTCGCCACTTTCAGGACGCCACGGTGGGCGCAGTCGCCGGGGCAAAGCGTGTCACCGATCCTGCCGGTCAGCAGTATTACTGGCGCTTCGAAGACTGGCTAAAGCGTGCGGAGTCGGCGCGAGGAACGACGATCGGCCTCGTTGGAGAATTGTTGGCGATCAGACGTAACCTATTCACGCCAATGCCATCGGGTGTGGTGAACGACGACCTGTGGCTCGCGCTCGACGTGACAGAGCGCCACCAGCGAATCGTCTACGAGCCCTGCGCCTTCACCACGGAAGAAGCGAGCCCAGGGTTAGCCGCTGAGTGGGAGCGACGCACCCGCGTGGTGGCGGGGACGTTGCGGGTGCTGCGACACCGGCCTGGCTCGTTGATCCCAGGGGTTGGACCCGTGGCGGGGCAGATATGGGGCCATCGCCTTCTACGGTCGACAGCGGGGCCCATTGCTCACGTGGTGCTGCTGGGGGAATGCGTGTGGTCAGCCCGTCGAAGCAGGGTGGCGCGCGCCGCCTTGGGTGTGCACGCCGTGGTGGGGCTGTGTCTGACGCAGGTTGCGCGGGGAGGTGAGGTGCCAGCCTGGGCGCGGCCGTTCACCCAAGTATTGTTTCTGCAGGCAGTCGGAGTGGGGGGAGTTGTCCGTTACCTCCGGGGGGATCACGAGCCGCTGTGGCCTAAGGCTGAGCGCATGCCCGGAAATGGCATACGTTCGTGAAGCCGGAGCCTGCAGATGGGGGTTCCACGCGGCGACTTGCGCCGAAGGCATTCCTTTGGGCAGCGGTGTCGCTGGGCGGTAGTCGAATGCTGCTGTTTGTTATGACGTTGGTTTTAGCGCGCATTCTCGCCCCCGAGGACTTCGGCGTGTTCGCCGCTGGCATGGCAATACTCGGATTTGCTGAACTCCTCTTGGATCTGGGACTAGGCAATTCGCTGATATACGAGCAGGAGCGAGGGTTCACGCGGCGAGTGCAATCGGTTCTCAGTGTCAACCTGACTGTGGCGGCGCTCCTGACCTTGTTGCTGGAAGCGATCGCGCCGTGGATCGCGGCGGTCATGCGCAGCCCTGACCAGACCATGCTCTTCCGTGTTCTTTTTCTCTATCTTCTGCTCCGTGGCTTCGGTCAGTTGCCGGATGCAATACTGCGTCGGGACCTTGGTTTTCGGAGTCGTGCCGTCGCGGATATGACTCGCGCGGTCGTGCGGTTTACGGTCGCAATGTCTCTGGCCCCTGCTGGCTTCGGCGCTTGGGCGCTGGTCGCCGGCCTGTTGTGCGGTGAGGCAGTAGGATGCGTGTTGTCGTGGTGGCTGATTGGTCATAGACCTCGCCTTGCCTTCGATCGGTCCGCGGTTGCTCAGATGTTCCATTTCGGATGGGCGGTTGTCGGGCTGAGGATTGTCGATGTGTTCGCGGACGATTCAGACTATTTTATCGTGGGCCACCAGCTCGGGCCCTCAGCCCTCGGCTACTATACGGTCGGATATCGGCTGCCGGAGTTGCTGCTCCTGAGCTCATATTGGATGTTCGCAACCGTAGCGTTTCCGCTGTATTCGAGAGCCAGGGCAGAGGGTCTGAGCATGGCCTCCGTGATGAACAAAGCCCTTCGGTGGATCACGGTATTCAGCTTCCCCGCGGGGGTGACCCTTGCCCTTGCGAGCCGGGACGCGATCACCGTGCTCTTTTCCGACCGCTGGTCTCCGGCCGTCACCCCGATGGTGCTCATCTCCTTGGCGGCAGCGCTGGGATCGGTGGGATACGCGTCGGGTGACATTTTCAGTGCAACTGGTCATCCCGGCCGGCTTCTGGCTCTAACGGTGCCTTCAACGGCGGTGTTGATCATCAGTATGGTCGTGGTGGCACACCGCGGGATCGTTGCGGTGGCGGCGGTCCACTTAGTATGGAACATCTTCTACAACCCGGCGCGCATGTTGTTGGCTAACCGCTACGTTGGGGCCAGCTGGTCAAGCAACTTGCGCGCGATGACGCCCGGCCTCTGTGCGGTTGCGGGCGTCGTGGCATTTGGGCTACCGGCCCGGCTATACCTTGCGCCTGGGCCTATGGCGTTAACCGTTGTGCTCGCGGCCAGCGGAGTTGGCGCCATGGCGGGGCTTGCTCTGGGAGCCCCATCTGCTCTGGGCGACATCGTGCGGCTTCCCCGGGCAGCAGCATCGCGTTGATGCCCAAGGTCGACGCGGACGTAGTAGTCACTGCGGAAGCCGCGGGCGACCAGCTCGACGACGCTCTCGCGCGGAGTGGAGCCCTTCCACGTCGTCAAGCTCGCCACGGCGTCGTGGACCAGGTTCGGCGTCCGGTCCAGCGGGACATCCACGCTCGCCGCGGCCGCCCGGAGTCGCCCACCTCCTGTGCGACCAACGGTGGCGCCGAGGCCATCAACCGCAGCCCACACGCATCGGTGAAGAGCCCCTACGTCGTTGCCTCTTCAGGGAGTTCATCTGGTACAAAAAAGAGGTTTCGCGCCGAGCGATCCGTAGGCTTCTGCAGCCGGTCGTCGCCCGGGTGGTACTCGAGGGTTCGATAGCGCCGCTCGTTGAAGAAGGTCACAACGGCGTCGTGCACGTCGTCGCTGTCTTCAATCAAGAAGATCGGACGGTGGCGGGCGATCGTCTCCACGAGACCATTGAGGACCTGTGGCTCGGCGCCCTCGACGTCGATCTTCACGAACGCGGGAGACAGGTCCATGTCGTCAAGACGCTGGACGGCCACGGAGACTTCGCGTAGCTCTACTGCATCCAACGACGCTCCTGTGCCGAGCAACCACCAGGAGTCGGCCACGCTTTCGCGAGTCGCGCGCGATAGTGACGCTTCGCCTGTTAGGGGAAGGCCGCGGTACACCGGAACGTGGAGCGTGGCGGTACCTGGCGCCGCACCCGCGGCGCAAATCCTGAAGTCGTAGCGCCGGAGTAATTTGCGTACGAGTTTCAGCTCAGGCTCATTGAGCGGATTTGCTTCGACCGACAAGATCGGCGCCCGCTTGTTGAAGATGCGGAAGGACAAAGCGGACTGGCCTGTGTTCCCGCCAACGTCCAGGAACGAGCCGGGTCGGTCGCCAAAGTGCGCGAAGGCGGCGAAATCGGGATCATGTGGCCGGCGGAGATAGTATCGCGCCACATTCCGCCCGAAGGCTGACCACCGGTAGGCGTGCCGGTTGCGGGCCATCAGCAGTTTCAGTCTCGACACTTCATGACCGTACCGTAGACCGGCGTAAGAGAGGAAGGCCTGTTTCCCTCGCTCATCGGGCGGGTAGACGGCCCGTGTCAACCCCCCGAATTATGGACGCGACGGGAGTAGTCAGCCACACAGGGCTCGGCGGCTAAAAGGTCGCGAATGGGTCAAGGAGCAGATGACCGGCAGGCGCGGGTGGGCTCGGGATCACCAGCTTTGGGCCGTCCGGGCCCCAATCATGCAGGGCGGCCAGGAACTTAGTCCGAACGTCCCGGGCCTGCCACAGCACCGTACGCAGCGACTCGCAATGAGAGGCATGTTGCGGTGCGCCATGGCGCTTGGTCCTTGCGGCGACTCGCGCTTTGCCATGCCGCCAAGCGACATTTGCCCTAGGCCAGCATGCGTACACCCACCCCCCGCGAGCTGGGTGTTGTTCACATAGTTTGGCCAAAAGGTCCTGACAGGAACGCTGAGGAGGGTCATGCTGGCGTGGGATCGGTGACCTTGTAGTGACGCTGGCGCGGCAGTAGCAGGCTCTGGCCTTGGCGCACATGAACAATCCGCCAACGCCTTACCTGCGCCGGACGCCAGCGAACGTGATCGAGACTATAACGGCAGGCAGCCCAGCAAGCATGGAGGTTTGAACCTGTGCTAACCGGTAATGAACAGGTAGGACTGAATTGAGACACGTACCGCACACGCCAGCGCATGAAGGGCTGTTGGTGCTTGGCTGGCATAATATCCGAGGTACCTGGTGCTTTCCATCGCCAGATCGCGCGGGGGAACGAGGGTTTGCGCTTCAGGTGCGGCTTCTCAAGCGGAGCTGCAATGTCGTACCCCTGGGTTGGGCGCTTGGCGAGATTTTTGAGGGGCGACGCCTGCCCCGTCGTGCCGTCGCGTTGACTTTTGACGATGGTTATGCCGACAATTTGACGCTGGCCGCACCGATTCTCCTTGAGAACTCTTTACCAGCGACATTTTTTCTTGTTCCGGCGCTTATGTCGCGTTCGGAGCCCTGCTGGTGGGAGATGCTTGGCTGGGCCTTCAGCGCCGGCACTCGTCCTCGAATCGAGTGGCAAGGAGCGGATATCGACTTGACGTCGACCGCGGCGCGGAGGCGCGCCTATTGCGAGGTGTCGGAAGTTTTGAAGGTCAGGAGCCACGAGGGTCGTTCGCGAGCCGTAACCGAGCTGGTGTCCCTTTTGATGCCAGACGGCTCTGCGCCCCCGTCGGATCTGTTCTTCGACTGGTCCGGAGCCCAGCAATTGGTGAACGCAGGGTTCGACATCGGCTCTCACACAACTGCTCACGCGATTCTGTCTCAAGAGTTGACGTGTGCCGTCGCCAAGGATCTTGTCGACTCCCGTGCCGAACTGTCGCAGCGGCTGAGGACCACGGTAGACCTACTGGCGTACCCGAATGGGAGGGCATCGGACTACAACGCCGACACCGTCGCGGCCGCCGATGCGGCCGGATACCGTTTCGCTGTCACCACGCAGGAAGGCTGGACAACGTCCAAGACGCCGAGGTACGAAGTTCGAAGGTCGGTGTTGTACCCGAACCGAGGCAGTCTCGATATAGCGCTGGCCCTGCTGGATTCGTGGAGGGCGGGTGACTGATACGCATGACGGTTGGGACCAAAAGGGGACAGGAGCGGCGGTGAGCATCGTCGAGACCTACTGCGCCTGTGCGGACCATGTCAGTGCGGCTGTGGACGCGGGAACTGAGGAGCGGTCATTCGGAGCCACCAAGCCCCTGATCTTACCGCCGCGTGTTCGTTGCGGTAACAGCCGGCCCGGCGAGGTTGGCCCATGACGGCTGGCTCATCTCCCGAGGCGGCTCGCATCCTATGTGCCTGAGTCAACGCCGAAGCGATGGTGCGACGTTTCAGCAGCTCGACATGACGTGGTCATCGGTTACCGTCGCTGAAGTCGTGCGCACCGGGTCCTCCCTAGTTGTCGCCGGTGGGAGGTAGGTCTTATGCGTCGCCCTATCAAAGTACTTGCGCTCGTCGACTCACTCACGCTGGGTGGTGCGGAGAATTTGCTGGCCACTCTCGCCTCGGCGGGGACCGAGGCCGGGTTGAATCTCCGGGTGGCATCCCTGGCAGGCCCCGTGGGCCCGGCCACCAACATGGCCACTGTGTTGGAGTCAGCGGCGTTGAGGTGACCTACCTCAACGTGCCGAGGCCGCCGCACCCGCCGGCGTTGCGAGCAGTAACGTCCGCGATCAGAGCATCAGGTTGCGACGTGGTGCACGCCCATCTTGAATATTCGAGCATCTTGGCGCCTCTCGCCGCGCGCATAGCGGGCCGGCCAGCCTTCTGCACGCTTCATCACGTGGCCCGCCCGCTGGCTGCTCGGGAAGCCGTCCAGGAGTATGCGGCTGTCATCTTCGGCGAGCCGTTCGCGGGCGCTCATTTTTGTCTCCAAAGCATCCCTGGACAGTTTCGCCAACCGCTATCGCCGGAGGCCGAACTGGCAAGTGATCTACAACGGAGTGGACGTGGCGGCCTTCGAGCAGCATTCGTTGGTGCTTCCGACAACAATGGTCACACCGCCAGGGGCGCAAGTGGTCAGCATTGTGGCTGCTCTCAGGCGGCTGAAGGGCCACGCAACCGCCTCTATCCGCATGGCCGAAGGTGCTGAGCCAGTTCCCCGAAGCACGGCTGCTCGTCGTCGGAGAAGGGGCCGAACGTGCCTCTCAGCGACAAGCACGCGATCTCGGGGTAGCGGATCGTGTCACCTTCACCGGAATGAGGACTGACGTTTCAACCATTCTCGCCCAGTCGAGTGTTGTCCTTCTGCCGTCCGAATCCGAGGCGCTTCCTACAACTCTCTTGGAGGCAGCCGCTGCTGGACGACCGGTTGTAGCGACGCGTGTCGGGGGGGTCTCCGAGGTTGTTGAGGACGGCGTGACCGGCCTTCTTGTCGACGTGGGGGACGTCGACGGCATGGCGCAGTCGATCTGCCGCTTGTTAGGCAATGAGAACTTGCGTCGGCAGATGGGTTCGGCCGGGCATAAGCGGGCGAGGGAACAGTTTGACGTCCACGGCTGGGCGAACCAGTTGTACAAGACGTACTCGGCCGCGCTTGGGTGATGACAGGTGAGGTGCATCGGCGAACCGGGTGTGGTAACGGCCACGGACGCCGACTCAGCGGCACAAAGTGAGGCGGGGTGGCCGTCCTGCCTCAGGCAGGGGCCAGCGCGTCGTCGTCCTCGCGCGGGCCGGCCTCGGGGACGAACCGGTAGCCCACGTTGCGCACGGTGCCGATCAGCGCGTCGTACTCGGGGCCGAGCTTGGCCCGCAGCCGGCGGACGTGGACGTCGACGGTGCGGGTGCCGCCGAAGTAGTCGTAGCCCCAGACCTCCTGGAGCAGCTGCGCGCGGGTGAACACCCGGCCGGGGTGCTGGGCCAGGTGCTTGAGCAGCTCGAACTCCTTGTAGGTCAGGTCCAGCAGCCGCCCCCCGACCCGCGCGGAGTACGTCGCCTCGTCGATCACCAGGTCGCCGGAGCTGATCTGCAGCTGCCCCGGCTCCTCGTCGGCGAGGCGGTGCATCGAGGTCATCGCCAGCCGCAGCCGCGCCTCGACCTCGGCCGGGCCCGGCGGCCTCCAGCAGGACGTCGTCGACGCCCCAGTCGGCGTTGAGGCCGGCCAGGCCGCCCTCGGTCAGCACGGCCACCAGCGGCACCGAGATCCCGGTCGCCCGCAGCACCCGGCACAGGCGACTTGCCCAGGGCCAGCTCCCGGCGGGCGTCGACGAGGATCGACGTCGCAGGGGGGGGCATCGACCAGGGCGGCCGGCTCGGCGGGCAGAACGCGCACCTGGTGGGTGAGCAGGCCCAGTGCAGGCAACACCTCGGCGCTCGGCGCCATCGTGTTGGTCAGCAGTAACAGGTGGGCCACCCAAGGCAGAATATGCGAGGTCCGGGCAGCCCGCCCGGAGGTTCGCACCGTGAGACCCCGCAGGGAAAGAAGGAGGCGCCGGTATGGCGACTGCGATCGAACCGGCCGCGGAAGCGGCGCCGCAGGTGACGGTGCGCTACTGGGCCGGGGCCCGCGCGGCGGCCGGCCTGGACACCGAGGTCCTCGCCGGGGAGACGGTCGCCGACGTGCTGGCCCGGGCCGAGGCGACCCACGCCGACCTGGGGCCGGTGCTGCAGGTCGCCACGGTCCTGCTCGACGGCCGCCCGGCCGCGGCGTCCAGCCGGCTGTCGGAGGGGGCCACGCTGGAGGTGCTGCCGCCGTTCGCCGGGGGGTGATGGGAGGATGCGTGCCGTGAGCGACGCCCTACCCGACCCGGCAGCCGCTCCGCCGACGCGGGGCAACCGCCGCGCCCGGGGAGTGCACCCGGTGCCTCCGGGCACGCCGCCCCTGGTGGCGCCGCCGGTCGTGCGCCCGCTGGTGCCGCTCGCCGTCGTCGCGTACAGCGGCCTGCTGGTCCTCGCCGTCCTGGCCGGCGTGCCGTTCGTGGCCGCCGCCGTCGCGCTCGGCGCCGGCGTCCTCGCGTGGGGCTGGGCCGGGCTGCTGGGGCTGCCGAGCCCGCGCGGGACGTCGTTCGTCCTCGGCGTCGGCACGGTCGCCACGGTCCTGACCGTGGCGCTGACCCGCGACGACCCGTTCCTGCGCTGGGTGCCGGCCGCCCTGGCCGGCTCGATGGTCGTGGCGTTCCTGCACCAGCTGCTGCGGCGCGACGGCCGGCCACGGCTGGTGGAGTCGGTGGCCTCGGTCATCACCGCGCTCGCCCTGATCGTCTCCGGGGGCTGCCTCGTGCCGCTGCCGCGGACGGCCGAGGGAGGCGCGGTCATGGCGGTGGCCGGGGCCGCCGTCGCCGTCTGCGCCCTGGTCGACCTGCTCGCCCGCGTCCCCCGGCTGCGTCCCCTGCTGCTGCCGCTGGCCCTGGTCGCCGGCACGGCGGCGGCGGTCGGCGTCTCCGCGGTCACCGGCGGCGTCTCCCTCGGGGCGGCCGCCGTGCTCGGCCTCGGCGTCACGGCGGTCAGCGCGGCGCTGCGCGCGGTCCTGGGCGCCCTGCCCACGATGAGCGGCCCGCGCAGCCAGCTGGCCTGCGCGTCGGCGTCGGTCCTGGGCTGCGGCGTCGTCGTCTACGTCGTCGGCCGGCTGCTCGTCGGCTGAGCCCGCCTCAGTAGACGAGCGCCTGCACGTCGTCCTGCAGGACCTCCTCCACGAACGCCGCGGCGCCGCGGATCTCCGCGCCGGGCAGCAGGTCGGCCGCGGTGATCTCGCGCCGCGCCGCGCACTGGCGTGCAGACCGTGACCCGGGCCGACGCCAGCAGCAGGTCGCGCAGCTCGGCCAGCGGCGCCGCGTGCGGCAGCACGAACTCCTCGGCCCGGCCGGGCACCGCCAGCCACGACGCCTCACCGGTCAGCCACAGGCTCACCGGCACCCCGCTGGCCACCGCGGTGGCGGCGACCGTGACGGCCTGGGACAGCCGCTCGGGGGCCTCCTGACCGGAGGTGACCTTGACGACGAGCCGGCGGGAGGAAGCAGTCATGGGCCAAAGGCTACGATTCCGTCCGTGGAGACGTTCTATATCGCCCTGCTCATCGCCAGCGCCGTGCTGATCATGTGGTTCGCCGTCTACGTGGTCTACCGCCTCGTGCGCGGCCCGCGCTGACATGCCCTTCGAACTCGACGCCACCCTCGCCCCCGCGCTCGCGCCGCTGGCGTGGCTGGTCGGGCGCTGGGAGGGCGCCGGCGTCGTCGGCTACCCCACGATCGAGTCGGCCCACTTCGGTCAGGAGATCGTCGTGTCGCACGACGGGCGGCCGTTCCTGGAGTGGCAGAGCCACACCTGGCTGCTGGACGAGGCCGGTGACCGGGTCCGACCGCTCGCGACCGAGCTCGGCATCTGGCGCCCGCTGGACAACGGCGAGATCGAGCTCCTGCTGACGCAGAACACCGGGATCCTGGAGATGTACGTCGGCCGCCGGGACCCCGACAAGCCCGTCATCCAGATGCGCACCGACGGCGTGATGCGCAGCCCCGCGGCCAAGGAGTACAACGCCGGCGCCCGGATGTTCGGCCTGGTCAACGGTGAGCTGCTGTGGGCGATGGACATGGCGGCCGTGGGCCAGCCGATGCAGAGCCACGCCTCGGCCCAGCTCAAGCGCGTCGGCTGAGCGCACCGTGACCGACCCGGGGGGACGCGTGCTGGTGGTGTGCACCGGCAACGTGTGCCGATCCCCGTTCATCCAGCTCCTGCTGCAGCGCGAGCTCGACACCCGCCGGCCGGACGACGGCCCGCGCACCGTCGTGACCAGCGCGGGCACCGGCGCGCTCGCAGGGCAGGGGATGGACGCCCGCGCGGCGGCGCAGGCGGCGGCGTACGGCCTGGACGCCTCGGGCTTCGTCGCCCGGCAGCTGACCGCCCCGATGGTGGCCGAGGCGGACCTGGTCCTGACCGCCACCCGCACGCACCGCGGACACGTGGCCACGCTGCACCCCAAGGCGCTGCGCTACATCTTCACCCTCCTGGACTTCGCCGAGCTGGCGGGCCGCCTCGATCGTGACGGGCTGGGCGACGCGCCGGTCGGTACGCAGGCGTGGCTGCAGTCCGTGGTCCGTGTCGTCGCCGCCCGCCGCGGTCTCGAGCCTCCGCTGGAGGCCGCCCAGGCGGACGTCGTGGACCCGTACCGCCGTGCGGACGAGCTGTTCGTGCAGATGGCCGACCAGATCAGCCGGGCCGTGCCCGCGGTCGCCGCAGTCCTCTCCGGTTGACCGGTCGCCGTCCGGCTCCGGGCGGCGTGGAAAGCGGTGGCTGTCGGTGGGTCAGGGGATCTGCGTGCCGACCGGGAAGCTCGCCATGTCGTCGCTGCGCAGCGCCACCGACAGGTCCTGCATCCGGGGCTCGTCGACGACCTCGATGGAGCCGCCCACGGGGCTCGTGCCGAATCCGCTGAACGGCGCAGTGAGTGAGCACGATGTCGCTGCCGCGGATGTTGCGCATCCGGAACGCCTGCGAGCGCAGGTCAGCCACCGAGAAGCTCTGGTCCAGGGTGAGGTTCCTCGTGCCGGCGTCGATGAAGCGGGCGAGGGTGAGCGGGTTGGCCAGGGTGTGCTTCGACAGGCCCTTGAGCAGTCAGCGCCTTGATGAACGCCTGCTGGCGCTTGACCGCGGGAGATGTCGCCCTCGCTGAGTGGTGGCCGCTCGCGGCACGAAGGCCAGCGGCCTGGTTGCCGTTGAGGTCGTTGCAGCCCTTGACGATGCCGGTGCTGGGCTCGTCGGCGTAGACGCTCACCCCGCCGATGGCGTCGGTCATCGCCTTGAACCGGTCGAACCCGATCAGCCGACGTGGTCGATCGGCACGCCGAGCGAGGTCCTGGATGGTGCGGACCAGCAGCGGCGCGCCCGCCGTAGGCGTACGCCGCGTTGATCTTGTCCTTGCCATGCCCGGGGACCGGGGACGTAGAGGTCGCGGGGGAAGTGCGATGAGGTGGACCTGGGTGTGCTCCTGGTTGACGTGCATCAGCATGATGACGTCGGAGCGGGCCTGGGGCGCGGCGGCTTGGCGTCCGAGCCGATGAGCAGGATGTTCTCGGCATCCGCCGGCGCGGGGATCCCTGCTGGGGGCTTGGGATCGTTCGCCGGCGGGGGGAGCAGCGCCTCGTGCTTGATGTTGCTCGTCGCCGTGTGGTTGAGAAGGGCGAGGTAGGCCGCCGCGCCCCCGACCACCAGGACCAGGACCAGCGCCACCAGGCTCATCGATGACGCGTCGTGACGCGACGCTTGCGGCGTGGTGCGCGGGTTTGGTCTGCTCGGTCGTAGACGTCGTCTCGGCACCCACGCAGGCTAGGTGCTGCCGCTCGTTCTCCGGCGAACGTGTGCGGCAGGCGCGGCGAGTAGGCTCGACAGGGTGCAGGACATCGTCGCCACGCTCCGCGCCCGCGGCATGCGGATGACGCCCCAGCGGCGCCGGGTCATCGCGGCGGTCGAGGAGCTCGGGCACGCCACCCCCGACGCGCTCGCGGCCACGGTCGCCCGCGACGGTGGCGCGGCGCTGCCGCTGTCCACGATCTACCGCAACCTCGAGGCGCTCGAGGACCTCGGCGTCGTCACCCACACGCACCTGGACCACCGGTCTCCGACCTACCACCTGGCCGAGCACGCCGACCACCTGCACCTGGTCTGCCTCGGCTGCGGGACGGTCACCGAGAGCGCGATCGGGGACGCCGACGCCTTCGTCGGGAATCTTCTGGCCCGCCACGGCTTTGTGGCTGACGTCAAACACATGGCAATCCACGGATGGTGTGCAGCGTGCTCCCAGCAGTCGAGGCAGTGACAACCCCGCCGATCGCGCCCAGCCCCCTCCTGGCGGCTCCCGGCGCGGTGGCGGCCGACGGCGCCGACGCGGGCGTCGCGGCCCACTACGGGGACCCGCTGCGCGAGCAGCGGCTGCTCACCGAGGGCCTCGCCGCCGTCGACCTCTCCCACCGCGGGGTCGTGACGGTCACCGGCCCCGACCGGCTCTCGTGGCTGCACTCGATCACCACCCAGATGCTCACCGGCCTCGCGCCGCTGACCTCCACCGAGTCGCTGGTGCTCAGCCCCAAGGGTCACATCGAGCACGACCTGCACCTCGTCGACGACGGGCAGACCACCTGGATCACGACCGAGCCCGGCACCTCCGGCGCCCTGACCGCCTGGCTGTACTCCATGCGCTTCATGCTGCGCGTCGAGGTCGCCGACGTCACCGCCGACTGGGCCGTGCTCGGCGAGCCGGTCCGGGCCGAGACCGCGCCCGGCGAGCCGCTGGCCTGGAGCGACCCGTGGCCGCGGCTGGTCGGTGACACCGCGGCGTACGGCACGGTCGTGGACCACCCGGGGGAGCAGCGCCCGTGGCGCGAGCTGCTCGTGCCCCGCGCCGACCTGGTCGCCGCGGTGGGCGACCGCCCGCTGGCCGGCACCTGGGCGGCCGAGGCGCTGCGGATCGCGGCCTGGCGCCCGCGGCTGGGGTTCGAGACCGACCACCGCACCATCGCCCACGAGGTCGACTGGCTGCGGACCGCCGTGCACCTGCACAAGGGCTGCTACCGCGGCCAGGAGACGGTCGCCCGCGTGCACAACCTGGGCCGCCCGCCGCGGCGCCTCGTGTTCCTGCACCTCGACGGCTCGGGCCACACGCTGCCCGCGCGCGGTGACGCGCTCGAGCTGGACGGACGCCCGGTCGGCTTCCTCACCTCGGTCGGCCGGCACTACGAGGACGGCCCCATCGCGCTGGCGCTGGTCAAGCGCAACACCGCCCTCGACGCGGTGCTCACCACGGGCAGCCTGACCGCCGCCCAGACCGAGGTCGTCGCCCGCTGACCGCTTTCGGTCCGGTCTGTCCCGGTATGGCGACCCGTGTGAGTCGGTTCACGCTTGCTGGGTTTGCAATCTGCTAACTCCAGCAAGCACACTGGGGTCATGTCCAAGCTGGCTCCGATCTCCGTGCACGACCTGGGCGGCTACCTGCGCGAGCAGCGCCAGGCCGCCCAGCTCTCGTTGCGGCAGCTCTCGGAGGTCGCCGGCGTCAGCAACCCCTACCTCTCGCAGATCGAGCGGGGCCTGAAGCGGCCGAGTGCCGAGATCCTGCAGCAGCTGGCCAAGGGCCTGCGCATCTCGGCCGAGTCGCTCTACGTGCGCGCCGGGATCCTGGAGGAGCAGGCCGACCACGGGGACAGCCCCGTGGTGGACGTCCGGGCCGCGGTGCTCGCCGACCGCCGCCTGACCGACCGGCAGCGCTCGGTGCTGCTGGACGTGTACGAGTCGTTCGTCGGCGACGGCGCCACCGGTGCCGCGACGGACGCAGCAGAGACCCCGCCGGCACGGACCGCGCCGGCCCGGAGCAGGTCGACGAAGACCCCGTCGGCCACGCCCGCACCGGCCGCCACGAAGCCGGCCCCGAAAGCCACCACCACCTCAAGGAGATCGTCATGACCCCCGTCACCGACATCCGCAGGACCGTCACCGACAACACGGCCGTCTACGTCGCCGTCGGCATCACCGACCTCGCCGTCGAGAAGGTCCGCGACGCCCGCGAGCGCGCCGCCGCCGCCCGCGCCGGCTTCTCCGTCACCGGGCTCCCGGCCCGCGTCGCCGGCCAGGCGCAGCACGTCCCCACGCTGGCCTTCAACCGCACGCTCGAGATCGCCGGCCAGGCGCAGGAGTCCTACGACGACCTCGCCGAGCGCGGCGAGAAGCTGGTCAAGCGCCTGCGCACCCAGAAGGCCACGCAGGACCTGATCGCCCAGGCCGAGACCACCGTCCGCCTCGGCCGCGGCGCCGTCACCACCGCCCGCAAGGCCGCCGCCGAGACCCAGCGCGCCGCCCGCGCCACGCTGACCACCGGCCGCCACGAGGCCACCGCCGCCGTGGAGACCGTCGCCGAGTCGGTGCAGGACGAGGCCGCCACGAGCGCCAAGGCCGTGCGCAAGTCGGCCGCCGGCACCCGCAGCTCGGCCAAGCGCACGACCACGACCGCCCGCAAGCGCACCGCCTCCACCCAGCGGGCCACCAAGGCCACCGCCACCAGCGCCCGCAAGACGGCCGCCACCGCGAGCAAGGCCACCAAGACCGCCGCCACCAAGGTCGGCGACTGACCTGACGCGCCGGGGCTCAGGCCCTCCGCCGCTCCACCGCACGGCCGGTCGACCCTCGGGTCGGCCGGCCGTGCTGCGTTCGATGCCCGCTCCGTGCCCGTCCCTGCCCGGTTCCGTCCGCCGTTAGGCTCTCGCCGTGACCTCCCCGACCCCGTCCCTGTACGCCGCCCCCGTCCTCGCCCACGTCGTGCGCTCGGGCTTCGTGGAGTCGGTCCACCACGGCAGCGTGGTCGCCGTCGACGGCGCCGGCACGGTGCTGCTCTCGGTCGGCGACGTCACCGGGCCGACCTTCCCGCGGTCCTCCAACAAGCCGCTGCAGGCGCTCGCCATGGTCCGCGCCGGCCTCGACCTCGACGGCGAGCTGCTGGCCCTCGCCAGCGCCAGCCACTCCGGCGAGCCGTTCCACCTCGACGGCGTGCGCCGGATCCTCGACGGCGCGGGGCTGAAGGAGGACGACCTGCAGAACACCCCCGACCTGCCGTACGACGAGGCCGAGCGCCGGTCCTGGGTCGCCGACGGCCGGCCGGCCAGCTCCCTGGCCCAGAACTGCTCCGGCAAGCACGCGGCGATGCTGGCGACCTGCGTCGCGAACGGTTGGGACCTCGCGACGTACCGCGACCCGGCCCACCCGCTGCAGCAGCTGATGAGCGAGACGCTGGCCGAGCTCGCCGGCGAGCCCGTCGCCGCGACGGGCATCGACGGGTGCGGCGCGCCGGTCATGGCGATCTCGCTGACCGGGCTGGCCCGGGCGTTCGGCCGGCTGGCCTCGGCCGCCCGCAGGCACCGACGAGGCCCGGGTCGCCTCGGCGATCACCGCCCATCCCGAGTGGCTCGGCGGCACGCGCCGCGACGTCACCTCCCTGATCCGCGGGCTGCCCGGGGCCGTCGCCAAGGACGGCGCGGAGAGCGTCTATGCCCTCGGCCTGCCCGACGGGCGCGGGGTCGCGCTGAAGATCGCCGACGGCGCCCAGCGGGCCCGGCCGGTCGTCATGGCGGCGGCGCTGGCCCGTCTGGGCATCGAGGCCGACGTCCTGGCCGAGCTGGCCCACGCGCCGGTCCTCGGTCACGGCGAGCCGGTCGGCGCCGTGGTCGCCGTCGGGCTCTGACGCCTCCGTGAGGGCCGTCCTGCAGCGGGTCACCCGCGCCAGCGTCGTCGTCGACGGGGAGGTGGTCGGTGCGATCGACCGCCCCGGCCTGCTCGCCCTGGTCGCGGCCACCCACGACGACGGCCCGGAGCAGGTCGCCACCCTGGCGCGCAAGATCGCCGAGCTGCGGATCCTGCGGGACGAGCGCTCCGTGACCGACTGTGCCGCCCCGGTGCTCGTGGTCAGCCAGTTCACGCTCTACGCCGACACCCGCAAGGGCCGCCGCCCGTCCTGGAGCGACGCGGCGCCCGGTGCGGTGGCCGAGCCCCTCGTCGAGGCCGTCGTCGAGGCCCTGCGCCGGCGCGGGATCGAGGTGGCGACCGGGCGGTTCGGGGCCATGATGGCGGTCGAGCTGGTCAACGACGGCCCGTTCACGCTCGTCCTCGACATCTGAGACCACCGCCACAGCGCGGCCCCGTACGCTGGGCCCATGGGAATGGGTGTCGTGGGAAGCCTGCAGTTCTACATCGCGCTGCTGCTGGGGCTCGCCGCCCTCGCGATGGAGGTGTTCGCGCTGGTCGACGCGCTGCGGCACCGCGCCGAGGCGTTCACCGCCGCCGGCAAGCTGACCAAGCAGATCTGGACGATCATCCTCGTGATCGCCGTGGCGATCGGCTTCGTGACGGCCCAGAACCCGCTCGGCATCGGCATCCTGCCCGTGGTCGCCGCCGCGGTCTACCTGGCCGACGTCCGGCCCGCCCTGCGGCGGATCGGCGGCCGGGGGTCGTCCGGCAACGGCTCCTACGGCTCCTGGTGACCCTGACGTCCGCAGCGCCGCTGACGTCCCTGCTCGACGGGCCCGACGGCGCCCTCGAGGTCATGACCACCGGGTCCGGGCTGCCCTCCACCGTCTTCGCCCACGGGCTGGCCGGCTCGATCGAGACCACCCGGCCGTTCGGGTCCGGTGTCGCCGGCAGCCGCACCTTCTTCCACTTCCGCGGCCACGGCGCGTCGGCCGCGCCCGAGAGCGACTGGACCTACGCCGCCCTGGCCGGTGAGCTCGAGGCGGTGGCCGGGCACGTGCGGGCCACCCGGGCGCTCGGGGTCAGCATGGGCGCCGGCGCCCTGTGCGCGCTGCTCGAGCGGGAGCCCGACCGGTTCGAGCGCCTGGTGCTCGTCATCCCGGCCGTGGTCGACCGGCCGCGCAGCGACGCGGCGCTCGACCGGCTGGTCGCCATGGCGCAGTGCGCCGACGAGCGCGACGTGGAGGGGATGACCCGGCTGCTGCTGGAGGAGCAGCCCGTCGCGGTCCGCAGCCAGCCCGCCGTGCGGGTGTGGTGCCGCCGGCAGGCCAGCACCCTGGTCGGCACCGCCGTCTCGCGCGCGCTGCGGGCGCTGCCGGGCGCCGTACCGCTCTCCGACGCCGCGGTCCTGGCCAAGGTGACCGCGCCCACCCTCGTCCTGGCGCAGGAGGACGACCCCGCGCACCCGGTGTGGGTCGCCGAGCACCTGGCGCAGGCCCTGCCGGCGGCGCGGCTGGAGGTGCTGCCGGCAGGTGGCATCATGTGGCGTCACCGCAAGACGGTCCGTGACCTCATCGGCGCGTTCTTGTCCGAGGCGCTGCCGCCTGAGGCACCATGGCAGCAGACGGGAACCAACGTCCGAACGTGAGGGGAAACATGTCCATCGTCGCGCGCAACCGCAGCCTCGAGGTCTTTGTCAACGAGCGCCCGTGGGGCCAGTTCGAGCAGTTCGTGTCCAACGAGATGTGCACGGTCAAGATCATCACCGTGCAGCCGGGGCACCGCCTGTCCCTGCAGACGCACGGCCACCGCGACGAGATGTGGCAGGTCCTCGACGTGCCGATCGAGGTCCAGGTCGACGACGAGACCTGGGTCGCCCAGGTCGGCGAGCGGGTCTGGGTGCCGCAGGGCGCCAGGCACCGGATGGCCAACAGCGGCAGCGAGCCGGGCCGCCTGCTCGAGATCGCGTTCGGCAACTTCGACGAGTGCGACATCGAGCGGCTGCAGGACGACTACGCCCGGCCGCCGCAGGAGTGAGCGCGACGCCGTAGAGCGACGACGAAGGCCGGGCGACCATGTCGCCCGGCCTTCGTGCTGCGCGGCCGGGCCCGCCCGCGGGGCTCCGGGCCGCTCAGCGGGCTGCTCACCGGGCTGCTCACCGGGCTGCTCACCGGGCTGCTCAGAGCGGGGCGACCGCCGACCAGGCCACGGTCAGCTCGCCCAGCCGCCAGCGCGCGGGCCCGTCCAGCAGCGGCCACCCCTCGCCGCGCACCGCCGCCGCCGTGGCGAGGAACCGCTGCCGCACGCCGTACGACGCGTGCGGCGCCTGCCGTGGCCCATGCCGCGTCCAGCGCGGCGAGGAAGGCGTGGATGCGCTCGCCGGGCACGTTGCGGTGGATCAGCGCCTTGGGCAGCCGCTCGGCCACGTCCGAGGGGCGCTGCAGCCCGGCCAGGCGCAGCGACAGGCTCAGCGAGCGGGGGCCGTCAGCCTCGACCGCGACCCAGGTGCTGCGCCGGCCGAGCTCGTCGCAGGTGCCGTCGACCAGCAGCCCGCCGGGCGCGAGGCGCTCGCGGACCGTCGCCCAGGCGCCGGCGACCTCGCCCTCGTCGTACTGGCGCAGCACGTTGAACGCCCGCACGACGGTCGGTGCGGCGCCGCCGGGCAGCGGCACCTCGAACCCGCCCACCCCGAAGGTCAGGCCCTCCCGCTCCAGCGGCCGCGCCGCGCGCACCCGTGCGGGGTCGATCTCGATCCCGACCACCTCGGTGTCGGCGCGGACCCGCCTGAGGCGGCGCGTGCAGCTCGACGGCGGTGACCGGCGAGGCGCCGTACCCGAGGTCGACCACGACCGGTGCGGCCACCGGGCGGCGCAGGCGCCAGCCCTGCGGGCCGGCCAGCCAGCGGTCCACCCGGCGCAGCCGGTTGGGGTTGGTCGTGCCCCGGGTGATGGTGCCGACCGGCCGCTGCGATGCCACGTCCGGCAGGGTATGCCGAGCCCTGGGCCGCCGGCCGCGGCGGTGGGCCGGGCCGGCGTGCATAGGGTGGGCCCGTGGTCAGCGGAAGGCGGAGCAGGAGCGTCCGGTTCCTGGCGGCGGTGCTCGCCGCCGTCGCGGTCCTCGGCCTCGGCGCCGCCGGCCGCCGGGTGTTCGACCTGCGCTCGCCGGTCGTGGACGTCCAGCCGCGGCTGCTCCAGGTGGCGATGAAGGCACGCGGCGTCATCACCCTCGGCGACGGCCTGACCGTGTCGATGTACGCGGCGGGCCTGGCGGTGCAGCGGCAGGACCAGCTGGCGTTCGAGACGGTCGTGCAGGGGTCGCTGGTCTCCGCCGCCCGGGGGCACCTGCAGGGGCGGGGCGCCGACCGCCGTGAGCACCTGGACGCGACGTACGACAACGTGCGGATCGACAGCGTCGCGGTGTCGACGGGCGGCGCGACGTACCGGGGGGTGGTGTTCGACGACGAGCGGCACTCGCTGCCGCTGACGATCACCGCGACCCGGGTGCAGCACCGCGTCGACCTGGGGGTCACGGTGCCGGGGGCCGACCTCGTCGTGGTGCACGCCGCCCGGCAGGCGCTGACCGTCGGGCTGCCGCCGCGGCTGCCGGCGCGCAACCTGCGTGAGCGGGTGTGGTGGGCCGCGCCGCAGACCGGCCCGGACCAGCCCGCGTTCACGACGCTGCTCGGCTTCCCGGTGGGGATCGACGCGCCGTACCCCACCGCGCTCGACCTGCGGCAGGTGCGGCGCAACGAAATACACGTGTGGGGCCCGGCGTTGCGCCTGTCGATCCACCCCTCCGGCCCCCACCCGCTCCAGGAGACCCCATGACGGCCGCGCCCGGGCTGCGCCGCCTGGCGATGCTCAGCGTGCACACCTCCCCGCTGGACCAACCGGGGACGGGGGACGCGGGCGGCCTGAACGTGTACGTCGTCGAGACCGCCAGGCGCCTGGCCCGCCGGGGTGTCGAGGTCGACGTGTTCACCCGGGCGACCGCCGGCGGGCTGCCCGCCGAGCACGAGCTGGCGCCCGGGGTCGTGGTGCGCCACGTCACCGCCGGGCCGTACGAGGGGCTGGGCAAGCAGGACCTGCCGGGGCAGCTGTGCGCGTTCGCCGCCGGGGTGATGCGCGCCGGGGCCGCCCGGCCCGAGGGGTGGTACGACCTCGTCCACTCCCACTACTGGCTCTCCGGGCAGGTCGGCTGGCTCGCCGCGGACCGCTGGCGGGTGCCGCTGGTGCACACGATGCACACGATGGCGCGGGTCAAGAACGCCCAGCTCGCCACGGGTGACACCCCCGAGCCGCCCGGGCGCGAGATCGGTGAGGCCCAGGTCGTCGAGGCCGCCGACCGCCTGGTGGCCAACACCGACGAGGAGGCGCGCCAGCTGGTGGAGCTGTACGACGCCGACCCCGCCCGTGTGCGGGTGGTGCCGCCCGGGGTCGACCTCGAGGTGTTCACCCCCGGCGACCAGGCCGCGGCCCGTTCCCTGGTGGGGCTGCCTGCGGATGCGAGGGTGCTGCTGTTCGTGGGCCGGATCCAGCCGCTGAAGGCGCCGGACGTGCTGCTGCGCGCGGCCGCGGACCTGCTGGCCCGCCGGCCGGAGATGCGCTCCTCCCTGGTCGTGGCCGTGCTCGGCGGCCCGAGCGGCACCGGCATGGAGACGCCCCGGCTGCTGCAGCGGCTGGCCGCCCGGCTGGGGATCGAGGCGCAGGTCCGCTTCGTCCCGCCGGTCGACCGCGCCCGCCTGGTCCAGTGGTACCGCAGCGCCGACCTCGTCGCCGTCCCGTCGTACAACGAGTCGTTCGGGCTGGTCGCCATCGAGGCCCAGGCCAGCGGTACGCCGGTCGTGGCCGCCGCCGTCGGTGGTCTTCCGACCGCAGTGGGCGACTCCGGGGTGCTCGTGCCCGACCACGAGACCCGCAGCTGGAGCACGGCGCTGGAGGGCCTGCTGGACGACGACGCGCGCCGGGCCGAGCTCGCCGGGCGGGCCGTCCGCCACGCCTCGCAGTTCGGCTGGGAGCACACGACCGACCAGCTGATGGACGTCTACGCCGAGGCGCTCGACGCCCGCTCCGAGAGCTCCCGCCGGCCTGGTCCTCCCACCCTCCAGCACCCCCACCGCCGTCGTCCCCTGACCCCTTTGCCCCGCCCCGCCCGCCGCCCGCCCCGCCCGGCCGGCGACGGGCCGCCCCCACCCGCCGCGACCTTGTGCCACTGAGTCGGCGAAGTCGGGGCTCGCGACCACCGGTATGCCGATCCACGGGCACAAAGTCGGCCGGAGCCGCAGCGCCGGAGGACTCCGCCTCCCGCGCGCCCGCCGACCGGCGGCCCGCCCACTACTCGCGCGACCTTGTGCCACTGAGTCGGCGAAGTCGGGGCTCGCGACCGCCGGTATGCCGATCCACGGGCACAAAGTCGGCCGGAGGGGCGGATCGGCCGGCGGGGGCGAAGGGGCGGGGGTGGCCGGAAGGGCTGGGGCGGCCCAGGCTGGCTAGCATGCCCGGATGAGCCAAGCCGAGCAGGTCGAGGCCGAGGTCAGGGCGTTCCTGGACGAAGCCGGGCTGCCGTGGGAGCTCGGCGGCCGGCCCGGCGAGCTCGTCGTGACGCTGCCCGGCGACCAGAAGCTGCGCACCGTCTGCTCCCTCGTGGTCGCCGAGCAGTCGCTGTCGGTCTCGGCCTTCGTCGTCCGCAACCCCGACGAGAACCACGAGGCGGTCTACCGCTACCTCCTGCGCCGCAACCTGCGCCTGCCCGGCCTCGCCTACGCCATCGACAAGGCGGGTGACGTCTACCTGACCGGGCGGGTCCCGCTGGCCGGGGTGGACGCGGCGTACCTCGACCAGGTCCTGGGGGTCGTCCTCGACGCGGCCGACGGAGCGTTCAACGAGCTGCTGGCCCTCGGCTTCCTCGAGTCGATGAAGAAGGAGTGGGCCTGGCGGGTGTCACGGGGGGAGTCGACCCGCAACCTGGCCGCCTTCGCCCACCTGCTCCAGCCGCAGGAGCCCACCACGGCAGCCGGGGACGACGCCGCCTCGCAGCCGCCGAGCCCGGACACCGCGGACACCGCGGACAGCCCGGACAGCGCGGACAGCCCGGATGACGGAGAGGGCCCGGGCAGCCCCGGTAGCCGTCGGGCCGCGTCCTAGACTGCCGCCCATGACCTACACCCTGGTGCTGCTGCGGCACGGCGAGAGCGTCTGGAACGCCGAGAACCTCTTCACCGGATGGGTCGACGTCGACCTGTCCGACCGGGGCCGGGCCGAGGCCGTCCGCGCCGGCACGCTGCTCAAGGAGGCCGGCGTGCTGCCGGAGGTCCTGCACACCTCGCTGCTGCGCCGGGCGATCACGACCGCCAACCTGGCCCTGGACGAGGCGGACCGGCACTGGATCCCGGTGCGCCGCGACTGGCGCCTGAACGAGCGCCACTACGGCGCGCTGCAGGGCAAGGACAAGAAGGCCACCCTCGAGCAGTACGGCGAGGAGCAGTTCATGCTCTGGCGCCGCTCGTTCGACACCCCGCCTCCGCCGATCGAGCCCGGCAACCAGTTCAGCCAGGCCGGCGACCCCCGCTACGCCGACCTGGGCGAGGCCGCCCCCGCGACCGAGTGCCTCAAGGACGTCATCGAGCGCCTGCTGCCGTACTGGCACGAGGCGATCGTGCCGGACCTGCGCACCGGCCAGGTCGTCTGCGTCGCCGCCCACGGCAACAGCCTGCGGGCCATGGTCAAGCACCTCGACGGCATCAGCGACGCCGACATCGCCGGGCTGAACATCCCCACCGGCATCCCGCTGGTCTACCGCCTGGACGAGGACCTGCAGCCGGTGCAGCGCGGCGGGGAGTACCTCGACGCCGAGGCGGCCAAGGACGCGATCGCCGCCGTCGCCAACCAGGGCCGCTGACCCAGGGCGTCGCCGACGCCGCAGACCCAGCAGACCCAGCAGACCGCGCAGACTCAACAGGCGAACGCCCGCACGCAGCAGGGCGGGCCGGGAGCTCCCGACCCGCCCTCCTGCGGCATCCGCGGCGTACGACGCCCTCCCGCCCTCAGGTGGCGAGGACCCCCTCCTCCTCGGCGGAGACGGCGACGTCCTCGTCGGCGATGCGGTTGCGGTGCACGCTCCACGTGTGGCTGAGGGCGATCAGGGCGAGCCCGCCGAGGGCCCACAGCACCAGCGTCAGGACCGGCCGGCCCATGTCGGCGCCGTCGAAGTAGGTGCGGGACGAGGCCGCCTCGAGCCAGGCCGCGCCGTTCCAGAACCCGTGCAGCGCGGAGAAGAAGCGCGGCATCAGCTGGGCCTGGAAGACCCCGCCGGAGGAGGTGAAGTTGAGCATCACGAACAGCATGGTGAGCAACGGGGTGGTCCAGCGCTTGAAGATCGGGTGCAGCCCGAGGCCGACCAGCGTGATGCCGGCGACGTACAGCCAGGCCAGCGCCCAGATGGCCAGGTGGTTCGCCGGTGATGATGCCGTAGACCGGCCCGGCCACGATGGTGCCCAGCGCGGCGACGACCGCGGTGGTGGCGGCGGCCACGCCGACCCGGCGGGGAGCGCTCAGGTGGGCGGCGGCGGCCGAGATCGCGATCGCGCTGGTGTAGCCGCCGATGCTCAGCGCGACCAGCAGGAAGAACAGGCCCTGCCCGCTGCGGTCGTGGGCGCCGACGGGGACGACGTCCTGCACCTTCAGCGGCTGGTGCTGGGCGTAGGCGATGGGGGCGAAGGCCTCGGTGACGGCGGTGGCCGTGGTGGCGGAGTCGGCCGGCGAGACGAAGAGCACGGCGTGGTCGCCCACGGTCTGGTAGGCCCCCGAGATCTTCCGGTCCCGGATCAGCCGGCGGGCGTCGTCGGCGGTCGGCACGGTGCGCACGGTCAACGCGCCGTTCGACCTGTCGTTGAGCTGCTGGGCGAACACCTTCGCCTCGACGCTGGTGCCGACCACGGCGGTGGGCAGCGCGTGCGGCGTCGGCTGGTGGAACGCGCCGAGGTAGGCCAGCGCCATGCCGGTGGCGAGGAACAGCGGGATGAGCAGGTGCCGGCCGATGTCGCCGAAGGTGCGCAACGCCGAGACCGCCGGGGCCACCGGCTGCAGCAGCCGGGAGCGTCCTGGCGGCCGGGGAGGAGGCGGTGGCGAGCCGGCGCCGGGGCCGGGGAGCCGGCGAGGTGCCGGGGGGAGGCAGAGGTGGTCATGAGGTCCTTGGTCACGGGAGCGGAAGGGGGCGGCGTACTGCCCAGCAGTCGCAGTTGCATAATGCAACTATACGCCGGTGGGACACTGGTTCCGCACGGACCGCACGAGGAGGAGAGGCCATGACGGGCCAGGAGGTGCAGCAGCCGCTGGAGGCGTCGCACGAGAGCGTGACAGCCATCCAGCGCGCGCTGACCGCGATCGCCCGCCGCGGCCGTGCGCGTTCGCGGGCCCACGCGCCGCAGCTGTCCCTCGTGGACCAGTCCCTGCTGGACTACCTGCACGACCACCCCGACAGCCGAGCCGCCGACATCGCGGCGCACTACCTGCTGGACAAGTCGACCGTGTCCCGCCAGCTCGCCGGGCTGGTGCACGCCGGGCTCGTGCAGGCCACCGACCTCGTCGACGCCCGCGGCAAGGCGCTGCGCCTCACGCCCAGCGGGACGTCGGTGATCGCCGCGTCGATGGCGGCCCAGCGCGAGGCGCTGCAGGACCGGCTGCAGGGGTGGACCGGCGAGGAGGTCCGCGCCTTCGCCCGTGCGCTCGAGCGCTTCAACGCCGACTGACCGGTATGGCGACGTGCACGGCGCCATACCGGTCAGGTCCGGTCAGCTGACGGGAGGAGGTCACTCCTCGCCGTCGAGCTCGGCGTCGGTGTGCCACTCGCCGGTGACCAGGTAGACCACGCGCCGGGCGATGGACACGGCATGGTCGGCGAAGCGCTCGTAGTAGCGGCCGACGAGGGTCAGGTCGACCGCCGCCTCGGTGCCGTGGGTCCAGGTGTCGTCCAGCAGCATGTTGAACAGCTCGCGGTGCAGGCGGTCCATCTCGTCGTCGTCGCGCTCGAGCGTGACGGCTTCCTCGACGTCCTTGCCGGCGATGACCGAGCCGGCCTTGGCCACGATCCGCTCGGCCACCTGGCCCATCTGCAGCACCGTGGCGCGGGCCTCGGCGGGGATGGCCGACTGGGGGTAGCGCAGGCGGGCGACCTTGGCGACGTGGCGGGCGAGGTCGCCCATCCGCTCGAGGTCGGCGCTCATGCGCATCGAGGTGACGACCATGCGCAGGTCGGTGGCCACCGGCTGCTGCCGGGCGAGCAGGTCGATGGAGCGGTCGTCGAGCTCCTTGCGCAGCCCGTCGATCTGCTCGTCGGCCGCGATGACGCTCTCGGCCAGGTGGATGTCGGCGTCCAGCAGCGCCGTCGTCGCGCGGTTCATCGCGGAGCCCGCCAGCCGCGTCATCTCGACGAGCTGGTCGGAGATGGAGTCGAGGTCCTCGTGGAAGGCGTCGCGCATGGTTCCCTTGTCTCTGTTCGGTCGCAGCCGCGGGTCGCGTTGCTCCTGCAGGCTCCCACCGGGGCGTGAACGGTCCTGGACCCCCAGGTGAACATTCGGAGGCGCCGTGCGGGCGCCCCGCCGAGGCGGCCGGGACAGCGCTCCGGGATGCGTACGCTGAGTGTCGTGGATGCGACAGCCGCGGCAACGTTCGGAGGCGTGATCGGCATGCTGATCGGCGCCGGCGCGGTGGGCGGCGTCCGCCTCTCCGAGCGGTCCCAGCGCACCATCCCGCCGACCGCGCCCCCCGCACTCCCGCCCGGCGTCGCGGACGTCCTCGCGGTCCTGCGCTCCAGTGGCATCGTCGTGGACTCGGCCGACCAGGTGGTCAAGGCCAGCCCGGCCGCCGTCGTCTACGGCCTGGTCCGCGACGCGGAGCTGGCCCACGCCGAGCTGCGGCACCTGGCCCGGCAGGTCCGGCGCGACGGCGTGATCCGCGAGGCCGAGCTCGACCTGGCCCGGGGGCCGCTCGGACGCGGCCGGATCACCGTCGCGGCGCGCGTCGCCCCCCTCGGCAGCGCCCACGTGCTGCTCCTGGTGGACGACCGCACCAAGGCCCGCCGGGTCGAGGAGGTGCGCCGCGACTTCGTGGCCAACGTCAGCCACGAGCTGAAGACCCCGGTCGGGGGCATCGCCCTGCTGGCCGAGGCGGTCCTGGACGCCAACGACGACCCCGAGGCGGTCGCGCGGTTCGCGCAGCGGATGAAGGTCGAGAGCGTCCGGCTGACCAAGCTGGTGCAGGAGATCGTCGACCTCTCGCGGCTGCAGGTGGCCGACACCCTGCACGACCCGGTGCTGGTCGACGTCGGCCGCGCGGCGTCGGACGCGGTGGAGGAGAGCCGCCTCGTCGCCGAGGCGCGCGAGATCGAGCTGGCCGTCTCGCTGACCGGCGACGCCAAGGTGTTCGGCGACGCCGAGCTGCTCACCACGGCGATCCGCAACCTGGTCGGCAACGCGGTCAACTACTCCGGCAGCGGGACGCGCGTCGCGGTGGGGGTCCGGTGCGTCGACGACCTGGTCGAGGTCGACGTCAGCGACCAGGGCCAGGGCATCCCGCACGCCGAGCAGGCGCGCATCTTCGAGCGCTTCTACCGCGTCGACGCGGCGCGCTCGCGGGCCACCGGCGGCACCGGCCTCGGCCTGGCGATCGTCAAGCACATCTGCGCCAACCACGGCGGCGACGTCACCGTGTGGAGCGAGGAGGGCCGCGGCTCCACCTTCACCATGCGGCTGCCCGCCGCGCCCACCAGCGGACCGCCGTCCACGACCCCGGCGGCCCTCGCCGCCGGGCCGCGCCCGCTCTCAGGGCACCCCGACTCACGAGAGGTCACCCGATGACACGCATCCTGGTTGTCGAGGACGAGGAGTCGTTCTCCGACCCGCTGTCCTACCTGCTGCGCAAGGAGGGCTACGAGGTCGCGGTCGCCGAGACCGGCCCCGACGCGCTGGAGGAGTTCGACCGCAGCGGCGCCGACCTCGTGCTGCTGGACCTCATGCTGCCCGGCCTGCCCGGCGTCGACGTGTGCCGTGCGCTGCGGCAGCGCTCGAGCGTGCCGGTGATCATGCTCACCGCCAAGGACAGCGAGATCGACAAGGTCGTCGGGCTCGAGATCGGCGCCGACGACTACGTCACCAAGCCCTACTCCAGCCGGGAGCTGCTGGCCCGCATCAAGGCGGTGCTGCGCCGGCTGCAGGAGCCGGACGAGCTGGTCCCCGCCACGCTGGAGTCCGGGCCGGTGCGGATGGACGTCGAGCGCCACGTCGTCACCGTCAACGGCTCGCACACGGCGCTGCCGCTCAAGGAGTTCGAGCTGCTCGAGCTGCTGCTGCGCAACTCCGGGCGGGTCCTCACCCGGATGCAGCTGATCGACCGGGTCTGGGGCAGCGACTACGTCGGCGACACCAAGACCCTGGACGTGCACGTCAAGCGGCTGCGGGCCAAGGTCGAGCCGGACCCGGCCAACCCGCGCTTCATCGTCACCGTGCGCGGTCTCGGCTACAAGTTCGAAGCAGCCTGACCGGCCCGTACGCCGCGCCGGCGTGCGGGCCGCACGCCGGCGCGGCGTACGGCGGGTGCCCGGTGAGCGCCGTACGACGGGTGCCCGGTGAGCTCAGGCTCGGCGGCGTGGGCTCAGCGGCCGGGGACGGTGGACGTGGTCGGCTGGGGCGTCCGCGCGCTGGAGGTCTGCGTGGGAGTCGCGCTCGGCGAGGGGCTCGCGGACGACCCGGCGGGGGTCAGGGTCGAGTAGTACAGGCTCGGCACCAGCACGGGCACACCGACCACGCTGCTGCCTGCGGCGCTCGTGCCGACCGTGAGGTTCATCAGGGAGCCCGGCTCGACCGACACCGACGGCAGCGTGGCGGGGCTGCGTCCCGGACTCTCCCGACAGGTGGGTCATGGAGTTGGGCCCTACCTGCTTGGTGACCGCGGGCGCCCCCGGCGCGGTGATGGTGACCGTCGCCGGCTGGCCGCCGCTGTTGGCGATCTGCCCCGACAGGACGCCCTGCTGGCCCTTGGCCCTGGAGATGATCACGAGGTCGTTCACCTTGACCGCGCCCAAGGTGATGTTCACGCCGTCGGCCGGCTGGTAGGGCACCGTCGTCTGCTGCGGGGACGTCAGCTGGCATCCGGAGAGGGCCAACGCCCCGGCCACGGCCAGGCCGGCCGAGAGGACGGAGGTGCTGCGGCGCACGACGAGCTGGGGGGCACGAGTCGTTGGGCGGGTCACGGCGCCAAGAGTACCGGGCGGCCTCCCGTCGCTCGAACCGGGACGCGCGGCGCGGCACGCCCTAGCCCGCCGCCCGCAGTCCGGCGGGCGCGCCGTTGCCGTGCCCTGACCGCCCTGACCGCCCTGACCGCCCGCCCGGCCGCCCCGCAAAGTCCCCGCGCGGCGCACGCGATGCATGCTGACGCGGCATCTGTCAAGGCCGGATCTGGTGTCCGCATGGCCTCTGACCTGCGTAAACGCCGTCAGTCGGGTTCCGGAACGAGGTGACCCCGTGGTATCGTGGAGGTCGCGAAAGGGGCACAGAGCATATGGTTTTCAAGGTTGGCGAAACGGTCGTGTACCCGCACCACGGTGCGGCACTGATCGAGCAGATGAAGACTCGCACCATCAAGGGCGAGGACAGGCTCTACCTGGTCCTCAAGGTCGCCCAGGGCGACCTGACCATCGAGGTCCCGGCGGACAACTGCGACCTCGTGGGTGTCCGCGACGTCGTGGGTCAGGAGGGCCTCGACCGCGTGTTCGAGGTGCTGCGGGCCGCCCACACCGAGGAGCCGACCAACTGGTCGCGGCGCTACAAGGCCAACCTCGAGAAGCTCGCCTCCGGCGACGTGATCAAGGTGGCCGAGGTCGTGCGTGACCTCTGGCGTCGTGACAAGGACCGCGGGCTGTCCGCGGGCGAGAAGCGGATGCTGGCCAAGGCGCGCCAGATCCTCGTCTCCGAGCTGGCGCTCGCCGAGAAGACCAACGAGGACAAGGCCGAGGCCATCCTCGACGAGGTCCTCGCCTCCTGAGCCTCGCTGTTCTCCTCGTCGCTGCGGGCAGCGGTGTGCGGCTCGGCGCCGGGATGCCCAAGGCGTTCGTCCACCTGCACGGCCAGCCACTGTTGAGGCACGCCCTCGACCGTGTCCTGGCCGTGTCTGGTCTGGGGCACGTCGTGGTCGTGGCGCCCGGCTCCCACGTCGACCCGGCGCGGGCTGTCCTCGCGGACGCGGCGTCGGCGGCCGGGCTGTCGGCAGCGGTGCGGACCGACGTGGTCGCCGGGGGAGGCGACCGGAGCGCGTCGGTGTCCGCCGGCCTGCAGGTCCTCACCGCCGCCGACGACATCGTGCTGGTGCACGACGCGGCGCGCGCGCTGGCGCCGGCCCAGCTGTTCGAGGCGGTCGCCGAGCGGGTCCGCGCCGGCAGCCCGGCCGTGGTTCCCGGCCTGCCCGTCACCGACACCATCAAGGTCATCGACGCCTCCGGCCAGGTGACCTCGACGCCCCCGCGCGAGGCGCTCCGGGCCGTCCAGACCCCGCAGGGATTCCGGCGTGAGGTGCTCGAGCGCGCGCACGCCGGCGGAGCCGGCGCCACGGACGACGCCGCCCTGGTGGAGCTGACCGGTGTGGGCGTCACCGTCATCGACGGCGACCCGCGCGCGGTGAAGGTCACCTCCCCGCGCGACCTCGACCTCGCCCTGACCATCCTGCAGGAGGACCTCCATGGCACCCGCTGAGCCCGGCCCCGCAGGGATTCCGTCCGCCGGACCGGCCCCGGCTCTGCCCCGCACCGGCATCGGCGTCGACGTCCACCCGTTCGCCGAGGACGGGCGCCCCCTCTCCCTCGCCGGCCTCGCCTGGCCCGGCGAGCGCGGTCTGGCCGGTCACTCCGACGGTGACGTCGCCGCCCACGCCGCCTGCGACGCGCTGTTCGCCGCGGCGGGGCTCGGCGACCTGGGCACGCACTTCGGCACCGACCGGCCCGAGCTGGCCGGCGCCGCGGGGGTGCGCCTGCTCGCGGAGGCGGCCGCCATCCTGGCCGCCGCCGGCTTCCTCATCGGCAACGTCTCCATCCAGGTGGTCGGCAACCGGCCGCGGCTGGGCCCGCGCCGGGAGGAGGCCGAGGCGGCCCTGTCCGCGGCGGCCGGTGCCCCCGTGTCGGTCGCCGCCACCACCACCGACGGACTCGGACTGACGGGCCGTGGCGAAGGCGTTGCCGCCATCGCCACCGCACTTGTCCTCCGGCGCGTCTAGGCTCGGTTCCGTGCCCGAGACGCTGCCGCTGTTCCCGCTGGGCTCGGTGCTGATGCCCGGGCTGGTGCAGGCCTTCAACGTCTTCGAGGAGCGCTACCGCACCCTGGTCGAGGAGCTGGAGGCCCAGCCTGAGGGGTCCCCGCGCGAGTTCGGGGTGGTGGCCATCCGCTCCGGCCGCGAGGTCGGCGCGGACGGCGTCCGTGCGCGGGACGCGCTCTACCCCGTCGGCTGCACCGCGCGGGTGGAGCAGATCGACGCCCTGGAGGACGGCCGCTTCGAGATCATCACCGTGGGGCACACGCGCTTCCGCCTGATCGACATCGACGCGACGGCGGGCACGCCCTACCTGACCGGTGTGGTGCAGCGGCTCGGTGAGCCCGACGGGGACGGCGCGCCCGTCCTCGCCAGGTCCGTGGCGCGCCACTTCGACGGCTACCGCGACCAGCTCGGCGGCTACACGGCGCCGACCGACCCGTCCGACCCGCGAATGCTGTCCTACATCATCGCGGCCGCCGTGCGGCTGGACCTCGTCGACCGCCAGCGGCTGCTCGAGCAGCCCGACACCGCCTCCCGGCTGCGCGCCGAGCTGGCCCTGCTGCGGCGGGAGACCGCGCTGGTCTCGGCGCTGCAGGCCGTGCCGGCCACGGAGCTGACGCAGATCCCCTACGGCCTCAACTGACCGCAGGACACCCACGACGGAGAGCCGCCGACAGCGCTGCCGGCGCCGGAGCAACCCGGGCTAGGCTCCTGCCGACCTGGTTCCGCCGACGAAGGAGTGCCACATGCCCAGCACGGTCAAGGGAGTCATCGCGCGCGCCAAGGGGGCGCCGGTCGAGGTCGTCGACGTCATCGTCCCCGACCCCGGACCGGGCGAGGCGGTCGTGAAGATCCAGGCGTGCGGGGTGTGCCACACCGACCTGCACTACCGCGAGGGCGGCATCAACGACGAGTTCCCCTTCCTGCTCGGGCACGAGGCCGCGGGCATCGTGGAGTCGGTCGGCGAGGGCGTCACCGACGTCGCGCCGGGCGACTTCGTCATCCTCAACTGGCGGGCCGTGTGCGGGCAGTGCCGCGCCTGTGCCAAGGGCAAGCCGCAGTACTGCTTCAACAGCGCGAACGCCACACAGAAGATGACGCTGACCGACGGCACCGAGCTCTCGCCGGCCCTCGGCATCGGCGCGTTCATCGAGAAGACGCTGGTGGCCAGCGGCCAGTGCACCAAGGTCGACCCCGAGGCCGACCCCGCCGCGGTCGGCCTGCTCGGCTGCGGCGTCATGGCCGGCTTCGGCGCCGCCGTCAACACCGGAGGGGTCGGCCGCGGGGACTCCGTGGCCGTGATCGGGTGTGGCGGCGTCGGCAACGCGGCCGTCGCCGGTGCCGTGGTGGCCGGCGCGACGACGGTCATCGCCGTCGACGTGGACGACCGCAAGCTGGAGTGGGCCCGCGGCTTCGGCGCCACGCACACCGTCAACAGCAAGGAGCAGGACCCGGTCGAGGCGATCCGCGCCCTCACCGGCGGCTTCGGCGCCGACGTCGTCATCGAGGCCGTCGGGCGGCCGGAGACCTACGAGCAGGCGTTCTACGCCCGCGACCTGGCCGGCACCGTGGTCCTCGTCGGTGTGCCGACCCCCGACCTGACGGTGACGCTGCCGCTGATCGAGCTCTTCGGCCGCGGCGGCGCCCTGAAGTCCAGCTGGTACGGCGACTGCCTGCCCTCGCGGGACTTCCCCATGCTGGTCGACCTCTACCGCCAGGGCCGCTTCGACCTCGGCACGTTCGTGTCGGAGACGATCGGGATCGAGGACATCGAGGCCGCGTTCGAGAAGATGCGCCGCGGTGAGGTCCTGCGCTCGGTCGTGACCCTGTGAGCGGGCAGGTGCGGGTGGACCGGGTCGTCACCTCCGGCACCTTCAGCCTCGACGGCGGCACCTGGGACGTGGAGAACAACGTCTGGGTCGTCGGCGACGACACCGAGTGCGTGGTCATCGACGCCGCCCACGACGGACGGCCGATCCTGCGTGCCGTCGCGAGGCGCAAGGTCCTCGCGATCCTGCTCACCCACGCCCACGACGACCACATCTCCGCCGTCGGCGAGGTCGCCGACGCGACGTTCGCGCCGTCGTACCTGCACCCGGCCGACCGGGTCCTCTGGGACGCGCTCTATCCGGTCACCCCGGACGGTGAGCTCGCCGACGGCGACGTCTTCCGCGTCGGCGACGTCGACCTGCACGTGCTGCACACCCCTGGCCACGCCTTCGGTGCCTGCTGCTTCCACGCCCCGGAGCTCGGCGTCGTCTTCACCGGCGACACGCTGTTCGCGGGCGGGCCGGGCGCGACCGGCCGGTCGTTCAGCGACTTCCCGACGATCGTGGACTCGATCCGCGACAAGCTCCTGACGTTGCCCCCCGAGACGGTGGTGCACACCGGCCACGGCGACGACACCACCATCGGCGCGGAGGCACCGCACCTGCAGGAGTGGATCACCCGCGGCCACTGACCGGCCCCCGTCACTGGCGACCGGACGGCGTACGTGGCGCGGGTGGCGGTGGCGCGCCGGTAACCTTGCCGGGTGAGTCTTCGCCTTCATGACACCGCCACGCGCTCCCTGCGCGACTTCGACCCGATCGAGCCGGGCAAGGCGGGCATCTACATCTGCGGGCTCACCACGCAGGGCGCGCCGCACATCGGCCACGTCCGGTTCGCCGTCGCCTTCGACATCCTGCGCCGCTGGCTGACCCGCGGCCACGGCCTCGAGGTCACCCTCGTGCGCAACGTCACCGACATCGACGACAAGATCCTGGCGAAGTCGGCCGACGCCGGGCAGCCCTGGTGGGCGTGGAGCTACGCCAACGAGCGCGCCACGACCGAGGCCCTCGACAGCCTCGGCGTGCTGCCCCCGACGTACGAGCCCCGGGCGACCGGCCACATCCCCGAGATGGTCGAGATCATGCAGACCCTGGTCGACAAGGGGCACGCCTACGCCGCCGAGGACGGCAGCGGCGACGTCTACTTCGACGTCCGCAGCTATGCCGACTACGGGTCCCTGACCCACCAGCGGATCGAGGACATGGAGGCGGCGGCCGACGCCGACCCGCGCGGCAAGCGCGACCCGCGCGACTTCGCCCTGTGGAAGGGGCACAAGGCCGGCGAGCCGGAGACCGCCAGCTGGCCGACGGCCTTCGGCCGCGGCCGTCCCGGCTGGCACCTGGAGTGCTCGGGCATGGCGCGCAAGTACCTCGGCGACGCCTTCGACATCCACGGGGGAGGGGTCGACCTGCGCTTCCCCCACCACGAGAACGAGCAGGCGCAGTCCCGGGCGGCGGGGCTCGGCTTCGCCGGCTACTGGCTGCACAACGCCTGGGTCACCATCGCCGGGGAGAAGATGAGCAAGTCGCTCGGCAACTCCCTGCTGGTCAGCGAGATCACCCAGATCGCCCGGCCCCTTGCCGTCCGCTACTACCTCGGCGCCGCGCACTACCGCTCGACCATCGAGTACCACGAGGGCTCGCTGCGGGAGGCCGAGGCGGCGGTGGACCGGATCGAGGGCTTCCTGCGACGGGCCCTGCCGGGGGTCGACCTGCCCGGTGCCGACCTCGGTGCGTCGGCCCGCGCGCTGCCGGCCGAGTTCGTCGAGGCCATGGACGACGACCTGAACGTCTCCGGCGCGCTCGCCGTCATCCACGAGACGGTCCGCGCCGGCAACACCGCGATGGACGAGGGCGACGACGAGGTCGCCCGGGACGCCGCGCTGCTCGTGGTGGACATGACCGAGGTCCTCGGGGTCAACCCGCTCGCGGCGCAGTGGCACGCGAGCTCGGGCAGCTCGGCCGACGACGCGCTCAGCGCGCTCGACGCCCTCGTGTCGGCGCAGCTGCAGGCGCGCGCGGCCGCCCGCTCGGCCCGGGACTTCGCGACCGCGGACGCCATCCGCGACCAGCTCACGGCGGCCGGGATCGCCGTCGAGGACACCGCCTCGGGTGCGCGCTGGTCGCTCGCCCGGCGCCACGAGGCCGTCGACGTGATCGACGCCACCGACGCCATCGACGCCTGAAAGGCGACTTCTCATGCCAGGTAACTCCCAGCGCCGCGGCGCGATGCGCAAGGCCACCACCCGCAAGGGACCCCAGGTCGGCAGCGGCGGCCAGCGCCGCAAGGGCCTCGAGGGCCGCGGCCCGACACCCAAGGCGGTGGAGCGCACCAAGCACCCCGCCGCCAAGAGCGCGGCCCGCGCGGCCAAGCGGGACAACGCCGCCGGCGGCCGCAGCACCACGTCGGCCCGCCCGTCGGGACGCAGCGGTGCGCCCAAGCGCTCCCGCGCCTCCAGCGAGGTCGTCGCCGGCCGCAACTCGGTCGTGGAGGCGCTGCGCGCCGAGGTGCCGGTCACCACGATGTACGTCGCGGGCCGCATCGACTCCGACGACCGGGTCCGCGAGGCGCTGAAGATCGCGACCGCCCGCTCGATCCCGGTCCTGGAGACGCCCCGCGGCGAGCTCGACCGGCTCACCGACGGCGCGGTGCACCAGGGGCTCGCCCTGCAGGTCCCGCCGTACGACTACGCGCACCCGAACGACCTGATCAACCCCGAGGCGCCGGGCATCCCGCTGATCGTCGCCCTCGACGGCATCACCGACCCCCGCAACCTCGGTGCCATCATCCGCTCGGTCGCGGCCTTCGGCGGCCACGGCGTCGTCGTGCCCGAGCGCCGGTCCGCCGGCCTGACCGCCAGCGCCTGGAAGACCTCCGCCGGCGCGGCGGCCCGCATCCCGGTGGCGCTGGCCAGCAACCTGACCCGCGCGCTGGAGGAGTACCGCAAGGCCGGCTTCTTCATCCTGGGCCTCGACATGGACGGTGACGTCCAGCTCCCCGACCTCGAGCTGGCCAGCGAGCCGCTGGTCATCGTCGTGGGGTCCGAGGGCAAGGGCCTGTCGCGGCTGGTCGGCGAGACGTGCGACCAGATCGTGTCGATCCCGATGTCGTCGGCGGTCGAGTCGCTCAACGCGGGCATCGCCACGGGCGTCACGCTCTATGAGGTGGCCCGCCGCCGGGCCCTCTGACCTGCAGCTTCGCGCCCGGCGCGCCCCGGCGGACTCCCCCCGCGCGGACGGGCTCACCGCTACCCTCGGGCAGCGACAGCCCGATCATCTCAACCGTGGGGAGCTCCACCATGTCCAGTGACGTACCGCCCGGACCCGCCGACCCGTACCCGTCCGCCCCGTACGGCAGCATGCCGTCCGGGCCGAGCGGCATGCCGCCGAACGGCGCCCCGGCAGCGGTGCCGCCGCCGTCGATCCAGCGCGCGGTCCTGCTGATGAGGGTCGGGGCGGCGCTGTCCGTGCTGTCCATCCTCATCACGCTGCTCACCCGGGACAGCCTGCGCAGCCAGGTGACGAGCACCCTGCGCAAGAGCAACAGCCGCGCTCACCGCCTCCCAGGTCGACAGCGCGGTCAGCATCGCCATCGTGATCGCCGTCGTCGTCGGCCTGGTCTCGGTCGGCCTCTGGCTGTGGATGGCCTCGGCCAACGGCAAGGGCCGCAGCTGGGCGCGCATCGTCGCGACCGTGCTCGGCGCGCTGTCGGTCCTCTCGCTGCTGTCCAGCGTCGCCCAGGGGCAGATGACCACGCTCAACCTGGTGGTCAGCCTGGTCAGCCTTGTGCTGGCCGTCGCCATCCTGGTGCTCCTGTGGCGCAAGGAGTCCAGCGCGTACTACGACGCGGTGAAGGCCCAGCAGCGGGTCTGACCCCGCAGCACGCACCAGACGAAGCACCGGTACGGCGGTCGTGGCTCCCACGGCCGCCGTACTGCGTGGTGCGGCCAGCGGCTGGCGGCCAGCGACTGGCGGCTAGCGGCTGCGGGGCCGCTCGCTGGGCGGGAACATCGCCACGACCGGCATCTCGACCGTGTCCACCCCGACGACCGCGGCCTCGTCCGGCTTGCTCGGCAGCACGGTGGCCACGTAGTCCTTCAGTGCGTCGGCGATCGGGATGTCGTGGCCGGCCCGCTCGGACATGTACCACCGGTGCTCCAGCACCTCGTGGAACAGCTCGGCCGCCTCCAGCTTGCGGGCCATGTCACGCGGCACCGAGCGGACGATCGGCTCATAGACCCGGGCGAGCCAGTCGTGGGCGACCAGCTCCTCGTCGTCGTTCTGGCGGTCCTGCGCGGCGCGGAAGGCGTCGAGGTCGTTCAGCAGCCGCCGGGCCTGGTTCTCCTCGACGTCCAGCCCGGTCAGGCGCAGCAGCCGGCGCGAGTGGTGGCCCGCGTCGACGACCTTGGGCTGGATCTGGATGGTGGAGCCGTCGATGTCGGTGGAGATGGCCAGCTCGTCGACGTCGAAGCCCAGCTCGTTCAGGTGCCGGATCCGCTCCTCGACGCGCCACCGGTCGCCGGCCTCGAAGCGCTCCCGTTCGGTGAGCTCGCGCCACAGCGACCGGTAGCGGTCGACGATCAGCTGGGAGATCTCGACCGGGTCGGCGACCTCGTCGAGGAACCCCCCGGCCGCGAGGTCCATCAGCTCACCGGCGATGTTGACCCGCGCGATGTCGAGGTCGTGCTCGCGCTGGCCGTCCGAGAGCTGGTCGCGGATCTCGCCGGTCTCGGCGTCGACCAGGTAGGCCGAGAAGGCGCCGGCGTCGCGGCGGAACAGCGTGTTGGACAGCGAGACGTCGCCCCACCAGAAGCCGGTCAGGTGCAGCCGCACCAGCAGCACCGCCAGGGCGTCGATCAGCCGCTGTGCCGTGTCGGGCCGCAGCGTCTGGCTGAACAGCGCGCGGTAGGGCAGGGAGAACTGCAGGTGCCGGGTCAGCAGGCAGGCGTCCAGCTCCTCACCGTCCGGGCCGGTGCGACCGCTGATGACGCCGAAGGGGATGACGCAGGGCTGGTCCAGCTTCTGCAGCAGCCGCAGCATGTTGTACTCGCGCCGGGCCAGGTCGTCCTTGATCTCCTTGACCGCGATGACGCGGCCGGAGACCTTGACGAAGCGGACGATGTGCCGCGAGATCCCGCGGGGCAGGGCCGCGAGCAGGTCCTCGGGCCACTCCTCCAGCGGGGTCGACCACGGCAGGTCGAGCAGGGCGGGGTCAGGACGGACGGCGGTGATCTCGAGTGCCACGGGACCATCGTGGCATGGCCGGCCGGCCTGGCGGCGAGTCAGGAGCCGCCGCCCACCCGACCGTCGGCGCGTCGCCCGCGGCCTGCGAGCACACCGGGGGACAGCAGGAGGTGGCGGCGCCCGGGTCGGGCACCGCCACCTCCTGGTCGAGAGGGGACCGCTCAGTCGCCGATGCGCTGGCCGGTCTCGGTGTTGAACAGGTGCACGTGGCCGTGGTCGGGGACCAGGTTGATGACGCTGCCCTTCTGCGGGGGCGTGCGGCCGTCGACGCGGGCCACCACCGGGTGGGCGTCGGCGCCCTCACCGGCGGAGCCGTAGATGTAGGCGTCGGCGCCGAGCTCCTCGACCACCTCGACGGTGACGGGCAGGCCCGTGCCGTCGGTGGCGATGGTCAGGTCCTCGGGCCGGACCCCGACGGTCGCGACGCTGCCGGCCTGGGTCAGGTGGCCACGCTCGACCGGGTAGGTGCTGGTGCCGAACTTCACGCCGCCGTCGATGACGGGGACCTCGAGCAGGTTCATCGCGGGCGACCCGATGAAGCCGGCGACGAAGACGTTGTCCGGGTGGTCGTACATGCGGCGCGGGGTGTCGCACTGCATGAGCAGGCCGTCCTTGAGGACGGCGACCCGGTCGCCCATGGTCATGGCCTCGACCTGGTCGTGGGTGACGTAGACCGTGGTGACCCCGAGGCGACGCTGGAGCGACGCGATCTGGGTGCGGGTCTGGACCCGCAGCTTGGCGTCGAGGTTGGACAGCGGCTCGTCCATGAGGAAGACCTGGGGCTGGCGCACGATCGCGCGGCCCATGGCCACGCGCTGGCGCTGACCACCCGAGAGCGCCTTCGGCTTGCGCTGGAGGTACTCCTCGAGGTCGAGGATCTTGGCGGCCTCCTGGACCCGCTTGGCGATCTCGGCCTTGTTGACGCCCGCGATCTTCAGGGCGAAGCCCATGTTGTCCGCGACGGACATGTGCGGGTAGAGCGCGTAGTTCTGGAAGACCATCGCGACGTCGCGGTCCTTGGGGGACAGGTCGGTGACGTTGCGGTCACCGATGTAGATGTCGCCCTCGTTGACCTCCTCGAGGCCGGCGAGCATCCGCAGGCTGGTGGACTTGCCACAGCCGGAGGGGCCGACGAAGACGAGGAACTCGCCGTCCTCGACATCGATGCTGAGCTTGTCGACCGAGGGCTTGTCGTTGCCCGGGTAGATGCGCGAGGCGTTGTCGAACTTGACTGTGGCCATGAAGAGATCAACCTTCCTTCACCGGCAGGAACGTGCCGGACGATCCGTTGTAAAGGGGTGGCGCGCGCCCGGGACATCGGTGTCGAGGGCGTGAAGGGCAGTGTGACCCATGAACGCCCCTGGGCGCCAGAGGGAGTGCGTCCCGAATCCCGCCGCCGCTGGGCCCGGCTGGTTGAACGTTGAACGGGGTTGCTGAAACGTGGCCTGCAATTTCCTGCAAGAAACCGTCGATCCCTGCAAGAAGTTGCTACGTTTCGCACACTTTCGGGCCGGCTCAGGGCTGGCCCAGGCCTCTCAAGGAGAAACCTCAATGCACAAGCGTGCGATTGGTGCTGCCGCCGTCACCGGCGTCGCGGCCCTGTTCATGAGCGCCTGCGGTGGGTCCTCGACCCCCGCCGCGGACAAGACGCCGGCCCCCTCGGGCAGCACCACAGCGGCTGCTCCCGCCGCGGCGTCCCCCACGACCACGGGTGCGCCCGCACGCGACGCCAGTGCCGACCTCGTCATCTGGGCCGACGCCGACCGCGCTCCCCGGCTGAAGACGTACGCCGACCAGTTCGGCCAGGAGAACGGCATCAAGGTCGCGGTCCAGGTGGTCACCGACACGCGCTCGCAGTTCAAGGACGCCACCAACGTCGGCAAGGGCCCAGACGTCATCGTCGGCGCGCACGACTGGCTCGGCGAGCTCGTGCAGAACGGCACCGTCGCCCCCGTGCCGCTCTCGGCCGACGTCGCCGCCAAGTTCGACCCCAAGGCGATCGCCGCCACCAAGTACAACGGCCAGGAGTACGGCGTGCCGTACGCGGTGGAGAACATCGCGCTGATGCGCAACACCGCGCTCGCCCCCGATGCGCCCAAGACCATGGACGAGCTCGTCGCCACCGGCGAGAAGATCAAGAAGTCCCACCCGAAGGTCACCAACGTCCTCGTCCAGCAGGTCGGCAAGGTCGGCAACGCCTACTACACCTACCCCTACCTGTCGGCGTTCGGCGGCGGCATCTTCGCCACGAAGCCCAACGGCGACTACGACCCCACCAAGGTGATCGTCGACAGCGCCGAGTCGCTCAAGGGCGCCAACGAGATCGCCAAGCTCGGCAAGGCCAAGGTCCTCACGACCAACGTCGACGACACCAACGCCGAGGGCATCTTCGACGGCGGCAAGGCGCCGTTCTTCTTCACCGGCCCGTGGGCGACGCCCAACGCCAAGAAGGCCGGCATCAAGTACGCCATCAGCCCGCTGCCCTCCATCGACGGCAAGCCCATGCAGCCGTTCCTCGGGGTGCAGATGTTCTACGTCTCCGCCAAGGCCAAGAACGCCGCCTTCGCGCAGGAGTTCGTGACCAACTACGTGTCGCGCAAGGACGTCCAGCTCGCCCTGTTCCAGTCCGGTGGCCGTCCGCCGGCGCTGAAGGAGGCCTACGACGAGGTCGCCAAGTCCGACAAGGACGTCCAGGGCTTCCATGCGGCAGGCATGGGTGGCAAGGCGATGCCCAACATCCCCGCCATGAACTCCGTCTGGGCCCCGCTGGGCCAGGCCGCGGCCGACGTGATCTCGGGCAAGGCGAAGGTCGACGCCCGCTTCGCCGCCGCCCAGAAGGAGATCGTCGCCAACATCAACAAGGGCTGACCCGACCAGCCCCTGCCCGGCCGGCCGCGACCCCGCGGCCGGCCGGGCGCACCGCGGCGCCGGGTCACTCCCGCAGCCACCCCCAGCACCCCCGTCGTCGCACGTCCCGGAGGAACCCATGACGCAGACTGACGTCGCGTCCGCCCAGCGCCAGGCCCAGGATGAGGACCAGCACCAGCACCAGCGCTCCCGACCGCCTCGCCCCTGGGCGGCGATCGTCAAGTGGGCGCTGCTCCTTGGCGTCGTCGCCTTTGCGGGAGCGTTGATCCAGCGCCTTCTCGAGCAGGGCCTGTGGCTGGCCGTGGTCGGCGTCGCGTTCGTGGCGATGGCCATCGTCGTCGTCTACGGGGTGCGCCGGGCCGTTCCGATGAAGTACCTCATGCCGGGGCTGCTCCTCCTCCTGGCCCTGCAGGTGTGGCCGATCGTCTACACCGTCGCCACGGCGTTCACCAACTACGGTGACGGGCACCGGGTCAGCAAGCAGGAGAGCGTCGACTCGATCATCGCCAACTCGGTGCGGGAGGTGCCCGGCACCAAGCGGTACAAGCTGTCGGTCGCCGTCAAGGAGGGCACCGACATCGCGGCGGCGCCGCCGGTGTTCCTGCTCACGGACGCCTCCGGCGCCACGTCGACCGGTGACGTCCACGGCCTCGAGCCTCTTCCCGCCGAGGGGGTGCAGAAGGCGCCCACGGGCAAGGTCACCGCGGCGCCCGGCTACACCATCCTCAGCGCGCGGGAGGTCAACGCCCGCAAGGACCTCGACACGTTCGCCGTGCCGACACCTGACGGCGGCGGCATCAAGCGCGTCGGCCTGAGCGAGGCGTTCGAGGGCAAGCCGACCGTGTCCTACGACAAGGCCACTGACACCCTCAAGGACAGCGCCACCGGCAAGACGTACGTCGCCAGGAACGCCGAGTGGGTGCCCCAGGACGGTCAGGGCGAGGCGTTCGCCCAGGGCTGGAAGGAGGCCGTGGGCGCCAAGAACTTCACCCGCGTGCTGACCGACTCCACCCTGCGCGACGGCTTCGTCAAGATCTTCGCCTGGAACATGTTCTTCGCGGTGTTCTCGGTGCTGTCGACGTTCCTGCTCGGCATGCTCCTCGCGCTGCTGCTGAACGACGACCGGATCAAGGGCAAGGCGTTCTACCGCTCGCTGTTGATCCTTCCCTACGCCATGCCGACGTTCATCACGTCGCTGGTCTGGGCCTCGATGTTCAACCAGGACTTCGGCCTGATCAACAGCTACACCGGCCTCAGCGTCGACTGGCTCGGCAACCCCTGGGCGGCCAAGGCCGCGATCCTCATCACCAACCTGTGGCTGGGCTTCCCCTACATGTTCATCGTCTGCACCGGTGCGCTGCAGTCGATCCCGGGCGACGTGCGGGAGGCCGCCAAGATCGACGGCGCCAACGCGTTCCGGACGCTGCGGTCGATCACCATGCCGCTGCTGCTCGTCGCGGTGGCGCCGCTGCTCATCGCCTCGTTCGCCTTCAACTTCAACAACTTCACCCTGATCTACCTGCTCACCGGTGGCGGTCCGTTCGACGCGGGCAACACCTCGATCGGCTCGAGCGACCTGCTGATCACCTACGCCTACCGACTGGCGTTCAGCGGCACGACGCCCAACTACGGGTTCGCCGCCGCCGTCTCGATCTTCATCTTCGCGATCGTCGCAGTGCTCAGCTACTCGGGGTTCCGCCGGACCAAGTCCCTGGAAGAGGTGAACTGATGTCGGAGGTCTACCAGCGCGAGAGCGTGGCGCTCCCCACCAGCGAGGTCAACACCGGAGAGCCGAAACCCGTTGCGCCGCGCCGACGCTCGCCCGGCAGCGGCGCCTGGTGGCGGCACTCGCTCGCCGTCGTGGCGCTGATCTGGTCGCTGTTCCCCATCGTCTTCATCGTGTCGGCGGCCCTGAACCCTGCCGGCTCGCTGCAGACCAGCGAGCTGCTGCCCACCAGCATGTCCCTCTCCAACTTCGGCACGCTGTTCTCGGACGCCTCACGACCCTACGCCTCCTGGTACCGGAACTCGCTGCTGATCGCCGGCGTCGGGGCCCTGTGCTCGGTCTTCATCGGCTCGTGTGCCGCCTACGCCTTCTCCCGGCTGCGGTTCGTCGGCCGGCGCCCGGGGCTGCTCGCCCTGCTGCTCCTGCAGATGTTCCCCGCCCTGCTGGCGTTCGTGGCGCTCTACGTCACGTTCGTCGCCGTGGGTGACGTGCTGCCGGCCCTCGGCCTCAACAGCCCCTGGGGCCTGATCCTCGCCTACCTCGGCGGGGCGATGGGGTCGAACGTGTGGCTGCTCAAGGGCTACTTCGACACGGTGCCGCGCGAGCTGGACGAGGCGGCCAAGGTCGACGGTGCCTCGCATGCCCGCATCTTCTTCAGCATGACGCTGCGCCTGGTCATGCCGATCCTCGTCACCGTGTTCATGGTGTCCTTCGTGGGCCTGTTCAGCGAGTTCCTGCTCGCCAGCATCTTCCTGCGGGACATCGACACCCAGACCCTGGGCGTCGGCCTCTACGGCATGACGATCGGCAAGGAGAAGAACAGCCTGTTCGGCCAGTTCTCGGCCGGCGCGCTGCTGGCCTCAGTGCCCACGGTGCTGCTCTACCTCGCCTTCCAGAAGCAGCTCGTCGGCGGCCTGACCCAGGGGTCGGTGAAGTGACCGGAGCCCCTCCGGACCTGCTGGCCCTGCCCCACCACGACGGCTCGGCGCTCTACGTCTCCAACCCGTGCCCCGCGCCGGGGGAGACGGTGCAGGTCCTGGTCCGGGTCCCGCACGAGAGCACGGTGACGGCGGTGCACCTGCGCACGGCGCCCGACGCCGAGCAGCAGTTCAGCGCGGCGGTGGTGGACCGGCGCACCGACACCGACACGTGGTGGCGGGCCGAGCTGACCTGCCACAACCCGGTGACGGGCTACCGCTTCCTCCTGGAGGGCGGCGCGACGTCGTACGCGTGGCTGAACGGCACGGGGCTGCACCTGCGGGACGTGCCCGACGCGGCGGACTTCCGGCTCGTGACGTACGACGCGCCGCCCGCCTGGGCCCTGGATGCGGTGGTCTACCAGATCTTCCCGGACCGGTTCGCGAAGTCGGTGGACCGACCGGTGCCCGACTGGGCGGTGCCCGCCGGCTGGGACGACCCGGTGACGTCCGTGCCCGGCGAGATGGGGCGCCAGCTGTACGGCGGCGACCTCGACGGGATCGCCGCCCACCTGGACCACATCGAGTCCCTCGGTGCGACGGTGGTCTACCTGACGCCGTTCTTCCCCTCCCGGTCCAACCACCGCTACGACGCGTCCAGCTTCGACACGGTGGACCCGGTGCTCGGCGGCGACGACGCCCTCGCCCGGCTGGTCGACGCCTGCCACGCGCGCGGGCTGCGCGTGATGGGCGACTTCACGACCAACCACACCGGGGCCGGCCCACGAGTGGTTCCGGCGGGCCCAGGACGACCCGGACAGCGACGAGCGCGCCTTCTACCTCTACGAGGACGGCGACTACGTCTCCTGGCTGGGGGTGCCGTCGCTGCCCAAGCTCGACTACGACAGCGCGGAGCTGCGCCGGCGCGTCTTCGACGACCCGGGCGGTGTGGTGCGCCGGTGGATCACCGGCCCGAGCGGCCTGGACGGCTGGCGGGTCGACGTCGCGAACATGACCGGCCGCTACAAGGAGCAGGACCACAACCGCGAGGTGGCACGGCTGATGCGCGCCGCCATGAAGGACGTGCGGCCCGACGCGCTGCTCGTCGGCGAGCACGTGCACGACCACAGCGGGGACGCGCTCGGTGACGGGTGGCACGGCGTCATGAACTACGCGGGCTTCACCCGGCCCGTGTGGACCTGGTTGCGCGACAAGGACTTCGCGCCCAACTTCCTGGGGTCGCCGCTGATGGTGCCGCGCCTCGGTGGCCGGTCGGTGCTGGAGACCATGCGCGAGTTCTCGGCGATCGTCCCTGGCGGACCGTCCAGCACAGCCTCACCCTGGTCGGCTCGCACGACACCACCCGGATCCGCAGCCTGGTGGGGGAGGACGGCCGGCTGGTCGACGTCGCTGCCGGGCTGCTCATGACGATGCCGGGCATCCCGATGGTCACCTACGGCGACGAGATCGGCATGCTGGGCGACTTCGGTGAGGACGGCCGACGGCCGATGCCGTGGGACGAGAGCCACTGGGACACAAGACTGCTGGGCGTCTACCGCGACTTGATCGCGGCGCGCAGGTCGAGCCCCGCCCTCCGGCACGGAGGCCTGCGATGGGTCCACGCGGACGAGGACGCCCTCGTCTTCCTCCGGCAGACGCCGGAGGAGACGGCCCTGGTCCACTGTGCCCGCGCCGCCCATGCCACCCTGTCGATTCCCACGCGACACCTGACGGGAGTGGAGAACGCCCGTAGTGTCTACGGTGCGGGGCTGGAGCAGGGAGCAGGGACGGTGTCCCTGGCGGCGGACCAGCCCCGGGTCGGCGTGTGGGTGTGGCCCACACAGTGACGAGGACGGACTCACACGAGCAGAGGTGCCAGCCATGAAGGCGCGGTTGTCGGACATCGCCCAGCACGCCGATGTCAGCGAGGCGACGGTCAGTCGCGTCCTGAACGGCAAGCCCGGGGTCGCGGACGCCACGCGGCAGGCGGTGCTCACCTCGCTCGACGTCCTGGGGTATGACCGCCCGAGCCGGCTGCGCCGCAAGAGCGCCGGCCTGGTCGGGTTGGTGACCCCGGAGCTCACCAACCCGATCTTCCCGGCGTTCGCCCAGGTGATCGAGACCGCGCTCGCCCGCAGCGGCTACACCCCGGTGCTGTGCACCCAGACGCCGGGCGGGGTGCACGAGGACGACTACGTCCAGATGCTGCTGGACCGCAGCGTCGCCGGCATCATCTACGTCAGCGGACTGCACGCCGACACCACGACCGACCCCGACCGCTACGTCGCCCTGCGCGACCGCGGGCTGCCGATCGTCCTGGTCAACGGCTACATCGAGGGGGTGGACGCCCCGTTCATCTCCAACGACGACGTCGCCTCGATGGACCTGTCGATCGGCCACCTGGTGCAGCTCGGGCACACCAGCATCGGCCTGGCCGTCGGACCCGACCGCTACGTGCCGGTCGTCCGCAAGATCGCCGGGTTCCGCAACGCCATGGTCACCATGCTCGGCCGGGACGACGTCGAGGACCTCATCCAGCGCACGATGTTCACCGTCGAGGGCGGTGCCGCCGCAGCGAGCCGGCTGATCGACAAGGGCGCGACCGCCATCGTCTGCGGTTCCGACCTGATGGCGCTCGGCGCGATCCGCGCCGCCCGCCAGCGCGGCCTGGAGGTGCCTCGCGACCTGTCCGTGGTGGGCTACGACGACTCGACCCTGATCGCCTTCACCGACCCCCCGCTGACGACGGTGCGCCAGAGCGTCCAGGCGATGGGGGAGGCGGCGGTGCGGGCGCTCATCGACGAGATCGCGGGCGAGCCGGCGCCCCGGGCCGAGTACGTCTTCCGCCCCGAGCTGGTGGTCCGCGGCTCCACCGGCGCCGTGCCCGTGGCGGACGGGCGGCACGGACGCCCGCACCAGGGGGCCGCACCGGTCGCGCCGCACGGCGCTCCGGCCCGGCCCGGCCTGCACGGCGCTCAGGCCGTGTGAGACCTCGCGGCGACGAACAGCTCCAGGGTCGCCACCACGCCCGCGACGTCCTCCACCCGGTACGCCGCGGCGGTCTCCCCGGCGCCGACCTTGACGGTCACGTCACCCGCGGCGGGGTCCAGCGCCTCGAAGGCGCGCTCGTCGGTCACGTCGTCGCCCAGGTAGAGCGTGGCTCCGGCGCCGCGCAGGCGGGCGAGGTCGACCAGGGCCGTGCCCTTGTTCGTGGCCAGGACGGCCAGCTCGACGACCTGCTTGCCGGGCATGAGCGTGGACCCCCTCGTGGCGCGACGGCACCGCCAGCGGCGTCCTCCAGCGCGGCCGCCGCGGTCGCCGGCTCCAGGCCCCGGGTGTGCACCGCCACGGACGCCGGCTTGCGCTCGATGCGGGCCCCCGGGTGCCGGGCCACGACGGCCTCGGCCTCCGCGGTCAGCTGCGAGAGCAGCTCCGCCTGCACCGGGCTGAGCAGCGGTGCGTCGTCCTCGCGGTCCAGGCTGGTGTGCGCGCCGTGGCTGCCGACCAGGACGACCGGCTCCTGCGCGCCGACGCCGGAGAGCTGGCGCAAGGTGTCCACGTCGCGACCGGAGACCAGCGCGACCGTGACGCCGGGCATCGCCGCGGCCGCCCGCAGCGCCTCCATCCCGCCCTCGGTGGCCCGGGCCTTCATGGGGTCGGTGACCAGGGGGGCCAGCGTGCCGTCGAAGTCGGTGGCGACCAGCACCTCGGGGCGCTCGGCCAGCGAGCGGAGCGCCGCGGCGAGCTCCTGCGGCAGCGCGCTCACGGTTGGACGGACTCGGCGGCCAGGTCGGCCACCGCCCGGTTCGCGAGGTCCTCGCGGGCACCTGCCTGCTCGGCCTGCTCCTGCTGTCGCTGCTGGCGCTGCGGCTTGCGGGGCGCGATCTCCAGCGCCTCGAGGTAACGCTCGGCCCACCGCTGCACGTCGTGGTCGGCCACCCGGCGCCGCAGCGCCTTCATCCGCCGCCGCCGCTCGGGCGCGGGCGTGTTGATGGCGTACATGATGGTCTGCTTGAGGCCGGCGATGTCGTGCGGGTTGCAGACGAAGGACTGGTGCAGCTCGTGCCAGGCGCCCGCGAACTCCGAGAGGACCAGCGCGCCGCCCTGGTCGGTGCGACAGGCGACGTACTCCTTGGCCACCAGGTTCATGCCGTCGCGCAGCGGGGTGACCAGCATGACGTCGGCCGCGAGGAACAAGGCCGCCATCTCCTCCCGGCCGTAGCCGTGGTGGAGGTACTGCACGGCCGGTGACCCGATGTCGGAGTACTCGCCGTTCATCCGCCCGACGGTCGTCTCGACCTCCTGGCGCAGCTGGCGGTAGGCCTCCACGCGCTCGCGGCTCGGCGTCGCGACCTGCACCAGCACCGTGTCCGGCGGCGCGATCTCCTTGTCGTGCAGCAGCTCCTCGTACGCCTTGAGCCGGTGCCGGATGCCCTTGGTGTAGTCGAGCCGGTCGACCCCGAGCATCAGGACCCGTGGGTTGCCCAGCGACTCGCGGATCTCCCTGGACCGCGCGATGACCTCCGGGCTGCGGGCGAGCTGGTCCAGGCCCCGGAAGTCCACCGAGATCGGGATGGCGCTCGCGCGGACGGTGCGCTCCTCGGCGCCCGAGCCGTGCGGGGTGAACACGACGGTGTCGCCCTTGGTGGTCATGCCGAGCAGCCGGCGGCAGGCGCGCAGGAAGTTCTCGGCGTCGGCGGTGCGCTGGAAGCCGAGGAAGTCGGCGCCCAGCAGCCCCTCGACCACGGCGCGTCGCCAGGGCAGCTGGGCGAACAGCTCGACCGGCGGGAAGGGGATGTGGTTGAACCAGCCGATGCGCACGTCCGGGCGCAGCTCGCGCACCATGGCCGGCACCAGCTGCAGCTGGTAGTCGTGCACCCACACGGTGCCGCCGGGGGAGACGACCTTGGCGACGGCCTCGGCGAACCGGCGGTTGACGTCGCGGTAGGTGTTCCACCAGGCCCGGTGGAACGTCGCCGGGACGATGACGTCGTGGTAGATCGGCCAGAGGGTGTCGTTGCTGAAGCCCTCGTAGTACCGGCTGACCTCGCCCTCGGACAAGCGGCACCGGCGCGAGGTACATGTTGTCCTGCTCGAACGGCTCAGGGGCGTCGCCGGGCTCACCGGCCCAGCCGACCCAGGCACCCTCCCGGCCCCGCATGACCGACTCCATCGCCGTGACGAGGCCACCCGGGCTGCGCCGCCAGGTCGACTCGCCGTCAGGGCCCACCACGCGGTCCACCGGCAGGCGGTTGGCGGCGATGACCAGATCGAACGTCGGGGAGGGCGTGCTCACACCTATCAACTCCTGCGTCGGGGATGGTGCCACCCTACGGTGACCGCGAGGTGGCCAGGGCCATCTCTAGCGGGTGGCGCACCCCGCGCACTACCTTCATTCCATGCGCATCTCTGACGTGATCCGTCGCAAGGGTGACCTGGTCCTGACCGTGCGCAGCGATGACACGGTCCGGCACCTCCTCGCGGTGCTCGACGAGCACCGCATCGGCGCAGTGGTCGTGAGTGACGACGGCGGCGCGACCGTGGCCGGGATCGTCAGCGAGCGCGACGTCGTGCGTCACCTCCACTCCGACGGGGCCGCGGTCCTGGACCACGTCGTCGCCCAGATCATGACCAGCGACGTGACCACGTGCACGCCGCAGGACGGGATCGAGGACCTCGCGCGGACCATGACGGACCAGCGGGTGCGGCACGTCCCGGTGGTCGTGGACGGCCGGCTGCGCGCCATCGTGAGCATCGGTGACATCGTCAAGCACCGGATCGACGAGCTGCAGGCCGAGCGGGACCAGCTGGTCGGCTACATCCAGCAGTAGCCGCGCCTGGGGAGCTTCCCAGCCGCACGGCATACCGTGGGGTCATGAGGTCCGGGGCGGCGAGAGGCGACGAGGTCGGGTCGATGACGGGCGCGGGCGAGGACAGGCTGGGGCCCTACCGCCTCGTGCACCAGCTCGGTGAGGGGGGCATGGGGGTCGTCCACCTGGCCCTCGACCCCACCGGACGTGCCGTCGCGATCAAGGTGCTGCGCCCGCACATCGCCCACGACCGCGAGGCCCGCACCCGGCTGGCCCGCGAGGTGCAGACCCTGGCCCGGGTCCAGGACGCGCGCGTCGCTGCCGTCCTGGACGCCGACACCGACGGCGACCGGCCCTACATCGTCACCCGCTACGTCCCCGGGCCGCCGTTGGACCAGGTGGTGGCCGACACCGGTCCGTTGCGCGGCGACGCGCTCCTGCGGCTGGGGCGGGGGCTGTCCGACGCGCTGACGGCCATCCACCGCGCAGGCGTGGTCCACCGCGACCTCAAACCGGCGAATGTCCTTCTGCTGGACGGCGACCCGGTCGTGATCGACTTCGGCATCGCCCATGTCGCCGACGACATCCGGCTGACCATGACGGGCCTGGTCATGGGCACGCCGGGCTACCTCTCCCCGAGGTCGTCGAGGGGGCGCCGGTCACGACGGCCACGGACTGGTGGGGCTGGGCGGCGACGCTGGCGTTCGCGGCGTCGGGGCAGCCGCCCTTCGGCCGCGGGCCCATGGACGTCGTGCTCGACCGGGTGCGCCGCGGTCAGGCCGACCTCTCGGGGGTCGACCCGCGGCTCGCCCCGGTCCTGACCGCGGCGCTGTCGCCGCGGTCGGCCGGGCGTCCGCACGCCGACGAGATCGTCGCCGCCCTCGACCGCTACGCCGCCGGTGCGCCGGCGACGGTGTCCGTCCCGGCGGCAGAGCCCACCGTGGTGGTGGCGCCGGGCCGCACCAAGGTGATGGCGCCCTACGTCGCGCGCCGGCCCGGTGAGTCGGCTGCCGTGCCATCGGCTGCTGCAGGATCGACTGCGGCGGCGTCGCCCCCTGCGGGCCCGGCGACGGCCGGCGCGGCCGGCCCGGCGGCTGCGGTCTCGCCGCGACCCCTCGCGCTCCCGGTGGACCAGGACCCGTGGCCAGGGCAGGACGGCACCTCCCAGGAGCTGGACGGCGACGGCGAGGAGCCGGACTGGGAGGCGGCCCGGCACGGTGGCCCCGGTCAGCCGGACCCCCGCATCGGGCGCTCGCCGCGCTCGGGCACGCTGCTGGCCATCACCACCGCCCTGGTCGGGCTGGCCGCCGTCTGGCCGGTCGTGGCCGCCGCCGCGCTGGTGCTGCTGTGCTGGGTCGCCCGGTTCACCGACCGGTCGGTGACCTCGCTGGTCGTGCGGCGGTACGCAAGCGGCCACCGGCGCAGTGACGTACCGGTGGCGGTTGCCGCGAGCCCGTGGCACCTGGTCAGCGCAGGCGTGGGGACCCTGGTCGCGCTGCTGCTGCCCGCGGTCGTGGCCGTCGCGTCCACGTTCTCCGCGGCACTCGTCGTCGTCAGCATCACCGGCGGCAGCCCCCAGCCCGTCGCGTCGGCGCCCCTGGCCGCGGGGGCCCTGATGGGCATCCTCACCGCGTGGTGGGGGCCCGGCGGTGCCTCCTTGCGGCGGGGGGCGCGCAGCCTCGTGCGGGGGACGGTGCGTGGTCAGTCCGCCGGCGAGATCGTCGTCACGGGGCTGCGTCCTGGCCGCAGCGGGGCTGGGTATCTGGGCCTGGCTCCGGGCCGGCGTGCCCTCCTGGTGGCCGTGGACACCGGCGCAGCTGCCGTTCCCCTGGCTGGGCAACCGCTGACCTGGGCGGGACATTTCGGGCGCCGATCCAGCGTTACGGTGGGGTCCATGGACATGCCGGACCCTGGGCTCGAGGACGACGACCCCGGCGATCACCCTGCCGGCCACGGCTCCTCGGTCCGGGAGGAGCTGGCGCACACCTTCGGCCGCGCCCGGCCGAAGGTGTGGCGCGCTGAACGGCCTACCGAGCCGATGCCCCTGGTCGACTCGTTGCGGCGCACGCCGTACCGCGACCCCAACCAGCTGGAGCTGACCGGCTCGGACGACGAGGCCGGCACCGCCATCGACCTGGCCGTCCGCGTGGGCGAGCTGCTCCTGCGCTGCGGCGCCGGTGCGAGGGACGTCGAGTCCGGCGTGGTCGCGGTGGCTGCGGCCTCGGGCCTGGACAACCTCGAGATCGACATCACCAACCAGTCCCTGCTGGTGCAGGGCCGCACCCCCGCCGGCACCCTGATGACCGTGCTGCGGGTCGTCCGCAGCTCCAGCCGCGACTTCGCCCGCCTGGTGGCCGTCCACCGCCTCGTCGAGGACCTGGCCGCCGGCCGCGTGGGCCTGGACGAGGCGAACGACCGGCTGCGCCGGATCAGTGCCCAGAAGCGGCCCTGGCCGCGATGGTTCGTCTCCCTGGCGTACGGCGGGCTGGCGGCCTCTGTCGCCATGCTGCTCGGCGCCGGCGCCACCGCGATCCTGCTCGGGCTCGTGTCCGCGGTGCTCGTCGACCGGCTGGGGATCGCCCTGGGCCGGGTGGGGCTCCCCGGCTTCTACGTCTCGGCCGTCGGCGGCGCCATCGCGACGACGTTCGCGTGGCTCGCGTTCGTCCTCGGGCGCTGGGGGTCGATGGGGGTGAGCACCGAGGACTTCGCCTATGTCGTCGCGGGCGGCATCGTGGTGCTGCTGCCGGGCCGCGCGATGGCCTCCTCGGTCGAGGACGCGATCACCGGCTACCCGGTGACCGGCGCAGGGCGGCTGTTCGGGGTGCTGCTGACCGCGGCCGGGATCATCGTCGGTGTAGCAGCCGGCCTGTCCATGGCGCTGCGTGCCGGTCACGCTCTCGATCTGGGACTGACGGCGCCAGATGCGTTGTCCTTCGCGGGATCTGGGGCCTCCACGGCGGTACGGGTGGTGGCCGGTGCGCTCGGTGGGGCGGCGAGCTCGATCACCATGCGCAGCCGGCGACGCCTCGTGCTGCCGTCCGCGGCGTTGGGCGGTTTCGGTGTCCTCTGTGTCGAGCTCGTGCACGGCCCGGCCGGGCTCGGCAGCCTCGCCGCCCTCGCCGTGGCCTGCGTCGCCATCGGCTTCGGCGGGCGCCTGCTGGCGCTGCGCCTGGGGGCACCCGGCCTGGTGCTCATCGTCCCGGCGGTGGCGCCGCTGCTGCCCGGCCTGAAGATCTTCCGTGGGATGTACGAGCTGGTATCCGGCACGGTTCTCGGTCATGGCGGGCACAGCGTCGCCGCGGCCACCACGGGCGGTGTGACGACCCTGCTCGGGGCCTCGGCGGCGGCTCTGTCCATCGCCACCGGCGCCGTCCTCGGGGAGAGCATGGCCGCGCCCCTGGACCGCGGCATCATCCGCCAGCGCCGCGCCCGGCGCCGCTGACGCCCCGAAAAACCTGTGGACGCCGAGTTGTCCTTTACCTTTTCGTGACGTACCGTTCTACCGTTGTTCAGAGAGCCGCCCCAGGTGGCTCCATCCCGACCGCGCTCTGCGGACAACTCCACATCGCCAACACCCATGTTGCGTGCCCGCAGCGCCAAACCTCGTTCAGCGGGCACTTTCCGGAACCACCGGGCAGAAACGAGGGTGGGGAACCCAAGAATGACCACGCTGCGGCGTGGTCTTGGGGTGAAGCCGGTACGCCGGCCGGGCACCTGACAGTCCGAACCCGACAGCTAACCTCACCGGCGCTCGTCAGGAGAGGACTCCACCCTTCATGCACTACAGCCCCAAGCACGCTGCCCTGCGCACGTCCGGTTCACTGCGTCGCCGCCTGGTCGGTGTCGCTGTTGCAGGGTCCGCCACCGTTGCCGGTGGTATCGCACTCAGCTCCCCCGCCCAGGCCTCCAGCGTCTGGGACCGCGTCGCCGCCTGCGAGAGCGGTGGCAACTGGCACATCAGCACCGGTAACGGCTTCTACGGTGGCCTGCAGTTCACCAACCAGACCTGGGCCGGCTTCGGCGGCCGCGCGTACGCCTCACGCGCGGACCTCGCCAGCAGGGGCGCCCAGATCGCCGTCGCCCAGAAGGTCCTCGCGTCCCAGGGTCCCGGCGCCTGGCCCGTCTGCAGCGTCAAGGCCGGTCTGGGCCGCGGCAACGGCGGCTCGGTCTCGTCCGTGTCGCGCAGCACGACCCGCAGCCCGATCAAGGCCCACGGCACCAACGCCGCCTACCACGGTGGCCGGCTTGCTGTCGACGGCGTCATGGGCCCGAACACCACCCGCGCCCTGCAGCGCTGGATCGGCACCAGCGCGGACGGCGTCTTCGGCCCGCAGTCGGCTCGCGCCCTGCAGCGCAAGGTCGGCGTGCACGCTGACGGCAAGGTCGGCCGCAACACGGTCCGCGCCCTGCAGACCCGCATCGGCGCCAGCCACGACGGCGCCTCGCACCTCAACGCCCACACCGTGCGCGCGCTGCAGTCCTACCTCAACCGCCACTGATCTGAGGACGTCCCGTCGCCCAGACCCCGCGGCAGGGCAGAAGATCGGCAGCACCGCTGGCCCGGACGGCACACCCGTCCGGGCCGGCGGCGTTGAGCGGGTAGCATTTCGCCGTCCTCCGGCTCCGGCCGGCGGGCGCACCGGCCGACGTGGCGCAATTGGTAGCGCACCTGTCTTGTAAACAGGCGGTTAGGGGTTCGAGTCCCCTCGTCGGCTCCATGTCACCGGCGCGCCGGGCGCTGATCCGAACGCGCTTGTCGCCGAACGGAACTCGTCGTCACGGTTGCGTCCGGGCGCCCTGCCGGGTGCCTGCCTTCGTCGCAACACGGTCAGCCGTTCGGCCGATCGCCGTCGCCCTGTCGCCATCGCTAGGCTCCGGAGCTGTGTCGGCTTCAGGGGACCTGTACTCGCTGCTCGGTGTGCAGGCGGACATCAGCGACGACGCTCTGCGGCGCGCCTACGAGGTCGAGGTGAGCCGAGCCGTCCGGGCGGGACACCAGCGCCGGGTGCTGCAGCTGTCGGCAGCGCTCGACGCGCTGCCGGAGGGCCGTCGTGGAGTGCTCTATCCCGGCCACCGGCACCTCCCGTCCCGCGGGACTGCGGTGGCCCACCGTTCCTGGCGGTCGGAGGAGCCCCCGGCGCCGACGGCCCGCCCCGTCCGAGCCGGGGTGGTCCGGCGCCGGCCGTTCCTGCGCGGTGCCGTCACCGGGCTGGTGGTGGGCGGCCTGGTCGCCGCCGGTGTGCTCGCGTACGTCGACCGGGGCGAGCTGGGCCGCCGGGTGACCGGAGCCGGGCAGCGGGTGGTGAGTCGGCTGGTGCCGGCCGGTGCGTCGGCAGACGCGCGCCCACTGGTTGACGTCGTGTGCGCGCCGCCCGACGGCAGGCCGCCGTACGTCGTTCGCGCACGGGCAGGCTCGACCGTGTCCTGCGCCAACGGGGGCAGCCCCTCCTTCTGACGTCGCCACGTCGCGGCCGACAGGGCCACAGTGCCTTTGCGGACGCGCGGTGCCCACTCGGCCTGAGCCACCCGGTGGGGCAGCAGGCTGGTCCGCTACAGCCAGCTGAAGACCCGCACCGTCGTGCCCTGGGCGTTGGTGCGCAGCTGCACCAGGTCGCACAGCTGGTTGACGAGCCAGATACCCCGCTGCCCGGAGGTCGCGACGACCGGGATGCGCCGTCCCGCCAGGGGGTCGTCGATGCAGCCGCTGTCGCGGACCTCGCAGACCAGCGCGCCCTGCTCCTGCCAGATCCGGAGCACCCCCTCCCCGCCACCGTGCTGGACGCTGTTGACGGCGAGCTCCCACACGGCCAGCGTCAGGTCGTCGGTGCGCCCCGGCCCGAGCCCGGCGTCGATCGCGGAACGGATCACCTGTTGGCGCACGTCGCGGACGTTGCCGCGGCCGAACGGCAGCGCCTCTGCCGTGACCGGGGGTGCGGGCAGGGCGGTGTCGAGGGCCTCGGCGCCGCCCCGGTCGCCGACGGGGCCGCTGCTGCGGGAGGGACCGGAGCCCGGGACCAGCTCCGGGTGGTGCTTCGGCGGCGAACCGGATCTCGGCGTCGCTGAGGTGGTCGACGCCGTAGGCGCAGCGCAGCCACAGTGGTGTCGCCCCGATCGAACGCCAGGTTGAGCATGGTCTCGTGCAGATGGCACTCGGTGCGCTCGACGGGGCGCCGGCCCGGCCACAGGGGCTCCGAGACCCCACGGACAGGACGGCCGTGTGGGTGCTGCTCGTCGATGAGCTGCTGCCACGCCGGGATGATGCGGGCCGGGTTGGCGCCGAGCCGGCGGATGTCGACGAGGGTGACGTCCTTGACCCGTGATCCCAGGGCCTCGCGCACCTGGGTGAGCCGGGGCTCCGGGACGGCGACCATGACGGCGTGGCCGAGGTCGAGCCCCTGCTGGAGGAACGGGACCGTGCCCTCCAGGAAGGCGTCGTCACCGCGGTAGAGCAGGGCTTCGTGCCGGTAGCGGTGGTCCGCGGGTGGGTCAAGGTTCTCTCCGTGCAGCCGCGGGGCGTTGATCGGTGACCGGCGGTGGAGCGGGGTGGAGAGGCCGACGCGGGCGCGAGCGCGGCGGCGGGGCGCGAGGACGGAGGCGACGGGCAGAGGAGCCTCGGCGGTGACCGGGAGCCCGACGGGCTCGACCCCCTCGCTGATGAGCAGCTGGACCTGACCGGAGGAGACCCCCAGGGCGGCGCCGATGTCGGCAACCTCGAGGCCCTCGACGTACAGCTCACGGGCCAGACGGCGACGGGTGAGCAGCTCCTGGGCGGGGAAGCGGACGGTCCCCTTGCGAGCGGCGGCGGCGGCAGCCAGTGCGGCGGAGAGCGCGTCGGGCATCAGCTCCACGGTGAAGTCGGCGGCGCCCGTGTCGTCCCCCGCATAGGTGGACACCAGCGCCCGCGCCACAGCCTCGACCTGGGACAGACGGGCGGCAGCTGCCTCGCGGTCGAGCTCGGGGATGCGGACCGCCCAGGCCGAACCGAGATGGGAACACAGCACCCTGTAGGTCCTGGGAACATCGCGCATCGCGGACTCCCGCTGGCTGGACGACGCGCCGGGGAACGGCGCGACACCTCCTTGGTAGCACCTTCCGGCGGCGAAAGCCATGCTCGGAGTCGGCGAGGGGCCGAGGCGGCGGGGCCCCTGGCCCGGACGTGGGCGCGTCGCCGTTCCGAGCTCCGGCGGCTCCGCGAACCAGCCGGACGTCACTCGTCCGGCGGCAACGTGATGGCGCCGTCGACCAGCTGGGCGGCCACCTCCCGCAGGGACTCCCCGTGCTCACGGGCGTAGCGGCGAAGGCGCTCGAAGCCGACATCGGGAAGGACCCCGTCGCGTCCGGTCAGGAACCCCTTGGCCTGCTCGATGATCACCCGCGTGTCGAGCGCCTGCTGGAGCTGGGCGACGCGTTCCTCGGCCCGTTCCCGGGCCAGCCGGGCGACGCTGAGGTGGAGGTGGCACACCACGCCGCGGACCACGGGGTCGTCGAGCATGTTGGTGAGCCCGGCCTCCACCCACACCCACGTCTCGTCCGCTGTGCGGAGACGCAGCTCGCGCCGGGCGTGGGCCCCGGGGATGCGGACCACCTCGGTGAGGAACTCGGCCAGGGCGTCACGGTCCTCGGCGTGCACCAGCGGCACGATCGAGCTGCCGATGATGGCGTTCTCGTCCCAGCCGAACAGGGGCCCGACGGCGGGGCTGGCGTAGGTGATCACCGCGTCGGCCCGCACCGCGACGGCCGCGTCGGTCGAGCGCTCGAGCAGCGGGCGCAGCGCGGTGCCGAGGTTGGCGGAGATGCCGACGATCCCCACCAGCTCGCCGTCACGGTAGATGCCGGAGTCGGTGACCAGGGCGGGGAACACCGTCCCGTCCTTGCGCCGCACCGGGAAGCCACCCGACCAGGCGACGCCCTTGCGCAGCGCGGCCATGATGTCGGCCGCGACCTCCGTCGACACGACCGGGACGGTGAGGTCCCCGATGTCCTGGCCGCGAGCCTCGTCTGCCGTCCATCCGTAGAGGCGCTCGGCCCCGGCGTTCCAGAACACCACGGTCCCATCCGGCCGTGTGGCGATCACCGCCTGACCCACAGCGGCCAGCAGCTCAGCCGGGTCGAACCACTCCCGGTCATCTGCCTGCGACATCGTGCGCCTCCTGCCCCGGTCGGTCAGTGGCTGACCCGGGGACGTCCACGCTAACCCCCGCAGGGGCGACCCCGCAGGGGGGCCCCGCACCGTCCCGGGAAGGGGGTCCTACCGCAGCGTCAGCTGCAGGGTCGGGGGCGTGGTGGTCTGCCGGCTGGTGAGCCCCAGACCGTCGGTGCTGGTGGTGGTCAGCCCGAGGGACAGGGTGGATCCGACGTCGCCCTGCAGGCGCGTTCGGGCTGAGGGCGACTGAGTACGGCGCGTTCGTGGCCGTCGGCTTGGCCAGCGAGCCGAGCGTGGTCGAGCCGAGTGCCTTGCGGGTGGTGTAGGTGGTGCTCTCTGACCAGGTGTCGTCGGTGACGGGGCGGACGGTGAAGGTGCCGCCGGAGCCGCTGGCGGTGCTGGTGGTGGTGCGCACCTTCAGCGTGGCGGCGGTGATGGTGCGCCCGGCGTAGGGGGCGAGGTTGAACTTGAGGTAGCCGGTGTTGACCGGGCTGTTGTCGACCCAGACGGTGGTCGCGGTGCCGTACGTGGTGCCCGGGCTGGAGCCGTTGACGTAGGTGTCGGCCGTCGCCGGGAGCGTGACGGTGGTCGTCGAGGCGGCCGCGGTGGTGAAGGTCCAGCTCTTCGCGGCGACGGTGTTGCCGGCGAGGTCCTTGGCTCCGTTGACGCGGGCGGTGTAGGACGTGCCGGCCTTGAGGTTGGCCGTCGGGTTGAGCGTGGCGGTGGTCCCCGCGACGTCGAGTGTGACGGCGCCTGCCAGTGGCGCCGTGCCGGTCCCCTCCGAGAGGGTGAACGTGGAGGTGTTGACGCTGGCCGGGTCCATCGCCTCCGAGAAGGTGGCGGTGACGTTGGCCGTCACGCCCTGCCCGGTGGCCTTGTCCGACGGGCTGACCGTGGTGACGGTCGGCGCGGTCGTGTCGCCGCCGCGGATGGTCATGAAGTTGTGCACGTAGTACCGGGTGCTGTCGTCGCCGGCCAGGACGAGCAGGCCGGTGCTGCTGTTGACGGTCTGCTTGGTCGACGTGGTGTTGTTGATCTTGGGGTCCAGCGAGCTCTTGATGAACGGCGTGCCGATGCCGGCGTCGAAGGCGAGCGTGCCCAGCGGGGCGTTCTTGGTGTAGACGGTGCCGCCGCTGCAGCACGGCCCCGCGCCGAACAGGTGAGCCTCGTGGTTGGTCGAGTCGAGAAGGATGATCACCCGGGTGACGTCGTCCTTGACCTGCCAGGCGGTGCTGTGCGTCCACGTGCCGTTGAGGTTGAGCCGGTAGACCACGATCAGCGGGTCGCTGGGGTCGGGGTTGGACGCGTCGTTCTTGCTCGTCTTGACCGCGGCGTAGAGGTTGCCGGAGGCGTCGGCGTCGATCGACTTGATGTTGAGGTGGTCATCCGGGCACAGCGTGTCGGCGCACAGCCGCGTTCCCGCCCAGGACGCGGCGCTGTCGCCGGCCCCGTCGATGTGGCTGGCGAAGTACAGGCCGTTGGCGGTCCCGGCGATCTCGTTGGACCAGAGCACCCCGATCCGGCGGGTGGCGGTGTTGGAGTCCTTGTAGGCGACCAGGGTGGCGATGTCGTCCAGGCTGAGGTTGTCGGCGCCGGTGACCGGCAGCACGTAAGGGGCGGTCCAGGTGGTGTCGTCGGTGGTGGAGTGGGCGACGCGGACCTCGCGGCCACCGGCGGCGTTCTCGGTGGTGTAGGTGGCCCACAGCTTGCCGGTGCTGTCCTTGTCCAGCACCGCGGCCTCGGCCTTCTTGTTCACCACCGTCTTGGACGCCTCGAGCGTGTACTTCTTGGTGGCGGTGCTGTAGCCGAAGCGCTGGAACTTCAGGCCGAGGTCGGTGGCCGTGGCGTCGGTGTCCTTCATGTGGGTCAGCACGTAGAGCTTGCTCCCGTCCCACAGGGTGTCCGCCTCGGCGTTGCGGCGGCCGTCGATGATCGTGCCGGTGGGCGTCCAGGCGTTGGTGGCTTGCGTGGCCTGGTTGAACCGGTGGATCTCCATGCGGCGGACGGTGTTGTTCCAGAGGGCGCCCCACCAGGTGCCGTCGGCGTACCAGAGCTTGCTCTCGGGCTTCTGGCCGGTCGGGGCGGTGATCGAGGTGGAGTAGGAGAAGTCGCGGTAGCCGACCTCCACCGCAGCCGACCGTGCGCCCGGCGGTGCGACCAGCGAGCCGGCGACCAGCCCCGCCAGCACGGCTCCGAGGGCCAGCAGGCGGGTGGGCGCGAGTGCACGACGGCCGTAGGACTGCATGGTTCCCCCTGGTGGCTGTTGGTGCGCGCCAGCGTGTCCCAGGTGGGTCGGACGGAGATCAGTTCCGTGCCGTAGCGGCACACCCCCCATGTGAGGGGGAAGCCGGAGTAGCCGGGTGTGTCCCGCTTTCGGTGCCAGCGCGCTCGTCCGGCTGGACGAAGTGGAGACGCACGCACTGCTGCGTGAAGGGCGGCGGGCAGGATGAGTCCATGCGGACCTTCGATGAACTGATCGCCGAGGCCGAGTCGGCGGACATCACAGGCTGGGGCTTCGCGTGGCTCGATGGTCGCGCCACGGAGCAACGTCCACCGTGGGGATACTCCCGTCTACTCGGCGACCGGCTGGCACGTGCCACGTCCGCACTGGACATCGACACCGGTGGCGGGGAGGTCGTCTCGGAGGTGTCAGTGCTGCCTGAGCGGATGTGTGTCACAGAAGCGTGGCCTCCAAACGCGCAACGGGCGCGTGAGGTACTGGGTCCGCGAGGCGTTGAGGTGCACGAGACGAAGCCGGACCAGCCACTGCCCTTCCCTGACGAGACGTTCGACCTGGTGACGGCGCGCCACCCGGTGAGGCCGGACTGGTCAGAGATCCAGCGCGTGCTCATGCCCGGCGGGCACTACTTCGCCCAGCACGTCGGCCCGGCCTCCGCGTTCGAGCTGATCGAGTTCTTCCTCGGCCCACTTCCCGAGCAGCGGCAGGGCCGAGACCCCCGCCGTGAGGTCGCGCAGGCTGAGCAGGCGGGACTGACCGTCACGGACCTTCGCACGGCCCGCTGTCGGATGGAGTTCTTCGACGTCGGTGCAGTCGTCTGGGTTCTGCGCAAGTGCGTCTGGTGGGTCCCTGACTTCTCCGTCGACCGGTACCGCGCCAAGCTGTTGGAGCTGGACGACCTGATCCGACACCGGGGGGCGTTCGTGGCGCACTCAACGCGCCATCTCCTCGAAGCTCGGCGGTAGGCCGGTCCCCTGACCGTTTTGCGTCACCGGTTCCAGGACGTTCCACAGGTCGTCGGTGAGGTCACGCGGGTAGGACATGCCCGCACAGCGACGACGAGCGCCACCGCCGCAACAGGGACACACCCAGTCAGGGCCTCGGCCGTCAGGAGGCTGGCGCGTCCAGGACCACGATGCCGTCGTCGTCGCTCCACAGCCGTTGGCCGGGGCGGAAGGTCACCCCGCCGAACGAGACGGCGGCGTCGACCTCTCCCACGCCGTCCTTGGCGCTCTTGCGGGGGTTGGACCCGAGCGCCTTGACCCCGAGGTCGAGCTCGCGCAGCGCCGCGACGTCACGCACCGCGCCGTGGATCACCACGCCGGCCCACCCGTGCTCGACGGCGGAGGCAGCGATGAGGTCGCCCATCAGCGCCGAGTGCAGCGAGCCGCCGCCGTCGACGACGAGCACCTGCCCCTGCCCGGGTGTGGACAGGACCTGCTTGACCAGGGCGTTGTCCTGCAGGCAGCGCACCGTGCGCACCAGCCCGGTGAACGAGGCGCGGCCGCCGTACTGGCGCAGCTGCACGTCGCAGCTGGCGAGGGCCTCGCCGTGCTCGTCAACCAGGTCGGCGGTGGCAGCGGTGGGGTGCAGGTCCATGGGTGTCCTTGGGTCGGGGGAGGGGGTCATGGTCGCCAGGCGTAGCGGCGCTCGGGGCGCCCGACGCCGCCGTAGCGCAGGTGCACCTCGGCCTGCCCGACGCTCACGAAGTGCTCGAGGTAGCGGCGGACGCTGACCCGGGCCAGGCCGACGGCCTCGGCGCACTCGGACGCGGACAGGTCACGGCCTGCGGCCCGCAGCGCCTGCTCGATGAGGTCGGCGGTCTCCGGGCTCAGCTTCTTGGGGAGCCTCGCGTCCGCCACCGCGTCGGCAGGGCGGCGGAACACCCGGTTGACGTCCTGCTGCTCGGCGGTGTCCTCGGCGTCCAGCCTCCGGTAGGACTGCTCGTAGTGCAGCAGGCTGTCGCGCAGGTCGTCGCGCGAGAACGGCTTGAGCAGGTAGTGCACGATGCCGCCGCGCAGCGCCTGGCGCACCGTCTCGGCCTCACGGGCGGCACTGATGACGATGGCGTCCAGGTCGGGATGCGCCTCCCGCAGTCGCGGCAGCAGGGCGAGCCCGTTGACGTCGGGGAGGTGGATGTCCAGCAGCACCAGGTCCGGTCGCGTCGCTCGTACGGCGGCGACGGCCTGGCTGCCCGTGGAGCTGACGTCGACGACGGTGAACCCGGGCACGCTCTCGACGAAGCCGCGGTGGATCCGCGCCACCATGAAGTCGTCGTCGACCACCAGCACCCGGATCACGCCATCACCTCGGCGCGGGGCAGCCTCGCGGTGAACACCGCGCCGCGGTCGTTGTGGACGCTGACGTCGCCTCCACGGCGGCGGCAGACCAGGCCGGTGAGGGCCAGGCCGAACCCGCGGGTGGTCCCGGCGTCCGGCGCCTTGGTCGTGAACCCCCGCTCGAACACGCGCTGCTGCAGGCCGGCCTCCACCCCGGGCCCGCTGTCCCGGACCACGACCACGACGTCCGGGCCGTCCTCACGGACGTCCACCTCGACCCAGCGCCCGTTGTCCTCACCCTCCTCGCCGGCGAGGTCCTCGACGTTCCCCGCCGAGCTCGCGACGGCGTCGAGGGCGTTGTCGACCAGGTTGCCGACGACCGTCGTGAGGTCGACCGAGAGGTCGTCATCGACCCGGCCGAGGCGCGCTCCCTCGGCGAACCGCAGGGTCACCCGCCGCTCGGCCGCGAGGCTGGCCTTCGCCACGAGCAGCGCCGTCAGCGCGGGGTCGGAGATGCGGGACGCCACCTCGTCGTTGAGCGCGGCCCGGCCGCGGGTGACGTTGTCGATGAAGCGGACCACGTCGTCGTACTCGCGCAGCTGGACCAGGCCCGAGATGACGTGCAGCTGGTTGGCGAACTCGTGCGTCTGGGCGCGCAGGGTGTCGGTGGCCTGCTGCACCACGCCGAGCTCGTGCCGCAGCGCGCTCAGCTCGGTGCGGTCGCGCAGCGTCGTCACCGAGCCGATCACGCGCCCGCGGGAGGTCATGGGCTTGCGGTTCATCGTGAGCACCCGGTCGCCGACGACCGAGACCAGGTCGGTGCCCTGGCGCCGCCCGGTGAGGACGTCGCGCAGCTGCTCGTCCACGGGCAGGTCGGCCAGGCTGAGCCCACGCAGTCGTACGGCAGGTCCAGCAGCACGCACGCGCTGTCGTTGATCAACGTGACGCGCCCGTCGGGGTCGAGGCCGACCAGCCCCTCCTTGACGCCGTGCAGCATCGCCTCCCGGTGCTCCACCAGGCGGGTGATCTCCTGTGGCTCCAGGCCCAGCGTCTGGCGTTTCACCCGGCGCGCCAGCAGCAGCGAGCCGAGGACCCCGAGCGCGCCGGCGATGCCCAGGTAGGTCACCAGGTTCGGCACCGCCGCACGCCACCGTTGCAGCACCGAGGGGTAGTCCCGCTCCACTACCGCGACGCCGACGATGCGCCCCTGCGACGGGGCGAACACCGGCACCTGCGCCGACACCACCGTGCGAGGTCCGGTGTCCACCAGGCCGGTCCAGGAACGCCCGGTCACCACGTCGGGTCGGGCGAAGGCGAGCCGCCGGCCCACCTGCGCGGGGTCGGCGGACGTGACCACCGTGCCGTCGGTGCGGACCAGCAGCACCGACCGGGCGCCGGAGAGGGCGCGGGAGCCCTCGGCGGCCGCCGGGAGCCCGTCGTCGGCGAGCGGCACGGCCACCGGGAGGCGTTGACGCACCAGCGGGTTGGCGGCGACGTTCTCCGCGCTGGACAGGGCGCGCCGGCTCTCCGTGCGGCGGGTCGACTCGCCGGACTGGGCGATCGACACCGCGGTGACCCCGGCGAGGACACCGAGGACGATGAGCAGCTGGAGCGCGAGCAGCTGCCCGGCCAACGTCACGTGTCGGGGCACCTGCTCACCTCCTCGTGGGCGGCCCCGCCCGGGCTGGGCGGCGCCCGAGGCCCGGGCGCCCGTCGATTCTGGCCCAGCGGGCGCCGGCTTGTCGCGTCTGCGAGCGTGACCACAATGCACTCAATGACCGTTGTCCCCCAAAGCGTGACCGGCTGGTCGCCGCCCTGCAGGCTCGCCTCCGAACCACTGCCGATGCACCACCGATGAGACGAGGTCTCCATGCGTACCAAGCCCCTGAGCGTCACCGTCGCCGCGCTCGCCGTCCTCAGCGCCTCCGCCTGCGGCGCCACCAGCACGGACTCGGGAGCCGCTGCCGCCGGCAGCGACGGCAAGGCCGTGTCCGGCCTGCGGATGATGGTCCCCAACTCGCCCGGGGGCGGGTACGACGTCACGGCCCGGACCGGCGCGAAGGTGCTGGAGGACGCGAAGATCGCGAACGGCGTCGAGGTCTTCAACCTCTCGGGAGCCGGCGGCACCGTGGGGCTTGCCAAGCTGGTGAACGAGAAGGGCAACGGCGACCTCAGCATGATGATGGGCCTCGGCGTCGTCGGTGCGACGTACACGAACAAGTCCGCCGCCAAGCTGTCCGGCACCACGCCCATCGCCCGGCTCATCGAGGAGCCCAGCGGCATCATGGTGTCCAAGGACTCGCCGTACCAGAGCATCGCGGACCTGGTGAAGGCGTGGAAGGCCAACCCCAAGATGGCCGTCGGAGGCGGCTCGAACCCGGGCGGTCCGGACCACCTGCTGCCGATGCAGCTCGCGCAGGCGGTCGGCATCGACGCCAAGACGGTGAACTTCGTGTCGTACGACGGCGGTGGCGACCTGCTGCCGGCCATCCTGGGCAACAAGATCGGCTTCGCCACCTCCGGGACCGGTGAGTACGTCGACCAGATCAAGTCCGGTGCGGTGCGCGTCCTCGCGACCACGGGGGAGAAGCGGCTCGGCTCACTGCCGGACGTCAAGACCCTCAAGGAGCAGGGCGTCAACCTGGCCTTCACCAACTGGCGCGGCGTCGTGGCCCCTCCCGGCATCAGCGACGCCGACAAGCAGAAGTGGGTCGGCGTCATCGACAAGATGCACTCCAGCCAGGCGTGGAAGGACGCCGAGGCCAAGAACGGCTGGACCGACGCCTACCTCAGCGGTGAGCGGTTCGCCTCCTTCCTCACCGAGCAGGACAAGCGCGTCGCCGACATCCTGACCACGCTCGGCCTGGTCCAGTCGTGACGCTGCTCAAGGGCCGCGCCGAGCTCGGCGTGGCGCTGTTCCTCGCGCTCGTCGGGGTCGTCGTCCTGGTCGACGGCCTCGGCCTGCCCTCGGTGTCCGCCGCGGCGGACCCCGTGGGCAGCCGGCCGATGCCTGTCGTGGTCGGCGTCCTGCTGCTCGTGTGCTCGGCGTTCCTCGCCGTGGACGTCCTGCGGGGCGGGCGCGGCGAGGTGGAGGGCGGCGAGGACGTCGACCTGGACCACCCCAGCGACTGGCGCACCGTCGGCCTGCTGCTCGTGGCGTTCATCGCCAACATCGTCCTCATCGACCGGCTCGGCTTCGTCATCTCCGGCGCGATCCTGTTCTGGGGCAGCTGTTTCGCCCTCGGTAGCCGGCACCTTGTCCGTGACCCGCTGATCTCCGTGGCGCTCGCGCTGGTGACGTTCTACGGCTTCTACAGCGGGCTCGGCATCCGTCTGCCCGCCGGGATCCTGCAGGGGGTGCTGTGATGGACCTCGGCCCACTGATGGAGGGGTTCGCCACCGCCGCGACCCCGATCAACCTGCTGTACGCCACGATCGGCGTCATCCTCGGCACCGCGGTGGGCGTGCTCCCCGGCATCGGCCCGGCCATGACGGTCGCGCTGCTGCTGCCGGTCACCTACTCCCTGGAGCCGACCAGCGCGCTCATCATGTTCGCCGGGGTCTACTACGGCGGCATGTACGGCGGGTCGACCACCTCCATCCTGCTGAACACCCCGGGGGAGTCCTCCTCGGTGGTCACCGCCATCGAGGGCAACCTCATGGCCAAGCAGGGGCGCGCGGCGCAGGCGCTCGCGACCGCCGCGATCGGGTCCTTCGTCGCGGGCACCATCGGCACGGCGCTGCTCGTGGCGTGCGCCCCCATCGTCACCCGCTTCGCGGTCAGCATGGGCGCGCCGGACTACTTCGCCGTGATGCTGCTGGCGCTGCTCGCGGTCTCGGCCGTCCTGGGCTCCTCACGCCTGCGCGGCTTCTGCTCGCTCGGCCTCGGCCTCGCGATCGGCCTGATCGGCATCGACAAGGTCTCCGGCCAGCAGCGCCTGACGTTCGGGCAGCCGCAGCTGGCCGACGGCATCGACATCGTGGTGGTCGCAGTGGCCATCTTCGCCCTCGGCGAGGCCCTGTGGGTCGCAGCGCACCTGCGCCGCAAGGCGGCCACGATCATCCCGGTCGGCCAGCCGTGGATGGGCCGCAAGGACTGGCAGCGCTCGTGGAAGCCGTGGCTGCGGGGCACGGCGCTCGGCTTCCCCTTCGGGGCGCTGCCCGCCGGCGGCGCGGAGATCCCGACGTTCCTCTCCTACATCACCGAGAAGCGGCTCTCCAAGCACCAGCACGAGTTCGGCAAGGGCGCCATCGAGGGCGTCGCCGGGCCGGAGGCGGCCAACAACGCCTCTGCCGCAGGGACGCTGGTGCCGATGCTGTCGCTGGGGCTGCCGACGAACGCCACCGCGGCGATCATGCTCGCCGCGCTCACCGGCTTCGGGATCCAGCCCGGTCCGCTGCTGTTCGAGAAGGAGCCGCAGCTGGTGTGGGGCCTGATCGCCAGCCTGTTCATCGGCAACGCGCTGTTGCTGCTGCTGAACCTGCCGCTGGCGCCGGCCTGGGCCAAGCTGCTGCAGATCCCGAGGCCCTACCTGTACGCCGGGATCCTCTTCTTCGCCAGCCTCGGCGCCTACGCGGTGAACCTCCAGTCCTTCGACCTGGTGCTGCTGCTGGTGTTCGGCCTGGTCGGGTTCATGATGCGCCGCTTCGGGCTGCCGATCCTGCCCCTGATCATCGGGGTCATCATCGGCCCCCGGATCGAGCGCCAGCTGCGGACCGCCCTGGCCGTCGCCGGAGGTGACGTCTCCACCTTGTGGAGCGAGCCGCTCGCGGTCGCCGTCTACGTCATCATCGCGGTGCTGCTGCTGTGGCCCGTGATCACCCGTCTGGTGCGCCGCCCCGGCCGCCGCCCGAGCTTCAAGGACGCCTGATGGTCATCGTCGTCGGATACGCCCCCGGTGCCCCCGGGGAGGCCGCGCTCCGGCGGGCCGTGCACGAGGCGCGGCTGCGGGACGCGCGCCTGGTCGTCGTCAACTCCTCGCGCGGTGACGCGTTGGTCGACAAGCGCTTCGCCCAGGGCGAGGACGTCGAGCACGTGGAACGGCTGCTCGAGCAGGCCGGGGTCCCGTGGACGCTGCACCAGCCGGTGCGCGGCCGGGAGGCCTCCGAGGAGATCGTCCGCGCCGCGCACGAGGCCCGGGCCGACCTGGTCGTCATCGGCCTGCGGCACCGCACCCCGGTGGGCAAGCTGATCATGGGCAGCACGGCCCAGTCGGTCCTCCTCGACGCCGAGTGCCCCGTGCTGGCGGTGAAGGCCGAGCGCTGAGCTTCAGGCGCTGCCGCTCCAGGGGGCCGGCACCAGCACCCAGACCATCTCGGCCGGCCGGGTCGAGCTGGCGTTGACCCAGGTGTGCGGCTCACCGCCGGCGAACGTCAGTGCGTCGCCGGCGGTGAGCCGCTGGCGTCGGTCGATGAGGACGAGGTCCACCGACCCCTTGAGGACATAGAGGACCTCCAGTTCGCAGCTGATCGTGTAGAGCTCGTCCCCGCCGCTGCCGCCTGGCTCCGCGGCCGTGTGCACCACCTGCAGCCGGGGCTGGCCCCGTGGCGTCATCAGGCGCTCGTTCACGCCGGTGCCGCCGAGGTCGATCGTCGGCGCGGTCCCGCGCCGGACCAGGGCGACCTCCGGTACGGCGAAGAGCGACCCCACGTCCAGGCTCATCACCTCGCACAGCGTGATCAGGGACGCCACGCTCAGGGAGGTCTCGTCCCGCTCGACCCGGCTCAAGAAGCCCTTGGTCAGGCCGGCCGAGAGCGCCAGCTGCTCGAGGGTGTAGCCGTGCGCCTTGCGCGCGGCCCGCAGCTTGGCGCCGATGCGGATCCCGTTGTTGGTCGGTGACACAGGCACTGGGCGCATGTGGCAGATCCCTCCGCGGCTCCGGCTGGTCGGGCGACGCCGACCCTTGACACGGCATTGTGGCGCCCCCGATGCTGCTCTTGCAACCTTTGTTGTCTGTTGGAAAACACCCGGGAGACCCTCATGCGGCTTCGTTCCCTCGTCCTCGTCGGCGCCCTCGCGACGGCGGCAGTCGCCTCGGGGTGTGCCGCGCCCGACGCGGCCAGCCCCTCGTCCTCCTCCTCCGGCGGCGCGGCGTCCCCGTCGGCCTCGGCCACGGCGCTGGCCAAGGACGCCACCCTCGCTGCGGCCCTGCCCGCCGACATCCGTTCCGCCGGCAGCGTGCGGGTGGCCTCCGGCGTCAGCTTCCCGCCGATGGAGTACTTCGACACCGACAACAAGACCGTGCTCGGCTTCGACGCCGACCTCGGCAAGGCGCTCGGGCAGGTGCTCGGGGTGAAGTTCGACTTCCAGAACACCAACTTCGACGGCATCATCGGCGGGCTCAACGCCGGTCGGTATGACCTCGCGATGACGAGCATGATCGACAAGAAGGAGCGCCAGGCGACGGCCGACTTCGTGGACTACCTCAACTCCGGCGTGACCTTCATGGTCGCCAAGGGCAACCCCAAGGGGCTGAAGGGCAAGCTCGACCTGTGCGGAAAGACCGCCGCGGTGGAGAAGAGCTCGACCGGTGACCTGTCGGTCGACGACATCTCCAAGGCGTGCAAGGCCGCCGGGAAGCCCGCCGTCACCAAGCTGCCCTTCCCCGACCAGGCCAGCGCCGTCCAGGCCCTGCAGTCCGGCCGTGCCGACGCGGTCGTGGCGCTCGACCTGACCTTGGCCTACAACGTCAAGACGGCGCCCCAGTCCTTCCAGGTCGACGCCAAGCCGTTCGGCACGCTGCCGGTCGGCATCCCGGTGCCCAAGAAGGACCCGCAGCTGCGGGACGCCGTCCAGGGCGCCCTGAAGAAGGTCATCGCCTCGGGCACCTACGACGCAGCTGCTGGCCAAGTGGAACCTGCAGGAGCCAGGCGTTGAAGGGCGCGTCCGGTCAACACCGGGACGTGACCATGGCCGCCCCTACCGAAGCCCCGGCCGCGGCCGCGCCGCACGCCGACGAGCCGATCGTCCGGCTGCGCCACCCCGGCCGATGGGTGGCGGCCGCGCTGTTGCTCGTGCTCGCGGCGATGTTCGTCAACTTCGTGCTGACCTCGTCCCGGCTCCGGCTCGACCTCGTCGCGGGCTACCTGTTCGAGCGCTCGATCCTGCAGGGCCTGCTGGTGACGCTCGAGCTGACGGTCGTGGCGATGCTGGTCGGCGTCGTCCTCGGCACCGTGCTCGCGGTGATGCGGCTCTCGGAGAACCCGCTGCTGCGCGCCGCCGCCACGGGCTACGTCGGGCTGTTCCGCGGCACCCCGATCCTGGTGCAGCTGCTGTTCTGGTTCTTCCTCGGCACGGTCCTGCCCCAGATCAGCCTCGGCATCCCGTTCGGCCCGTCCTTCGTCAGCGTGCCCGACCAACACGCTGATCACTCAGTTCGCCGCGGCGATCCTCGGCCTGGGCCTGAACGAGGCGGCCTACATGGCCGAGATCGTCCGAGCCGGCATCGGGTCGGTCGACCGCGGGCAGACCGAGGCGGCGCAGGCGCTAGGGATGAGCCCGTTCACCACCTACCGCCGGGTGGTCCTGCCCCAGGCCGGGCGCCTGATCGTGCCACCGACGGCCAACGAGGCGATCTCGATGCTCAAGCTCACCTCGCTGTGCCTCGTCATCGGGCTGCCCGAGCTCACCACGACCGCCCAGCTGATCTACGGGCGCAACTTCCAGCAGATCCCGCTGCTGATCGTGGCGAGCATCTGGTACCTCGTGCTCACGACGCTGCTGACGATCGTGCAGACGCGCATCGAGCGCCGGATGAGCCGGGGCGTGCTGCAGGCCACCCGGCGGCGCAACCGCTTCGTGGTCGGGGGCCGCTGATGGCCGCCGCACCGCAGTCCGCCGTACCGATGGTCCTCGCCCGGGCGGTCCGCAAGAGCTTCGGTGACCACGAGGTCCTCAAGGGCATCGACCTGGAGGTCGCGGCTGGCGAGGTCGTCTCCCTGCTCGGGCCGTCGGGGTCGGGCAAGAGCACGTTGCTGCGCTGCATCAACCACCTCGAGCGGATCGACGGCGGCGAGATCAGCGTCAACGGCTCAGCTCGTCGGCTACCGCCGGTCCGGGGGAAAGAAGTACGAGCTGCGGCCCCGCGAGGTGGCGGCCGCCCGTCGGAACGTCGGCATGGTGTTCCAGCGGTTCAACCTGTTTCCCGCACCGCACCGCGCTGGAGAACGTCATGGAGGCGCCGGTCTTCGTCAAGAACGAAGGCAGGGACGCCGCCCGAGGGCGCGCCGTGGAGCTGCTCGACCGGGTCGGGCTCTCCGACCGGTCCGCCGCCTACCCCGCGCAGCTCTCGGGCGGTCAGCAGCAGCGGGTCGCCATCGCCCGTGCGCTCGCGATGGAGCCGACGCTGATGCTCTTCGACGAGCCGACCTCCGCCCTCGACCCCGAGCTCGTCGGCGAGGTCCTCGATGTCATGAAGGGCCTTGCCGCAGAAGGGATGACGATGATCGTGGTCACCCACGAGATCGGCTTCGCCCGCGAGGTGTGCGACCGCGTCGTGTTCATGGACGGCGGCGTCATCGTGGAGCAGGGCCGGCCCACCGCGCTCTTCAGCAACCCCCAACACTCCCGGACCAAGACATTTCTCTCGAAGGTGCTGTGAACGACATGACTTCCAACCCCGCACGCGGACCGGTCGACGCCACGATGACCCCCCGGTACGGCGGCCCCGCCACGTTCGCGCGGCTGCCCCGGATCGACGAGGTCGACCGCGCCGACGTGGCGATCGTCGGCGTCCCCTTCGACTCGGGGGTCAGCTACCGACCCGGCGCCCGCTTCGGCCCGAGCCACGTCCGCGCCTCCTCCAAGCTGCTGCGCACCTACAACGCGGTGCAGGACGTCGAGCCGTTCGCGGTGCAGCAGGTGGCCGACGCCGGCGACATCGCCTGCAACCCGTTCGACATTCCCGAGGCCGTCCGGCAGATCGACGAGGGCGCCCGCGCACTCGCCGAGACGGGCGCCAAGCTGATGACCATCGGTGGCGACCACACCATCGCCCTGCCGCTGCTGCGGGTGATGCACGAGATGCACGGCCCGATCGCGGTGGTGCACTTCGATGCCCACCTCGACACCTGGGACACCTACTTCGGTGCGCCGGTCACTCACGGCACGCCGTTCCGTCGGGCCAGCGAGGAGGGTCTGGTCGACAAGACCGGCAGCATGCATGTGGGCATCCGGGGCCCGCTCTACTCCTCCGAGGACCTCGCCGACGACCAGGTGCTCGGCTTCCAGGTGCTCGGCGCCCACGACATGGACGACCTCGGCTGGCGGGGCGCCGTCGAGCGGATCAAGGCGCGCGTGGGCAACCGGCCGACCTACGTCTCCCTGGACATCGACGTGCTGGACCCCTCGTTCGCCCCTGGCACCGGCACCCCCGAGGCCGGTGGCCTGACCAGCCGCGAGCTGCTGAACATCCTGCGCGCGTTCGCCGACCTCAACCTCGTGGGGGCCGACATCGTCGAGGTGGCACCGGCGTACGACCACGCGGAGATCACCGGGATCGCCGCGTCGCACGCGGCGTACGAGCTCATCAGCGCCATGGCGCCCCGGAAGCCGCAGGATGCCTGAGCCCGTCACGGGCGGCGCCGCGGTCGTCGACGCGCTGGTGGCCCACGGGGTCACCGACGTCTTCGGCATCCCCGGCACCCACAACCTCGAGCTCTACCGCTACCTGCCCACGTCGGGCATCCGGCACGTCGTGACCCGCCACGAGCAGGGTGCGGGCTATGCGGCCGACGGGTACGCCCGGGTCAGCGGCAGACCCGGTGTGCTGCTGACCACCTCCGGGCCCGGCATCACCAACGCCGTGACGGCGCTCGCGACCGCGTACGCGGACTCCGTGCCCACGCTGGCCATCTCCCCGGGCCCTCCGCGGGGAAGGGCGGGCGCCGACGTCGGCTGGCTGCACGAGGTCAAGGACCAGCAGGGCGCGCTCGCTGCCGTCTGCGACCGCAGCGTCCGCGTCGAGACCGCGGACGACATCCCCGACGCGGTGGCAGACCTCTTCGAGGGCTTCGCCGGCCGTCGCCCACGGCCGGTCCACCTCGAGGTGCCGGTGGACGTCCTCGAGGGGGAGTGGCTGCGCCGGCCGGTGCGGGCCCGTGCTGTTGGCGGCCCGGTCCGTTCCGGGCCCCCGGCGGTCACTGCGGTGGCAGCAGCGATCTCCGCCGCCAGACGGCCGCTCCTCGTCGTCGGGGGCGGCGCCCGCGCCGCCGCCGCGGAGGTTCGCGCGCTCGCGGACCTCGGCATACCGGTCCTCACCACCGTGAACGGCAAGGGAGTCCTGGACGAGCGGCACCCGTCCGCGCTGGGAGCCTCCGTGCGCCTTGCCGCCGCGCACGACCTGGCGAACCGCGCCGACGTGCTGCTGCTGGTCGGGACCGAGGTTGGTGACGCCGACCTGTGGGGTGGCGTTCTCGCCCCCGGATCGGCAGGAAGCCGCACCGTCGTCCGGGTCGACCTCGACCCGTCGCAGATGCACAAGAACGTCCGGGCCGACATCCCCGTGGTCGGGGACGCCGCGACGGTGCTCGCGGACGTGCTGTGGCGACTGGCTGAGACCGGGACGGTGGCCTTCCCCGACGCCGGCACGGGCGCGGCTCGCTCAGCCATCGAGGCCGAGGCGGCGGGGAGCGCCGGCCCGTGGGCGCCGATCCAGCGGTCCCTGGCGGCCGCGCTGCCGGCCGACACGGTCGTCGCCGGGGACAGCTCCCAGGTGACCTACTACGGGACCGTTCACTACTGGCCGTTCACCCCGGCCAACCGGCTGCTCTACCCGACCGGCTACGCCACGCTCGGCTACGGCCTCCCGGCGGCCATCGGTGCGAAGATCGCCCAGCCGGAACGCCCGGTGGTCGGGCTGTTCGGTGACGGCGCAGCGATGTTCAGCATCCAGGAGCTGGTCACCGCCACGGAGCAGCGCCTGGCGCTGCCCGTCGTCGTGGTCGACAACGGCGGCTACGGCGAGATCCGGCAGCAGATGGTCGAGCGAGGCATCCGGCCGCAGGCGGTCGACCTGCACCGGCCCGACCTGCCGGCGCTGGCCCGCGCCGTCGGTGCCCACGGCGTGGTGGCCGAGCACGCGGACGACCTCGGGCGGCTCGCGGCCAAGGCGCTCGCGGCCGACCGCCCTACCCTCATCCACCACGTCGTGGCCTGACCACGGCTGCCGGACGCTCCGACATGACACCGTCCCCGGACATCGTGGCGGAGCTGTCCGCCGCTCTCGGCGACGGCGCGGTGGTCGCCGACCCCGACATCCTGCAGGCCTTCGCGATGGACCAGGCGCGGTTCTGCCCCGCCGGCACCCCGGCCGCGCTGGTGCGTCCGCGCTCCACCGAGCACGTGTCGACCGTCCTGCGGGTGGCCTCCCTGGCCGGTGTCCCGGTCGTGCCGCAGGGGGCGCGGACGGGGCTGGCGGGCGGCGCCAACGCCGTCGACGGGTGCCTGCTGCTGAACCTCGGGCGGATGGACCGGATCCTCTCCATCGACCCCGTCGAGCAGGTGGCCGTGGTGCAGCCCGGGGTCGTCAACGCCGACCTGTCCCGCGCCGTGGCCGGGCAGGGGCTGTTCTACCCGCCGGACCCGGCGTCCTGGGAGACCTCGACGATCGGTGGCAACGTCGCGACGAACGCCGGCGGTCTCTGCTGTGTGAAGTACGGAGTGACGGGCGACTTCGTGCGCGCGCTGGAGGTGGTCCTCGCCGACGGCACGGTGCTGCGGACGGGCCGGGCCACCGCCAAGGGCGTCGCGGGGTACGACCTCACGCGCCTCTTCGTCGGGTCCGAGGGCACGCTGGGCGTCATCACCGAGGTGACGTTGGCGTTGCGCCCAGCCCCCGCTCCCGCAAGGACAGCCGTCTCGTTCTTCCCCGACGCGACTCAGGCCTGCGCCGCGGTGAACGACCTCCTCGCCGCGGGCGTGCGGCCGTCCATGCTCGAGCTGATGGACGAGGCCACGGTCCGGGTCGTCTCCCGGTACCGCGATGTCGGGCTGCCGGAGGGCACGGGGGCGATCCTCCTCGCCCAGTCCGACGACGCCGGGACGGCGGTGGCCGACCTCGAGGTCTTCGTCCGGGTGAGCCGGCGGCACGAGGCCACGGAGGCACTGGTCGCCGAGGACGACGCCGAGGCGGCGCTGCTGGTGGAGGCACGGCGGCTGGTCGGCCCGGCGCACGAGGCGCTCGGCGCGGAGCTGGTCGACGACGTGTGCGTGCCGCGCGCACGCCTGGCCGACCTCCTCACGGGCGTGGCGCGCATCGGGGAGCAGCACGACGTCCTCGTGACGTGTGCCGGACACGCCGGCGACGGGAACATGCACCCGTCGGTCGTGTTCGACCCGCTGGACGGCGCCATGGCGGCCCGCGCACACGCGGCCTTCGGCGCGATCATGCGGCTGGGTCTGGACCTCGGCGGGACGATCACCGGCGAGCACGGCGTGGGACTGCTGAAGCGGGACTGGCTCGAGGCGGAGCTGGGCTCCGCCGGACTGGCGGCGCAGCGCGCGGTCAAGGGGTCCCTCGACCCGCAGAACATCCTCAACCCGGGAAAGGTCCTGTCCGCGCGATGAGCTCAGGCCCGGCCCAGCGGGGCCAGGGCATCACCCCGGCTCGCCCGTCGGAACGTCGGCCGGCCCGCCGGGGTCGGGCGCTCCCTCGCGCTCGTCCCGGTCGGCCCACTCCAGCAGGGTGTCGAGGCTGAAGGCCGTGTCGTCGATGCCGGCGTGCACGTCACCCAGCGTGGCGAACCGGCTGGGCACCGTGGCGATCGTGCAGTCGCCCGGCGCGACGTCGTCGACCTCGGCCCAGGTGATCGGCGTCGACACCGTCGCCTCGGGCACGCCGCGCACCGAGTAGGCGCTGGCGATCGTGTGGTCGCGCGCGTTCTGGTTGTAGTCCACGAACAGCGCCCGGGGGTCGCGGTCCTTGCGCCACCACGTGGTGGTGACGTCCTGTGGGGCGCGCCGCTCGACCTCGCGCGCGAAGGCGAGGGCGGCACGACGTACGTCGGCGAAGCCCCAGCGTGGCTCGATCCGGACGTAGACGTGCAGACCCGAGCCGCCCGAGGTCTTCGGCCACCCGACGGCACCGAGCTCGTCGAGCACCTCGTGCGCGACGTGGGCGACCCGGCGCACCGTGTCGAACCCGCACTCGGGCATGGGGTCGAGGTCGATCCGCCACTCGTCGGGGCGCTCGGTGTCCGCCCGGCGGGAGTTCCAGGGGTGGAACTCGACGGTCGACATCTGCACCGCCCAGATCACGCTGGCCAGCTCGGTGACGCAGAGCTCGTCGGCATGCCGTCCCGAGGGGAAGGAGACCCGGACCGTCTCCACCCACGGCGGGGCTCCGTGCGGCAGCCGCTTCTGGTGCACCTTCTCGCCGCTGAGCCCCTCGGGGAAGCGGTGCATCATGCACGGCCGTTCCCGCAGGGCGCGGACGATCCCGTCGCCGACCGCGAGGTAGTAGCGCGCGAGGTCCAGCTTGGTCGCACCGGTGGCAGGGAAGTAGACGCGGTCGGGGTTGGACAGGCGCACCGTCCGGTCCCCGACCTCGAGCTCCACCGATGGACTCTTGCTCCCCGAGGGCGACATGGACCTCAACCTAGTCAACGTCGCACGCCGGCGGCAGCAGGTCAGCCGGTGGTGAACCGGCGCAGGTCGGCCGGTGTGTCGATGTCGTCGGCCGACCCGACGTCGTCGCAGGCGACCTGGCTGACCTGGTCCGGATGGGCCCGCAGCCAGGCGCGGGCGCCCTGGTCACCGACGGCGCTCGCGGCGACCTGCGCCCAGGTGGCCGCCGGCAGCAGGACCGGGTTGCGCGGTGCGCCGCCGTACGTCGCCACCGCCGCGCGGCCGTCCGCCCGCCACGCCGCGACCAGCCGCTCGACGGTGGCGGCCGTCATCCCCGGCTGGTCGACCAGGGACACCACTGCGGCGTCGGCGCGCCCGGGGAGCGGCACGAGCCCGACGCGCAGGGAGGAGCCCATGCCCGTGGCCCAGTCGGGGTTGATCAGGAGCTCGATGCCGGTGCCGTCGACGGCGGCCACGGCGTCGTCCGCGCGGGCGCCCAGGACGACCACGACCGGTGCGCACCCCGCCTGTCGCAGCGTCCGCACCGCCCGGTCGAGCAGCAGCTCGTCGCCCAGGCGCAGCAGCGCCTTGGGTCGCCCCAGACGGGTCCCGGCGCCGGCGGCCAGGACGACTCCGGCCACCCGGGTGGCGCTGTCCTGCCGGTCCATGGACGTCCTCCCGTTGCCGATGCCGCGAGGGTAGCCGCCGGCGTGATCTGGACGTCCGGGGGCGGCGGCTGGGAGACTGCAGGGCAGGAGCCACTGACCACGTCCTTGGTCAACAGGGGGCAAACAGGCCCATAACGGCGGCCCAGCACCCGCCGTTGACCCCTTGGAGAAGGCATGCGTCGAGGTCGTCCCCTGAAGGCCATCGTGGCCGCGGCAGCCCTCGTCGCGGCGCCGGTGGCCACGTCTGCGGCCCTGCCGGCGGCGTTGCCCGGCCCGGCCCAGGTCACGCTCGACTCCGCCGTGCCCTCCTGGGTCACGGCACCGTCGGCCGCCAGTCCCCATCTCAGCGGCCGACCGGCCGGGTCCAGCGTGGTGGAGGTCTCGCTACAGCTCCCGATGCGTCGCCAGCGGCTGGCCGAGGCCGCGGTGGCCCGGGGTGAGGTCCTCTCGCAGGCTGAGTACGACCGGCGCTTCGGCGTGTCGCAGGCCCAGGTCGACGCCGTCGCGACGTGGCTGCGGGCCCGGGGCCTCACGGTCACCTCCGCGGACCGGGTGGCTGGTGCCGTCGGGGCCCGGGGGTCGGTCGCGTCGCTGCAGCGCGCCCTGCACACCACGCTGGCCACGGCCGTCCAGCAGGGGCACGCGGGGCTGGTGCCCGTCACGGTCCCCGTGCTGCCGGCCTCGCTCGGTGTCAGCGCGGTCCTGGGGCTCGACACCACGACCCTGGCCATGCCGGCGAGCGTGCGGCGCCCCGCCGTACCGGCGACCGGGCCGTGGTCAGGCACGCCGGCGGCGGCCCGGCGGACGGCCGGGGACACGCGGTGCGCCCACTACTGGGGGGAGCACGTCAACACCGCGGTCAAGCCCTACGCCAACGAGTCCAACTACCTCTGCGGTGGCTACCTGCCCCTGCAGCTGGCCACGATGTACGGCGTGACGGGTGCGAGGCATCTCGCACCGACGGTGGCCATCCTCGGCGCCTACGACGCCAAGGCCATGAAGGCGGCCACCAACACCTACATGGCCCGGTACCACTACCCACGCCTGGCCAGGCTACACCTCCTACCCGGCGGCGAACCCCCGTTTCCAGAGCCAGTGCGGCGGCACGGCGGTGTGGGCGGGTGAGCAGGCGCTGGACGTGCAGGCCACGCACGCGATCGCCCCGTCGGCCCGGATCCTGTACTACGGGGCGCGCAGCTGCGCCCTCAGCGACCTGCTGACGGCGTTCCAGCGGGTCGTGAGGGACCACAAGGCCACGACGGTGTCGCTGTCGTTCGGCTCGCCGTCGGAGGCGCAGCTGCCGGCGGGGCTGCACGCCGCCTGGACGAAGGCGACCCTGCAGGCCTCCCTGGCCGGCATCAGCGTCTTTGCCTCGTCCGGCGACGACGGCGACAGCTCCCGGCTGACCGGCGGCCGCAGGGCCGTCGACGTGCCGGCGGCCTACGCCTACGTGACGGCGGTCGGAGGCACCTCCGAGGGTGCCACCGCCGCGGGCAAGGTCGTGGCCCGCACCGGGTGGGAGGACCGCCTCTCCCGCAGGGGGACCAAAGGGTGGACGAGCCTGGGCTTCCTGTGGGGTGCCGGTGGCGGCGCGAGCTCGCGTGTGGCGCAACCGTCGTGGCAGGCCGGCAAGGTCCCCGCCGGCAGGCGCGCCGTGCCGGACGTCGCGGCCCTGGCCGACCCCTTCACCGGGTTCACGACGTACTCCGCCGGGACCTACTCGGTCGTCGGCGGCACCAGCCTGGCCACCCCTGTGGTCGCCTCCGTCGTCGCGCTGTCCAAGGCGCGCACGGGGCGCAAGGTCGGGCTGGCGTCCCCCTCGCTCTACCGGCTGCTCGGCACGTCGGCGCTGCGCGACGTGAGGGCCGGCAGCGTCGGGGTCTACTTCCCGTTCAACCCCGTCGGAGCCGGCCCGCAGGCGGGCAGCTACGTGGTCGGGTTCGACCGGTTGCCGCAGGGCGACCTGCAGTCCCGGCCCGGCTGGGACAACGTGACGGGCGTCGGGACCCCGAACGGCGCGAGGTTCCTCGACGCCTTCGGCCGATGACCCTTCGCCGGGTGGCCCGCTCAGCGCGGAGCCGCCCGATCAGCGCGGAGGCATCCGATCAGCGCGGAGGCACCCGCTCAGCGCGGAGGCATCCGCAGCGCGCCGTCGAGGCGGATGACCTCGCCGTTGAGCATCGGGTTGTCCACGATGTGCGCGACCAGCGAGGCGTACTCGCTGGGCAGGCCGAGCCGCGAGGGGTGCGGCACCTGCGCCTCGAGGACGCTCTTCACGTCGCCCGGCAGGCCGGCGAGCATGGGCGTCTCGAAGGTGCCGGGGGCGACCGTCATCACCCGCAGGTGCTTGTCGGCGAGGTCGCGGGCGGCCGAGAGGGTCAGGCCGGCGACCCCGCCCTTGGACGCCGCGTAGGCCGCCTGCCCGACCTGGCCGTCGAAGGCGGCGATCGAGGCGGTCATGACGATCACGCCGCGGTCGCCGTCGCAGCTCGTCGTTCTCCAGCATCGCCGCCGCGGTCAGGCGCAGCACGTTGAACGTGCCGACCAGGTTGATCTCGACGACGTTGCGGAAGGCGTCGAGGTCCAGCGGGCCGCGCTTGCCGACGACCCGCCCCGGGGTGCCGACGCCCGCGCAGCTCACCACGATCCGCAGCTCGCCGAGCTCCTTGGCGGCCGCGATCGCGTCGAGCACCTGCGCCTCGTCCCGCACGTCGGCCGGGCTGAAGACGACGTGCTCGCCCAGCTCCTCGGCCAGGGCCGCGCCGGGGGAGGTGGGGAGGTCGACGATGACCACCGCGGCGCCTCCCTCGTGCAGTCGGCGGACGGTGGCCTCGCCGAGGCCGGAGGCGCCGCCGGTCACGAGGGCGACGGTGGAAGCGTTGATCTGCAAGGGTTTTCCTTTCGGAGCAGGAGAAGGTCGCGGGGGACGGTCAGCCGCGCAGGAGCTGGCGGGCGATGACGAGCCGCTGGATCTGGTTGGTGCCCTCGAAGATCTGGGTCACCTTGGCCTCGCGCATGTAGCGCTCCGCCGGGAAGTCCTGGGTGTAGCCGTCGCCACCGAGCACCTGCACCGCGTCGGTGGTGACCCTCATCGCCGCGTCGGTGCAGACCAGCTTGGCCACGGCCGCCTGCTTGCTGAACGGCCGCCCGGCGTCCTTGAGCCGGGCCGCGTGCAGGTACGTCGCCCGCGCCGACGTCACGGCCGCCTCCATGTCGGCCAGCAGGAACGGCAGCCCCTGGAACTCGCTGATCGGCCGCCCGAACTGCTGGCGCTCCTTGGCGTACGACGCCGCGAGGTCGAGCGCCGCCTGGGCCAGCCCGGTCGCCGCCGCGGCGATGCCGAGCCGGCCGGAGTCCAGGGCGGACAGCGCGATCGGCATGCCCTGGCCCGGCTCGCCGACCAGCCGGCCGGCGTCGACGAGCGCGCCGTCGAAGCTCACCTGGCGCGACGTGTCGCAGGTGCAGGCCCATCTTGCGCTCGGGGGCGCCGAACGAGATGCCGTCGGTGTCGGCCGGGACCACGAAGCAGGACAGGCCCTTGCTCGGGTCGTCGGCGGTGCGGGCGAAGGCGGTGTAGAAGTCGGCGTGCCCGGCGTGGGAGATCCACGCCTTGGTGCCCTTCACGCGGTACGCCGAGCCGTCCGCCTCGGGCGTGGCGCGGGTCGAGATCGCGGACGACGTCGGAGCCGGCCTGCGGCTCGGACAGGCAGTAGGCGCCGAGCTGGTCGCCGCCGAGCATGTCCGGCAGCAGCGCGGCCTTCTGCTCGTCGGTAGCCGAACTGCGCCACGGGGTAGCAGGTCAGGGAGTGCACGGAGACGCCGACGGCGACGCTCATCCAGGCCGACGCGATCTCCTCGACCACCTGCAGGTAGACCTCGTACGGCTGGCCGCCACCGCCGAGCTCCTCGGCGTAGGGCAGGGACAGCAGCCCGGACTTGCCCGAGCAGGGCGGAAGGTGTCGCGGGGGAACTCCGCGGCCGCCTCGGCGGCCGAGGCCTTCGGGGCCAGCTGGTCGGCGCAGATCTCGCGGGTCAGGTCGATGAGGTCGGCGCCGTCATCGGTGGGCATCAGGCGTTCGGCAGGCATGCCTGCGAATGATACTGCAGATGGTACGCCAGTATCGCTCTCAGTCCCGTCGGCGATGGTGGGCCGCGGGTAGGATCGCGTCATGTCCCGCACGCCGACGGCTCGACAGCTCGACCTGCTCGACCGCCTGACCGACCTGCTCCTGGCCGAGGGCTTCGCCCACCTGACCCTGGACCAGATGGCGGGACGCCTGCGCTGCTCCAAGACCACGCTCTACGCGCTCGCCGACAGCAAGGACCAGCTCGCGGTCCGGGTCGTGGGTCACTTCTTCCGCCGCTGCACCACGCTGCGTCGAGGCGAGGGTGTCGGCGCGGCGGGCACCCCGCCGCAGGCTCGAGGCCTACCTCGAAGCCATCGCGGAGGCGCTGGAGCCGGCATCCCGGCAGTTCATCACCGACGTCGCGGCGTTCGAGCCGACCCGGCAGACCTACCGGGACAACGCGGTGGCCGCGGCGGCCCGGGTGCGCACCCTGCTGGAGGAGGCGGCCGCGGCACGGGCGATCGCCACCGTGGACGCGACGTTCGTGTCCACGTGGGTCGGGCTGACGATCGAGGCGATCCAGCGCGGCGAGTTCGCCGACCGGGCCGGCCTGAGCGATGCGCAGGCCTTCCGCGAGCTGAGCCGGCTCGTCGTCCGCGCCCTCGACCCGTCCTGACGGCCCGCATCTCACGGCGCAACCCTCCACTTTGTGCCGGTGGGTCGGCGAACCGGCTCCGATCAAGGCCCCGAACGCCGACTGGGGAGCACAAGGTCCGGAAGGCGGGGCGACGGGTCAGGCCTGGGGCGGCACCGGTGGCAGGAGGTTCGGGCGCTTGGCGCTGACGGCGTCACCGGAGGACTGGCCGCGCAGGCGGCGCTGGACCCACGGCCCGACGTACTCGCGGGCCCACTGGGCGTTGGCGCGGACGGTCGTCGGCGCGCGAGATCGACGGGGCCGGGGGCAGCGGCGTCGACCAGTCGGCGTCCTCGGTGGCGAAGCCGAGGCTGGTGAAGGCGTTGAGCGCGACCCGGCGGTGCCCCTCGGCGGTCATGTGGATCCGGTCGGCCGCCCAGATCCGCCAGTCGCGCAGCGCGGTCATGCCCCACTGGTCGATGACGAAGGCGTCGTGGCGGCGGGCGATGGTCCAGATGTGGGCGGTGTAGATGGCCGCGCGGCCGCGGGTGTGCCGCACCAGCGGCGCGTCCTGCGGGTCGACCGGCGTGGCCATGAGCACGTCGGCGCCGGTCGCCCGGATCCGCGCGACGGCGGCCTCGAGCTCGGCGGCCAGCCGCGTCGATGTCGGCCTTGGGGCGCAGGATGTCGTTGCCGCCGCCGACGATGCTGACCAGGTCCGGGCCCAGCGCCAGCGCGTCGTCGACCTGTCGGCCCGGCGATGTCCGCGAGCAGCCGCCCCCGCACCGCGAGGTTGGCGTAGCCGAAGTCCTCGCCCGGCCACGACCGCCAGGTGGGCGGCGAGCCGGTCGGCCCAGCCGACGTACCGGTCCTGCACCTGCCGGGTCCGGGTCGCTCATGCCCTCGGTGAAGGAGTCGCCGATCGCGACGTAGCGGCTCCACCGCCGGGGGTCGCGCTCCCGGGAGGGGGAGGGGGTCATGTCAGGCTCCAGTCGATCGGGTCGGCGCCCTGCTGGCGCAGCAGGTCGTTGGCGCGGCTGAACGGGCGCGAGCCGAAGAACCCGCCGCTGGCCGAGAGCGGTGAGGGGTGGGCGCTCTCGATGCGGGGGACGTCGGCGAGGCCGGCGCCGAGGGTCTGTGCGTCGCGCCCCCACAGGATGGCCACGAGCGGGCCGCCCCGCGCGACCAGGGCCTCGATCGCCCGGCCGGTGACGGCCTCCCAGCCCTTGCCGCGGTGGCTGGCCGCGGCTCCGGGGCGCACGGTGAGGACGCGGTTGAGCAGCAGCACCCCCTGGTCGGCCCACGGCGAGAGGTCGCCGCTGGAGGGCGCCGGCAGGCCGAGGTCGGTGCCCAGCTCCTTGTAGATGTTCTGCAGGCTGCGCGGCACGGGCCGCACCTCGGGCGCGACCGAGAACGAGAGCCCGACCGGCGTGGCCGGGGGTGGGGTAGGGGTCCTGGCCGACGATGAGCACCCGCACGGCGTCCAGCGGCTGGGTGAACGCCCGCAGCACGTGCTCGCCGGCGGGCAGGTAGCCGCGGCCGGCGGCGACCTCGGCGCGCAGGAAGTCGCCCATGCGGGTCACGTCGGCCTCGACCGGGGCCAGCGCCTGCGCCCAGCTGGGGTGGACGAGGTCGGTCAGCGGTCGGGCAACGGGCATGGCGGCCACAGTATCGAGGGGGCCCGTCCCGGCCCCGCGGCGGTCGGGGCGACCGGCCGGCGGCCGTAGACTCGCGCCGTGCATGGCTTCGATGACGACACGGACGCGCTCGGCGAGGCGGTCCTTCGCTACGCCGCCGAGCGGCTCAGGCTGGACCCGGTGCCGCTGGACGGACCCCGCTCCAAGGCGGAGCTCGACGCCGTCGCCGGAGCGACGATCACCCCCGACGGCATGGGCGGCCTCGCGGCGCTCAAGCTCTTCGAGGAGGAGCTGGCGCCGGCCTGCCTGTCGACCGACCACCCGCGCTACCTCTCCTTCATCCCGTGCGCGCCGACCGAGGCCGCCGTGATGTTCGACCTCGTCGTCGGCGCCTCCTCGATCTACGGCGGCTCCTGGCTGGAGGGCGCCGGTGCGGTGTACGCCGAGAACGCGGCGCTGCGCTGGGTCGCCGACCTGGCGGGCCTGCCGCCGTCGGCCGGCGGGGTCTTCGTGCCCGGCGGCACCGTCGGCAACCTGTCGGCCCTCGTCACCGCCCGCGCCGTCGCGCGGGTCCGCCACGCCGAGACCGGCTCGCGGAGCCCGCGGCCGACCAAGGTCGCGGCGCCAGGCCAGCGCGCACTCCTCGATCGCGTCCGCGTGCGAGGTCATGGACGCCGAGTTCATCGGCGTCGAGGGCGACGCCCACCAGCGGCTGTCCGGGCCGGCCCTGCGCAAGGTCCTCGAGGACGAGGGGCCCGACACGTTCTTCGCCGTCGTGGCCACCTCCGGCACGACCAACTTCGGCATCGTCGACGACCTCGCCTCGGTCGCCGAGGTGTGCCGCGAGTACGGCATCTGGTTCCACGTCGACGGCGCCTACGGCGGTGCCGGCCTGGCCGCGCCGTCCGTGCGCCACCTGTACGCCGGGATCGAGCACGCCGACTCCTTCATCGTGGACCCGCACAAGTGGCTGTTCGCGCCGTTCGACTGCTGCGCCCTGCTCTACCGCGAGCCGGCGCTCGCGCGGGCCGCCCACACCCAGAAGGCCAGCTACCTCGACGTGCTGACCGCCGCGCCCGACTGGAACCCCACCGACTACTCGGTCGGGCTGACCCGGCGCGCCCGCGGCCTGCCGTTCTGGTTCTCCCTGGCCACGCACGGCACGCGGCGCCTACACCGCCGCGATCGAGCGGACGCTGGAGGTGACCCGCTTCGCGGAGGCGGAGATCGCCCGGCGGCCCTACGTCGAGGCGCTGCGCGAGCCGGACCTGTCGGTCATCGTCTTCCGCCGGCTCGGCTGGACCGCCGCAGGACTACCAGGACTGGAGCGACCGGCTGCTGGCCGAGCAGGTCGCCTTCGTCGTGCCCACCTCGCACGAGGGTGAGACGGTCACCCGGTTCGCGATCGTCAACCCCAGCACGACCGAGGACGACATCACGCGTCATCCTGGACACGATGGCCTGACCCGCCCGCCGCCCCCGCACCGGGGTGCGGCCTGCCCCCGCTGCGGGGGTTCGAATGACACCCGTGTGATTAGCCCCGTAGGATGGGGCCCAAGGACCAACCGGAGGGGCCCATGGACGCTGCACCGATCGAGGGCGCGCTGAGCGACTCGCTGAGCCAGCGCGACCGCGAGATCCTCGCCTTCGAGCGGCAGTGGTGGAAGTACGCCGGCGCCAAGGAGCAGGCGGTCCGCGAGCTGTTCGACATGAGCGCCACGCGCTACTACCAGGTGCTCAACACCCTCATCGACAGCCCGGCCGCGCTCGCGGCCGACCCGATGCTCGTCAAGCGGCTGCGCCGGCTGCGGGCCACCCGCCAGCGCGCCCGCTCGGCCAGGCGGCTCGGCGTCGAGCTCTGACCCGCCCCTTCCGGTGGCCCGCCGAGCCACCCCACCAGCCCAGACCGCCCGTCCCGGACCCACCCGGGGCGGGCGTCCTGCTGCCGGGGTCAGAGCAGGCCGTGCGTCGCCAGGATGGTGCGCAGCGCGTCGGCGCCGGAGGAGAGGTGGAAGACCTCGGCGCGCAGACCGGCGGTGCGGGCGCCGAGCACGTTGGGCTCGCGGTCGTCGATGAACAGCGCCGACCCGGCGGAGTAGCCGATGCGCTCGAGGGCGGCGGTGAAGTAGGCCGGGTCCGGCTTGGCCACGCGGAGGTCGCAGGAGTACAGCTGGCCGTCCAGCAGCTCGTCGTACCCCAGGCTCGTGGACATGTAGGCGCGGCGCAGCTCGTGCTGGTTGGTCGCCAGGAAGCAGGCGGTGCCGGCGGCCCGCAGCTCGCGGATCACGCGCGGTGACCCCGGCGTCGAGCTCGAGCCGGGTCCAGAAGGCCAGCACGTCCTCGGCGCGGTCGGCCAGGCCGAAGCGAGCGAGGACCTCACGGGTCACCTCGGCGAAGTCGCTGTCGCCGGCCAGGGCCGGCAGCTCCGCGGTGAACAGGTCGCGCAGCAGCTCCTCGGCGTACGGTGGGGAGCCCAGGGTGGCGTGCAGCTCGGCCTCCCAGCCCGGCGGCGTCTGCTGGATCACCCCGTCGGCATCGAACAGGACGACCTTCGGCGGGTGCGGCATGGCGGCATCCTCGCAGGGGACGGTCGGCCCGGCGGGGGCCGGGGGCATTTGCACTCGGGGGGGTCGAGTGCTAATCATGGGGTTAGCACTCTCGACATGAGAGTGACAATCTCGACCGACTGTCGAGGGCTGGGAAACGCGTGCGAACGGCGCATGCCGGACCCGGTCCGTCCGTCGCGGGCGTCAGCCGGTCGCCACATCCGTTTCGCGTGGGAGGAACCACCCGAATGGCCAAGATCATCGCATTCGATGAGGAGGCTCGCCGCGGTCTCGAGCGGGGCATGAACCAGCTCGCCGACGCCGTCAAGGTGACCCTCGGCCCGAAGGGCCGCAACGTCGTCCTGGAGAAGAAGTGGGGCGCACCCACCATCACCAACGATGGTGTGAGCATCGCCAAGGAGATCGAGCTCGAGGACCCGTACGAGAAGATCGGTGCCGAGCTCGTCAAGGAAGTTGCCAAGAAGACCGACGACGTCGCCGGTGACGGCACGACGACCGCCACCGTCCTGGCCCAGGCCATGGTGCGCGAGGGTCTGCGCAACGTCGCCGCGGGTGCCAACCCGATGGCGCTGAAGCGTGGCATCGAGCAGGCGACCGCCGCGGTGGCCGACCAGCTGCTCTCGATGGCCAAGGACGTGGAGACCAAGGAGCAGATCGCCTCCACGGCCTCCATCTCCGCCGCTGACACCCAGATCGGCGAGATCATCGCCGAGGCCATGGACAAGGTCGGCAAGGAAGGCGTCATCACGGTCGAGGAGAGCCAGACCTTCGGTCTCGAGCTCGAGCTCACCGAGGGCATGCGCTTCGACAAGGGCTACATCTCGCCCTACTTCGTGACGGACCCCGAGCGCATGGAAGCCGTGCTCGAGAACCCCTACGTCCTCGTGGTCAACTCCAAGGTCGGCTCGATCAAGGACCTGATCCCGGTGCTCGACAAGACCAAGACGGCCGGCAAGCCGCTCCTGGTCATCGCCGAGGACATCGAGGGTGAGGCCCTGGCCACGCTCGTCGTGAACCAGATCCGCCGCATCATCAGCGTCGTCGCCGTCAAGGCGCCCGGCTTCGGTGACCGCCGCAAGGCCATGCTCGGTGACATCGCCATCCTCACCGGTGGCCAGGTCATCTCCGAGGAGGTCGGCCTCAAGCTCGAGAGCGTCGAGCTCGACATGCTCGGCTCGGCCCGCAAGGTCGTCGTCACCAAGGACGAGACGACGATCGTCGAGGGCGCCGGCGACGCCGACGCGATCTCCGGCCGGGTCAACCAGATCCGCAACGAGATCACGAACTCCGACTCGGACTACGACCGCGAGAAGCTCCAGGAGCGCCTCGCCAAGCTCGCCGGCGGCGTCGCCGTCATCAAGGCGGGCGCGGCCACCGAGGTCGAGCTCAAGGAGCGCAAGCACCGCATCGAGGACGCGGTGCGCAACGCCAAGGCTGCCGTCGAGGAGGGGATCGTCGCCGGTGGTGGCGTGGCCCTGCTCCAGGCGACCGACGCCGCGTTCGCCAAGCTGGACCTGACCGGTGACGAGGCCACGGGCGCCAACATCGTGCGCGTCGCGGCCGAGGCCCCGCTGAAGCAGATCGCGATCAACGCCGGCCTCGAGGGCGGCGTCGTGGCCGAGAAGGTGCGCAACCTGCCTTCCGGTCACGGCCTGAACGCGGCCAACGGCGAGTACGTCGACCTCATCGCCGAGGGCATCATCGACCCGGCCAAGGTGACGCGCTCCGCGCTGCAGAACGCCGCGTCGATCGCCGCGCTGTTCCTCACCACCGAGGCCGTCATCGCGGACAAGCCGGAGAAGAACGCTCCGGCCGCTCCCGGTGGCGACGAGATGGGTGGCATGGGCTTCTGATCCCCGGATCAGCAGCACGCACCACGCAGTAGGCAGGACGCAGGAGGGCGGCTTCCCCGGCAGGGGGAGCCGCCCTTCGTCCTGTCCGGGACGGCCGGCGGGCACCGCTCAGCGGGCGGTGAACATGCTCGTGTTGGCCTGCTCTACCTCGCTGTACTGCGCGCCGGCCCGGTGCAGCGCGACGCTGATGGTGTCCAGCGACTCGCGGACCGTGTGCTGGGTGCGCTCCCAGTCGCGGGTGACCCCCTGGAAGCTGCTCGAGGCGCTGCCCTGCCAGGCGTCCTGCAGGGCGTTGAGCTTGCCCATCATGGCCCTGACGCTGGACTCGATCTCGGCCGAGATGCGGGTGATGTCCCCGGACGCGGCCTGGATGCGGGCGGTGTCGACCTGGAACCTGCTGCTCATCGGTCTCCCCTTCGTGTCGGTGGCCGCCGCGCGGGCTGCGCCCACGACCTGCCCGGGAACCTAGCCGCGACGAGCCGACGGACGCCGGGCGTCGTCCACAGGGCGCGCTGTCGCCGGCGCGACGTAGGGTCGACCCGAGGAGAGGAGCCGCGCTGAGCATCTGGATCGACCCGCCGCGCTGGCCCGCGCACGCGCGGCTGTGGTCCCACCTCATCAGTGACACCTCGTTCGCCGAGCTGCACGAGTTCGCCGCAGCCGCAGGGGTGCCCGCGCGCGCCTTCGAGGGCGACCACTACGACGTGCCGCAGGAGCGGTACGACGCCCTGGTCGCCGCGGGCGCCCGCCCGGTCGAGGGCAAGGAGCTCGTGCGGATCCTGCTCGCCAGCGGCCTGCGGATCCAGAAGCGCAAGGGCGAGCGGGTCGTCCTGTCCCGGCGCGACGCCGACTGGATGCCCCCGCCCAACCGGTTCGACGTCATCGTCTCCACCCAGCCGCACCCGCCGCCGGCGACCGTCCTCGTGCGGCTGCTCGTGCTCGGTCCGCGCGCCTCCGTCGCCCTGGCACACCGCCGCGACGGAGGGCTCGACCTGCCCGCGGCGACGGTGGCCGAGGGCGAGACGCCGATGCCTGCGCGCTGGCGGCCCTGGTCGCGCGCACCGTGTGCGGAGCCACCCCCGCGACGCTTCTCGGCTACGCCCGCAACACGGTGCTGCACCCCGACCCGACCGGCTACCGCTGGCCGGTCCCGCAGGCCGCCTTCGTGGTGTTCCGCTGCACGGCGGGCCCCCGCTCGCTGGTCGGCGCGGACGTGGGGTGGCGCGAGCCGCACGTCGTCGAGCGCGAGTGCCGCAGCCGGCACTGGTGGCCGCTCTACACCCACGCGATGGCGTGACGGGCGCCCTGCGCGGCGGTGCGATGGCGCATGCTGTGCACATGAGCCAGCAGGTCGTTCCCGAGCGGGTCGCTCCCGCGTCGCCGCAGGACCTCGCTGACGCGCTGCGCGCCACCGGCTACCTGCCGGACGCGGGCCTGGCGACCGTGGCCTGGCTGGCGATGCGGCTGCGGCGCCCGCTGCTGCTCGAGGGCGAGCCGGGCACCGGCAAGACCGCCCTGGCCGAGGCGCTGGCCCAGAGCACGGGCGCGACGCTGGTGCGGATGCAGTGCTACGAGGGCATCGACGCCTCCCAGGCGCTCTACGACTGGGACGTCACCCGGCAGGTGCTGCACCTGCGGGCGCTGGAGGCCACCCGCACCGCCGGGGCCCAGGTCGACGTCGCGACCGCGGAGCGCTCCCTGTTCGACGAGCGGTTCCTGCTCGAGCGGCCGGTGCTGCGGGCGCTGCGCACCAGCCCCAGCGTCCTGCTGGTGGACGAGGTGGACCGGGCCGACGACGAGTTCGAGGCGTTCCTGCTCGAGGTGCTCTCCACCTGGTCGGTGACGATCCCCGAGCTGGGCACCGTCACGGCGGCCGACCCGCCGCTGGTGGTCCTCACCTCCAACCGCACCCGCGAGGTGCACGACGCCCTCAAGCGCCGCTGCCTCTACCACTGGGTCGAGCACCCCTCGCTGGCCCGCGAGATCGAGATCGTCCGGACCCGGCTGCCCGACGTGCCACGCGCCCTGGCCGAGCAGGTCGCCGCCGCGACGCAGCGGCTGCGGACCTACGGGCTGCTCAAGCCGCCCGGCGTCGCCGAGACCCTCGACTGGACCCGCTGCCTGGTCGAGCTCGGCGCCCGCGACCTCGACACCGAGTCGGCGGCGACCACGCTCGGAGCCGTGCTGAAGTACCGCGAGGACGCCACGCGCGTGCAGCACGACCTCGATCGGCTGCTGGCCGGCTGACGTGGCGCGACCGTGACCGAGCCGGCCAGCACGCGGACCGGGCCGGCCGGCACGCGGACCCAGCCGGCGGGCACCCGGGCAGGGCCGGGCGACCCGGCTGAGGAGATCCTGCTGCTGCTCGGCGGCCTCACCCGCGCCGTCCGCGCGGCCGGTGTCCCGGTCACCCCGGACCGGACGGCGTCCTTCCTCACCGCCGCGGCCGAGGTGGGGGTGACCGACCGCGCCGGGCTCTACTGGGCCGGGCGCGCCACCTTGTGCAGCGACCCCGACCACCTGCGTCCCTACGACCTCGCGTTCGCCGCGTGGTTCGCGGGCAAGCTGGCCCGCAGAGCGGGCCGGCGAACCCCTACCAGCGTCCCCGCGCCTCGCCGGTCGCCGAGCTGGCCGACGCCCGCGGCGGCGGCACCGAGCGACAGCAGGAGGACGAGGCGCCGAACCTGCGCGCCACGGCCAGCGAGGCCGAGGTGCTGCGGCACCGCGACGTCGCCGAGCTCGACGAGGTCGCCCGTGCCCAGATGCGCCTGCTGCTGGCCGCGCTCGACGTGCGGATGCCGCTGCGCCGGTCCTCCCGTCGCCGGCCCGCGCGCCGCGGCGAGCTGGACGTCCGCCGTACGCTGCGCGAGGAGCTGCGCCGCGCCGGCGAGCCCGGGCCGCTGCGGCACCGACGCGCGCGCAGCAAGCCACGGCGGGTGGTGTGGCTGGTGGACGTGTCGGGCTCCATGGCGCCGTACGCCGACGTGCTGCTGCGCCTCGCGCACGCCTCGCGTCCGCGGCCGGGGTCGGCCAGGGACGTTCCCGCGTCGAGGTGTTCACGATGGGGACGCGGCTCACCCGGCTGACCGGGGCCATGGCGCACCGCGACGTCGAGCAGGCGCTGCGGGTGGCCGGCGAGCAGGTGCCCGACTGGTCCGGCGGCACCCGGCTCGGGGAGGTGCTGAGGGCGTTCGTCGACCGCTGGGGACAGCGGGGGGTGGCGCGCGGAGCCGTCGTCGTGATCTGCTCTGACGGCTGGGAGCGCGGGGACCCCGCGCTGCTCGCCGAGCAGGTGCAGCGGCTGTCCCGGCTGGCCCACCGCGTGGTCTGGGTCAACCCGCACCGCGGCAAGGAGGGCTACCAGCCGGTGCAGGGTGGGATCGCCGCCGTGCTGCCGTACGTCGACGACTTCGTGGCCGGGCACTCGCTCGGCGCCTACGCGGAGCTGATGGAGGTGCTGACCCGTGCGTGAGGTGATGGACGAGCTGATGGCCTGGTGGCGCGCCGGCGAGAGCGTCGGCGTCGGCACGGTCGTCGCGACGTGGCGCTCGGCGCCCCGGGCCGCCGGAGCCTCGATGCTCGTCGGCCCCGGCGGCGAGGCGGTCGGCAGCGTGTCCGGCGGGTGCGTGGAGGGGGCCCTCTACGAGCTCAACCAGGAGGTGCGCGAGAGCGGCCGGCCCTGCCCTGCAGCGCTACGGGGTGAGCGACGACGACGCGTTCTCGGTCGGCCTGACCTGCGGCGGCATCCTCGACGTGTTCGTCGAACGCGTCGATGCACGAAGCTTCCCCGAGCTCGGTGACGTCGCGGCCGACATCGAGGCCGGCCGCCCGGTGGCCGTCTGCACCGTCATCGCCCACCCCGACGGCGCGCACGTCGGGCGGCGTCTGGTCGTGCGGCCGGAGGACTCGTCCGAGCCGGTCCTCGGCACGCTGGGGTCCGAGCGCGCCGACGCCGCCGTCACCGACGACGTCCGCGGGCTGCTGGCCAGCGGCCGCACCGAGACCCTCACCTACGGCCCGGACGGCGAGCGGCGCGGCGAGGGGATGCGGGTGTTCGTGGCGTCGTACGCCCCCAAGCCGCGGATGCTCGTGTTCGGCGCGATCGACTTCGCGGCAGCCGTGGCTCGCGTCGGCAGCTTCCTCGGCTACCGCGTCACGGTCTGCGACGCGCGGCCGGTCTTCGCGACGCGCTCGCGGTTTCCCGGAGGCCGACGAGGTCGTCGTGGAGTGGCCGCACCGCTACCTCGCGGCGGAGGCGGAAGGCCGGGCGGATCGACGCCCGCACCGTGCTCGCGGTGCTGACCCACGACCCGAAGTTCGACGTACCGCTGCTGGAGGTGGCTCTGCGGCTGGACGTGGCGTACGTCGGTGCCATGGGGTCACGGCGCACCCACCAGGAGCGCCTCGAGCGGTTGCAGGAGGCCGGCCTGACCGAGGCGGAGCTGGGCCGCCTCAGCTCGCCGATCGGGCTCGACCTGGGGGCACGGACCCCGGAGGAGACGGCCGTCTCGATCGCCGCCGAGATCATCCAGCTGCGGTGGGGTGGCCGGGGGCGGCGGCTGGCCGACCTCGAGGGCCCGATCCACCACGGCGTCGCCCGCTGAGGGTGCCCGAAAGGGGCGGAAGTGTCCCCTGTTGTCGTTGACCTGTCCACGAGCTGCGGCCGAAACCCTTGTGTTGGGGGGCCGGACAGCGTTGGATGACAAGGCATCGAGCCACAGCGACGTGGCCAGCAGCCACGGTGACGCCGTGGCTCTGTTGGTGTGGTCGCGTCCCTGACAGGTGGAGGCCGCATGACCCGCATCAACGTCAACGTCGACGGGGTGTCCTACTCCGATGACGTCGAACCCCGCACGCTGCTCGTGCACTACCTGCGCGGCAACCTCGGCAAGACCGGCACGGTCGTCGGCTGCGACACCAGCAACTGCGGGGCGTGCACCGTCCACCTCGACGGCGTCAGCGTGAAGTCCTGCTCGGTGCTCGCGGTCCAGGCCGACGGCTGCGAGGTGACCACCATCGAGGGGCTGGCGCAGGACGGCGAGCTGCACCCGATGCAGAAGGCGTTCCACGAGCACCACGCCCTCCAGTGCGGCTTCTGCACCCCCGGCATGATCATGTCGGCCTGCGCGCTGCTGAAGGACAACCCCGACCCTGACGAGACCGAGATCCGCGAGGGGCTCGAGGGCAACCTGTGCCGGTGCACCGGCTACCAGAACATCGTCGCGGCCGTGAAGGCCGCCGCCACGGCGGGGGTGGCGAAGTGACCGCCGTCGACGACCGCCCCGAGCTCGAGCTGGGCCGGGCGCGGCGGCGCAAGGAGGACCGGCGGCTGATCACCGGCCGCACGAAGTGGACCGACAACATCGTCCTGCCGGGCATGCTGCACCTCGCGTTCGTCCGCAGCCCCTACGCCCACGCGCGCATCACCTCGGTGGACACCACGGCCGCCAAGGCCTCGCGCAACGTCGTCGCGGTGCTGACCGGTGCCGACCTCGACGCCGAGCAGGGGTCCCTGCCGACGGCGTGGCCGATCACCAAGGACATGCTGACGCCGCGCCACCCGGCGCTGGCGGTGGACCACGTCGCGTTCGCCGGCGAGGCCGTGGCGGTGGTGGTCGCGCGCACCTACAGCGAGGCCCGGGACGCCGCCGACCTGGTCGACGTCGACTACGAGGAGCTGCCGGTCGTCCTCGACATCGAGCGTGCGGCGCAGGACGGGGCGGACCTCGTCCACGCCGAGCTCGGCAGCAACCGCAGCGCGACCTGGGTCTTCGACTCGGCGGAGGCGGGCACCGGTGGCGACGTCGAGGAGGCGATCGCTGCGGCGCGCGCGGACGGTGTCGTGGTCGAGCGGCGGTTCCGCCAGCAGCGGCTGGTCCCGGCCTTCATGGAGCCGCGCTCGACCGTGGTGGACCCGACGGGTGAGCAGACCACGATGTGGTCGGCCACGCAGGTGCCGCACATCCTGCGGATCATGCTGGCCCTGGTGACCGGGGTCCCCGAGTCCAAGATCCGGGTGATCGCGCCGGACGTCGGTGGTGGCTTCGGCGGCAAGCTGCAGTTCACCCCCGAGGAGCTGGTGACCTTCCTGGTCGCCCGGCGCCTCGGCAAGCCGGTGAAGTTCACCGAGACCCGTTCCGAGTCGATCATGACCGGCCACCACGGCCGCGACCAGGTCCAGCGGCTCACGCTGGCGGCGCGCAAGGACGGCACGGTCACCGGGCTGAAGGTCGAGCTGCTCGCCGACATGGGCGCCTACCTCGGCCTCGTGACCCCGGGCGTCCCGATCCTCGGGCGCCTTCATGTTCAACTCGATCTACAAGTTCGGCGCCTACCGGTTCGCCTGCACCAACGTCTTCACCAACAAGACCTGGACCGACGCCTACCGCGGCGCCGGGCGCCCCGAGGCGACGTTCGCCATCGAGCGGATGATGGACGAGCTGGCGGTCGAGCTCGGCCGTGACCCGCTCGAGGTCCGCGAGCAGAACTGGATCCGGCACGAGGAGTTCCCGTTCACCACGGTGGCCGGCCTCGAGTACGACACGGGCAACTACGAGGCGGCCACGAGCCGGGCGACCGAGCTGTTCGACTACGAGGGACTGCGACGCGAGCAGGCCGAGCGGCGTGCGCGCCAGTGACCCGGTGCAGCTGGGCATCGGCATCTCGACCTTCACCGAGATGTGCGGCCTGGCTCCGTCCCGGGTGCTCGGCTCGCTCGACTACGCCGCCGGCGGCTGGGAGACCGCGTCGATCCGGATGCTGCCCACCGGCAAGGTCGAGGTCATCACCGGCGCGAGCGCACACGGCCAGGGCCACGAGACGGCGTGGAGCCAGATCGTCGCCGACAAGCTGGGCGTGGCGTTCGACGACGTCGAGGTCCTGCACGGGGACACCCAGATCTCGCCCCGGGGCCTGGACACCTACGGCTCCCGCTCGCTGGTCGTCGGCGGCGTCGCGGTGGTCAAGGCGGCCGAGAAGGTGATCGACAAGGCCAAGGTCATCGCGGCCCACATCCTGGAGGCCAACGCGGACGACCTCGACTTCGAGCGCGGCCGCTTCAGCGTCCGGGGCACCGACCAGGGCGTGGGCATGGCCGACATCGCGTTCGCCGTGTTCACCGCCCACAACCTGCCCGACGGTGTCGAGGCGACGCTGGACTCCGACGCCACCTTCGACCCGGAGAACTTCTCCTACCCGCACGGCACCCACCTGTGCGCCACCGAGGTCGACACCGAGACCGGGGCGGTCACGATCCGTTCCTACGTCTGCGTCGACGACATCGGCGAGGTGGTCAACCCGATGATCGTCGAGGGCCAGGTGCACGGTGGCCTGGCCCAGGGCATCGCCCAGGCGCTCTACGAGGAGGCGATCCACGACGACCAGGGGACGCTGACGACGGCGACGTTCGTGGACTACCTCGTGCCCGGCGCGCCGGACCTGCCGCACTTCACGACCGACCGTACGACGACCGCCTCGACCACCAACCCGTTGGGGGTCAAGGGAGTCGGCGAGGCGGGCACGATCGCCTCCACCCCCGCTGTGGTCAACTCCGTGCTCGATGCGGTGCGCCACCTCGGGGTCAAGGACATCGACATGCCGCTCTCGCCGCAGCGGGTCTGGAAGGCGGTCCGGAGCGGCGCCGTCACGGCCACGGTCACCGGCGAGGGCGAGGCCGCCTCGGCGGGCGCGCACTGGCCCGAGGACGTCCAGTCCGGTGGGGTCGGCTCCGAGACCGACCTCCGCAGCGACGCGACGGGCGGCGGCACCCCCGGCAGCACAGGTAGCGGCACCACAGGCAGCGGCACCGAGGGGAGCCAGGCATGATCCCGGCACAGTTCAGCTACCACGCACCGACCAGCGTCGAGGACGCCCTGCGCCTGCTGGCCGAGCTGGGGGACGCCGGTCAGGACGTCAAGGTCCTCGGCGGCGGCCAGAGCCTGCTGCCGGTCCTCCGGCTGCGCCTGGCCGCGCCGGAGGTCGTGGTGGACCTGGGCCGGATCGACTCCCTGCGCGGCGTCCGTGAGGACGGCGACGCCATCGTCATCGGCGCCATGACCACGCACGACACCGTCACGCGTGACCCGCTCGTGCGCCAGCACGCGCTGCTGCTCGCAACGGCCTCGGAGACGGTGGCCGACCCGCAGGTGCGGCACCGGGGCACGTTCGGCGGCGCGCTCGTGCACGCCGACCCCGCCGGGGACCTGCTGGCCCCGGCGCTGGCGCTGGACGCCGAGCTGGTCATCGCCGGCCCCTCCGGCCGGCGCACCGTGCCGGCGGCGGAGTTCTTCCAGGACTTCTTCACCACCTCGGTGCAGGAGGGAGAGCTGCTCGTGGAGGTCCGCGTCCCGCGCTACACCGGGTGGGGCGCGGCCTACGAGAAGTTCTCGCGCGTCGCCCAGGCGTGGTCGGTGGTGGCGGTGGCCGCTGCGGTGCGGGTGGAGGGCGGCACGATCGCCGAGGCCCGGGTCGGCCTGACCAACATGGGCTCGGTCCCCATCCGGGCCCGGTCGGTGGAGCAGGCCCTCGTGGGGCAGCCCGCGACAGCCGACGCGATCAAGACCGCGGCCCGGTCGGCCGGCGAGGGCACGTCCCCGCCCAACGACGCCAACGGCGACGAGGACTACCGCCGGCACCTCGCCGGCGTCCTGACCGGACGTGCCGTCCTCGCGGCCGCCGGGGCGAGCTGAGCGGCCTCGTGGACCTCGAACACGTCTTCACGGTCCCGATGCCGGTCGGCGACGCCTGGGCCGCGTTCAACGACCTGGAGCTGATCGCGCCCTGCTTCCCCGGAGCGGTCATCACCTCCGTGGACGGGGACGACTTCACCGGTACGGCGAAGATCAAGCTCGGCCCGATCGCGTTGATGTACACGGGGAAAGGCATCTGGCGCGAACGGGACGAGGCGGCCCGGCGGGTCGTCATCGAGGCGAACGGCAAGGACAAGCGGGGCAACGGGACCGCGGGCGCCATCATCACGGCGCACCTCGAGGAGGAACGGCCCGGGCACCAGGGTCGTCGTCCACACCGACCTGAAGATCACCGGTCGCCCGGCGCAGTTCGGCCGCGGCGTGATCCAGGACGTCGGCACCAAGATCCTCGACCAGTTCGCCGACTGCCTCTCCACCCGCTTGGGCGGCGAGGCGGTCGGCGCACCGGTTCTGCTGCGCCGGTACGCGGAGGCCCGGGCCGCAGAAGGGGGTCTGCAGGAGGCCGATGCGTCCGCGACAGCGGAGCCCGCCGTGCCGGAGGCACCCCTCCCGGCCGCCGGGCCGGCCGGCGACGGGGAGGTGGCGCCGCAGGGATCGACCCAGGGCGTCACCGCTTCGAGCGGGGTCTCGCCGGCAGGCGGCACGGCAGCCGGTCCGTTCGCGGCGAGCGGTGCCCCTGACGGGCCTCCGGGCGCAGCCGCTGCGGCGTCGCTCCCGGCCGGTCAGCGCAGCGCTGCGGTGCCGGTGTCCCCGCCGGCGGCCGCGCGCACGGCCCCCACGGAGACCGTGCCGGAGCTCGACCTCGGCAACGTCATGGTGCCGGTGCTGCTGCGCAGGTTCGGTCCGGTCGTCGCGGCCTGCGTGGTGACTGCCGTGGTCACCTGGGTGGTCGCGCGACGCCGCTGAGGAGACAGCGGTCCGCCTCACCCGGCGTGCCACCACGACCGTCAGCCGCGCAGCCGGGCCAGCTCGCGGGACAGGTTGACCCTGGCCTGCTCGTCCCACTCCCGGCGGGCGTGCCGGGTGCGGTAGACGACGTCGCGGTCCGCGAACGGCTGGAGGACCGCGCTGCGCCCGGCGCGGTACGCCTGCTCGTCCACGAAGGCGTACTCCTCGCGCACCTGCGCGCAGTAGGCGTCGAAACGCGCGGTCGGGGCGGCCAGGATCCACAGGTCGGCGTCGTGGAACGCCGCGGTGAGCGCGTCCTCAGCCGGTGCGCTGTGCCCGTCGGTCATCCGCACCAGGTCCTCCACGGTGCGGACGTGCCGCTCCGACAGGCGAAGTCGTCGCAGCGAGTCAACGGCGTACGCCGCGCTGTCCGCCTCGTTCGCGCCCGGCCGGGCGCGGGCGTCGTACACCGCGTCGTGGAACCACGCCGCCAGCCGGGCGAGGCACGCCTGCCTGGTCGTCGATCTCGCCGGCGGCCTCGAGGTCCTCCAGCGCCCAGAACATCTCCACCAGGTGCGTCGTGCCGTGGTAGCGCCGGGCCGGGTCGCTCCACCGGCGAAGCAGCTCGGCGCCGGTGCGGGCCACGGCGTCGGCGTGCGCCTCGGGGGCCAGGGTGCGGACGTCGAGGGTCCACCAGGAGATCAGGGCAGGCACGGCGCACAGTCTGTCACCGGGGTTACCGGCGCAGGCGGCTCCGGCGGCGGCCTGCCCCGACGGCCACGGCGACGCGCTGCTGGCGCAGCTCAGGCGGCGAGCTGCTCCGGGAGGTCCTGCGCGTGAAGGACCGTGAGCTCGGAGACGGCGCGGGTGAGGATGACGTAGAGCCGGCGCAGGCCGGTGCGCTCGTCCGGCTCGGCCGCGGCGATCGCCGACGGCTCCAGGACGACGACCCGGTCGAACTCCAGGCCCTTGGCGACGCTGGCGGGCACCACGTCGACCTGGTGCTGCACGTCGCCGTGGTCCGCGCCGAGCAGGCCGTGCTCGATCCCCTTGCGCGAGAGCGCCCGAGCCACGTCGGGCACCTGTGCGTCGGCCACGATCACGCCGATGGAGCCCGGGCGCAGCGCGCTGTCGTGCACGGTCGACACCAGCCGGTCGAGCAGGCCGTCGGACGCCACGCGCTCGATGTCGAGCCGTCCGGTGTTCTCACGGACGGAGACGGGGGCGCCGAGGCCGGGAGCCATGGCCGGCAGCAGCTGCGCGGCGTACTCGATCACCATGGCCGGCACGCGGAAACCGCGGTCGAGGATCTCGATGTGTCCGTCGGCCTTGCCCAGGTGACGCAACGAGGACGCCCAGGAGTCGGTCGCCCACGGCGTCGTGCCCTGGGCGATGTCGCCGAGCACCGTCGCGGAGCCGGTCGAGCAGCGCCGGCCGACCGCACGCAGCTGCATCGGTGAGAGGTCCTGCGCCTCGTCGAGCACCACGTGGCCGAGGCTGGGCGTGCGCTCGAGGTGGTCGCGGATCTCGTCCAGCAGCACCGCGTCGGCCGCCGACCACCGTGCGCCGCCGCGGCTCCTCGGCACCGAGGACCAGCGCAGGAGACGCTGCTCGTCGTCGTCGAGGAGCCCGGCCGCGGCGCGGGCGAGGGCGTCGTCGTCGCCGAGGAGCCCGAACAGCACCGTGCGCGGGTCGAGCGCCGGCCACACCGTCCCGGCGTAGCGTCGGACCACGGCCGAGCGCGCCACGGCGTCCTGCACCCGGTCATCGGGGGAGTCGCCCGCCCGCTCCATCCGCAGGAGGACCGCGTGGGCGAGCCGGTGCGGCAGCATCTGGCGCGCGGCCTCGTAGCGGACACCACGGGTGCGCAGCTCCTCGACGATGTCGGCCACCTCGTGGGCCGGGATCCGCCACTTGTGGGCGCCGCGCGGCAGGACGAGCGGCTCGGTGGGGCTGCGGACGTGCGACCACACGGCGCGGTGCAGCACCTCGGCCAGGCGCGAGTCGCCTTTGAGCACAGCGGTTTCCACGCTGTCGACGCCACGGACGGGCACGCTGGCCAGCAGCTCCTCGATGGTCGCGTGGCTCACCTCGACCTCGCCGAGGGCCGGGAGCACGGCGCCGATGTGGTCGAGGAACGCCCGGTTGGGTCCGATCACCAGGACACCGGCGCGGGCCAGCCGCTCGCGGAACGCGTAGAGCAGCCACGCCGCACGGTGCAGCCCCACCGCCGTCTTGCCGGTGCCGGGCGCACCCTGCACGCAGATGGTGGCGGTCACGTCGGAGCGGACGATGACGTCCTGCTCGGGCTGGATGGTCGCGACGATGTCGCGCATCGGACCCTCGCGCGGGCGCTCGATCTCGCTGGCCAGGATGTCGCTCGCCCCGGTCGCCTCGCCCGGGTCGGTCAGGTGCTCGTCCTCGTACGCCGTGAGCGTGCCGCGGTCGATGCCGAACCGGCGGCGCAGCCGGACGCCCATCGGCGCCGTGCGCGAGGCGCGGTAGAACGCGGTGGACACCTCGGCCCGCCAGTCGATGACCACCGGGTCGCCCGCGGCGTCGGCCACGTGGCGCCGGCCGATGTACCACCGCTCCGGAGCGGCCGGCCGGTGCGCCGGCGGGGTCGGCAGCGCCGGCGACCCCGCCGTCGGCGCGACCGGTCGATGCGGCCGAAGAACAGCGCCGAGGTCGGGTCGTCCACCAGGGACCGCGCCCGGCGGTGCAGCGTGGTGGCGAGGAGCTCGCTGGACACCCGGTCGCCGCCGTGCGCCTCGAGGGAGAGGGTCTGCTCGCGCATGCGGGCCAGCTCGGCCCGCGCCCGGGCGAGGTGCTCGCGCTCGCGCTGGAGCTCGGGCGCAACCGACATGACGACAACGGCCTTCCGCGGCAGGTGCAGGGGGTGAGCCGTGCAGCCTAGTCGTGGAAGGCCGTTGCCGGTAGCGGCCGGCGGTGGGGCCGCTCCGCGGAGGAGCCGCCGCCACCGCCGACCGCAGCGCCGTCGCGGTTGCGCGCCGGCGGGGGTTACTGGTCGGAGCTGGGCTTGCTGGCCAGGGTGACCTGGATGTCCTGGCGCTGACCGTCGCGCACGATGGTGAGCTTGGCCTTGTCGCCGACGCCCCGCTCGCGCACCTGGGCCACGAGCGAGAGCCCGCTGTCGACCGGCTCGCCGTCGACCGCGACGATCGCGTCGCCCCGCTGCAGCCCCGCCTTGGCCGCCGGGGTGCCGCCGACCACGGCGGTGACGGAGGCGGCCGCGCGCTCTGCGGAGCCGTCCTTGACGCTGTCGTCCTGCGTGCTCACCCCGAGGTAGGCGTGCTCGGCCTTGCCGCCGGCGATCAGCTGGCCCGCGATGGAGGTCACCTCGTTGACCGGGATCGCGAAGCCGATGCCGATGTTGCCGCTCTGCCCGCCCGTGTCGGAGGAGCCGACCGAGGCGATCGAGGAGTTGATCCCCACCAGCTGCCCGCTCGCGTTGACCAGTGCCCCGCCGCTGTTGCCGGGGTTGATGGCCGCGCTCGTCTGGATCGCGTTGGTGACCACCGGCTCGCCCTGCTGCTGGTTCTGGCCGAACGGGTCCTGGCTCGGGGTCTCCTCCTGGCTCGTCGTCACCGGGCGGTTCAGCGCGCTGACGATGCCGGTGGTGACGGTGCCGGCGAGGCCGAGCGGGTTGCCGACGGCCATGACCGGGTCGCCGACCTTGAGCGTGTTGTCGTTGCCGGTGCGGATCGGGACCAGGTCGGACGGCGCGTTCTGCATCTGGATGACGGCGAGGTCGGTGGAGGGGTCGGTGCCGACGACGGTGGCGCTGTAGGTGCGCCCGTCCGTCAGGCTCACCGAGAGCTGGGACTGGCCGCCGGCCCCGACGACCACGTGGTTGTTGGTGACGACGCGGCCCTTGCCGTCGATGATCACGCCGGAGCCCTGGGCGCCGCCCTGCTGGCTCTTGACCGTGATGGACACGACGCTGGGGGAGACCGCGGCCGCGGTGGCGCTCCAGTTGGGTGCCTGCGGGTTGGCCTGGGCCACGGGTGCCGTCTGGGTCAGCTGGCTGGTGGCTGCGGTCGGTCCGGTGGCGGTGTCCGCGGTCACGTCACCGTGGGTGACGGCATAGGTCGTGCCGCTGGCCAGGACTGCTGCCAGCGCGGCGACGGAGCCGATCTCGGTCCAGCGGCGACGCGGCCGGGCCTGCACGGTGGAGGCGGCGCCGGCGCCGCCGGGGCCCCACGGGGACGGGTGCTGCTGGGAAGGAGCGGCGGGGTCCGGCGGGTACGACGGGGCACCGGCGCCGGCGTACGAAGCCTGCTGGCGCGACGGTTCGCCGTACCAGAGCGGCTGGGTCGGCTGCTGCTGCGACGGCTCCGGCTGCTGTGGGGAGTCTGGCGTGGGTGTCTGCGACATCGGGGGTGGGCTCCTTCGGAGGTTGGTAGGAACTACCCAACTTCATGGGGGTCAAACGACGCTGGACGCTTGCTGGGAGTTCTCTGTGGGCAGGTCCACGACGAACGTCGCGCCTCCACCGGGCGTCTGCGCGACCCCGACCTTGCCGCGGTGCGCTGCGACGACCGCGGCCACGATGGCCAGGCCCAGCCCGCTGCCACCGCCCTTGCCGCGCGCGCGGGAGGGGTCGGCGCGGTAGAAGCGCTCGAACACCCGGCGCGCCTTGGCAGGGTCCACGCCGGGCCCGTGGTCACGCACCTGGACCTCGGCGCGGCCGGGCGCCGAGCGGCCGACCGCGATCTCGATCGGCGTGCCCTCGGGGGTGTGGTTGACGGCGTTGCCGACCAAGTTGGTGAGCACCTGCCGCAGCCGGGCGTCGTCGGCCTGCACCACGGTCGGCGCCAGGTCGCCGTCGAGACCGAGGACGGTGACCGTCCTGGTGGGGTCGAGGGCGCGGGCGTCCGCGGCGGCGTCGGCGACGAGCACGGTGAGGTCCACGGGGGCGAACTGCATGGGCCGCTGGTCGTCCAGCCGGGTCAGCAACAGCAGGTCCTGGACGAGCCCGCCCATCCGGGTCGCCTCGTCCTCGATCCGCCGCATCGCGGTGGCCACGTCCGCCGGGCGTGCTGACCGCACCCTGGCGGAACAGCTCGGCGTAGCCCCGCACCGCCGCGAGCGGCGTCCTCAGCTCGTGGGAGGCGTCGGCGACGAACTGGCGCATCCGCTCCTCCGAGGCCTCACGGACGGCGAACGACTGCTCGATCTGGGCCAGCATGACGTTCAGCGAGGTCGACAGGCTGCTGACCTCGTCCTGGGCGGTGCGCTCGGGGATGCGCCGGGTGAGGTCGCCCGCGGCGATGGCCGCGGCGGTGTCCTCGATCTGGGTGAGCGGCCGGAAGGCGCGGCGCACGCCGTACCAGGCGGTGACCGCGCAGGCGACCATCACGGCCATGTCGATCAGGATGGCCCAGTCGCGCATGTCGCCGCACCGAGGTGTCGACGTTGTCGAGCGACACGGCGACCGCGTAGGTGGCGATGTTGGCGTCCGTCGCCCCGGCGATCACCCGCCACCGGCCGCCGCCCTCGTCGGTGGACCCGACGGTGAAGGGCTCGTGCGTGCGCACCCGCGGGTCGTTGATGGCCAGGCGTGGGATGTCCGGGTGCTGGCGCCGCTCGGCGGTCGACGGGGGCCCGAAGATGACGGCGTCGCCGTTGGCCGGCATGAAGCGCACCGCGTAGCTCGTCGGCAGGGTGCCCGGACGGTTGCTGCGCAGCTGGTCCAGCGCCTGGGAGGCGGTGGGTACGGCGGCCTGGGCCAGGTCGCGGTCGACCGCGGTCATCAGCGAGCGCTTCATCAGGAAGATCGTGGTCAGGCCGGTCAGCGTCAGGGCGGTGAAGAGGAGCACCAGCACCACCGCCACCAACCGGACCCGGAGCGGCAGCGAGTGGACGGAACGCGGAAGGCCTCGGTGGGTTCGTGCGGGCATGACGATCGTGGCCGAAGCGGCCGTCATACGGACTCGGGGGGCACGCGCAGCACGTAACCGACCCCGCGCTTGGTGTGGATCAGCGGCGGGTCCTCCACGTCGATCTTGCGACGCAGGTAGGAGATGTAGGACTCCACGATCCCGGACTCGCCCCGGAAGTCGTAGTCCCAGACGTGGTCCAGGATCTGGGCCTTGGACAGCACCCGGTTGGGGTTGAGCATGAGATAGCGCAGCAGCTTGAACTCCGTCGGCGACACGTCGATCACCCGGCGACCGCGCCGGACCTCGTGCGAGTCCTCGTCGAGCTGCAGGTCGGCGAACGTCATCGTGCCCTCGTCGGCCACCTCACCCCGGGTACGCCGCAGGACCGCACGGATCCGGGCGACGACCTCCTCGAGGCTGAACGGCTTGGTGACGTAGTCGTCGCCGCCCACGGTCAGGCCCTTGATCTTGTCATCGAGGGAGTCGCGGGCGGTGACGAAGACGATCGGCAGGACGCGCCCGCTGTCGCGCAGGCGGCGGGTGACGGTGAAGCCGTCCATGTCCGGGAGCATCACGTCGAGCACGACGAGGTCGAGCTGGTGCTCGGCGGCCTGCTTCAGGGCGGCGGCGCCGTCACCGGCCACGTGGACCTCGAAGCCGGCGAAGCGCAGGGATGTGGCGAGCAGCTCTCGGATGTTGGGCTCGTCCTCGACGACGAGGAGCCGGGCCTCCGGCGCAGTGGCGGTCACGATGACATCGTGGCGCCGCTCCCTGAGAGTTCGCTGGGAGCCGGGACGTCCGTCCGGGACCGCTCAGGAGCGCTTCGGGTGCCTCGGCGACGGCGAGCGCGTCCCAGTCGGCGCGCAGCAGCGCGCGCGCGTCGTCGGCGACCAGCACCGCCCCGGCGCCCTCGAGCTCGTCGACGCCGAAGCCACCGGTGCGGACGCCGACGCAGGGCGCGCCCATGCGGGCCGCGGCCTCGATGTCGAAGGTGGAGTCGCCGACCATGATCGCGCTGGCGCCGCCGGCCTTCTTCAGGGCCGTCTCGGGGATCGAGGGCTCCGGCTTGGACTCGCTGGTCTCCTCGGAGGTGGTGACGGCATCGAGCAGGTCCCCGACACCGAGCAGCTCGACCGCCTGCTCGGTGTGCTGGGGCTTGCCCGAGGAGGCCAGCGCCACGCGGAAGCCGCGCTCCTTCAACAGGCGGATGAGGTCGGCCGCCCCCGGCAGGGGCAGCACCTCGGGGCGCAGCGGCTCGTACTCCTCCAGCCAGCGCTGGCGCAGGTCGTCCCCGTGATGCTTCTCCACCTCATCGCCGGCGACAGCCGCGACGAGCTTGTCGCCGCCCATGCCGATGGCACGGTGGACCTCCCACAGGGGCACGTCGACGTCCAGGCTGCGGAAGGCCCGCACCCATGCGAGGGCGTGGTAGTAGGTGGTGTCGACCAGGGTGCCGTCGACGTCGAGCAGGACGGTGTCGTGACGTGGGCTCATACGGGGCCATTACCCACCGGCAGCCCGGTCTGCACCTGCCCCGCCCCGGCACGGACCGGGCAGGCGGCGGTCAGACGGTGTCGCCGGGTCCGGTGGGTTCGCTGGGCTCGGCCGGGTGCACGATGTCGTCGGCGTCGACGATGCGGTAGGAGTAGCCCTGCTCCGCCAGGAACCGCTGCCGGTGGGCGGCGAAGTCGGCGTCGACGGTGTCGCGGGACACCACCGTGTAGAAGTGCGCCGTGCGCCCGTCGCCCTTGGGCCGCAGCACCCGGCCGAGGCGCTGGGCCTCCTCCTGGCGCGAGCCGAACGTGCCGGACACCTGGATCGCGATGCTGGCCTCGGGCAGGTCGATCGAGAAGTTCGCGACCTTGCTCACCACGAGCAGCCCGATCTCGCCGGTGCGGAACTGCTGGAACAGCTTCTGCCGCACGGCGACGCTGGTCTCGCCGGTGATCAGGTCGGCGTCCAGCCGGCCGGCGAGGCTGTCCAGCTGGTCGAGGTACTGGCCGATCACCAGGGTGGGCTCTCCGCGGTGCTTCTCGACCAGGGCCTCGACGACGGCGTTCTTGCTGTCGCTGGTGGAGCCCAGCCGGTAGCGGTCCTCGGCCTCGGCCATCGCGTAGGTCATCCGCTCGGCGTCCGGCAGGGTGACCCGCACCTCGACGCAGTCGGCCGGCGCGATGTAGCCCTGGGCCTCGATGTCCTTCCACGGCGCGTCGAAGCGCTTGGGCCCGATCAGGCTGAAGACGTCGGCCTCGCGCCCGTCCTCGCGCACCAGGGTGGCGGTGAGGCCGAGGCGCCGGCGGGCCTGCAGGTCGGCCGTCATGCGGAAGATCGGCGCGGGCAGCAGGTGCACCTCGTCGTACAGGATGAGGCCCCAGTCGCGGGCGTCCAGCAGGTCGAGGTGGGTGTAGACGCCCTTCCGCTTGGTCGTCAGCACCTGGTACGTCGCGATCGTGACCGGCCGGATCTCCTTGCGGGCACCGGAGTACTCGCCGATCTCGTCCTCGGTCAGGGTGGTCCGCCGCAGCAGCTCGTCACGCCACTGCCGCGCCGAGACGGTGTTGGTGACCAGGATCAGGGTCGTGGCCGCGGCCTTGGCCATGGCGCCGGCGCCCACGAGCGTCTTGCCTGCGCCGCAGGGCAGGACGACCACACCGGAGCCGCCGTGCCAGAAGCCGTCGACCGCCTGCTGCTGGTAGGGCCGCAGCGACCACTCGGCCTCGTCCAGCGCGATCGGGTGCGCCTCACCGTCGACGTAGCCGGCGAGGTCCTCGGCCGGCCAGCCGACCTTGAGCAGCTGCTGCTTGAGGTGGCCCCGCTCGGAGGGGTGCACCAGCACGGTGGAGTCGTCGAGGCGCTCGCCGAGCAGCGGCTGGATCCGCTTGTGCCGCAGGATCTCCTCCAGCACGGGACGGTCGGTGCTGTGCAGCACGAGCCGGTCGCCGTCCTTCTCCAGCGTCAGGCGGCCGTAGCGGTCCATCGTGTCGGCGACGTCGACCAGCAGCGCGTGCGGGACGGCGTAGCGGCTGTAGGTGATCAGGGCGTTGACGACCTGCTCGGCGTCGTGCCCGGCGGCGCGGGCGTTCCACAGGCCGAGGGGGGTGAGCCGGTAGGTGTGGACGTGCTCGGGTGCACGTTCGAGCTCGGCGAACGGCGCGATGGCCCGGCGTGCGGCCTCGGCGTCGGCGTGGTCGACCTCGAGCAGGAGGGTCTTGTCACTCTGGACGATCAGGGGTCCGTCAGTCATGGTCTCTGCGCCAACACTCCCGCGCGGGGTGGTGTTCCCGGGCCCGGACCGGCGCGCTGCTCAGAACGTGCCCGAGAAGTCGCTGTTGGTGGTGTTGAAGGCGCCCGAGGCGATGCCGATGCCCAGCAGGACCGCGAGAAGGACGGCGAGGACCAGGGCGATGACGGACATGATCTGGCCGGCCTTGATCTGGCTCAGCCCGGTGAGGGCGCCGTCCGAGGCGACGATCTCCCGTTTGGCTCCCGGGGCCAGCACGAGGGCGACGATGGCCGGGATGACCCCCGCGCCCAGGCAGCAGAACAGCACGAGCGAGGCGATGCCCAGCACGAGCACCGCGGTGGCCTTGCCGGAGGTCAGGCCCCACGGCTTGGCGTAGGACTGCCCGTACGGCGACGGGCCCGCGTGGCCGGCCTCGGGGAAGGCCGGCTCGGACGGTCCGTAGTACGGCTGCTGCCCGTGGCGGCGGCTGCTGTGCCGTACCCGCCGTACGGACCCTGCTGCTGGGACCGGGCGGAGGCCGCGTCCTGGTCGTAGGCGTAGGGGTTCGGCTGCTCGGAAGCTGAGGGCTGCTGGCCGTAAGGCGAAGGCGCGGCGTACGGCGGAGGGCGCGGCGTAGGGGGAGCCGGACGGCGGACCGGGCGGGGCCGGGGGTGCGTCGTGCGGCGCGCGCGGCGGCTCGGGGATCGCGGCGGTCGGGTCGGACCAGATCGGCGCGGTGGGGTCGTCGTGCTGGGGCTCTCCCTGGGAGGACCCGCTGTCCCCGCTCGTGCCGGCGTGCCGGCAGTGCCGGCGGTGCCGGCTTGCTCGTCGCGCTCGCCGGTGCCGTTCGTGGGCTCGCTCATCGGCTGTGCCTTCCCGGTGGTGGCCCGTTCTCTGGGCGGTTCGCCTCAATCTAGCAACGCCCGGTGTGCTCGTCCCGGGACCGCCGACGCGACCGGACGCGGCGGCTGCCCGGGAGCGGGGCGACGTACGGCGTCCTGACAGGATGGGCGCCGACCAGGAGGTGGACGATGCGACGACCGCAGCGGGAGCCGAGGAGCGGCCTGCCGGAGCGCGTGACGATCTACGAGGTGGGGCCGCGCGACGGCCTGCAGAACGAGAAGACCGTGGTGCCGACGGCCGTCAAGGCCGAGTTCGTGCGCCGGCTGGTCGCCGCCGGCCTCGGCACGGTGGAGACGACCTCGTTCGTGCCGTCCGCCTGGGTGCCGCAGCTCGCGGACGCCGAGGAGCTGCTGGGGCTGCTCGGCGACGAGGGCCTCGGCCCGCGCCGGCCGGTGCTGGTCCCCAACGAGAAGGGCCTGGACCGGGCGCTCGCGCTCGGCGTCTCGGCCGTCGCGATCTTCGGCAGTGCCACCGAGACCTTCGCCCGCAAGAACCTCAACCGCAGCGTGGAGGCGTCCGTGGCGATGTTCGCCCCGGTGGTGGAGCGGGCCCGCGCCGAGGGCGTGTGGGTGAGGGCGTACGTCTCGATGTGCTTCGGCGACCCGTGGGAGGGGGACGTGCCGGTCGGACAGGTGGTCGACGTCGCGCAGCGCCTGATGGAGCTCGGGTGCGACCAGCTGAGCCTCGGCGACACCATCGGCGTCGGGACCACCGGCCACGTGCACCGGCTGCTGGAGGCGCTCGACGCCCGAGGCATCGGCCCGGACCGGGTCGGCGTGCACTTCCACGACACCTACGGGCAGGCGCTGGCCAACACCCTGGCGGCGCTCGCTGACGGCGTCACCGTCGTCGACGCCTCCACCGGGGGTCTGGGCGGGTGCCCCTACGCCCGCAGCGCCACCGGCAACCTGGCCACCGAGGACCTCGTCTGGGCGCTGGACGGCCTGGGCATCGAGACCGGCGTCGACCTCGACGCGCTGGTGGAGACCAGTGTGTGGATGGCGGGGCAGCTGGGCCGCCCGTCGCCCTCGCGGGTGGTCAAGGCGCTGGGAGGTGGGTCGTGACCGGAGCCGCGGACGCCACCGAGCCGGCCGGGCTGTCCATCCGCCCGGCCACCCTGGACGACCTCAACGCCGTCGTGGGGCTGCTGATGGACGACCCGCTGGGGGCGGGACGGGAGAACCCCGACGACCTCGCGCCGTACGCCAGGGCGTTCGTCGCCCTGTCCCGCGACCCCGGCCAGATCCTCGTGGTGGCCGAGCGTGGCGGTGAGGTCGTCGGCACGCTGCAGCTGAGCCTCATCCCGGGCCTGTCCCACCAGGGCGCGCTGCGGGGCCAGATCGAGGCGGTCCGGGTCAGGGTCGACGAGCGCCGCAGCGGGCTCGGCACCGTGCTGATCGAGTGGGCTGTCGAGGAGGCGCGGCGCCGCGGGGCCGCGATGGTGCAGCTGACGTCGTCCGCCAGCCGCAAGGGTGCTCACGCGTTCTACGCTGCGCTGGGCTTCGAGGCCAGCCACATCGGCTTCAAGCGGGACCTGCGCAGCTGAGCGGGCCCTGGGCGGGCGGGCCCTAGGCGGACGCGGCGCCGGTGATCCGGTGGATGGAGAACGCCCGCTCGATGTTCGAGCCGTCCACCGTGCCGACGGCCCGGCCACCGTCGATCCGCTGGGGGAAGAACAGCATCCGCGTCGCCCGGCCTTCGCCGTCGGCGTAGCCGATCCACACCCCGTGCTGGTCCGCTGCCGCGTCGCGCAGCAGCGCCAGGGTCACCGCGGGCTCGGTCGACGGCAGCCGCGGACCGGGCTGGGACTCCTCGCGGGCGCGGTCGTAGTCCGCCGACGCCTCACCCGCGCGCAGCGCCGCCACCAGCGTCTCGGTGAACTCCTCGTCCACCACCGAGCTGAGCGCCGGGGAGGCGGGGGCCCGGCGCGCGGGCGTGCGGTGGTGCGAGGTGGGCGGCACGAGGACGCCGCCGTCCACCGACTCGGCCACCGGCGCGTAACCGTTGTCGCGCACCATGTCCAGCACCGTGGCGGCCTGCACCGGGGACACGAGGACGGTCGGGGCGATGCGACGCAGCTGCAGCGCGGACAGGCCGCGGTCGGCGAGCATGCTGTCGAGCACGGCCTCGTCGTCGCTGCGGATGTAGGACGTGACCGTCCCGACACGGGTCTGGCCGTGCCGCCGGGCCACGTCGCCGACGAGGTACTCCAGCGGCTGGGGGACCGGTGTGCGGCTGGCGTCCTGTAGCCCCGTCACGATCTGCGCGGAGGACCAGCCGGCGTCCAGTCCCCGGCGCAGGCTCTCGGCGGAGAAGCGGTAGACGGTGGCGCCGCCGCGGGACTCGACGTCGGCGACGAGCCGCATGAACTGCGCCAGGCTGCCCTCGAGCCGCCCGGGTGCGACGGCGGTGAGGTCCGCCTGCAGCAGCACGTGCTCCACCGGCGAGGGCAGGTGGGAGGCCATCGCCGTCGCGGCGGCGCGCACGTCCGCGGGTGCCTCGCGGCCGGCGCCCACCAGGGCCCGGCCGGCCCCGCTGAGGGCGCCTCGCCCGCTGACACCGAGCCACTCCGCCTCGCGCAGGGCAGCGGTCACGACCCCGTCGACGATCTCCGCCCGGCGCAGCGGCCGGCGCCACCGGATGCGCGCGGAGAGGCCCTCCCGGGCCGGGGCGGCGCCCGCCGGCAGGTCGGCGAGCTCGCGCAGCACGTCACCGCGCAGCTGGCGGGTCGGCGGCCACAGCACGTCGCTGCTCAGCGCGTTGACGGTGCCGCTGCCGCCGGTCGGGGTCTGCCCGACCAGGTGCGGCGCCCGGCCGGACACCAGCCAGGCCGACGCCAGCACCGCCCACCGGTCGGCCGAGGGGCGCTGCTGCCACTCGTCGTACGCGGGCGTCGGCGCCCACACCGGCTCCAGCGAGCCGTCGTCGGCCACCAGCCCGGCGATGTAGGCGATCTCGGCCACGAAGGCCGCATGGTCCGGCTCGACGTCCAGCCGGGTGGCCAGCCGCCGCAGGTCGCGGACGGCGAGGCCGCCGGCGCGCAGCACGCGCGGCGGGCGGGGTCCCCAGTCGGCGGCGACCTCGTCGACCAGGCCGAGCAGGTCGGAGGCCTGGCCGCCGGCGGCGTCGTCGACCGAGTCGGCGGTGTGCGTGGTGAGCTCCAGCGGTGGCGGCTCGAGGTCGAGGCGGCGGTGCAGCCGGTCGCCGCGCAGCCGCAGGGCCACCTCCCGCGGCACGACGACGTGGTCGGCCGAGAGCGGGCTGATCAGCTGGTGCGCGAGCAGCCAGGCGCCCGCCGTCGCGGTCGGTCCCGCCGTGCCGAGGACACCCACCGGCGGGCCCCACGTCAGCCGGTCGAGGATGGCCCGCGCCTCGGGTGGTGCCTGCGCCACCAGCGCGTCGATCGCCTCGCCGGTGGCGTGGCTGGCCGGGACGGACCCGCGCAGCTCGACGAACGACGGCCCGAGCCCGGCCGGGTGGGGACCCAGCGTCTCGGCGACGGCGCGCACCACGTGCAGCCCGTCGGACCCGCGCCAGAGCACGGCCGCCGTCCACAGGGTGTCGACGAAGGGCTCCATCGCCCTGGCCGGCCGGCCCAGCAGCGCCGCGGCCCGCGCCACGTCGACGGGGTCGCCACAGACGGCGAAGGCCTCGAGGACCTGCAGGTGGCCCCGGTCCAGGCCGTCCAGCGCCCGCTGGACGCTGGCCCGCGTGCCGGCCCGCGCCGCGAGGGAGGTGAGGTCGGAGGGCGCCGGCCGGGCGAGGTCGGGGCGCCGGTGCACCAGCGCCCTCAGGTGGTCGTCGCTGCGGGTCCGCACGTCGTCGGCGAGGCTCCGCACGGGGGCGGAGCGGCGGGACGAGGGGGAGGCCACGCGCCCTACCGTAATCGGCGCCGGCCCGGTGCCTTGCCGCCCGGGCGCCCGCTGGCAAGGATGAGGTCGACACCCCGGCGGTCCAACGGAGGAACCCGTGACGCAAGCGCTCCCGTCGTACAGCTCCGGCACGTCCAGCGTCCCCCTCCTGGGAGACACGATCGGCGACAACCTGGCGCGGACCGTGGCGCGGTTCCCCGAGCGCGAGGCGCTGGTCGACGTCGCGAGCGGCCGCCGGTGGACCTACGCCGAGATGGACGCCGACGTGGACGCGCTCGCCCGGGGTCTGCTCGCGGACGGGATCGTGGCGGGGGACCGGGTCGGCATCTGGTCGCCGAACTGTCCGGAGTGGACGCTCCTGCAGTACGCCACGGCGAAGGTCGGGGCGATCCTGGTCAACGTCAACCCGGCCTACCGCAGCCACGAGCTGGCCTACGTCGTCAACCAGTCCGGCATGCGGCTGCTGGTCAGCGCGGTCGCGCACCGGAGCTCGGACTACCGCGCCATGGTCGAGCAGGTGCGCGGTGAGTGCCCGGAGCTGACCGACGTCGTGTTCATCGGCGAGGCGGGCTGGGACGACCTCGTCGCCCGCGGCGCGGACGTGGACCCCGAGCGGCTGGCGCAGCGGATGGCCGCCCTCGACACCGACGACCCGATCAACATCCAGTACACCTCGGGCACGACCGGCTTTCCCAAGGGCGCGACCCTCAGCCACCACAACATCCTCAACAACGGCTACTTCGTCGGCGAGCTCGTCGGCTACACCGAGCAGGACCGGATCTGCCTCCCGGTGCCCTTCTACCACTGCTTCGGCATGGTCATGGGCAACCTGGCGGCCACCTCGCACGGAGCGTGCATGGTGATCCCGGCGCCGTCGTTCGACCCCGTCGCGTCGCTGGTCGCCGTGCAGCAGGAGCGCTGCACCAGCCTGTACGGCGTGCCCACGATGTTCATCGCCGAGCTGGGGCTCGGGGACTTCGCGTCGTACGACCTGAGCAGCCTGCGCACCGGCATCATGGCCGGCTCGCCGTGCCCGGTGGAGGTGATGAAGCGGGTGGTCGCCGAGATGCACATGTCCGAGGTGGCCATCTGCTACGGCATGACCGAGACCTCGCCGGTGTCCACGATGACCCGCGTGGACGACGACCTGGCCCGGCGCACCGAGACCGTCGGCCGGGTGATGCCGCACCTGGAGGTCAAGGTCGTCGACCCGGCCACCGGGCGCACCGTCCCCCGCGGCGAGCCGGGCGAGCTGTGCACCCGCGGCTACAGCGTCATGCTCGGCTACTGGCAGCAGGCGGACCGGACCGCCGAGGCTGTCGACCGGGCCCGGTGGATGCACACCGGCGACCTCGCCACGATGGACGCCGACGGCTACCTCTCCATCGTCGGCCGGATCAAGGACATGGTCATCCGCGGCGGGGAGAACATCTACCCCCGCGAGATCGAGGAGTTCCTCTACGCCCACCCGGCCATCGCCGACGTGCAGGTGATCGGCGTGCCCGACGAGCGGTACGGCGAGGAGCTGATGGCGTGGGTGGTGATGCGTCCCGGGCACGAGCCGCTATCGGTGGACGACGTGCGGTCGTTCTGCCGCGACCAGCTGGCCCACTACAAGGTGCCGCGCTACGTCCACGTGGTCGAGAGCTTCCCGATGACCGTGACCGGCAAGATCCGCAAGGTCGAGATGCGCGAGGCGGCCGTGCAGATCCTGCAGAACGGCGGTGCGGGACCGCAGGTCCGGCCGGGTGCGGGTGCCGGGCCGGACCTCCGGCAGGGCCCGGCGGGGTCCTAGGCTCTCCACGGTGAGCACCCCCATCGCGCCCACGGGCGAGCAGTGGACCATCCGTTCCGGTGACCTCGAGGTCGTCGTCGTCGAGGTCGGTGGGGGGTTGCGCAGCTTCACCTCCGCCGGCCGGGACGTCCTGTGGGGGTTCGGGCAGGAGCAGGAGTGCCACGGCGGGCGCGGCCAGCTGCTGATGCCGTGGCCGAACCGGATCACCGACGGCCAGTACGAGCGCGACGGCCAGAGCCAGCAGCTGGCGCTGACCGAGCCGGCGCGGCACAACGCCATCCACGGCCTGGTGCGCTGGGCCAGCTGGACGCTCCTCGAGCAGGCCGAGGACCGCCTGACCGTCGGCTACCGCCTGCACCCGCAGCAGGGCTGGAGCTGGACGCTCGAGCTCACGCGTCACCTACGAGCTGGACGAGCAGGGCCTCACCGTCCGGCCGCAGCGCGCGCAACATCGGCACCGGTGACGCGCCGTTCGGGTTCGGCGTGCACCCCTACCTCACCGCCGGGGAGGAGCGCGTGGACGAGCTCGAGATCCAGCTACCCGCGGCGTCCTCGATGAAGGTCGACCCCGAGCGGCTGCTGCCGCTCGGCGTGCAGGCGGTCGACGGGGGCCCGCACGACTGGCGCGAGGGCCGGGTGGTCGGCGACGCCCAGCTCGACACCGCCTTCACCACCCTGGCCGCGGACGCCGACGGGCGCTGGCGGGTGCGGCTGCACCACCCCGCCGGCGGGCGGACCACCACCTTGTGGGCCGACGCCGCGGCCTACCCGTGGCTGCAGGTCTTCACCGGTGACGCGCTGCCCGAGCCGTTGCGACGCTCCAGCGGGGTCGCGGTCGAGCCGATGACCTGCCCGCCGGACGCCTTCCGCAGCGGGCAGGACCTCATCGTGCTGTCCCCGGGCGAGGAGTTCGAGGGCCTCTGGGGCGTCTCCGCCTCCTGACCCGGCGGGAAAGCAGTGCGCGGCCGCGACTCGGCAGGGGTCAGCGCGCGGCCGTGACCGGGCTCGCGTCAGCGCGCGGCCGGCACCGGCACCGGCTCGGGCCGCGGAAGGCCGTTGACGTGCGGCGGGATGCGGTGCTCGGTCCGTACGGCGATCCACGCCATCGCCGCACAGCCGAGGAGCAGCAGGCCGATGAAGCCGGCGTGCCATCCCGCCCCGATGAGCACCCCCGCGACCGCCGGTCCGGCGATGGCCGCACCCTGGAAGGCTGCGGCCATGATGGCGTTGTAGCGACCGCGCAGGTGGTCCGGCGAGAGGTCGTTGGTGATCGCCGGGACCGTGGGCTGCAGCAGCGTCTCGCCGAGGCCGAAGATGCCGGCGCAGGCCACGACGAGCGCGGCCGCGGCGAACGTGCCCGGAACCAGGCCGGCGAGGCCCAGGCAGGTCCACGACACGGCCCAGATGGCGCAGAGGACGAGGATCACCCGGGTGCGCCGGCGGCCCTCGATCCGCTGGAGCACGAACAGCTGCAGCACGACGATCACCGCGGTGTTGACGGCGAAGGCGGCGCCGATCGTGCCCGGTGACACCCGGCCGACCAGGCGCGCGTAGGCCGTGAAGCCGGCCTCCATCTGGGCGTAGCCGACGAACGCCGACAGGAACGTCAGCAGCAGCACCGGGCGCAGCGCCCCGTCGCGCAGGAGCGTGAGGTACGACGGCGCCGGCACGCCGGGACCGTCGTGGTCCTCCACCGGCAGGCGCCTCGACCTTGCCCGTGACGTGGCGCAGGGGGCCCAGCAGCACGGCCAGCGGCGCGAGGAAGCTGGCGGCGTTGCCGAGGTAGACCGCGAGGAACGTGCCGGGCCGGTCGACGTCGACGACGAGGCCGGCGAGCAGGCCACCGAGGCCGATGCCGAGGTTGACGAGGGTGAAGTTGACGCCGTAGTAGCGCTGCCGGATGCCCGAGGGGACGACCGCGCCGATCATCGCGTTGAAGCCCGGCCAGAAGACCCCGCCCGCGGCGCCGAGCAGGGCGAACGCCAGCGCCGCCATCCACACGCTGCCGGCGAAGGCGAGCAGGACGTTGCCGAGCATCTGCGCGGTCATGCCGGCGAGGATGATGCGGCGAGCGCCGAGCCGGTCGATCAGCGAACCGGCCGGGCCCACGACGGCCATGCCCACGACGGCCGGCACGGCGAGCAGGATCCCGGCGGTCTCGACGGGGAAGTGGCGCACCTCGTGCAGGTAGATCACCCCGAACGGCAGGACCAGCCCGGTGCCGAGCGTCTCGATGGCCACGGTGGACAGCAGCAGCTTGCCGTCGCGCGGCAGGTCGTGCCAGAACGACGACAGGGAGGGGCGGGTGGGGGTGGTCACCGGATGATCTTCCCAACGGCCACCGACAGCCGGAAATCGGTTTTCGCTCCGGTGCCCCGTAGCGGGGGATACCGGCGCAAGGTGGGCGCGCATGCCGTTAGCCTTGAGGTCAGCGCAACGCGTGCGCCATCCAGCCGCGCCCGGGGAGGACCCCGGACCGGCCACCAGACGAGCAAGAGGTGGGCAGTGCCTACAGGCAAGGTCAAGTGGTACGACGCCGAGAAGGGCTTCGGCTTCCTCAGTGACGATGAGGGCGGCGACGTGTTCCTGCACGCCAACGCCCTGCCCGAGGGTGTGGAGACGCTCAAGGGCGGCACCAGGGTGGAGTTCGGCATCGTCGAGGGCCGCCGGGGCGCGCAGGCCCTGTCGGTGCGCGTCCTCGACCCCGCGCCGTCCGTGGCCGCCTCCGTGGCGGCACGCAACCGCAAGCCGGCCGAGGACATGAGCGTCATCGTCGAGGACGTCATCAAGCTCCTCGACGGTGTCTCCAACAGCCTGCGGCGCGGCAAGTACCCCGACAAGAAGATGTCCGCGAAGGTCGCCGCGGTGCTGCGCGCCGTCGCGGGCGACTTCGAGAACGCGGGGGTCTGAGCGCCGTGGCAGTCAAGGCTGACGCCGTGCTGTTCGACGCGGTCGACCTGGCCCGTGAGGCCGCCGTGGGCATCGCCGAGCCCGACACGGTCGGTGAGCACGAGGGCGCCGTGATGGACGCCGAGCGCCTCGCGACGCACTACTTCACCTGCACCGCGGCCGCCTACCCGGGCTGGCGCTGGGCGGTCACGCTCGCGCGCGCCCCGCGCAGCAAGAAGGCCACCATCTGCGAGACCAACCTGGTGCCCGGCGAGGGGGCGCTGCTCTCCCCGGAGTGGCTGCCCTACGACCAGCGGCTGCGCCCCGGTGACATCGGCCCCGGCGACGTGATGCCCTTCATCGAGGAGGACCAGCGGCTCGTTCCCGGGTTCGAGGCCACCGGGGAGGAGGACGTCGACAAGGCCGCCCAGTGGGAGATCGGGCTCGGCCGCAAGCGTGTCCTCTCCGGCGAGGGGCGCGAGGCCGCGGCGCAACGCTGGTACGACGGCGAGAACGGCCCGACCGCGCCGGTCGCCGAGCAGGCCCCCGCGCCGTGCTCGACCTGTGGCTTCTTCGTCCCGATGGCGGGTGCACTCCGGTCTTTTTTCGGCGTCTGCGCCAACGCCTGGTCGCCCTCCGACGGTCGCGTCGTGAGCCTTGACCACGGCTGCGGCGCGCACAGCGAGGTTGACGTGGTCCTCGAGGAGCCCCGTCCGGCCGACGAGCTGGCCCTGGACGAGTACGCCGTCGACTCCCTGGTCTGAGGTGGCCGGTCCGGGAGGTTCCGCGGACCGGCCACTGTCCTGACGTAGCGTTCGTCCCATGTCCTGGTCCCCTGCGCAGATCCCGTCCCTCGCCGGCACGACCGCTGTGGTCACCGGGTCCAACTCGGGTATCGGCCTGGTCACCGCGACCGAGCTCGCCCGGCACGGCGCCCGCGTCGTTCTCGCCTGCCGCAAGGTCGACGTGGCCGAGCAGGCCGCCGAGGCGATCCGGACGGCGGATGCGGACGCCGACGTGCGCGTTGCCGCGCTCGACCTGGCCTCGCTGGAGTCCGTCGCGGCGTTCGCCGATGCCTGGTCCGGGCCGCTGGACCTGTTGGTCAACAACGCCGGGGTGATGATGCCGCGGTCGTGGCGTGCCACCGCTGACGGGTTCGAGCTGCAGTTCGGCACCAACCACCTGGGGCACTTCGCGCTCACCGGGCAGCTGCTGCCGGCCCTCCTCGCCGCGCCCGCGCCGCGGGTCGTGACGGTGGCCTCCCTGGCGCACCGGCAGGGCAGCGCCGACGTACTGCAGGGCAACCCGCAGGCGCGCTACCAGCCGCAGCGGGCGTACGGCAACAGCAAGCTGGCCAACCTGCTGTTCGGTGCCGAGCTGCAGCGACGCGCGGAGCGTCACGCGCCGCAGCTGACCTCGACGGTGGCCCACCCCGGTGTCACCGCCACCAACCTGTTCACCAGCCCCGACGGGATGGGCACCAGCCGCGTCGTCCGCACCATCGGGCCGGTGGCGATGAAGGTGCTGCTGCAGACCGCGTCGGCCGGTGCCAACCCCACGCTGTACGCCGCGACGGCCGCCGAGCCGGGCAGCTACACCGGACCGTCGTGGCTGGGGGAGATGCGCGGCCCGGTCGGTCCGGCGCGCCAGTCCGCTCTCGGCCGGGACGAGGCGCTGGCCACGGCGCTGTGGGAGCGCAGCGAGGAGCTGACCGGGGTGCGGTTCCCGTGGCCGGCGCTGACGCCCTGACGCGATGACAGCGCCCGCCGCGGCGGGTGGCCGGGCTCGACGGTGTCAGGCGCCCTCGGCGTTGCCCCGGCCGCGGCGGACGTAGAGCAGTGCCACGGCGCCGCCGACGATCGCCGAGACACAGACCCACGGCCACCAGTCGCGCTGCCCCTCGTGGAGGGCCGGGACGACCAGGGTCAGCACCAGTGCGAGGACCCAGATGGCGATGCCGGCCCACAGGACCCGGCCGGTATCGACTTTCAGCGGCTCGGGCTCCGGACGCTGGCGGGGCGTCGGCGACTGGCTCACACGCCACAGCCTAGCCACGGGCGCCGGGTCCGGTGCGCGGCCACTGCCGGCCCGCGCTTACGCTGTGAGTCATGCCTTCGTCTGTCCGCGGTCCCCGGACCGCCGCCCCAGCGTCGCACGGTGCGCTTGACTCCTTCTTCCAGATCACCCGCCGGGGGTCCACGGTCAGCCGGGAGATCCGCGGTGGACTGGCCACCTTCTTCACGATGGCGTACATCGTGGTGCTGAACCCCATCATCATCGGCACCCAGGCCGACTCCACCGGCACGTTCCTCGGGGGTGGCAGGACGCCCAACCTGGCGCTGGTCGCCGCGGCCACGGCGCTCGTGGCGGGCGTCATGACGGTGCTCATGGGCGTGGTCGCCAACTACCCTCTGGCGCTCGCCACCGGGCTCGGGCTCAACGCCTTCCTGGCGTTCGGGGTGGCCAAGCTCCCCGGGATGACGTGGCCCGACGCGATGGGCCTGATCGTCATCGAGGGCCTCATCATCACGCTGCTGGTGCTCACCGGCTTCCGGCAGGCCGTCTTCCGGGCGGTCCCGGCCCAGCTGAAGACGGCGATCAGCGTCGGCATCGGCTTGTTCATCACCATCATCGGTCTGGTCGACGCCGGGTTCGTGCGCACGCCCGTCGGGGCGGCGACACCGGTGGAGCTCGGCATCGGCGGCTACCTCAACGGCTGGCCGCTGCTGGTCTTCACCGTCGGGCTGCTGAGCATCATCATCATGATGGTCAAGAAGGTCCGCGGCGCCATCCTCTACGGCATCGTCGGCGCGACCATCTTCGCCATGGTGATCGAGGCGCTGGCCCACATCGGCAGCAGCACCGTGGCCGGCAAGCTCGTCAAGCCCACGGGGTGGCGGCTGAACGTGCCGAAGCTGCCCTCCACGCTGATCGACATTCCGGACTTCGGCCTCCTGGGCCACTTCTCCCTGCTGGGCTCGTTCAGCAAGATCGGGATCGTCTCGGCCTGCCTGCTGATCTTCACCCTGATGCTCGCGGACTTCTTCGACACGATGGGCACCATGGTCGCCATCGGTTCCGAGGCCGGGCTGCTGGACGAGGACGGCAACCCCCCGAACGCACAGCGCATCCTCGTCGTCGACTCGGTCGCCGCGGCTGCCGGTGGCGCGGCGAGCGTCAGCAGCAACACGTCGTACATCGAGTCGGCCTCCGGGGTGGGTGAGGGTGCCCGCACCGGCCTGGCGTCAGTGGTCACCGGTGTGCTCTTCCTGATCGCGACGTTCCTTGCGCCGTTGGTCTCGGTCGTGCCGTACGAGGCCGCGACGCCCGCACTGGTCGTGGTCGGGTTCCTGATGATGCAGCAGGTCCGGGGCATCAGCTGGGAGGACCTGGAGATCGCCATCCCGGCGTTCCTGACCATCGTCCTCATGCCCTTCACCTACTCGATCACCGTGGGTATCGGCGCCGGCTTCGTGGTCTACACGCTGATCAAGATCGTCGTCGGCAAGTCCTCCAGCATCCACCCGCTGCTCTGGGGGGTGTCGGCGCTCTTCGTCCTCTACTTCGCGATCGAGCCGGTCAAGCAGGTCCTCGGCGTCAGCTGACGGACGTCCTCGCCCGGCTGTCCTGCCCCTCCCTGAGCTCCCCGTTGCGGACGGTCGCGGCGGGTGGTTCGCTGACCGCACCGGGCACGGCAACGGCGGCGAAGGGAAGGACCATGGCGGTCTGCGAGGTCTGCGGCAACGACTACCGGCTGAGCTTCGAGCTGCACGCGGCGGGGAACGTCCACACGTTCGACTCGTTCGAGTGCGCGATCCACAAGATGGCGCCGGTGTGTGAGCACTGCGGCTGCAAGGTCATCGGTCACGGGGTGGAGGCGGACGGGGTGTTCTTCTGCTGCGTTCATTGCGCGCGGGAGTCCGGCTCGAGCAGCGCCGAAGCGCTGGCCGACCACGCGGGTACCGACCCCAGCTGACCGCGCAGCGGCGGATCGATCACGTCGGTCTGCCTCTGCCGGCTGACCGACCACGCGGATACCGACCTCAGCTGAGCGCACTGCCTGTCTCAGGGTGGTCCCGGCGCCAGGGGATTGCTTGTCCTGTCCGCTCAGGCGGCGGTGTGGCGGTGGTCGGTGGGGTGGGTGAGGTATTGCTGGCCGATGCCGTTGGTCCAGGTGGCGGTGCCGGTGGGGGTCATGGTCAGGGTCCAGCCGCCGTGGTGTTTGAGGCGGTGGTGGCGTTGGCAGAGGGTGATCAGGTTGGTGGGGTGGGTGGGTCCGCCGCGGGCGTGGGGGGTGATGTGGTCGAGGTGGCTGCGGGTGGCGGGGGTGGCGCAGCCGGGGAAGCGGCAGGTGCCGTCGCGGGTGCGGACGAAGGTGGCGGTGGCGGTGTGGGGGCGGTAGGTGCGGGTGGCCAGGTCGGTCAGGGTGCCGGTGGCCGGGTCGTGCAGGGCGGGTCGGATCCGGGTGTCGGGGTCGGTCAGGAGGACGGCGAGGTCGGTGCTGGGGATCAGGCCGGCGCGGGGGACCTCGATCCCGATCCGGGGTAGCCGCACCAGCAGCCTGCCGGCCCCGGTCGAGGCGCCCCCGCCACCGCAGCAGCAGTGGCCGGTCGCGTCGGGTCCGCCGGGTCCGCCGGGTGCATGGGTGGCGGTGGCCGCGTCGTCCGCCGGCGGCCGCAGGTGGGGGGCGTGTCGGGGTGGGGGTCGAGGGTGGCGGGCAGGGTCAGGGTCAGCGTGGTGGTGATGGTGGCCTGGCCCAGGATGAGGTCGATCATGGCGTCGGCGCGGGCCTGGTCCAGGCTGCGGTGCTCACCGTCGGCGACGTAGCCGTGGGCCAGCTCATCGACCGCGGCCCAGGCCGCGGCGGCGGCGGCCGCGGGTTGGGCGCTGACCCACTCACTCATTCCGGGGTCGGGCCCGGGGCGGACCAGGACGTACCGGTCGGCCCGGGCCCGCTCGGCCCGGCGGGCCACCTCCTCGGGGTCGGCGGCGGCCACCGCGCGGCGGGTCGCGGCCCGGACCCGGGCGGTCGGCAGCCCCAGCACGGCCGGGAACAGGGCGGCCTCGACCCGGGTGCAGATCTCCGGGCGCAGCCGGGGGACCTCCTGGGCGATGGCGGTGGCCCGGTAGGGCTCCAGGTCCCCGGCGCGCATCGCGGCCAGGGTGCCCGGCAGCAGCGCGCACACGGTGCGGGCGGTGTCATAGGTCCGCTGCGCGGTCCGCGGCGCGACGTGCAGGACCGGGGCGAGGTCGGCGTCCATGAACTCGTGCTCGTCCGCGCGGCCCGGGATACCCCCGGCCGGGGTTGACCGCCTGCCACCGGGCGCGGTCGGCGGCGATCTCCTCACCGGCCCGCCGGGACCAGGCCTCGATCCCCAGCAGCTGGACCGCGCTGACCGCGTTGATCACCCGCTGGGCCGCCGCCACCACCGCCTGGGCGGCCTCGACGTCCGAGCCCAGCAGCTCCCCCTCGCTGAGCCCGAACAGCGCGGCGGCGAGCGCGGCGACGTCCGCGCCTGCCACCTCACCCACCGGTATCTCGAACATACGTTCGATTCTACCTGTTCGAAGGGCGGGAAGGAAGGGACATCCACAGACCGAATGGCGCCGAGGCCAGGACGAGGGCTGAGATCAGCAACCACCGCGCCTCGGCTAACGCGCCGGCCGCCACAGGACGGGGCCTACTCGGATCCCGGGCTGCTGCGCCACCCCGCGGACCCTGCTCCGTTCCCCGACCCGGATCGTCGGATCGGCCTCCTCCCAGGTGACCGTGCGCGGCCCTCGGCGCGCGTCCGATCGTGGCCGGGGCACGGGTCCGGCAACGGGCACGACAGGGGGCCCGGTAGCCGACCCTGCAGTGAACCCGGGAACTGGCGTGCGGTTTCGGTCGTGCGCGGCACGGGTGACGGGGTCCCCCAGCACGGCGTAAGCCGCCAACACGTCTGCCAGCGGCACCCTCCCGTCAGACCCCTGGACAGGGACCGTGCCATCGGCGCGCGTGTCCGGGTGGTGCCGCCGCAGCAGCCGCCGGTAGGCGCGGTTGACCTGCTGCCTCGATGCCGTGGGGGCGACGCCGAGGACGGCATACGGGTCGGGGTTGGTGTCGTTCATGCTCCCTCCGTGCGGCTGGTCGCCGAGCCGGCGCCTCCGGCCCGGACGCGAGCGAGTCCCTACGGCGAGACGTCCCCGGCCACAGCACGCCGTGGCCGGGGACCCTTGCGAGAGCTGTCCGTGCGGCCCGTTGCTGGTCGCCAGGAGCATGACCGCAGAAGGCGCCGAAGGGGCCTTCCGGCAAGGGCCACGGTGGATCGCGTTGGGCGGCCGGACAGGCTTCGCAAGCTTGGCTGGGCCGTCGCCGTACGGCCGGACCTCACCTCCGCCTCGCGCATCTGCCGGCCGCGAGACCGGCCGGCAGATCTGGCCAGTGACTTCACTTTCCTTATAGCACCGCGCCACCAGCCGGGCAAGACGCTTCCGTGGCTGGGACGTGGTGACGGAAGGCGCGGAACCCGAGCGCTCCGCGGACCAAGGTCCCCCGCCGGAGTCTCTCCGCCGGTGGATGCTGGAACTGCCGGTGGTGGCGTAGCTCCCGTCGAACGGCATCGCCCGCCTGGAGGACGTCATGAAGAATCGGTCATCGCTGGAGGATCAGGAGCTGAGGCGGGTTGTCATCGCCGAGCTGCAGGCCACCCTGCTGGGGATCAGGACCGTCGAGACCTTTCTCGAAGCCGTGGTCGACCGTGCCGCGCAGCACATCGCCCCAGGCTCGGTGTGCACCTTCACGCTGGTGCTGCAGGAACGGTTCATCACGGTGGCCAGCAGCGACGACCGTGGCGACGTGGCAGACGAGGCGGAGTACGAGGCGGACGAGGGCCCGTGCGTCGACGCTGTCCGTGACGGCGTGGCGAGCATCGTCCTGGACCTGCGGACGGAGACCCGTTGGCCCCAGTGGGCCGCGACGGCGCGAAAGCTGGGGTTCCTCTCGGCAGCCGCCGTGCCCGCGGACACCGGCGTCGGTGCCCAGCTGGCGCTGAACCTCTACGGCCGTACGCCGGGGGCGTTCGGCGAGGTCGAGATGCGCCGGTCCTTCGCCTATGTCGATGAGGCGGCCCGCGTCCTGCGGCTGTGCCTGACGCTGGCGCAGCAGGCCGACCTGGCGGAGCACCTGAGTCGGGCGATGGCCGCACGGGCCAGTGTCGAGCGGGCGGTCGGGGTGCTGATGGCGCAGCGGCAGATCTCCGCCGACGACGCCTACGCGATCCTGCGCGCGGGCTCGCAGCACGACGGCAGGGAGCTGCACGAGGTCGCTGCCGTCGTTATCGAGAGCCTCACCGGTCAGCCGGCGAGCACGACGCCTCTGTCTGCGCACCCGACCGACCCGTTCCGGCCCTGGCCCCTGCCTGACTGAGCGGCTGCCGGAACGCCGGTGGTACGGCGCCGAGCGCCTGCTCGGGGCAGGCACCTCGACATGCGGCGCACAGTGACAAGAAGGGGAGCGTCAGCACCCGCGATCGCGACAGGCAGGTGCGGCGTCGTCGCAGCTGCCGGTCAGCGGCGGGAGGTCCCCGTGTTCGATCAACCGCTCTTCCTGAGGACGTTGTCACGGTTTGCCGTGGAGCTGCCTGGCGAGTATGACGTCCAGCAGGCCCTGACCGAGCTCACCGAGAGCGTCACCGCGCAGGTCATGGTTGAACCTGGCCCGCGACCGTCATCACCTCGTGCAGCGCGTCCATCAGCGGTGAGGTCGCGGGCGTGTCGGGCGGGCCCGAGGCGGTGCGGACCACGACAGCCGCCAAGTCACCGACGCGCACCTGGTGCGCTTGGGAGGCGGTGAGCAGCAGCTGCCAGGCCTGATCGGCGTCGCAGCGGTGGAGGCCCATCAGCAGGCCCCTGGCCTGCTGGATGATACGCGAGCTGCTCGCAGCCTCCTGCAGCTCGAGGGGGTGGGATGCCGGCGGGTCATCCGGCTCACCGCGCTCCGTACAGGCGTCGGGAGTGGGCGGCGCCCCCCCTCCGATCACCGTGCAGTGCGATGCGGCCCGGTGAACCAGGACGGCGTCGTCGTGACCGTGTTGGTCGTCGGCGTCGCTTGCGTTCAGGAGCGTGAACGCCGACAGGACCCCCGTCAGCTGCAGCAGGCGCACCAGGGCCCCTGGCAGGCGGCGAAGGCGCAGCCGCGGGCCGAGGTCTCTCCGGGCCTCCAGCAACGGCCTCAGGCCGGCGCAGTCCATGAACGTGACCGCGGACAGGTCCACCACGACGTTGCGCCCTCCGTCGGAGGCGGCGTGGTGGAGGCGGCTGCGCAGCATGGGCGCGGTGAGGATGTCGACCTCACCGCTGACGAGGAGGATGACGTCGTTCGCGGGGGCCATGGGCCGTGTCGTTGCTTGGCTGTCCATGAGATCGGCTTCTTTGCTCATGGGATGACGGGCTGCCGGGGCGGATGACGGGCTGCCGGGGCCGGGACAACGTCAGTGGGGCTCGCTAACGAGCTACACCAGCCACGGTACGGCGACTGCCTCCCGCGCACAAGGCCAGTCCTTCTGCACCAGGGCACGCCTGCGCTGCCGCGGGACCGCGGCTGCGCAGCCCCCGTGTGCGGGTCTGCAGGGTCCTGGCCGTCAGGGTCCTGAGCCAGGACTCTCACGCACGCGCGAGTGTGTGCCCGGTGAGTGTTCCATCGATCACTGCCTGCGCCACTGCGGTCAGCGGAGTGCTGGTACGCCGGGCGTAGGCGCGCATCCTGGTGAAGGCCTCGGCGACGTCCAGTCCCAGGCGGGCGGCCAGGACCCCCTTGGCCTGTTCGACCAGGATCCTGCTCTGGAGGGCGGTCTGGAGCTGTTCGGACAGGATCGTCTGCTCGAACAGGCTCCGCTGGTGCAGTAGGCCGATCGTGGCCACGTCGGCCATCGCCTGCCCGACGGCGACGTCGTCGTCAGTCAGCTTGGTCGTGGTGGTGTTGAAGAGGTTCAGCGCGCCGATGACGTTCGCGCGCAGCCGCAGGGGCAGGGCGTGGGTCGACTGGAAGCCGGCCTCCACCGCGGCCGGCGTGAAGGTCGGCCAACGTGTGCGGGCCTCGGACAGGTCGAGGTTCGCGATCGCCTGACCGGTGGAGTAGCACTCCAGGCAGGGGCCCTCCTGGATCTGCAGCTCGAACAGCTCGAGCGAGCGACTGCTCTCCATGGTGGCGCCCAGCAGCCGCAGGCCGCCCCGCTGGTCGGTCAGCATCAGCCCGGCGGCGTCGACATCGAGCACCTCAACGCAACGCTCGGTCAGTGTCTGGAGGAAGTCGATCACGTCGAAGTCCTCGATCAAGGTGTCTGCGAGCTCCACGAACACCTGCGCCAGTCGCTGCGCCTCAGTCATCTCTTCTTCCCGTTTCTGCCCGTCTCTGTCGGGCTGCACGGATGCTGTTCACTGACACGTCAGCGCCCGCCGTCTTCGGTTCGTTCTGCTTCAAAGGTGACCACGCGCGCGATCACGTCACGAGCCAGGTCCAGGACGGGCCGGTCTTCGGCGAACGCCCGGGCCCGCAGCAGCACCAGGGCCTCCGCGAGGCCCACCCCCGCGTGGACGGAGACCATGCCGGCGGCCTGATGCACCTCGGCGCGGTCCTCGATGACCGGGATGGACGCCAGCTGCGCGCCCCCGACAGCTCCACGCGCATGCAGGCTCAACAGCACCGAGGTGGCGGCGTCGGCGAAGGACAGGGCGTCGCTCAGGTGATCAGCGGTCAGCTCCCCGACCTTGTCGCGATAGAGGTCCAGGACGCCGAGCCGGATGCCGCCCACGCGCAATGGAAGGGCGAACACGGCCGCGATCCCGGCCTCCAGCGCTCCGTCACAGAAGGCGGGCCACCGCGCCGTCCCGGTGCGGGCCAGATCGGGCTGCAGGACGGGCCGTCCGGTGCGCGATGACTCCACGCAAGGACCCTCGCCGAGCGTGAACTGCAGCTCCTCCATCGTGCCCGCCGCGTCGTCGGTCACTGCGACAGTCCCCGCCGGGCCGTTGTCGCTCATGAGCACCAGCCCCCCTCCGGTGACCGGCAGAGCCTCGACGGAGGCACGCAGCAGCCGGTCGGGCCAGGACGCCAGGTCGTCGATCCCATCACCGACAACAGCGAGGACCTTGGCCACCCGTGTGGAGCCCACGCACCACACCAACCCTTCATCGACGACGAGCTCGCGGCCCGGCTGCGGCACCGTTGGTATCAGCCTAGTCCTGAGAGCCGCCGGTGGAGCTGCATCCCGAGCTGGTGCCACCTCGTTGTGGGGCCTCGATCGAGGGGGCGCAGGAGGCGACGTCCGGACGAGGTCCGGGTGGCACTTTCTGCGGTGCTGCAGAGCCGGGATCGCTGCCCCGGGCTCACGGAGGCGACTCGCGGACGCCCTGATGCCCGGGGTGCGGGAGGGCGGGCTGCTCGGTCCAGATACCGGGGAATGCTTAGCAAAGGTAATAAGTTATGCTAAGCAGAACGGGAGGAGCCCATGACAGTCCGCACCAAGCATCACCCCAACGTGTCGAGTCCGACGGGTCTGGCACACCTCGCCAACGACCTCCGACTGGCGTGCATGCGCATCAGCCGCAGGGTCCGGTTCGAGAGCACCGACACCATCGCCCCGCACCAGTTCAGCGTGCTGGCCCGCCTCGACGGCACGCCGCGCACCCCGCGCGAGCTGGCCGACATCGAGAAGGTCAGCGCCCCCAGCATGACGCGCACCGTCGCCGGCCTGGTCGAGCTCGGCCTGGTCGCCCGGCAGGGCGACCCGACCGACGGTCGGCAGGTCATCCTCACGCTCACGCCCGCCGGTGCGGGCCTGCTGAAGGACACCCGCCGCCGCCGCGACCAGTGGATGGCCACCCGCCTGCGCAGCCTGAGCGTGGAGGAGCGGGAGACCCTCGCCCGCGCCAGCGAGATCCTGCTGAGGGTGGCCGGCGAATGAGCCCCACCTTCAGCTCGCTGTCCATCTACAACTACCGCGTCTACTTCGGCGGCGCGCTGGTCTCGAACGTCGGCACCTGGATGGGTCGGGTGGCGCAGGACTGGCTGGTCCTGACCGTCCTCACCGACCACGACCCGGTGGCCCTGGGGGTCGTGACCGGCCTGCAGTTCGCCCCCATGGTGCTCCTCGCGCCGTGGGCCGGCATGATCGCCGACCGCTTCGCCAAGCGGCGCATCCTGTTCGCGACGCAGAGCATGCTCGCCGTCACCTCGTTGCTGACCGGCGTGCTGGTCGTCACCGGCGTCGTCCAGCTGTGGCACGTCTACCTGCTCGCCCTGCTCCAGGGCTTCGCCACGGCGGTGGACAACCCGGCCCGGCAGACGTTCGTGTCCGAGATGGTGCCGCGGACCTCGCTGGCCAACGCCGTGAGCCTCAACAGCGCCTCCTTCAACGCCGCCCGCATCATCGGGCCGGGCGTGGCCGGGCTGGTCATCGCGGCGGTCGGCACCGGACCGGCGTTCTTCGTCAACACGCTGAGCTTCGTCGCGGTGCTGCTGGCCCTGACGCAGATGAAGACCGAGCAGCTGCGCCCGGCGCCACGGACGCGGGGCAAGGGCCAGATCCGCGAAGGCCTGCGCTACGTCAAGGGCCGCCCCGACATCATCCTCATCATGGTGCTGGTGTTCGTCCTCGGCACGTTCGGCATGAACTTCCAGCTCACCACCGCGCTGATGGCCACCCAGCTGTTCCACAAGGGCGCCGGCGAGTACGGCCTGCTCGGCTCCATCATGGCCATCGGCTCCCTGTCGGCGGCACTGCTGTCGGCCCGCCGGCCGCGGCCCCGCCTGCGGATCCTGCTGGTCGCCCTGGCCGGCTTCGTGGTCTCCAGCGGTGCAGCCGCCCTCGCGCCCAGCTACCTGTGGTTCGCCATCCTGCTGGTCCCCGTCGGCCTCAGCGCGCTCACCGTGCTCACCAGCGCCAACTCCATGGTGCAGCTGGGCGTCGACCCGCAGATGCGCGGCCGGGTGATGTCGCTGTACATGGCGATCTTCATGGGCGGCACCCCGCTGGGTGCCCCGCTCATCGGCTGGATCGGCGCCGCCGCTGGCCCGCGCTGGACCATCCTGGTCGGGACGGTGGCTGTGGCCGTCGCGTTGCTCGGTGCGACGATCTACCTCGTGCGCAGCGAGAGCCTCTCCGTCCGGTACCAGCTCCGCGACCGGCCCCACCTGCTCGTCAGCCGTGGCGACGCGGCGGCGTCGATGTCGGAGGCAGCCGTCCGATGACGCCGCGCTTCCGCCGCGTCATCGTCCTGGTGGCCCTGGCGGCGCTGCTGGTCGCAGCCGTGGTCGGCTCCCTGCTGCGCTGACCGCGGGGCGCCGTACGAGCGCCCCGCGGGGCGCCCTACCTGCGCCGCGCGGGGCCGTCGTTCCGGCGGCGGTGGCGTGGTGCGCCGAAGGAGGGCTCAGCCGCGGAGCTGCGCGACGACGTGCTCGATGCAGGCGATCAGCGCCGACACGTCCTCGGGGTCGACGGCCGGGAACATCGCCACGCGCAGCTGGTTGCGGCCCAGCTTGCGGTAGGGCTCGACGTCGACCACGCCATGCGCGCGCAGCACCTTGGCGACGGCCGCCGCGTCGACCTCGTCGGTGAAGTCGATCGTGCCGACGACCTGCGAGCGGTGGGCCGGGTCCGCGACGAACGGCTGCGTGTACGACGTCGCCTCCGCCCAGTCGTACAGCCGCGAGGAGCTGTCGGCGGTGCGCGACACCGCCCACTTCAGCCCGCCCTGGCCGTTGATCCAGCCGATCTGGTCCGAGAGCAGGGCCAGGGTCGCGACGGCGGGGGTGTTGTAGGTCTGGTTCTTGCGCGAGTTGTCGATCGCGGTGGGCAGGCTGAAGAAGTCGGGCACCCACCGACCGCTCGCGGCGATCACGTCGACGCGGGCGAACGCCGCGGGGGAGAACGCGGCGAGCCACAGGCCGCCATCCGAGGCGAAGCACTTCTGCGGCCCGAAGTAGTAGACGTCGACCTCGTTCAGGTCGACCGGCAGGCCGCCGGCGCCGGAGGTGGCGTCGACGAGCACCAGCGCGTCCTCGTCGGCGCCCTCGACGCGCTGGACCGGGGCCATGACGCCGGTCGAGGTCTCGTTCTGCGGCCAGGCGTAGACGTCGACGCCGGCCTCCGCGCGGGGCGTGCTCAGCGAGCCCGGCTCCGCCTTGAGGATGGTGGAGTCCCCGAGGAACGGCGCGTTCTGGGTGACGCTGCCGAACTTGGCGGAGAACTCGCCGAAGGACAGGTGCTGGGCGCGCTCGCGGACCAGGCCGAACGCCGCGATGTCCCAGAAGGCGGTCGACCCGCCGTTGCCGAGGATGATCTCGTAGCCCTCGGGGAGGCTGAACAGCTCGGCGAGGCCCTCGCGCACCGCACCCACGAGGTTCTTGACCGGGGCCTGGCGGTGGGAGGTGCCCATCACGGTGCGGCCGAGGGAAGCGAGGTGCTCCAGCTGCTCGGGACGCACCTTGCTCGGGCCGGAGCCGAAGCGCCCGTCGCGGGGCAGGAGGTCGGCGGGGATGCTGATCGCAGCGGCGTCGGTCACGGGTTCACCTTCGGTGTCGGGCCGGTGGGCGGGTCGTGCGGCGGGTGCTGACGCCCTTGTCAGGTTCCGCAGTCTGTCACCGCTGTCCAGTGACTGGGACCGTGGGTCCGGGTGGTGGGACGAAGCGGCCGGCGCGGGGTGGCCGGCGCCGGTGCGGGGGTGGTCACTCGGAGTGCCCCAGCTCGACGGCCTGGTCCCAGCCGACGACGTCTTCGGGTCCGCGCGGTCCCTCGCCGATGTAGCGGGCCGAGGGTCGGATCAGCCGCCCGGTGCGCTTCTGCTCGAGGATGTGCGCGGACCAGCCGGCGGTGCGGGCGCAGGTGAACATGGGGGTGAACATCGAGGCCGGGACCTCGGCGAAGTCGAGCACGACCGCGGCCCAGAACTCCACGTTCGTGGCCAGCACCCGGTCGGGCCGCCGGGCGTGCAGCTCCTCGAGCGCCGCCTTCTCCAACGCCGCGGCCACCTCGAACCGCGGCGCGCCGAGCCGCTCGCAGGTCGCGCGCAGGGTGCGTGCCCGCGGGTCCTCCGCCCGGTAGACGCGGTGGCCGAACCCCATCAGCCGCTCGCCACGGTCCAGGACGCCCCGCACGTAGGCCGACGCGTCGCCGGTGCGCTCGACGCCCTCCATCATGTGCAGCACCCGGGAGGGGGCGCCGCCGTGCAGCGGCCCGCTCATCGCCCCGACCGCGCCGGAGAGGCAGGCGGCGACGTCGGCGCCGGTGGAGGCGATGACCCGTGCGGTGAAGGTGGAGGCGTTCATGCCGTGCTCGGCCGCGGAGACCCAGTAGGCGTCGACCGCCTCCACGTGCCGGGGGTCGGGCTCGCCGCGCCACCGGATCATGAACCGCTCGACCACCGTGCGGGCCTTGTCGACCTCGCGCTGCGGCACCATCGGCCGGTCCTGCCCGCGGGCGGACTGGGCGATGAAGGACAGCGCCATCACCGACGCCCGGGCCAGGTCCTCGCGGGCCTGCGCCGCGTCGATGTCCAGCAGCGGCCGGAAGCCCCACACCGGGGCCAGCTGCGCCAGCGAGCTCTGCACGTCGACGCGGACGTCGCCGGTGTGCACGGGCAGCGGGAACGGCTCGGCCGGCGGCAGCCCGGGGTTGAACTCGTTGTCCACCAGCAGGCCCCACACGTTGCCGAAGGACACCCGCCCGACCAGGTCGTTGATGTCGACCCCGCGGTAGCGCAGGGCCCCGCCCTCCCGGTCGGGCTCGGCGATCTCCGACTCGAAGGCGATGACGCCCTCGAGTCCCGGCCTGAAGTCCGCGTGCTCGCTCATGTCTGACCACCCGATCCCGGCCCGCGTCGTTGCCGGCCGCCCGGTCATTGTGCACCGCGGCCGCCGCGTACCCTGCCGTGGTGCCCGTGCTGCTCGACACCACCCCCCTGCGGGTCAACGCGTCGTACCGGCGGCTGTTCACGGGGTTCACGCTCAGCGGGATCGGGGCGCAGCTGGCGGTCGTCGCCATCGGGCTGCAGGTCTACGCGATCAGCGGCACGTCGTTCGCCGTGGGGCTGGTCGGCCTGTTCGCCCTGGTGCCGCTGGTCATCATGGGCCTGTACGGCGGGGCGCTCGTCGACGCCCACGACCGGCGGCTGGTGGCGCTGGTCGCGGGGCTGGTCGGGCTGGGCGGTGTCGATCGCCAACGCGGCGTACGCGTGGCTGGGGCACCCGACGCTGTGGTGGCTCTACCTCGTGGTGGCCCTGCAGAGCGCGGCGTTCGGGGTGATCAGCCCCGCACGGTCCTCGATCTACCCCCGGCTGCTGGACCGGTCGATGCTGCCGGCGGCCAACGCCCTCAACATCTTCGCCACGAACCTCTACCTCACCGTGGGGCCGCTGCTGGCCGGGGTGCTGGTGGACGCCGGGGGCTACCGGCTGGCCTACACGTTCGACGCGGCGCTGTTCACGTTCGCCATGTGGGGGCTGCTGCGGCTGGAGCCGATCCCGCCCGAGGCCGACCCGTCGCTGGATCCGTCCAGCAGTGGTGCCGCGCGCCGCCGCCCGGGCCTGTCGAGCGTGCTGGACGGGCTGCGCTTCCTCGGCACCCGTCCGAACGTGCGGATGACCTTCCTGGCCGACTTCTGCGCGATGATCCTGGCCCAGCCGCGGGCGCTGTTCCCGGCGGTCGCCGCGCTCGCGTTCGGCGGCGGCGCGCGGACCGTCGGCCTGATGTCGGCGGCGGTGGCGGTCGGCTCGGTCCTCGCGATGGTCTTCTCCGGCCGGCTCGGCGGCGTGGTGCGCCAGGGCGTGGCGGTCGTCGTGTCCGTGGCGCTGTGGGGGATCTCGATCACCGGCTTCGGGCTGGCGGTGGCCGCCGCCGGCTCGCTGGTGGAGCGGGGGACGGCGCTGTGGGCCGGCGCGGTCTGCCTGGCCTGCGCCGGTGCGGCGGACTCGGTCAGCTCGGTGTTCCGCAACACGATCCTGCAGTCCGCCACGCCCGACCACCTGCGCGGGCGGCTGCAGGGCGTCTTCATCGTGGTGGTCGCCGGTGGCCCCCGCCTCGGTGACCTCGTCGCGGGGACCGGTGCGACGGCGTACGGCGAGGCCTGGGCGGCGATCGTCGGCGGCCTCCTGTGCGTGGTCGCCGTCGCTGCCCTCAGCGCGTGGCAGCGGGGCTTCCTGCGGTACGACGCGCGCCACCCGACGCCCTGAGGTCCGGGCGCAGGTGCCGCCAACGGGCCGGCGTTCGCCAGGGCGGCGGCCGGCTCCCCTACTGTCGGGCCCATGAGTGCCGTGGATCGCGTGGAGTACGAGGGGGAGGGCCTGACCGAGGCCGAGCTGGCGCCGACCCCGTGGCAGCAGGCCCGCCGCTGGGTGGACGAGGCCAACGACCGTGCGCGGTCGGTGCCCGACGTGCCGGAGCCGTCGGCGCTGTCGGTGGCGACGGTCGACGCGCAGGGGCGCCCCGACGTGCGCACCGTGCTGATGCGGTTCTTCGACCCCGCCGGACCCGGGTTCGTCACCAACCTCGAGTCGGCCAAGGGCCGGCAGCTGTCGGGCAACCCGGCCATCGCGGCGTCGCTGACCTGGCCGGCGATGTACCGCGCGATCCGCTTCCGCGGGGTCGCGCAGGTAGCTGTCGCGCGAGGAGGTCGCCGGCTACTTCCAGTCGCGGCCGTGGGGCTCGCGGATCAGTGCGTGGGCGTCCGAGCAGTCGCGCCTGATCGAGGGCCGGGCGGGGCTGGAGGAGGCGTACGCGCGCCGGGCCGAGCAGTTCCCCGACCGCGGGCGCCCCGACGACGTGCCGGTGCCCGACTTCTGGGGCGGCTACCGCGTCGTCGCCGACGAGGTCGAGTTCTGGGGCGGCCGGCGCAACCGGCTGCACGACCGGCTGGTCTTCGTCCGCACCGGCGAGGGCGACCTGGACGAGGCAGCGGCCTGGCGCGTCGAGCGGCGCCAGCCATGAGCAGTCCCAGCGCCCCCGCCGGCGCCCCCTCCCTGGCCGACCGCCGACGCGCCGCCCAGCCGGGGGTGACCCGCCACCTCGGAGCCGGGGCGCAGCCCTCGCCGGCGCAGGTCCTGGCCGACCTGGCGCAGGAGACGGCGCTGCTGGGGGAGGCCGGACGGTGGGACCGCTACGGCGCCCACGGCCCGGTCGGCGAGCTGGAGCGCCGGGTGGCCGAGCTGCTGGGCAAGCCGGCGGCGGCGATGTTCCCCAGCGGTGTCATGGCCCAGCAGTCGGTCCTGCGCTGCTGGACCGACCGGCAGGGCTCCGCCCGGGTGGCGCTGCCCGGCCTGTCGCACCTGCTGCACCACGAGCAGGACGGACCGGCGCTGCTGCACGGCCTGCGCTACGAGCACCTGACCGAGGCCGCCCGCACACCCACGGCCGAGGACCTCGACGCGGTCAAGGGCCCGCTGGGGGCGGTCCTGGTCGAGCTGCCGCTGCGTGATGGGGGCTACCTGCTGCCCACGTGGGAGGAGCTGGTCGACCTCTCGCGCGCCTGCCGGGAGCGCGGGGTGCCGCTGCACCTGGACGGGGCGCGGCTCTGGGAGTCCGCGCCGTACTGGGGGCGCGAGCTGCACGAGGTGGCCGCACTGGCCGACAGCGTCTACGTCTCGTTCTACAAGGGCCTGCGCGGCCTGGCCGGCGCCGTGGTGGCGGGGCCGGCGGACCTGGTGGACGAGGCACGCCAGTGGCGCACGAGGATGGGCGGCACGCTGTTCGCCCTGCACCCGTATGCCGTGGCGGGCCTGCGTGGGCTGCGGCTCGAGCTGCCGCGGATGGCCGACTACCGTGAGCGTGCGGTCGAGCTGGCCACGCTGTTGCAGGACAGGGGCATCGGCGTCTTCCCGGATCCGCCGCACACGAACGCGTTCCGCATCCACGTGCCCCGCCCCGCCGCCGAGCTCGACGAGCGGGTCGTGTCGCTGATGGAGCGCGAGGCGCTGGCCCTGACGCCGCCGTTCACCGACGCCGACGTGCCGGGCTGGGCCTGGACCGAGCTGAGCGTGGGTGCCGCCACGATGGAGTGGGACCCGCACCGAGGCCGCTGACCTGCTGGCGCGCACGCTGCTGGGCTGACGTGGGTCGGTCGCCGCGAGACCCCACTGTTGGTTTTTGGGGAAATACGCGAGACTCTGCGTTGACGTGTGGAGAACTGTCCACATGCCGAAACGTTGCGGCGAGGTTCTTGCCGGACCCCGGAGGGCGTGCCGTAGCGTGATCGCTGTCACACGCGGGCGTCAGCGTCGCCGTTCCGCCAGTATCTGGCCGATCGCACCTCCTCGGGAGCACCCGTGTCCGACCATGCCGCCGTTCCTCCTTCGCACGTGCCCGTGCACCGCGTCGTCGCGGACGTGACCGAGCGCGTTGTCGCGCGCAGCCGGGAGACCCGGACCGCCTACCTCTCGCGCATCTCGCAGGCCGCCGCCGAGCGCGGTGGGCGCCCCACCCGCGCCGACCTCGGCTGCAGCAACCTGGCCCACGCCGTCGCCTCCTGCGGCGGGTCCGATCGCGTTGCGCTCGCAGGCGACTCGGCCGTGAGCATCGGGATCGTCACGTCGTACAACGACATGCTCTCGGCGCACGCGCCGTACGAGACCTACCCCCAGCAGATCAAGGCGACTGCGCGCTCCATCGGCGGGGTCGCACGGGTGGCGGGCGGCGTCCCGGCCATGTGCGACGGGATCACGCAGGGCCGGGCGGGCATGGAGCTGAGCCTGTTCAGCCGCGACGTGATCGCGATGTCCGCGGCGATCGCCCTCTCCCACGACGCGTTCGACGCGGCCCTGATGCTCGGCGTCTGCGACAAGATCGTGCCCGGGCTGGTGGCGGGTGCGCTCGCGTTCGGCCACCTGCCCACCGCGATGATCCCGGCCGGCCCGATGGCCTCCGGCCTGCCCAACGCCGAGAAGGCTGCCGTCCGGCGCGCGCACGCCGACGGCAAGGTCGGCCGCGAGGAGCTGCTGGCCGCCGAGGTGGCGTCGTACCACTCGCCGGGCACCTGCACCTTCTACGGCACCGCCAACTCCAACCAGCTGCTGATGGACGTGATGGGCCTGCACCTGCCGGGTGCCGCGTTCGTCCACCCCGACAGTCCGCTGCGTGCCGCGCTGACCGAGGCCGCCACGCGCCGGGTGGCCGAGATCGCTTCCGGCGACAACGTCTACGGCATCGGTGACATCGTCGACGAGAAGGTCGTCGTCAACGGCGTCGTGGCGCTGCTCGCGACCGGCGGCTCGACGAACCACACCATGCACCTGGTGACGATGGCGGCGGCGGCCGGCGTGCAGCTCACGTGGGAGGACTTCGACGACCTGTCGCGCGTCGTCCCGCTGCTGGCCCGCATGTACCCCAACGGCCCCGCCGACGTGAACCACTTCCACGCCGCCGGCGGCACGCCGTTCCTGGTCGGCACGCTGGTCGACGCGGGGCTGCTGCACGAGGACGTGCTGACCCTTGCCGGTCCCGGTCTGAGCCGCTACCGGCAGATGCCGGGTCTGGACGAGCAGGGCGACCTCGTCTGGCGCGACGTCGATCCCGTCACGGGCAACCCCGACGTGCTGCGCCCGGTGGCCGAGGCGTTCGAGCCCGACGGCGGCCTGCGCATGCTCAGCGGCACCCTCGGGAATGCCGTCATGAAGGTGTCCTCGGTCGCGGCCGAGCACCGGGTGATCGAGGCGCCGGTGCGGGTGTTCACCGACCAGGTCGGCTTCCTCACCGCGTTCTCGCGGCGCGAGCTGGACCGGGACGTCGTCGTCGTCATCCGCGACCAGGGTCCCTCGGCGAACGGGATGCCCGAGCTGCACACGCTGACACCGTCGCTCGGCGTCCTGCAGAAGCGGGGCCACCAGGTCGCGCTGCTCACCGACGGCCGCATGTCCGGGGCCTCCGGCACCATCCCGGCCGCCATCCACCTGACGCCCGAGTCGGTGCACGGGGGGCCGATCTCCCGGCTGCGGGACGGTGACGTCGTGCGGCTGGACGCCGACGCCGGCACGCTCGACGCACTGGTGGATCCTGCGGAGTGGGAAGGCCGTACGCCGGCACTGCCCTCGCACCAGGACACTTCCGGCACCGGTCGCGAGCTGTTCGCCGCGTTCCGGTCCGTCGTCGGTCGCGCTGACCAGGGCGCCCACGTGTTCGGCCCGGCCCCCACCGCCCTCACCCACCTGCAGGAGACCCGATGACCGCCGTACCCACCCAGCAGCTGACGGCCGGGGAGCTCCTCGTGGTCAGCCCCGTCGTGCCGGTGGTGGTGGTCGACGACCTCGAGCAGGCCGTGCCGCTGGCCCGGGCCCTCGCGCGCGGTGGTGTCGGCATCATCGAGATCACCCTGCGCACCGCCGCCGGCCTGGGCGCGATCGAGCGCGTGGCCGCCGAGGTGCCAGAGATCCTCACCGGCGCCGGCACCGTCACCACCCCCGAGGAGGCCGAGGCGGTACGTCGCGCCGGGGCCCAGTTCATCGTCACGCCCGGGTCACCTCCCAGGCTGCTGGATGCGGTCCTGGACACCGGTCTCCCGGTCCTGGCCGGCTCGTCCACGCTCACCGAGATGATGCGGCTGGCCGAGCGGGGCCTCACGGCGATGAAGTTCTTCCCGGCCGAGGCCAGCGGCGGGCGCCCCTACCTCTCGGCGGTCGCCGGCCCGATGCCCGGGCTCCGGTTCTGCCCGACCGGTGGGATCTCGATGGCCAACGCCGCCGACTACCTCGCGCTGCCGAATGTCGGCTGTGTCGGCGGGTCGTGGCTCACGCCCAAGGACGCGGTGGCCGCGCAGGACTGGGCGCGCATCGAGGAACTCGCCCGGAAGGCCGCGGCCCTACGCGGCTGAGCTGCTTCCCTGCCCGACCCCGGGCAGGGAACAGCCCGCGAGTTCCGGCGGAGGCCGGAGTGCGATGGACGAGTCGCACGTGCTCGCGGGCTGCGGTGACTGCTGTGGATTGCGGTTCACCCTTGCCGTCCGGACTGGCGCCCGGGGGCACCAGGGGATTCGGCTGGCTAGCGCGCAGCCACCTCACACGTCCGTTGGGTATTCACTAGGCGGACCACCTCCCTTCTTGTGTACCCGCACCGTATGTCGCCACGGCGAACGCGGCAACTGGAATCTCCCAGAGCGAACACCGTTGTGGTTGCACGGGGTACGACGAAGCGGCCGGCTCGTCGCGCAGCCGAGGGGGTGGCTGGGACGAGCCGGCCGCAGGCGGCGCCGCCGGGAGGGGGTTCGGGGCGCCGGCACACCTCCGCGGAGGTGCTGGCCAGAAGGCTCAGACGGTCGTGACGACCTCGTCATAGTCCAGGCGGGGCAGGCGGTCCATCCAGGCCGACTCGCCCGGCTTGCCGATGTTGACCACGGACAGGACGCGGTGCTCGCCGTCGGGGAAGAACTCGCGGTTGAGCGCCTCGGCGTCGTACCCGGTCATCGGGCCGGCGGCCAGGCCCGCGGCGCGGACAGCCAGGATGAAGTAGGCCACCTGCAGCGTGCCGTTGAGCGTCGCGCTCTCGGCACGCATCGCGTCGTCGGCGGCGAACAGGTCACGGGCGCCCGGGAAGTGCGGGAAGGTGCGCGGGAACTCGTCGTGGAAGGCGAGGTCGGCGGCGAGGATCGCGACGAGCGGGGCGGTGGAGGTCTTGGCCTTGTTGCCACCGGCCATCGTCTCGACCAGGCGCCCGCGGGCCTCCGGGCTGCGCACGAGCACGATCCGCAGCGGCTGGTTGTTCATCGAGGTGGGGGCCCACTTGGCGAGGTCGTAGATCGCGCGGACCTGCTCCTCGGACACCGGCTCGTCGGTGAAGGTGTTGGCCGTGCGGGCCTCCCGGAACAGCAGGTCCTGGGCCTCGGGTGAGAGCACGAGCTCCGTGCGGAACTGGGCCTCGAGGTCCTGCAGGTCGTTCTGGGTGTCGGGGTGCGTCGTCATGACTGGTTGAACAGTCAATCAACGGTGGTCATTCCCGCTCGCTCGTGGTCTGCGTCACACCGGCCGGACGGACGCCGCATCCACGGCCAGCCAGATCGCCTCGGCCTGCGCGAGCAGCCGGCCGGCGGCGTCGTACAGGCAGGTGGCGCTGAGGAACTTGCGGCCGGAGTGCCCGCGCGGCCACGCCATGACGACGTGCGGCTGGCCGACGGCCGGCAGTGCGTGCACCCGCGCGGTCATCGTGCCCAGCACCATCTCTCGCCCCGCGATGCCCGAGGCCCACGCGCCGGGGCAGTCCAGTGCGGCCCAGACCAGCTCGGGGGTCGACTCCGCCGGCGTCCACGCGGCGGCGCGCAGCGCTTCTGTGCCGGGCAGCGGTCCCGTGCGCAGGCACAGGGCCTCGGCCGGGTCGCGCGCGGTGCCGCAGGCGAAGCAGGTGGGGAAGGGGTGGCTGACCAGCCCCTCGTACGACGCGCCGGCCGCCTCGGCGTCGGCGTAGGGCACCGGCGCGGGCAGGCGCGTCTCGTCCAGCGGCTCGGCCGAGATGGCCGAGGCCACCAGGGTGCTGCCGTCCCAGATCTCCACCGTGCCGTCGTCGGCGCGCGCGACGTCCATCTCGACGTCCAGCGGCGGCGGGGTGCGCAGCCGGACGGTCACGGTGGCGCCGGGGTCGACCAGCTGGGCCAGGTGCCCGGAGGTCCAGCCGCCGTTGCCGGAGGCCGGCGGCCCGCAGAAGCGGGCGGGGACCAGGAAGGACTCACTCACCGCGGCACCGTAGCGCGGGCCCTGCGCCGAGCGTGCGGAACCCCCGCCCGAGGGGCGGCCCGGGTCAGTCCCGCGCGGCGGCGTAGCGCTCGAGGGCGACCTCGCGTTCGTGGGCGTGGTCGACGACCGGCTCGGGATAGCCCTGGGCGTGGCCGTCCAGGACCTTCCACGGCTCGTGCACCGCGGCCCCGGCGATGTGCGCCAGCTCGGGGACGTAGCGGCGCACGTAGTCGCCGTCGGGGTCGAACCGGCGGCCCTGCGTGACCGGGTTGAAGATCCGGAAGTACGGCGAGGCGTCGGTGCCGGTGCCGGCCACCCACTGCCAGCCGTGGTTGTTGGAGGCGATGTCGCCGTCGCGCAGGTAGCGCAGGAAGTGCCGGGCGCCGTGCGGCCACCAGATGTGCAGGTCCTTGACGAGGAAGCTGGCCACGATCATCCGCACCCGGTTGTGGACCCATCCCTCGGCGAGCAGCTGGCGCATGCCGGCGTCCACGAACGGGAACCCGGTGCGCCCCTGCTGCCACGCCTCGAGCAGGTCGGGGTGGTCGGCCGGGTCGTCGTACGTCATCGACCGGAGCTCCTGCTTGAGGTCGCCCCACGCCGAGTCGGGCCGGTGCCAGAGCACGTCGGCGTAGAACTCGCGCCAGGCCAGCTCCGTCGCGAACGTCGTCGGCCCCTTGCCGCGGGAGCCGGGATGAGCGGCGAGGTCGGCCAGCAGCGTGCGGGGGTGGACCTCGCCGTACTTCAAGGAGGCCGAGAGCTGGGAGGTGCCCAACAGGTCGGGCCTGTTCCGGCGCTCGGCGTAGTCCTCGATGCCCTCGTCGAGGAACGCGTGCCAGCGCTCGAGCGCGGCCGGCTCACCTGCCGGCGGCAGCTCGGGCACGCCGTCGCCGGGCTCGGGCAGGTCCTCGGAGTCGACCCCGCGGGCCCAGTGCAGGTCGCGCGGCACGGCGGCCGGGCGCGGCCAGCCGTGCGCCCGCCACGCGCGGGCGAAGGGGGTGAACACCTGGTACGGCGTGCCGCCGCCGGTCGTCAGCGTGCCCGGGCCCACGGCGTACGGCGTGCCGGTGGCCACCAGGGGGACGCCGTCGCGGCCCAGCGCCTCCCGCACCCGCTCGTCGCGGCGGCGGCCGAAGGGTGTGGTCTCGGCGCTGATGTGGACGGTGCCCGCGCCGATCTCCCGCGCCAGCTGGGGGAGCACGGTCGTCGGCGAGCCGTGCCGGATGACCAGCGCGCCGTCGTACTGCTCGTGCAGAGCCCGCAGCGACCGCGTCAGCCACGCCCGCCGCGAGGGGCCGGCCGGGTCCCACAGCCGCGGGTCGAGGACGAACAGCGGCAGCACCGAGCCGCCGGACGCGGCCTCGGACGCCGCGACGAGGGCGGGGTGGTCGGCCAGCCTCAGGTCGCGCCGCAGCCAGAGGAGGGAGTCGGGCACAGGTGAGAGGCTATGCCACGTGACCGACCTCATCGACACCACCGAGATGTACCTGCGGACCATCTTCGAGCTGGAGGAGGAGGGCATCGTGCCGCTGCGGGCCCGGATCGCCGAGCGCCTTGGTCATTCCGGTCCGACGGTGAGCCAGACCGTCGCGCGGATGCAGCGCGACGGGCTGCTGAGCCTGGCCGGCGACCGCCACCTGGAGCTGTCGGCGGAGGGGCGGCAGATCGCCACCCGCGTCATGCGCAAGCACCGGCTCGCCGAGCGGCTGCTGCTCGACGTCGTCGGCCTGGAGTGGGAGTACGTCCACGAGGAGGCGTGCCGGTGGGAGCACGTGATGAGCGAGCGGGTCGAGCGCAAGATCCTGGCGCTGATCGGCGAGCACCGCGAGAGCCCGTACGGCAACCCGATCCCCGGTCTGGACGAGCTGGGCGAGGAGCCCAACGAGGCGTTCCGCCTCGGCGTGACGAGCCTGCTCGAGCTGGCGGGGGAGACCCCGGCTGTCGTGGTCGTGCGGCGTATCGGTGAGCCGGCGCAGGTCGACCACGAGGCGCTGAGCCTGCTGACCGTGGCAGGGCTGCTGCCCGGGCAGCGGGTGCGGGTCCGCCGTGACGACGGCCGCGTCATCGTCGAGCCGCGACGGTGCCGACGAGGCCGGGGGCGTCTCGCTGCCGGCCGACGTCGCGGCCCACGTGTTCGCCGCCCGCGACTGACCGAGGCGTCGTCGCTGCCGCGCTCATGCGTGAGGTCGGCGTGGCCGTCGCCGACGGGCGTTCGCGGGGTGTGGCGGTTTCCACAGGGCTGTGGGGGCCGGATGTGACTTAGTACCCACTGCTGTGTACCGTGATCCTGCCCTCCAGCCTCGGGGGGCTCCTGACGTGGTTCGCCTAGTCCTGTCACCACGTCCCGGACAGCTCACACATCCGCTTGGCAGGAGCGGGGGACCCACTTCCGGGGCGTCGTACGACGCTCCTTGGGGTGAAGCCCACACGCAGGTCGGCAGTCGGACACCGTTGTGTCCCAAGCCGATTCGCACGTGGGCCGGGTGCATACCTCCCACCCGAACCCGACAGCTCACCTCGTAGGCGTCTGGAGAGGTCCATACACGTGCCCAACCCCACTCCGGGGCGCCACCGCGCGCCCGGTGCACCCAGCCCTGTCTCCGCGCTGTCGTCCGCCGTCTCCCGTTCCGCCAAGCCGATCGGCAAGGTCTCGGCCGCGCTGGCCGTCTCCGGTGGCCTCGTCGCCTCGTTCAGCCTCCCGGCCTCCGCGTCGCCGCTGAGCAAGCAGGCCAAGCCCGCCGTCGCCCCCGCCGCTGCGGCGCCGGCACTCGACGCCGTGGCCGTCTCGACCGCCGCCTCCTCCCGTGCCGCCGTGGTCTCGCCGACCTTCGGTGAGATCGGGTTCACCGGCGTCGTCAAGCCCGAAGCCCAAGCCGAAGCCGAAGCCCGCTCCGGAGCCGGTCGTCCTGGCCGAGTCGGTCGCGGGCGTCGAGCGCGCCGTCGCCCAGCCGAGCCGCTCCACCCACCGCAGCAGCCTGGGCGGTACGAGCTCCTCCCCACGCCACCACGCCAGCAGCCACCGAGCGAGCTCCGTGCCGGCGCCGCAGCGCAGGCACGTCGCCGCACCGGCTCCGCAGGCCCCGTCGGCTCCCGCGTCGTCCGGCGTGCTGGGGATCGCGGCGAGCCTGGCCGGTATCCCCTACGTCTACGGCGGCACCACGCCGTCCGGGTTCGACTGCTCTGGGTACACCCAGTGGGTCTTCGCGAAGGTCGGCAGGAGCCTGCCCCGCACCGCCGAGGCCCAGCGTGCGGCGGCCACCCCGGTGTCCAACCCGCAGCCGGGTGACCTGGTGTTCTTCGGCGCCCCGGCGTTCCACGTCGGCATCTACGCTGGCAACGGCATGATGTGGGACTCCCCGCGCACCGGGAAGTCGACCGGTCAGCACTCGATCTGGTCCTCCAACGTCAGCTACGGTCGCCCCTGACCGTCGCGACTCCGGCCTCCGGCCCGGACGTCTCCGAGCCCTCCTCGCCCGGCGAGGAGGGCTCGTGTCGTCCCGGTTGGGGTAAAACTGCAGCCATGAGTACCGCACGCGTACAGCCCGCCGCTGCTCCCGAGGCCACGCTGGCCGTGGAGGTCTGGAGCGACCTGACCTGCCCCTGGTGCTACCTGGGCAAGCGACGGCTCGAACGCGCCGTCCACGCGTTCGAGCACCCGCACGCCGTGCACGTCCGGTACCGATCGTTCGAGCGCGACGCGGCGGCGGCCGCCGGCGAGGACGCTGCGGCCGAGGCGGCGGAGGCCAAGCGGGCTGCGGCGCTGGAAGGACTGGACCTGCCGGTCGACCACGCCGTACCGGCCCGCACCTTCGACGCACACCGGCTGATGCACCTGGGTGAGGCCGAGGGCGGCCCGGCGCTGCAGGCGGCGGTGGCCGAGCGCATGTTCGCCGCGCACTTCTGCGAGGGCAAGGCGCTGGACGACCCCCGCGTGCTGCAACGGGTCGGGCCGGAGGCCGGTCTGGACGAGCACCGGGTCGCCGCGGTCCTGGCCGGGGACGAGTACGCCTCCGCGGTCCGGGACGACGAGCGCGAGGCGGCCCGGCTGCAGCTGACGTCCCTGCCCTTCGTGCTGGCCGACCGGCGGATCGCCATCGCCGGGCCACAGCCGGTCGACGCCCTGCTGGGCCTGCTGCGCCAGGCGTGGGAGGCCCGCGAAGCCGGCGGATCCTCCGGCTGACGACCACCCCGCAAACCTGGGGGTTCTGCGAGCTGGTGGGGCGCGGACACGGGCGTCCCGTGGGGGCGCCGTACGAGCGCGGACCCGCGGCGCTCCGTCACCGCACCGGCGAACGAGGATCAGGCGAACAGCCCGCGACCCCAGTAGTCCTGCTCATCGCGCACCCCGCCGGGGCAGGCGAAGAGCCCGCTGCCGACGTGCTCGATGTACTCGTTCAGGGCATCGAGGCTGCCGAGCTTGTTCTGCAGGTCGACGAACACCTGCGGGTCGCGCATGAAGGCGAGAAAGAACAGGCCGGCGTCCAGCTCTCCGGAGGCCGGGTCGACCCCGTCGGTGAAGGAGTAGCCGCGGCGCAAGAGAGCCCGGCCGTCGTTGTTCTCCGGTGCGGCCAGCCGGATGTGGGCGTTCATCGGGATGACGGGGGTGCCGTCCGCGGCCCTGGCGGCGTAGTCCGGGACGTCGCCCTCCCTGGTCCCGGTCAGCGGCGCGCCCTCGACCTTGGACCGGCCGAAGACCTCCTGCTGGGCGCCGAGCGGGTCGCGGTCCCAGCCCTCGATCCGCACCCGGATTCGCCGCGCCACGAGGTAGCTGCCGCCGGCCATCCACCCCTGGTCGCCGCCCGACGGCACCCAGACGTGGTCGCGCATGCGGGCGGCGTCGTCGCCACGGACGTTGCGGGTGCCGTCCTTGAAGCCCATGAGGTTGCGCGGTGTGGACTGGGTGCTGGTCGTGGTCGCCGTCGCGGGGAATCGGGACGACGTACTCGGCAAGGAGGTAGGCGCCGGCCAGCAGCAGCCATCCGACGTCGGCGCCCCAGCCGTCTCTGGCCCACCATCCGATCACCACAGCCGCGGCCCTGGTCGCCCAGAACGCCCACCCCTTGGGTCGCTTCGCCGTCCAGCGCGCGTCGGCGTCGATCCGCCGAGGCGTTCGCCAACCGAGTGTTCCCACGTCGGGCACAGTAGCTGCCAGCGGGGTTGCCCCGTGCTCCTTCACGCCACTCCGCGCGGTTGCGGGGAATACCTGTAGCCGCCGCGCAGGTCACCCTCCTCGACGGGCAGATTCTTGCCACTCGCGCTCCAGGCGGCGGCGCCAGGCCGGCGGGTCGAGGAGCCTGGTGAGCTGACGATGGGCCACGGAGGCGAACCAGAAGCTGGCGCCATAGGTGACGAGGTGGAGCAAACGAGCGCACGAGCTCGCGGTGGACCTGGCTCGACAGAGTGGCAGTCACGGCCCATCCGGCGGCGAGCACCAGAACCCATGCCAGCCCGGGGACAAGCCGCGCCGCCACGAGGCGCATTCTTCCGGAAGGTCCCCGGCGGCGGGTCACGTCGCAGACCCTGGTGGCCGGCGGCCTGGCAGAACGGCCTCCGCGGGTGGCGGGCAGTGCCTATCCTCGGAGCTCCCAGGATCGTGCCCGCGCAGCACGCCGGAGTGTGGAGCCGGTCCCGGACGGCGCCGGTTGCCGCATCAGCTCTGCTGAAGGAGTCCAACGGATGACCCTCGAACGAGACCAGCCGCAGTCGGCGCCACAGGCGACGCGACGGAACCCCTCCACGACGCTGCGTGGGTGCCAGCGGATCCTGATCCTGGGCAGGACCGGCTCGGGCAAGACCACCCTGGCCCGAGAGCTGGCCGCGGCGATCGACGTGCCCCACGTCGAGCTCGACGCGCTGTACTTCGGCCCCGGCTTCAGCACCGTGCCGCTGCCGGTGCTGCGCGAGCGGACGACCGCCGCAATCGCGGGAGAGCGCTGGGTCACCGACGGGAACAAGAGCGCGGTGCGTGACCTCGTCTGGCCCCGGGCGGACACCATCGTCTGGCTCGACTACCCGGTGGCCGTGTCCTTGTGGCGGCTGGGCAAGCGGGCACTCTGGCGCACCTCGGTGCTCACGACGGAGGCCTCACAGACGGGCGAGAAGGCCGGGCTTCCCAGGCAGCTGCTCTCGGGCGCGAAGGGCGTGCTCACAGCACTGCGGTCCCACCGGGGGCAACGACGCGCCTATCCGACAATGTTCGCCGAGCCGCAGAACCAGCACCTCGCCGTCGTACGCCTGCGGTCACCGCGAGCCACCCGGCGCTGGCTGGCCCGCGTCGCCGGGTAGGGCCTCGCGTCCGCGCACAGCGTCCGTCGGCGCCGGGTGGCGCCGCCTCACGACGACGGCTGGGGCAGCTGGCACGTGATCTTGGGGTTGACGCCGGTGTAGTTCAGCGGCCCGGCGACCACGGTCGCGGCGATGGTGCCGGCCTTGGCGCACGACTGTGCCGAACCCTTGAAGTAGCCGCGCTGGTAGGTGGCGAGCACCCCTATCGCGAGCCACACGATGAGGACCAGGCTGACGACGCTGCGGATCATGGTGGACCCTCCCGGTTGGCCTGCCTCCGGTGCTCCCGGTCGGGTTCCGTCCGGGGGCAGGCATCCTGTGTCCTTGCAGACTAGGTCTCAGCAGTGCTGCGCAGCACCGGTTGAGCCGATCGGCCAGACCTCGTTGTGGGGCCGCGACTGCCACAACGCCCAGTCCGCGCTGATCTCACCCGCCGTGCGCAGCAGCAGCGGCAGGTGCTCCTGGAGCAGCTGCTCGGTCGAGGTCTCGGCGGCGTGCACGGTCACGTTCATCGCGGCCCGCACGGCACCCGCGCCGTCACGGACCGGCACGGCGACCGACCGGACGCCGGGCGCCAGCTCCTCGTCGGCGAGCGCCCAGCCGCGGGCCCGCACCTGGGTCAGCTCCTCCCGCAGCTGGTCCTCGCTCCGCCCGATGTACCGCGGGAGCCCAGCGCGGCTGGGCACCGTCAGGGTGCTCGAGAGCTCGGCGGGCCGGAGGGCGGCAAGCAGGACCTTGCCCTGCGAGGTCTGCACTGCCGGGAAGCGGGTGCCGATCTCGACCCGCAGCGCGATGAGCTTGGGCACGGACACCCTTGCGACATAGAGGATGTCCGAGCCGTCGAGCTGGGCCATGGACGAGGACTCGCCCGTGCGCTTCACCAGCGCCTCCAGGTGCGGGCGGGCGATGTCCCAGAGGCCCAGGGCGCCGACGTAGGCCATGCCCAGCGTGAGCACCTTGGGGGTCAGCTGGAAGCTGCCGTTGTCCGAACGGACGAAGCCGAGCTCCTCCAGGGTCAGCAGCAGGCGCCTGGCGGTCGGCCGGGCCAGATCCGCGGCGGTCGCGACCTCGCTGAGCGTCATCGAGCCGTGGTCGGCGTCGAAGCACGCCAGTACGTCGAGCCCGCGGGCCAGGGACTCGACGAAGTCCGGTCCCGAGCCACGTCCGGCCATGTCGCTCCTCCTTGGTCGTCACTCCCGCGACCGGGCGTGTCAGCGTCCCGAGCCGGGTTCGCCGAACACGGAGCCGCGGGCGCCGCGGGTGCTGTCTGACTTGTAATCCGTGTACTGGTAAGGGTTGTCGAGCACCTCGTCGTCGGCGGGCAGCTCGGGGTTCATGCCCCTGGACCACTGCTCCTCGCCGAGGTCGGCCTTCAGGTGCTCGACGGTCGCCTCGACGGTCCGCCGTACGGCCGGCAGGTCCACGCCCACCAGCTGGTGCTCGTGCTTGACCACGCGGCCGTCGACGAGAACGGTGTGCACGTCGCCCCGCTGTGCCTGGAACGCCACGTGGCCGTAGGGGTTCAGGAGCGGGAACGACACCGGCGAGCGGTCGTTCTTGATCAGCACCACGTCGGCTCGCGCGCCCGGCTCGACCCGCCCCAGGTCGTCGCGGCCGAGCGCCCGCGCGCCGCCGCGGGTGGCCCAGTCGACGACCTGCTCGGCGCGCAGGTGCACGTGCGTCACGGTGTCGCCCTTGGCGTGGGCCTCGAGGTGCTCGCGCGAGCGGTCGGCGCCGAGGGTCGTGCGCATCGCGGAGAACAGGTCGCCGCTCCACCAGACGCTGGTGTCCATCGACAGCGACACCGGGATGTCGTACCGACGGACCTGCCAGGTGGGCGGGTAGCCCTGGCCCGCGCTCTGCTCGGACTCGGTGGAGACGGACACCGAGCCCGCCGGTGGCCGCGATCCGCTGGTAGGAGTCGGCGGTGAGCGTGGCCGCGTGGACGTAGACAGTCTCGGGTGTCATGAACCCGTTCTCGTGCATCAGCCGGATGCCGTCGTCGTTGGTCGCGCCCCAGACCCCGGCGTGGGTGGTCACGGGCAGCCCGAGATCGCGGGCGGCCTCGAAGGCCGCCCGCTCCGGGAAGCCGGGGTCACCGGTCACGTCGAAGGCCAGCTGGAAGCCGAGCAGGTCACCGGCGCCGGTGCGGCGGCGCTCGAGGAAGGCGTGGACCGCCTTGTCGGTCGCCCACTCCCAGGGGCCGGCCTGGATGTTGCCATAGGCCAGGACGAAGCGGCCGGGCACCTCCTGCAGCGCATCCACGGCCGCCTCGGCGTGGTCCACGGTCTGCAGCCCGTGTGACCAGTCCACGGTCGTGGTGACGCCCGCCTCGAGCGCGTCCCAGGCGGACAGCAGGTTGCCGGCATAGACGTCCTGCGGGCGGAACGCCTTACCGTGCTCGAGGTAGTACCAGACGAAGTACTGCGTCAGCGTCCAGTCGGCGCCGTACCCGCGCATGGCGGTCTGCCACATGTGCCGGTGGGTGTCGATCATGCCCGGCATCACGATGCCGCCGGAGGCGTCGACCTCCTGCGTCCCCTCGGGGACGTCGAGCGCTCGGCCGACCGCGGCGATGCGGTGGTCGGCGACCAGGACGTCGGCACCGGGAAGGACCGTGTGGTGGTCGTCCATGGTGAGCACGGTGCCGCCACGCAGGACCACCGGCCGGCCGTTCGGGGGCGCCGGTGCATCGGGGTTGGACATCGCTGCCTCCGGGTTCCAGGGACGCGACCATGCGTCCGTATGACGGTCAGTGACGAGTGAGCCTCACTCTGGAGTCCCTGCGCGAGGCGTGTCAAGGCCTTCGCTGCAGCGGGGCCACCTCCACGGAAGTCCTTGACAGCCCACCGAATTCACGCCGAGACTGGCGCGCAAGCCCAGTCCGGACAGTTGTCCGTTTTGATGTCGGTTGTCCGGTGACGTTGAGGAGCCCCCGTGCCTGCGATGCCTGACCTGCCCTCCCGCAGCGGTCCGCTCGCCGGCCTGCTGGTCGCCGACTTCTCCCGGGTCCTGGCCGGGCCCTACGCGACCATGCTGCTGGCCGACCTCGGGGCCGAGGTGGTCAAGGTCGAGGCGCCCGGCGGTGACGACACCCGCACCTGGCAGCCGCCGGTCCGCGACGGCATCTCGACGTACTACCTGGGGGTGAACCGCAACAAGCGGTCGGTCGCGCTCGACCTCAAGGACCCGCGAGGACCTGGCCGCGGCGCAGGAGCTGGCCCGGCGCGCGGACGTGCTGGTCGAGAACTTCAGGCCGGGAGGGCTGGCCCGGTTCGGGCTGGACTACGAGGCGGTGGCCGCCGGCAACCCCCGCCTGGTCTACGCCTCCATCAGCGGCTTCGGCAGCGGCCCCAAGGGCCGGGTCCTGCCGGGGTACGACCTGATCGTGCAGGCGATGTCCGGGCTGATGAGCCTGACCGGCGACCCCGAGGGTGAGCCCTACCGCGCGGGGATCTCGGTCTTCGACGTCATGGCCGGGCTGCACGCGACGATCGGGGTGCTGGCGGCGTTGAACGCCCGGCACGAGAGCGGCCGCGGCCAGCACGTCGAGGTCAACCTGCTCTCCTCGGCGCTGTCCGGCCTGGTCAACCAGACCAGCGCGTACGTCGCCGGCGGCGTGGTGCCCTTCCGGATGGGCAACAGCCACCCGAGCCTGTTCCCCTACGAGCCGCTGCCGTGCGCGGACGGCGAGCTGATCATCACCGCCGGCAACAGCGGCCAGTTCCGCAAGCTCGTCGAGGCCCTCGGTGTCCCCGAGCTCGCCGACGACCCCCGGTTCGTCCGCAACGAGGACCGCACCGCCAACCGGGACCAGCTCCGGCCGCTGCTGGTCGAGCGGCTGCGCACCCGCACGAAGATGGAGTGGTTCCGCGACCTCACCGCCGCGGGGGTGGCGTGCGGGCCGATCAACACCGTCGACGGCGGCGTCGCGTTCGCGGAGGAGGTCGGCCTGGATCCCGTGGTGAACGTGGGGGAGGGAGCGGCCGCCGTACCGTCGGTGCGCAACCCGATCCGGTTCTCCGACACCCCACCGGACTACCGGCTGCCGCCACCGTCGCTCGACGAGCACGGCGAGGAGATCCGCCGCTGGCTCGCCGGCCCGGCCGACCAGCCCATCACCGAAGAGGAGCGCCCAGCGTGACCGACCTCCGGCGACGGCCTCGCCTTCCCCACCTCCCTCGGTACGTCGACCGCCGACGAGATCCGGCTGCTCGGCCAGGACCTCACCGCCGACCTGATGGGCAAGGTCGGCTTCGGCGAGCTCGCGTTCTGGCTGGTCGCGCTGCGGCGGCCCACCCCGTCGGAGACCCGCGTCTTCGAGGCGGTCCTGGTGGCGCTCGCCGACCACGGCTTCACCCCCACCGCGATCGCCGCCCGGCTGACGTACCTGTCCGCGCCCGACTCGCTGCAGGGCGCGCTCGCGGCCGGTCTGCTCGGGGGCGGCTCCCGCTTCCTGGGCGTCACCGAGGACTGCGGCGCCTACCTGCACGAGGTGCTGGAGCGGCACGACGGCGAGCTGCCCACCGACGACGCCGGCTGGGACGCGCTGGCCCTCGACGCGGTGACCCGCACCCGCGAGGCGCGACGGCTCGTGCCCGGCCTCGGCCACCCCGTGCACAAGGTGCAGGACCCTCGCACGCCGGTGCTGATCGGCATCGCCGAGGAGGAAGGCCTGCGCGGGCCGCACCTGCGGCTGTTCGAGGCGATCGGCCGCGTGCACGAGCAGGTGCTCGGGCGCCGCCTGCCGCTCAACGGCGCCGGCGTCTGCGGCGCCGCCCTGGCCGACCTCGGCCTTCCCGGTCGAGCTGCTGCGCGGCTTCGCGCTGCTCGCCCGCGCCGCCGGCCTGCTCGGCCAGATCGCCGAGGAGCGCCGCCGCCCGATCGGCATGGACGCCTACCTGACCGTGGACCGCAACGCCGTGTACGTCGACCCGGCGGACGACCCGACGCACTGACCCACCCGCACCGAAGGAGCACGCCATGGCCACCGTCGCCGCGGTCATCGCCTCGACGCACCACCCCTTCTACTACCGCGCCAGCACCAGCACCGGCGCCGACCGACCGCCGTTCGCCGACGAGTGGGTCGCCAAGATCGAGGCGTTCCGCGAGACCCTCACCAGGGCCGAGCCCGACGTCCTGGTGATGGTCGGCAGCGACCACTTCCACCAGCTGTGGCTGGACAACATGCCGCAGTTCCTGGTCGGCAAGGCGCCGTTCTTCGACGCGAACTTCCACAACGAGGAGCGCGAGTTCGGCCTGCCCCGGATGACCCTGCGCGGGCAGGAGGACCTGGCCGCGCACATCCTGCGCAGCGGGCTGGACGCCGACTTCGACCTGGCCTTCAGCAACGAGCTGCGGATCGACCACAGCATCACCTGCCCGATCATCACCCTGCGGCCGCAGGCCGACCTGCCGATCGTGCCGATCTACACCAACATCTTCGCGCCGCCGCTGCCGCAGCCGAAGCGGTTCGTCCAGCTCGGCCGCGCCATCCGGCAGATGGTCGAGTCGTGGCCCGAGGACAAGCGGGTCGCCATCATCGGCACCGGCCACCTCTCCCTGGAGCTGGGCGGGCCGCGCCAGTTCGGGGAGCACGGACCCGACCCGGCAGTTCGACCGCAAGGCCGTCGAGTGGATCGCCAGCGGTGACCTCGAGGGCTGTCTCGCCGAGGTGACCCTGGACAGCCTCCACCGTCCCGGCAACGCCACGCACGGGTTCATGGACTTCATGCTGATGATGGGGGTGGCGGGCGACGGCGCCAAGGCCGACCACGTCGACACGCCTCGACCTGTTCCACACCATGGAGGCCTACTTCACCTGGTACCCGGACGGAGCGCCGGCATGAGCAAGTACCTGCTCGACAAGTTCCTCTTCACCGTCGACCGCGACCCCGAGCTGGTCGAGCGCTACCGGCGAGGACCCGGTCGGCACGGTGTCCTGGTGGGAGGAGGAGATGGCCAACACGATCCTCAACTGCACGGTGCAGGAACGCTCCACCTGGCTGGCGTTCACCGAGGAGGAGCGGCGGGCGCTGCGCGAGCACGACCACGTGGCGCTGTTCGAGATGGGCGCGCACCCCTTCCTCACCCTCACCCTGTTCATCGCGATGTTCGAGCGCGACCACGGCCCGCTGGAGTACCAGCGGGCGTACGGCGCCGCGATGAAGGACATCTCGCTGCCGTATCCGGACATCGCCACCTGAGCGCTGTCCCGTCCCCCTGCCCGGCCACCTGAGGAGGACCGCGTGCGCGCCGCCGTACTGCACACCCTCGGACAGCCCCCGGTCTTCACCGACCACCCCGACCCCGATCCGGCCGCGGGGCAGAGCCTGGTGCGGGTGACCGCGGCACCCCTGGTGCCGCTGGACCTCCTGTGCGCGTCCGGTACGTCGTACTTCGGCCCACCGGCCGTGCCGTACGTGCCCGGCGTGCAGGGTGTCGGCGTGGTGGAGCGATCCGGGGCCATCGCGCCCGGCAGCCGGGTGTGGTTTGCCACCTCGGCCGGGATGACTCCCGGCGACGGGAGCCTGGCCGAGCTCTGCGCCGTCGCCGATGACGACGTCGTGCCGCTGGAGACCGACGTCCCCGACGCGCTGGTTGCCGCACTGGGGCTCTCTGCGGTCGCGGCGTGGATGGCGCTGTCCTGGCGGGGCCGGCTCCAGCCGGGGGAGCGGGTGCTGGTGCTCGGCGGTGGCGGGGCGGTTGGGCAGGCGGGCATCGGCGCAGCGCGGGTGCTCGGCGCTCAGCACGTGGTTGCCGTGGCGCGCTCGAAAGAGGCGCAACAGGGGGCCGGTGCGGCTGGGGCGGACGTCGTCGTCCCGATGGTCGAGGACGTCGACGAGCTCACCGCTCGACTGGCGGAGGCGACCGGGGGAGCGGTCGACGTGGTGCTCGACCCGGTGTTCGGGATCGCGGCGACGGCCGCTTCCCGGGTCCTCGGTGCAGGCGGCCGGCTGGTCAACCTCGGCGGCGCGTCAGGCGACGAGGCGTGTCTTCTCCTCCGCGGTCCTGCGGAGCCGTTCGGCCAGCGTGCTCGGCTACACCAACAACTCCCTGACCCCCGCACAGCGACGAGACGCCCTCTCCGCGGTGCTCCAGCACGCGTCCAGCGGCCGGATCACCATGGCCTATGACAGCCAGCCACTCGAGGAGGTCGAAGAGTGCTGGCGCAGACAATCGGAAGGCGAGAGCTCATCCCGCCTCGTGCTTCTTCCCGCGCGGAGTGCCTGAGCGGCTGCACCCCGGCCTGTTCGTGGCGAGCGGGAGGACAATTCAGCCCCGGTGGGTGGTGCTCAGCCCGGGGTGACGATCCGGCGGGTGTAGTCGGCGATCTCGGTGAGTAGCTGCGCTCCGCATTGTCGTGCTGCGAGCGTGCTGGCGTGGTCGAGCACCCCAGTGGCGGCCACAAGCGCACGGCGGAGATCGTCGCTGTCGAGTCCGGCAACGGTTGCCTCTATCCCCGGAGGCAGTAGGCCCGGGTCATGATCAAGGACCTGCGACAGGCCATGCCAGGGATAGGGCGCACCGTGGGCGGTCGCCCAGAGCATCCAGATCCGTTCCCGGGCTTCATGGAGCCGATGGTGGGCCTCCCACAGCGAGCCGCGCTGCAGATACTTGTCCGCGTCGAGCAGCGCACGCCAGCCCAGAAACGCCCACTCCTGGACCTGCTTGCTGCTGACGTCCAGCGCTGAGGGGAACTTCCTCGAAGCCGGTCGGTCGCTCGACCAGTACAGCGCCACGAAGTCAGGTGCTGCGTCCCCGCGACGCACCTCGGCCTCCGCCACCACGGCCAGGTCCAGTTGCAAACGATCCTCGAACTGGGCGAAGACGCGGCGGATCAAGAATTCGTCACCGGCGGTCTCCTGACAGAGCAGATCGACGAGCGCACCGAGCCTCGGCAGGAGCTCGACGATGGAGCCCTCGACGTCCCGCACCTGCTCGGCGCCGGCTGCCCCGCGTGCCGCACGCACCCCGATGACAGCGTCGACGTCGGATAGGGCGTCAGCGGCGTTGCGTCCGATCGAGCAACCCACCGAAAATGACGTGACCAAAGGTGACTCTTCGCATAACTCGAGCAGTGGCGATATCGCCTGCCGCTGTCGAGTCAGTTCCGGAGGCATGGACGAGAGCCGGCTGCGATCACTGGGCACGGCTCATCCCATCAGACGACAGGTCGACGACCTTCCGCGAACGCTGATGTCCCGGGTTGCCGTACGTCCTGGGGTCGCTCTCGGGTGCGGTCCACGTGTCGTTCATGGACCGAACCCAACCCCAGCCGGACCACCCCGTGCAAGGGGCTTGCCGGGACACGTGCCGTCGACGACGGCCGCTGACGAAGGGGCTACTTGGGAGGCAGCGATCGCGCGTAGGCGAGGCCCTGGTCCACCCAGCGCCGGAGCTGGTCGTCCATGTCGAGCGCCTCGACGTCCACGTGCAGCCAGCCGTCCATCTGTCGGCCCCGCATCTCGAAACGGCGCACGTGTGGGTGCTCGACCATGGCCTCGGCGTCGGCCGGATCGATGCGCAGGAGCAAGCCGCCCTGGCTGCTGGCGCTGACCGCCATGTGTCCGTGCACGAGGAAGGCGAGTCCGCCGAACATGCGCTGCTCGCTCAGGCCGGGTTCGCCCTGGACGACGTCCCGGACCCGGTCGGCAAGCTCCTCGTCGTATGCCATGTCGGTCAGGAGGACATCGGTGCCAGCTCGACGACCGCGAGCTGCCGGCTCACCTTCGCCTGGTAGGCGGCGTAGTCGAACACCTTCTCGTTGAGGAGCCGCCACATGCGGTCGCGCTCCGAGCCGGAGATCTCGGTCCCCGTGACCGGTGTGTGCCGGCCTCCGACCTCAACGGTCCCCGGCGACCCGGCGTTCAGGTTCAGCCACCAGCCGGGCTCCCAGTCGGCGCCGCCGTTGGACGCCACCACGACCCAGCGGTCCTGGTCGGCGAGATAGAGCAGCGGCGTGGTGCGTGGCTGCCCCGACTTGCGTCCGGTTGTCGTGAGCAGGAGGAGGTCACCGCCCCTGAAGCGGCGCAGGTGGAGGCGCCGTACCACCACGTTCATGACGCGGTTGAGCCGGACGAAGACGCTCCGTTGCATGCCCTGGATCGTAGCGATGCGGAGCCGACCTGCGGACGGCTTTCGCGCGTACTGCGCACTGCGTCCGGGGCGTGGGGGCCGTCATCGGCTGCGGTGGGTGGCGGGGTCTGACAGGGTCGCCCCATGGACATGAAGGAGACCCTGTGCGGCTACCTCCAGTCGTTGCGCGACACCGTTGTGTGGAAGCTCGACGGTGCCTCCGAACGTGACCTGCGCATGCCGCTGACGGCGTCCGGCACCAACCTGCTCGGTCTGGTCAAGCACCTCGCGGGCCTCGAAGCCGAGTACTTCGGCGGGTGCCTCGGACACCCGTGGCCCGAGCCCGTCCCCTCGTGGGACGAGGATGCCGGACCCAACGCCGACATGTGGGCCACGGCCGATGAGTCGCCCGAGCAGATCATCGACCTGTACCGAAGGACGCAGTCCTGGGCCGACGCGACCATCGCCGATCTGCCCCTCGACGCCCCGGCACACGTGCCCTGGTGGCAGCCTCAGGCCACCACACTGCACCGGCTGCTCGTCCACATGATCGCCGAGACGGCACGTCATGCCGGGCACATGGACGTGCTGCGCGAAACCATCGACGGCCAGCGCGGCCTGCTTCAGAACGTCTCGAACCTGCCCGACGTCGACGACGCCTGGTGGCAGCAGTACGTCGCACGGCTTCGACGCCTGGCGGAGAGCTCTGGAGCCGCCCCTGGGTGACCGCCCGAAGGGCGTGGGCGCTGGCATGCCGCAGGAGCCCGCGAGGGAGAGAGTGCTTTCGGAGCGGGCAGAAGGGCAGGAACACGCCGAGCCGTTCGCGCGTAGTCGGATTCCGTCGTGCTGCAATGAAATCGAACTCATCCATACGCGTTGCTTGCTGGTCAGTCTGACGCTGAAGGGGTGGCTGAGGTCGCGCGGTCAGGACTCCCCAACGCTGCCCGGCGGCGTCTACTTCTCGGGACGTGCGCCCAGCCGATCGTGTACCTCGTGGCCGATGGCAGCCACAACGTGGTCTGTGATGGTCGCCGACAGCCACATCAGGTCGTGGTCAGTCTTGGGCGGATCCTTGATGACGGCCTTGTCGTCCAAGCCAGCGCGGACCGCAGCCTCGACTGCCACCCAGAACCGGTCCACCATGATCGGGAGTCTGCCACGGCCCTGTCCGCGTCACGTCGGTCTGCGCTGTGACCACGACTCCGGAGGCTGGGCCGCTATCCGCTGCGACGCGGCTCCGGACGCCAGGTCAACGCGCCGGAGGAGCCGGCGCAGGGGGTCAGTGAGGCTGGGGTCTACGGCATGCGAGAACGGGATCACCCCTGCCGTCGCCAGCGAGAGCCCACCGAACTCGCGCGGGCAGGACCGCGTCGAGGTGTGCGCATGGTCGGCCGGTCGGGTGCATGGCCGCGCACGACGAGGATGACCCCAAGACCGACCAGGTTCCGCCCCGGCAGCCCGGCACGTCCGCCCCACCCAAACGGGGAGGCCAGGATTGGCCTCTGACCTGCGGAAACGTTGTGTGCCCTCGGGCAGATTCGAACTGCCGACACCCGCTTTAGGAGAGCGGTGCTCTATCCCCTGAGCTACGAGGGCGGGGGCAGCACGAGAACGGTCAAGAGTACCCATCCTGGGATGGCTGGGGGGTGGCTTGGGCGGTCTGGTGCTGTCGTGGATGAGGCTACAGGACGTCTGAGAGACGGGCTCAGGGCCCAACGACGATGTCGTTGGGCCCTGAGGGCATGCTTCCGCGCGGTCGTAGTGCCGGTGGGCTGTTGTTCTGGGCGTTTCAGGCCGCGAGCGGCAGCGCTTCGGTCGGTGGTGCCGTGCACTGTGAAGCGTTGCGCTTGGCGCGGTGTCGCTGGATGGCTACGCCCCATCTCCCGATACGGGCAGCAGCTGCGGGTGGCGGTGCGCGACCACAGCAGCCGGCTACCGGCACCGCGCCCGTTCGAGCCGGAAGCACTGGACGGACGCGGCATGCTTCTGGTCGCGGCGACGTGCCAGTCTTGGGGAGTGCTGCTCGCCGGCGGCGGCAAGGTCGTCTGGGCGGTACTGGCCGCCTAGCAAGGGCACCTACGGAAGGGGCTGAGCCACGCAGGCACAGTTCGAGGCCCGTTCCGTACGCCGCGCCCGCACCGACGCCTGGCGGGACGTCGGCGGCCACCAGGAAGTACACCAAGGCCCCAACTGGTGCTCCCGCGACCGTGGCAGCCAAAGACCTCGCCGCCATCGAAAACCGTCACCGTCACCGTCACCGTCACCGGTCACCAGTCGCCGTCACCCGCTCCCCGTTCCCGAGGCCACCGCAGCGGTGAGGTGACTACCCGCCCCAGCGCAACGCTGAAGAAGTGGGCGCTGACATCGGGCAGGATCCCGGCCGCCAAGATCCCGCGACAGTGGCGGGCGAAAAGCCCGGGCACAACACCCTGTCGCGCCCTCCGCCTTCCGTGTCATGCTGATGGCGGCCGTTGATCTCCTCGCATGAAGCCGAACTCTCGGTGATGCCGTCCTCGGTCCCGGAAGGAATCCAGTCCGGGCATCAGGAAGTGGCTCGCGCATGAGCAGCGACGACAGCAACTTTGACCATGAATCAACATCGGCGTCCGGCGACCTCATCGCGGCGTCCTCAACCCTGCTAACTCTGCTCCTCAGCACGTCCAGCGTTGAGGGGTTCATGTCCGAACTGGCGACCCTGGCAGCGGACGTGATCGTCCCGCCGGCCTCCTGTGGCATCACCGCCCGCACCAACGGCCACCCCGTCACCGTGGCCACCAGTGACCGACGCGCTGCCCAGGTTGATGAGGTGCAGTACGGGGCGAACGAGGGCCCCTGCCTGGAAGCGCTCAACACCGGCGCGGTCATCGACGTCCCGGACCTGCTCGCAGAGACACGCTGGCCGCGGTACCGCCCGCACGCGCTGCAGCACGGCGTCCGCTCCTCCCTGTCGATCCCGATCACCGTCGGCGCGACCGCACTGGGCGCAGTGAACCTCTACGGTTACACCGAGCGTTCCTTCGCGGCGGCGGCCCGGGCGCATGTCGAGACCTTCGCCGCCCAGGCAGCCACAGCACTGGCCCTGTTGATGCGCAGCATCGAGCAGGAGGAACGCAGCGGCCAGCTGGAACGGGCCCTGACCTCCCGCAGCACCATCGACCGGGCCATCGGCCTGCTCATGGGGCAGCAGAAGTGCACCGCCGACGAGGCGTTCCAGTTGCTGCGGACCCACTCCCAGAACAACAACATCAAGCTGCGCGACGTGGCGGCCGGCATCCTCGAACGAAACACCGGCCCAGCCCCAGGCCGGGAAGGCTGACACGCGCACGTCAAGGAGAAGCCTGGCCAGCCCAGGCGGCACGTGCGTGTGGCGCACCGGGCCGGGTTCCGTGCCTTCACCCAGCCGGGCCGCCGACGAACACCGGTCCAGCGCCTCGACGAGAACTGGATGTCAAGGTCGGCCGGCCATCCAGCGCACGTCGCGCGACTCGTGGAAGACGCGGCGGCAGAGCAATGCCGGCGGTGGCTCATCTGTTCCGCCCGCTCGATCCCGGCAATGTGCCAACCGGCCACCACCGAAAACCGCTTCTTGTTCTCGCTGAAGGTGAACCCCCCGGCATGTCCGGGGACGTCAAACCTGGGGAAGGTTGGAGTCATGCCAGGAGATGCGCACAAGCGGTTGGTTGAGTCGGTCAAATCCGGATCAGTGGTGTACGACGCTGCTCCTTCGCAGCTGGGGGATCGCGACGTCCAGCGACCCGGCACGCGTGTCCAGGTCCCGGTGCCGGTACCCGTTACGGCGGTTGGTCCGCTCGTTGCTGCGGGTGCCGTACTCGGCCCCGCACACGCTGTCGGCCTGCGCGCACAACAGGGCGTTGATGAACGTGCCGAGCAGCTCACGCATCAGATCGGGGCTGGCCTGTCACCGACGTACACCACCGATCCGGACTTGACCCCGAGCTGGGCGTCGGCAGCCAGCTGTCGATGGACGCCAGCCCGGCACGGACCTTGGGGGGATCAACCTGTACTCCACCAGCGTGGACGCCTTCGATGAGCAAGGCCGCACTCTGGGCCTGTTGCTGTCCACGCTGGCAGCGGTAGTGGTCGACACTCCCCGGCGTGAGGCCCAGCTCCACCTCGCCTTGCAGTCCCGGGCAGTCATCGGGGAGGCCGGGGGCATCCTGCGCAGTCAGAGCAACGTCTCCCGCCAGGACGCGTTCGCCATGTTGGTCAACGCCTCACAGCGCTTGAAGATCAAGCTGCGCGAAGTCGCCCGCGACATCATTGAGCGTCCGGCCGGCGTTGACCCTGACCTTGCGCGGTACTGGTGGGTTTATCTGGTGGCTGCTTCCGGAAGCGGGCACTGGAAAGGGGCGGGCGGCTCATGACGGCGGGCCGCCGCCCCGGCCGGCAACCCTACGGTTCGCAGGTCTCGCGCTGACTGCCGCTCAGCGTTGGGGCCGCGTTCACTGTGGCTCCAACGATGGCGGCCGCGTAGGGTGGAAGTCATCGGCCCCCATGACAGCCAAGACCCTCAACGCTCGTGACCTGAGCTCGGGTCCGCACGGACCGTCAGGGGCCCCGGCGCAGGCCGCCTGTACGCCGGGGCTCCGCCGTGCGGGGCGGAACCCCGTGGGGTGAAGGAGGCGCTGTGGCCATGGGCGGCAACTCACGCTGGCGCTGGAGCGTTCGCCGCCGGGTGCGCCGGACGTCGACGGAGGCGCTGGGCCGGATCCTGGATTCCGCCGAGGACGCCTCTCCCCTGGAGGCGGTCGAGGCCGTGACCGCGGAGCTGTCCGCCGCGCTGGAGGCGTCGGCGGCGTTCTTCATGATCGCCGACATCTCCGGGCGGGGACTGGTCCGCCTGTCCCAGTCCAGCGCGGACCCGGCCGGGGTACGCGCCGAGCTCGGCGGTCCCGGGGACCGGCCGCGGCTCGACGACGACGAGCAGGCCGTGGACCTGCCGATTACCATCGGCGGCCTCGCCGGGGAGACGCTGCGGACCCAGACCGTCCGGGTCCTGCCCCCCGGAGACCGGGGTCGGGACCGCCAGGGCGAACGGTGGGAGGTGCTGGCACCGGTGACCGAGCGGGGGGAGGCACTCGGGCTGCTGCAGCTGTCGCTGCCGCGCGAACCGGACGCTGCCGTGCTGGCGGAGATCTCTCGGGTGGCGCACGTGCTGTCCTTCGTCGTGATCGCCAACCGCCGGCACACCGACCTGTTCGAGTGGGCGCAGCGCAGCGCGCCGTTCACCCTGCCCGCGGAGATCCAGCGACGGCTGCTACCGGCGGCCTTCACCTGCGAGGCGGGGGCGTTCACCCTGTCGGCGTGGCTGGAGCCCGCAGCCTCCATCGGCGGGGACACCTTCGACTACAGCCTGGCCCGGGACGTCCTGCACCTGTCCGTGACCGACGCGATGGGTCACGGCGTGGCCAGTGCCCTGACCGCCACCTTGTGCGTCGGCAGCCTGCGGAACACGCGCCGGATGGGCGGCACGCTGCTCGAGCAGGCGGCCGCCGCCAACCTGGCGCTGGTGGAGCACGGGTCCGCGCGAGCCACGGAGGCGTTCGTGACCGGCCTGCTGGGGCGGCTGGACCTGCTCACCGGCACGCTCGAGCTGGTCAACGCCGGGCACGTCCCGCCCTACCTGTGCCGTGCTGGGACGGTGAGGCCGGTGCAGCTGCCGGTGAACCTTCCACTCGGCCTGTTCGCCGACAGCCGCTACGAGAGCACCGACCTCGTTCTCGAGCGGGGCGACCGCCTCGTGCTGGTCACCGACGGCATGCTCGAGCGGGGAGCGGCCACCCTCGACCTGGTCGCAGAGATCGGGCGGACACGCGAGCTCCATCCCCGCGAGGCCACGCGCCGGCTGACCGACAAGGTCCTGCAGACCTGCGGGCCCATCCTGGCCGACGACGCGACCCTGCTGGTCCTGGACTGGTACGGCGGCCACGGCCGTGACCGCGTGACCGTCGCCGGTGCAGATCCCTCCCGCGCGAGCGCCCCACGCCGCGGCGGATGAGGTGACACCGCCCGAGCCGGCGGGCGATCTCCCGCACCGACTGGGCCTGGGCCCGCAAGATGGCGATCCGGAGCCGCTCCAACACCCACAGTGGCCGAGATCCTCGCTCGGATGCGGCCAGCGGCAGGGGCGGCAGACCGCCCCGCTCGGCACGCCACCGGTGCCCGGTCTTGCGGGTGATCCCGACCTACAGGCAGACGGCAACCGTGCCGCACCCGGACAGGACCAGCGCCAAGTACTCGTCCTCGACCGCGCGCTTCCGCTTACGCCTTCGACGTCACCTCTGCATGCCCCGTTCTCCTGCAGGAGCGTTGCGACAAGACCTGAAACCCAAGCGTCGCAAAGGGGTCCGTTTTCAGCCGTCGTTGACACAGGGCGGGTCCGGGACTTCTCCGAAGCGCGGATCAGTGCCGGGCCCGCGCCGGGGCGGGCACCATGAGGGGATGGACGAGGAGGACCTGCGGACCGAGGTGGAGCTGATGTTGGAGCCCGGTGGTGGCGTGGGCGTTGGAGCACCGAATGTCCGACGGAGTCCATGTGTCACTGTCGGGGGTGGAGGTGCCGCCCCCGGAGTGGCTGACCAGCAGCGTCCCGCCGAGAGACGGAGGAACGCACGCACTGACCTCGCAGCGGCACTGCCGGCCTGACGCGCTTGGCGCGGGACATCGAGGGACGCGCTGAGCCGATCCTCGGTCGGCCCATGCCCGGTGCCCCGAAGGCGCCCGCCGGGTGCGGGGCAACGGGGGACCAAGCTGCGCAAAAGGGCGCGGCCTCAGCCGATCACGGGTGGGACAACATGCACGCGCGTTCCCATGATCGGCCGCTTTGGCGCGAAGTCGGAAGTAGCCGTGCTCGACAATCTGGGTGACCGACTCATCGACCTGCCGAGCCCAACCACTCTCCCGGTCGTCCACCTCGTCGCGCATGCCCCGCCCGATGTCCAGCGTCACCCCCGTCACCGGTGAACAAGTAGAGAAACGGGTCTGGACCGCCGTCGCGGCAGATGAGCTCCACCCGCACGATGGGCACGGCCGCGGTCGGGGGTGCCTCCCGGACCTCGACCGAGTCGCCCCAGCGGGTCCGGTTTTGAGGCAGCCGTGCAGGATGCCGACGAGGCGGTTGGCGAGCTGGCGGAGGGCGGCATGGTGGCCGATGTTGCGGGCGCGGAGCTGCCGGTAGTAGACCGTGTCGCCGGGTGATCCACGCAGGGAGCAGAACGCCCATTGTTGGAGGGCGTCGCCGAGGCGTCGGTTGCGGGCGTAGCGGGCCAGCACGACCTTTTTGGTCCCGGAGGCCTTGGTGATCGGGGAGGTGCCGGCGTAGTTCTTGCGGGCCTTCGCGTTGGCGTAGCGGTCCGGGTCATCACCGAACTCGCCGAAGACCCGGTGCGAGGATCACACCGAGGCCGGGCAGGCTGGTGCAGATCTCAGCGTCCCGGTGCCGGCCAGAATACTCGCCCACCACCGCCCCGAGCCGATCGGCTACCAGGAGACTTCTCGCAGGACCGGCGTCTGGCCAGACTCGGTCCAGGTGTCCGGCGGGACGCTCTCTTCATCGGCTGCCCGCCCATGCTTCGGACGTGGCTCTCAGCTGGGCTGCGCCTGGTACACCGGAACGAGGCGTGGCTCAAGCGGGGGCTGCCCGGTTCGTCGTAGCACTGCCCACCTCGCCGTCCCAACCGGTTCGAGGAGCGCAGGAGCCGCCCATGGCTGGCGTGACCATCGGGGCCGACCCCTACAAGCTGTCGGCCACCATCGAGGTCGGTCGACCATCACGGACATCTGCTGGGTTCAGGCAGCTGCCTGACGTGCGAGCCGACGTCAGCCCGGTGACGTCTCGTCCTGGAAGGCCCAGATGGAGCTCATCTCCAGCAGGGCCTGCTCCATGATCTGCAGCATGGCGGTGCGGGCGCGCTCGCCGTCCTTGTGCTGGATGGCGTGTGCCACGTCGGCGTGCAGCTGGAGGGCGTCCTCGTGGGGGTGGTGCGGCATCAGGCCGTAGTGGTGGCGCCCGGCCAGGACCTCGGCGACGAGCTTGTGCAGCTTCAGCAGCATGTCGTTGCCCGAGCTCTGCAGGACCACGTGGTGGAACTCGATGTCGAGCCGGAGGAACTCCGCCTGGTCGCCGCTCTGGCCGGCGGCCCACATCTGCGCCGCCAGGCCGACCAGCCGGCTGGCCGCCTCAGGCGTGGCGCGCTGCGCGGCGTACAGGGCGGCCTGGGGCTCCACGGCGGTGCGCAGCTCGGTCAGCGAGCGCAGCTGCTCCTTGCGGCCCTGGGTCGCCATGCGCCAGCGGATCACCTGCGGGTCGAAAAGGTTCCACTCCGAGGGCGCGAGGATCAGGGTGCCGACGCGGCGGCGGGAGGCGACCATCCCCATGGACGAGAGCACGCGGAGCGCTTCACGCACCACTGAGCGGGAGACGGCGTACCGCTCGGCCAGGTCGTCGATGTAGAGCAGGCTGCCGGCGGCCGGGTCGCCGCTGCAGATCGCCAGGCCGATCCGGTCGAGCACGCGGGCGTGCAGTCCGGACAGGGGCACGACCGGGTTCGGCGGCCCGAGCGGTGCCTCACCGACGCTCGTCATGCCGCCCAGCATAAACATTTCGGCGCCAAACCCCTTGCATAAGTCAGATTTAGAGCCCTAATCTCCATGCAATCGACGGACGAGTGCCGGCGAGACCGGGCCGCCCCAACGCGGGGGAGGCCACGACAGAACGGGGACCACAACGTGGTGCGTCACTCAGTAATCGGAACGTCGGTGGCCGTGGTCGCAGCCCTGGGCCTGTCCGCGTGTGGCGGCGGTAGCGGTGGCAGCGACAGCGCCGGGTCCAAGACCCTCCGGGTCACGCTGGTCAACCACGTCTGGACCGACAACATCAAGAAGGCCCTGCCCGAGTTCGAGAAGCAGAGCGGCCTCAAGGTCGAGGTCACCCAGCTCGGCGAGGACCAGCTGTCCGACCAGTACAACGTCAAGCTCAACGCCGGCTCCAGCGACATCGACGTGATGATGTACCGCCCGCTGCAGGAAGGGAAGCTGTTCGCCAAGAACAAGTACCTCTCCGACCTCGGCGACAGGGTCAAGGCCGACAAGAACTGGGACTGGAGCGACTTCCAGGCCGAGCCGGTCAGCTCCACCACGTACAAGGACAAGGTGGTGGGCGTGCCCCTCATCACGGAGCAGGAGGTCCTCTACTACCGCAAGGACCTGCTCAAGAAGGCCGGCATCGCGGCCCCGCCCAAGACGCTGGACGAGCTGAAGGCCGACGTCGCAAAGGTCGAGGCGGCCAACCCCGGTGTGGCCGGGTTCGTCGCACGGACCGGCAAGTCCGCAGCGGTCACCCAGTTCTCCTCCTTCCTCTACAGCCTCGGCGGCGACTTCACCGACGGCAGCGGCAAGGCGACCATCAACACCCCCCAGGCAAAGCAGGCCTACGCCCTGTACGGCGGGCTGCTGAAGGACCACGGGCCCAAGAACATCAGCACCGACATGAGCTGGCAGCAGGCCATGGCGATCTTCACGCAGGGCAAGGCGGCCTTCTACACCGAGGCCGACTCGCTGTACAAGAACGCGACCGACCCGGCCACGTCCAAGGTCTCCGACACGGTCGGCTTCGCGCCGTTCCCGGCCGGCCCGGCCGGCTCCAAGCCCTACAACGTGCCGTCCTGGGCGCTGGGCATCAACGACGCGTCCAAAAACCAGGACAACGCCTGGAAGTTCATCGCCTGGGCGACGAGCAAGGAGCAGACGCTCAAGAACCAGGAGCAGGGTGTGCCGGCGGCGCGCACCTCCGTCTGGGCCGACCCCAAGGGCATCGCGACCTACCCCAAGGACCTCGCGGCCGCCATCGCCGTGAGCACCAAGACCGGTGTGGGACATGACCGCCCGCAGGTCGTCAAGGTCGCCGAGGCCCGTGAGGTCGTCGGCCAGCCCATCGTCGACGCCATCACCGGCAGCGACCCGGCTGCCGCGGCGGACACCGCTCAGCAGGGTTTCCAGAAGATCCTCGACGACGAGAAGTGACCACGCGGGGTGGCCGGGGCTGACCGCCCCGGCCACCCGGCCGGTCTCCTGCACGACCCCGGAGCGGAGCAGACATGGCTTCACACGTGATGACGACCTCGGCGAGCACACCGGCCTGGTCACGATGGGCCAACAACCACCGCAAGTGGCTGTTCGCCGGACCGGCCATGGTCTTCGTGGCTGCGCTGATCGTCTTCCCCGTGGCCTGGACCGTCTACCTCAGCCTGACCGACGCCGAGGGCTCGGTGCGCGCCGAGTCCTCGTTCGTCGGGCTGGGCAACTACCTCGACGTCCTCTCCGACACCGACCGGTTCTGGCCGGCGGCGGCCCGCACCGCGATCTTCACCGGGGGCGCGCTGTTCTTCGAGCTCGTCCTGGGGATGGCGGTGGCGCTGCTGCTGTGGCGCCCGTTCCGCGGTGAGAAGTGGGTCCGTGTCGCGATCCTGCTGCCGCTGGTCGCGACCCCGGTGGCCGTCGGCATGATGTGGCGCCTGATCCTCGACCCCAACATCGGCCTGGCCAACCAGATCCTCGGGTGGGTCGGCATCCCGCCGCAGCCGTGGCTGGCCGGGCGCAGCTCCGCCCTGGCGAGCACCATCTTCATCGACGTCTGGCAGTGGACTCCGATGGTCGTGCTGATCCTCCTGGCGGGGCTGACCTCGCTGTCCGACGAGCCGCAGGAGGCCGCGCGCGTCGACGGTGCGACCTCGTGGCAGCGGTTCCGCTTCATCACCTTGCCGCTGCTCATGCCGACGGTCGTCGTCGCGGTGCTGCTGCGGGGGATCGACGCCCTCAAGACCTTCGACATCCTCTACGCCACCAAGGGCAAGGGCGGTGGGTCGTTCCACGAGGTCGAGACGCTGAACATCTACGCCTACGGCCTGAGCTTCGACTACAACGAGTACGGCGTGTCCTCGGCCGTCCTCATCATCTTCTTCCTCGTCATCATCGGGCTGATGTGGGCCCTCACTGCTCGGCGGAAGGACGTGTCCTGATGCGCAACCGGACGCCGTACGGCCCGGCCGGTCAAGGTCGGCGCGCTCACGCCCGGCAGGGCGCCTCCAGGCGGCGCCGGACGCCGTACCAGACGTTCCGCGTCGTCGCGCTGGTCGTGGTCGTCGTCGCCCTGGTGGCGCCGCTGGTCTGGATGGTCTCCGCGTCCTTCAAGACGAACGTCGACATCTACGACACCAGCAAGGCGGTGTTCTTCTCGCCGGTGGTCGAGAACTACACGAAGGTGCTGCAGCAGGCGAACTACCTGCAGTTCATCTGGAACAGCCTGTGGGTGGCCTTCGTGTCGACCACCCTGTCGCTCCTGCTGGGCGTCCCTGCCGCGTATTCCATGAGCCGGTTCACGATGCAGCGCTCGGCGCTGGTCGTGCTGATGGCGCGCGTCATCCCGGGCGTCGCGCTGCTCGTGCCCTGGTACTACGTCTTCTCCAACCTGCGGATGGTCGGCGGCTACAGCGTGCTGATCCTCAGCCACATGTTCGTGGCGCTGCCGCTGGTGGTCTACATCATGATGGGCTTCTTCGACAGCCTGCCGCTGGAGCTCGAGGAGTCGGCGCTCATCGACGGGCTGACCCCCATCGGGGCGTTCCGCCTGATCACGCTGCCGCTGTCGGTGCCGGGCATCGCGACCGCCGGGATCCTGTCGTTCATCTTCTCGTGGAACAACTTCATGTTCGCCCTGGTCCTCTCGGGCGCGAACACCAAGACCCTGCCGGTGGCGATCTTCGACTTCGTCGGCTACGCCAGCATCGACTGGGGCGGCTTGATGGCGGCGGCCACGATCGTGACGCTGCCGATCATGGTCATCGCCCTGTTCACCCAGAAGTACATCGTCTCCGGCCTGACCGCCGGCGCCACGAAGGGCTGACACATGACGCGCATCGCCAGGATCGAGACCTTCCTCGTCGCCCCGCGCTGGTTGTTCGTCCGGATCGAGACCGACAGCGGCCTCGTCGGCTGGGGCGAGGCCACCTGTGAGGGCCGCTCGGAGACGGTCCGCGCCGCGGTCGAGCAGCTCAGCGAGCTGCTTCTCGGCCGGGACGCGCTGCGGATCGAGGACCACTGGCAGGTGCTCACGAAGGGGTCCTTCTACCGCGGCGGCGCCATCCTCGCCAGCGCGGTCAGCGGCCTGGACCAGGCACTGTGGGACATCGCCGGCAAGCGGTACGGCGCGCCGGTGCACCAGCTGCTCGGCGGGCCGGTGCGCGACCGGATCCGGGTCTACGGCTGGGTGGGCGGCGACGAACCGGCCGAAGTGGCCGACCACATCCGCGAGCAGGTCGAGGCGGGCCTGACGGCCGTGAAGATGAACGCCAGCGGCCGGATGAGCCCGCTGGCCACCGTGGCGGAGATCGACGGCGTGGTGGAGCGTGTCGCCGCCGCCCGCGACGTCCTCGGCCACCACGGTGACGTGGCGGTGGACTTCCACGGCCGGTTCACCCTCGCCAACGCCAAGCGCGTCGCGCCGCTGCTGGAGCCGTACCGGCCCTTCTTCCTGGAGGAGCCCGTCGTGCCCGAGAACTCGCACCTGCTCGGTGACTTCGTCCGCTCGACCACCACGCCGGTCTCCACGGGTGAGCGCCTCTACAACCGCCAGGAGTTCCTGCCGGTGCTGCAGGCCGGGATCGCCGTCGCCCAACCGGACCTCTCGCACGCCGGGGGGATCACCGAGGTGCGCAAGATCGCCGCCCTGGCCGAGGTGTACGACGTCCAGCTGGCCCCGCACTGTCCGCTCGGCCCCCTCGCGCTCGCCGCGTGCCTGCAGGTCGGGTTCGCGACGCCGAACTACCTGATCCAGGAGCAGAGCATCGGCATCCACTACAACCAAGGAGCCGAGGTGCTCGACTACGTGATCGACACCGCGCCGCTCACGTTCGTCGAAGGGCACATCGAGCGCCTGACCGGCCCCGGCCTGGGCATCGAGATCGACGAACAGGCGGTCCGCGCCGCCGACAAGCGCGGCCACGCCTGGCGCGGCCCGATCTGGCGTCACGCCGACGGCTCGTTCGCGGAGTGGTGAACCGGATGTCGTTCGTCGAGGACGTGGCCGCTGCCCGCGTGGTGGCGATCATCCGTGGCACGCAGACCAGCGCCGTCGTCGACAGCGTGATGGCCCTGGCCGAGGCGGGGATCCGGTTCGTCGAGGTCGCGCTGACCACGCCGGGGGCCCTGGACGCTATCGAGCAGATCGCGGCCCAGGTCCCGGACGGCGTCGCGATCGGCGCAGGCACGGTCCTGACCCGGCAGGACGTGGCGGACGTGGCGGCGGCCGGAGCGCAGTTCATCGTGACCCCCGCGGTCGTGGACTCCATCGACGCGGCGGCTGCTCGCGGCATACCGGTGGCGGCCGGGGCGTTCACCGCGACCGAGGCGCTGGCCGCGCGGTCGCGCGGAGCCGACGTCGTCAAGCTCTTCCCCGCCTCGTCCGGTGGCCCTGGCTACCTCAAGGCGCTGCGCGACCCGCTGCCGGACATCCCCTTCGTCGCGGTCGGCGGCGTCGGCCTCGACGACGTGGCGGCCTATCTGGGCGTCGGGGCCATCGGCGTCGGCGTGGGGAGCCCGCTCGTGGGGGATGCCGCGTCCGGCGGGAGCCTCGAGGCGCTGCGGGAGCGGGCCCGCGCCTATGTGCAGGCGGCGCAGGGGTTCTCGTCGTGACCGGACGGGAGCGCGGCGTCGACGTCCTGACCGTCGGCGAGTCCATGGTCTCGTTCCGTTCGTCCGGACCGCTCGCCATGGGTGGCGCGCTCACCACGCACCTCGCCGGCGCCGAGAGCAACGTGGCGATCGGCCTGTCCCGGCTGGGCCACGCCGCAGCCTGGGTTGGCAGGGTCGGCGGCGACGAGTTCGGCGCACTGGTCCTGCGCGAGCTGCGCGCCGAGGGGGTGGACGTCACGCACGCGGTGCGCGACGACGCCCGCCAGACGGGCCTGATGTTCCTCGAGCAGCGCACCTCGGGCGTCACCCGGGTCGACTACCGCCGTGCCGGCTCCGCCGGATCCGCCCTCTGCACCGATGACCTGCGGGCGGCTGTGGCGGACGCCCCCTCCGTGCTCCACCTGACCGGCATCACCCCTGCCCTGTCGGAAGAGGCTGCGGCAGCGGTGCAGTGGGCGGCCGAGTCCTGCGCCGCCGCGGGCACTTTCGTCTCCCTCGACGTCAACCACCGGGCACGGCTCTGGTCGCGGCAGTCCGCCCGAGCCGCCCTGTCCGCGCTCGTCACAACGGCGGCGCTGGTGATCGCCTCGGAGGACGAGCTCGACCTCGTCACCTGCGGCGACAGCCAGGACGCCGCAGCCGAGGCGCTCCTGCGCCGGGGCGTCCAGCAGGTCGTCGTCAAGCGCGGTGCCGCCGGGGCGAGTGCCTGGACCACCGACGGCAGGGTCGACGTCCCAGCCGTCCCGGTCACCGTCGTGGACGTGATCGGCGCGGGCGACGCGTTCACGGCCGGCTACCTGTCGGCCCACCTCGGCGGCGAACCCGTCCGCACGTGTCTCGAGCGCGGAGCCGTCCTCGGCGCGTTCAGCGTCGCGGGCCGCGGCGACTGGGAGAGCCTTCCGCGCCGCGACGAACTCGACCTGCTCAACCACCACCCCGGGAGTGCCCTCCGATGAAGATCACCGCCGCCGACGTCATCGTCACCAGCCCCGACCGCAACTTCGTCACGTTGAAGATCACGACCGACGAGGGCGTCACCGGCCTGGGCGACGGCACGCTGAACGGCCGCGAGCTGTCGGTCGCGACCTACCTGACCGAGCACGTGGCACCGCTGCTCGTCGGCCGGGACCCGCATGCCATCGAGGACACATGGCAGTTCCTCTACCGCTCGGCGTACTGGAGGCGCGGACCGGTCACCATGGCGGCGATCGCGGCCGTCGACGTGGCCCTGTGGGACATCAAGGCCAAGGTCGCGGGCCTGCCGCTCTACCAGCTCCTCGGCGGCGCCTCCAGGACCGGCATGATGGCCTACGGGCACGCCTCGGGACGCGACACGGAGGAGCTGTTCGACTCGATCCGCCAGCACCTCGAGATGGGGTTCCGCTCCATCCGGGTGCAGACGTCGGTGCCCGGCATCAACGCCGTGTACGGCGTTGCCGCGCAACCGAGCTCAGAGGGCAAGCGCTACGACTACGAGCCGGCGCAACGCACGCCGCTGCCCGCGGAGGAGGACTGGGACAGCCGCGCCTACCTGCGGCACATCCCCGCCGTGTTCGAGGCGGTCCGCAGCGAGTTCGGCCCCGAGCTCCCGCTGCTGCACGACGCCCACCACCGGCTGACGCCCATCCAGGCCGCGAAGCTCGGCAAGGCACTGGAGCCGTACGACCTGTTCTGGCTGGAGGACTGCACCCCGGCCGAGAACCAGGACGCGCTGCGGCTGGTGCGGCAGCACACGACGACGCCGCTGGCCATCGGCGAGATCTTCAACACCGTGTGGGACTACCAGTCGCTCATCCGCGACCAGCTCATCGACTACGTGCGCTCCGCGGTCACCCACACCGGCGGCATCACGGCGATGCGCAAGCTGCTGGACTACGCGGCGCAGTACCAGATCAAGTCCGGGATCCACGGCCCCACCGACATCTCGCCGGTCGGGATGGCCGCTGCGCTGCACCTCGACCTCGCGATCCACAACTTCGGCATCCAGGAGTACATGCAGCACGGCGCGCTGACGAACGAGGTGTTCCGCCAGTCCTTCTCATTCGAGGACGGTTACCTCCACCCCGGCCAGCAGCCGGGGCTGGGCGTCGAGCTGGACGAGGACGCGGCGGCGCGCTTCCCGTACCAGCGGGCCTACCTGCCGTACAACCGGCTCAAGGACGGGTCCGTCCACGACTGGTGAGGATCCGGCTACCGAGGCGGCGCCGTCAGCCGGGCGGCGGTCCCTCCGGGCATCCGCCGACGGCGTCGTCGTCAAGGAAGGGAACGTCGCCCGGACAGGGGGAGGACCCAGCGGCGCCGCTCCGGCCCAGCACCGCGTCGCGGCAGGCGGGGTCGTTGAAGACGGCCTCGTGGTCGTGCCCGACTCCGTCCGCCTCGACGAGGCGCCAGCCCAGCGGCCAGTTCCGCTGCGCCGCGAGACGCACCGCAGCACGGTAGGCGTTGCGACCACGCTCCAGGCGGTTTCGCCCTTGCCTGTCGGCGTCCGGGCGGATGTCCAGCTCCTCGTCCCGCTCGGTGTCGGCGGTGCCGAGGTAGAGCGTCAGCGGCCGGGCCAGGTAGCGCTGCAGGAGCTCATCGGTGGCGAGCCGACCGGGAAGGCCGCCGAAGCCATAGGGGTAGGGGAGGTCTCTAGTCGGGAACAGCAGGCTGCCGGGATTCGCCACCACCAGGCGCTCGGCGTCCGTGGACACGAACGCGCAGAGCCTGTCGAGGAACTGACCACCTGCGGAGTGCCCCAGCAAGACGCAGCGGAGGTCGGGACGGCCTTCCCGCTCGCGGGCGTGCTCGATGAGGCGGGGAACCAGGCTCCATGTCCAGGACGCCGGTGGCGCCACGCGGCCATGGCGCAGCAGACCTCCGGTCTGGTAGCGCTGCCTGCCGGACCACGGCGGGTCGAACAGCGGCGCCATGACCAGCATCCGGCATCGATCGGCCAGGGTCATCGCGTGGTCGCGGTACTCCTCCGCGTTGCGGCGCATCCCGTGGAAGACCATCAGCAGCGGACCGTCCAGGCAGTCGGGCGGCCTGTAGGTGAACACGGTCATCGAACGGTCCCCAACCTCGACCTGCGACCGCGCCGATCCCGGGGGGATGGGGCGGTCGCACCTCGCCTGAGCCTGCGGCGACGACGAGTCCATCACCGGGACGGTGTTCCCTCCGCCATTGCCCGAGGGGTGCTGCTGGGCATCGGGATTCGCATGACCGACCTCCTCTCGTGCCGGCGCCGCGGCAAGAGCCGGCCGTGGGCCACCTACAGCGTCCCCCGGCCCGGAGCAGCCGGCAAGCCGGGCGACCATGCCGCGATGCGCGGTCCGCATCTGTATGGCTGCCACACGGGCGAACGTCCCGTGACTTCCGATGGCGTCCGGGAGGAGACTCGGATGGACGTCTGGTGCGGGCGTGGCCGCTGATGGTCATTCGGTCCTTGGGAGCGGATCAGCGCTGGGAGGTCGGGGCGACCGCAGCCACGTGAGGAGAATTCGATGAGTGCGCAGGTGTCGAGGCGGGCAGTCCTGGAGGCAGTTGGTGCGGTGGGCGGCGCCGGCATCCTCTTCGAGAGCATGGGGGCACTCGGCCTGGCGCCCACCGCGGGCGCAGCGCAGGCGCCGTACCGCGCGCCGACCGCGGGTGACTTCTCCCTCACGGGGCGCCGCAGAGCGCGCGTGGTCGTCCTCGGTGCCGGTATCGCCGGTCTCACGGCGGCATACGAGCTGGGCAAGGCCGGCTATGACTGCGTTGTCCTGGAGGCCGGCAGCCGCCCCGGTGGACGGAACTGGACCGTCCGCGGCGGCACCACGGAGCGCGATCTCGACGGACACCTGCAGACGGCGAATTTCGGCAAGGGGCAGTACCTCAACGCGGGACCGGCCCGGATCGCCCAGTGGATGGTGACGATGGACTACTGCCGGGAGCTCGGGGTGGCGATCGAACCGCTGGCCAACCAGAACGCGAGCTCGTACATCTACCACGAGAAGGGTGCACTGTCTGGCAGCGGGATCCGTTACCGGACAGCCAAGGCCGACGTCTACGGCTACATCTCCGAGCTGCTGGCCAAGGCCACGGACCAGGGCGCGCTGGACCGCACGTTGAGCGCGGCAGACAAGGAGCGCCTGCTGGACCTCCTGCGGGACTTCGGTGACATCACGGGCCGGAGCGGGGGCTGGCGGTACGAGGGGAGCAGCCGCCGGGGGTACCGCGTGAACCCCGGCGCAGGAAGCCAGAAGGGCGTCGTCTCCGGGCCACCGCCGTCGCTGCACGACATTCTGGGCAGTGAGATCGGCCTCGACTTCTCCTTCGAGTTCGGCTACGAGCAGGCGATGATGATGTTCCAGCCGGTCGGCGGGATGGACCACATCGCCTACGCCCTGGCGAGGAAGGTCGGTGCCGGGCGGCTGAGATACCGCTCGCAGGTGCTCGCGCTCGCCGACCGCCCTGACGGTGTCGAGGTGGACTACCGCGACGAGCACGGGCGGATGCACCGGCAGCGTGCCGACTTCTGTGTCGCCGCAATGCCGCCGCACCTGCTGGCACGCCTGCGCCACAACCTGGGGACACCCGTGCAGCTTGCGCTGACCCGCCCGCACCCGCTCGCCGTGGGCAAGCTGGGTCTGGAGTACGGACGGCGGTGGTGGGAGGAGGACGAACGCATCTTCGGAGGCGTCACGACCACGGACCTGGACGTCCGCCAGATCTGGCACCCGTCCTACGGCTTCTTCGGTGAACGGGGCGTGCTGCTCGGCTACTACAACCGGGGCGCGGACGCCAGGCTGTACGACGCCCTGACTCCGCGTGCGCGGGTCCAGCGAGCACTGGCCCAGGGCGTGAAGATCTACGGTGAGAAGTACCGCTCCGAGGTCGTCTCGGCGTTCTCGGTGGCCTGGCGTCGCACTCCGAACATCGAGGGCGGCTGGATGAGCTGGCCACACGGCACCGAGCGGGAGTACGCCCTGCTGAACAAGCCCGCAGGGCGGGTGTACTTCGCCGGGGACTGGCTCACCCACCTCATCTCGTGGCAGGCAGGCGCGTTCCTCTCCGCGCGTGCAGCAGTGACGCAGATCCACGAGCGGGTGATGGCAGCCTGACGGTCCATATCACCGCGCCGGCGGTCGGCCCACGGTCACGCTTTCCATGCAGGCGCATCCCCTTGCTCGTACAGCGTCTGCAGGAAGGCGCGGTCGGCCGGGGCGGCGGCCGGCTGCGGCTGGTACCCGACGACTCGGTTGTCGACGTTGATGAGCCGCAGGTCCACATCGACGACGCGCTGCCGGTCCATCTCCACCAGGGCGACGAGACCGTATGGCGGCCGGTCATCATGGAATCGCCCGATTGTCCCGAACGCGGCATTTCCCAGGCTGTAGAGGACCGGGGGGCCGCCGATCAGGTCGACCGCCTGGGCGACGTGAGGGTGGTGACCGACAACGAGATCCGCTCCGGCCGCGCGGATCTCGCGGGCCAGCCGTCGCTGCAGTGACGTGATGGCCCGGTAGTTCCGGCCCCAGTGGACCAGCACAACGCTCAGGTCCACCTCGGCGCGCAGGCGCGCGAGATCCGCGGTCAGGTGCGGCAGGTGCAGCAGTGCAGGGCCCGGGTGCCCTTCCCGCGCGTAGACGTCCTCGGCTATGTACGCGTCGTAGCGCTGCATCACCGACAGGAAACCCACCTTGACCTCCCCCACCTGCACCGTCACCGGCCGCCGGGCAGCGTCGTCGTCCGGCCCGGCGCCGCAGTGGGCGATGCCGGCCGTGTCAAGCGCAGCCATCGTGTCCAGTACGCCCCCGGCGCCGAAGTCGCCGATGTGGTTGTTCCCCAGGCTGACCACCCGGATCCCTTGAGCGGCGAGGGTGTGCGCCGACCTCGGGTCGCCCTTGTACCAGTACCGCTTCTGCCCTTCGGACGGCTTGTACGCCGGCTGGGTCCCCTTGGTGAGCGGTGCCTCGTGGTTCGCCACGACCAGGTCCGCATCGGCCCAGAGATCTCTGATGCCGGCGAGCGCGTGGTCATAGCCCTTCTCATCGAGCACCGGCTGCGCGTCGCCGCCGAGGAGGGTGTCACCCAGGAAGGCGATCCGCGCCCTCACGGGACGGTCTCGCTCTGGCGGTCGGCGGCAACGCCCGGCGTCCCGGACGATTCCAGGGTCATGGTCCCGGTGAACGGCCCCACGACGGCGGGTGTCAGGGTGGGGGACACGTCGGCTTGGTCGAGCCCCTGGCGAGGGAGGGCTCGCCATACGCAGGTGGGCGTCACCACCGCCCACGGGTCGTCGCTGGCGAGCACCACCACCCCGGGGTAGTCGCTGAGCGCCTCGCGCATCGTGGCCCGCCCGCCGCGCCCGAGGTCGGCGTCGAGGTGGTCGAAGACCAGCAAGGCCGGCGTGGCGAAGACGGCGCGCGCGAGGGTGAGCCGGGCGCGCTCGGGAATGGTCAGCGGTTCGCCGCCGTGGGTGAGCAGCGTCCCCGCGCCACGGGGCAACCGCCCCACGCGCTCGGCGAGGCCGACGAGCGCCAGCAGCCGGTCTGCCTCGGCTGCCGACGTCCCCGCGCTGCGGTAGCAGACGGCGCGCGCGATGCTGGTCCGCGCGAGCATCATCCCCCGGGCGCCGTAGCCCACCAGCCTGCGGAGGGTCCCGTGCTGCGCCGACTGCAGGTCCACGCCGGCGACGCTGACCCTCCCGGTCCGGGGGACCGCCAGGCCGGCCAGCTGGTTGAGCAGATCCGTGGCCTGCTGGCCGATCCCGACATCGAGGAGCACCCGGTCGCCGGGGCGCGCGACGAGGTCGGACATGACCGTGCCGTCGCTGCTGGAGAGTCCTTGCGCCGTCACCATGGCGCTGCCCTCCGACGGCGTTGCCGGTTCTTCAACGCTCGCAGCGACGGTCTTCGCCGGCCATTCGATCGCCGGGCCGATGATGCGCCGAGCGGCACGGTACGTCTGGCGGAACTCCGCCACCCGTCCAAGGTCGTTCAACGGAGCAGCGAGGAACCCGGACACCGTGAGGGCGGCCGCCAGCTGTGGTGTTGCCATCCCGGTCGCCAGGCCGGCGCCGATGATGCTGGCCGTGGCGAGTCCGGCGACGGCCGCGCCCAACCCGCGCAGTGCTCCCGCCGCCTTGGCCCGGTGGACGGCAGCCTCGACGAGCGACGCACTCAGCCGTTCGATGTGGTGCAGCTCCCGCACCGCGCCACCGCCCGACCGGATGGCCGTCGTGGCGAGGACCGTGTCCGCGATCTGGGTGGCCAGCTTGCCACGGGCCCGGCGCACGCTCCGGCTGCGGTGGTAGGCGACCGGTGCGAGGGCCCGCAGCCCCAGGACCAGCAGGGCCATCGGGGCCAGCAGCGCCAGCCCCAGAATCGGGTCCAGCAACAGCAGCACCAGCCAGGCGCCCATCAGCAAGGGGATGTCGACGGCGAGCGGCGCGACGCCCTGCGCAACCCAGGTCTTCACCGAGGACAGGTCGTTCGTCGCCCGGGCCACCGCGACACCCAGGGACCTCACGCCGTCCTCGCCGAGGTTGCGACGCACCAGCCCTACGCGGATCTCGTGGACATAGCTCTGGCTCAGCTGCTCCGATACGACGCGTTCGACCATCCGCAGCAGGCCGACCACCACGGCGGCGGCCAGCAGGATCGCCAGAAGCAGCCCCCGGTGCGTCGACGTCGTCCGGTCGAGCGAGCGCACGACCAGCCGAACTCCGAGCCCAGCCAACAGCGCCTGCCCCAGCCCGACACTGACCAGGACGGTCAGGTGGCGTCGTCGCGGGCCGCCCCACAGTGCCGGGAGGCCGACGGAGTCCTCAGACTGCGACCGGTGCATCGGCACTGGTGCTCCGCAGCGGCCGGCCAGGCGACGGCAGCAACGACAACGCAACCGACGGGTCGCTGAGCCCCGTAAGGTCGAGGACCGGCACGTCCAGGGCTCCGCTCGCCTCCCGTGTGGCGAGCGGCGACGACGTCAGCACTCCGCCGACAGCGGCGACGTTGATCCCGTGCTGCCGAAGCATCGCGGTACCGGCAAGAGCCCCCATCGCCTCGCGTGAGGTGAACACGACACTGTCGACATATCGGCCAAAGGCGGAATCACACACCAGCCGTGCCGTTTCGGCCTGCAGAAGGCCGTCGGCGATCTCGAGGACAATGACGTCGGGTCGGTCGCTGGAAAGCTCCTGGTGCAGCCCCGCGAGCAGGGCCCTGACGTCTCCCAGCTGCATCAGGTACGTGGACGCGAGACCGAAGTCGGTGAAGTCGAGCACCCTCGCGGCTCCGGAGTCCCTGTACAGACCGGGATCGCCGCCGGCTCCGGTGCCGGTGACCTTGCCTGCTGCGACGTCCAGTCCCGCAGCGGTCAGGCCGCGCACGATGGAGGCGGCCGTGGTGGTCTTGCCCGAGTTCATCGACGTCCCCACGACGCCGATGGTGAACGGCCGCTCGCTCTGCTCGAGGACCGCCTGGGGGCGACCGAATCGGTACGGTGCGCTCCCCCGCAGGGTGACGACGCCCCTCGCGTCGGACAGCAGACCCACCGGACGCAGCGTGGTGGCCACGGCCATGGACGCGTGCTTGGACACGACGCTCGCCGCGACCCCTCCTGCGGCAACGAGGTTGGTCGGTCCGAGATCGCCTGGCACTTCGGCCTCGAACTGGTCTGGTGCGTAACGGTTTCCGTACGCGACGATGACGTCGTCCCCTTCGAACAGGGTGGCACGGCGGCCGTCGGGCAGTTCGATGGCCTTGTGCTGACCGATGTGCTCCACCCTGGCCATGACCACGTCACCGGGTCGCGGGACCACGTCGCTGCCGGACAGCACGCCATACCCCTCGCTGTCGCGGGCGATGGCCCGGGACACGAAGCGTGTGGTGTAGGCGGCCTTCGCGCGCTGCAGCCGGCGCGGCTCCACCAACGAGACTGCTTGCGCCCCAATGGTTCCGCTTGGATCCACCGGCCGCCCATTCGCACTGTGTTCCATGAGAGCTCCCTCCGAATTCGCATTAACTCTTGCCCTTCGTCTCTGCACACGCCGCTGCACCCAGGGCCTCGTCGTCATCGACGCTCAGTCGCCGGCGGGCCACCTGCCGATCTCCGTGATCCGGCCGGTGACGACGTTGACGTCCAGGTCGATCTCCACGCCCTTCCTGACCACGTCCACCTCGAACGTGTTCGCGGTGTCCTCGGCGTCCACCTCCACGATCACGCCACCCGTCGCCTGCTGGACCAGCAGCGCCGCCTGCTCCCAGCTGTCGTTGAAGGATCGCAACGGCTCCACCGCGCGAATCGGCTGCGGTGGCGACGGTGACGCTGCCGCCCCAGCCCTACGCGGCGACACCAGCAGGAGGATGGCGGCATAGGACACCATCAGGGCCACCAGCAGCGCACACGCCGTCGGGGTCCCTCGCCGTGGCCGTGCGGTCATGGTCACCGCCTCACTGGGTGATCGTTGCTTCGTCATCCGACTATGACCGGGTGACGGTGAGAGGACCGTGTACCGAACATGTGCCGGCTCACACGGCGCCCGGTGCGGGACCATGGTCACGGTCCTGACGGCTGACGGCTCGGCACGCTTGGTGCATGCGGGTGCTTGTGGTGGAGGACGATCCGGGCATGACCCGGGTCCTCCAGCGTGGCCTCGCCGAGGAGGGCTACGTGGTGGACGCGTGCACCGACGGTGCCGAGGCGGGCTGGCGCGTCCGTGAGCTGCCGTACGACGCCGTCGTGCTGGACGTCATGCTTCCCGGCGAGGACGGCTTCGAGCTGTGCCGGCGGCTGCGCGCGGACCAGTTCGTGCTACCGGTCATCATGTTGACCGCGCGCCATGACGTGGCCGACCGCGTCCGCGGCCTCGACCTCGGCGCCGACGACTACCTCACGAAGCCGTTCAGCTTCGTCGAGCTGGCAGCGCGGCTGCGAGCGCTGCTCCGGCGCGCGGATCCAGCGCGACCGTCCACCCTCCGCAACGGCGACCTCTGGCTGGATGTCCCGGGCCGCCGGGCCCGGCGCGCCGGCAGGGAGCTGACGCTGTCCATGCGGGAGCTGGCGTTGCTGGAGCTGTTCCTGCGACACCCGGGTGAGCTCCTGACCCGGACCCACATCCGCGAGAAAGTGTGGGACTCCGCCTTCGACGGCGACTCGAACGTCGTGGACCAGTACGTCAGCTATCTGCGGCGCAAGGTCGACCGGCCGTTCGGGCGCATGGACATCGAGACGGTGCGCGGCTCCGGATATCGGCTGCGCCCGGCCGAGGACTGAGTCGGCGTGACACTCCGATGGCGGCTGGCGCTGGTCTTCGCCGGGGCGACCGCCGTCGTGCTGCTGGTGTCGGGCCTGGTCCTGCTGAGGGGCCTGGGGAGCCACCTCGAGGCGGTGGCGGATGCCCGACTGCAGGCCGAGAACACCACGCTCGGGCGGTTGGTGATGTCACGGTCCGAGGTGCTGCGGAGCCGGCCGCTTCGTCCCGCACAGCTGAACTCCCCCTACGTCCCGGACATGGACGAGCTCGTGCAGGTGTTCATGCCCGACGGACAGCTGGTGCTGAGCAACCACGTGAAGGGTCGCCAGCCTCTGCTCGACCCTCACCGCATGACCCAGGCCCGGACACACGTCGTGGAGTTCCGCTCCGCCGTCGATGCTCCCGGGCACGGAATGCTGATCCGGGCATCGGCTGTGCGCGATCGCGGTGGGGCCACCTGGGTGGTCCTGGCGGGCGCCAGCCTGGCCGGTCCGGATGCCGTCCTGTCCCGGCTGCGCACCGGTCTCGCCGTCGGTGGCGCTGCCGGGATCGGCCTGGCCGGTGTCGGGGCCTGGCTGCTCGCCGGCGCCGCTCTCAGGCCGGTCGAGCGCCTGCGTCGGCAGGCGGAGGTGCTGTCGGTCAGGGATGGCCACGCCGAGCTGGAGGTGCCGGGCACCAGGGACGAGGTGGCGCAGCTGGCCCGGACGATGAACGCGCTGCTTGACCGCCTGCAGCGGGCGCTGCTGCAGCAACGTTGGTTCGTCGCCGACGCCGGCCATGAGCTGCGCACCCCGCTCACCGTGCTCCGGGCCGAGCTGGAGCTCGCCAACAGGCCGGGCCGGTCGTTGGACGAGCTGCAGGAGGCGGTGGGGTTCGCCGTGGTCGAGACCGACCGGCTGATCCACCTCGCCGAGCAGCTGCTGCTGTTGGCCCGCGCGGACGAGGGGCATCACCTGCTCGACCTGTCGCCGACCTCGATGCGTCAGCTGTTGATGGACGAGGCGGAGATCGCGGTGCGGACGCGCCCCGACGTGGACGTCGACGTCCACGCGCCCGAGGAGACGGTCATCCGCGTCGACCGCGACCGCGTGCGACGGGCCGTGGGGAACCTGCTGCACAACGCGCTGACGTACGCCCCGTCCGGCACCCGGGTCACGGTCGGGCTGCGCACGGAGGGCCGCCCCACCGGCCCCGTGGCGGTGATCGAGGTCGCCGACCGTGGCCCCGGCTTCGAAGGCGGCTTCCTGGCGCGGGCGTTCGAACGCTTCGAACGCGGTGACACCGCGCGCTCCACCCGCGCGGGCGGTCACGGCCTGGGACTGGCGATCACCCGCAGCATCGTCCGCGCGCACGGTGGGGACGCTCACGCCATGAACCGTCCCGGAGGTGGGGCGATGGTCCGGCTGGAGCTGCCCGCGGCGACGCCGGACCCGTGCCCGGCTCCCACTCACTGAGCGATGCGGCGAACGCGCCGTAGAAGGCGCAGCCGGCCACCGAGTGCACCAGCCGAGGAACTCCTTGCGGGCGGTGACGCAGATGTCCGGCTGGTCAGAGTGCCTGACGGCTCGGTCAGGAACGCCGTGGCGGCGCCGGGAACGCGCCCACGAGGGACTCGTACGCCTGGGCGAAGGTCAGCACGCCCCGCTCGTCCCAGTGCCTGCCCACGATCATCATGCCGATCGGCCGCCCGTCAGTGACCTCGGCGGGCACGCTGATCGCGGGATGGCCGGTGACGTCGAACGGCGCGGTGTTGCCGATCATCTCCAGCCCCCGGACGACGTACTCGGTCATCGGGGCATCGGCGGCCGGGAGCTCGGTGGCCCGCAGCGGCTGGGTCGGCAGGACCAGGACGTCGACGCCCTGCAGCGCGGCGTCGTACGCGGCGCGGATGCGCGGGGAGAGGTTCTGTGCCTTGGCGTAGTGCGTGCCGTGGTAGGTGTCGAGCATGTACTGGCCGCACAGCCCGGTGAGCTGCACCGTGGCGGAGACGTCGTCGAAGCTCTTCTCCAGCCCGCGGGCGTAGTGCTCCATCATCTCCGGGCTGTAGCGGCCCTTGTAGCCGTAGCCGTACCCGTTACCGCGCAGCATCTGCCAGGTCGCGCCGTCCGTGGCGATGACGTTCCACACGTGGACCGCGTCGGCGTGCTCGGGCACCGAGACCTCCACGACCTCGGCGCCGACCTCGGCGAAGCGCTGCGCGGCGCGCCGTACGGCCTCGTCGACCTCGGGCTCGCTGAGGCCGGGCACTGCGAAGCCCTCGCGCAGGATGCCGACCCGCTTGCCGGCCACGCCGTCCTCGAGGCCGACGGTGTAGTCGACGCCGCTGGGCGCCCCGGCCTGGCGGGGGTCCTGTCCGTCCGGGCCGGCGATCGCCGTCAGCAGCGTGGCCGCGTCGCGCACGGTGCGGGCCATCGGTCCGAGGTGGTCGATCGTCGCCTCGATGGGGAAGGCTCCCGTGTAGGGCACCAGCCCGTGCGTGGGCTTGAGCCCGACGATGCCGCACCACGACGCCGGCAGCCGGACCGAGCCGCCCTGGTCGCCGCCGACGGCCACGTCGACCGCACCCGCCGCGACCAGGGCGGCGCTGCCCGAGCTGGACCCGCCGGCGGACCGGCTGCGGTCCCACGGGTTGTGCACCGCGCCGTTGGCTGAGGTGTGGCTGCCGCCGGAGAAGCACAGGTCCTCACAGACCGACTTGCCGGCCACCGTGCCGCCGGCGGCCAGGATCCGGGTGACCACGGTCGCGTCCTCCACGGGGACGAAGCCCTCCAGCGAGCGTGAGCCGTTCATCATCGGCAGGCCGGCCACCATGACGTTGTCCTTGATCGCGACCCGCTTGCCGGCCAGCGGGCCGGTGCCCGCGCCGGTGACCTCCGCGGTGACGTACCAGGCGTTGAGCGGGTTGTCCTCGGCGCTGGGGGTGGCGTGGTCGCGCTGCGGGGCGGTCGGACGGTCGCGCTCGGCCAGCGCGTCCACCACGTCGTACGACGCGAGAGCGCCGGTGACCAACGCCTGCATGGTGGCCTCCCCGGCGTCGTCGAGGTGGAGGTGGAAGGACTCGGCGATGGCCCGCAGGTCCTCGCGCGAAGGGGGCTGAACCGGCATCGTGCCTCATCTCCTCGAAGCCACCGGGCCGTCGTACGGCGCCCCGGGCGGGCAGGGGAAGTAGTCGAACACGCCTGTCGAGGCAGGTCAACGGGTGACGCCGACGGTGGTGAAGAGCCAGAGCGCGCTGGTCAGCCAGGCCAGGACGACCGTGCTCAGCAGCAGGCCGCCGGCGAGCGGGAGCGCCCATCCGGGCAGGCGCCGCGTGTGGACCAGGAGCACCTTGGCGGCGAACGCGCCGTAGAAGGCGCAGCCCGCCACCGAGTGCACCAGCGTCCGGGCGGACAGCGGGGCCGGTGCGAAGCCGAACCCATAGAGGCAGTACGCCGCCACCGGCAGCGACACGACGAACGCGACCAGCCCTGTGGCGCGGTGGAGCTCGGCCAGGTGCGCCGGCGGCCGGCCGGCGCCGGGCAGGTGGCCGTAGAGCCACAACGCCGTTCCCAGCTGGACGACCGCCAGGGCCACGACCACGGTCCCCGTCCAGGCCTTGAAGGTCGCGGTGCTGGAGAAACCGAACGAGGGCAGCGCGCCGTACGTCGGCACGTGGACGCGTCCGTACACCCCGAGCGCGACGGCTACCCCGGCCCCGAGCAGCAGCGCCGCCGTCAGCCGCCCGCGCGGCGCGGCAGCCTCAGCACCCACCGGACGGCCCTCCCTCCCTGCGTCGCGCCCTGCTCCCCGACGTCCTCCCCAGACTTCTCCAGCCACAGCCGGGGCGCCACCCCCGCTCGGACTGGAATCGGCGCGTGACCTGAACCGGGAGGGCGGCGTTCCCGTGTGCCTGAGTGGGGAACACGCGAGGAGGACGAAATGTTCGGGACACACCTGACGGCGCGCAGGCCCCTTGCGCTCATGGCTCTGGCGACGCTCGGCCTGCTCCCTGCCGCCTGCGGCAGCAGCGGGTCATCGGGCGCGGCCGGTGGGAGCAGCAGCTCCTCGGCCTCGTCGGCTGCCGCGACGACGTCGATGGGGAGCGCCTCGATGAACGGCAGAGACGTGAACGTCAGCGAGACCGAGTTCACGATCTCGCTGCCGACGATGACCTTCACGCCGGGCGAGCACACGTTCAAGATCACCAACAAGGGCACCATCACCCACGCCCTGGAGATCGACGGCCCGGGCGTCTCGGACCGCAAGTCCGAGCCTCTGTCGCCCGGGGCGTCGACGTCGATGACGGTGACCCTGCAGAAGGGCACCTACGAGGTGTACTGCCCGGTGGACGGGCACAAGGCCCAAGGCATGCAGACCAAGATCACCGTGCAGTGAGCCCCGGCGCGGCTGGAAGAGGTCAGGCGGGGTGTCGCTCGGCGCCGGTCTGCTCCATCTCGTCGGACAGGTGGGCCGACAGCCGGCGGTCCGGCCGGGCGACGAAGAAGTAGGCCGCGCCGACGAGGACGATGACGACCATCACCATCAGGGTGACCCAGTCGAAGTTGAACAGCGCACCGCGCGGACTGGCCAGGCCCGTCGGAGCGACGATGTTGAGCAGCATGAGGCCGAGGTACGCCGCGGCCACGATGCTCACCGGCCACGCCCACCGGCCGAGCCGGAAGGCGCCCTCGGGGACCCATCCGCGCGCCCGCGCCACCATCGAGCCGATCACGGTCAGCAGGAACGAGAGGTAGATGCCGGTGACCCCGAAGGACACCAGCGCCGTCAGGGCGTTGATCCCGGCGGGGAAGGTGAACCACAGGAGGTGGACGTCCTTGGCCGGGTTGATGTTGACCATCAGCGTGAACAGCAGCGGGACGACCGCACCGATGATGAGCGCGTTCGTCGGGGTGCGGAAGCGCGGTGAGATCCGCCGCACCCACGCGCTGCCGGGGACGGCGCCGTCCCGCGCGTACGAGTAGGCGAGGCGCGCACCGGCGCCCTGGACCGCCGTACCGCAGGAGAAGAACGCCAGGATCACCATGACCAGGAAGAAGTCCTGCAGCCACTGCGGCAGCTGGGCGAGGATGGCCGGGACGCCGCCGGCGAACGACGTCGCGTTGGCGTAGCCCTTCGCGTCGGAGGGGGTCGCGAGCAGCAGGCCGGCCACGAGCACGAACGACGCGACGCCGCCGTACACCAGGGCGGCGCGCATCGCCCGCGGCACCTGCCGGCTGGCGTCGACCGTCTCCTCCGCCACGTCCCCGGCTGCCTCGAACCCGTAGAAGATGTAGACGTGGGCCAGGATGGCCACGAGCGCGGCGCCGGTCCACCAGCTGCCGCCGAAGTCGACCTGCAGGCTGTTGGCGCGCCCGCTCGGCTCCGCGGTCGTGAAGAGGAAGCCGAGGCCGTGGTGGAACCCCACGATCCCCAACGCGATCGCCACACCGAAGGTGCCGATGGTCTCGACGTACACCCCGAGACGGGCGATCCGGCCGAGGACCTTCGCGCCCACCGTGTTCAGCGCCGTCTGCATCAGGATGAGCAGGACCGTGACGACGAGGATCGTGGTGTGGCTCGTCGGGTCCAGCGAGGTGCCGAACCACTGGTTGACCAGGGCGGCGACGTACGGCACCACGCCGGTGTCGACACTGGCCACGGTGACGAGCAGGGCGATGCCGTAGATCCAGCCCACCCACCACCGTAGGCGGCGCCGACCGAGTACTTGCCGTACTGGTACAGCGCGCCCGCCACCGGGTAGTGGCTGCCGAGCTCACCGAAGACGAGGGCCACCAGCAGCATGCCGGCGACGACGATCGGCATGAGCCACAGGTAGCGCGGCCCACCGGCGCCCGCGCCGAGGACGAAGAGCGAGTAGACCCCGACCATCGGCGAGAGGTAGGAGAACGCCACGCTGAAGTTGTCGAAGAGGGACAGGACGCGGGAGAGCTCCTGCCGGTAGCCGAGGTCCGCGAGCCGGTCGTGGTCTCCCGACTCCCTCGGCGCTGTGGGTGTGGCGGCACCGGCCATGGGGTCCTCCTGGGCGTCCTCCCCGCTCTGGGGTCAGGATCCACCCGGGACGCCCCACGCGAGGGCGCTTTCGCAGATCGCGACACTCAGGGAACGTTCTGTCTCTGCGTCGTGGTCGCGGCCGTTCCGTGCGGCGGACGCGGTGATCCGGGCGGCGCGGCCGGATCAGGTACGGCGACCCGTGGCGCCGTAGGTGCTCGCCACGCAGGCGCCCACCTCAGCGGGGGAGGCGAAGCGCTGGTGCAACGGCAGCCGCGACAGCTGCTCCAGGATGCGGGGCGGCAGCAGGAGCCGCACGCCGACCGCAAGCAGCTCCTCGGTCGTGGTCGGGTAGGTCAGTCCGGTCACCTGGCGGGTGAGCTCGTCCGTGTTGTTGTGTCGTCGGGCTGTGCTGATGGAGGTGCGGGGCACGTCCTGCCCTCCTTTCACCGTGGTCTCGTGGAGTGGCTGTCGGTCGCCTGCGCTGGCCACCTCCTGCGCGACCCTGCCAACCAGGTCCAGCCCGAGAAAGGGACCAAGGTCCCTGTCCCGGGCGTCGGCACCGTGACACAGGCGGCGGCGTGTCGGCCCGACACGGTTCGGACCGCTTTCCCTCCAGCCGGTGCCCACACCGCACGCACTCGACCCGCCTGTGTGCCCGCTGAGAGTGCGGCAAGGGGAGGGAATGCGGCAGGTACGCCGCGGCCCTGGCTTCGGCCCACATCTGACCAAGTGGTTCGGCCGCGGTCGGTCCCGGTCCTAGCGTCGACGTCCTCGGGGGTGCTCACCGGCACTGCGCCGCGCCGAGGACAGCCGCCGAACCGGGGAGGACCCATCATGAGCGCAACCATCCGTCGCCGGCCCGCTGGAAGTGGCGCCCTGGGCGTGGCTCTGGCAGCTGGCCTGCTCGTTGCGGCGCCGTCCGGGGCGGGCGCCGCACCGCGGACCGCGGGAGTCAGCACCGCTCTGCGGCCGGCCCTCTCGGCGGTGACATCGGCTCCGTCCAGCGCGGACCGCCGGATCGGGTCATCCCTGTCGTCCCGCGTCACGACATCGCGGTTCGGGAGCGCCTTCACCGGTGCGGTCGTGGACGCCGCCAGTGGGCGCCTCGTGTGGTCCAGGAACGGCACGAGCGGCCTGATGCCCGCCTCGACCACCAAGCTGGTGACGGCGACCGATGCGCTGGCGACCTTCGGCAGCTCGCACCGCTTCACGACCACGGTGAGGCAGGGAGCGCAGCAGAACCAGGCCGACCAGGTCGTCCTCGTCGGGTCCGGCGACCCCGACCTGTCCTCCGCGCAGCTCGCGGCGCTGGCCAAGGCCGCCGCGGCGAAGATGAAGGCGGCCAGGCAGACCCGGGTGCGGCTGTACGCCGACGACTCCCTCTTCGCCGCCCCGACGCTGGCAACGGGCTGGAAGTCGAGCTACGTGCCGGCTGACACCACGTGGCTGCGCTCCCTGGTCGTCGACCGCCACGACGTGCCCGACACGGCGCTCGACGCCGCCAAGGTCTTCGCCGCGAAGCTGAAGGCCAACGGCATCACCGTCGACCCGCATCGGGCGCGGTCGCGCCGCAGTGAAGGCGCCCCTGCTGGCGTCGTCGGCGGGGGTCACCCTCGGCACGAGCATCTCGCACATGATGCTGACGTCCGACAACGAGCACGCCGAGGCCCTGCACCGCCTCGTCGGGATCCGGATGGGTCTACGGCAACACGTGGTCCGCGGCGCGGTCGGCCCAGGCAAAGGGCCTGGCCAGCCAGGGCCTCACGGCCACCGCCCTGTACGACGGGTCGGGCCTGTCGCGCAGCGACCGGCTGAGCGGCATCCAGCTCGCCCGCGTCGTCGCCAACGCCTTCGAGCCGGGCAACAGCAGCCGGCTGGCGCTCCTGCGCAGCGACGCCGGGCTGCCGGTCGCGGGGAGGACCGGGACGCTGCAGGCGGCCTACGGCCGGTTCACCACGGCGGCGTCCAGGTGCGCCGCAGGCAAGGTCCACGCCAAGACCGGGACGCTGGGCGACGCGGTCGCGCTCGCCGGGTGGACCGTCGGCAAGGACGGGCGCGTGAAGACGTTCGCGTTCGTCGTGAACGGCCGGCCGGCGACGCTGGCGCTGATGCAGGGCGTCGACATGCTCGCGGCCACCGTGAACGGCTGCTCCTGAGACCGTGCGCTGCGGGCGCCTGCAGCCCGCAGCGGCGGCGGGGGCGCCCCGGTGCGCTGCGTCGTAGCCGGTGCTGGTCAGGCGGGGCGGGGGGACGCCGGCTGGACCGTCCCGGTGCTGTCGACGGCGCGGCAGCCGCAGCTCTCGCGGTGCTCGATCTCCGCGGGCAGGCGGACGACGCGCCGCGGGGCGAACGGATCGGCGAGGCGGCGCTGCAGCAGCTGCACGGCCTGGGCGCCGACCGCGTGGAACGGCTGCGCGGCGGCGGTCAGCGCCGGTGAGATGGCGCTGGCCCACTCGAAGTCGTCGAACGTCACCAGCGCCACGTCGTCGGGGATGCGCACCTGGGCCTGCTTGAGCGCGAGCAGCGCGCCGATCGTCATCGCGTTGTTGCCGCTGAAGATCGCCGTCGGCGGCTGCCGCAGGCGCAGCATCGAGGTGACGGCGGCGCGCCCGCCGCCCACGGTCGACAGCCCCTGCATGACCAGCTGCTGGTCGACAGGGCGCCCCAGCACCTCGTGCGCCCGCCGGTAGCCGTTCAGCCGCTCGGTGGTCGTGGACAGCCCGGCCAGCCCGCTGAGCATGCCGACGCGGCGGTGGCCGAGCTCGAGCAGGTGCTCGACCAGCGCCACCGAGACGGCCTCGTTCTCGGTGCCCACCTGGTCGCACCGCACCTCGCTCATCCGGTCGACCAGCACGAAGGGCGTCTCGTGCTTGCGCAACAACGGCAGCGTCTCGGTCTCCCAGCCGGCCGTCGGGGCGAGCACCACCGCCTCGACGTGGTGCGCGAGCAGCGTGGCCACGGCGGTCGCCTCGCCCTGCGGGTCGTCGTACGTGTCGCACAGCAGCAGCGCGAACCCGGCGCGGCTGGCCTCGGAGGCCACGCCCTGGATCAGCTCGCCGACGTAGGGGTTGCTCGCGCCGGTGGTGGCGAGGCCGATCGCCCGGCCGGCGCGCTTGGGAACCACGGGAGCCGGTGGCTCGTAGTGCAGGGCCTCGAGGGCGTGCCGGACGCGCTCACGGGTGTCGGGGGCGACGTACCGCGTCCCGTTGACCACGTGCGAGACCGTCGTGATCGACACCCCGGCCAGCGTGGCCACGTCGGCCAGGCGGGGGGAGGAGCGTCGGGAGGCAACCACCGTCGCATGGTGGCGCGTTACCGGAGTGTTGCGCAACGGTTTGCGCAAACCATAGGCAAGGCCTGCGGACGTCCCTAGTGTTGCGCCAACCGCTCAGCCGTCATGGCGGCGCTCACGAGGTCCAGCCACCCGGGCCGGACGCTGATTCACCAGGAGAAACGCATGCGACCCATCCACCGACCGGCCGCCATGGCCGTCGCCCTCGTCTCGGTGACCGCGCTCGGCCTGAGCGCCTGCAGCACCACCAAGACCTCCGGGCCGGGCTCGCCCAGGGGGCCGGCACGACCACGGGACCGATCAAGATCGGCCTGGTCACCAAGACCGAGAGCAACCCCTACTTCGTCAAGCTGCGCGAGTCGGCCAAGGCCGCGGCGCAGAAGGACGGCAACACCCTGATCGCCCTCGCCGGCAAGTTCGACGGCGACAACGCCGGTCAGGTCACCGCCATCGAGAACCTCGTCCAGCAGGGCGTCAAGGGCATCCTCATCACCCCGAGCAACTCCGGTGGCGTGCTCTCCGCGATCAAGAAGGCCCAGGACGCCGGTGTCGTGGTCATCGCCCTGGACACCGCGACGGACCCGGCGAACGCGGTGGCCGCGACGTACGCCACGAACAACGAGCAGGCCGGCAAGCTGCTCGGCCAGTACGTCAAGGCCACGATGGGGAGCAAGGCGCCGCAGATCGTGACGATGGACCTCGACCCCAGCGCCTCGGTCGGCATCCAGCGCCACAACGGCTTCCTCGAGGGCATGGGCCTGCCGCTGAAGACGCCCGCAGTCATCGGCAGCGCACTCACCCAGGGCGACCAGACCAAGGCCCAGCAGCAGATGGAGAACCTGCTGCAGCGCGTCGGTGGCAAGGTCAACGTCGTCTACAACATCAACGAGCCCGCCGCGCGCGGCGCCTACCAGGCGCTCAAGGAGAAGGGCCTGAACGGCAAGGTCATCGTCGGCGCGATCGACGGCGGCTGTCAGGGGGTCACCAACGTCAAGGACGGCATGTTCGTCGCCACCGTGATGCAGTTCCCCAAGAAGATGGCCGAGGAGGGGGTCAACGCGGTCACCGAGTATGCGAAGAAGGGCGTGAAACCTACCGGCTTCGTGGACACCGGTGCCATGCTCATCACTGACAAGCCCGTGAAGGGCCTCACCTCCAAGGACACCGCCTGGGGTGCCCAGAACTGCTGGGGCTGATCATGACTGCGACGACAACTGCACCGGAGACCAAGCACACAAGCCGTGGTGACTCGATGCGCAAGGCGTTCGCGCGCAACCCCGTGCTGGGGCCGACCGCCGCCCTGCTGCTGGTGATGATCTTCTTCTCGATCGCCACCGACACGTTCCTCAACGTGGACAACTTCTCGCTGATCGTGCAGCAGTCGGTGGTGATCGGCACGCTGGCCCTCGGGCAGACGCTGATCATCCTCACCGCCGGCATCGACCTGGCCAACGCCGCCATCGCGGTGTTCGGCACGCTGCTGCTGACCAGGCTGACGATCGGTGGGACGCCGCCGTTCATCGCCGTCGTCGCCGGTCTCATCGCGTGCACGATCATCGCGATGATCTCCGGCACGCTGGTGGCCCGCGTGAAGCTCCCCCCGTTCATCGTCACCCTGGGCATGCTCGCCGTGGTGACCGCCGTGACCAACCTCTACAGCGCCGGCACGACGTACCCGGTGCCCGACGGGCTGCTGACCTTCCTCGGCAGCTCGCTGTACCTCTTCGGGCGGGTCCAGTTCACGATGGGCATGATCCTCGCGGCCATCCTCTTCGTGGTGATGTGGTTCGTCCTCAGCAAGACCGGCTGGGGGCGGCACGTCTACGCCGTCGGCAACGAGCCGGAGGCCGCCCGGCTGACCGGTATCCACATCGACAAGACCCTGATCAGCGTCTACGCCGTCGCGGGCCTCATCTACGGCTTCGCGGCGTGGATGGCCCTCGGGCGCACCCCGACCGCCGACCCGAACGCCTACCAGACCGGCAACCTCGACAGCATCACCGCCGTCGTCATCGGCGGCACGAGCCTCTTCGGTGGCCGTGGCGGCGTGGTCGGGACGGTCGTCGGTGCGCTCATCGTTGCCGTTCTGCGCAGCGGTCTGACCCAGATGGGGATCGACTCCAACTACCAGAACCTGGCCACCGGTGTCCTCGTGATCGCCGCCGTCGCGTTCGACCAAGCCACCCGGAGGAAGGGCTGATGAGCACCGCAACCGAACCGTCCACGGGCCGCACGACAGCGGCCGCACGCGAACCGATGATGACCGCCAGGGGCCTGGTCAAGAGGTACGGGCACGTCACCGCCATCAACGGCGCCGACTTCGACCTCTACCCCGGTGAGGTGCTGGCCATCGTCGGCGACAACGGCGCCGGCAAGTCCAGCCTGATCAAGGCCCTGACCGGCGCGCTCATCCCCGACGCAGGGGAGATCAAGCTGGACGGCAAGCAGGTCCGGTTCCACTCACCGGTCGAGGCCCGCAACGAGGGCATCGAGACGGTCTACCAGACGCTGGCCGTCGCGCCCGCGCTGGACATCGCCACCAACCTGTTCCTCGGCCGGGAGCTGCGCAAGGAGGGGCTGCTGGGCAAGCTGCGCCTGCTGGACAAGAAGGCGATGCGCACCCGGGCCCGTGACGAGCTGAACTCGCTGGGGATCGCCACGATCCAGGACATCACCCAGCCCGTGGAGAGCCTCTCCGGTGGGCAGCGGCAGGCGGTGGCGGTGGCGCGCGCGGCCATGTTCGGCAGCAAGGTCGTCATCATGGACGAGCCCACCGCGGCGCTCGGTGTCCGCGAGACCGCGCAGGTCCTCGAGCTGATCAAGCGGATCAGCGAGCGGGGCATGCCCGTGGTGCTGATCAGCCACGACATGCCCGCGGTCTTCGAGGTCTCGGACCGCATCCACGTGCACCGCCTCGGCAAGCGCACGGGCGTGGTCGACCCCAAGAAGGTCTCGATGAGCGACGTCGTGTCCTTCATCACCGGCGCCGAGGACATCCCCGAGGAGGCCCTGTCGTGACGGTCGTCGCCGGCTACATCCCGACCCCCGAGGGGCTGGCTGCGGTCGACTACGGCATCGAGATGGCCCGCCAGCACGAGACCAGGCTGGTGGTGGTCAACACCGGGCACCACGGCAACAACGCGCACCCGAACTTCGCCACCGCGGCGGACATCGACGCGCTTGACGCCCGGCTGCGTGACCTCGACCTGGAGCACGAGGTGCGCCAGGCCACCGGTGGGCGGTCTGCCGCCGACGAGATCCTCGCGACCGCAACGGACCTCAAGGCAGAGCTGATCGTCATCGGCATCCGCCGGCGGTCTCCCGTCGGCAAGCTGCTCACCGGCAGCACGGCGCAGCAGATCCTGCTGGACGCCGAGTGCGCGGTCCTCGCCGTCAAGGCACCGCTCGCCGGTGGCTGACGTCCGACCCGCCTCCGGGGCGCCCGCAGCGGGCGCCCCGGAGGCCCGGACGCTGTGTGCCCGCTTCACCGCCCGGCCCGGCTGCGAGCAGCGGGTCGCCGAGCTGGTCCACGAGCTGACGGCCTCGGTCCGCCAGGAGCCGGGCAACATCCGGTTCGACCCCTACACCCAGGCGGCGCGGCCGTCGGAGTTCTTCGTGTTCGAGGTCTACCGTGATGAGGCGGCGTTCCAGGCCCACCTCGGCGCCGACCACGGCGCCCGCTTCAACGCCGAGCTGGCCGACCTGATCCTCGAGGACGCGTCGGTGCTCTCCTGGCTGGTGCCGCTGCGCTGACGTCCCTTCTCAGTCGCGGGAGGCGCCTCCACCGCCGAAGCCGCCGCTGAAGCCGCCGCCACCACCGCCGAAGCCGCCGCCGCCGAAGCCGCCGGCTCCACCGAACCGGCGTGGAGCTGCCGCCGAGCCCGTGGGCAGCGGCGTGGCCAGGTCGGCCAGGAGCAGCCGCTCACCGAGGGTGAGTCCGCTGACCACCTGCACCGAGGTCGCGCTCACCGCGCGGGTCGTGATCGGCGTCCGCGTGGTGGTGGTGCCGTTCACGGTCGTGACCACACTGGTGCCGTTGGCCAGCCGAGTCACCGCCGACCCCGGCACGGTCATCACGTCGTGTGCCGTGGACAGTACGATGCTCACGTCCGCCCGCGCCCCGCTGGCCAGCGCAGGCACCGCAGTGGGGACGAGCACCACCACCGGGTACGTCGCCGCGCTGCCGGCCGCCGCGCCGGAGGCGGCCGCTGCGCCGGAGGCGGCCGCGGGCAGCAGGCTGATCGAGCGGACGGTGCCGTGCACGGCCGATGTGGCGCCCTGGGGCGTGACGGCGGCGCTCTGGCCCACAGCCACGTGGGGCAGCGAGGCGAGCGGCACGTCGACGGTGACCTGCACCGCCCCCGAGCCGACGATCACGATGGCCTTGCTGCCCGCGGAAGCGCCCTTGGTGACTCCGACGCTGGCCACCGTGCCGGCGATCGGAGCGGTCAAGGTGGCTGCCGCGAGGTGGTTGCGGGCGTCGCGCAGAGCCTGCTCGGCCTCGGTCACCGTCGCTTCGTCAGCGGTGACGCGGGCAGCGCCGGACAGCGCCGTTCCGGAGCTCGAGCCGGGCGCGGGGCCTGAGCCCGAGCCGGTGGCGCCGTTCGGGGCGGTGCTGTGACCGGTGCGCGCCCGGGCGGAGGAGGAGGTGCCGGTGCCGGTGCCGCTGCGTGGCGTGGCGGCCGGCCCGGCGCCACGAAATGCGGTGCCGGGTGACCTGGTGGGGCTGGGGCCGGTGGCCTTCGCTCCCGTCCCGCCGGACCCGGAGCTTGCCTGGGCCTGGGCGGCCAGGACGGCAGTCAGCTGCGTCTGCGCCTCAGCCAGGGCGTGCTGCGCGGTGGCCAGCTCGTGCTGGGTCCGCTGCGACCTCTGGATGGCGGTCAGGCAGGCACTCGGCGAACCTTGGGCCGGGGCCGGTGCTGCTGCCGACTCCTGGAGGAAGGCTGCGTTGGCTGCCGGGGAGCCCGACCGGGTGCCGCGATCGGCCGTCCCCGTCCCCGTCCCCGTGCCCGTGGGGGTCGGCGTGGTGGTCCGGGTCGCGGTCGGTGTGGGCGTGGGTGTCGATGGAGGCGTGGGGGTCGGTGGACCCGTCGGGCGGGGGGTCGGGAGGGACGGCGTCGGCGGGGAGAGGACACCGGCGCACGCCGTGGACTGCGCCGCCAGCTGCGTGTCCAGCGCGGCGAGGTCTGCCTGAGCCGTCCTCTGGGCGCCTGTCGCTGCCTGCTGCGCCCGCTGCGCCGCCGTCCCGGAGGTGTCCGGTCGGCCGAGGTGTGTCGCGGCGACCGGGGCGGTCACGCGGGGGGAGAGGCTGAGGGCGGGAACGACGACGACGGCTGCTGCGGTGGCACGGGACGGTGTTGCCGACGTCGTGGACGTCGCGCCCGCCGTCTTGTCGGAGTCGAGAGCCGCCTGCGCGCGAGCCAGAGCCGCCTGGGCGTCGGTGACGGCGTGCTGCAGCGGGGTGCGGTCCAGTGTGGCCAGCATCTGCCCCACGTGCACCTGGTCGCCCACGGCCACCCGGACAGCCGACACGGAGCCGGCCACCGCGAACGCCGCGCTCTGCTGGTTGACCCGCTGCGCCGACCCGGTGAGGTCCAGCGTCTGCTGCACGTCGCCCCGGGTCACAGTTGCGGTGCGGAACGCCTCGCCCTGGCCCGCGTTCGCGACCGACCTGGAGACGACCGTGCCGCCGGCCACGAGGACGACGGCCACGGCGAGCGGCACGGTCCGGTGTACCCAGCGGTGCTGCGCCGCAGCCCTGGTGGGGTCAGGCATCCGCGCCTCCTGCCGGGGCGTTGTCGCCGGCAGCGCCGCCCGGGCCGCCCGGGCGGCCGAAGCCACCGGTGCAGGTCCCTGACTCGGCCGGTCGCACGCTGATGCTCCTTGCCGCGATGCTGCCGGTGTCGTCCGCAGGGCCGAACGCCGTCACGCACGTGCCCACCGTCAGCGCGCTGGAGGTCGCCTTCGCGGTGGCCGAGTACGTCGTGGCGGCCGTCGTCGGCACGGTCACCGCAGTGGTCGTGGCGGTGCCGCCGTTGGCGGCGGGACGCGCGCTCGCCACCGTGATCGCGCTGCCCGTGACGGCGGTGACCCGGCCGAAGGCACCACCTCCGCCAGCGCCGAACGAGCGGTTGCGGGGGCGCCCGGTCGGCATGCCGGTGGGACGGTCGGTCGGCATCCCGCTGGGTGCGCCCCCTTCCTGCCGGGCCCCGCCGCGCAAACCACCACCGCGGCCGAAGCCGCCGGCACCGAAACCTGCCCCACCGCCGATCGCCGTGCACTGTCCACCCACGGCAGCGGAGACCAGCACGCTGACGGCCGGCTGACCGGTCGCCGGCGGCGCGGCTGACGGTGTGCCCTGGGCGACGGGCGGTGCCGCCGCGCGGACCACCACGCAGCTGCCGACCTTCACGGCCGCCGCCGTGGTCTTCCTCGTCTGCGTGAACGCCGTCGAGGCGGACCACGTGACTGCCGTCTGCGTCTGGTTGCCCTGCACCTGCAGCGTCTTTCCGTCGAGGGCAGCCAGCAGCCCCGAGGCGCCGGACATGCCGCCGTCCCGACCGTCCCGCCCGGGTCCGCCCTGGCCGGGGCTGCCCTGGCCGGCCCCGCCCTGGGTGCCGCTCGTGGAGGTGGCCGATGGTGCCGGCGCGGCCGCCGCGCCGGTCGTGCTGCCTGCGTTCCCGCAGGCGCTGAGCAGCGTGACGGCCGCCGCGACAGCAGCCACCGGGAGGGTGGCCCGCACGGGGGCACGACGGCTCCGCGGCGCACAGCCGTCGGGCCCGTGCTGATGCGGGAACTGGACTGCTGGCGGCATGGTGCTGCTCCTTGCGTGGGGTCCTTGGGTCATGGGGTCACTCGCTGCGAAGGGCGTCGATGGGGGCGAGGCGCGCGGCTCGTCCGGCTGGGTAGACACCGGCCACGATCCCGATCACGAGCGCGACGCCGAGCGCCCCGAGTGCGACGACGGGGGAGACGGTCACGGGCTGTCCGAGGAACCGGGGCAGCGTCAGGGCGCCGACGACGCCGAGGACCAGCCCGAGAACCCCGCCGGCCAATCCGAGGGTGCTGGCCTCGACGAGGAACTGACGTCGCACGGCTCCCGGTGTGGCGCCCAGCGCCTTGCGCAGCCCAATCTCGCGGATCCGCTCGGTCACGGACACGAGCATGATGTTCATGACGCCGATACCGCCCACCAGCAATGAGATTCCCGCGATGCCGACGAGCAGGACGGTGAGGGTGCGGTCGGTGGACGTGGCCGTGGCCAGCAGCGACTGCTGGCTGCTGATGGTGAAGTCGGCCGCGCCCGCGGCGAGCCCGTGCGCGGAGAGCAGTGCCGCGTTCGCCTCCTGGTACGCCGCCGAGAGGGTGTCCTTGGACGTCGCCTGCAGGTAGAGCGAGGAGACCGCGGTCGTGCCCGTGGTCGACAGCCGTGCGCCGAACGTGGTCTGCGGCACGATGGCCTGGTCGTCGTCGTCGGAGGTGGCCGAGGAGCCAACCGTGTCCAGGACGCCGATCACCGTCAGCGATGACCCGTTGACGTCCACCGTCTGCCCGACCGGGCTCCGCGCGCCGAACAGCTCCGATGCCGTGCTGGCCCCGAGGACCGTGACCTGGGACGCGTTCGCGAGGTCGTTCGCGGTGAGGAAGTGTCCCTGGACCACTGACCGCGAGCGGACCTGGAGCCAGTCGGGCGTGGTGCCGACGACCGTGGTGGTCCAGTTGCTGGTGCCGGCGGTGAGCGACTGTGAGCCGCTGGTCACCGGCGCGACCCGCGCGATGTCGGGTGCGACCCGGCTGTCTGCCAGCGCCGCCGCATCACGAGCGGTCAGCGTGGAGGCCGATCCACGTCCGCCGCGCAGACCGGTGCTGCTGGTGGTGCTGCCCGGCGACACGATGAGCAGGTTGCTGCCGAGCCTGCCGATCTGGTCACGGACCTGCGCCTGCGCCCCCTGGCCCAGACCGACCGTGAGCATCACCGCGGCAATGCCGATGAGGATGCCGAGCATGGTCAGGAACGACCGCAGCCGGCGGGACCGCACCGCCTCCAGGGCCGTGCGGATGGTGTCGGCCCAGGTCATGACCGGGCCGCCGCGACCAGCGGAGCCGACGGTCCCGGGTGGCCCGCGACGAGGCCGTCCTGGATGCGCACCGTGCGTTGGGCGACGGTGGCGACCTCGTGCTCGTGGGTGATCAGCACGATGGTGCGCCCGGACGCGTGCAGCTCGTCGAGGAGCCCCAGCACGTCTGCGGTGGAACGAGAGTCGAGGTTGCCGGTCGGCTCGTCGGCCAGGATCAGCGTGGGGTCGGTGACGAGAGCGCGCGCGACCGCCACGCGCTGCTGCTGGCCGCCGCTCAGCTCTCCGGGACGGTGGTCCACCCGGTCGCCGAGCCCGACCCGCTCCAGGGCCCGGACGGCGCGCTGCCGCCGCTCGGCACGGCCGACCCCGGCGTACGTCAGTGGCAGCTCGACGTTGCGCCACGCCGACAGCGCCGGCAGGAGGTTGAACTGCTGGAACACGAAGCCGATCCGCCGGTTGCGGACCTCCGCCAGGTCGGCCTCGCTCATGCCGCTGACGTCGGTGCCGGCCAGCTCGTAGGTGCCGCTGGTCGTCGCGTCGAGGCAGCCGAGGATGTGCATGAGCGTGGACTTCCCGGACCCCGAGGGGCCCATGACCGCGACGTACTCCCCGGCCCGGACGTCGAGGGAGACTCCCCGCAGGGCCTCGACCTCGGCCGCACCGGTGGCATAGGTCTTGCGCACGTCGCGCAGCCGGAGGATCGGTCGCTCGCCCGGACCAGCGGTCTGGGGGTCGTGGTGGCCCACCGGACGGTCGGCTGCGGAGTCGGTCCCGGACGGCCGGGTCTGCCACAGGTCGGTCATCAGCCGCGCCCTCCGCCGGGCAGCCCGCCCTGGGCACCCGCGCCGCCCGGGTAGCCCCCGCCTCCGGGGAAGCCGCCACCCTGACCACCTCCTGGAGCGCCGGCACCGGGGTAGCCGCCGGTCCCGGACCCACGGCGGAGCCGTCCGCCGGACCCGTTGGTGCCCGGGCCACCCGGTCGGGGGAGGGTCAGGACGACCTGGTCGCCGGCCTTGAGCCCGCTGAGGACCTGGGTCGTCGCGCCGTACGTCGTGCCCACCGTCACCGGGATGGTGACCTGTGCGCCGTTCCTCATCTGCTGCACGACGGTCTGGTTGCCGCTGGTGCGCAACGCCAGGGTGGGCACCGTCAGCACATGGGGGATCTGCTTGACCACGATGGCGACGCCGGCGGTGCCTCCGGCGTACAGGCCCGTGGGGCTGCCGGTGACCGCGATGGTGACGGGGAAGGTCGCCGTACCGGTGGCAGAGGACGCCACGATGCCGACGGACCTGACGGTGCCGAACACCTTGGTGCTGCTGCCTGTCGGCGTGATCTCGGCCTGCAGGCCCTTCTTCAGTGAGGCCAGGTCGGCGCTGTCGACCGAGGCGTTCACCAGCCAGGAGCCGGTTGAGATCACGACGATGGACCCTGAGCCGGCCGGGGACGCCGAGCCGCTCTGTGCCCCGCCGCCTCCGGCGGAGGCGCCGCTGGCGGAGCCGCCGCTCGTGGCGCCGGAACCGGCGCCGGACCCGACCGTGTCGCCGACGCTCAGCCCGACGGAGGCGACCGTCCCGCTGATGGGCGAGCGCAGCGTGCCGTCGGCCAGGGACGCCTGGCGTCGGCCAGCTTGCCCTGCGCGGCGGCGACCTGTGCGGCGGCTGAGGCGACCTGCGTCGCCGAGGAGCCGGCGTTCGCGGTGGCGGTCTGCTGCTCCACGGCAGCGTCGAGGGCCGCCTGCGCCAGCTCGACGGCGCTGCGAGGTCGGTCAGGTCCACGGTCGCCAGGACCGAGCCCTTGGTGACGTGGTCACCGACCGTGACGGGCACGGTGGTCACCGTCCCGCCGACCGCAAAGCCGAGGGTGGACTGCACAGCCGGCTCGATCGTCCCTGTGGCAGCCACCGTCTGGCGGATGGTGCCGCTGCTGGCGGCCACCACCGTCGGTGTCGCCGCCGCGGCGTCGTTCGAGCGTGTCGCCGCCCAGGCCCCAGCGCCTCCGACGGCGACCAGCAAGGCCGCCATGCCGGTGACCAGCCGCCGTCTGCCCCACCGGAACCGCAGGCGCACGCGCCCCCTCCTTCTGCCCGGCACCGGCCTGCGGCAGGTGTCCGCGCCCGAGGCTGACGGTCGTTCCTGTCACGACCATGCGCCGGACCTGTCAAGGCCCTGTGGTCTGCCCCTTTCGCCCACATCACCCGCGGCGGCGCGCCCGGCCGTCCACGAGGGCAGGCGAACCGGCAGACCGTCGTGCCGGTTCGTTAGCCTGCGGGGGTGAACGAGTCGTCTGCGGAGTCCCCGAGCCAGTCCCCGACCCCGCAGGCGGGCGCCGACCCACGCGGCGAGCGGGTGGCGGCGGCGGTGCGGGCCTGGCAGCGGCACCTGGTCGACCTCGGTGGCCGCAACGCGCTGCTGTGGTACCGCGACCTGCCGTCCGGCACGCTCGACCTGACCACCGCCCACCCCGGCGGCGTCGCGATGCTCATGGCCGGGCGCCCGACCAAGCTCTCGGACCTGGTCCGCGAGCCTGCGGCGCTGCACGAGGCGCGGCGGCGGGCGCGGACCATCCGGGCCAAGGCGATCGAGCTGCAGGAGGAGCGCGGCATCGCGGCCGGGTTCATCGCCGTCGGCATGGCGACCTGGCGGGTGGCCGGGGCGTCCCGGGCGCCGGCGGCACCGGTGCTGCTGCGCTCGTGCGTGCTGAAGGCGACCGGCGCGGCCCAGCAGGACTTCGCTCTCGACCTCGGCGCCGACGTCGAGCTCAACCCGGTGCTCGAGCACTACCTGCGCTCGGAGCAGGGCCTGCAGCTCGACGCCGACGCCCTCGCCGACCTGTCGATGGTGAGCAAGGGCTTCGACCCGCACCCGACCTTCGCCGCGCTGCAGCGCCTGTGCTCGGGCATCCCCGACTTCTCGATCGCCCCGCGGCTGGTCGTCGGCACCTTCTCCTACGCCAAGCTGCCGATGGTCGCCGACCTCGCCGCCCAGGGTGACGCGCTGGCCGACCACGACGTCGTCGCCGCGCTGGCCGGTGACCCCGACGCGCTCAAGGCGGTGCGCAGCGCCATACCGGCTGCCGCGCCCGATCCCGAGCCCGGCCGCGAGCACCTGGTCCTGGACGCCGACTCCTCCCAGGAGGCCGTCATCGAGGCGGTCCGCTCGGGCGCCAACCTGGTGATCAAGGGCCCGCCCGGCACCGGCAAGAGCCAGACCATCGCCAACCTCATCGCCTCGCTGTCCGGTGACGGCAAGCGGGTGCTGTTCGTCGCCGAGAAGCGGGCCGCGATCGACGCCGTCGTCGGCCGGCTGACCCGCCTCGGCCTCGGCGACCTCGTCCTGGACGCCCACAGCGGCGCGACGAACCGCCGGCGGCTGGCCCAGGAGCTCGGCGCGACCCTCGAGCGGGCCAGCGACGCCGCGGACCCCGACACCACCGAGGTCGAGCGGACGCTGGTGGACCGGCGCACCCGCCTGACCGACCACGCGGAGGCCCTGCACGAGCGTCGCGAGCCGTGGGGGGTCAGCGCGTACGACGCCCAGGTCGCCCTCACCCGCCTGACCCAACGGTTCAACGCGCCGACCTCCCGGGTGCGCATCCACGGCGACGCGCTGCGGGGGGTGTCCCGCGACCGGGTCCGCGCGCTCAGCCGTGAGCTGACCGAGGCCGCGTCCCTCGGCGCGTGGACGCCCGACCGCAGCGACGACCCCTGGTACGCCGCCCGCGTCACCACCGCGGACGAGGCGGCCAAGGCGCTCGAGATCGCCAGCCGGCTGAGCACCGGGGGGCTGGACACGGCCCAGGAGCGGCTCGGCGCGGCCATGGCCGAGGCCGGTCTGCCGCCTGCGGTGCGCGCGGCCGACTGGGGCAGCGCGCTCGAGCTGATGGAGCAGGTCCGCCACACCCTCGAGGCGTTCACCCCGCAGGTGTTCGACGTCCAGCTGACCGACTTCGTCGGCGCCACGGCCGGCAAGGACTACCGCGCCCGGCACGCCATCGAGCTCGGCTGGTTCACCCGGATGCGGCTGCGGCGCCACGCGCGCACGCTGCTGCGCCCCGGCCCGCCGCCGGCCGACCTGCACGCGGGCCTCCTGCGGGCCCAGGAGCAGCGGACGGCGTGGACGGCGCTCGCGGGCGACGGCGGCCGGCCGGCCGTGCCCGCAGCCCTGGAGGAGGCCCAGGGCACCTGGGCGGCCCTCAGCGCCGACCTGGAGTGGCTCGGCGCCCGGCTGGCGCCCACGGCCGCCGGGGGGCACCTCGTCGGCACCCCGCTGACCGACCTGCTGGCCCGGCTGACCGCGCTGGCCGGCCGGGCGGACCGCCTCGCGGTCCTCCCGCGGGTCGTGTCCGTGCTGGACTCGCTGCGCGCCGCGGGCCTCGGCGCGCTCGTCGACGACCTCGCCGCCCGGGGGGTCGCGGTCGACGACGTCACCCCCGAGATGGAACGCGTCTGGTGGATCTCGCTGCTGGATGACATCAGCGTGCGCGACCCGCGCTACGGCACCCACGACGGGCGAGTCCTGCGCCGCATCGCCGAGGAGTACGTCCGCGCCGACCACGACCACCTCGACAGCACGGCCGCGCGGGTGCGGGCAGCGGTCGGACGGCGGCTGCGCGAGACCCTGGCCGACCACCCCGACCAGGAGGCGCTGGTGCGGGCCGAGGCGCAGAAGTCGCGGCGGCACCGACCGCTGCGCGAGCTGCTGCCCCGCGCCGGCGAGACGCTCACCGCGATCAAGCCGTGCTGGGCGATGAGCCCGCTGGTCGTGGCGTCGGTGCTGCCGCCGGGGCGCTGGTTCGACGTGGTGATCTTCGACGAGGCCTCCCAGATCCCGCCCGGCGCAGGCCGTCTCCGCCATCTCCCGCGGCACCCAGGTCGTCGTCGCCGGTGACGAGCGGCAGCTGCCGCCGACCAGCTTCTTCACCGCAGCCTCCGACGACGAGGGGGTCGGCCGGCGACGACGACGCGCTCACCGAGGGCTTCGAGTCGGTCCTCGACGTCCTGTCCGCAGCGCTGCCGGTGCGCCGCCTGACGTGGCACTACCGCTCGCTGGACGAGCGGCTGGTCGCCTTCGCCAACGAGCAGATGTACGACGGGTCGCTGGTGACGTTCCCGGGCACGGGCGCGGAGCCGGCCCTGTGCCTGGACGTCGTGGACGGGTCCGCGCCGGTGCGTGAGGGGCAGGAGGCGATCGAGTCCACCGCCACCGAGGTCGACCGGGTGGTGGCCCTGGTGCTGGACCACGCACGGCGCCGGCCGTCCGAGTCGCTGGGCGTCATCGCCCTCGGCATCACGCACGCCGCCCGGATCGAGGAGGCCGTGCGCCGGGCGCTGGCCTCGGCGCCGGACGTGGCCGAGTTCTTCGACGACGCCGCCCCCGAGCGGTTCTTCGTCAAGAACCTCGAGCGCGTGCAGGGCGACGAGCGCGACGCGGTGATCCTCTCGATCGGCTACGGCAAGACCCCGCACGGCCGGGTGCTGCACCGCTTCGGGCCGCTGAACCTCGAGGGAGGCGAGCGCCGGCTCAACGTCGCGATCACCCGCGCCCGGCGACGGATGACGGTGGTCTCCTCGTTCGCCGCCGCCGATCTGGACCCGAGCCGGCTGAAGGCCCGCGGTGCGCTGATGCTGCGCGACTTCCTGGCCTACGCCGCCTCCGGCGGGAACGCACCGGCGGACGAGAGCCGGAGGCGCCGTCCGGGCTCGCAGCGCCGTCCTCCACGGAGGCCGGAACGACGGACACCGGCACGGTAGCCGCCGCCGGTGAGGAGCCGTCGACCGTTGCTGCCCCGGGCTCGATGGCTGACGCCCCGGCGTCGCCCACCGAGGCGCCCGCAGTCGTGGCGCCTGCCGGTTCGGCGCCTGCCGCCGTGCCGGCCGGCGAGCGACCGGGGGTGGCACGGGGCACGGTGACCCGATCGTGGCCGACTTCGCCCGGCGCCTGCGGGCGGACGGCCTGATCGTGCACCAGGACCACGGCAGCTCGGCGCACCGGCTCGACCTCGCGATCGAGGACCCGCGCCGCCCGCACCGGATGCTCGTGGCCGTCGAGACGGACGGTCCCGGCTACGCCGCGATGCCCAGCACCCGCGACCGCGACCGGCTGCGCATCGAGCAGCTGCAGCGCCTGGGGTGGCAGCACGTACGTGTGTGGACGACGGACCTGTTCCGCGATCCTGCCCAGGACCTGTCGCGCGTGGTGAGCCTGGTCCGGGCCGCCTCCGGGGCCCAGCCGTCGGTAGCGCCAGCATCCTTGGTCGGCGCGCACGAGGACAGCACGAGCGGAAAGCGGGAAGAAAACGTGAACCAGAGCGAAGGCGCAGCGGCGGACGGGGAGCCGATGCCGGCCAGCGAGCCGGCCTCGGCGGCCCGGGTCGAGCAGACCACGGACGACACCGACGCCGGCTGGGGCGAGCGCACCGACGACCGGGCGCACGACGAGTGGCTGCGCGAGCAGCGGCCGCCGCACTGGGGCTGAGCCGCCACGCGGCGCCGGCCGTGCGGGCAGCAGGTCAGGACCGGCGGAGGGCGAGGGTGATGGAGGAGCCGGCGAGGTCGGAGCCGGTCACCGTCGCCAGCCGCGCGGCGGTGGCGGGGGTCAGGGCGACGACGAGCCCGGGCCGGGACGTGTCCCCGCCGCCGACCAGCCCGGGGAAGCGGCCCCCTCCAGCGCGTCGACGGCGAGCACGACGACGTCCGTGCCGAGGACCGTGCCCGCCGGGGAGGAGATCAGGTCGACGTGGTCACCGGCGTGCGCGAGCGCCGCCGCGCCGGGGTCGGTCGAGGGGCACGTGCGCGGCCACCATGCCCGCCGGCAGCCCGGACAGCAGTCCTGTGCCGCGCAGCCGTGAGGTGGTCACCGCCTCGCCGGCGCCCAGACCCGACGCCAGCGTGGCGTCGATGGCCGCGGCCGGGTCCTGCAGCGCGGACGCCGGCCGGATCTGCTCCGGCCAGCGCTCGACGCGGAGGTCGGAGGTGCCGACGCGGTGACCCGCCGGCAGGTCGCGGACCGAGACCAGCACCGGCACCCCCACGGGCGCGCGATCGGGCAGGAAGGCGCCGGCGACCAGCCAGGCGGCGAGGCCGACCAGCGCGGCGGCCAGGGCCCGCCGGAGCCGGGCCCGGCGCCACACCGCACGCCGCCCGGAGCCGCGCCATCCGGAGGGCAGCAGCCGCTGGGCCGACACCTGCATGACCTGCAACCGCGATCGTGGGTGCTGGTCGGCGACCGAACGGCTCACGTCGGCAGCACCACCGGGAGCGGCAGCCCGTCGAGGGCGCGCCTGCACGGGCAGGACGCGCTGTCGTCGTCCTCGGCCGCCGGCAGCGCGGCGATCGCGGCACGCAGGGTCTGCTTCAGGCTGGTGACGTTGTCGGCGAAGACCCGCAGCACCTCGGCGTGGGAGACCGCCTCGCCGCCCTCGACTCCGGCGTCGTGGTCGGTGACGAGCGCGATCGTGGTGAAGCACATCGCCAGCTCGCGGGCGAGGGACGCCTCCGGCATGCCGGTCATGCCGACGACGGTCCAGCCCGCGTCCTGGTGCCAGCGCGACTCGGCCCGCGACGAGAAGCGCGGGCCGTTGATGACCACCAGCGTGCCAGCCGGGACGGTCGGTGTGCCGGCGGCCTCGGCGGCGCCCAGGACGGCGGCCCGCCCACGCGGGCAGTAGGGGTCGGCGAACCCGGCGTGGACGACGGGCCCGAGCGCGTCGTAGACCGTGTGGTCGCGGCCCCACGTGCGGTCCACGACCTGGTCGGGAACCACCACGGTGCCGGGCCCGTGAGCGGGGATCAGCGAGCCGACAGCGCAGGGAGCCAGCACCTGACGGACGCCCACGGCCCGCAGGGCCCAGAGGTTGGCCCGGTAGTTGACCCGGTGCGGAGGGAAGCGGTGGTCGCGCCCGTGACGGGCGACGAAGGCGACCCGCCGGCCCTCCAGGTCACCGACCACGATGTCGTCGCTCGGGTCACCGAACGGGGTGGTCACCCGCACCCGTTCGGCGTCGTCGAGGAACTCATAGAAGCCGGACCCGCCGATGACGCCGATGTCGGCGCGTGAGGTGCTGGAGACGGAGGTGCCGCTGGGGGTGCTCATGCAGGCGAGGCTAGCCGCGGCCCGGCCTCCGCAGCGCGCTCGCGACCGGGGCTGTGGACCGTGGGGCCGGCGAGGCGGATCCCTGTGAACGGCGATGCCACCGGCGAACAAGCGATGGTCCGGCCCGGGGCGTCCGGGGCGGACCATCGTCCGGTGTGCTGCAGGTGGGGCAGAGGCGGTGCCTCAGGCGGCAGAGCCCTCGCTGGTGCTCTTGGCGGCGGATGTCGTCTTCGAGGTCGTCGAGATGGTCGAGGCCTCGGTCTTGGTGGCGGTCGCGGTGGACCCGGCTTCCTTGCCACCGGCCGGTAGCGTGGCGGAGGAGCCGTTGCTGCGGGAGTCGGTGCGGTAGAAGCCGGACCCCTTGAACACGACACCGACGGCACTGAACACCTTGCGCAGGCGACCCTCGCACTGCGGGCACGTGGTGAGCGAGTCGTCGCTGAAGGACTGCACGGCCTCGAACCGGTGGTCGCACGAGGTGCACGCGTAGGCGTACGTCGGCATGAATTACTCCCGTTGGCACTGTCAGGGTGAGACTGCCAAGTGTAACGGTGTGACGCGTGCCGATAATCCCGGTGCGCGGGAGGCCGGAGGAGGCCCGGACCAGGCGCGGCGGCGGGCGGTGCGCGAGCGCATGAGCTCACGCGCCGGGGAGGTGGCCGGGGCGGTCACGGCCTCGTACAGGGGCGTCCAGACGATCGCGGACGCCCTCCTGCACCGGCTCAGCCCCGGGGCTGAGCCGGAGCGGGACCGTCGTGGACGGTCACCGGTCGCGGCCGCCGGCCCGGCGAGGGGTCGGCGCGGTCGACGTACTCCTGGTGCAGGGCCACCACCGTGGGGGCCAGGTCGTCCCGGGCGCTGGCGAGCAGGTCCAGGAAGGTCGCCGTACCGGTCCTGCCCTCCAGGGGCAGGCCCGTGCCGCGGGCCAGGTTCTTGCGCAGCGTCGTCAGGATGCGGTCGTTCGGATCCGGGCCGCTCTCGGCCTGGCCCAGCAGCCGCCGCACCATGCGCCCCCGGTCGACCGGCCGCCAGCCCAGGCCCAGCAGCTCCGGGTAGGCGAACGCGGCCATCAGCCGGGTGCGCTGGGGGTCCATCCGCCCGAGACCGCGCAGGCCCTTCGTCAGCGTCTTGGTCGACGCCGACGCGGCGGCGAGCGCCACCGGGCTCGGCGGCGCCGGCGTCCGCCCGGCCGGGCGCAGGAGCAGGAACCGGTGCTCGCTGACCACCGGCCGGTCGTCGGCGTCGACCGACCGCCCCATGACGCTGGCGAAGGTCAGGCGGTGCCGGATCGCGACGCCCGGCCCTGCTCCGAGGTCCAGCACGAACCCCGCGGCGCGCAGGTGAGTGCGGTGCGCGGACCGGGAGGTCAGGTTGCGCAGCCGCCACTGCCCCGCGTCGTACTCGACCAGGCCGGCCACCGCGGGCATGGTCGCGTCGACAGTGGCGTCGGGCTCGACGAGCGGCTGGGTGACGGTGGCCTGCCGCGGTGAGCGGCCGAAGGCGAGCGACTCCTGGGTGGGAGAGGACCCACACCCGCTCGGGGTGCAGCACCGGGCCGCGGGGGTCGCTGCTCTCGGGCGTGTCCACCCGGCTGTAGGTGACGACCAGGGCGCGGGGGTCGGGGCGCTCGGCCACCAGGTGCGCCAGCAGTGCGTCCTCGATCGAGCCGCTCATGCGGCGTTCGGGTCGGGCGTGGGCACCTCCGAGGGGACGCCGAGCAGGCGCGCGTCGCCCCACACGGCGATCTCGTCCAGGCACTCATGGGGCCGCGGGCCGACGTAGGTCAGGCGCAGCTTGAGGCGCAGCGCGCCCTGGGCGCTCACGCGCAGGGGCACCGCCTGGCCCAGCCCGAGGGTCTTGGCGAAGACGGGCCGGGAGTCCAGGAACGCCTCGAAGAGGATCTTGCCGCCGGAGTACAGGGAGGAGTCGTCCAGCCCGGCCGTGGCCAGCACCTGCCGGTAGTGCTTGCCCAGGTTGTACTCCACGGTCGAGCGCTTGTGGCACGTCGCCATCGTCGAGTAGATCGAGTGCGGGTACGTGCGCCCCGCGACGCTGCGCGGACCGAGGTCGGGGTCGTCGTTGACCGCCGAGAGGTCCTGCAGGTAGGACACGACCGGGGCGCGCGCCACCACCAGCGCGATCGCGTTCGGGTGGGCGGTGCCGGCAGCGGGCGTCTGGGACAGGACCTGCCCGTCGGTGACCTTGGTGTCGATCTCCTCGAGCACGGTCGGTGACGGCAGTCCGGATGCCGTCAGCTGCGAGGTGACCGACTCGACCGGCGACCCGACCACGTTGGGCATCGTCCCGCGGGCCGTCGTGGTCCGGGCGGAGGTGGCCACGGGCGAGCCGCGGGTGACGGCGTGCCCCTTGCCGGTGTCGAGGCGGGAGACGGCCAGGGCGCTCCCACCGCCCACCAGCAGCGCCAGGGCCGACACGGCGCCGATCAGGACGCGTCCGCGCCGCGGCGGCGGCGCCACCGGACTTGGGACGGAGTACGGCCGACCCGATGGGGAAGAGCGCCGGTGTGGTCATCGTCTGGGTGCGGAACCCCTCCAGCCAGGTGGCCAGGCCGCGGGGACGCCCGGCCGGCTCGCCGAGGCCCTCCATGACCTGCTCGAGCAGGCCCTCACGGGTGCTCACCAGCGGCGAGGCCGCCAGCATGGCCCGGGTCCGATCCAGGTCCGGCCCGCGGTCCGCCGACCGCGGCGGGAGGGCCCCCGTCAGCACCGTGAACAGCGTGGCGGCGAAGGAGAAGCGGTCACTGTCCGGGGTGGGCAGCCCGTCGGCCGAGGTGAGCAGCTCGGGGGCGAGGTAGGGCAGGCTGCCCACGCCCGGCACACCCCGGGCGCCGACCACCCGCGCCAGCCCGAAGTCGACCAGCTTGGACGCCCCCGAGGGCTGCACGAGGATGTTGGAGGGCTTGATGTCCCCGTGCGCGACCGGGGAGCGGTCCGAGGCCTTCGACGGCATGTGCATCATGTCCAGGGCCGCGGCGATCATCCGCAGCGTCCCGATGCGCTGGGACAAGGTGGCGGCCGGGTTGTCCTCGACCCACTCGTTCAGGGGCAGTCCGTCGACCAGGTCCATCACCAGGTAGCGGACGCGCTCGCCTGGTGCGGCCGTTAACGCCGCCGGCGTAGTGCATCGGAGCGCCGACGAAGGGCTCGAACATCCGCACCAGACCGGGGTGGTCGAGGTTCCACAGGCTCTTCGCCCGCCGGATCCAGTCGATCTCGCCCTCGTCGTCGTCGGCCGGTTCGATCACCTTGACGGCGTAGTGGACGACCGCAGTGGCTGTCCCGGTCGGGGCGCATCTGCGCCTTCCAGACCTGGCCCTGGCCGCCGCCGCCGAGGATCAGGACGAGCTCGTACAGGTCCTCGTCACCGTCAGGGCCGACATACAGCCCGGTTCTCTCGCCCACGACCGACTTCCTCTGCGCCCGGCAGGGGCGCAGCCGGGGGACTGCGCCACCTCCAGTGTGTGCCACCGCGGCGCTGGTGCGCTGCGGGTTTGCCCTGCTCGGCCGGAAGCCGGGGGGACGTCCCACGGGTGTGCGGCCCCGACTCGACGCTCCCCGCAGGGACGTGCAATCTGGTGTCAGACGAGCGTTCCGACGACGTGGGAGAGCGCCATGACCGACCTGGACGCCCCGGTGCTCGACCGGACGGCGGTGACCTGCCGGCCGATGCTGTTCCCCTCCTACCTGGCCGCGGCTGCGGACCTGCGGCGGGCGGAGTACGTGAACGGGTGGGCCGTGACCCGGCCGGCGCCGACGGTCCGGCACCAGCAGACGTGCCTGCGGCTGCTGCGGCTGCTGCGACGGCCCGCCGTGTCCCCGTCCGCCGTCGTGGCGCAGGCGCGCTGGCAGATCAGTCCCGGCGACCGGGTGCGTGTCCCGGACGTGATGGTGCTGCCCCGGACGCCGGGCGCCGGCCCGGTCACGGATCGCGCCGCTGCTGGTGGTCGAGGTCCTGGCCGGCGGCGACTCGCTCGACCTGCAGCTGAAGGCCAGGGAGTACCTGCGCGCCGGCGCCGAAGCGCTCTGGGTGGCCAACCTGGCGCGCCGGGTCGTCGACGCGTACGCCGCCACCGGGTCGGGGTGGGCGCGGGTGGCCCGGCTGACCGCCCGGGGCCCGTGCGCCACGGTGGAGGTCACCGGCCTGGGGCCGATCGAGCTGTCCCTGACCGAGATCCTGGGGTGATCGCCGAGCCGTTGCTCAGCCGAGGGCCGCGGCAGAGGATCGCCGCGCGGCTGCTCCCTTGGCCGTCAGGTAGAGGCTCAGCCCGACGTAGTAGATGAGGTAGAGGGCGGAGAGCGCGATCCACACCGGATGGGGGTGGGGCGCCTGCAGCAGGATCACCGCGTAGCTGGCGAGCCACACCACGGTGAGCGCCAGGTTGAGCCGCCAGAGAACCTCCGTCCGCGAGGGGTAGAGGAACCGCACGGGGACGAACACGAGCGCCGCGCAGACGACCAGCACGACGGCGACCGTGGCCGGTGCCCAGTGCAGGACGACCGCGTAGAAGGCGACGACGTTCCAGTAGCTGGGAAAGCCCAGGAAGAAGTGGTCGTCGGTCTTGGCGTCGGTGCGGCAGAACTGGTAGCTGGAGGCCAGCAGCGGCAGCGCCGCCAGGGTCATGCCCCATCCGCCGGACGGCAGGTAGCCGGCCGTCCAGAGCAGGACGACCGGGGCGAACACGTAGGTGAGGTAGTCCACGATGTCGTCCAGCCGGGCGCCGTCGAACCACGGGATGCGGTCCTTCACCCGCAGCCAGCGCGCGAGGAGCCCGTCGGTGCCGTCGATCACGAGCGCCGCGAGCCCCAGCCACAGGGCGCGCACGACGTCGCCGTCGATGGCGGCCAGCACGATCAGCAGGGCCAGGACGGTCCCGCTGGCGGTGTAGAGGTGCACCGTCCAGGCCGCGACCCGCTGGAGCCGCGTGCCGCGGCGCTCGGCGACGGCAGCGGGCGTCTCCTCGGTGAGCCGGCTCACCGGGCGGCCCGGGGTCGTGGCGAGCGGGGCAGGATCATGAAGGCTCCGGGATGACGTCGGCGGGCGGACTCTCCATCATCCCCCGATCGGGGGCCGAGAGCACATCAGGAAGCCGACCGCCGCGCCGACGACCCCGGAGCACGGTCCGACGACGGCTCAGAGCGCGACGACCAGGCCCACGGCGAACGCGAGGTAGAAGCCGGTGGCCGCGGCCAGCCGGCCGGCGGTCAGCCGGCCGGCGCGCAGCACCCAGAGCAGGTACAGCACCGAGGCCATCGTCGCGGCACCCGCCAGGACCAGCGGGGTGTCGAACCGCCACGAGGTGAGCAGGATGCCGATGCCTGAGGGGACCGTCGCCTGGATCATCATCGCGCCGGAGATGTTGGCCAGGGCCAGCTGCAGCTTGCCCTGACGGACCCAGATGATGGCGTTCATGATCTCGGGCAGCTCGGTGGCGATCGGGGAGAGCAGGAGCGCGACCACCGCCGAGGGCAGGCCGAGCGCCGGGCCGGCCCACTCCAGCTGCTGCACGAACAGCTGCGAGGCGCCGAAGATGACCACCAGCGTGATCAGCGTCTGCGCCGAGACGGCGAGGGTCGAGGGGCGCGCGCGGTGCCGCTGCAGCTTCAGCGGCTCCAGGCCCTCGTCGGACGCCTGCTCGCCGGTGTCGCGCATCTCGCGGACGAAGTACAGGACGTAGACCGCGAAGAACAGCCAGCCCAGCCACGGCTTGATGGTGAAGGCGACGAGACCGAGCCCGACCTTGACGGCGAAGATGGCCAGGAACCACCGCTGGTCCCGGCCCAGCCGGGCGGTGTCCACGCCCGCGAGGTCGCCCCCCGAGCCCCCGGAGCCCCGGGTGGCCAGCGCCAGGGCGCCCCCGCCCGTGGCGCCGTCGGCGCCTCCTCGGACGGCGCCATCGAGGCGCCACCGGCGGCGCCACCGGCGGCGTCGTACGACGTGGAGGTGGCCGCCGCGCGCAGCCGGCGCTTGCGCCAGATCAGCATGGCGCCGGTGACCCCGTAGGCGACGGTGCCGACCACGAGCGGGCCGCCCATCGCGGCGCCGACGGCGATGTCGTTGCCGTGCTCGGGGCTGCCGAACAGGACGGCGACCAGGGTCACGACGCTCTCGGGCAGGGCGGTGCCGGCAGCGGCCAGGACCGTGCCGACGGCGACGGGTCCGACCTGGAGGCGGACACCGAGCCACTCGACGGCGTTGACGAACCACTCGCACGCGAGGTAGATCGTGACGGCGCAGGCGAGCAGCAACAGGACGTGGTACATGCGGGAGGGCGACCTCTCGGGAGGGCCGCAGGCCGGGGCGCCGCCGCGGGGCAGCAGACCTCGACCCACGGCAGCACGGAACTTCAGCTGGCGGTGGGTCGAAGGTCTCGCCCACCCGCCACCGCGAGGTGTCGGGCCCGGTGACCGGGGACGAGAACGTCCCAGCATGTCGACCAACCGGCTCGAGAGGGCTACTCCCCTTCAACGCCGACGACCATACCCAATGGCAGGCACCCGGGACGAATCGCGCGTCGCCGGTGGACTGCGTGGCTACGGCCAGCCGGCCAGGCGCCCGTGCTCGCTGACCGCCCGGACCCGCTGCTCGGCGCGGCGGCGGGCCTCGGCGGTGGTGACGATGAGCAGCTGGTCGCCGCGGCGCAGCGGCGTGTCGGGGGAGGGCACGAAGCCCTGGTCGTCGCGGACGACGAGCGTGACGTTCGCGCCCAGCCGGCAGCCGCAGCTCGAACAGCTCGACCCCGTGCAGCTGGGACCGCGCCCCGATCTGCACCTGCAACAGGTCCGCGCCCATCTCCTCCAGCGGCGTCGACTCCACCTCGACGTCGACGGTGAACGCGGGATCGGTCAGGCCGAGCCGCCCGGCGACCCAGGGCAGCGTCGGGCCCTGCACGATCGTGAAGATCACCACGAGCACGAAGACGAAGTCGAAGAGCCAGGAGACCCCCGGCGTACCGGCCGTGAGGGGGACGGTGGCGAGCACGACCGGCACCGCGCCCCGCAGCCCGGCCCACGACATGAACGCCTGCTCGCGCCACGGCACCCGGAACGGCGTCATCGACACGACCACCGAGGCGGGGCGGGCCAGCAGCAGCAGCACCAGACCGACGCCGAGGGCCGGAGCGACGTACGACGTGAGGTTCTTCGGGCTGGCGAGCAGGCCAAGCAGCACGAACAGCCCGATCTGGGCCAGCCAGCCCAGGGCCTGGGCGAAGGACCGGACGGCCGGGCGGTGCGGCAGCCGCATGTTGCCCAGCACGAGCGCCGCCAGGTACGTCGCGATGAACCCGCTGGTGTGCGCGAGCGAGGCGACGGCGTACGCGAGGACGGTCAGCGCGACGACGCCGATGGAGAACAGCGCGGACGAGGCCGAGGCCACCAGCCGGAGCACCCGGCCGCCGCCGTAGCCGATGGCCAGGCCGATCGCGGACCCCCCGGCCAGCTCGAGCACGGCGATCAGCACCAGCGCCCACCAGGGGTGGCTCTGCGCGCCGGGCGCCGACTGCTCGGCCAGGGTGACCACCAGGAGCACCACCGGCGCGTCGTTGAAGCCCGACTCCGCCTCCAGCATCCCCGTCACCCGGCGGGGGAGCGGCACCCGGCGCAGGACCGAGAACACCGCGGCGGCGTCGGTGGAGGACAGCACCGCGCCGACCAGCAGCGCGTTGGTCCAGCTGACGTGCAGCAGGACGTACGCCGCCACGCTCACGACGCCGACGGACACGAGCACGCCGAGGGTCGACAGCACCGCCGCCGGTGCGACCGAGTCGCGGATGCCGGACCACGCGGTGGTCAGGCCGCCCTCGGCCAGGATCAGGACCAGGGCGCTGTAGCCGAGGACCTGGGTGAGCGTGGTCGACTCGAAGTCGATGCCGAGGCCGGACTCGCCGATGGCGATGCCGATGGCCAGGTAGAGCAGCAGGGAGGGCAGCCCGGAGCGGGTCGCGAGCCGGACCGCGGCCACGGAGACCAGCAGCACGAACGCGCCCATCGCCAGGGCGGGGTTGAGGTCGTCGAGCGTGAACTCCTGCACCAGCATGGACACGCGGTCCGCGCTCCCTCCTGCGACAAGGCCGACGTGGCACGGGCCGGTGCGCCGTGCGCTGGTCACCCGCCTCCACGACCGGTGACGTGCGGTGTCCTAGTCTCGCAGGGTGCCTCGCGTGAGAACTGCCCGCCGTATCGCTGTGTCCCTGATCGCCCTCGTGGTCGTCGTCGCCGTCGTCGTCGCGGTGGTCGGGGTGGGGCTGGTCCGCCGCTCGTTCCCCCAGACCTCGGGCTCGCTGGACGTGCGTGGGCTCTCGGCGCCGGTGGACGTGCTGCGCGACAAGCAGGGCGTGCCGCAGATCTACGCCGACAACGCCCAGGACCTGTTCCGGGCCCAGGGCTACGTCGCCGCCCAGGACCGGTTCTTCGAGATGGACCTGCGCCGGCACATCACCGCGGGCCGGCTCTCCGAGATGGTCGGCTCCGGCGGCCTGGAGACCGACAAGGTGATCCGGACGATGGGGTGGCGACGGGTCGCCGAGGCCGAGCTGCCGCAGCTGGCCCCCGCGACGCGGCAGTACCTCCAGGCCTACGCCGACGGGGTCAACGCCTACATCACCGCCATGGGCTCCCCCTCCAGGATGGCGCTCGAGTACGCCGTGCTGGGTCAGCAGGTGCCGAACTACCGGGTCGAGCCGTGGACGCCGGTGGACTCCCTGTCCTGGCTCAAGGCGATGGCCTGGGACCTGCGCGGCAACTACGACAACGAGCTGGCCCGCGCCCGCCTCGCCGGGACGCTCAGCCAGCAGCGGCTGGCCGAGATCTTCCCGCCGTACCCCTACGCCGCGCACCAGCCGATCCTGTCCACGCAGGACTGGAAGCCAGGAGAGGCCAAGGCCGAGGCCAAGGCCAAGGCCGGGGCCGCGCAGGCGGCGTCCGCCATGCCGGGCTACCTGCGCTCGAAGGACGTCCGCGCGGTCTACGCGGAGGTGTCACGCTCGCTGTCCGCCGTGCCGGTGATGCTCGGTCGCGGCGACGGCATCGGCTCCAACTCCTGGGTGGTCGCCGGCAGCCGGACCAGCACGGGCAAGCCGTTGCTGGCCAACGACCCGCACCTCGGCACCGGCATCCCCGGCATCTGGTACCAGACCGGGCTGCACTGCCGCACGGTCAGCGCCCAGTGCCCGTTCGACGTCTCCGGGTTCTCCTTCTCGGGCCTGCCCGGCGTGGTCATCGGGCACAACCAGCGGGTCGCGTGGGGCTTCACCAACCTGGGCCCGGACGTCAGCGACTTCTACCTGGAGAAGGTCCGCGCGACCAGCTACCTGCGCGACGGGCGCTACGTCCCGCTGCGCGAGCGGCCCGAGACGATCCACGTGGCCGGCGGCAAGGACGTGCAGATCACGGTCCGCGAGACCGTGCACGGCCCGATCCTGTCCGACGTGGTGCCCAACGTGGCCCGGGCCGGCGACACCGCGCCGGTCGAGGGCAAGGCCCACGGCGGCCGGTACGACGTGTCGCTCGCCTGGACCGGGCTGCATCCCGGTCGCACGGCCGACGCCATCTTCGCCCTCGACACGGCCCAGAGCTTCCCGCAGTTCCAGGCGGCGGCGCGCGACTTCGCCGTGCCGGCGCAGAACCTCGTCTACGCCGACGTCGACGGGCACATCGGCTACCAGGCGCCCGGGCAGATCCCGGTCCGGGCCTCCTCCACCCCCGGCGCCCCGCCCGGCTACTGGCCCGCGCCGGGCTGGAAGTCCCGGTACGACTGGAAGGGCTACGTCCCCTTCTCCCAGATGCCGACGACGTACGACCCGCCGGAGGGGTTCATCGTCGCGGCCAACCAGGCCGTGAGCGCCGAGCACCTCGCCGTTCCTCACGACCGAGTGGGACTACGGCTTCCGCAGCCAGCGCATCCGCGACCTCATCGAGGCGACCCCCAAGGTGACGCCCGAGCGGATGTCGCAGATCCAGATGGACAACCGCAACGGGTTCGCCCCGACCCTGGTCAAGGAGCTGCTGCGGATCAGGACCGACCCCTACACCCAGGACGCCCAGAAGCTGCTGCGCACGTGGAACTTCACCGAGCCGACCGGCCAGTCCGACCAGGCGGCCGCGGCGGCGTACTACAACGCGGTCTGGTCCAAGCTGCTGGACCTCACCTTCAACGACGACCTGACCGGTGACATCCAGGCCGACGGTGGCGGCCGGTGGATGGAGGCCGTCGCCCTGCTGCTGAAGAAGCCGAACGACCCGTGGTGGGACAACAAGCAGACCCCCGGCGTGACCGAGGGCCGCGACGAGATCCTGCGCCAGGCGATGGTCGAGGCGCGGCGTGACCTGACCAAGCGGCTGGGCAAGAACCCCGGGACCTGGCAGTGGGGCAACCTGCACCGGCTGACGCTGCAGCACAAGGTGCTCGGGGGCGACGACGTGCCCGGCGTGGTCCGCAGCCTGTTCAACCGCGGGCCGTGGGACATGCCCGGCGGCTCCTCCATCGTCAACGCCAACGGGTACGACGCGAGCCAGGGCTTCGCGGTGAACTGGGCGCCGTCGATGCGGATGGTGGTGGACCTCGGCGACCTCGACCGGTCGCGGTGGGTCAACCAGACCGGGGCCTCCGGGCACCCGTTCTCCACCCACTACGCCGACCAGGTCGGCGCCTGGATCGAGGGCGAGACGTATCCGTGGCCCTCGACCGAGAAGGCCGTCCGGGCCGCCGATCCCGAGACGCTGCGGCTGCTGCCGGACCGGTCCGACAGCTGACGGGAGCCGGGACCGGCCGGCACCGGCCGCGCTCAGCGCGCAGTCGGGTGCCGGGCCCGCGGCGTCCAGGGGCAGCCGGACCAGGCCACGGCCCGGGGTGACGACCGCGTCCACCCGCACGTCGTGGACCTCGCCCGGCAGGGGCCCGGGCACCAGCTCGTCGTCCCCGACCACCGCCACCACGGGGGCGCCGGCGCCGCGACGTCGCAGCGCCCGGTCGTAGCTGCCGCCGCCCTGGCCCAGCCGCAGCCCGGAGGCGTCCACGGCCAGTGCGGGGGCGACCACCAGGGCCGCGCCGGCGATGGCCTCGCGGCCGAGCGCCGGGCCGGTGGACCCGTCCGGCAGCAGCAGGCACCAGTCCAGGTCCTTGTCCTCCAGCAGCACCGGCACCAGGACCGGGACCCCGCGGGCGTGGAGGCGCCTCGACCAGGGCCTCGGTCGGCGGCTCGGAGGGCAGGGACCGGTAGATCGCCACCGGCGCGCTCCCGGAGAGGGCGCCGGCGAAGCCGGTCAGGACGTGCGCCGCGATGGCGGCGGCGTCCGCCGTCCGGTCGCGCGCGGACGCACCGGCGCGGCGCGCGGCCCGCACGGCCCGTCGTACGGCCGTCTTGTCCGTGGCAGCAGCGGCGTCGGTCATGTCGCGATTGTGCGCCACCGCGGAGTCCTGTCGGGAGCGGTGGGGGCGGCATGCCACGATGGCGCTTCGGGTGTCAGGGGAGGTCGAGCTGTCGTGTCGGTGCGCAACCGTCTGGCGCTGGTCCTTGCCGTCGTCCTGCTGCCACTGCTCCTCGGCGCCGGCCTGGTCGTCGCCGTCGTGGTGCCCGCGCAGCTGCGGAGCCAGGCCGTCCGAGCGGCTGGATGCCGCCGCCGCGGCCGTCTCGGCGATGCAGGCGCAGTCCTGCGTCGCGGCGGGCGATGCCGCTCGGGTGATGGCGCTCGCGGTGGTCGCCGGTGAGCCGGCCGACTCGGCGCTGCGGTCGGGGCTCGAGCGCCTGCACGGCTACGGCTGGATCGTGCGCGGCGACACCGTCCTCGCCCGGTCCTCGGCCACGCCCGACGGAGTGCCGGCCACGCTGACCGCCGCGGCCCGCTGCTCGACGGCCGCGCCCGCCACCACCGGCCGTGACCCGGCCGCGGGGGCCAAGGCGGCGCCCGCGCTGGCCGACTCGGTCACGGTCCCGACTCCCGACGGGCATCGTGACCGCGGTTGCGGGGGTCCTCGTGGACCGGACCTCGCTGGCCGGCTGGGACGCGGCCCGCAGCCCCGGTGCCGACTCCGACGTGGCTGCGGCCTGCCCCGACGGCACGGCCGTGTCCACCGCGTCCGGCGCCCGGGACCAGGCGCTCACCGCGGCGGCCCGGTCGGCGGCCGCCGGGCACGCCGGCGTCGTACCGGACAGCGTGGTGCGGACCGGGCCGGCGGGCCGGGGGCATCCGTGCACCGTGCTCGCCGCCGGCCCGGCGGCCTCCTCGGCGGCCAGCTCGTGGCTGACCTGGGCCGTCCTCGGGATCTCCCTGGTGCTCGGCGCCGTGCTCGTCGCCTGGCTCTCACGCCAGCTGACGCTGCCGGTCCTGGCCGTCACGGGCGCGGCCGAGCGGGCCGCCCACGGCGACCTCGCGGTGCGGCTGCCCGTGGGCCGCCGGGACGAGGTGGGTCGCCTGGCCGAGAGCTTCAACCACATGGCCGAGCAGCTCGACGGGCGGATGAGCGACCTGCAGCACAGCCGGGACCTGCTGGCGGAGAACATCCACCGCCTCGGGGACGCCTTGCAGCGCACGCACGACCTCGACGGCCTGCTGGCCACCGTCGCGGCGATCTCCGCCTCGACCACCGAGAGCAGCCGGGCGACCGTGTGGCTGCTGGAGGGGCAGAGCCTGATGGCGCGGGTCAGCTGGCCGGTGGAGTCCGCGCGCGGCGGTCCCCGGCGGGTGTCCCGGGTCGGCACGCTGCCCGGGCTCGTGTCCGGCGACGGTGTGCCGCGACGGATCGAGGGCGGGGACGCGGCGGCCCGGCTCGGCGGCCCGGCGCTGGCGTCACCGCTGCAGCGGGGCAGCTCGGTGCTCGGGGCGGTCGTGGTCGAGCGCTCGCCCGGCAGCCCTGCCTACACCGACGCGGACAGCGAGCTCCTGCTGTCGATCACCGGTCCGGCCGGTGTCGCCATGGACAACGCCCTGCTGCACCGGCAGGCGCAGCGGTCCGCCGTCACCGACCCGCTGACCGGCGTGGGCAACCTGCGGATGCTCACCACGACCCTGGCCCGCGAGGTGGAGCGGGCCCGCCACTTCGGGCGCAGCGCGGCCCTGCTGGTCATCGACATCGACCACTTCCGCGAGATCAACGCCCGCCACGGGCACAGCGCCGGGGACGCCATCCTGGGCGCGGTCGCCGCCCGCATCGTGGGCAGCGTCCGGGACGTGGACCGGGTGGCCCGCTACGGCGGCGAGGAGTTCGCGGTCGTGGCCCCGGAGCTGGACCCCGAGCAGGCCTACGCGATGGCGCTGAGCGTGTGGAGCGCCGTCCGGGAGGAGCCGTTCGAGGCCGAGGGCGTCACGGTGGAGGTCCGGGTCAGCGTCGGTGTCGCGTCCTGGCCGCGCCAGGCGACGACCTCGACCGAGCTGCTGCGGGCGGCGGATGCGGCCGTGGCCCAGGCCAAGGCCCGGGGACGTGACCATGTGCGGGCGGCGCCGGACGTGGCGGGCTAGGGTCTGGGCATGACGAGCTCCCATGATGGTTCCGGCGCCCGGCAGGGCAGGCGCGTGCTCAAGGCCGTGATCCCGGCCGCCGGCCTCGGCACCCGATTCCTCCCGGCGACCAAGGCGACGCCCAAGGAGATGCTGCCGGTCGTGGACAAGCCGGCGATCCAGTACGTCGTCGAGGAGGCCACGCGCGCCGGCCTGCGCAACATCCTGATGATCACCGGGCGCAACAAGACCGCCCTCGAGGACCACTTCGACCGGCACTGGGAGCTCGAGAAGGCGCTCGAGGCCAAGGGCGATGAGATGCGCCTGAAGCGGGTCCGCAAGTCGGCGAACCTCGGCAACGTCCACTTCGTCCGCCAGGGTGAGCCGCTCGGTCTCGGCCACGCCGTCCTCTGCGCCGCCGACCACGTCGGTGACGACCCGTTCGCGGTGCTGCTCGGTGACGACCTGATCGACGAGCGCGACCACCTGCTCGAGCAGATGATCGACGTGCGCGAGGAGCACGGCGGCAGCGTCGTCGCGTTGATGGAGGTGCCCCCGGAGCAGGTGCACCTCTACGGCTGCGCCGCCGTGGAGAGCGTGCCCGGGTCGGACGGCAGCGTCGTGCGGGTCACCGGTCTGGTGGAGAAGCCCGACCCCTCCGACGCACCGAGCAACCTGGCCATCATCGGGCGCTACGTGCTCGACCCGTCCATCTTCACCACCCTGGCCAACACCCCGCCCGGGCGCGGCGGTGAGATCCAGCTGACCGACGCGCTGCAGGAGCGGGCCGGCGCCCGGACCACCGGCGGCGGTGTCTTCGGCGTCGTCTTCTCCGGCCGCCGCTACGACACGGGTGACCGGCTGGACTACCTCAAGGCCGTCGTGCGCCTGGCCAGTGAGCACCGCGAGCTCGGCACCGACTTCTCGAAGTGGCTCGACGACTACGTCTCCGGGGCGGAGAAGCGCTCGTCGTGATCACGGTCGAGCAGCACCTGGACCGCATCCTGGGCACTGTCCGGCGGCTGCCGGGCATCGACATCGGGCTGCTCGACGCGCACGGCTGCGTGCTGGCTGCCGACGTGGCCAGCGACGTGGACCTGCCCGGATTCCCCAACTCGGCCATGGACGGCTACGTGGTCCGGGCGGCCGACGTGGCCGGCGCCTCGCAGGAGGCGCCGGCCCACCTGCCGGTCGTGGGCGACATCGCCGCCGGCAACACCAAGGCGTTGAGCCTGGCGCCGGGGCAGTCGATGCGGATCATGACCGGCGCACCGGTTCCGCGCGGGGCCGACGCCGTCGTCATGGTCGAGCTGACCGACCGCGGGCTGGCGAAGGTCGCCATCCACCAGGAGGTTCCCCCCGGCCGGCACGTGCGCGACGTCGGGGAGGACGTGCGCGCCGGCGACGTGGTGCTGCCCGCCGGCACGCTGCTCGGGGCCCGCCAGATCGGCCTGCTGGCCGCGGTCGGAGTCGCCCGGGTGCCCGTGGTGCCCAAGCCCCGTGTGGTGGTGCTGTCCACCGGTGACGAGCTGATCGAGCCGGGGACCCGGCCGGGCTTCGGGCAGGTCGTGGACAGCAACTCGGTCATGCTCACCGCGGCCCTGCGCGAGCTGGGCGTCGTGCCCTTCCGCGTGCCCAAGGTGCGTGACGACGCACGCCTGTTCCGCGAGACCCTCGAGCGTGAGCTGCTGCGCGCCGACGCGATCATCACCACCGGCGGGGTCAGCGCCGGCGCCTACGACACGGTCAAGGAGGTGCTGTCCCGGGTGGGGACCATGACCTTCGACCAGGTGGCGATGCAACCCGGCAAGCCGCAGGGGTTCGGCGTCCTCGGCGCGGACGAGACGCCCGTGTTCACGCTGCCGGGCAACCCGGTGAGCGCCATGGTCTCCTTCGAGGTGTTCGTCGCGCCGGCACTGCGCCGGATGGCGGGCCGCCCCGACCACGAGCTCGAGCTGGTCGACGCCACCGCCGCGCATGACTGGCCCTCCCCAGCCGGGCGCACGCAGTTCGCCCGGGTCCTGTTGCGCCGTAAGGGAGACGGTCGCACGGTCGCGCTCGTGGGCCACCAGGGCTCGCACGTGCTCGGAGGTCTGGCCTCTGCCAACGCCCTCGCGGTGGTGCCCGCCGACGTCACCCACGTCGCCGCCGGTGACGTGCTGCGGTGCCACCCCCTCGGGTCGGTGGAGCTCGAGCCATGAGCCACCCGCGAGGTCCCGGGCTGACGCATGTGCGCGCCGACGGCTCGGCGCACATGGTCGACGTCAGCGCCAAGGCGGTCACGGCACGGTCGGCGTCCGCGGCCGGCCGGGTCCTGCTGTCCGCGGACGCGGTCGCCGCGCTGCGCGGAGGCACGGTGCCCAAGGGCGACGCGCTCGCCGTCGCCCGGATCGCCGGCATCCAGGCCGCCAAGCGCACCCCTGAGCTCGTCCCGCTGGCGCACCCCATCGGCGTACACGGCGTGGAGGTCGACCTCGAGGTGACCGACGACGGCGTGGAGCTGCGTGCGACGGTGCGCACCGCCGACCGCACGGGGGTGGAGATGGAGGCGCTGACGGCGGTGACCGTCGGGGCGCTCGCGCTGATCGACATGGTCAAGGCCGTCGACAAGCACGCCCGCATCACCGACGTGCGGGTCACCGCCAAGTCCGGTGGCCGGTCCGGGGACTGGGCCGAATGACCGCCTCCGTCGTCGTCATCACCTGCTCGACCCGGGCGGCGGGCGGGGTCTACCCCGACCGGTCGGGGCCCGTCATCGTCGAGGCGCTGCGCAGCTGGGACCTGGCGCTCGTCGTCGACGGTCCCGTCGTCGTACCGGACGGACCAGAGGTCGAGGCCGCGCTGCGCGCCGCGGTGGACTCCGGTGCCGCGCTCGTCCTGACCAGCGGCGGCACCGGCCTGACGCCCACCGACGGCACACCCGAGGCCACCCGGGCCGTGGTCGACTACGAGGTGCCGGGGATCGCCGAGGCCATCCGGGCGGCGGGCGTCGCCGCCGGCGTCCCGACCGCCATGCTCTCCCGTGGCCTCGCGGGCGTCGCCGGCCGCACCCTCGTGGTCAACCTGCCGGGGTCGACCGGGGGAGTGCGCGACGGCCTGGCCGTGCTCGAGCCCGTGGTGGCGCACGCGCTCTCGCAGATCACGGGCGGCGACCACTGATGAGCGAGCTGTGGCCGACCACGCTGTCGGCTTCCCTGCCCAGCGGCTCCCTGCTGACGTTGCGGGCGCTGCACCACCGCGACCGCCGCGAGTGGGAGACGCTGCGCGCCGACAACGACGCCTGGCTGCGCCCGTGGGAGGCCACGGCCCCGCAGGGTGGCGGCAACCAGCTCGGATTCCGCCAGCTGGTGCGGTACCTCGACCGCGAGGGCAGGCACGGCAGGCTGCAGCCGTTCGCCGTCGACGTCGACGGCCGCCTGGTGGGGCAGATGCACCTGTTCGGCATCGCGTGGGGCTCGATGCGCTCGGCGGCGGCCGGCTACTGGGTGGGGCAGTCCGTTGCAGGGCAAGGGATCGCGCCACTCGCGCTCGCCATGGCCACCGACTTCGCGATCAACGGCCTGGGGCTGCACCGTGTCGAGGTCAACATCCGTCCCGACAACGCCGCGAGCCTGCGGGTGGTCCAGAAGCTCGGTTTCCGTGACGAGGGGGTCCGGACGCGCTACCTTCACATCAACGGCGCCTGGCACGACCACCGGACCTTCGCACTGACCGCCGAGGACCTCACCGGTTCCACGCTCGTGCAGCGCCTGGAGCACAGCCGGCACCAGTCGGGTGGGCGACACACCGACGCAGGTCCGCGGTCCGGCGGCTGATCCCCTCTAACGTCGTGTCCGTGCAGCCCAGCGGCCTTCTCTTCCTTGTCATCATCGCGATCTGGGCTGCCTATTTGCTCCAGCACTGGATCCGCCGCCGCGAGCACCTCGTGGCCGCGCGGTCCATCGACCGGTTCTCCGACGCCATGCGCGTGCTCGAGCGGCGCGCCCCCCTGGCCGAGCCGGGGGCGACGGCGGCCGCGCCACGGTCCTACGCCGTCAGCCCCGCTCGCCCCTCCCGCGCCGAGGTCGTCGTGCAGCGCTCCCAGCCGTCCGCGCCCGAGCGGTCCGCCGCACCGGTGCAGGCGACCGGCGTGTCCCACCTGGCGGGCAGCAGGTCCGCCCGCCGCCTGCGTGGCCTGTCACTCCTCGCGTCCCTGACGCTGCTGGTCCTCGTCGTCCCGCTCGCCCTCTTCGGCGTCCTGGCCGGGTGGACCGTCCTGGTCGCCGTGGCCGTGCTGGCCCTCGACCTCGCCTGGCTGCGCCGGGCCGCCCAGGTGGAGCGGGCACGACGCCGTACGGCGACACGCGCCGCACGTCGTGAGCCCTCGCTCACCACGCACGCACGCCGGTCGGCCACCGATGCCCCCAGCACCGCACCTCGCACCACCACCGCCGCGCGCGAGCCGCGGACGGTCGCCGCGCCGGCGGCGGCCACCGAGGGCGGGACGCCGGAGTCCGGCCAGACCCCGGACGCCGACCCCGCACCGGTTGCCCAGGTCGACACCGTCACCGGCTCCGGCTGGCAGCCGGTGCCCGTCCCGCCGCCCACCTACACGCTCAAGGCCAAGGCGGAGCGGCCGGTGCCCGTCGCGGCGGCGGTGGCCGAGTCCGCTGCTGCGGTCGAGGACGCGGGCTCCGTCGCGGTGATGGACGACCTGCTCGACCGCCGCCGCGCCGCCGGCGCCTGAGCAGACCCGCACGAGCCGGCCGCCGAGCCTGGCCCGGCTGCCTCGGCGGTGTCGCCATCCGTGCCGACCCCGTCGGCCGGCCGGTGTCCGGAACCGGGCGGGACCCGGCAGGCATGGACTCTCCTGCGCCCGCCTAGGGTTGTCGCATGGCGGACATGACGTATCGACCCCTCGGCAGCTCCGGACTCATGGTCAGCACGGTCGGCATCGGCTGCAACGCCTTCAGCCGTCGCGTCGACCTCGAGGGCACCCGGGCCATCGTGCGCGCGGCCCTCGACAGCGGCGTCACGCTGTTCGACACCGCGGACATCTACGGCATCGAGCCCGGCGCCAGCGAGGCCATGCTGGGTGAGGCGCTCGGCACCGACCGGGAGAACGTCATCCTGGCCACGAAGTTCGGCATGGACATGCGCGGCGCCAACGGGCCCGACTGGGGCGTCCGCGGGTCCCGGCGTTACGTCCGCAAGGCCGTCGAGTCGAGCCTGCGCCGGCTGCGCACGGACTACATCGACCTCTACCAGCTGCACGCGCCTGACGAGGTCACCCCGATCGAGGAGACCCTCGCCGCGCTGCACGAGCTCGTCCTCGAGGGCAAGGTGCGCAACATCGGCAGCTCCAACTTCGCCGGGTGGCAGGTCGTCGACGCCGACTGGACCGCCCGGGCCGGCGGCTACGAACGCTTCGTCAGCGCGCAGAACAAGTACTCCCTGCTGGACCGCGACGTCGAGGACGAGCTGGTCCCCGCGTGCGAGCGGGTCGGCGTCGGCATCCTGCCCTTCTTCCCGCTGGAGTTCGGGCTGCTCACGGGCAAGTACAAGCGGGGACAGGACGCCCCTGAAGGCACCCGACTCGCCCAGGAGACCAGCCGGCTCGAGGGGGCCGAATGGGACCGGATCGAGGCGGTCGAGGCGTTCGCCGCCCAGCGCGGCCTCTCCATGCTGCAGGTGGCCATGGGTGGCCTCGCGGCGCAGCCGGCTGTCGCCTCCGTCATCGCCGGGGTCACCCGCGCCGAGCAGGTCGTCGCCAACGCCCAGGCCGGCCTGTGGGAGCCGACGGCGCAGGACCTCGCGGCGCTGGATGAGGCCACGAGTCTGGACTGACGCCGGCCCCGCGGCGATCGGGGCGGCCGGTTTCGGTCCGGGGCGCAGCGGGTGTTATCTTTGCTGCCGCACCACGGGGCTGTGGCGCAGCTGGTAGCGCACCTCGTTCGCAACGAGGGGGTCAGGGGTTCGAGTCCCCTCAGCTCCACCGAAGAGGCGGCTTGCAGCATCGCAAGCCGTCCTCCGCCGTAACGGGGGCCTGACCCTCCTCCACCAGATCTCCGAGGACAGCGGAGATCAGCCGAGCGGGTCGCCGTTCACCGCCCGGTAACGAGCGAACAGGCTGAGCGCGGCCAGCGAGGGCGCGTCCTTCATCCGGCCGCTGTCGACCAGCCTCCACAGCTCATCCTCGGTGCACCACGGGTGATCAGACCCTCTTCCTCCTCATCCAGCCGCTGCGGGCCGGCCACCAGTCCGGTCGCGGAAGACATGGAAGCCCTGGTCGCAGTAGCCGTACGCCTCGAAGAGGTGCCCCATGGGCGTCATCGTCGTCGCCTTCAGCCCTGTTTCCTCCGCCAGCTCACCGCGCGCGAGTTCGAGCGGATCGGCGTCGGGCCGCTCAGTCCATGAGCCTTGCGGGACTCCCAGTAACGGCCCTTCACCGGGTAACGAAACTGCTCGACGAGGTGGAAGCCGCCCTGTTCGTACGGGATCACGAGCGCGAAGTCTGGCTTCTCGACGACACCAAAGATTCCGGTGGCGCCGTTGCGCCGCACCGTGTTGTCCTCGCGAACGGTCATCCAGGGGTTGCGATAGACCACCGTGCTGCTCGTCGCAACGATCTCGTCCTGCGCAAGGGCCGGGGTGGGCCGATCGGAGCTCATCCGCGGAACCTACTGCACCGGCGCCGGCGACGGCGCGCCAGCCGACCAGTGCTGAATGGCGTCACATCGTGGTGACCACCGGCCCGTGCGGCCCGCGTCCACAGGGACCCCGCCCGAGGGCAGTCCGCGGGTGGCACGCCTGCCCGGCCGACGTCGACGTCTGCGTCTACGGTCGTCCCAACCTGGCCGTGAGTACGCCCCTCGGTCATCAGCGAAGGCTTCACCCTCTCGCTGCTGACCGCGGGGCTGCTCAAGATCGCGCTGGAGCTGGTGATCCTCGTCAAGAGCCGGATCCTCAGCCCGGCTCCGCGCCGCCACCACGCGGCGCGGCAAGCTCGCAGCCGCGATGTCGTTGTGGGTGGTGGCAGCCGGGAGCAAGCTCGTCGTGCTCGAACTGGTCGACCTGGTCTTCGGTGACGCGGTGAGCCTGGGCGGGTTCATGTACCGGTGACGTTGCTCGTCGTCGTCCTCCTCGTGTCGCGGGCCGCTGTACGGCGCCTGCTGTATGACACTGCGGAAGTGGCTGAAAGTAAGTGCCTGGCGGCGCGCGGTGCGCGCGGGAGGGAGGAACGCTGGTGTCAGGGTGCGCGTCCTAGCGGCATGCGCTTCATCACGAGGACCGTGCCGGCGCTCGTCGTCGTCAGTCTGGGGGCGGGATGTGCCGTAGCGGCACCGTTGTCACCCAGGTCAGGACGCACCGGGGCCGTCGTGGTGGCCAGCGTCCAGGAGCCGGCTGCTGACGGTGCCGTCTACACCGAGGGCGCCGTGGTCGAGGTGCGTCTGCGCAACGCGTCGGGCGCAGTGGTCGACACCCAGCGAGGAGACGGCGCGCTGCGCTTCGACCGGCTGACATCGGGTGCCTACACGATCGAGCCCGCGCTCCGGCCGTGTGACGGCAACTGTGGTTACCTCGACCCACGCGCCGGCGAGTGCGCGTCGCCGGTGACGGTTGGCACGACCACGGTCCGGCTGCGGGTCGTCTTCCGCGGCGTCGAGCCGTGCGTCGTGACCCAAGGCTGACGGCACTTCTCGCAGCGCCGGCGGGCGTGCGGTGCGACCCGCCGGGTGCTGGCGGGTCGCGGGGCGGGGCAGCTACAGGTGCCAGGTGACCTCGGTCGTGGTGATGGTGGCGGTGTAGCCCTTCTGGTGCACGATCGTGTGGTGCCGCGGGCACAACAGGGCCATGTTGCGTCAGGTCGGTCGGTCCGCCGTCGCACCAGTGCACGCAATGGTGGGCGTCACACCAGCCCGGTGGCCGCGAGCAGCCCGGGAAGGTGCAGCCGCGGTCGCGCAGGCACAACGCCAGGAACAGCTTCGGCGTGACCAGCCGCACGGTGCGGCCCAGGTCCAGCAGCTCGGACCTCGGTCCCCAGGACGGCGGGGATGATCGCGGCGTCGCAGGCCATCCGCCGGACCGTCTCCGGGGCGAGCAGGTCCCCGGTCAGCGTCGTCCCGGCCCCGGTGCGCTCCTTCAGGTCCTGGTAGTCCATCGTCACCACCACCGCGGCCTTCGGGGTGGTCGGCGCTGATCCGCCGGCGGCGGCGGCGCGGCGGCAGACCTCGACCAGGGCGTCGGCGCGGCGTTGGTCGCTGGTGCGGAGGTCCGACCCGGTGCACGGTCGACGGTTGCGGCGCGGCCAGCGGCCCGAGGATCGCCTCCAGCACGGCCTGGCCCTCGGGGTCCAGCCGTAGCCGGTACTCCGCCATCCCGTCATCGGGGTACGGCTGGGACAGCGACCGGCCGTGCTTGAGCAGGTCCTCCCGGCGCTGGAACTCACCCAACCGCCCGTACCTGGCGATCACCCGCGGTCGCAGCGCCCGGATCTGGGCCGGCCCGTCGGTCTCGGCGATCGCGACGAACCCGCCCAGCACCGTCTCCGCACACGCCGGGGTCAGCCGCGGCAGCAGCTTGTCCATCTCGCGTCAGCGCGACCGCGGCGTTGCCGACCGGGACCCGCGCGGCCAGCACCGCCTCGGCCAGCGGGGCGTTGCACGGCTTGGCGACCGCCTCGGCCACCTTCACCAACGCCGCCGCACCACCGGCCCGGTAGGACGGCCCCCATGACCGGACCCACCCGGTCGACGACGCCGCATCCGAGGCTCGCACGTCCCCGCGGGTCAGCCCCTGGTCCAGCACCCCCACCTGACCCGCGCCGGCCAGCATCTTCAGCGCGTCCAGCTCGGCGAACACCGGCCCCAGCTCGCCCGACCCCACCTGGTGCAACCGGCTCAACAGCCCGGCGCAGCGCCGGCGCAGCGGCAACCACCACCGCCCAGTCCTCCTCAAAGCTGGTCCCCTCCATGAGAACAACCTAGCCGCGACCACCGACAGGCCCCCTCCGCCCGGAAGCACTGCTGCACAGCGAAACTCGCCGGAACATGCGCTCGATGGCGGCGCCTGCGCCGCGGCTGCCGGCCTGCGGCAAGCAGACCGCTAGCGCGGCAGACTGGCGAGCGTATCGGACTCGGAGGGCAGCTCACCGCTGTCCACGGCCTCGCGCAGCCGGCGGTGGTCGAGCTCCGTCTGGTCCGCGTAGTCGACCGCGAACGCCGTCACGGCCCGGTCGAATGCCGTTCCGGATCCGAGGTATCCGTGGATCTCTGCCGGCTCGCCGCTGCGCGCGTGGGCACGCGCCAGGGTCCACCCACTCAGCTCGGCGAACAGCTTCAGTGACCGCTCGTTCATCAGCTGCGTGTCGAGCTTGCCCTTCATGTCCCACAGCTGGCGGACGTAGTAGTCGACGTCTGTCACAGGGTCATGGGTCCAGCCCAGGAAGATGTCACTCGCAGCCTGGATGAGGCGCTGGCCCTCCACGACCCGCTGGCCCTGGTGCTCCTGCTCGGCCGCCCGCGCGTACGGCTCCAGCACCGACCGGTCGGCCTGTTTGACCTGCAGCACCAGCGGGGTCTGGTCCTCCTCGCTGATGAAAAGCGCAGCCCAGCAACGGGTTCCGACGCTTCCGACGCCGACGACCTTGACGGCGTAGTCGACCAGCTCGAACCGGTCGAACAGGACGCGGACGTGGTGCGGCAGGGTGCTCCGGTAGGAGCTCAGCACGTGCTCGATGATCTCGTCGTCGCCGTGGTCGTGGTAGAGCACCGGAGGGTCGTTCCGGAACTGCAGGTTGCCCTTGACCCTGGTGGTGAGTCGCCGGAACGCCTTGAGGTTGTCCTTTCTCCGCGCCTTGCGGATGCGCTGGTGTGCCAGGCGCCGTTGCGACGCGTCGATGTCGGCGCGTGCCAGCACCGACTCCAGCGTGGTGCTGTCGACCCCGAGGTACCAGACCTCCAGCGGTCCCTCGATGGCGAAGGCGGCCATGTGCTCGCGATAGGCACGTGCCGCAGCAGCAGCCACCTCTCTGCAGGCACCGGCGGAGAAGCCGTTCTGCCGGCCGGCCACGACGGCGCTGGCGGCCAGGCGCTTGAGGTCCCACTCGAACGGCGCGGGCAGCGTCTCGTCGAAGTCGTTGATGTCGAAGTTGAGTGCCCGCTCCGGCGTGCCGAGGAGCCTGAAGTTGCCGATGTGTGCGTCGCCGCAGGCCTGCACGCGCGGCCCGGTCTGCGGCGTGGTCGCGAGGTCCGAGGCCATCAACGAGGCCGAGCCGCGCAGGAACCCCCACGGCGACGCTGCCATCCGGCTGTACCGCAGGCCGAGCAGGTGCGGCACCCGGCCCGCCTCGTCGTCCCGCAGGGAGTCCACGGGGTCGCGGCGAGCCGCCGGCGGCCGCCAGCCCGCGTGCGCGGACCGTGGCACCGACGTACGCAGGGCACGTCCCCGGTCGCGACGCTCCGGCATGCTGGGATGTTCCACCGCAGCCCTCCTCGTCGACCGCAAGCGACCGCCCCGTCCGGCACGTCCGTATGGCGCAGCGGGGGAGGCGGCGTCGCGACGCCCACCCTCGTCGGCTGCCGCAGTGGTGTCCTCATCCCACGGGGGTGAGCGCCCCACGTCCTCGGGGGCGCTTGGCGCTTCCGGTGGCAGCCCCGTCCAGGGCAGGGTCAGGGCTGACCAGCGACCGGCGCATCGTCAGCCGAGCCGTTGGCCCCCGGGTGACGTCGGGCCTCCGGCCGGTCGGCCGGGCGCCGGCTGGTCCTTGCCCTTGGGCTTGTGCTTCTGGGGCTTGTCATGCTTGTCCGGCTTGCCGCCGTTCCCCGGCGGGCCACCCGTCGGGGAGGGCTGTGCCGTCGGCGTGGGCTGGGGCGCCTGCGTCTGCGTCGGCGGTGACGGTGACGGTGTCGTCGTCCCACCCCCGGGCCGGCCGGTGGGGGGTGCACCGTCGCTGGTCCGGTCGGGACCCGGCGTGCCCGGCGGCGACTCCACCGGCGCCGTGGCCCCGTCCGAGCTGTCCGTCGTCGTCGCAGGAGCCGAGGTAGAGCCCGGGACGGTGGCCGACGTCGTGCTGGGCTGCTGCCCGGTGGGCGTGGCGGTCGGGCTCGTGGGGGCGGGATCCGGTGCCGAGGTGGTGCCCCCGTGCCTCGACGACGTGCGCGCGCTGCGGGCCCCCCGGCCGGGGGAGGAAACGGACGCCGGGTCAGCGGTCTGCCCGTGCGCGGGGAAGGCGGTCCGGGACGGTGCGGGGCTGGTCGCCCCGGTGGCGGGCTCGCCCGTGGCAGGGGCTGCCGGACCAGCTGGCCGCGACCGTGACCGCGGTGGCGAGCGCTGCCGCTGCGCCCACCGACACGCTCCACGCCGTACGGCGTCGTCGGCGCGACGCGCCCGCCCGCGTGGGGACCGAGCCCACCTCGGTGGGGGGACCGCTGTGCGCCGAAACGGCCGCAGCCGCAGCCGCAGCCGCGTCCACGACAGCAGCCGGCGCCATGGCAGCAGCCGGCGCCACGCGCTGGGCGGAGACGGCCTCCCGCTCCTCGGATCCGGGTGCGGACAGGGCCGAGAGCAGGGACGCCACCTCGCCCGCGGTCGGCCGCTGCTCCGGCTCGCGCGCGGTCATCGCCCCCAGCACGTCCGCCCACCGGGGGCCGAGCTCGGGCGGGATCTCGGGCTGGCGGCTGAGGCGCACGAGGGCGGTCTCGATCCCCACGCCGGGAAAGGCCGGTCGACCGGTCAGGCACTCCAGCAGCACCAGCCCGAGGGCGTAGACGTCGCACGGGTAGGACACGGCGCCGCCGATGGTCTGCTCGGGGCTGAGGTACTGAGCGGTGCCGACCAGGAGACCGGTGGAGGTCAGCCGCGTGCCGTCGACCAGCCGGGCGATCCCGAAGTCGGTCAGCTTGGTCCGCAGCACCTCGCCGTCGTCGCTGGCGCACACCAGCACGTTGGCGGGCTTGATGTCGCGGTGGATGACCCCGGCGTCGTGGATGGCCTGGAGCGAGGCGGCCAGCTGCCCGCCCAGCGAGGCGACCTGCGCGGGCGCCAGCGGTCCGCGGCGGACCAGGTCCGCGAGCGTCTCTCCCTCGACCAGCTCCATCACGAGGAACGGCTGCTCGTCGTCCGTGCCGATGTCGTAGACCGACACCAGCCCGGGGTGGTTGAGCCCGGCGAGGACACGCCCCTCGGTGTCGTGCCGCTGGCCGAGGGCCTCGTCGCTGACGTCGGGCCGGAACAGCTTGACGGCGACCTGCCGGGCGAGGACCTGGTCGGTGGCGCGGTAGACGTCGCCCATCCCGCCCCGGCCGAGCCGCTCGCCGAGGCGGTAACGGCCGACCAGGACGCGCGCCCCTGCCGGGTTGGTGGTGCTGTCCACGAGTGCCTGCTCCTGACGAGTCGAAATCACCCGTTCATGCCCACCAAGGCCGGAAAGCATGCACGGGTCACCTGCTGGACCCCGTTCCTGCGCCCCGGGGTCGATGCGGTCCGCGGGAAAGTCTCCCTCAGGTGCCCGGCCGCCGTGGCAGGGTGGGTGCCATGGTTCCTCCCGATCAGGACGGGTATGGCGCGCCGGCGCCGCTGCTGCGCGAACCGGCCCACCTGGTCAGCCGGCGGGCCCGGACCTACTGGACCGTGCGGGCAGCCGGCGGATGGCTCGTCCTGCTCGTCGGCCAGGTCGCGTGGTTCTGGCAGGACGACAGCCACCGCGGCCTGCGCATCCTCGCCCTGGCGGTCACCGTCCTGGCCGCGTGCCGGCCATCTCGGCGTCATGCCGCGCTGGCGCTACCGGGTGCACCGCTGGGAGGTCAGCCCGCATGGCGGTCTACACCCAGGCCGGCTGGCTGACGCAGGAGCGCCGGATCGCGCCGCTGTCGCGGATCCAGACCGTCGACTCCCAGCGGGGGCCGCTGGAGCAGCTGTTCGGGCTGGCCAACGTCACCGTCACCACCGCCTCCGCGGCCGGACCACTGCACATCAAGGGGCTGGACGACGCCACGGCGCAGCGGCTCGTGCACGAGCTCACCACCGTGACCGCGGCCGTCGAGGGCGACGCGACGTGAGCCTCCCGCCGCAGCCGGAGTGGCGGCGGCTGAGCGCCCGGATGCTGCTCATCCACCCCGTGCGCGAGGTCGGCCGGTTCATCCCCGCCATCGCCGGCCTGCTCATCGCGGGTCGCACCACCGGCTTCGGGCCCTGGTGGGGCCTGCTGGGGGTCGTGGCCGTCATCGCCCTCAGCATCGCCCGGTGGCTCACCACCCGCTACCGGATCACGCCGACGCAGGTCGAGCTGCGCACCGGTCTGCTCACCCGTCGCACGAAGGTCGCCCCCGCCGACCGCGTGCGCACCGTCGACGTGACCGCGCCGGTGCTGCACCGGCTGCTCGGCCTGGCCAAGGTCGACATCGGCACCGGCGGTGGCGGCCACCACGGCGACACCCTCGTGCTCGACGCCCTCGCCGCGGGACCCGCCGGGTCGCTGAGGGCCGAGCTGCTGCACCGGTCGCGGAACCCCGCGGGTGCGGCGCCTCGTGCCATGACGCCGGTGGCGACGGCCACCACGACGGCCGACGCCACGACGCCAGCTGCGCGGAACGCTGAGTGCCCGAACGCTGGGGGCGCCGACGCCACAGACCTCCACGCCGGACGGGCGGACGGCTGGTGCCGCGCTGACGCCTGAGGGCCCGGTCCTGTCCGAGCAGCCGGACACCGAGCTGCTGCGGCTGGACCCGCGATGGACCGCCTACGCCCCGTTCACCCTCAGCGGCGTCGTGACGGCCCTGGCCGTCGCGGGCGTCGCCTGGCGCCTCCTGGACCGGCTCGACCTCGACGCCACCCGGCTTGTCGGCGGTCCAGGGCGTGATCGGCCACGTCGAGCGCACGCCGATCTGGCTCGACGTGGCCGAGGCGCCTGGTCGTCCTGGCCGTCGTCGTCACCCTGCTCGCGGTCGGGGGCTACGTCCTCTCGTTCTGGGGCTACCGGCTGACCCGGCACCTCGCCGGCACGCTCCACGTCACCCGGGGACTGCTCACCACCCGGGCCACCAGCATCGAGGAGCGGCGCGTGCGCGGGGTGGAGATCGGAGAGGCGGTCCCCCTGCGGTGGGTCGGGGGGCGCCGGCTGTCGGCCATCACGACCGGGCTGCGGTCCCGCAACGACAACGGCGGCGGCAGCGCGATGCTGGTGCCGCCCGCCCCGCTCGGCGAGGTCGCGCGGGTCGCCGGGCTGGTGCTGGGCGACCCGGCGGTGGCCACCGTCGCGCTGCGCCCGCACGGTACGGCGGCCCGCCGCCGACGGCTGGTGCGCGCGACGCTGCCGGCCGCTGCCGTGCTGGTCGCGGCAGGCGTGGTCCAGCAGCTCGCGGACCTGCCCGTCTGGGTGCTGCCGCTCGCCGCTGTGCCCCTGCTGCTCGCCGTACCGCTGGGGGTGGACCGCTACCGCGGCCTCGGGCACACCGTCAGCGGGGGCTACCTGGTGACACGGTCGGGCTCGCTGTCACGCAGCCGGGACGTCGTGGCCCGCGACGGGGTGATCGGCTGGAACGTGCGGCAGACCTTCTTCCAGCGCCGGGCGGGCCTGGTCACGCTGAGCGCCACCACCGCGGCCGGGTCGCAGGCCTACATGGTCCTGGACGTGGACCCGCAGGAGGCGGTGCGGGTCGTGGAGGAGGCCACGCCGGGCCTGCTCGAGCCGTTCCTGCTCCGACAGGGCTGACCGGGCTGACCGCGCTGACCGGGCTGACCGCGCTCAGATCCAGCTGGGGAACCACATCCGCAGCTGCCACTGCGGGTAGGGGATGACCTGCGCCGTGTACAGCGGGTAGAAGAACGCGAACAGCCCCACGGACAGCACGACGTACCCGCCGGCCAGGGCGAGCCCCCAGCGGCGGCGCCGGACCGTCGCGGTGGCCGGCCCGATGACCAGCCCGAGGACGTAGGTGACGGCCAGCACGACATACGGGACGAAGGCGACGGCGTAGAACGTGTAGATCGTGCGGCTCTGGTAGTTGAACCAGGGCAGGTAGCCCGCCGCGATGCCGGCGAGGATGGCCCCGGCGCGCCAGTCGCGGCGCAGCGCCCACATGAACAGCAGGACGAAGACCGCGATCGTGCCGCCCCACCACACCGTCGGGGTGCCGATCGAGGTGATCGCCTTGGAGCACAGCTCGACCGTGCAGCCGTCGTGCCCCCGCTTGGGCCCCTCGTAGAAGAACGAGGTGGGCCGGCCCTGGACCAGCCACGACCAGGGGTTGGTCTTGTACGGGTGGGGCGAGGAGAGCGTCACGTTGATCTGGTACATCTCGCGGTGGTACTGCCACAGCGAGCGCAACGGGGCCGGGACCCAGCCGTACGACGTCGAGGGGTGCGTGGCGGCCCAGGTGCGGTCGTAGCCGTCGCGGGAGTGGAACCACCCGGCCCAGGAGCCGACGTAGGTGAGCACCGCGACCCCGACCATCACCGCGGCGGCGTACAGCCCGTCCTTGACCACGGCGGCCGGCCACCACCGCCGGATGCCGGCGGCGCGGCGCGCGCCCATGTCCCAGCAGACCGTCATCAGGCCGAAGACGACCAGGAAGAACAGGCCCGACCACTTCGTGCCCGCGGACAGCCCCAGGCACAGCCCGGCCACCCAGCGCCACGGACGGGCGCCCAGCCACGGCCCGTAGCGCAGCTCGGGCGAGCCGCGGCGGGCGCCGGCGTCCAGCAGCGCGCCGACCTTGCGGGCGAGCAGCTCGCGCGAGCGGTCGCGGTCGATCAGCAGGGCGCAGAACGCCGCCAGCGCCCAGAACATGACGATGAGGTCCAGCAGGCCCGTGCGGGAGTGGACGAAGTGGTGCCCCTCGAAGGCCAGCAGGAGCGCCGCGATGGTGCCCATCAGCGTCGAGCCGAACATCCGGCGGGCCGCGCGGCCGACCATGAGGATCGACAGCGTGCCCAGCAGGGCGACCGAGAACCGCCAGCCGAACGAGCTGGTCACCCCGAACAGCTGCTCGCCGGCCGCGATGACCCACTTGCCGACCGGCGGGTGCACCACCAGGTCGGGCACGTCGCCGAACACGTCCGGCGTGCCGCTCGTGAACATCACGTCCGGCTTCTTGATCGTGTCCGGCACCCGGTGCTCGGTGCCGAACTGCAGCAGCGACCAGGCCTGCTTGACGTAGTAGGTCTCGTCGAAGACCAGCTGGTGCGGCCGGCCGAGCTGCCAGAACCGCAGGAAGCCCCCGACGGCCGCGACGAGCAGCGGTGCCACCCAGCCCCACAGCACGTCGCGTCGGACGCCGGCCGAGCAGGCGCGCCCGCACCTGCTCGGTCGAGGACATGGGCGCCATCGTAGGCAGCGACCCCGGGTGCTCCCTGATGCCCGGCGCCGCGGATGTCGTGCTGCTCACGCCTGCTGCTCTCCCGTCGACCGCGCCCACCGCGCCGGATGCGCCGCGGGCGACTGTACCGGCGGACCTGAGAGGATCCGGGGGTGACTTCCGCTGCCGGCCCCGGCGTCCTCGTCCTCGCGGCCACCCCCATCGGCGACCCGCGGGACGCCGCGCCCCGGCTCGCGCAGGAGATCGCCGGCGCGGACGTCGTCGCCGCCGAGGACACCCGGCGCCTGAGCCGCCTGTGCGCCGCCCTCGAGGTCAGCCCCACCGGGTCGGTCCTCAGCTACCACGAGCACAACGAGGCCTCGCGGACCGCCGACCTGCTGGCGCGGCTGGTGGCGGGGGAGCGCGTCGTCGTGGTCACCGACGCCGGTATGCCGTCCGTGTCCGACCCCGGCTACCGGCTGGTCTCCGCCGCGATCGAGGCCGGGGTGCGGGTGACCTGCGTGCCCGGGCCCAGCGCGGTGCTGATGGCGCTCGCGGTCTCCGGGCTGCCGGTGGACCGGTTCGCCTTCGAGGGCTTTCCCTCCCGCAAGGCCGGCGAGCGGCTGCGCGCGCTGCAGGCGCTGGCCGCCGAGCGCCGCACGATGATCTTCTTCGAGGCGCCGCACCGGCTCGACGCGACGCTGGCCGCGATGGCCGAGGCGTTCGGGGACGACCGGCCGGCGGCGGTCTGCCGCGAGCTGACCAAGACCTACGAGGAGGTCCGGCGCGGCGGGCTGCGCGTCGCTGGCCGAGTGGGCCGCCGAGGGCGTCCGCGGCGAGATCACCATCGTGGTCGGCGGCGCCGCCGACGTGGCCGTCGACCCGGCGTCCGCGCTGCGCGCCGTGCAGGAGCGGGTCGCCGCCGGGGAGCGGCTCAAGGACGTGACCGCCGACGTCGCCGCGGCCACGGGGCTCAGCCGCAAGGAGCTGTACAACGCGGCGCTCGCGGCCCGGAAGGGGTGAGGCCGCCCGCCGGCGCCGCCCGGAAGGGGTGAGGCCGCCCGCCGGTGCCGCCCCCGCAGGAACCGGGGCGAACCGGGGACGCGCGTCCGCCTAGGATCCACCCCATGAGCAAGGTCCTGTCTGCCGTCGCCTGGCCGTACGCAAACGGCCCGCGCCACATCGGCCACGTCGCCGGTTTCGGTGTGCCCTCCGACGTCTTCAGCCGCTACATGCGGATGGCGGGCCACGACGTGCTCATGGTCAGCGGCACCGACGAGCACGGCACCCCGATCCTGGTGGCCGCCGACAAGGCCGGTGTCAGCGCCAAGGAGCTCGCCGACACCAACAACCGGCTGATCGTCGAGGACCTGGTCGGGCTCGGGCTGTCCTACGACCTGTTCACCCGCACCACGACGCGCAACCACTACGCCGTCGTGCAGGAGATGTTCCGCACCGTCCACTGCCAACGGCTACATGGTCGAGCGCACCACCCACGGGGCGATCTCGCCGTCGACCGGCCGCACCCTGCCCGACCGCTACATCGAGGGCACCTGCCCGATCTGCGGCTACGACAGCGCCCGCGGCGACCAGTGCGACAACTGCGGCAACCAGCTCGACCCGACCGACCTGATCGACCCGCGCAGCAAGATCAACGGCGAGACCCCCGAGTTCATCGAGACCCAGCACTTCTTCCTCGACCTGCCCGCGCTGGCCGAGGCCCTCGGGGTGTGGCTGGACGAGCGCGAGGCGTCCGGCACGTGGCGGCCCAACGTCATCAAGTTCAGCCAGAACATCCTCAAGGAGATCAAGCCGCGGGCGATGACCCGCGACATCGACTGGGGCATCCCGGTGCCGCTGGACGGGTGGCGCGAGCAGCCCACCAAGCGGCTCTACGTGTGGTTCGACGCGGTCATCGGCTACCTGTCGGCGTCGATCGAGTGGGCCCGGCGCACCGGTGACCCCGAGGCCTGGCGCCAGTGGTGGAACGACCCCGAGGCCCTGTCGTACTACTTCATGGGCAAGGACAACATCGTCTTCCACTCCCAGATCTGGCCGGCCGAGCTGCTCGCCTACGACGGCTTGGGCGACAAGGGCGGCACCCCCGGCCCGTACGGCGCGCTGCAGCTGCCCACCGAGGTGGTCAGCTCGGAGTTCCTCACCATGGAGGGCCGGCAGTTCTCCTCCAGCCGCGGCGTGGTCATCTACGTGCGCGACGTCCTCTCCCGCTACCAGCCCGACGCCCTGCGCTACTTCATCTGCGCGGCCGGCCCCGAGAACCAGGACAGCGACTTCACCTGGGCGGAGTTCGTCCAGCGCAACAACAGCGAGCTCGTCGCCGGCTGGGGCAACCTGGTCAACCGCACGGCCACGATGATCCACAAGAGCTTCGGCGAGATCCCGGCGGCCGGCGAGCTGACCGCGGCGGACGAGGCGCTGCTGGACGCCGTCCGCGCTGGCTTCGCGACGGTCGGTGACCTGATCGGCCGCCACCGGCAGAAGAACGCCCTCGCCGAGGTGATGCGGATCGTGGCCGAGGTCAACAAGTACGTCACCGACCAGGCGCCGTTCAAGCTCAAGGCGGAGTCCGAGCGCGAGCGGCTGGGCACGATCCTGCACGTCCTCGCGCAGGCCGTCAGCGACTGCAACACGCTGATCTCCCCGTTCCTGCCGCACAGCTCCAACGCCGTCCACGCCGCCCTCGGCGGTGAGGGCGTCGTCGCCCCGATGCCGCGCATCGAGGAGGTCGCCGACCTCGACGACGCCGCGCCGAGGACGCGCGCTACCCGGTCATCACCGGCGACTACAGCCGCGACGCCGACGTGGGAGTCGCGGCCGGTCAAGGCCGGGACGCCGGTGGCCAAGCCCTCGCCGATCTTCGCCAAGCTCGACCCCTCGGTGGTCGACGAGGAGCTGGCGCGGCTGGCCGGCGACGCCGCGCCGGAGACGGCCGGATGACGATGCCCGACAGCGCATCCCGACAGGTCGCGGCCGGTATGACGAGCCGTCCGCCGGCCCCTGACCCGCTGCCGATCCCGGTGGTGGACAACCACACCCATCTCGACATCGCCCGCGACGACGGGCCCGCGCCCGACCTGTCGGCGGTGATCGCGTGACGCCACCGCGGTGGGGGTCGACCGGATGGTGCAGATCGGCTGCGACCTCGAGAGCGCCCGCTTCACCGTGCGCGTCGTCGACGAGCACCGGGCGCTGCTCGGCGGTGTGGCGCTGCACCCGAACGAGGCGCCGCGGCTGGCCGAGCGCGGCATGCAGGACGAGGCGCGCGAGGAGATCGAGCGGCTCGCGAAGCACCCGCGGGTGCGGGTCATCGGCGAGACGGGGCTCGACTACTTCCGCACCGGGCCCGAAGGCGTTGCGGCACAACAGGACTCGTTCCGCTGGCACATCGACCTGGCCAAGCGCACCGGCAAGGCGCTGCAGATCCACGACCGTGACGCCCACGAGGACGTGCTGCGCATCCTGCGGGAGGAGGGCGCACCCGAACGCACGGTGCTGCACTGCTTCTCGGGCGACATCGCCATGGCGCGCGAGTGCGTGGAGCGCGGCTACCACCTCTCGTTCTCCGGCACCGTGACGTTCAAGAACGCCCAGGGCCTGCGCAACGCCCTGGCCATCACGCCGCTGGAGCAGGTCCTCGTCGAGACCGACGCGCCCTACCTGACGCCCAGCCCGCACCGCGGGGCGACCAACGCGCCGTACCTCGTGCCACTCACCGTCCGGGCGATGGCCGGCGTCCTCAACGTCGACGTCCCCAGCCTCTGCACCGCCATCTCGGCCAGCTCGGAGCGCATCTACGGCCCCTGGTGACCACTCCCTCCCCGCTTGTTGCCCCGCAACGACCGAACCAGCGGGCGAAACGCCGACATACCGTCGCTTCGGGGCAACAAGGCGCTGTGGCACCGCCCCCGGCCGATTTACCGCGCCGAACGCGGCGTGACGTGCGCCACGCTCCGTTACCAAAATTTGACCTCTCCCGGGAACGTCCTACATGGTGGTGTGCAGTTGGCCGGGGACCTCGACATCCCGGGCGGCACGCCAGAGAAGGCGCACGACCAGCTCGTGCGCCTTTTCCCTGCGGCTGCCCGACGAGGCGTGCCCGGATTGGAGCCTCTTCCTGGAGCATCGTGATCTCACGCCCCCTGCGCCGCACCGCCCAAGGCGCCGTCCTCACCGCAGTCGTCGCCGGCACCCTCGGCGCCGCGCACTGGAACAAGTCCGTGACGCTGTCGGTGGACGGTGCGTCCTCGTCCGTCGGCGTCTTCGGCGGCACCGTCGGTGACGTCCTCGCCAAGCGCGGCATCACCCTCGGCCCGCACGACGTCGTCGTGCCCTCGGCGTCCGCGCCGATCGCCGACGGCGCCAAGGTCGTCGTGCGCCACGGCCGGCTGCTGACGGTCACCGTGGACGGCGAGAAGAAGAGCTACTGGACCACGGCGACGACGGTGTCCTCGGCGCTGTCCGAGATGGGCATCCGCGCCGACACGGCCAGGCTGTCGGTGTCCCGCTCGCAGACCCTCGGCCGGCAGGGCCTCGCGCTCGCCGTCACCACCCCCAAGCCGGTCTCGGTCAAGGTGGACGGCACGACGCGGCACGCCCGCAGCACCGCCCCGACCGTCAAGGCCGTCCTGGCCGAGATGAAGGTCAGCGTCGGCGCCAAGGACCGGGTCCGCCCGGCCCTGACCTCCGCCGTCGGCAAGCCCGGAGCGGCGATCTCCATCGCCCGGGTGAAGCAGAAGACGGTCAGGGTCACCCAGTCCGTCGCGTTCGCCAGCCGGACGACGCAGGACGGCGACCTCTTCCGGGGCCAGACCCGCACGGTCACCGCCGGCCACCAGGGCCAGCGCGTCGTCAGCTACCTCGAGACCTGGGTCGACGGCAAGCGGGAGAGCCGCAAGGCCACCCGCAGCGCCGTCACCGTGAAGCCGGTCGCGCGGGTCACGGCAGAGGGCACCAAGGCCCGCCCGAAGCCGAAGCCCGCGCCGCAGCCGGCCCAGCAGCGCTCGTCCGGCAGCGGCTCGTCCAGCCACCGTTCCTCCGGCAGCGGCTCGTCCGGCGGGGCGCCCCGGCGCCCTCGGTCGGCTCGGGCGTGTGGGACCGGATCGCCCAGTGCGAGTCCGGCGGCAACTGGCACACCAACAGCGGCAACGGCTACTACGGCGGCCTGCAGTTCGCCCAGGCCACGTGGGCGGCCACCGGCGGCCTGAACTACGCCCCGCGCGCCGACCTCGCCACCCGCGAGCAGCAGATCGCCGTCGCCGAGGTGCTCCGCGCCCGGGCCGGCCTCGGCCAGTGGGGCTGCGCGCACGCGGCCTGACTCCCTCGCGACGTACCACCCGTGCGGCCCCCGAACCCTCTGCGGTTCGGGGGCCGCGCTGCGTCCGCCTAGGCTGCTCGGCATGAACGACGAGGCGTTGCAGGCCCAGCCGTCCGGCACCGGCCTGCTGGGCGCCGGGCAGGTCCGCGAGATCGCCGGGCGGCTGGGCGTCCGCCCCACCAAGCAGTGGGGCCAGAACTTCGTGGTCGACGCCAACACCGTGCGCCGGATCGTGCGCCTGGCCGGCGTCGGGCCGCAGGACACGGTGGTCGAGGTCGGGCCCGGCCTGGGGTCGCTGACCCTGGCCCTGCTGCCGCAGGTCGGCGCCGTGGTGGCCGTCGAGGTCGACCCGACGCTCGCCGCGGCGCTGCCGGACACCGTCGCCGCGGTCGCGCCGGCGTACCGCGACCGGCTGACGGTCGTCGGCGCCGACGCGCTGACCGTGCGCAGCCTGCCCGACCCCCAGCCGACCGCCCTGGTGGCCAACCTGCCGTACAACATCTCGGTCCCCGTCGTCCTCAGCTTCCTCGAGGCCTTTCCCTCGCTGCAGCGCGTCCTGGTGATGGTGCAGCTCGAGGTCGCCGAGCGCCTCGCCGCCGGCCCCGGCAGCAAGACCTACGGCGTGCCCAGCCTCAAGGCCGCCTGGTACGCCGACGTGCGCCTCGCCGGCACCGTCAGCCGCAGCGTGTTCTGGCCGGTGCCCAACGTCGACTCGGGCCTGGTCTCGCTCGTGCGCCGGGAGCCGCCGCGGACCCCGGCGTCGCGCCAGGACGTGTTCGCCTGCATCGACGCCGCGTTCGCCCAGCGGCGCAAGACCCTGCGGGCGGCGCTTGCCGGCTGGGCCGGCGGCGCCGACCGGGCCGAGGCGGCGCTGCGCGCGGCCGGCATCGACCCCCGGACGCGGGGGGAGCAGCTGGACATCACCGCGTTCGCCGCCCTCACCGCCGCAGCCGACCGGATCAGCCTCCCCTAGGGTGGTCGGCATGACCTCCGCCGCCGCACCCGGTCGCTCGGTGACCGCCCGCGTCCCGGCGAAGATCAACCTCGAGCTGCTGGTCGGGCCCCGTCGGGACGACGGCTACCACCACCTGTCCACCGTGTTCCAGGCCGTCAGCGTCTACGACGACGTCACCGTCGAGCCCGCCGACGACTGGGGCATCACGGTCACCGGCCCGTACGCCGACCTGGTGCCGGTCGACGGGTCCAACCTCGCCCTGCGCGCGGCGCGCGCCCTGGCCGACGTCGCCGGCGTCGCCGAGCCGGTGCACATCACCATCGACAAGGACATCCCGGTCGCCGGGCGGCATGGCCGGCGGGTCGGCGGACGGGGCGGCCGCGCTGGTGGCCTGCGACGCGCTGTGGGACGCTGGCCTCGCCGCGCAGCGTCCTGGAGGGCCTGGCCGCCGACCTCGGGGCGGACGTCCCCTTCGGCCTGCACGGCGGCACGGCGATCGGCTCCGGCCGCGGGGACGAGCTGGCCCCCGTCCTCGGACGCGGGCGCTACCACTGGGTCTTCGCCCTCAGCGACGTCGGGCTCTCCACGCCGCAGATCTACGCCGAGTGCGACCGGCTCCGGGGCCAGGCGCCGGTGCCCGAGCCCTCGCCGTCCGCGCCGATGATGACGGCGCTGCGCTCCGGCGACGCCGAGGCGCTCGGCCGGGCGCTGACCAACGACCTGCAGGAGGCGGCGCTGACCCTGCAGCCGGGCCTGAGCGAGGTGCTCGCCACCGGGATGGAGTGCGGCGCCCTGGGCGGCGTCGTGTCCGGGTCCGGTCCGACGGTCGCGTTCCTGGTCGCGGACCACGAGGCGGCGCTCGACCTGGCGGTGGCGCTGACCGCCTCGGGCGTGGCCTCCTCGGTCAAGCGCGCCACCGGGCCGGTCGCGGGCGCCCACGTCCTCCCGGCCAGCGCCGCGGCCGGTGCCGCCTCGGGGCCGCGCCGGCGCGGCGCCCAGCGGCCCGGTGCCCCGGACGGAGGCGGCGGCGGTGGCGCCGGCCCCGGCGGACCGCCCGGGCGGGGCGCGCCACACAGCCCGGCCTGAACGGCCCCCCCGTGAGCACCGTGCACCCCCACCGACCCTGGAGCAGCTGAACCGTCGTGGCCAACCTCGTCTCCGTCGAGCGGGCGACCCTCGCCCTCGGCACCACCCTCGTCCTCGCCGACGTCTCGCTCGGCGTCAACGCCGGCGGCCGCATCGGCGTCGTCGGCCGCAACGGTGGCGGCAAGTCCACCCTGCTGAAGGTGCTCGCCGGCCGCCAGGAGGTCGACGAGGGCCGCGTGACCAACCTCGGCGGGCTGACCTGCGGCATGCTGACCCAGGTCGACACCCTCGACCCCGCCGCCACGGTCCGCACCGCGGTGCTGGGCACGCTGCCCGAGCACGTCTGGGCCGGCGACCCGCGCGTCCGTGACGTCCTCGAGGGGCTGCTCGGCGGCATCGACGCCCCGGACGTGGGCGGGCTCGAGGCGGTCGTCGGCCCCATGTCCGGCGGCGAGCGCCGGCGGCTGGCCCTGGCCCAGCTGCTGGTGTCCGACCCCGACCTGCTGCTGCTGGACGAGCCGACCAACCACCTCGACGTCGAGGGGGTCGCGTGGCTGGCCGACCACCTGTCGACCCGCCGTACGCGCACCGGCACGGCGCTCGTCGCCGTGACGCACGACCGCTGGTTCCTCGACGCGGTGGCCACGACCACCTGGGAGGTGGCCGAGGGGCAGGTCCACTCCTACGACGGCGGCTACGCGGCGTACGTGCTGGCCAAGGCGGAGCGCGACCGCGTGGAGGCCGTCACCGAGGAGCGCAGGAGCAACCTGCTGCGCAAGGAGCTGGCCTGGCTGCGGCGTGGGCCGCCGGCGCGCACGAGCAAGCCCAAGTTCCGCATCGAGGCAGCCTCCGCGCTGATCGAGGACGAGCCGCCGGCGCGCGACGAGGTCAACCTGGTCCGCTTCGCCACGACCCGCCTCGGCAAGGACGTGGTCGACCTCGTCGACGCGACCGTCACCCTGGGCGGCCGCGACCTGCTGCAGCGCATCACCTGGCGGCTGGCTCCGGGGGACCGGATCGGCATCGTCGGGGTCAACGGCTCGGGCAAGTCGACGCTGATGCGCGCGATCCACGGTGACGTGCCGCTGAGCTCGGGCAGCCGCAAGGTGGGCAAGACCGTCTCGATGGCCTACCTCACCCAGGAGGTGCGCGAGCTGGAGAAGTTCGCCGACTGGCGCCTGATCGAGGCCATCGAGGACGTGCGCCAGTACACCCGGCTCGGGGACAAGGAGGTCAGCGCCAGCCAGCTGGCCAAGCGGCTGGGGTTCTCCGGCGGCCGCCAGCAGACCCGGGTGCGGGAGCTGTCCGGTGGCGAGCGGCGGCGGCTGCAGTTCCTGCGGCTCCTGCTGACCGAGCCCAACGTGCTGATCCTCGACGAGCCGACCAACGACCTCGACATCGAGACGCTGACCTCGATGGAGGACGTCCTCGACGGCTGGGCCGGCACGCTGCTGGTGGTCTCCCACGACCGCTACCTGCTGGAGCGGATGTGCGACCGCCAGGTGGCCCTGCTCGGCGACGGGGCGATCCGCGACCTGCCCGGCGGTGTCGAGCAGTACCTCGACCTGCGTGCGGCGGCCAAGCGCTCGGTGGTCGCGAGCCGTGCCGCCGGCAAGGCCGACGGCGGGGGGGCCCGGTCCGGCGCGCCCGCCGACGAGGCGCCGGCGCACTCGGCCGCCGAGGTGCGCGAGGCCCGCAAGGAGCTGAGCCGGATCGAGCGGCAGCTGTCCAAGCTGTCCAGCGCCGAGGAGCGCATCCACGCCGACATGGCCGCCAAGGCGACCGACCACGCGGCGGTGCTGGAGCTCAACGGCAAGCTGCGCGGGATCGTCGACGAGCGGGAGACGCTGGAGATGGAGTGGCTGGAGCTCGCCGAGATCGTCGGCTAGGCCTCGGGGCTGCGCCGCGGCGTGGTCTCGAACGGCGCCAGGAGCCTGCGCAGCGAGTCGGCGAGCCGGGTCTGGTCGTCCTCGCCGAGCCCGCTGAGGATCGCGTGCTCGCGACCGAGCAGGTCGGCCATCGCCGCGTCGACGACCTGCCGCCCGGTCGGGGTCAGCGAGACGATCACCCCGCGCCGGTCGTTCGGGTCCGGGCTGCGGCCGACCAGGTCGCGCCGCTCGAGCCGGTCGACCCGGTTGGTCATCGTGCCGCTGGTGACCAGCGTCTGGGCCACCAGCTGGCCGGGCGACAGCTCGTACGGCGCGCCCGCTCGCCGCAGCGCCGACAGGACGTCGAACTCCCAGCCCTCGAGCCCGTGCTGGGCGAAGGCCGCGCCCCGGGCCAGGTCGAGGTGGCGGGCCAGCCGCGAGACCCGGGAGAGCACGTGCAGCGGGGCGACATCGAGGTCGGGGCGCTCGCGGCGCCAGGCCTCGACGATGCGGTCGACGTCGTCGGCCGGCGGAGTGGACATGCTGCAGAGAGTACCCGGCGTCAAGTATCTTGATATCAAGAGACCGTCGACGCCGGGAGACGCCATGTGGGACCCCACGCAGTACGCCGCGTTCAGCGACCACCGGAGCCGGCCGTTCGCCGACCTGGTCGGGCGGGTCCGGGCGCAAGAGCCGGCGCTCGTGGTCGACCTGGGCTGCGGGCCGGGCGAGCTCACCCTCGGCCTGGCGGGGAGGTGGCCGGGCGCCCGGGTGGTCGGCGTCGACTCCTCACCGCAGATGCTGGCCCGCGCGGCGGAGCAGGACCCGGCGGGGCGGGTCGAGTGGGTGCACGCCGACGTGGCCACGTGGCAGCCGCCGGACGGCATCGACCTCCTGGTCACCAACGCCACCCTGCAGTGGGTCCCCGGGCACCTCGACCTCCTGCCCGGATGGGTCGAGCGCCTGGCGCCGGGTGGCTGGTTCGCCATGCAGGTGCCCGGCAACTTCGACGCGCCCTCGCACGCGCTGCTGCGGGAGGTGGCCGCGGCCTCGCCCCGTGCCGAGGAGCTGACGCCCCTGCTGCGCGGCGGCTCGGCCGTGGAGGACCCGGCCACGTACGCCGCCACGCTCGCCCGCCTCGGCTGCCGCATCGACGTGTGGGAGACGACGTACCTGCACGTGCTGGACCCCGAGGGCGCCCAGGAGTCGCCGGTGCTGGAGTGGACCAAGGGCACGGCCCTGCGCCCGGTGCTGCAGGTGCTCACCGACGAGCGCGAGCGCGCGGCGTTCCTGTCGGCGTACGCGCAACGGCTCGAACAGGCCTATCCGCGCCAGCCGTTCGGCACGGTCTTCCCGTTCCGTCGCATCTTCGCCGTCGCGCAGCGCCCCGGGAGCCCGGCCTGAGCCGGCGCGGCGCGCCGGTGGCCGGCTCGCCACCGGTGGGGCAGGACGCCAGGGTCAGCAGTCGAGCGTGCGCAGGGTGGGCTTGGCCTCCATGCCGGACAGGCCGTTCCACGCGAGGTTGACCAGGTGCGCGGCGACGTCGGCCTTCTTGAACTTGCGCGAGTCCAGCCACCACTGACCGGTCAGCGCGACCATCCCGACGAGCATCTGGGCGTAGATCGGCGCCGCCTTGGGGTCCAGCTTCTGCCGCTTGAACTCGGCCGCGAGCATGTGCTCCACCTGCGAGGCGACGTCGCTGATCAGCGAGGCGAACGACCCGGTGGCCTGGCCGGTCGGGGAGTCCCGGACCAGGATGCGAAAGCCGTCGGTGGAGTTCTCGATGTAGTCCAGCAGCGCCAGGGCGGCCTGTTCGAGCAGCACCCGGGCGTGCGAACCGGTGGTCAGGGCCCCGGTGATCGCGTCGAGGAGGGCGCGGATCTCGCGGTCGACGACGACGGCGTACAGGCCCTCCTTGCCACCGAAGTGCTCGTAGACCACCGGCTTGGAGACGCCGGCACGGCTGGCGATCTCCTCGACGGTCGTCGCCTCGAAACCCTTGTCGGCGAAGAGTCTCCGGCCGATGACGATGAGCTGCTCGCGACGCTGCTTTCCCGTCATCCGGGACCGTGCGGTGGTCGTTCCGTCCTTGTCCCGGGCTGAAGTCACCATGCCATTGTGCCGAACGCGCCTCGGTCGCCCGCGCCGCGGCTCCAGCGGGCGCCACCACAGGGTACGGCGGGTCGCCGGCTCTGCAGCAACGTCGGCATAGGGAGCCAGAGGTCGCGGGGGTCATCGCGCCGTACTAGGGTGGCCGCGTATCGAACACAGTTTCGAGGAGGAGATCCGATGAGCCAGTCCGCCGACCAGTCCGACACCCCGCAGCACAACGCGGAGAAGGACCCCTCGCAGTGGGTGACCGGTGACCAGCCGTCCACGGGCCCGCAGGAGTCCTACCTGAGCACGCTCGCCCAGGAGGCCGGCGAGGAGGTCCCCACCGACCTCACCAAGGCCCAGGCCAGCGAGGAGATCGACCGGCTCCAGCGCGAGACCGGACGCGGCGAGTAGGTCCGCATGCGGCACGAGGCACCGGCGGTTACGGCCGCCGGTGCCCTTGCGCGTTCCTGGCCGTGAGCTGCCGCGCCGCACGCCTGCGGGCGCCCGTCCGCGCGGCCCGGGGGGCGCGATGTCCCGCCTGACACTGGCGGCCGCCGGCGCGGCCCCGGTCGAGCTGGCCTGGGAGCGCTACGCGCAGGTCGCGTACTGGTCCCGGTGGTCGCCGCAGATCCGCTCGGTCACCTGCAGCTCGCCGCGGATCCGCACCGGGTCGACCGGCCGGGTGCACGCGGTGCTCGGCGTGGGGGTCGACTTCCTGGTCGACTCGGTGGACGAGGCGGGCCGGATCTGGGTCTGGAGGGTCCGCAAGGGGCCGTTGACGCTCCACCTGACCCATCGCGTCGAACGGCACGGGGACGGGTGCCGGACCACGCTCGAGATGGCCGGGCCGCTGCCGGTGCTGCTGGGCTACGCGCCGCTGGCGCGGCTGGCTCTCGGCCGGCTGGTGCGACCGCAGCTCTGATGGCCCCGAGGCCGCTCGTGCCGGGTGTCGGGCGACGTCCACTGCTCCACTACCCTGTGGACGTCCTCCGCGGACGTTCCCCGGTTGGTCTGCTGGCAGGGCCCGCCTGACTTTGAATCAGGACAAGCGACGTAGGTTCGATTCCTACCCGGGGAGCCAGACCCGCAGGTCAGCGGCTTGCCCCTGCATAGGTCGGCTCCTCATCAGGCCGACTCGCTAACGGCTTTGCTCACACGACATGCCCGGAGTCGACCTGCTGGTCGAGCACGGCGAGGAAGATCTGAGGCACGCCGACGGCGGCGTGCTGCGCGCATCGACTCACGAACCGGGAGCGTGGCCGATGAGCGACGGACTCGTTCGATGCCTTGCGCCGCCCATGACGCTGGTCGGCCGGCGCCGACCTACGGAACATCTGGTCGAGCCGGCGGCAGAGCTTCCGGAGCCGCGTTCACAGACCGATGAGAGTCATGTGCCAGGGGAGCAGCACGGCGAGGACCAGCAGGCCCAACCCGACCGCCCAGCTCAACTGCCGGCCGTAGCGCCAGACCTTCTCGAGAAAGATGACCACGGCCAGTGCTGCCATCCAGACCGTGTTCATCACCCCGACGGCCACGAGGACGAGCATCAGGCTCCAGCAGCAGCCAAGGCAGTAGCCGCCGTGCCACGCGCCGACCCGTACGTCGCGCAGCGGTCCCCGGAAGTTGCCCACGTGCATCAGCACGCCGAGCGGTGAGCGGCAGTGCCGCAGGCAGGTGGCCTTGAGAGCGGTGAACTGGTAGATCCCGGCCACCACCAGGGCGGCTGGGACAGCCCACCCGCGGATACGCTCCGAGTTCGTGGACAGAGCGTCCAGCCCACGGCTGAGGGCATACGCGACGACCCCGTAGGCGGCCCAGGCCACCAGGTAGCCGCCGACCAGCCCCACCAGGCGTAGCGGCGCGGCGCCGCGCGGCCTGTTCGCCCCGATGACGTGCAGGTGAGCCCGCGACACCGGTGCCACGGAGGGCAACATCATGGCGGCCATCATCACCACCCAGACGCCCAGGAACGCCGCCAGCGTCACCGGCGCCCCGGACATCCCCATGGCCGTGTCCATGCCCATGGTCGAGCCGGCGGACCAGGTCAACAGCCACGCCTGGGACGACCAGTTCTACCCCGGTGGCGTAGGTGCCTGGATGGCGAAGATCGACACCGACCCGCAGGCCGGTGGGCTCACGCTCGACGAGCGGTTCTTCCCGCACGGCGAGGACTTCCGCGGGCTGCGGGTGCACCAGGTCCGGCTGCAGGGAGGCGACGCCTCCTCCGACTCCTACTGCTACCGCTGAGGCAGAGGCGCAGCACACCGGACACGGCGCCGTGTGGTCTGCGTCGCCTGGTCACGACGGGACATGGTGTGGACGGACCCGGAGCGGATGCCCATGTCGCCGCCGTTGTGGTCGCTTCCCGTGCTGTTTGTCGCGATCCTCCCGGGGTCGACCCGGCGGGAGCCGGTTCCCCTGACGCCGGAGGCGCGGGCGCAGGCGGTGGGGGTGACGAGGACCGTGCCTGCTCCCATCGTCGGACGCGTCCGTAACAACAAGTCATGAGATGTTCTCAGAAACGTCTGTTCAATCTAACGACAGGCGTGTTAACTTCGACGGGCAAGGTCGCGAAGCAAGAAGGAGATGCTCATGCCTACCGATGACGGGGCCAAGGGCCGCGACTCCACCCACCGCCGGAGCCAGATCTCCGAGCTGGTGAGGGCCAACGGCTCGATGCGCATCGAGCACCTCGCCGAGCAGTTCGGTGTCAGCACGATGACGATCCACCGTGACCTGACGCACCTGGACCAGCAAGGCGTACTCCGCAAGGTGCGCTCCGGCGCGGAAGCACGCCCCAGCGAGGCCTTCGAGCACAGCCTCCGCCACCGCGAGCAGCTCCATGTTGCCGAGAAGTCGGCCATCGCTGCTACTGCCTTCGCCTGGGCGGCTGACCGGGTCGACATGCAGGCGGTGGCGCTGGACGACAGCACGACCTGCCTGCACCTGCTACCGCTTCTGCGCGCGCGCCTGCCCCTGCACGTGATCACCAACTTCCTGCCGGTCGTCAACGAACTGGCCACCGAGCCCGAGGCCCGGCTGACCGTGATCGGAGGGGAGTACATCCCCGACTTCGCAGCCTTCGGTGGCCCCGCAGCGGTCAAGGCGCTCGCCGACCTGCACTGCGACGTCGCCTTCATGTCCGTACCGGCGGTCGCCCGCGGGATGTGCTTCCACTCCTCGCGTTCCGAGGCCGAGACGAAACGCGCCTTCATGGCCAGCGCGGAGCTGCGCGTGCTGATGGTCGACCACCACAAGCTCACGCGACGCGCCGTGCACCGCGTCGGCTCGTTGCTCGACTTCGACGCCGTTGTCGTCGACGCCGGGATCGACGAGGAAGAGCTGCACGCCCTGCGCGAAGAAGGAGCGCAGGTCGTTGTGGCACCGCTGGGCGCCTCGCGCCCCGGACCGAAGGCTCACCCATGACCTCACGGACGAACGACAGCGACCGCCTCGTCCTCGCGGTCGACTGTTCGACGACGGCTTCCAAGGCGATCGTCACCGATACCGCCGGAGGAGTGCTGGGCGCCGGCGCGGCGGGGCTGGTCACCTCCTCGCCGGCTCCGGGGTGGAACGAACAGGACGCCCGCGACTGGTGGAGGGCCACCGATGCCGCCGTACGGCAAGCGCTCGCCCACGTGCCCGACAGGCGTCGCGTCGCTGCGGTCTGCTTCACCCACCAGCGGGAGTCCTTCGTCCTCGTCGACGCCAACGGGGACCCACTGCGTCCCGCGATCTTGTGGATGGACTCGCGGGCCGGCGCACAGGTCGAGCGATACGGATCACGGCGTGTGGAGGAGCTCACCGGCAAGCCGGCCGACACCACACCGGCGCTGTACAAGCTCGCCTGGCTGCGGGAGCACGAGCCCGAGCTGCTGGAGAACACCTATCAGGTCCTCGACGTCCATGCGTACCTGGTGCGGGCCAGCACCGGGCAGTGGGTCACCAGCACCAGCTCCGCCGACCCCCTCGGCCTGGTGGACGTCAGCTCTCGGCAGTACTCCGCCGAGCTGCTGGCGATCGCGGGCCTGCGGCGCGACCAGGTGTGTGAGCAGGTCCCGACAGGCGAGGTCATCGCTCCGTTGACTCCGGAGGTTGCCGACGGCTGGGGTCTGCCGCGCAGCACCGTCGTCGTCTCAGGTCTGGGTGATGGCCAGGCCGCCGGACTCGGCGCAGGCGTCACCCAGCCGGGTCAGGCCTACATCAACCTCGGCACGGCCGTGGTGATCGGCACCGAAAGCCGGGGTTACGTGCCCTCCCGGGCGTATCGGTCCCTCGTCTCCGCTGTCCCTGGTGGCACGACCCTGGAGACGTTCTCCTCCTCGGGCACCTTTCTGCCGTCCTGGTTCCGGCGCGAGTTCGGCCGCCCCGAGCTGCACGGGCAGCCCGACCCCGAGCTCGACGCCGCGGCGGCAGCCGTGCCCGCTGGGAGCGAGGGCTTGCTGACCCTGCCGCACTGGCACGGGGCGCAGACCCCGCACTGGGACGCGCAGGCCTCCGGGGCCGTGCTGGGATGGCGGGGCTGGCACACCAGGGCGCACTTCTACCGCTCGGTCCTGGAAGGCATCACCTTCGAGCTGCGACTGCAGCTGGACGGGCTGGAGGCGGCCACCGGGGTGGAGGTCGACGTCATCCGGGCCATGGGAGGCGGTACCCGAAGCCCCCTGTGGCGACAGCTTCTCGCCGACGTGCTGGGGCGCCCGATCCAGCGGTGCGCCACGGAGGAGACCAGCGCACTGGGTGCGGCCGCCGTGGCGCTGACCAGCATCGGCGCCTACGCCGACGTGGCGTCCGCCGCCACGTCGCTCGCCTCACCCGAGGCGCCCATCGCACCCCGGGCGGAGGTGAGCGCCCAGTACGTCGGCCCACTCACCACCTACCGGCACCTGTACGACAACCTGCGCCCAGTCCTGCGCACGCTGCACCACTGAGTGCGGCATCCGCCCACCAGACCCCACGCAAGGAGCATCCCATGAGAGCTGCCATCTTCCACGGCCCCGGCGACCTTCGACTCCAGGACATCGACCCCCAGGAACCGGGACCCGGCGAGGTCCTCGTCGACGTCCGAGCCGCCGCGACCTGTGGCACGGACCTGAAGTCCTACCGCCGTGGCCACCCGAAGCTGTTCCCCACGCTGCCCTCCCGCTTCGGGCACGAGTTCGCCGGCGTGGTCTCCGCGGTCGGTGACGGCGTGACCGAGTTCGCGCCCGGAATGCGGGTCGTGGCTGCCAACACGGCACCATGCGGTGGGTGCTGGGCCTGCATCCGCAACCGCGAGAGCCTGTGCGAGAACCTCGAGTTCCTCAACGGCGCCTTTGCCGAGCAGGTCGTCATCCCTCGAGCCATCGTTGACCGCAACACCTACGTCATTCCCGACGACCTCGACTTCGAGGCGGCCGCTCCGCTCGAGCCGCTGGCCACGGTCGTCCACGGCATGGCGGAGTCCGGCATCGCCCTGGGCGACACGGTCGTGGTGCACGGCGCCGGGCCGATCGGCCTGATGTTCGTGCGTCTGGCGACCCTGCGTGGAGCCAACGTCATCTCGGTCGACCAGACGCCGTGGCGGCTGCAACAGGCGCAGCTGGCCGGCGCGGTGCAGACTGTCGATGTGAGTGACATCACCGACCCCGAGGCGCGGGTCGCAGTGATCAGGGCCGCAACCCCCGGTGGCCGGGGGGCCGACGTCGGGATCGAAGCGGTGGGGCTTCCTGCGGTGTGGGAGCAGACGGTTCGAAGCCTGCGCCCGGGCGCCACGGCCGTCCTCTTCGGTGGAACCCCCAAGGGCGCGATGTTCTCCGTCGACTCGTCCGCGATGCACTACGAGGAGTACACCCTCAAGGGCGTCTTCCACCACACTCCGAACTACGTGCGCACCGCAGTGGAGCTGTTGGCGTCCAAGAAGGTCGACGGCCACTCCCTCGTGACGGAGGTCCGCCCCCTCGAGGACCTCGTGGCGAGCCTGGAGGACATGGCCGCCGGCCGCGGTTCGAAGTTCGTGTTGACGCCGTGAGCGCGCCGAACGGTCCTACGCTCATGCTCGCCGACGAGCGGCGCGGCGTCGCCGAGGCCTGCCGACGGCTGAGTCGTTCGGGTCTCGTGGTCGGCACCGCCGGCAACGTCTCGGTGCGGGTGGGTCAGCATGTGGTGATCTCTCCCAGCGGCGTCGACTACGAGGCGATGAGCGCAGAGGACGTCGGTGTCCATGACCTCGACGGTGCGCCGGTGGATGCATCCCTCAAGCCCTCGAGCGAGCTGCCGCTGCACCTGGCGATTTACGCCGGCACCGATCACACCGCGATCGTGCACACGCATGCCCCCGCCTCCACCGCGCTCTCGACACTGGTGGACGAGGTGCCGGCCACGCACTACTACACGGCGCTCTTCGGCGGAGGCGTCCGCGTCGCACCGTATGCCACCTTCGGATCCGACGACCTGGCGCGCAACGTGGCCGACGCGCTCCAGGAGCGGACCGCGGCCCTCATGTCCAACCACGGAGCCGTCCTCGTCGGGAGCGTGGTCGAGAAGGTGCTGACCAATGTCAGCTACCTCGAGTACATCTGCGACGTCCAGCTGCGTGCCATGAGCAGCGGCCGTCCGCCACGGGTGCTCGATGCCCAGGAGATCACCGAGGTCGCACGCCGGCTATCGGGTTACGGGCAGTCGGTTGCCGCTGAAGCGACCGGGAAGGCGCCGCGGTGACCACGTCAGAGCAGCTCGACGTGCTCGCGGTAGGGATCCAGGCGCGCGTCACCGACCTCCAGCTCGGTGACCATCAGGTCGATCCCGTCCCAGGGGAGGCACCGCGCGGCAGCACCGGTGCTCAGCTTCTGGGAGTCGACGGCCATGACGACATGGTCGGACAGCTCCGCCATGAGCCGCTTGATCTCACACTCCTCCGCGCTGAACTCGCTCGTCCCGAAGTAGGGGTCGACGGCCGCTGCCGACAGGAAGGCGCGGGCGAAGGAGAACTGCTTGAGGGCGGAGGACGCCACGGGTCCGATGAGGCTGCCGGCGTTGGGGTCCTTCTGACCGCCGGTCAGGTAGGCATGGACCCGCGGGTCGCGGCTGAGGGTCAGGAAGGTCTCGATCCCGTCCGTCACGACGCTGAGGTTGTCGGCGGAGGGCATCGAAGCAGCGAGCGTGCAGACCGTCGAGGACGCGTCCATGCAGATACCGACGCCGCCTGAGGGCACCAGCCCGGCAAGCTTGGTGGCGATCTGCTGCTTGGCTCGCCCCGCACGGTGCTCGCGGGCCTCGAACGGCTCGGCACCGCTCACGGCACCCCCCCGGACCCGGCGCACCAGACCGTCATCCTCGAGCGCCTGCAGGTCACGGCGGATGGTCATCGTGCTGACCTTGAAACGGATGGCAAGGTCCTCGATCCGAAGGCTGCCGCTCGACGACAACATCTTGGCCAGCGCCTGCCGCCGCCCTTCCAGATCCACCGTGCTCTTGACGACCATGTCCGCTCCTCCGCTGATGTCGCTTGCTGGTAATTGTCACACGGTTGGTGACGCGTGGGCCGTGATTGGCTGCACCTGGTCCAGAGCCGGTCCAAAGACAGCGCAGGCTGCACTTCCCCTTGCAGACAGGGCCCTTCGCGCTGGGTGCGCGTTCGTCTGGAGTCGCGCCCCCGAAACAAAAAGTTCACAGACCCTTGACGCGCCAGCGTTGCTTCGTGTGAACTTCACACCAACGGACACGCCAGTGAGACGCCTCCTGCTTCCGGCCGGCCGGGTGGGAACGGGAGCGCTCGCGGTGGTCGTGCCCCTTCATCGCAGGACGTCCGCCCTGGCGGCGTCGCACGCACCGGGTTCGTCCCCGGGTCTGGAGAGCAGCTGATGGCCAACGTCGCCCTGGAGTGCCGTGATCTGTCCAAGTCGTTCGGTGGGGTGCCCGTGCTCAAGGGCGTCACGCTCACGCTCGAGCCGGGCACCGTCACAGCGCTGGCCGGTGAGAACGGCGCAGGGAAGTCCACCATGATGAAGATCGCCTCAGGTCAGCTGAAGTCGGACCATGGCAGCGTCCTCATCGGGGGAGAGCCGCTGGCTCACGCAGATGCTCACGCTGCGCACCGCCAGGGTGTGGCGATCGTGCCGCAGGAGCTGGCGCCGATCATGGACATGAGGGTCTACGAGAACCTCTTCATCGGACGCGAGCTGCGCAACCGGGCCGGCTTCCTGGACCGGCGTGCCATGGCGCGCCAGGCCCGGGAGCTGCTCGAGGTGTTCAACGTCGACATCGACCCGCAGGCGCACATGCGGAGCCTGTCCGTCGGGCTGCGCCAGCTGGTCGAGATCGCCAAGAACAGCAGTGGCGGCGCCAGGGTGCTGCTCCTGGACGAGCCCACGTCCGCCATCTCCGACCGCGAGGTCGAGCGCCTGTACGACGTGGTGAACCGGCTTCGCGACCGCGGCGTCGCCATGCTCTACACCACTCACAAGATGGAGGAGATCCGCGCCATCGCGGACCGCGTCGTCGTGCTTCGTGACGGCGGGCTGGTCATGGACCAGCCGTTGCCGGCCGTCACCGACGACGACATCGTCCAGGCGATGATCGGGCGCGAGCTGAATGACCTCTTCCCCGAGGTGCCGCCGGTCGGCAAGGAGACGGCACTGGAGGTCAAGGGGCTCCACGTCAGCGGTTACCCGGCGGCTGTGGACCTGTCGGTGAGGCGGGGAGAGATCCTCGGGCTCGCGGGTCTCGTGGGCGCAGGCCGGACCGAGCTGCTCGAGGCCATGTTCGGCGTGCGCAAGAGCACCGCAGGGACCGTGAAAGTCGCAGGCACCGACGTGCGCCGCAACTCCCCAGCCGTGTCGATCGCCCGAGGGATGGCCCTGGTCCCAGAGGACCGCAAGGGGGCGGGCGTGGTCCTCACCATGAACGTCCTCGACAACGGCTCCCTGCCCCGGCTGTCCAGCTTCACGCTCGCCGGGTGGCTACGGCAGGGGGCGCGGGGAAGGGCTGTCAAGGAGGCGATGTCCTCGGTGCGGCTGCGCAGCCGCGGTATGACGCAGCACGTGGGGACACTGTCGGGCGGCAACCAGCAGAAGGTCGTCCTTGCGCGATGGCTGACCGGCCATGTCGACGTTCTCCTGCTGGACGAGCCGACGCGTGGAGTCGACGTGGGGGCGCGCAGCGAGATCTACCGCATCATCACCGAGCTGGCGCAGGCCGGCATGGCGGTCGTCATGGCGTCATCGGACATGCCGGAGGTACTCAGCCTCTCCCACCGGGCCCTGGTCATGCGGGACGGCGCGGTCGTGGCCGAGCTCGACCGGGCTGCCCTCTCGGCGCCCGACGTCCAGGAGAGAGTCTTCCGCCTCGCAGCCGGGCTCGACCCCGGCGACACGGCTCCGGCAGCGCGCCCCGAAGGGGCCGGCAGCCCATCGGCCGGAGGGCCCGCGGGCCCCTCGACCCGCACCACGATGTCACCGACCACCAAGGAGGACGTGCGATGAGCACGCAAGAGGCAGTGCCCGGTCAGCAGTCCAGCGGCACGGGAACCGAACCGGGGGCCGCCGCGCGTTACAGCGGCGCCTGGTTCCGCGACCAGCTCATCCGGCACGCGATGGTCGTGGTGATGCTCCTGATCATCGCCTACTTCAGCTACCGCAGTGCCCGGTTCGGCACGCTCGACAACATCCAGACCATCGGCATCGCGGCCGCGCCCTTCGCGCTCATCGCGCTCGGGCAGACCCTCGTGATCCTCACCGGTGGAATCGACCTGTCGGTCGGCAGCGTCATCGCGCTGAGCGCCATGTCAGCGGCGGCGACGGTCAAGGGACATCCGGAGCGGCTCTGGCTCTCGGTGCTGGTCGCCTTGTTCGTGGGGCTCGCCGCCGGTGCGGTCAACGGGCTCCTCGTTGCCAAGGTCCACGTGCCACCGTTCATCGCGACGCTCGGGATGCTCACCACAGCCTCCGGACTGGCCTACGTCGTCGGCAGCGGTGCGCCGATCAACGGCCTGCCCGGTGACTTCGGCAAGATCGCCAACAACCAGATCTTCGGGCTCCAGATCCCGGTGGTCGTGATGATCGTCGGGATCCTCGCGCTGGCCCTGATCATGGCTCGGACGTCCTACGGCATGCGCATCTACGCCGTCGGCGGCAACCCCGTCGCGGCGCAGATCGCGGGTGTCAAGACCGGGCGGATCCTGTTCAGCGTCTATGCCATCAGCGGCGTCCTCGCGGGGCTGTCCGGCGTCATGCTGGCCTCGCGGGTCATCTCCGGCCCGCCCAACCTCGGTCAGGGTTACGAGCTGGACGCCATCGCCGCGGTCGTCATCGGCGGCGCCAGCCTCCTCGGCGGCAGGGGCAGCATCTGGGGAACGGCCCTCGGCCTGCTGCTGATCCAGACCCTCAACAACGGCCTCGACATCCTCGTGGTGCCGGCGTACTGGCAGAGCGTCATCAAGGGCGTGCTCATCGTCGCCGCCGTCGCGGTCGACGTCTGGTCCACCCGGCGTCGCGTCGTCTGAACGCCGTCACCTGTTTCCTCGTCTCAGCGCGAAACCCCCTCAACCGAAACGGAGCTCATCATGTCTCACCGTCCCCTGCGGGTCCTGACCGTGGCCCTCGCCGGCGCGGCCCTGCTCTCCACCGCCGCCTGCGGCGCCGGTGACCCCAACAAGAACGCCGGCAGCTCGGGCGGCTCGTCCAGCAACGGCCGCCTGCGAGTCGGGGTCAGCGTCTATGACATGTCCTCTTTCATCACCGCAGGAAAGGCGGGCATCGACGCCTATGCGAAGGCCCACAACATCGACATCCTGTGGAACTCCGCGAACCTGGATGTGAGCACCCAGGCCAACCAGGTGGACCAGTTCGTCAATGCCGGTGTCAACGCCATCATCGTCGTCCCGGTGCAGGCCGACTCGCTGGCACCCCAGGTGGCGAACGCCAAGGCCAAGAAGATCCCGTTCCTCGCCGTCAACGCGGCCCTGAACAGTCCGGACCTGGCGGGCACGGTGCTCCCCGACGACGTCAAGGCCGGGGAGCAGGAGATGCAGATGATGGCGGACAAGCTCGGCGGCAAGGGCAACATCGTCGTCCTCCAGGGTCCCCTCGGGCAGTCGGGTGAGCTGGACCGCACCAAGGGCATCCAGAACGTCCTGGCCAAGCACCCGGGCATGAAGATCCTCGCCAAGGACACGGCCAACTGGAAGCGTGACGAAGCGGTCAACAAGATGAAGAACTGGATCTCCAGCTTCGGGAGCCAGATCGACGGTGTCGTCGCGGAGAACGACGACATGGGCCTGGGTGCCCTCCAGGCCACACGTGAGGCCAAGCTCAAGCTGCCGATCGTCGGCGTCGACGGGATCGAGGACGGCCTCAAGGCCGTGAAGAGCGGGGACTTCATCGGCACGAACCTGCAGCACGGGACGGTCGAGCTCGCCGCGGGCCTCGCTGTGGCGTCCAAGATCGCCCGTGGCGAGAAGGTCGACACCAAGCCCGTGTACCTCATGCCTGAGGTCACGACCAAGAACGTGGACACCTACATGCAGCACGTCGTGACGCAGAAGGACGCGTTCCTCAAGACCCTGCCGCAGCTGATCGAGAAGAACCTCAAGAGCGGCGACATCGCGAACGAGAACAGCTGAGCCGGGTCAGCGCCCGACCGGCATCCAGTCCCGGGCACGACAGTCCAGGAGAGGACAGACCATGAGCACCATGCACGCCGCGGTCCTGCGGGGAGTCAAGGACCTCGTCATCGAGGAGCGTACGAAGCCTGAGCCGGGGCCCCATGAGGTCCAGGTCCAGGTGAGCGCCGTCGGCGTCTGCGGCTCTGACGTCCACTACTACCAGCACGGGCGCATCGGTGACTTCGTGGTCGAGGCCCCCATGGTCCTCGGCCACGAGTCGGCCGGTGTCGTGACTGCCGTGGGGCCCGGGGTGGATCCGGGGCGCGTGGGGCAGCGTGTGTCGGTGGAGCCGGGCGTCCCGGACATGTCCTGTGAGCAGTGCCTGGCGGGGCGGTACAACCTCTGCCCTGACATGCGCTTCTTCGCGACGCCGCCGATCGACGGGTCCCTCGCGGAGTTCGTCACGGTGCACGAGGCCTTCGCCCACCCTGTGCCGGATGACATGAGCGACGACGCCGCCGCACTGCTGGAGCCGCTCTCCGTCGGTGTCTGGGCCAACCGCCGGGGTGGGGTCACCGCCGGCAGTCGCGTCCTCATCAGCGGTGCAGGGCCCGTGGGGCTCGTTGCCGCCCAGTGCGCCCTGGCCTTCGGCGCCACCGAGGTCGTGGTGTCCGACGTCAACGCGCACCGGCTCGGGCTCGCCGACGAGCTCGGTGCCACCGGCACCATCAACGTGGCCGACACGAGCATCGCCGCGAGCGGGTTCCAGCCGACCGTGCTGCTGGAGTGCTCGGGCCACCCGGGCGCCACCGTCGACGGCATCCGGGCACTGTCCAGGGCCGGCAGGGCCGTCCTCGTCGGGATGGGCGGCGACGAGCTGCCGCTGCCGCTCGCCACCGTCCAGAACCGGGAGATCGAGGTGACGGGGACCTTCCGCTACGCCAACACGTGGCCCACGGCCATCGCGCTGGTGAGCGCCGGGCGGGTCGACCTCGACACGCTCGTCACCGGCCACTACCCGTTGAGCGCCTCGGAGGAAGCGCTCAACGCGGCCCAGCAGGACCCGCGGTCGGTGAAGGCCGTCATCAACCCGCAGCGGTGAGCCCGCAGAACCACCGCACGTTTGCTGCTGCCGGTGCGCGCATCCCGGCCACCACGCCGATGACCCTGCTGAGAGGACACCACCCATGACGCGTCTGTACGACGACCCGCACACGTTCACCGACGACATGCTCGAGGGTTTTCTGGACGTGCACCGGAGCACGGTCGTGGGGGTCCCCGGCGGCGTCGTCCGCGCCGTCGAGACACCGCCCGGCAAGGTCGCTGTCGTCGTCGGCGGGGGCTCCGGCCACTACCCCGCCTTCTGCGGCGTGGTCGGCGCCGGCTTCGCGGACGGTGCCGTCGTCGGCAACATCTTCACCTCGCCGTCCACCCAGGACGCCTACTCCGTCGGCAAGGCGGCCGCCGGAACCGGCGGCCTGCTGTTCAGCACGGGGAACTACGCCGGCGACGTCATGAACTTCACGCTGGCGCAGGAGCGGCTGTGCCGCGAGGGCATCGACACCCGGGTCGTCTTCGTGACCGACGACATCGCCAGCGCGCCGGCCGGTGAGGCGGGCAGCCGCCGCGGGATCGCCGGGGACTTCGTCGTGTTCAAGGTCGCCGGCGCGGCAGCCGAGGCGGGGTACGACCTCGACGGCGTCGAGCGGGTCGCGCGTTCCGCGAACGACCGCACGCGCACGCTCGGGGTCGCCTTCGGTGGCTGCACGATGCCCGGTGCCGACCACCCCCTCTTCGAGGTTCCCGCCGGGCGGATGGGGGTGGGGCTCGGTATCCACGGGGAGCCGGGAATCGCCGAGGACACCCTGCCGCGCGCCTCAGAGCTTGCGCTCCGCCTCGTATCCGGGGTGCTGGCCGAGAAGCCGGCAGGCTCGGGCAACCGGGTGGCTGCCATCCTGAACGGACTGGGAACGACGAAGTACGAGGAGCTCTTCGTCGTCTGGCGCAGCGTCGCCAGGCTCCTGGTCGAGCAGGGGCTCGACGTGGTCGAGCCCGAGGTCGGCGAGCTCGTCACGAGCCTGGACATGGCCGGCTGTTCCCTCACCCTGGTGTTCCTCGACGACGAGCTGGAGCGGTTCTGGCGCGCACCCGCGGACACCCCGGCCTACCGCAAGGGTCAGGCCGACCAGACCGCCCGGGTACGGCGTCGTGTGGTCTCGGACGAGACGGTGGACGGGCGCGGCCGAGTCGGGTCGGCCGAGTCGCAGCGGTGCGGGCGCACCATCGTGACGGCGCTGGAGGCCATGGCGGAAGCCCTGGGCGATGCGGAGCACGAGCTCGGGCGGATCGACGCCGTGGCCGGCGACGGCGACCACGGCCGCGGGATGGTCAAGGGGATCTCCGCCGCCGTGGAGGCGGCCGAGCAGGCCGCGGGTCGTGGCGCGGGCGCCGGGTCGGTCCTCCGCGCCGCCGGGGAGGCGTGGGCGGCCAAGGCCGGCGGCACATCGGGGGTCCTCTGGGGCGCGGCGCTGGGCGCCGTGGGGGAGCGTCTGGGGGACGACGGCCCACCACCCTCGGACGGGGACGTGGCTGACGCCGTACGAGCCGGCATGGAGGCGATGCAACGCCTGGGAAAGGCGCAGGTCGGTGACAAGACCATGCTGGACGCCTTCATACCCTTCGTGGACATGCTCAGCAGGGCCGTGTCCTCGGGTGAGGACCTGTCGGCGTCGTGGAGCAGCGGCATCGTCGCCGCGGACACCGCAGCGGTGGCGACCGCGGGCCTGAGGCCGCGAATCGGCAGGGCACGGCCGCTGGCAGAGCGCAGCGTCGGGACACCCGATGCCGGGGCGGTCTCCTTCGTCCTGTGTGTCCGGGCAGTCGGCGAGGTCCTGAAAGGGACACGGTGAGCGAGCCCGCGACCGACTGCACACGAGAGGAGGGCCGAGAGGGCCATCCAGGAGGAGTGAACATGCCTGACAAGTGGCGGATCGTCGTCGGTTCCGACGACGCCGGACTGGACTACAAGAATGTGCTCAAGGACGATCTGCTGCGCGACGACCGCGTGGCAGAGGTGATCGACGTCGGCGTCGACGCCGACGAGACCACCCCCTACCCGCACGTCGCCGTGGCGGCAGCCCGCAAGGTCGCGAGGGGAGAGGCGGACCGGGCCCTGCTGATCTGTGGCACCGGGCTGGGGGTGGCCATCAGCGCCAACAAGGTCCCCGGCATCCGCGCCGTGACGGCACACGACAGCTTTTCCGTCGAGCGGTCGGTGCTCAGCAACGACGCCCAGGTCCTGTGCTTCGGCCAGCGGGTCGTGGGTGTCGGCCTCGCCCGCCGTCTGGCCAGCGAGTGGCTCGACTACCGCTTCGACACCAGCTCGCACTCGGCCGCCAAGGTCCGCGCCCTGACGTCGTACGAGCAAGGGCCGGGCTATGCCGACGAGGCGGAGACCCTTCGACAGGACGACGAGCTCGGGCGCGCCGGCGCCACGCCTGACACTGTCGAGGTCGTTTCTCGCAGCGCCCAGGCCGACAGCAGTGACCACACCAAGGAGCGTTGAATGACCAGCCAGGACAAGCCTCTCGACCTCAGCTTCGGACTCGACGGCAAGGTGGCCCTCGTCACCGGCGGCGCGTCGGGCATCGGCGCGGCGATCGTCGACACCTTCGTGGCCAAGGGCGCCAGGGTCGCCGTGGTCGACCTGGATGGGGACGCCGCGGCCAAGAAGGCCGCGGAGCACGGCGGCCTCGCGGCCGGGTACGGCTGCGACGTCACCGACCCCTCCGCGGTCGACGCAGCCGTGGACGCGGTGCTGGCCGAGTACGGCCACATCGACATCCTGGTCAACTGTGCCGGGGTGGCGATCCTGGCGCCGGCCGAAGACCTGACGGTCAGTGCCTTCGACACCACGATCAGCGTCAACCTCAGGGGCACCTTTCTGGTCTGCCAGGCGGTCGGGCGCCATCTGCTGGCGCAGGGTTCGGGCAAGATCATCAACCTGGCGTCGCAGGCTGCCAGCGTGGCGCTCGACCAGCATGCGGCCTACTGCGCCTCCAAGTTCGCCGTCGTGGGGCTGTCGAAGGTGCTCGCGTCCGAGTGGGCCGGCCGAGGTGTCACCGTCAACACGGTGTCGCCCACCGTGGTGCTGACCGACCTCGGCCGCAAGGCGTGGGCGGGCCCCAAGGGAGACGCGCTCAAGGCGCAGATCCCCACTGGTCGCTTCGCCCTGCCGGAGGAGATTGCTGCGACGGCGCTCTTCCTGGCCTCGAGCGCCGCGGACATGGTCAACGGCGCGGACCTCCTGGTCGACGGGGGTTACACGATCCGCTGAGCGCCGCGCCCCGCCGCGGACAAGCGGCACCTAGCGCGACCAGCGCCGCCGCGGGGCCGATGTGCTGCCATGGCGCTGGGTCCGCGCATCCCACCAGTCGAGCACGCGTGCTGCGCGCAGCGTGTTCCACCGGCTCGGGCGGCCGTCGCCGTCCTCGAGCTCGAAGTACGACTGCGCCGGGGTGGGTGTTCTCCAGCAGCCAGGTGCCGTCGGGCTGACGCTTGGAGCGCACGAGCTCGACCGCTTCGGCAAGCCTCGGATCTGCGACGTCAGCGAGACGGAAGTACTCGAGACCACGCAGGACGTCGTAGTGCCACCTGGTGGGGAACGAGAACTGCAGCCAGGCGTCGACCGGGATCTCGCCCGTGCTCCTGCGGCGGAACAGGCAGCGTTCGAGCAGGTACTGCTCGCCAGCGCGACGGGCAGCGCACACCTCAGCCGATCCTCCCGTCGCCCGCTCGTACTCGTGCAGGCCCTCGAGCACGCAGATCGTCGAGGCGAAGGACGAGACCGTCGCGCCGTGCTCGGTCCAGCAGTTCCATCCGCCGTCGTCCAGCTGGTCGGCGAGCAGCCGAGCCACGACGCCGTCGACGTCGGCCCCGAAGTAGGCGCCCAGGGTCACGGTGCGGCCGTTGATGCACGGCTCGACCTCACCGTCGAAGAAGGGCAGGTCGTCGTACTCCCAGCGGCAGTTCGCAGCGACGAGGGAGGTCATCTCACGCGAGGTGTCGGTGGCCGGGTCGAGCCCGTAGCTGTAGAGCTCCATCATGGCCGGGAGTGTCGACGTCCACGGCTGGCTGCCGTCCTCCGGCGCGGCCCCGCGGCCCGGGAAGCACGCACCGCCCATCCACTGACCGTCCGGGTCACGAGCGGCCAGCAACCGAGCACCCCAGCCCTCGGTGGCCACGCGCGCGCGTTCGGCGGCGACGGCGTCAGCCGGTGAGTCCGTCAGGTCCCGCAGCACCTGCCAGCGGATCGCCGGGTCGGAGTCCAGCAGCCAGTCCAGCGGAGGACACCACTGCGGTTGCTGCGCTGTGCTCGCCATGTCCCACTCCTCGTCTCCCATGCCGGTCCGGCTAGCCGTCACCCCCGGCCATGATCGCCCCGGACCTGGTCCTCGGGAGGCTTTTGAGCTTCCTGAGGTCGCTGCGGTTGGCGCGGCGCATCGCGGCGGTCATCAGCGGCGCGCCCACCTTGGAGAAGCCGGTCGGGTTGCCTCGGTTGCGCAAGGTCATCCGGGTCGACTGCTCGCCCACCGGTTGCCACTCGTACGTCATCTCCATGGGGAAAGGTCCCTGAGCCGTGCGCATGACGAGACGCTCGCCCGGGACGAGCTCCACGGCCTCGTACGTGTAGGCCAGCCGGCGGCCGAGGAACCGTGCGACGAAAGCCAACCGCGAGCCCACGTGGAGCGGTGGTGAGGTCTCCCACTCCACCGAGTCGATGTTGACGTACCACAGCGGGGTGTTGGAGGGATCTCCGGCGAACGTCGCGACGCGGTCCCTCGGAAGGTCGATGACAACCTCTGTGGCTACATCGACCTCCACGACGGTGCCTCCGCTCAGGCGGCGGGCCGGGCCGGCAGCCAGCCCTTGGACCGCACCACCAGCAGGCCCGCGAGCGAGACGACGCCGACGGCCATGTAGTAGTAGCTCGGTGCGAACAGCGAGCCGGTGCGCTCCACCAGCCAGGCGAGGATCAGCGGCGCGAAACCGCCGAAGAGCGTGACGCCGAGGTTGTACGACACGGACAGCCCCGTGCTGCGCAGGCTGGTCGGGAACATCTGCGACATCAGCGCCGGGAGCGGCCCGAAGTAGAACGCCATGAGGATGCCCAGCACGATCTGTACGACGGTCAGGGTGGCCACGCTGGGGTGGTCCAGCAGGATCTTGAACAGCGGCCAGGCGAGCACGATGGCGGCCACGGCGGTCACCCGCATCACCGGCGCGGGGCCGACCCGGTCGGCCAGGGTGCCGACGAACGGCACACCGACCAGGGTCACCACGCCGCTGATCATGCCGCCGAGGAAGCCGGCGTAACCGGGCAGGTGCAGGCTCTTCACCGCGAATGTCGGCATGTAGAGGATGAGGTAGACCGAGATGGACGCGAGCCCGACGATCGCCGCCGTGGTGAGCAGCCGGGCGGTGTGCTGCGAGAGCGTCTGCCACAGCGGCGACGTCACCTTGTCGGCGCGGGCGAACTCCGGCGTCTCGTCCATCCTCGTGCGGATGTAGAGGCCGACCGGGCCGATCAGCAGCCCGAAGAGGAACGGGACGCGCCAGCCCCACGACTCGAGCTGGTCCGGGGTCAGCCAGGTGTTCAGGCCGAAGCCGAACGCCGAGGCCAGGAACATCGCCAGGCCCTGGGTGGCCACCTGCCAGCTGGCGTAGAACGCCTTGCGGTTGGGTGCGTTCTCGATGAGGAACGCTGTGGACGTGCCGAACTCGCCACCGGCGGAGAAGCCCTGGAGCAGCCGCGACACGAGGATGACCACGCCGGCCCAGGCGCCGATGGAGGCGGCAGTGGGCGCGAACGCCATGATCGCGGTGCCCAGCATCATCGCGAAGATCGTCAGCGTCAGGGCCGGCTTGCGGCCGGCGCGGTCGCCGTACGCCCCGATCACCATGGCGCCGATCGGGCGGATCAGGTAGGAGATCGCGAACGTGCCGAAGGTCAGCAACAGGCCCGTGGCGCCGGACTGGGTCGGGAAGAACAGCTTGCTGATGACGACGGCGAACGAGGCGTAGACGATGATGTCGAACCACTCGAGGGCGTTGCCGACGGACGAGGCGACCACCGCCCGGCGGACCCGTGACCTCTCCTCGGTGCTGACGCCCAGCGTGCTGGTGGTGGAGGTGCTCACGAGGTGGCTCCGTTCGTGCCGGGGGCGGTGAGATGCTGCACGAGCCGGTCGACCAGGGCCTCGCAGGCCAGGATCTGGTCCACCTCGATGTACTCGTCGGGGGCGTGGGCCTGCTGGATGTCGCCGGGTCCGCACACGACGGTCTCGATGCCCGCCGCCTGGAACAGTCCCGCCTCGGTCCCGTAGGTGACCTTGTCCGTCGACGGCGTGCCGCCGAGCAGCGCGCCGAGGGCCAGCGCCGGGCTCGTCTCCGCCGTGTCCAGCCCGGGCACCATCGCCAGGATCTCGAGGTCGATGCCGGCCGAGGGGTGCTCCGAGCGCATCTCCTCCTGCAGCTCCTCGCAGTACGCGCGGATGCGGCCGAGGACCTCCTGCGGGTTCACCTCCGCGATGCTGCGGAACTCCATCTGCACGGTGCACAGGTCGGCCACCGTGTTGCCGGCGATCCCGCCGTCGACGAGGTTCACGCTGGCCGTCGTGAACGGCACGACGTACGCCGCGTCGTACGGCCCCTTGGCCTTGAACTCGTCCGCGATCGAGCGGACGAACACGATGAGGCGGGAGGCGTACTCGATCGCGTTGACGCCCTGCGGCGTCAGGGAGGAGTGCGCGGCCCGGCCACGGACGGTGAGCTGCAGCAGGTTGATCGACTTGTGGGCCGCGATGACCCGCATGCTCGTCGGCTCGCCGACGATGCACGTCCGGGGCGAGAGGCCTCTGGCCGAGATGTCCTTCGCCAGCTGTGCGCCGCCTCCACAGCCGACCTCCTCGTCGTAGGACAGGGCGATGTGCACCGGCTCGGTGAGGTCGGCGGCGACCAGCTGGGGGAGGGCGCTGACGACGACGCCGATGAAGCTCTTCATGTCTGCGGTGCCGCGCCCGTAGAGCCGGCCGTCACGGATCTCGGGGGTGAACGGCTCGCTGTGCCAGTCCTGCCCGTCGACGGGCACGACGTCGGTGTGCCCGGACAGGACCACCCCGCCGTGGGTGCCGCCGTCTGCGTCCGCGATCGTGGCGAGCAGGTTGGCCTTGGTCCCGTCCTCGTTGGGCAGGATCTCCGGCGAGAGGCCGTGCCGTCGCATCTCGGCGGCGACCAGGTCGATCAGCTCGAGGTTGGGGTTGCGGCTCGTGGTGTCGAGGGAGACGAGCCGGGTGATCCAGTCCAGGGAGCGGATCTGCGGAGCTGAGGAGGTCAAGGACGGGCCTTCCGGGAAGTGTCGGGCGTGGTGAACGCGCCATCGAGTGAAGCACGGAACGGCGCGTGTCTCGACTCGAGGACAGTGTGTGGACGCGGACGTGCCGGGCCCCCGCACCAGGGCGTCCGCGTCCGAACACGATCCTGACCGTGCGGTGACCGCGACGCGACCCTGCGCTCACTACAGTGCCGTGGGTGGGGAGCGACGGGAACGCGCACGGGCTGGTGCTCGTGGTCGAGGACGAGCCGGCCATCGCCTCCCTCATCAGGCTGTACCTCAGCCGGGCCGGGTTCGGCGTCCAGGTGGCCACCGACGGGGCAGCCGCGCTGGCGGCCGTGCGCGCCCTGCGCCCGGCCGCGGTGCTCCTCGACGTCGGGCTGCCGGACATCGACGGCACCGAGGTGTGCCGACGGATGCGAGCCGAGCACGACTGGACGCCGGTGCTGTTCGTGACCGCTCGCGACGACGAGGTCGACCGGATCCTGGGCCTGGAGCTCGGCGCCGACGACTACGTCACCAAGCCGTTCTCGCCGCGGGAGCTCGTCGCGCGCGTGAACACGGTGCTGCGACGCACGCGGGGAGTGCCAGAGGCGTCCCCGCCGCTGCGGGCAGGGGAGGTGGTTCTCGACCCGCTCACGCGGCGAGTGACCGTCGCCGGTGGCGAAGTGGCTCTGACGGCAACCGAGTTCGACCTGCTGGCGTTCCTCCTGCGCCGTCCCGGCCGCGTCTTCAGCCGCGAGCAGCTGATCAGCGAGGTGTGGGGGTACGCGACTGCGGGAGGCGGACGGACGGTCGACGTCCACGTCGCCCAGGTCCGGGGCAAGCTGGGTGCGGCCAGCCCCATCCGCACCGTGCGTGGCGTCGGCTACTCCGCGGAGCCGGGGCGGTGACGAGGCTCCGGGGGACGAGGTTCCGAGGGACCAGGCTCCGGGGGACGCTGGCCCAGCGCATCGCGCTGCTGGCGGTCGCCGTCGCCGTGATGACCGCGGTCGTGGCTGGTGTCCTCGCCACCGGGCTCACGAGGCAGGCCGGTGAGCGCAGCGCGAGGCAGACGCTGTCGCGTCTGGCCGACGCGGCCCAGGCGACCGCCGACATCGGCGCCAACGCCCAAGCGGGCCAGCAGCGAGCGCGTCGCACGCTCGCGGCGATCGGCGTACAGGTGGCCACGATCGGTCCCGGCGGTCGCGTCAGCTCGGCCAGCCCGGTGGCACGGCAGGCGCTCACCGCGGCCGAGGTCGCGGACGTGCGGGCCCGGGGTGCGGTGTCGGCGCGCAGGGACGTGGCGGGGCAGGACGTCTTCGTCGAGGCGCGGGGCACCGACGCGGGCGGCATCGTGCTCGTGCAGCCCCAGGCCGACGCCCTGGCGGTGGGCGATGCCGCCATCCGTCGGACGTTGCTCGCCCTCCTCATCGCCCTGGTCCCGGCGACCGCGCTCAGCCTGGTCGTCGCGACGAGGATGGCCCGCCCCCTGCGCCGGGCGGCGGGGGCCGCGCACCAGCTCGCCGAGGGGCGGCGCGACGTCGCCGTTCTGCCGGAGGGCCCGGCGGAGGTCGCGGAGGTGGCCGAGGCAGTCAACTCCCTGGCGACCGCCCTGGCCCTCTCCGAGGCACGCCAGCGGAGCTTCCTGCTCTCCGTGTCGCACGACCTCAGGACGCCGCTGACGGCGATCAACGGGTACGCCGAGTCCCTGGCCGAGGGGGTCGTGGAGTCCTCGGAGAGCGCCGAGGTGGGGGCGGTGCTCCTGGGGGAGGGGCGCCGCCTCGAGCGCCTCGTCGGTGACCTGCTGGACCTCGCGCGGCTGCAGGCGCTGCACCTGCGCATCGACCCCCAGGAGCTCGACCTGGTGGCGCTGGGCCGGTCGGCGGCCACGGTGTGGGCGCGGCGGTGCGCGGGAGAGGGTGTGCGCTTTGCCTTCGAGGCGCCGGCGGTTCCGGTCCCCGTCCGGACCGATGCAGCCCGGGTGCGGCAGGTGCTGGACGGGCTGCTCGAGAACGCCTTGCGGGTGACCCCCGCGGGGCAGCCGATCGTGCTGGAGCTGCGGGTCGTAAACGCGGCCGACGGCCGGGTCACCGCGGAGCTGGAGGTCCGCGACGGCGGCCCCGGCCTGGACGACGCCGACCTGGCGGTGGCGTTCGAGCCGTCCGCCCTCTACGAGCGGTACCGCGGGGTGCGGCAGGTCGGGACGGGTCTGGGGCTGGCGATCGTGCTCGGCCTGGTCTCCCGCCTGGGTGGGACGGTGGAGGCCGGCCACGCCCGGGAGGGAGGCGCACGGTTCACGGTGCGCCTCCCCGCAGCGGGCTGATCAGCTGGTCGTCGGTGAGCCCTGCCGCGCCGAGGGTGACGCCGCGGCCTTGCCCGCGGGTCCACGGTCCAGCAGGTGCGTGGCCACGGCCCGGTCCGCGCCGGTGCCCACCACGACGACGCGGTCACCCGGGCGAAGGTCCTTGGCGGAGCCGGCGACTCCCTTGCCCATGCCGCGGATGCGCAGCTTCGTCGAGCCGGCGAGGGTGAAGGTGGCGGTGTAGCCGTCGGGTGCCTTGACCGTCACCGAGGCCGCCGAGGTTGCGGTCACCTCGCCCCGGATCGCCTGGTGCGTCACGAAGGTGGCGTCCTTGCCGCGAGTGACCCATTGGGCGTGCACGCCCTTGAAGGCCCGGCCAGGGCCGGCCGGCCGGTGGCCGGGGTGTGCGCCGCGGGTCGCCTCACCGGGCTGCCGTGGGGCTGATGACGGTGGTGCAGCCGGCGTCGTGGGTGCTGCCGATGCCGTGGTCGCGGCCGGCGCCGCGGCGACGGCGGCGGTCGCCGGGGCCGGCGTCGAGGCGCCGGCGAGGGCGGGTGCGGCGACGGCCGTGGCGCCGACGGCGACGGCCGCGACCAGTGCCGTGCTGAGGCTACGGGTGATCATGGGGACTCCCTGGTGTGGTGCGGGTTGACGTGGACCACGGTGCGCCGTGCAGATGTGCGCAGGGACAAGGAAATGTCAGGATCGTGTTCGGGCGCGGCCGCCCGTGCTGCCGTAGAGCTCACCTGCCACCACGGCCACCCGCTCGTGACCCAGCTCCAGCAGGTGCTGCGCCGCGAGCCGTCCGCCCAGGAGGTCGTCCGTCGTCACCGACAGGTGGCCACGCAGCCTGCGGGACACCAGTAAGTACGGAATCCCCTTGGTGGCAAGGACTTCCACCAGCTCGTCACCGTCGAGCCGGGCGTCGCCGAGGACGATCACGTCGAACGCGTCGAGACAGCAGCCCGTCCAGGCGCACCCGGCGCAGGTCCGGGTCGTCGGTGGTGTTGGCCACGAACGTGTTGTAGCCGGCCTGGGCCGCGGCGGCGTCGATGCCCTCGTAGATGCGGGCCAGGACGAAGTCGGTGAGCCGGGGCACCAGGACGCCGAAGAGGCTGCTGCGCCGCGTGCGCAGGGCGGCGGCGGCCGGGTCGGGTTGGTATCCCATCTCGGCGGCGATCGCGCGGATGCGTACCGCGGTGGAGGCGCCGACGCCGGGGGCGCCCGGCGTGAGCGCACGCGAGACGGTGGAGATGTGGATCCGCCCGTGAGGCCACGGCAGCCAGGGTCACCGGCGGCACGGGCAGCGGGCGGGGGCGTGGGGTCACAGGATGTTTGTACCTCATGGCTCCCCGGAGGCCGGAAAGCCGATGTGACAGATCGGACAGGCCCTTGTCAGCGCACCATCGTTTGCGTAACGTCCGCGCAATCGTCTGCGGACGGCGCGGGCGACACCACCTTCGGGAGGTCCCGTTTGCCGCGCACCCGACTCATCGCCACCGGCGGCACCATCGCCAGCCGCCGCTCGCCGCAGGGACTCCTGTCCGGCGCCACTGGCGCGGAGCTGCTGGAGGCCAGCGGTCTGGGCGGGGAGGGCGTCGAGGTCGAGGATGTGGGCAGCCGGGGCAGCTACGCGTTCACGCTGGCGGACCTGACCGGCCTCGCCGGCCGGGTGCGTGCGGCGCTGGATGACGGCGTCGACGGCGTCGTCATCACCCATGGCACCGACACCATGGAGGAGACGGCGTTCCTGCTGGACCTCGTCCACGAGGACGACCGACCCGTCGTCCTCACCGGTGCCCAGCGTCCCTTCGACAGCGCCGCGCCGGACGGCCCCGGCAACCTGGCGGCGGCGCTGACGGTCGCCGCCAGCCCGCACGGGCGTGGCCTGGGCGCCCTGCTGGTGTTCGACGGACTGGCGTGGCAGGCCCGGGGGGTGCGCAAGACCGAGACCCTGGCTTCCGCTGCCTTCTCCGCCCCCGGTCGGGGTCCGGCCCTGCGCATCGTGTCGGGGACTGTCCTCCCGCTGTCCCGGCAGCGCAGGCCGGCGCCGTTCCCGCTGGATACCGCGGGACCCCTGCCGCGCGTCGACGTCGTCCCCCTGTACGTCGGCGTCGACGACGCCCTGTTGCGGGCGGCGGTCGCCGCCGGCGCCCGCGGCGTCGTCCTGCAGGCCCTCGGCGCAGGCAACGCCCCACCGTCGGTGACCGAGTCGGTGAGGCAGCTCGTCGCCGGCGGCGTCCCCGTGCTGGTCACCAGCCGTGTCGCAGCAGGTCCGGTGTCGCCGCTGTACGCCGGCGGTGGGGGCGCCGACCTCGAGCGGGTCGGCGCGGTCTTCGCCGCCGACCTCAGCCCGTGGCAGGGCCGGCTGCTGCTCTCGGCCGCCCTGGCCTGCGCACACCGACGACCCGGGCGCCGCCGTCAGCCGAGTGGCTCGGGCTCGCCTGAATCTCGAGCCGCGCGCCGAGACGTCCTGGCTCATCCTGAAGGTCCAACCCCGTGGCGCCGTGCGGCGCCCGACGTGTCCAAGGAGAAGCAATGCCCAAGGAGATCCTTGTGTCGTTCGGTGTCGACATCGACGCCGTGGCCGGCTGGCTCGGCTCGTACGGCGGGGAGGACTCGCCGGACGACATCTCGCGCGGCCTTTTCGCCGGTGAGGTCGGCGTGCCGCGCCTGCTCGAGCTGTTCCGCCGCAACGACCTGACCCAGACCTTCTTCTGGCCCGGTCACTCGATCGAGACCTTCCCCGAGCAGTTCGACGCGTGCGTCGCGGCCGGGCACGAGATCGGGGTCCACGGCTACAGCCACGAGAACCCGATCGCGATGAGCCGCGAGCAGGAGTCCGCGGTGCTGGACCACTGCATCGACCTGATCGAGTCGCGGTCCGGCCGCCGGCCCACCGGGTACGTCGCGCCGTGGTGGGAGTTCAGCCAGGTCACCAACGAGCTGCTGCTCGAGCGGGGGATCAAGTACGACCACTCACTCATGCACCGTGACTTCGAGCCCTACTACGTGCGGGTCGGCGACAGCTGGACCAAGATCGACTACGACGCGCCGGCCGAGTCCTGGATGAAGCCGCTGGTTCGCGGGGAGGAGACAGACCTGATCGAGATCCCGGCCAACTGGTACCTCGACGACCTGCCGCCGATGATGTTCATCAAGTCCAGCCCCAACAGCCATGGCTTCGTCAGCCCGCGCGACATCGAGACCATGTGGCGCGACCAGTTCGACTGGGTCTACCGGGAGAGCGACTACGCCGCCTTCACCATGACGATCCACCCCGACGTGTCGGGTCGCCCGCAGGTGCTCATGGCGCTCGAGCGCCTGATCGAGCACATCGGCTCGCACGAGGGCGTCCGCTGGACGACGTTCGATGCGATCGCCGACGACTTCGCCCAGCGCTCACCCAGGAAGGCCTGACCATGGCCGACCCTGCAGCCCCCGTGACCATGCCGGAGTGGAAGCGGGAGGTGACGCCGAAGATGCTGATGAAGGTCTCGGTCGTCTGCTTCCTGGCGTGGGTGTTCTCCGTCTACGACTACACCTTGTTCGGCACGCTGCTGCCCAAGATCGCCGAGGACTTCGGCTGGTCCACCGCGCAGGCGACGACCATCGCCACCTGGGTGACGGCGGGCACCTTCCTCGTGGCGCTGAGCGTCGGGCCCCTGCTGGACCGGGTCGGCCGTCAGCGGGCGCTGGTCGTGACGATCATCGGTGCGGCCCTCAGCTCCGGGCTGACCGGACTGGCCGCTGGTGCGGTGTCACTGGTCGTGATCCGGGCCTTCTCCGGCTTCGGCTACTCGGAGGAGCTGGTCAACACCGTCTACCTGAACGAGATGTACGGCAAGTCGCGCCGCCGCGGCTTCATGTACAGCTTCGTCCAGAGCGGCTGGCCCGTCGGCGCCCTCGTGTCGGCCGGGCTGACCGCCATCCTGCTGCCGCATGTCGGCTGGCGGTGGTGCTTCGTCATCGCCATGGTGCCGTCGATCCTCGTGGCGATCGCGGCCACCCGGCTCCCTGAGTCGCCCGCGTTCGCGGCGCTGCGGGAGGTGCGCCGCCTGCGCGCCGCCGGTGACCGGTCGGAGGCCGACGCGCTGGCGGGGGAGATGGGCCTCAGCGTCGCCGGTGAGACCAAGCCGACCCTGAAGGACGTCTTCGCGCCCAGCCTGCGTCGGCACACCGTGTGCCTGTCGCTGGCGTGGCTGTTCAACTGGATGGCGATCCAGGTCTTCTCGGTCCTCGGCACGACCGTGCTGACCCAGGGCAAAGGGGTCTCGTTCAACAACGCCCTGATCGTGCTCGTCCTCGCCAACGCCGTCGGGTTCGCCGGCTATCTCTTCCACGGCTGGGTGGGTGACCGCTTCGGCCGCCGCAGCACCATCATCGTGGGCTGGATCGTCGGCAGCGTCCTCACGGCGGTCATGCTGCTCGGGCCATCGAACAGCGCCTTCGTGATCCCGCTCTACGCGCTCTCGCTGTTCTTCCTGACCGGCCCCTACGCTGCACTGCTGTTCTACATGGGCGAGTCGTTCCCGGCGCAGGTCCGGGGCCTCGGCCCGAACGTGGCGCACACCATGGGCCCGGTCGGCGCCATCGTCGGTTCCGCGTTGCTCACCGCGCTGCTCGCTGCGGGCCTGCAGATGACCACGGCCGCGCTGGTCAGCGGTTCGGTCTTCATGCTCGCCTCGGGCCTGGTGATGCTGGGCACCCGGAAGGTCGACCAGGCCCACACGATGACCGATGCCGAGCTCGAGGCGCAGGAGCAGGGGGCCCGATGACCTCCACCGACCCACAGGCGCACGCCGGTGCGGGGCGGGACGACGGCCTGTCCGGCCGCGTTGCGGTCATCACCGGCGGAGCCAGCGGCATCGGCCGGGCGCTGGCCCTCGCCTACGCACGCGCCGGAGTCGCCAGCGTCCTCGGCTACCACCCCGGTGACCCGCACGACGCGGGAAAGGTGGTTGCCGAGGTGGAGGCACTCGGTGGCCGGGCCTGCGCCGTGGCGGCGGACGTCCGCGACAGCGAGCAGGTCGACGCCCTGATGCGCACCGCCATCGAGCGCTTCGGCTGCCTGGACATCGCGGTGGCCGGAGCCGGCGTCCTGCGCCGGGCCCCGCTTGCGGAGCTCAGCGACGCCGCCTGGGACGACATGGTGTCGGTGGACCTCACCGGTGTCCTTCGCACCCTGCGGGCGGCCGCCGGCGCCATGACCGGGCCAGGTGCCATGGTGGCGGTCTCCTCCATCGCAGGTGGCGTCTACGGCTGGGACGAGCACGCCCACTACGCGGCCGCCAAGTCCGGCGTGCTCGGTCTGTGCCGGTCACTGGCGGTGGAGCTGGCCCCTCGCGGGATCCGGGTCAACGCAGTCATCCCCGGCCTGATCGAGAGCCCGCAGTCCCTGGACCCGGTGAACTCCCTCGGCCCCGAGGGCCTGGCCGACGCCGGACGGCTCATCCCGTGGGGCCGTGTGGGAACCGCCGACGAGGCCGCGCGGACCATCCGCTTCCTCACCGGTGACGACGCGGGCTACGTCACCGGCCAGCAGCTCATCGTGGACGGCGGTCTCACGGTCCGCTGGCCCAGCTAAGGAGACGACATGACCCAGACCCTGCAAGGGCAGGTGGCCCTGGTCACCGGTGCCGCGAGCGGCATCGGGGCCGCGATCGCGGACGCCTACGCCGCCGAAGGAGCACACCTCGTTCTGGCCGACCTGGACCTGGCGGGAGCCGAGGCCACCGCCGAGCGGGCCCGTGCGGCCGGTGTGACGGCAACCGCGCACCGCGTGGACCTCACCGACGCCGACGCGACACGCCGGCTGGTGGACGAGGCCGTCGCGCGACACCAGCGCCTGGACGTCCTCGTCAACTGCGCCGGCATGCTGACCGAGGTGCCGCTCGTCGAGATGGACGTGGACACCTGGGACCAGATGATCGCGGTCGACCTGCGCAGCGTGTTCCTGTGCTGCCGCTGGGTCTCCCCCGTCATGGTCGCGCAGGGCAGCGGACGGATCATCAACATCGCCTCCCAGCTCGGGCTGAAGGGCGGGGAGGGGCTCGTTCACTACTCAGCCGCCAAGGCCGGCGTCATCGGCCTGACCAAGGCGCTGGCGCGGGAGCTTGCCCCGAGCGGGGTGCTCGTCAACGCCATCGCACCGGGCCCGATCGAGACCCCGCTGGTCGAGGGCATCAGCGAGGCATGGAAGAAGGCGAAGCAGGCCGAGCTGCCCCTGGGGCGGTTCGGCATCCCGGCGGAGGTGGCGCCCACCGCAGTGCTGCTGGCCGGAGACCCCTCCGGCAACCTGTACGTCGGGCAGGTGCTGGGCCCCAACAGCGGCGACGTCATGCCCTGAGGAGGCGTTCATGTGTGGTGCGTGCGGCAGCGGTGTGGTCCGTGCCCCGTGGGAGGTTGCGCTGGCGGGAGGGGCGCCGGCCGACCTCCGCCGGCGCGCGGACATCGCCGCGGCGCTGACGGGAGGACGGGTCCGCGTCCGCCCGTGGGGACCGGCGGGCTTCCTGCTGCAGCCCAGAACGGCACCGGTGCAGGCCGTCGCCAGCCTCGAGCCGCTGGCGACGGCGCTGCACCGGCACCTGCGCCCCGGCCTGCCGGGCTGCAGGGGCTGCGGGCACGCCGGCACCGGCTTCACCATCGCCCTGCCCGACGGGTACGACGTGCAGCGGCTGGCCGTGTGGGTCGCGCTCGCGCGGACCCGACCCCGGACGAGCAACATCCACGTGGAGACGCACGCCGGCTCGCCCGCGGTGGCGCTGACCGGACCGCACGCCGTCGAGCTCGGCGATGGCCTCGCGTCGTACCTGCGCACCGGGCGCATCGCGGCCCCGGCGGGCGCCCGCGAACCCATGTCCGTGCCGCCGTCGCTGAACTAGGGTCACGAGAAAGGGCGCACCCGTCGCCCGGTGCCTTCGGAGGTGCGCGGTGCCGTTGCTGCAGGAGTCGGACTGGCAGGGCAGGATCTTCTCGGACGGCTGGACCAAGGGGGCGGGGCAGTCCTACCCGGTCGTGTCGCCCGCCACCGGGGAGACGCTCGGTGAGATGGGGATGGCGACCGCGGAGGACGTCGGCCGCGCCGCGGCGCGGGCGGTCGAGGCCCAGCGGGCCTGGGCCGACGCGCCGTACACCGAGCGCGCCGCGGTCCTGCGCCGGGCCGGTGACCTGTGGCACCGGCACGAGGAGGAGATCACCGGCTGGCTGATGCGCGAGACCGGCGCGATCGGGCCGTTCGGCGGCTTCCAGGTGATGACCTCCGCGCAGGAGTGCTACGAGGCGTCGGCGCTCGCGTCCGCGCCGTACGGCGAGCTGCTGCGCTCCTCCCAGCCGCGGCTGAGCCTGGCGCGGCGGCTGCCCGTCGGGGTCGTCGGGGTGATCGCGCCGTTCAACGTGCCCACGATCCTCGCGATCCGCGCGGTGGCACCCGCCCTCGCACTCGGCAACGCGGTCCTGCTCAAGCCCGACCCGCGCACCGCGGTCAGCGGCGGGGCGCTGCTCGCCCAGATCTTCGCCGAGGCGGGCCTGCCCGACGGGGTCCTGCACGTCCTGCCCGGCGGCGCCGACGTGGGCGAGGCGCTCGTCGTGGAGCGGGCCGTGCGGGTGGTCGCCTTCACCGGCTCGACCCGGGCCGGCCGGGCGGTCGGCGCCCTCGCCGCCCAGCACCTCAAGCGGGTGCACCTCGAGCTCGGCGGCAACTCCGCGTTGCTGGTGCTGGATGACGTCGACCCCGAGGCCGCGTCCTCGGTCGGGGCGTGGGGGTCGTTCGCCCACCAGGGCCAGGTCTGCATGACCGCCGGCCGGCACCTCGTCCAGTCGGGGGTGGCCGACGCCTACGTCGACGCGCTCGCCGCCCGGGCCGACCGGCTGCCGGTGGGCGACCCCACGAGCGGCACGGTCGCGCTGGGCCCGGTGATCGACAAGGGGCAACGGGACAAGATCCACGGGATGGTCACGAGCACGGTGGGGCAGGGCGCCCGGCTCGCGGCCGGCGGCACCTACGAGGACCTCTACTACCGCCCGACCGTGCTCGCCGACGTGCCGGTCGGCAGTCCGGCGTACCGGGAGGAGATCTTCGGCCCGGTGGCCCCCGTCGTCCGCTTCGACACGGTGGAGGAGGCGGTGGCACTCGCCAACGACAGCGACTACGGGCTCTCGCTCGGCATCCTCACCCGCGACGTCATGCGCGGTCTGGAGATCGCGGCGCGGATCCCGTCGGGGCTGGTGCACATCAACGACCAGACCGTCAACGACGAGGCGACGGTCCCGTTCGGGGGTGTCCTGGACAGCGGTACCGGCTCACGCCAGGGGGGCGCGCAGGCCAACCTCGACGCGTTCACCGACACGCAGTGGGTGACCGTGCGGGGCTCGCTGCCGACCTACCCGATGTGAGACCGGCCCCGGAGCGTGCTCGACCGAGCACGGTCCGGGGCCGTCAGGAAGGCGCGCCGCGGAGGTCTAGCCCCAGACCTCGGCGGCCGTCTCGACCACGAGCCGCAGCTTGGCGGCCTGCTCCTCCTGCGTGAGCGCGTTGCCCTCGACCGTGGAGGAGAAGCCGCACTGCGGTGACAGGCAGAGCTGCTCCAGCGGCACGTACCTGCTGGCCTCGTCGATCCGCCGCTTGAGGGTGTCCTTGTCCTCGAGCTCGCCCCGCTTGGTGGTGACCAGGCCGAGGACGACAGCCTTGCCGGGCGGCACGAACCGCAGCGGTGCGAACGTGCCGGACCGCTCGTCGTCGTACTCCAGGAAGAACCCGTCGACCTCCAGCTGGGAGAACAGCGCCTCCGCGACGAAGTCGTAGCCGCCCTCGGCCGCCCAGGAGGAGCGGAAGTTGCCGCGGCACAGGTGGGTGGTGACGTGCATGCCCCGCGGCCGGCCGGTGAGCGCGGCGTTGATCTGGCGGATGTAGCGCTCGTGCTGGTGCTCGGCGTCACCGCCGCGCTCGGCGACCATGGCCCGCTGCGCGGGGTCGTTGAGGTAGGCCAGGCTGGTGTCGTCCAGCTGCAGGTAGGTGCAGCCGAGCTCGCCCAGGCGGCGTACCTCCTCGGCGTACGTGCTCGCGAGGTCCTCCCAGAAGCCGTCCAGCTCGGGGTAGACCTCGGTGTTGATCGCGGCCCGGCCGCCGCGGTAGTGGACCATGTTGGGGGAGGGGATGGTGAGCTTGGGCACCGCGGTGGTGACCGTCTTCTTCAGGAACGAGAACGCGTCCGCGAAGATCGTGTCCTGCAGGGTGACCCGGTCGTGCACCTCCAGGGCCGCGGACTGGAAGTCGAGCTCGCCCTGGGCATTGCGGAAGTGGACCTGCAGCTCCTCCTGCGTGGGGCGGATGCCGCCGAGCTGGTAGATGAAGTCCATGTGCCAGGAGGTACGCCGGAACTCCCCGTCGGTCGCCGACTGCAGCCCCACCTCCTCCTGCAGGCGTACGGCGGCCTGGATGCTCTCGTCCTCGACCGCGCGCAGCTGCTCGTCGGTGACCTCCCCGGCGGCGTGCCGCCGACGGGCCTCGAGCAGCGCGGCAGGCCGCAGCAGGCTGCCGACGTGGTCGGCGCGGAACGGTGGCGTGGTGCGTGCAGTCATGGGATGCCCTCTCGCTCGACGTGCTGGCGACCCTAGTCCAGCAGCTCCGGCCCGTCCTCGGTCGTGGGGCAGCCGCTCCCGGCGGGTAGCATGGCGAAGGCAGCGCAGCCCCGATCCGGGACCCGCGCTGCCGGTCCTGACTCCGCACCCCTTCAGGAGCGCGTAAGCGTGACTACCGCCCGTCCTGCCGCCGTCATCGTCCTCGCCGCGGGCGAGGGCACCCGCATGAAGTCAGCCGTTCCCAAGGTCCTGCACGCCATCGGCGGCCGCACCCTGCTGGGGCACGCCATCGAGGCTGCCCGCGGCACGGGTGCCGAGCACCTGTCCGTGGTCGTCCGGCACGAGCGCGACCTCGTTGCGGCGCACGTCGCCGAGGTCGCCCCGGACGCCGTCATCGCCGACCAGGACGAGGTCAAAGGGACCGGGCGCGCCACCGAGTGCGCCCTGGACGCCCTGCCGGGCGACCTGGACGGCACCGTGCTCGTGACGTACGGCGACGTGCCGCTGCTGTCCGCGGACACCCTGCACGGGCTGCTCGAGGCGCACACCGCCAGCGCGAGCGCCGCGACCGTCATCACCGCCACGCTGCCCGACCCGACCGGCTACGGCCGGATCCTGCGCGACGCCGACGGCTCGGTCGCCGGGATCGTGGAGCAGAAGGACGCCACCGACGAGCAGCGGGCGATCACCGAGATCAACTCCGGCATCTACGCCTTCGAGGCGACCGTGCTGCGCAAGGCGCTGGCCCAGGTGGGCACCGACAACGCCCAGGGTGAGAAGTACCTCACCGACGTGCTGGCGATCGCCCGCGCCGAGGGCCTGCGGGTCGGGGCGCACCTGATCCAGGACCTCTGGCAGACCGAGGGCGTCAACGACCGGGTGCAGCTGGCCCGGCTGGGCGCCGAGCTGAACCGCCGGGTCGTCGAGGGCTGGATGCGCAGCGGCGTGACGGTGGTCGACCCCGCCACCACCTGGATCGACGTCGACGTGAGCCTCGGCCGCGACGTGACCGTCCACCCGCAGACCCAGCTGCACGGCGCCACGACCATCGGCGACGGGGTCACCCTCGGACCGGACACGACGCTGACCGACGTCGAGATCGGCGACGGCGCCAGCGTCGTGCGCACCCACGGCTCGCTCGCGGTCATCGGCGCCGGCGCCACCGTCGGGCCGTTCGCCTTCCTGCGCCCGGGCACCGAGCTGGGCGCCAGGGGCAAGATCGGCACGTTCGTGGAGACCAAGAACGCCGTCATCGGCGCCGGCTCCAAGGTGCCGCACCTGTCCTACGTGGGTGACGCCACGATCGGCGAGGAGTCCAACATCGGCGCGGCCAGCGTCTTCGTCAACTACGACGGCGTCAACAAGTCCCGCACCACGATCGGCAGCCACTGCCGCACCGGCTCGGACAACATGTTCGTCGCGCCGGTCACCGTCGGCGACGGCGCCTACACCGGCGCCGGCACCGTCGTCCGCAAGGACGTGCCCCCGGGGGCCCTGGCGATCAACGTGGCGCCCCAGCGCAACCTCGAGGGGTGGGTGCAGGAGAAGCGGGCCGGTACCGCCGCGGCGCGGGCCGCCGTGGCTGCCACCGACGCCCTCGCGCGCACCTCACCGTCCCCTGACGACGCACCGTCCCCCGACGACGCGCGGGACCCCAGCGAAGGGACCACCGCACCATGACCGGCCTGAAGCTCACCCCGGAGAAGAACCTCATGGTCTTCTCCGGCCGGGCGCACCCCCAGCTCGCCGAGGAGGTCGCCTACCAGCTCGGCACCGAGCTCGTGCCCGACGACGGCGTACGAGTTCGCCAACAGCGAGATCTACGTGCGCTACCAGGAGTCGGTGCGCGGCTCGGACGCCTTCGTCATCCAGAGCCACACCGCGCCGGTCAACGAGTGGATCATGGAGCACCTGATCATGGTCGACGCGCTCAAGCGCGCCTCGGCCAAGCGGATCACCGTGGTCCTGCCGTTCTACGGCTACGCCCGCCAGGACAAGAAGCACCGCGGCCGCGAGCCGATCTCGGCCCGGCTGATGGCCGACCTGTTCAAGACCGCCGGCGCCGACCGGCTGATGGCGGTCGACCTGCACACCGCCCAGATCCAGGGCTTCTTCGACGGCCCGGTCGACCACCTGATGGCCCTGCCGATCCTCACCCGGCACGTGGAGGCCAAGTACGGCAGCGAGAAGCTCGCCGTCGTGTCACCGGACGCCGGTCGCATCAAGGTGGCCGAGCAGTGGTCCAGCCGGCTCGGCGGCGCGCCGCTGGCCTTCATCCACAAGACCCGCGACATCACCCGGCCGAACGAGAGCGTCGCCAACCGCGTGGTCGGTGAGGTCAAGGGGCGCCTGTGCATCCTGGTCGACGACATGATCGACTCCGGCGGCACGATCACGCACGCCGCGGACGCGTTGATGAAGGACGGCGCCGCCGGTGTCGTCATCGCCGCGACGCACGCGATCCTGTCCGGCCCCGCCGTGGACCGGCTGAAGAACTCGGTCGCCCAGGAGGTGGTGGTGACCAACACGCTGCCCATCCCACCGGAGCGCCAGTTCGACAAGCTCACCGAGCTCTCGATCGCCCCGCTGATCAGCCAGGCGATCCGCGAGGTGTTCGAGGACGGCTCGGTCACCAGCCTGTTCGACGGCCACGCCTGACCTCTGTCCGCAGGGGCGGTACGGATTTCCTTCCCTGAAGGCGGTCGCCTAGACTTTCGTGGTTGCCTCGGCGAGGGACGTTGCAGGGCTGAGCAGGACGAGCCCCAGGTCCGTGATCGACGCGGTGGCGCCTGAGAAGCTGTCGGGTGGCCGCACGTGATCTGCCCGTGTCGTGCCGCGTCCCGCGCCGAGGCCCCACCGCACCAGCCACTCCCCGCCTGAGCGCCTCTCGGCGCCTGCAGGCACCGACTGACCCAGGAGATCTCCATGTCCGAGACCACGCTCGTCGCCCAGACCCGCACCGAGTTCGGCAAGGGTGCGGCCCGCCGCATCCGCCGCGCGCACCAGATCCCCGCCGTGATGTACGGCCACGGCACCGAGCCCGTGCACATCACCCTCCCGGGCCACGAGACGATGCTGGCGCTGAAGGCGGCCAACGCCCTGCTGTCCATCGAGGTGGACGGCACCACCCAGCTGGCCCTGGTCAAGGACATCCAGCGCGACGCGATCAAGCCGATCATCGAGCACGTCGACCTCGTCGTCGTCCGCCGCGGCGAGAGGGTCACCGTGGACGTGCAGATCCACACCACTGGTGAGGCGGCCATCGAGACCGTGGTCACCGTGGAGAACCAGACCGTCGAGCTCGAGGTCGAGGCGACCCACATCCCCGAGAGCCTCGAGGTCTCCGTCGAGGGGCTTCGCGCGGGCACGCAGATCCACGCGTCCGACCTGGTCCTGCCCGAGGGGGCCGTGCTGGTCACCGACCCGGAGATCCTGGTCGTGAACGTCACCGGGGCGATCTCCGCAGAGGCGCTGGAGGCCGAGCTCGCCGAGGCCGAGGCCGAGGCCGGCATCGAGCACGAGGCCCCGCAGTCCGAGACCGAGGGCGCCGAGGCCCGCCGCTCCGCCGAGGGCACCGACGAGGCCTGAGCCGACCTTCCCGGTCTGCTCTGCCTCCACCGCGTCACCCATGGCCTCCACCGACCCCTGGCTCATCGTCGGGCTGGGCAACCCCGGCCCGACGTACGCCGGCAACCGGCACAACGTGGGCGCCATGGTCGTCAGCGAGCTGGCTGCCCGCGCCAGTGCGAGCCTGCGCTCGCACAAGGCGCGGGCAGTCGCCGCCGAGATCCGCCTGGGCGTGCTGCCCGGCGGGGCGCCCGGCCCCAAGGCCGTCGTCGCGACCCCGTTGTCGTACATGAACGAGTCCGGCGGCCCGGTCGCCGGGCTGATGAGCTTCTTCAAGATCCCCGTCGAGCGACTGATCGTCGTGCACGACGAGCTGGACATCCCCTTCGCCTCGGTCCGCCTCAAGCGCGGCGGGGGAGAGGGCGGCCACAACGGGCTGCGCTCGATCAGCAAGTCCGTCGGCACCCGCGACTACCTCCGGGTGCGGGTCGGCATCGGCCGCCCGCCCGGCCGGATGGACCCGGCCGCCTTCGTCCTCAAGGACTTCTCCGGGACCGAGCGCACCGAGCTGCCGTTCCTGCTGTCGGACGGCGCCGACGCCGCCGAACGCCTCGTCGCCGTCGGGCCTCGAGGCCGCGCAGCAGGACTTCCACTCGCGCTGACGTCGTCACTGGGCGCAGCAGGTTGACTCAACTTCAGACAAGAGCTGAGGCGACCAGGTGCCCCCCGCAAGCCCCTTGCCAAGCCTATGGAGAACGTAGGACGTACCTCCCCCGATGGGGGCGATCGCGGAGATGCGTGGGGCTTCGGGCGAGAGCTCAGCCGATCGGCCGGAATGCGCCATCCTTTACGACTACTATACCTACGCTTAACGGCGTGCATAAAGGGTGGATGTGGGCGACCCCGACCGGCGCCTGCCGGTATCCGGGACAACATGGCACCTTGACACCGGATGCGCAGATCGAGGCCCCCGGCCTGCTTGTCGTGACTATCCGACCTGTCCCGGGCATTGAGAGAACTATTTTCCCGACTAGTCGGCGGCCCATTGACGTGGTGGGCCCGAATGGCCCAGCTCCCGCCTCGTCCCGGAGTCTGGGACTGGAGGGGTTGGCGGGACGGGAAGTGTGAGCGCCTACGTCGACTGTACTGGCAATAGTCGTCGATAACGCTGAGCGGACGCTGCGCCGAATGCGCCGCACGTGGCCCGGTGGATGACTAGTTCCTTTCCGTAGAGCTTCGACATTCTGTTCCTGGGTCCGAGAAGAAATCGGGGTTCCTCGACGTCGAGACATCGATCTGCAATACCTTCTCGCTCAGTGAGTCCGCGGACTGAGGGGTGAGCGTGACCGAGTACGCCGAGCTGCCATTGATACCGACGACGGGCCAGGACATGGCCCGCGAACGAGGGCGCCTGCGTGGCGCCGGCGCCAAGCTGGGTCCCAAGCCGCAGGCCTGGGTGGTGCAGTACCGCCGCAGGGCCGTGCAGGTCGACCTGGCCGCCGGTGCTGCGGCGGCGGCGCTCGGCATCGCCATCCGCTTCGGCGACGAACCACGGTCGACGTACGTCCTCCTCGGTGTGACGATGCCCTTCGCGTGGCTGGGTCTCGTCTTCCTCGCGAAGGGGTACGAACGGCGGTTCCTCGGCACGGGTACCGAGGAGTACCGCTCACTCACCCAAGCTGCCGTGGGCCTGCTGGCCGTCATCGCCCTCATCTCCTACGCGTGGCAGCTGGAGCTGGCCCGCGGCTTCGTTCTTCTGGCCTGCCCTGCGGTTCTGACATTCGACCTGCTCGGGCGATGGCTGCTCCGCCGGTGGCTCAAGCGCCAACGCATGGCGGGCCGGTGCATGCAACGCACCGTCGTCGTCGGTCGCGCAGACTCCACGGCCGTTCTGATCCGCGACATCCGCAACGCCCCGAGCCAGGGCCTGAACGTGGTGGCTGCCTGCGTGTCGGGACTCGGCTCGCCCTGGGACGCGGTGAGCCACCTCGAGGACGTGCCGGTCTTCGGCCGGCCGGAGCAGGCGCTGCACGCGGTCGACATCCATGACGCCGACGTGGTCGCGATCTCCAGCCACCCGGACCTCGTCGGACAGGCACTGCGAAGGCTTGCCTGGGCCTTGGAGGAGCGCAACGTCGAGCTCGTGATCTCTCCAGGAATCCTCGACGTGGCCGGCCCCCGCCTCTCCATCCGTCCGGCAGCCGGCACTCCGTTGCTCCACGTCGAGCGACCGGTGTCAGGTGGCGCCCCGATGCTGCTCAAGGGCCTCGTCGACCGGGTGGTGGCCTTGGCGCTGATGGTGCTGGCGCTGCCAGTGCTGCTCGCCGTCGCCGTCGCGGTGAAGCTGACGTCACCCGGCCCGGTCCTCTTCACCCAGAACCGGGTTGGCGCGCGGGGCGAGGTCTTCACGATGTTCAAGTTCCGCACGATGGTCGTCGACGCCGAGCGGCTGCTCAGCCAGATGAAGGAGGACGACGGGCACGAGGTCAACACCGTCCTCTTCAAAAAGAAGGACGATCCGCGGATCACCCGCATCGGCAAGGTGCTCCGCCGTTACTCCGTGGACGAGCTGCCCCAGCTGCTCAACGTGATCCGCGGGGACATGTCGTTGATCGGGCCCCGACCGCCGCTGGCCTCAGAGGTCGAGAAGTACGAGTCCGACGCCATCCGCCGCCTCCGCGTCCAGCCAGGTCTCACGGGCCTGTGGCAGGTCAGCGGACGCAGCGACCTCACGTGGGAGGAGTCCTTGCGCCTCGACCTCTGGTACGTCGACAACTGGTCCTTCCTGCTTGACCTGCAGATCCTGGTGCGTACGGCGCGCGCGGTCCTTCGAGGGCAGGGCGCCTACTAGACCAGCCGCTGAGACCGACGAGGGGTGAGCTCGTCCGTAGATTCCTGATATCGCCACATGGCCCGCGACTGACCTCCTACTGTGAGCGGACGTCCAGGCCATGCAGTGCAGGGGTGTGACGGACCGAGCCGCCAGAGCGCAGCCGAGTTTCCGATCAGGCATGAGGAGCAGAACGTGAACGACCATGTACCCAGTGATGACCGCCTCGCCAGGACGCTGGCTGATGCGGCGGGGGCGCTGTTGCTGGACATCCGGGCAGTTGGGGGTCAGGACGACGTCACCCTGCGCCGGGCGGGGGATGCCGGGGCGCACGAGCTGCTCTCGCGTTTGCTGGCCGAACACCGGCCAGAGGACGCGGTCCTGAGCGAGGAGGGACAGGACGACCCGAAGCGGCTGTCGGCAGAACGCGTGTGGATCATCGACCCGCTCGACGGCACCCGGGAGTTCGCTGAGGTTCCCCGCTCGGACTGGGCGGTCCACGTCGCCCTGTGGGAGAACGGGGAGCTCGTGGCCGGTGCTGTGGCGCGACCTGCGGCGGGCGTCACCTTCGCCACGGACGAGCCGGCGCGGCGCCCGGTCGGTCGACCCGAGCGCATCCGTCTGGCTGTCAGCCGGTCCCGCCCGCCCCTGTTCGTGACGGAGCTGGCCGCGCAGATCGGCGCCGAGCTGGTGCCGATGGGATCGGCTGGCGTCAAGGCGACGGCCGTCCTCGACGACACCGTCGACGCCTATGTCCATGCGGGCGGTCAGTACGAGTGGGACTCGGCGGCGCCGGTCGCCGTGGCCCGCGCGGCGGGTCTGCACACGAGCCGTATCGACGGCTCGGCCCTGGAGTACAACCGGGCCGACCCCATGCTGCCCGACCTGCTGATCTGCCGTCCGGAGATCGCCGACGACCTCCTGGCCGCCATCGCCGACCTGACCCGTGAGGAAGCCGCTTCGTGAACAACCCGACTCATGACTACCAGCTCAGCCAGCTCGACGTCCTCGAGGCCGAGGCCATCTACATCATGCGCGAGGTGGTGGCCGAGTTCGAGCATCCCGTGCTGCTCTTCTCCGGCGGCAAGGACTCCATCGTCATGCTGCGGCTGGCGGAGAAGGCCTTCTACCCCGCACGTATCCCGTTCCCCGTCATGCACGTCGACACGGGCCACAACTTCCCGGAGGTCCTGGCGTTCCGGGACAAGCGGGTGGCGGAGCTCAATGTCCAGCTGATCGTCGCCAGCGTCCAGGAGGCGATCGACAACGGCAGCGTGACGCAGCCGCCGGACGGCACCCGCAACCGGATCCAGACACCGGTCCTGCTCGACGCGTTGGACAAGCACGGGTTCACCGCGATCTTCGGTGGCGCGCGCCGCGACGAGGACAAGGCGCGAGCCAAGGAGCGCATCTTCTCCTTCCGCGACGAGTTCGGCCAGTGGGACCCCAAGAACCAGCGCCCCGAGCTGTGGAACATCTACAACGGGCGCATCCACACGGGGGAAAGCATCCGGGTCTTCCCCCTGTCGAACTGGACCGAGCTCGACATCTGGCACTACGTGCAGCGCGAGGGCATCGAGCTGCCCTCGATCTACTACGCGCACGACCGTGAGGTCTTCGAGCGCGCGGGGATGGTCTACGCCGCCAACGAGTTCATCGCTCCGCGGGCGGGAGAGACGGTGTCGCTCCAGCGCGTCCGGTACCGGACGGTCGGCGACGCGAGTCTGACCGCCGCGGTGTATTCGGACGCGGACACCATCGAGAAGGTGATCGACGAGGTGGCCTCCACCCGGGTGACCGAGCGTGGTGCCACGCGCGGCGACGACAAGTTCAGCGAGTCATCGATGGAAGACCGCAAGCGCGAGGGGTATTTCTGATCATGGACATTCTGCGGTTTGCCACGGCCGGCTCGGTCGACGACGGCAAGAGCACGCTCATCGGACGGCTGCTCTACGACACCAAGACGGTGTTCGAGGACCAGATCGAGGCCGTCGAGCGTGCCAGTCGCGACAGGGGCGACGAGCACGTCAACCTGGCGCTCCTGACCGACGGGTTGCGGGCCGAGCGGGAGCAGGGCATCACGATCGACGTCGCCTACCGCTACTTCGCCACGCCCAAGCGCAAGTTCATCATCGCGGACACCCCTGGCCACATCCAGTACACCCGCAACATGGTGACCGGTGCGTCCACGGCTGACCTGGCGCTCGTCCTCGTGGATGCGCGCAAGGGTGTCATCGAGCAGAGCCGGCGCCACATGTTCCTGGCGACGCTGCTGAAGGTGCCGCACGTGGTGCTGTGCATCAACAAGATGGACCTCGTGGACTACTCGCAAGAGGTGTTTGACGAGATCCACACGGACTTCACGAACTTCGCGGCCAAGCTGAACGTGCCTGACCTCACGATCCTGCCGGTGTCTGCCCTGCAGGGCGATAACGTGGTGACACGGTCAGCCAACATGCCCTGGTACCAGGGGCCGAGCCTGCTGCACCACCTCGAGAACGTCCATGTGGCCAGCGACCGCAACCTCATCGACGTCCGGCTTCCCGTCCAGTACGTCATCCGCCCGCAGTCGGATGCCTGGCACGACTACCGCGGATATGCTGGCCAGGTTGCCGGAGGCGTCCTGAAGAAGGGGGACGAGGTCGTCGTCCTTCCCTCCGGCTTCACCTCCCGCATCGCGTCGGTGGAAACGGCCGACGGCGAGGTCGATGAGGCCTTCCCTCCGATGTCCGTGACGGTGCGCCTCGAGGACCACATCGACGTGTCCCGTGGCGACATGATCTGCCGGCCGAACAACCAGCCGAACGTCGCCCAGGACGTCGACGCCATGATCTGCTGGATGGACGAGTCCACCCCGCTTCGAGTGGGCGGCAAGTACGGCATCAAGCACACGTCCCGTTCGGCACGGACCATCGTCAAGTCGCTCAACTACCGTCTCGACGTCAACTCGCTCCACCGGGACGAGTCTGCACAGCACCTCGGGCTCAACGACATCGGCCGGGTGCGGCTCCGTACCACCGTGCCCCTCATGTGCGACGAGTACAGCCGCAACCGCACCACGGGTGGGTTCGTCCTCATCGACGAGGCAACCAACCGCACTGTCGCCGCAGGAATGATCACCGAGGCCAGTTGAGACGACCATGACGCGGTTGCCCGCGTCATGACGATGGAAGGACCCACCCAGATGACGTTGCGCCAGCGCGTGCCCAAGCCCCTGCACGGAGTTGCCCGTACGGCCTACCTCAAGACGTCCACCGCGACCTCATCGCTGCGCATGATGCCGGAGTTCATCGTCATCGGCGGCCAGAGGTGCGGGACCACGTCCTTGTTCAAGAACCTGGCCGAGCACCCGCAGCTGCTGCGCCCCGCGGTGGAGAAGGGCATTGACTACTTCACCCTCGAGTACGCGCACGACCTGGACTGGTACCGGGGCCATTTCCCGCTTGCTGGGCCGGCCAGGCTGCGCACCGCACGCCAGGGGCGGCCCGTCGCCTTCGAGGCGTGCACGTACTACATGTTCCACCCGTTCGCTCTGGAGCGGATCGCCAAGGACCTGCCGCACGTCAAGCTGATCGCCATGCTGCGGGACCCGGTGGAGCGTGCCTTCTCCGCGTACAAGCACGAGTTCGCGCGCGGGTTCGAAACCGTCCCCGACTTCGCCGAGGCCCTGGCGCTCGAGGATGCTCGGCTCGAGGGCGAACGGGCGAGGATGGAGGCGGACGTCAGCTACGAGAGCTTCGCGCACCGGCACCACGCGTACCGCCGGCGGGGCCAGTACGTCGAGCAGCTGGAGCGGGCCTTCAGCCTCTTCCCGCGTGAGCAGGTCCACGTGCTCGAGAGCGAGTCCTATTTCGCCGAGCCCGAGGTGGAGTACCGCAAGGTGGTGGACTTCCTGGGCCTGTCGGCGTACCAGCCGGCCCGCTTCGACCGGCACAACGCCAGGCCGAGCTCGCCGATGCCCGGAAACACCAGGGAGCTGCTCGCGGAGCACTACGCGCCGTACGACGAGAAGCTGGCTGCCCTGCTCGGCCGAGCTCCCCGCTGGTTGGCTTGAGGCCCGGCGGGCCGGCAGGCACAGCGGCGACCGCCCGGGAGCATCTGCGCCAAGCGCGCGTGAGCGGCCGCTCTGCCAGGGGCAGGATGCCGTCCATCAGCGAATCCTGTTGCTTGCGAGAGGGTCCCTCGTTCGCGCCGGCAGCGAGCTCACTTCAAGGTCGTGAGCTCGCGCCGTGACTCGGTGTTGGCCGCGACGCTCTCGTCTACCGGGCTCCTGTCCAGCACCTTTGCAGCCGCGATCATCACCAGCAGCAGCAAAATCCCGAACACAAGGCCGCCGATGACGTCGGTGAACCAGTGCTCCAGGTTGTAGATCCGCGCATACGCCTGAACCGTCGCGGCGAGAGCAACGAGCGACCACCCCGCGGCCCACGGGACCACGGAGCGCGGGCTGCGCCGGCGCAGGATGAAGAACACGATGAGGCCATAGACGAGGATGACGCGCGCGCAGCCGCCGGAGGGCCACGTCCCCAACGTAGTCGGCGGGTGCCCGCGGTGAACCACCAGCTTGAGAAGCTCCTGGCCGTACTTCTCCATCAGGTACCCCACCGGCAGGATGATGGCGGGCACCCACCACCGTCGCCGGATCCACAACACAGCGAGACCGACAGCCCCCAGCACGGTCACCTTCTGCGTCAGATCGAGTGATCCGATGTTCGTCAGGACGCGCCAGAGCCGGGTCCAGTCGTGATCCTGCCGGGACTCGAACCAGCGAAAGAGGGGGACGTCGAGACCAGGTTCCACGAGCTTCGCCATGCGCCCCAGGGGCCACAGGACGAGCACCATGACGCCGATGCCGCAGATCACCGTCAGCGCGGCGGTCAGGAACCGGCCCACCTGGCGGACCATGGCGTCCGTCACGGTGTGCACGGTGCTGCGGAGTGCGGCGAGCGGGCCGGGGCGGGTCGACCGGGGTGAGCTGGCCGTGACTGCTGCGCCCAGTGCGAGGACCGCGAGTGGGGCGACGACGCCTACGACGATGGCACCCTGCATGGTCCAGACCTCCGGCATCGGCTGTGGGATGCTTGCATACAACCACGAGACTCAAGCCCGCAGAGCGGATTTGGTGACTATCCCCGCGTGGTGGCCTTTGACTGGCACAGCACCGGTGATGTAGGCGGAAACGCTGCGCAGCGTCCTGGTCTCGGTTAGCGTTCGCTCGGAGGTTGTCGACAGGGGCGAGGAGCACGGTGGCCGGGATGGTGGAGCTGAGTGCTCGGACGTCGCGGAGGCACGGGCTTGTGCCCCGTGGCGCCGCTCCATCTCGCCGCGACCGCTGGTGGCGTCTCCGTCCGGGCTGGCCGCTGACCGCGCTGTTCCTGGGATTTCCCCTGTGGTGGGTCCTCGGCGTCAGCAATGTCATCGGCCTTGTCGCCGCTGTGTTCATGGTGTCGGAGCTGGTTCGGCGCCGGCGGATCCACGTCCCCGGCGGCTTCGGGTGGTGGCTCCTCTTTCTTGCCTGGGTGGGTGTGGGCATCTTCCTCCTCCAGGTCGACGCCCCGGGTGCGGTGCCCGGTGCTTCGTCGTCCCGATATGTCACGTGGGCCTTTCGGCTCGGCTGGTACGTCACCGCGACGGTCTCGTTGCTGTACGTGGGAAACATGCGGGCCGAGCTGTCGACGCAGCGGATCGCCCGCACCCTCGGCGTCATGTTCCTCGTGGTAGCCGGGGGTGGCTGGCTCGGCGTCGTCGCACCTCACCTGGAGTTCCCGTCGCTGCTGGAGGTGGTCCTGCCGCACAGCATCACGCGAGTTCCGTTCGTCGACTTCCTCATTCACCCCCAGGTCACGCAGCTGTACGACGGCGCCGCCAGCAAGACGCCACGGCCCAGTGCTCCCTTCGCCTACAGCAACATCTGGGGGTTGAACTTCGCTTGCTACCTTCCGTTCTTCCTCGCTGGCTGGTGGTCCAAGGACGCGGGATGGCGGCGGCCACTGGCGCCGCTGCTGCTGCTCCTCGCGTTGGTGCCGGCCGTCCTGTCGCTCAACCGAGGACTGTGGCTCGCGCTCGTAATTTCTGCCGTCTTCGTCGCGGCACGCTCGGCCCTGTCAGGGAACATCAGGCTGTTCGTCGGCGTCATCGCGGCGGTCTCCGTCGCAGCCATGCTGCTCCTGGCGACGCCACTCAACGACATGGTCCAGCAACGGCTGGACAACCCCACGAGCAACGAGGGGCGGACCAACCTGGGGGTCCAGACGGTGGAAAGCGTCATGGCGGGGTCGCCGATCGTCGGACTGGGCACCACTCGTAACGTGCAGGGCAGCTTCTACTCCATCGCCGGCGGAAGTCACCCCACCTGCCCGTTGTGCAGCCCGCCCGCGTTGGGGACACAAGGCCATCTGTGGCTGGTCGTGTTCTCACAGGGTCTGGTGGGGCTGCTGCTGTACGTCGGCTTCTACGCACGTCAGTTCCTCACCCACGTACGGCTGAGGTCCCCCTATGTCACCGCCGCGTTGACGGTCCTGCTCGTGCACGTCGTGACCATGCCGGTATACGACTCGATCGGCACCTCGATGTTCGCGATCATGATCGCCGTAGGGCTGCTGTGGCGGGAACGGGACTCGGAGCGGTGCGGTGCACCGACCGCGGGCAGCACGGGGCTCGCGGCCGAGCAACCCACCCTCGGGGGCTACCTCGGGCTATTCAGGCGCCACGCGGCGCTGGTGGTGACGTGTGTGCTCCTCGGCCTGGTCGGTGGCGCGCTCTGGCGGATGGCGCAGGGCACTCCCGCCGTTGCCACTGTCTCCGTCGTGATCCCAGAGGACCCGACGTACCTGACGGTCGACAGTCGCCCCCAGACCTTGGATACCGAAGCCCAGTTCGCTGTCGACTCCGCAGTGCTGGACGGCATGCGCGCCGCCGTCGGACGAAGCATCGCGCAACGGGACCTCTACGTGTCCGCCGACCCGAACACGCGGATCCTGAACCTGCAGTTCACCGGCCGCAGCAGCGCCGAGGCGATCGCTGGCGCTGCGCGGGCGGCCAGCGTCCTGCTCGATCTCAGGACGAAGGACCTCGCCTCGAGGTCAGCCTCGGCGATGAAGGTCCTGGAGACACGGGGAGCCTCCCTGGACAAGGCCATCAACACGCTCGACATGTCGGCAAGCCTCCTGAATGCGCGGAAGGACAGGAACCGGCATACCCAGGAGATCCGGACCCTCCAGGAGAACCGCTACCGCCTGCTGGTGCAGGCCGGCGTCGTCAGCTCGCGCGTCGGTCGCGCGCAGAGCCTTCCGCTCGATCCCGGGCACGTCATCCGTCCGGCCGTGGCCCGCTCGACGCATGACGTATGGAACGTGGCCCTGTCCAGCGGGGCCATGCTGGGGCTGGCGGCGGGGCTGCTGCTCGGAAGGCTGCGGGACGCCGTCAGCCGTCGTCTGACCCGTCGCAGTGTGATCGGTGAGACCGGGCTCCCGGTGCTCGCCACGCTGACGGAAGAGGACCTGCGCACGGGCCCCTTCGGAGACGGGGCCGCGGACTCTGAGCCACGTTCGGGGGGAGGCTGGGACGAGGCAGCCCTCTCGGTGATGCTCCACCGGACGTCGGCGTGTCTGGCGGTAGGGCGCGACGCGGAGGCCGCACGTGTCGCGTCCTGCCTGCAGCGGTTCGCCGAGAGCGGCGCCCCGCTGCTCGTCGAGGCGGCAGTTGCGTCCGGCGGAAGCCGCCCGAGGGGTCAGCGGGAACGCTCGACGTCGGGCGGACGGATCGTGCTGGTCGCATCGCGTCGGAATCGCGCCCGGACCGTCATCCAGCTGCGGGACAGTCTTGTCCTCGCTGGCCACGAGGTGGTGGGCATGGTTTTGATCGATCGCTGAACCGACGAAGTCCTTCGACGAAGCACCGTTCGAGATGAACGCGGCTGCCCCCTGACATGTGAAGTGGCTCCCGGAGCCCGAGAGGTGGATTGGTGGAAACTCTCCCCAGAGACGATGTCCGTTTGCACATCGTCGCCGATGCGATGCGGCGCCGACTGGCGCTGATTCTGGTTGTCACGTTCGTCGTGACCGCGGCGGTCGGCACCTATGCCCTGCAGATCGCGCCGCGATACACCTCGAGCGCCAAGCTGCTCCTGCGTCCAATCCCCGGAAACGCGCTGTCTCCGGACTCGGCGAAGAATGGTCAGCAGATGACCGTGGCGATGGAGACGGAGGCCGGGCTCGTCAACTCTCCCGGCGTGGCCGACCTCGTGGGCAGGGAGCTGAAGTCAACCGTCAAGGCGGGGTCCACCTCGGTCTCTGCGTCCGTGCCGCCCAACACGCAGATCGTCCAGGTGGAGTACACCGACTCCTCGGCGGCGAAGGCGCAGGAAGGGACGCAGGCCTACGCCGACGCCTTCCTGAGATTCCGGGCAGCTCAGGCCAAGGACAACCTTGACCACCAGCTCGAGATCCTGAGGAAGCAGGCCACAACGACCGCTGACAACCTGAAGAAGGTGGCGGCTGACGCCGCATCGTCGAAGCCGTCGGCGGACGCCGCGGCCCAGGTGCAGGTCTACACCAACCGGCTTGCCAACCTGCAGGACTCGATCGGCCAGCTGGAGTCGACCAACACCGACGCGGGGTCGATCGTGACGCCGGCCAGCCTGCCGGATGGCCGCGGCGGGATCAGCCCCGTGATCTTCATCGCCTTCGCCGCACTCCTCGGCCTCGCGGTAGGTGTGAGCCTCGCGATCTGGCGTGAGCGCAATGACGACCGCGTGCGATCTGCCTCCGAGACCACGGTGGCAGGAGTGCCGTTCCTGAGCGTGCTTCCGCCCAGCCACCACGGGGTGGCAGGGCTGATCGACTCCCGGAGCGGGGACGCGACGATGAGCGACGCCTACCGGCGTGCACGTGCCAGCCTCGTGGTCGCTGCCCCGTCGCCGGCAGTCGTCGCCGTGTCAGCAATCGACGCCTCCACGGATGGACCGTTGATCGCCCGGGTGACGGCGAACCTGGCCATCTCATTGGCGAGCGCGGAGCACTCGGTGTGCGTCGTCGACGCCACCCTGGGAGGTGGAGACCTCGCTGCGCTGCTCGAGGTGTCCCCGTCGCCCGGCCTGACCGAGATCCTCCTGCACAAGGAGGGTGAGGTGCTGCCGTTGCTTCGGAGCCATGGCGTGGCGGTGCTCCCCGCCGGGGAGACGGGGCAGCGCAGCCGCGAGCTCTACGCGAGCCCGCACTTCGCCAGCATCCTTGCCTCGCTGCGGGAGCGGTTCGACTACGTGCTCGTCGCGGCACCGTCGGCCTCGACGCCGGCTGGCAACGAGGTGGCCCTGGCGGCGGACGGCGTCGCCGTCCTCCTGACCGACTGCCGGACCTCCCACGCCGCCGTCCAAGACGTCGTGAGCCGCGCCAGGCAGCTGGGCGTGACCATCTTCGGCGCCCTGGCAGCGCCTCGCCCGAAACGGCTCACCCACGGGTGGGGCCAGGGCACCCACAGCGCCGGAAAGGCGCTCGACGCTGACGACACCAGCGCGGCGACGTGGCAGCCACCGCGGGACCCGGGCAGCGAGAGTCTGGAGCCGGCGGTGACGCCCGCGCCGGGGATGTCGGTCGACAGGTGAAGGGCCAGGCGCCTGCGAAGTCGCGCAAGGCCGCTCGACCCTCAGCGGACTACCTCCTGGAGACGATGCGGACGCTCTGGCCGGAGCCGGCTCGCGTGACGGCGGGCGGCCGACGCAGTCGTGCGCCGTCCACCGCGCTCGAGTTCATTGCGCTGCCCAGCGCCAGCCAACCCAAGCTGGTGATCCCACGTCGACCGCTCACGGCCGCGGCTGCCGCCGTCCGTGGGTTCAAGACATCGGCCTCACCGCTCGTCAGGGTGCAGCTCCGCGTCGCGGGTATGGCTGTCCGGCTGGGGGCCGCGGAGATGATGCGGGACCGCATCTACGTCGAGCACGGCCAGGATGAGGGGAGGGACGACGTCACCAGCTATCTACGGCAGGTGCTGGGGCGTGACGTGACGGTCGCTCTCTACATCGGCCCGATCCGCGCCGTGCAGAAACCGATACTGCAGCTGCTCACCGCCGACGGCCGGGTCGCCGCCTTCGCGAAGGTCGGGACCAACGAGCTGACGCGCGCTCTCGTCCGCAACGAGGCCCTGGCCCTGGCCCGCCTGAGCGAATGCGACTTGCCGTGTCTGACGGTGCCGGCCGTCGTTCACTACGGTCAGTGGCGGGGTCACGAGGTGCTGGTCCAGGAGGCGCTTGTCTGCTCTGGACAGGCACCGGCCGACCCCGAGACCCTGTCGGCGGCGATGGTCCAGCTCGCTGCCGTCAGCGGCGTGGAGCACCAGTGCCTGGTGCAGAGCCCCTACTGGCAGCGGCTCCGTCGGCGCATCGAGGCTCTGCCACCCGGTAGTCACGCCATGCGGCTGCTGCGCGTCGCCGACCACATCCAGGACCACCTCTTCGACCGGGACATGGCGTTCGGAGCGTGGCACGGTGACTGGGCCCCCTGGAACATGACCACGGCGGACGGTCGGGTCCTCGTGTGGGACTGGGAGGGATTCGAGGAGGGTGTGCCGCTGGGCTTCGACGCCGTGCATTACGAGGTCCAGCGAGAGGTGGTGGACGGCTCCGGTGTGCCGGCGAAGGCGTTGGCGGGAGTGGTCTCCGACCTTCCCCGGTGGCTCGCGCCCTTCGGTGTCGACACCGCGACCGGGCTGCTCGTCGTGCTGCTGTACGTCATGCATCTCTCGACCGGCTACCTCGAGTCCGGGGAGGGTGCCACCCGGTTGGCGCAGCTGGAAACCTGGCTCGCCCCGGAGCTCGACCGTCACCTCGAGCTCGTCGTCGCGTCCTCACTCGTCTCCGACTCATGACCGACGTGACGGCGGAAGGGCTGCGTCCCGCAGCTCATGCGTCGAGCGACACGGCCATGCGCCGGATCGCCCGCGGTGGCGCGGCGAACCTGGCGGGTGCCGCCGCGACCGCGGGCGCGAACTTCGCGCTCACCATGGCGGTGACCCGGGGGATGTCGAAGTCCTCGGCGGGCGTCTTCTTCTCCACCACGTCGATCTTCCTGATCTTTACGGTCGTGGGTCAGCTGGGCGCCAACACGGGGCTGGTGTACTTCCTGCCGCGGTGTCTCGCCCTCGGAACGCCGGAGCGGATCAGGTCGTACGTGCGCGCCGCCCTGCGCCCTGTGATGGTCACCGCGGTGGTCATGGCCGTGGCCCTGTTCGTCCTCGCGCCGAGGTTCGCCGCGGTGGCCAACCCCGAGCACCCGGCCGAGGCCACCACGTACCTGCGGATCCTGGCGCTCTTCATCCCGGTCGCGGGCTGCGAGAACATCCTGCTGGCCGCGACACGGGGCCTGGGCACGATGCGGGCCAATGCGGTCATCGAGCTGATCGGTCGACCCCTCGTGCAGCTAGGCCTCGTCGTCGGGGTGATCATGCTCTCCGCGGACGGCATGCTCGGCTGGGGATGGGCCTTCGGGTACGCGCCGGCGGCGGCCCTCGCGTGGTTCTGGTGGCGTCGGCTCTACCGACGGCTCGACGTCCGCGCCGCGGAAGCCGGGCACTCCCGCTCTCGGGAGTTCTGGCGCTTCAGTGGGCCCCGTGCCCTGACGAGCGTGGTCCAGGTCGCCATGCAGCGGCTCGACATCGTCCTCGTCGGCGCGCTCGCCGGCGCCGTCCAGGCGGCGATCTATGCAGCGGCCACCCGCTTCATCGTCGCCGGCCAGATGGGGACGAACGCCATCTCCAACGCGGCTCAGCCGAAGCTGGCCGAGACCCTGGCGCGCGACGACCACACCGCGGTGCACCACATCTACGAGACCTCCACGGCTTGGCTGATGGCTGCGACCTGGCCCCTGTACCTCATCTTCACCCTGTTCGGGGAGCGACTCCTTCAGGTCTTCGGACACGGGTACGACGTCGGCGCCAGTGTGATGGTGCTGCTGTCGCTGTCCATGCTCGTGGGTACAGGGTTCGGCATGGTGGACATGGTTCTCGCGATGGCGGGGCACACGTCGTGGAACCTGGGCAACGCGGTGTTGGCGCTCTCGGTCCAGATCGGTCTCGATCTCTGGCTCATACCGGCCCACGGGGTCCTCGGTGCCGCGATCGGGTGGTCTGCGGCCATTGTGGTGCGCAACGTGGCTGCTCTCATCCAGATGTTCCTGGCCATGGGCCTGCACCCCTTTGGCCGGGCGACGGCAACCTGTGCCGCCATCAACCTCCTGGCGTTCGGAGTCATACCGGCGGCTATCCGCCTGTCATGGGGAACGACCTGGCCGGCGCTGCTCGCAGGCCTTGTGCTGGGGGGTGGCGTCTACGTCCTGGCCCTACGACGCTTCCGCGGCGTGCTCCAGATCGGTGCCCTGCGTGCACTGCGTCGAGGCCGCTGAGTCTCGCTGATCGGAGGGGGTCACGGAGGCTCCGGCACCGGGTCGTCTGCCTGGCGAGGGCCTCGGTCAGCCCGCGGTGTGTGCGTCGCCCAGTCGGCGTGGGTTGACCCACGGTTGCAGCCCGGCGTCCCTGACCGCCCCCTGAAGAAGCGGCTTTCCGCCGAATCGATAGTCACACTCCTTCTGGCCTGTGTGGTCCCACAGCCCGACGGCCTTGATACCCGGGTAGGCGCGAAGCACGGACGGGATCTGCGCATACCACTCAGCGGTCCTGCGTGGGTTGTCCGGGTAGGACACCGACCCGGTCTCGCTGATCATCATCGGCTTGGCGACGTCGATGCCGAGCGAAGGACCCTTCTCGCGGACCCAGTCATAGAAGATCCGCATGGATGCCTCGAACGTCATGTACTTGTGGGGGTCCACGGATCCAGCTCGACACCCGGAGGCGTTGTAGACGTCCCAGCTGATCCAGTCGACGACGTCGTCACCGGGCCACAGCTCGGCGGCGCGTGGAAGCGCCGCCTCGGTGCCCATCATGACCCACACCCATACGGCGTTGGTGGCGCCGGCGGCCGTGAAGAGCTCGTGCACATGTCGCCACGCCGCGACGAACTCCGGCCCGGACCCGAGGGCTTCCTTGGCCTGCTGGTCGGCCTCGTGCTCAAAGGTCAGGAAGACCGGTTTGTGGAGCGACGCGATACCGGCCGCCTGCACGCGCAGGTCGTCGTCGAAGTTGCCTGCGGCAATGGCGGACCAGGTGGACAGAGCGCCCCACTGAGCCGTAGTCGCGGGCATCGACCGACAGGTGCAGCAAGCCGCCGCGGTCGACAATGGCGCGTTCCTCCTCGGTCGGCACGGCGTTGTTGATGTCGTGAAAGCGGTAGACGATGTCGAACGGCCGGCCGGCCGCTGTCTCCGCCGCCGCGAGAGCCGCTGCCGTTGGCGACTCTGTGGTGATGCCCCACAGCGCCCCACACGAAGGAACGAGCTTGGCAGACAGCGTGCATGGGGGAGAGACTGGCCCCGCGCCGCCGCACGCGGGCAGGAGGAGTGCGCAGGAGAGCATTGCTGTGACGAGCCCTGACCTGCGCCTTCCGGTGCTCTTCTTCACCCCTGTGCCGACCCGGGTCTCGCCATGAAGAGTGTCTTGTGGCGGTAACAAGGCCACTGAACGGTCATCTCCTCGTCCTGTTGGGAACTCAGTCGAGCGCAACCGTCGACAGACGCTGTGGCGCTGCCTCCAATGGTGCGCGATTTCCGGCGCAGTTCAGGCCGAAACCATAGGATTGCCAGAGGTTGTCGTCCTACAGGCATGGAGCGAGGTCGTGAGGTCCGATGTCATGAGCCGGGTGAGGCTGCCGGGATCTATCCTCGTCACAGGCATGCCCCGCTCCGGTACCACCTGGCTCGCGCGGCTGCTGGCCACGGGTAGCGGCACAGCGCTGGCGGGGCGCGAGCCGATGAACCCTCGTGGTCGCCAGTACGCCCTTGCAGGGACCCTTCCGGGCTGGGCCCGGATCGATGAGCCCACGAGCAGACAGCATCGCGCCCTCCGTCTCTCATACCGAGGTCTGAACCCGCTGGTGTACAGCCGTTACGGCCGTCGCCAGTGGTCCGCGGCGATGCCGTGGACGCGGCTCATTGTCAAGGACCCTTTTGCCATGCTGTCCGTGCCGGCGATCGTCCACGTCACAGGCACGACGCCGGTGATGCTCTACCGCCATCCCGGCGCTGCTTTGGCGAGCTACCGCCGAATGGGCTGGTCCCCGGACCTCGACGAGCTCCAGCCGCTGGTCCAAGTTCACCAGGTGGAGCGCGCGGGGCGGGACCCATGGGCCCACGACCTTCCCCGCCCCGGGGAGGTCACCGAGGCCGAGGCGATGGGTCGCTTCTGGGCGGCGTTGTATGCCATGGCACTCAGTGACCTCGAGCGGGTCCCTCACATGGTCGTTGTCTCCCACGAGGAGCTTGCGGGTGGTGGACCCGGCGCCGCGCGGACACTCTTCGGCGCGCTAGGCCTGACGTGGACGGAGCGGTCCAGCCGCGAGCTGTCCGCCGGTGAACGGTCGGCCCCCCCGCCCGAGACCTCGGCACGCCCGGGTCTGCACAACTTCAACCGCGACCCACTGGCGGTAGCGCAGTCCTGGCGCAAGCAGCTGACGGACACGGAAGTCGAGACGATCGAGGCCGTGACGTCAGATGTCCGTTCGCGACTCGATGCCGCACGCCTGTCGCTGGGCGCGCCGGCGCTCTGAGGCAGCCACGAACCGAGCCGGGCCGGTCGCCGAGGACGCGAACGGCGGCCCGTGGCAGTACGCCATGTTCGCTCAGATCCCGTGCCCGCGCTTGTTGAGCATCTCCTGGATCCGCTGGCCGGAGCATCCCGCGACCACACAGAGGGCGAGGTAGCCCCGGGGCTCCCGCCATCGCGAACGGATGGACCGTGCCGCGAACCGTACTGCCAAGGTCCGTTGACCCAGCACGGCATGGCCGAAGGCGAGCTTGCCGTAGAGCAGCCCGGCGCCGACCGGGTCACGCAGAATCTCCTCGTGATGCTCGATCAGCCACTGGTGCGCCTCGTTCTTGTCCTTCCAGGCGTCGTTGAAGTAGGACGCAGCACCCCACAGGATCGCGACCAATGGCTCGTCGACGTTCTCGATCGGCGCGGCACGCGCAGCGCGTAGCAGCAGGTCCCAGTCCTCGGCCATGCTCCGCGGAAGGGTCTCGTCGACCAGACCGAAACCATCGATCATGGCGTCGCGCCTGAACAAGAAGGACGACGAGTGCAGCATGGCCATGCGCGAGCGCGCCATGTCGGTGAGCGTGACCTGGTCCTTCGCGGCGAGACGGACGGTGCTACGGCCATCGCAGTCGACCCTCATGGCCGTCGTGCAGAACTGGGCCCCCCGGTTCGCCAACAGGCGTCCGACCTGGGCGTGGCAGCTTGCCGGGTAACCACGTGTCGTCGTCGTCGCAGAAGCCGACGAGCTCGGTGTCAAGGTCACGATGCCGGTGTTGCGGGCGCCGGCCAGCCCAGGCGTCCGGTTGTTCGAGACGACGCGGACGCGCCGGCGAGGCTGGTCGGTGACCAGAGTGAGATCGGGCTCGCTGCGGTCGAAAACGAGGAGAACGTCGATGTCCCCGTCGTAGTCCTGTTCGAGGATGGAGGCCAGTGCCTGACGCATGAGGCGGGGGCGGTTGTGCGTTGCCAGCACCACGCCGACCGAGGGCATCGCGCCGAGACTCCCTACCGCGCCGGAGCGGAGCTGCGGATCGCCGGAAGCCGCCGGAACGCGGGACGTCCTCGTCTCAATGTCATGGGTACTGCTCATGGTTGCTCCCGCCGATCGACCACGGACGTGCGAGTCTGGATCTCTCGCGCGGAGGTGCCTCCCCGCGTCACCTTGCGCGCCGGAACACATTCCTGCGTCGATCCCCCGCTCACCCTAAAGGTTCGCGAAGCACGAAGATGTGGCTTTGCAGGAGTACTTTGACCGGTGCCTGGCGAGTGCCCTGGTCGAGCGAGCGCGCCGACGGCTCACGGAGCGAACGACCATGGTGCCGAGGCTGGAGATCGTCCACGTCGTAGCCGAAAGCGGCAACGGCGTCGCCGTAGCGTTCTTCAATGGCACGGCGACGGCGGCGCGCGACCCAGTCGCCCTTCTTCATGTCCGCCCACTGCGCGGCGTATCGGTCGCTGGCCCCACGCCGGAGAATGTCGCTGGGGATCGGGGGTGTCGAGTCCGAGGAACAGCTGGATCGTCCTGAGCTCGGTGTCGGGATCTGACACCAGGTCCTCATAGCGCAGGACGTGCAGGCGCTCGATGTGCGGTGCGTCGTCACGCAGGACCTCGTGAGCCTTGATCCAGTGAGACACCAAGGACGGCAAACTGGTCCGGACCCGGCCGTTACGCGAGACCAGCGTGGGCGTCCACTTAGTGGTGGCCAGCGAGACGACGACCGGGTGACGCAGGATCACGATCATCGCTGACGTCGGGAAACAACGTCTGGAGGAACCGGCCCATGATCATGTTGGACGGTGACTTCTCGACCAGGTGAGGCTTGTCAAGGTCCCAGTACGGCGCCCAGGCCTCGAACAGCCGCCCGGCATTCTCGGAGCTGGCCAGCGGTGAGGTCTCGGTCAGGTGCGCCCGCTCGGAGTGGGCGAAACGCCCCATCCCGCCGTACCGCCTGATCTTGGGATAGACGTCCTGAAGATGGTGACCCTCGTTCTCGATGACGCCGGTGTCCATGAGGCCGCTGATGTCCGGGTGACTTCCCAGGACGTTGGTCAGCGGCGTCGTGCCGCTTCGGTGCAGCCCCCCCACGAAGATGAGCTGCTGCCCCACGCGCATGGTCCTCTCACGAACATCGCCATAGTTCAACGGATTTGGCACAGGCTAACGAACTGTCCCGGTACAAGTGCGGGCTTTGAGTGGAGTGGTCGCTTCGCGGGGCGCAAGGTCTCGTCAGTGTCTGAACGCGGAGGTGTCCCGCGCGATATCACCGAAGGCGGTGTACTCGCTGTTGGTGTTGAGCGCCCATCGGCAGTCCATGTTGGCTGGGTTGGTCGGACCGCGGTTGAAGTAGAAGGATGCAGCCAGGAGGTTGCGGTTCTGCTTCATCCAGGTGTGGGCGTTGTTCAGCCACGACGTCCGCTGCGAGCCCACGAAGCTTGCGAACTCGGGGAGGGCGGCCTGCTTGCCGTGGGCTTTCGCGAATGCCAACATCGGAGTCGCCAAGGTGCTGAGCTCCACCCACTTGTTCCTGCCGTGGCCACACGTGTTCCAGTTGTAGGCGTCTGCGCCGACCACGTCCACGTAGGCGTCACCCGGGTACCAGAGGGCGGCGGCCTGCCGATCCTTGGCACGGAACGCCCATGCGGTCATCTGCCACGTGTAGCTGACGTTGTTGACTCCCTGCGACCGGAAGATCGTCACGACTCGACGGTAGGCGTCGACGAAGTCACGAGCCGAGCCCAGGCTCGTCCGGGCGGCGACCTCCGGCTCGTGTTGGTAGGCGATGAAGATGGGGCCCGGTCGGGACTTGATCGTCGTCGCCCATCTGACGATGTCGCCGTACAGCTTGGAGCCGGGTTGAGCCGCGGCCACGGTTGCCCAGCTGCCTGGAGCGTAGACCGTGATCATCCGACCGTCGGGGACACTGCCGCTGAAGGAGGCGTAGGTGTGATCCGCCAGTGGCACGTTGGCCTTCTCGGACAACCCTGAGGTGTCGCCCGCCGCACCGAGCCAGATCTGCTCCGTCGGCGCCGCCGTCGCGGAAGTCCCGGGGGCGACGGCGGCAGACGCGACGGCGGTTACCGGCGCGGCGAGGACACCGCCGAGCGCGAGAACAGCGGCGGCGACCCGGGCACGGCGCGCTGATCTCGGCGTCCGCGCTCGCTGCGGGTCGGGCCGGCCTGCCTTCAGTGTCGTGGAGCTGTGAGGCGAGGGGAACATGGAATGGTCTCTCTTCCGGACGCAGTGGTGAGGTCGTCGGCGGACGGGCGGTTGGGGAGAGCAGACGTCGAGGCAGGTTCCCCCTCGGCAACATCCCCCCGGGAGGACGAAGGCGTGCTGAGTCCCGATTACCTAGATCGTTCAGTGACCCGATTGCGCCGTTTCCCCTGTTGGCGCACTTCGCGCATCCACTGACACCGTAGCGGGACGTTCTCGAGCCGCCGGGCGATTCGCGATAATCCTGACCGACGGTCGAGGCGACCCGGCGTTGATCTCGGCGGTGCTCTTGCGACGTCACGGTGATCATCCTCGTGAGGGCAGACCGTGAGAACGCGGCGATGCCTGGCCTGTACATAACGGACACGGCACTCGAGTCACGACGATCAGGACTAAACGCTCGCAACGCAATTGCCGCCGTCTTAGCGCGCCGCGCTGTCTCCAGCGGTGCTACCTTGGCTGCTGCACGGCTCGTCAGACGCCTGGCGGCGGTCGGATCTTGGTGGTCCTGCACCGTAAGTCCGTGGGGAGTGACGGCGGGGACGCCTTCTCAGACAGCTGTGAGGGAGAGAACTGTCATGGTGCGAAGGTCATTGCGAGCTCTGATGCTTTCTGGGGTCTTTTCGGCGGCCACCGCGCTGACGGCGGCAGCTGTTGCTCCGCCGGCGGGCGCCGCGGCTCCGGCGGTTGCGCCGAAGGCGCGCGCCGCGGCGCCCGGGCCCTATTTCACGTTTCTTTTCTCGCGTACTGAGATCGTGGGTGCAGTCAACTGCGTACCGAACAACACGGGAGTGGCTCGGCTCGACACCGAGGTAGCACCGTATCTCGCCTCATTGGGCATGAGCGCGTCCGGCACGTTGGTCACCTCGAGGATCGGGGAGTCAACCGAGCGGTGCACTCATGCGAATGCCAGCATGATGGCGTCGTGGTCCGACGCGAAGGCGCTCACGGCCAAGTACGGCTGGCGCTTTGTCAGTCACACAGCGACTTATCCGGCCAACATGACCTCGCTCAGTCCCGCCCAGCTGGACGCGGAGACGTGTGGATCGGCCCGGGCCATCGATGCGCACGGGCTCCCTGGGGGCCACGGCCTCATCGCCTACCCGGGCACACAGGGTGCGCCGACACAGATCCAGTCGCAGCACTCTTCCAAGTGCTTCGCGTGGGGGCGGAGGTACAACCCGATGGCGACGACGTCCATCTCTGCCGGCACAACGTTCCCGTACTGGCAGATCACGGCCGCACCGGGCGGTGGGGCGTGTAACACCCCGGCTGCGGCGTGCTACGGCTCTTCGGGGTCTCGCCGCTACGTCCTGCCGAGTCAGTCCATCGCCAACGTGAACGCACTGGGACCGGGCGAGTGGATGACGATGCAGTCCTTCATCCTGGTCAAGGGCACGAACCCGCCCGGTTCGTCGATCAAGTGGGACTGCAACTCTGCGGACCCCAGGCTGCACTGGACCAACGACAACGAGCGGTACTGTCTGCGGGACTGGCAGTCCGTGGTGCAGGCGGTGGCCGCACGACGAGACATCGTGGTCACTGACCCACTGACCGTCGGGGTTGCCTTCGGCAGGCCCGCCAGCTACTGAGAGTCGCGATTGCCACGGGCGTGGGCCGCCTGACGTCCTGCCGCGCGCGTCGGCCGGTCTGGCGTGAGCGCGACGTACAGGGCAGGTGATCCGGCGGTCTCAGACCGCGAGCTGGAACTCGTGGCGCGCCGCGACGGCGGACACTGACGTAGCCATGGCCAGCGTGAGGTCGTCAGCGGTCACCTCAGTCGCGTCCGCTGTCACCGCCAGGTCCCGGGCGGCCAGCTCGGCAGCGATCATCAGCTGGTGGTCGTCGACGTGCTCACCGCGCCACTGCCGACGGGGGAGGAGCACCGGGCACCTGCCGGCATCGAGAACTGTGAGGGCTGAGCCGATGCCGGCGTGCGCGATGACGAGGTCAGCCTCTTGTATGGCGGCGCGCATCTCCAGTGCGGCCACGCGCTCGCGCGCGTGGATGCCCAAGCCGGAGACGTCGGTTGCCCCCACCTGCCAGAGAACCTCGGCGTGGGGCGCGAGGACCGTTGGAAGTACGGTGACGAGACGTTCCACCGCCGCGCGGAAGCCGTAGGAGCGCATGGTGCCGAGCGTGACGACGACACGCTGTGCCTCGCCCACCGCTGGAGTGGTCCGAGCGCCGCCCTGGAACCCGTCGAACAAGGAGCCGCTGTAGCGCCACTTCCCGTTGGCCCAGACCTGGTACTGCGTGTGCAGTTGCACGCCCGGAAGTCGGGCGGCATAGGAACCGGTGAAGCTGGGACCCTGAGAACGGGCGGCGCTCTCGATGTAGTGACAGGGAATGCCCATTGCTCGTCCGATGGTGAGAAAGGGAATGGCGATACCGGATCCTGTCGACACGATGCGCGAGTACCGCTTCGCGCGGAGGATGCGCTGGGCGCTGCGCAGGTTCCGCGCCACGGCCGCGTAGCCTCGCGGAGGGATGTACTCGACGTAGTGCACCGAGTGTTCTCCGAGCAACGAGCGTGACTGGGCGTCATCAAACGTCACCCACTCGAATGCTCCGACCGCTGGAACGAAATGCCCCCTGAGGCGCTCCAGCTCCTCGAGATGGCCACCCGTCGACGCCACGAGCAGTGTTGCCTCGCCGTTCACGTCTCTGTGCATCATACGAACCCCTCATTGGAAGTCGGCTCCGTCGTCACTGACGCGTTGCAGGCAGTTGCCCGCCTCCTCAGCTGCTCACAGGTGTGACGGCACGCTGCCGACGTCGGTTCAGTGCGCAGAGCCACCCGCCGAAGGCCAGGAGCATGCCGGCCTCGAGTAGCAGGGGCGCTGTGGCCATGCCGGTCATGGCGAGCTCCGCTGCGGGCGCGGTCACGTCGGGAGCCGCTGCACGCCCGTGGACGCTGACGCTCATGGCGCTGCGGACGGGTCTGGCGTTGACGGTGACCGCGGTGGCAAAGGCGTAGTTCCTGCCGATGCCGTGCTTGGCCTGGAAGGGCGTCACGACCCATGCATCTGCGCTGCACACGAAGCTCCGCCCCGGTGCTATGCGGGAGGCAGGGCACCGGATCGCCAGCTTCGCCGCGGCGAGCCGTGCGTCATGCACTGCCACGTGATCGAGCTCGACAGAGCCGGTATTGGCGACGCGGAAGCTGTAGACGATCGTGTCGGCGGGGTCGAGCACTCCGTTGTTGTTGCGGTCATTGACAGCTGAGATCCAGTGCTGCAGAGCGAGGCGGGGGTGCGGCTTGACGCGCACGGCGGGCGCGTGGGTCGGCGCCGGCTTGGTTGCGCTCACCGCGGGGGCACGCCTCACGGCCTCGTGGCGCACGCCGAGCTTGGTCACCGTGGCGGCGCTCGTGACGACAGCGCCGCCGGGGGTCCGCGCCGAGGCCGTCATGAAGTTCTCGACGACGCCGCGCTGTGCCTGTGTGCGGGTGACGGTGTACGAGGACGACCGGCACGTGGTCGACGCGCCGGGGGACAGTTGGGTCTGGGTGCAGGTCACCCGCGCGCCGGACCGCGCGATCACGCGGTCGGCGATGGTCAGCCGCGTGATGGTCACGGTGCCGCTGTTGACCACACGCAGTCGGTACGTCAGCAGGTCCCCGGCGGCGACCGTTCCGCCGGGCCGGGGAGAGGTCGCCACGGCAAGCTGGCTTGCCGCCAGGGAAGCCCGTTGCGGCAGCTTTACGGTCAACGTGGTCGACGTGCTGCTGGGCGTGCGCCCGTCATCCGTGCGTGCGGTTGCGCGGCCGCCAACCGTCACGGAGCCGCGGTCCATGTCCGCCTGGGCCACTTCGCGGATCGTGCGGCAGGAGGTGGCCGAATGCGCCGGCAGGGTGGTGCGCACGCACGTGCTGTGCCGCCCAGACTGGTCAACGAGAGCAAGACGGGTGACGCGAACGTCCCCGGTGTTCGTCACCGTGAAGACGCTGATGACGTCGTCACCGGCGTCGCGACGTCCGCTCCGGTTGCTGTCCTGCTGCTGCGTCGCAACGGTCACCTGGATCCTGGCGTCCTGCCGCGGCCGGGGGGTGGGCGCAGTGCTCGGAGCCGGCGTGGGTGTCGACGTCGCAGATGGCGTGGGGTGGGCTGTCGCGGACGGTGTGGGGGTCGACGTGCCAGACACCGTGGGGTCCGCGGTGGGAGATGGCGTGGGAGCCGCGGTAGGCGGGGCGGTTGGGGTCACGGTCGGAGTCAGTGCATCCGGCTTCGCTGCCGACGCTGGGGTAGCGGTAGCGGTCGGCGCCGGGACGACGGCGTGCCCCTGGGGAGCGGACATGGTGCTGGTGCCAGCCGTCGAGCTCGCATGTCCGGCGAACGCGACCATGGGACTGACGACGATGCCGCCGATGGCCAGCAAGGCTGAGGCTGCTGACACGGGCATGAGCTTCATCCGACTCTCTTTCCTTCGTTTCCCGACCGTGGGGCGTCAGGGCAATCTATGACCAAGGCGAGGGGCCCCATCTGCGTTTTGCCCGAGAAACCTATGTCCTACAACGCATGGCGTAGATCGTGCTCATACATTCGTGGTGGACATTTCAGCAAACGCGAACGGTGTTGGCTCACAACGGAACTCGTGGCCCCGGAACCGCAGCGTTCCCCTGCGATCGGCACATGGCCCATGGCACGATTCGGGCGCGCCAACAAGGAGGCGCCACTCATCGGTGTTGGAGAAGAGTCCATATGAAGCATCGCACCGCAATCTCAGGGGTGACGTCGGTCGCCCTGGCCATGATGTCCTTGGCGACGGCGCTCGTGTTGCCGGCCCAGGCAGCCCAACCTTCGGTTCCCGCGCCATCGCCGGGTGCGATGCCCAGCGCGGTCCCGTCCGCAGTTTCCCCGCAGGTGGACGACGGTGACGTCCGTTCGATCGCACAGGTGGGGACCACCATGGTGATCGGTGGAAACTTCACCAGCGTGGGGGGACAGGCCCGCGGCCGCATTGCCGCGTTCAACGCAGCTACGGGGGCTCTCACGTCATTCAACCTCCCCGTCAATGGTGAGGTCACCACGATCGTGCCGGGTCCGGACAGCCACTCCGTCTACATCGGGGGCTCGTTCAGCCAGGTCGGCACCACGGCGGCGCAAGCGCTCGCCCTCGTGGACTTGAACACCAGCAGCGTCGTTCCGTCGTGGAAACCGCCGAAGTTCAACTCGGGCGTCGTCAATGACATTGTCTCCCGGGGCAATCGCATCTATGCGGTCGGCACTTTCGCGAAGGCCGGCGGCTTGCCCCACTCCGGCATCGTGGCGCTGAACGCCACGACCGGCGCGCTGGACCCGTTCATGAACGTCCAGTTCACCGGGCACCACAACGACACCGGGTCCGGAGCGCAGGGCCCCGTCGGGCCATGGAACCTCGACGTCACCCCGGACGGCCGCCAGATGGTCGTCATCGGCAACTTCAAGCAGGCCGACGGCCAGCTGCGCGACCAGGTCGCCCAGATCGACCTGACCGGCACCCAGGCTGTGGTCCGTGCAGACTGGGCGACGAACCGGTACTCCCCGTACTGCTATAACTGGGCCTTCGACAGCTACGTCCGTGGCGTGTCCTACTCGCCGGATGGCTCCTACTTCGTGGTGGCGGCGACCGGGGGCGGGGTGGGCGACACGCTCTGTGACTCCGCGGCGCGGTTTGAGACCAAGGCCGTGGGCACTGCGGTGGACCCGACCTGGGTCGACGAGTCCGGCGGCGACACGAACTGGGCAGTGACCGTTACCGACACCGCCATCTTCGTCGGTGGCCATCAGCGGTGGGCCAACAACCCCTACGGGTCAGACAACGCCAGCCCCGGCGCCGTTCCGCGGCCGGGCCTGGTGGCACTCGACCCCGTGAGCGGTCGTCCGCTGCAGTGGAACCCGGGCCGTAACCCCCCCGGCAAGGCGGTGTATGCGCTGCTGGCAACGTCGTCCGGGCTGTGGATGGGGTCGAACACCGACTACGTCGGCAACTACAAGTACAAGCGCCAGAAGATCGTCTTCTTCCCGTACGCGGGCGGAACTCCTCTGGCATCAACCGCCACTGGTTCACTCCCTGGAACGGTCTTCCTCGGAGGCTCGCAGTCCACTGGAGCGACGAACGTCCTTTACCGCGTCAACGCCGGCGGCGGCGCCATCCAGTCGCTCGACAGCGGACCGGACTGGGCGGCGGACGCGACAACGACGGTGCGTACCGCAACTCGGGAACGCAACGCCGCCGGCTACGATCCCGGTACCCGGCATCGACAGCACCGTGCCGTCGACCACGCCGTCGGCCGTGTTCAACTCCGAGCGCTGGTCGCCGTCCGACAGCCCGGCCATGAAGTGGGCGTTCCCGGCCCCGGCCGGCAAGCCGGTGCAGGTGCGCCTCTACTTCGCCAACCGGTGCACCTGCACCAGCAGCGCCGGGTCGCGTGCCTTCGATGTCTCGATCGACGGAACCAAGGTGCTGGACAACTTCGACATCGTGGCCTCGGCAGGCGACCAGATGGGCACGATGCGGAGCTTCAACGTCACCAGCGACGGCGTCGTCAACATCGACTTCGGCCACCGCACCGAGAACCCGCTGGTCAACGCGATCGAGATCGTGCGACCCGACATCCCGGCCCCGGCGGCCTCGGACGTGGACGGGCTCTCACGCGTCGGCTTCGACGGCACCACCGCGACGCCCGCTGAGTCGGTCAGCAACAGCGGTGTCAGCTGGGGCTCGACGCGCGGCTCCTTCATGGTGGGCAACAAGGTGTTCTACGGACGAGCGACGGGTACCTGTACGTGCGCACGTTCGACGGCAGCAGCTTCTCCGCCGCGACGAAGGTGGACCCGTACCACGACCCCGCCTGGAAGGACGTCGACAACCACCTCGGTGGAACCTTCGACGGCAACCTGCCCACCCTCTACAGCCAGATGCCCAACATCACCGGTATGGTCTACAACGCCGGGCGGCTGTACTACACACTGTTCGGCGACCCGACGCTCTACTCGCGTTGGTTCACGCCGGACAGCGGCATCGTCGATGAGCGCCCACGTCCACCGCAAGCAGCAGCATCAGCTTCCAGGATGCGGACGGCATGTTCTTCGCGAACGGCTCGCTGTACTTCGTGACCAAGTCCGATGGCAACCTGAACAAGGTCGCGTTCACTGGCGGCGCCGTAGTCGGCAGCGCGAGCGCAGTGAGCGGCCCTGCAGTTGACCAGGTGAACTGGCGGAACCGTTCCCTCTTCCTGTATGCCGCGGCGCCGCTCAACCAGGCGCCGACAGCGGCCTTCACGTCGAGCTGTGACCACCCGCCTGCTCCTTCGACGGGACGTCGGCCGCCGATCGGGACGGAAGAGTGACCTCCTACGCGTGGGACTTCGGTGACGGCGGCACCAGCACCGCGGCGAGCCCCACGCACACCTACAGCGCTGCAGGGTCCTACACCGTCACCCTGACAGTGAAGGACGACAAGGGGGCCTCCGGCAAGGCGACGAGGACCGCGACGGCAACGGCTGCGCCGGTCAACCAGAACCCGACAGCTGCGTTCACGTCCTCGTGTTCTAACGCCACGTGTGGCTTCGACGGTCGGGTTCGGCGACCCCGACGGCACGGTCGTGAGTTACGCGTGGGACTACGGCGACGGCACCACCGGTTCTGGATCCAGCTCCTCCCACACCTATGGAGCATCGGGCGACTACACGGTGTCACTACGGGTGACCGACGATGCCGGGGCGACAGGGTCGGTGACCCACACGGTGACCGCGACGGTGCCGAAGCCCGTCGTCCCCGTCGGATACGTGGGTGCCGCACACTCGACGCCCGGGTCGGCGAAGTTCAAAGCGGCCGTGATCCCGGCACAGACCAAGGCTTGGGGACAAGCTGCTCCTGTTCCTCACGTCCCCGAGCACGGTCACGTGGAGCGGTCCGACCGGCGTCGCCGGCTGGACCCTGGTGGACTCCTTCGTGAACGGGACCGTCAAGTCGACGCTCTGGCAGAAGACCGCGACGAGTGACGACCTGGGCAAGACGGTGCGCGTCGATGACCCGAGCGGATACCGGCTGGGCGTGTTGTCCGTCGTGGCATACACGGGCGTGGACCCTGCCGCCGCGGTTGTGGCAGCCCGCCAGGGCGACAGTGCCACCGCAACCCACGTCTCACCGACGCTGACGGCGGCGGCGGGCAGCTGGGTGGCGACCTATTGGTCGGACAAGTCGTCGAGCACCACGCAGTGGACAGCTCCTTCGGGGACCACGGTCCGAGACAGCCTCACTGCAGACCCGGGATCCACGCGGTTCAGTGCTCTGCTGGTGGACTCCGGAGGTGCAGTGCCGGCTGGGTCCTACGGCGGGCTCGGCAGGCAACCACGAATGCGACGAGTGACAAGGCGGTCAGCTGGGCCGTGGCCCTGACGCCGAAGTCGTGACCTCGACGACCCAGTAGGGGCCCGTCACGGGGCGGCCCTCGCGCACACAGATGCCGGGGGCCGCCCTTCGTGGTAGGGCCTAACCACCACCACGATGCAGCGAGACAGGGAGTGCGACGGATGAGAGCAAACCGGTCAGGGGCCGCATGGGCCTTCGTGGCAGTCGCCACGATGACACTGACGGTCGCCTGCAGTGGGACCGGGCAGCCCTCCGGGGAGGCGGCGCCGGTGTCGAACGCTCCCGGCTCCTCGACGCGGGCCGCCGCCACACCTGCGCCTACCCCCACCGGCATCGCGAGAGCGAGCGTTGCGCCGGGGCCCATGAGAACGGCCCGCACTCCGGCTCACGGGGCCAGCGCGAGCTCCACCGGGGGGGCAGAGAAGAAGGGCCCCTCGGCGACCACGACGGCAGGCGGGGGCACGACTCCGGAGACGCAGTCGGCGGTCCTCGAGAACCTCCCGGGGTCGCCCTCGCCCGGGTGCGCAGTGGTCGGGGAGAGGTCAGACGTGCGGGCAGGCACCTTGGCCATCGGCAACTTCGTCGACATGCGCAAGACCTATAGCGCCCAGGCGAAGACCAAGGAGCAGCCCGAGGTCTCGATGTACGTCATCCCGCGGCAGGTGAAGCCGGACTCCGGCGTCTCGGTGCTGCTGGAGTCGCTGCAGGGCAAGGGGCGTCGCACCGTGAAGGTGTCGTCCGCGCAAACGGCCGGGGAGTGGCGCTACTACCGTGTCAACCTGACGATCCCATCCTCCGGGTCCTGGCGCATCAGCGCCCAGTCCGGACCGGACAAGGGCTGTCTTCGACGTCGTGTTCCATCCATGAGCCGGGGAGCCAGCCCGGCGCCGCGATGTGCACCGGATGCTGTTCCCGGTGGGTGGCGACGGCCCTGACACGGGCACTGTTGGTGGGGGACGACATCTCTTGAGGGGACGAGCACATGCGAACCAGTCAACTTGTCACCATCTTCACGAGCGCCTTGATACTGCTGACCGGAACGACGGCCGTAGCGCAGTCGTCGCGGCGTCTCCTCGGCGGAGCGCCAGCGCAGCCGCCGCCCCTGCTCAGGTGCACTTCACAGCTGCGGGGGACTTCGGCTCCAGCGTTCAGACCAGAGCCCTGCTGAACGGCATTCACGCGGCCGGGGTCGGACTTCACCCTCGCGCTCGGCGACTTCTCCTATGGCTCGACCGCCACCGAAGCGCAGTGGTGCGACTTCGTCAAAGCCCGCGTCGGCGCGACCTATCCGTTCGAGCTCCTCACCGGCAACCATGAGAGCAACGGGCTCGACGGCAACATCAACGCCTTCGCCTCCTGCCTGCCGAACCACCTTCCAGGCCTGGTGGGTACCTACGGCAAGCAGTGGTACGTCGATGTGCCCGCCACCAATCCGGTGGCGCGCTTCGTGATGATCTCCCCTGGTCTCAACTTCCCCGATGGGGCTTGGTCATACGACGAGGGCACGCCGCGCTACGCATGGGCTGCATCTGCCATCGACGGAGCCAGGAAGTCCGGAATCCCCTGGGTGGTGGCCGGGCTGCACATCCCTTGCCTGTCCATGACCGCGCGGCAGTGCGGCTCCGGCGCTGACCTCCTGAATCTGCTGGTTTCAAAGAAGGTCGACCTGGTCCTCGGGACACAACCACCTCTACGAGCGCACCAAGCAACTGAGCTTGTCGGGGTCATGTCCGAGGATCACCCCCGGAACGACCTCGCAGGGCTGCGTCGCGGATGGGGACACGTCGATGGCCCAAGGAAGGGGCACCGTCTTCGCCACGGTGGGGACCGGTGGGGTGCCGTTGCAGTCTCTCAACACGTCCGACTCCGAGCGCCCGTACTTCGCCTCGTGGGCGGGGTCCGGCGCCAACCCCACGTGGGGTTTCCTTGACGTGACCGGTGACCGGCAGCGATTGGCAGTGGCATCTCACCGCACCGGTGGTGGAACCTTCGGTGAGTCTTTCACGATCAGTCGGGCGGCGGCCGAAGCCCGCTTCGTGGCGGCCGGGCACGCGGCCAGCGGCGCCGCACGCTTCAAGGAGGTGAGGGTGCCCGCCCAGGCGCGCCCTGGGGACACGATGCTGATGTTTTTCACTCGCAGCAGCGCAGTCAGCTGGAGTGGGCCGTCGACGCCCGGCTGGACCCGCCTCCAGTCATTTGTCTCGGGCCCGCTCGAGTCGACGCTGTGGAAGAAGGCAGTAACCGCCAGCGACGTCAACGCCGTCGTCAGGCTCAGCGCCTCGAGCTATGCCAAGGGAGCGCTCAGCCTGGCGGTCTACTCCGGAGTCGATCCGGCCAGCGTGAACGTGGGCGCAACGGCTCACACCAGAGACTCGGGGACGAACGCCCACCGCAGCCCAACGGTGACGACCCGACCCGGGGATCTGGCGGTCTCCTACTGGGCGGACAAGTCCGGGTCCACGACGTCGTGGACGGCGCCGACAGGCGTGGCGACCAGGGACACCTTCAGCGACGCCGGGGCCGGACGGTTCGGGTCACTGCTGGCCGACTCTGCGGCTCCTGCCTCCGGGGGCGCCTATGGCGGTCTCACGGCACGGACGAACGCTCCCAGCTACGAGGGCGCCTCGTGGACCGTTGCACTGTCGCCTCGGCCTCGACCTCCGGCGTTGCCACGGTCCTCGGTGGCAACCGCGCGACCTGGCCGCCTACCCGGTTGCCTGCGTCTGACTCCAACCTCAGCACCACGAGCGTCCGCGGCAGTGCGTGGCGGCGCACTCGCGAGTGCGCCGCCACCCACTGGGCGCCCGGGGTCAGGGCGTGAAGTTCGCCGTGTCCCGCGCCATCACACCGAAAGCCGAGTACTCCGCGCTCGTCGAGAGCGGCCAGCGGCAGTCGGAGTTCGCCGGGTTGGTCGGCGGGTGGTTGAAATAGAACGCCGCCTGCACCGTGCTCTTGTTCGCCACGAGGTATGCGTGCGCGTTGTTGAGCCATTGAGCCCGCAACGGTCCCAGGTGGCTGGCGAACTCTGGCAGCGACGCCTTCTTTCCGTGCGCCTTGGCGAAGGCGACCGCCGGTCCGAACAGCGTGCTCAGCTCCACCCAGCGCCCGAGGGCGGGGCCGCAGACATTCCAGTTGTAGGCGTCGGCGCCGACGTCGTCGACGTAAGCGTCGCCCGGGTACCACTTGCCGGCGTAGTTGCGGTCAGTGGACTTGGTGCGGAACGCCCAGTCCGTCATCTGCCACGTGTAGCTGACGTTCTGGACCCCCTGCTGGCGGAAGATGGTGACGACCCGCCGATAGGCGTTGATGAAGTCCTGAGCCGTCCCGCTGCTGGTCTTGCTCGGCAGCTCCGGCTCGTGCTCGAAACGCGACCAGGATCCGGCCCGGACGGGGCCTTGATCGTCTGGGCCCATCGAACGATGTCGGAGTACAGCTTGGATCCGGGCTGCGCCGCAGCGATGACAGCCCATCGCTCGTTGCTGCCCACCGTCAGCATGCGCCCGGTGGGGACGCTGCCGGCGAAGCTGCCATACATGTGGACACCGATGTTCGTGCCCGTCTTGGACTTCAACGTGCCGACGTCGCCGACGGCGCCCAGGTAGATGGGCGATGCCGCGGCTGCCACCTGCGCCGTGCTCGTCGACGCGGGCTTCGAGGCAGCGAGGGACGAGCTGCTCGACTGAACGGAGTGTCCCGGTCCAGCGCTGGTCTGGCCGAGAGGTCCCTGACCGATCGCCACCGTGCCGGCCTGCGGCGGACAGGGCCGGGACGGCGAACAGCGCGCTCGCACAGCACCCCTGCAAGGCCGGTCCTGCCGATGCGTCTCCTGTGAGGGCTCGGCCTGTTCAGTGTGTGCGGAGATGGTGACATTGAAGATGTGCTCCCTGTTCCGTTGACGCCTGTCGGTCGACAGACGGGCTCGGGCCGAAAAAAGGACCCTACGGTTCCCCTGCACACCGATTCACCCAGAAGACGCTCTGTAGGTCTCCGACTCCCGCGATTGTCGATCCCCATCGCAGGACATGGCGTGCCTGCGCGGGGGCTCACCGGTCGGGGCTTGTCCGCGCAGTTGCCGGGTACAGTAGCCGCTGCCCGGGACGCTGCCAAATGGTCCGTTCCGGGGGCTGATATGGGGGTGCCCCAGGATGGGTGCCGCGCGCGGCCAGCACCCCTGGCCCGCTGGCCCGCGTGACGTCGGCGTCAGCCGGCGAGGTGCTCAGTCCACGAGGCGTCAGCGACCGTTCTCGGGAACCGTGGCCAGGGCTGCCTCTCGACCGATGGTGGAACGTCGCGCGATCGCCGGGAAACCGTGTCGGCGACGAATGCCCATCCACAGCAGCGGAGCGACGACGGCGACGGCCACGAGCACGAGTCCGGTTGCCACAGTGCCGACGTCCAGCATCTTCAGCGCCGAGGCGAGCAGGACGAAGGCGAGGGCCCGGCGGACGAGGCCTCCCGGGGCGCGGGACGAGAGGTGCGCACCCACCCAGACCCCGGGCAGGCAGCCGAGGAGCAGCGACGTGGTGAGGTCCAGCTGGAAGTCGCCGAACAGGATGTGCCCCAGCGCCGCCGACACGACCAGCGGCACGGCCTGCACGAGGTCGGTCCCGACGAGCTCGCTCGCCTTGAGTGTCGGGATACAGCGCCATCAGCGCGATGATGATCAGCGAGCCGGATCCGACCGAGGTCAGGCCGACCACGAGCCCGCCGACGAGTCCGAGCAATGACCGTCGGCAGCGATCCGCAGGCGCACCGAGGGTCGGCCCTGCGGCAGCGGGTCGGCCGACCCGTCGCGACGGCGTGCACGCTCGACGAGTCGCAGGTAGGCGCGGACCGTCAGCCCGGCTGCAGCGAGCAGCAGGGCGACCCCGAGGGCGAACCGGATCACGTCCTGGACCTGCGTCGCCTCCGCCCAGCGTGCGGGCGACCAGCACGCCTCCGAAGGCACCCGGCACCGACCCGACGCACAGCCACTTCACCAGGGAGAGGTTGACCGTGCCGCGCCTCAGGTGCACGACGGAGCCGACCGGCTTCATCACGGCGCTCGCGACCAGGTCGCTGGAGACCGCAGCAAGCGGCGGGACGTTGAAGAACAGCACGAGGACCGGGGTCATCAGCGCGCCTCCGCCCATGCCGGTGAGGCCGACGACGATGCCGATGCCGAACGAGGCGAGCGCGAGCAGCGGGTCGATGCTCATGAGGCTGTACCCGTGACCCAGCCGCCGTCGGTGAGGTGGCGCGTCACGACGGCCAGGGCCTCGGCCCGGTCGAGCAGGGAGGTGTCGACCCTGAGGTCGGCGTCCTCGGGCTCGTCGTACGGGTCGGAGATGCCGGTGAACTCCGGCAGCAGGCCGGCGCGCGCCTTGGCGTACAGGCCCTTGAGGTCGCGCCGCTCGCACTCGGCCAGTGGGGTGGCCACGTGCACGAGCAGGAAGTCGCCCACCTGCTGCGCCATCTCGCGCACCTGGAGCCGGGTCGATGCGTACGGCGCGATGGGGGCGCAGATCGCGACGCCGCCGTGGCGCGCGACCTCAGCCGCGACGTAACCGATCCGGCGGACGTTCAGCTCGCGCGAGGCCCGGTCGAACCCCAGGCCGGAGGACAGCATCGTGCGGACCACGTCCCCGTCCAGGAGCGTGACCGTCCGGTCGGTGGCCGCGCGCACCCACTCCGTGACGTCACGGGCCAGGGTGGACTTGCCCGAGCCGGAGAGCCCCGAGAACATCACCACCAGGCCGCGCTCCCGGCGTGGCGGTCGCCACTGCGTCAGCAGGTGCGCCACCGGGGCCGACACCCCGGGCAGGGGGTCGCCCTGGCCGCGTTCCAGCGCGGACCAGGTGTCCCGCCACTGCTCCGCCCCGTCCGAGCCGTCACCTGCGCCCAGCCGCAGGAACGTGGAGGCGCCGAGACCCCGGGCGAGGAGGGCCGCGAGGTGGTGGTCGCTCACCTCGTCCCGCCACGCCATCGGCGCCGAACGCAGCTGCACCCGGCCCTCGAGGCCTTCGGCGGCGACCCACGCCCGGGCGGTGGACATCAGCACAGTGAACGGCACGTCGCCGCGGGGCGAGTCGGCCACGACGACGTACACAGCGTCCGTCCCGGCGCCCGTCACCGCCCGCAGGCGGCCTTCGTCCGCTCTCACCGGGGGCCGCTCGACGAGGACGAGCGTGCGCTGCTCCTGGTGTGGGAGGAGATCGACGCCGGACAGGGCGAGCCCGCGCGCGTCGCCGCTCTCACGCGCCCGTTCCGGCTGGAGGTGACCGCACAGCACGACGGACCCCGCACCCGTTCCCGTGCCGGCGTGCTCGACGTCGACCAGGCGACCCAGCGGCGTGAACTCCTGGTCCCGGAGGAGGGCGCCCCCGGCCTGCGTGATGGCGTCCGCCAGCTCGGGGGGGAGGGCGATCCGGACCACGGCCCCCACATCCGGTCGACCCGCAGCCGTCCCGCGGGCACCGACCGTGCCTCCCAGCAGGTGCCCTGCCGGGAGCAGACCGAGCAGCGCCAGCTCGACGTCCCGCGTCTGCACCTGGTCCAGCGCAAGGTCGGGCAACGTGCTGACTTCGGGTGAGGTGGTGACTGGCATGGCGATGGACGGACCTTCCCGGTACGCGGGGGCTCGACGTCCTCCCCCTGCTCGCGCTGCGACGCTAGCGCCCGGGGTGTGCCGAGGCGACGGACTTCGCGAAAGATGGCCCGGGAGCAATCGGTCTCCCAAGGGCTCTCCAACAAAGAGCGCAGGTGCGGCGTTGTGCCACTGCGTCGGACGACGGTCCACACCGGCGCTCCCCGAGCGGTGTCCGGACCCCGGCGTAAACTGACCGCTCCAACCCCGGTGCGTCTCGCGCTGGGGCGTTCGTGCTGTCCCGCCGAAGCCAGGAGCCCCGCGCACCATGAGCCTCACCCCCCTGCTCGACGCCCTCTCCGCCGACCCCGTGGTCCGCAAGGTCGTCGAGACGGCCCGTCGGGGCGACGCCCCGCTCGTCGACGTCGCGGTGAGCCCGGGCGCCCGGTCGCCCCTGCTCGCCGCGCTCGCCGGGGGCGGCGCCACCCCGCTGCTGGCGGTGACCGCCACCGGCCGCGAGGCCGAGGACCTGGCCGCCGCCCTGCGCTGCTTCCTGCCGCGCCGACCGGGTCGCCGACTTCCCGTCCTGGGAGACGCTGCCGCACGAGCGGCTCAGCCCCCGCAGCGACACCGTCGGTCGCCGGCTCGCGGTCCTGCGCCGGCTGACCCACCCGGACGAGAACGACCCGGCGTACGGCCCGCTCGACGTGGTGGTCGCACCCATCCGCGCGGTGCTGCAGCCGCTGGTCAAGGGGCTCGGCGAGCTGGCCCCGGTCTACCTGTCGGCAGGCGACGAGCGCCCGCTCGAGGACGTCGTCGAGGCGCTGGCCGCGGCGGCGTACACCCGCACCGACCTGGTCGAGCGCCGCGGCGAGTTCGCCGTCCGCGGCGGCATCCTCGACGTCTTCCCGCCGACCGAGGAGCACCCCGTCCGGGTCGAGTTCTGGGGCGACACGGTCGAGGAGATCCGCTGGTTCAAGGTCGCCGACCAGCGCAGCCTCGAGATCGCCGGGCACGGCCTCTGGGCGCCGCCCTGCCGCGAGATCCTGCTGACCGACGACGTCCGCGAGCGCGCCCGCGTCCTCGCCGAGCAGCTCCCCGGCGTGGCCGACATCCTCGGCAAGGTCGCCGAGGGCATCGCGGTCGAGGGCATGGAGTCGCTCGCCCCGGCCCTGGTCGACGGCATGGAGAGCGTGCTCGACGTCCTGCGCCCCGGCACCCACGTCGTCCTCTGCGACCCCGAGCGCATCCGCACCCGCGCGCACGACCTGGTCGCCACCAGCGCCGAGTTCCTCGAGGCGAGCTGGTCCAACGCCGCCGCCGGCAACGCCGTACCGGTGGACCTGCAGGGGATCCTGGGCAGCGCGTCGTACTGGGGGCTGGCCGACGTCCGCGGACACGCACTGACCACCGGCCGCCCCTGGTGGACGCTGACCTCGTTCGCCGGCGACGAGGAGCTGGCCGCGTTCACCGACGGCGGCGACGACCTCGGCGAGCACTTCACCATCGACACCACCGACGTCGAGCCCTACCGCGGTGACACGCCCTCGGCGGTCGCCGACGTGCAGCGGTGGGTCCGCGAGGGCTGGCAGACCCTCGTCGTCACCGACGGCCCCGGCCTGGCCCGCCGCGTGGTCGAGGTCCTCGGCGAGCACGACGTGCCCAGCCGGCTGGAGCAGGGCGAGATCGGCCTCGAGCCGGGCATCGCCCACGTCACGACCGGCTCGATGGGCAAGGGCTTCGTCGCGGCCCAGGCACGCCTCGTGGTCGTCACCGAGACCGACCTGACCGGCACCGCCGGGCAGGGACCGTCCACCAAGGACATGCGCCGGATGCCCTCGCGCCGGCGCAACCAGGTCGACCCGCTGCAGCTGCGGCCCGGCGACTTCGTCGTCCACGAGCAGCACGGCGTGGGCAGGTTCGTCGAGATGATGCAGCGCACCGTCGGCGGCGCCACCCGCGAGTACCTCGTCATCGAGTACGCCGCCAGCCGCCGCGGCCAGCCGGCCGACCGGCTGTCCGTGCCGACCGACCAGCTCGACCAGATCACCCGCTACGTCGGCGGGGAGTCCCCGACGCTGAACAAGCTCGGCGGCTCCGACTGGCAGAAGACCAAGGGCCGGGCCAAGAAGCACGTCAAGGAGATCGCCGGCGAGCTGATCCGGCTCTACAGCGCCCGGATGGCCACCGAGGGCCACGCGTTCGGCCCGGACACCCCGTGGCAGCGCGAGCTCGAGGACGCCTTCGCCTACGTCGAGACCCCCGACCAGCTGGTCAGCATCGACGAGGTCAAGGCCGACATGGAGCGCTCGGTCCCGATGGACCGGCTCATCTGCGGCGACGTCGGCTACGGCAAGACCGAGATCGCGGTCCGGGCGGCGTTCAAGGCGGTCCAGGACGGCAAGCAGGTCGCGGTCCTCGTGCCGACCACTCTGCTCGTCCAGCAGCACCTGCAGACCTTCACCGAGCGCTACGCCCAGTTCCCCGTCGTGGTCGAAGGCGCTGTCCCGGTTCCAGAGCGACGCCGAGGCCAAGGAGGTCGTCGCCGGGCTCAAGGACGGCTCGGTCGACCTGGTCATCGGCACCCACCGGCTGCTCTCGGGCGAGATCGCGTTCAAGGACCTCGGCCTGGTCGTCGTCGACGAGGAGCAGCGCTTCGGCGTCGAGCACAAGGAGCAGCTCAAGCGGCTGCGCACGGCCGTCGACGTCCTGGCCATGTCGGCCACGCCGATCCCGCGCACCCTGGAGATGGCGGTCACCGGCATCCGCGAGATGTCCACCCTGGCCACCCCGCCCGAGGAGCGGCACCCCGTCCTCACCTTCGTCGGGGCCTACGACGAGAAGCAGATCACCGCGGCGATCCGGCGCGAGCTGCTGCGTGAGGGCCAGGTCTTCCTCGTCCACAACAAGGTGACCTCGATCGAGAAGGCCGCCGCCCGCATCCGCGAGCTGGTGCCCGAGGCCCGCATCGCCACGGCCCACGGCCAGATGGGCGAGCACCGGCTCGAGCAGGTGGTCCTGGACTTCTGGGACAAGAAGTTCGACGTGCTCATCTGCACCACGATCATCGAGACCGGCCTGGACATCTCCAACGCCAACACGCTGATCATCGAGCGCTCCGACAGCCTCGGCCTCAGCCAGCTGCACCAGCTGCGCGGCCGCGTCGGGCGTGGCCGCGAGCGCGCCTACTGCTACTTCCTCTACCCGCCGGAGAAGCCGCTGACCGAGACGGCGCACGACCGGCTCGCGACCATGGCCAGCCACACCGACCTCGGCGCCGGCATGCAGATCGCCATGAAGGACCTCGAGATCCGCGGCGCCGGCAACCTGCTCGGCGGCGAGCAGTCCGGGCACATCGCCGGCGTCGGCTTCGACCTCTACGTCCGGCTGGTCGGCGAGGCCGTCGCCGACTTCCGCGGCGACGGCGACACAGGCCCCGGCCGAGGTCAAGATCGAGCTGCCCGTCGACGCCCACCTGCCGCACGACTACGTGCCGGGGGAGCGGCTGCGCCTGGAGGCCTACCGCAAGCTGGCCACCGTCGAGGACGAGGCGGGTCTGGCCGAGATCGAGGCCGAGCTGCAGGACCGCTACGGCACCCCGCCGGAGCCGGTGCGCAACCTGCTGGCCGTGGCCCGGCTGCGCACCCACGCGCGCAAGGCCCAGCTCGCCGACATCAGCGTGCAGGGCAACTTCATCCGGTTCGGGCCGCTGGAGCTGCCCGAGAGCCAGCAGCTGCGGCTCGCGCGGCTCTACCCCGGCAGCCTGGTCAAGGACGCGGTCCGTACCATTCTCGTCCCCAAGCCGATGACGGCGCGGGTCGGAGGCCAGCCGCTGCGGGACACGGCGGTGCTGGCCTGGGCCAGCGACCTGATCCACGCGGTCCTGCTCGACCAGATGGCCGACGCAGCGCGCGTCGCCGCACAAGGAAAGGAACGGCCGTGAAGGCTCTCCGCACAGCTCGACCGTCGGTCCGTACGGCGGGGCCGGCTGCGCTCCTGCTCGGCGCGGCCGTGCTGCTGACCGGCTGCGGGGCGCAGCGGCCCGGCGCCGCGGCCGTCGTCGACGGCCGGGTCATCTCCGTCACCGACGCCCAGCAGGTGGCCGAGCAGATCAGCACCGTGCCGGGCGTCCAGCAGAAGCTCACCCCGGCCGACACCCTGGTGTCGCTGATCCTGGCGCCGTTCGTCATCGACCAGGCGGCCGAAGGACGGCAAGGGCGTCTCGGAGGACCAGGCCCGCGTCGCGGTCAAGGAGATCAAGAACCCGAGCCCGGCCACCCTCGCAGTTCGTCCAGACCAGCCTGGCCGCCAACCAGCTGAGCGAGCAGGCCCGCACGGCCGTCCTGTCCGAGGTCGCCAAGGCCAAGATCACGGTCAACCCCCGCTACGGCACGCTGGACCGCAAGCAGCTGACGCTCACGGCGCCGGCGCCGAACTGGATGACGCCGGCATCTCCCTCGGCCACCGCCACCCCGGGTGCGCCGGCACCCGGGGCGCCGCAGCAGTAGTGGCCGCGCGGCTGAGCCTGCTGCTGTCCACTCCCCGGATCGCTCCCGGGCTGCTCTCCCGCGAGGCGTGGGCCAGGCTGGAGCAGGCCGGTGAGGTGCTCGGCCGCGACGCCGACGAGCCGCAGCTGCTGGCCATCCAGGACGCCGGCGTCCCCGCGACCGCGCTCGGCGAGGTCCCGCCGGGCGAGCTGGCCCACCTCCTGCTCGAGCGCGCTGCGCGAGGCCGACGTGGTCTGGGTCGGGTCCTCCGACGGCGACCCCGGCCTCACCGACGCCCTCGCCGCGGAGGTCAGCCGGCGCGACGACCCGCCGGAGATCGAGATGCTGGTCGGCTCCTACGACGTGCCCGGCTCCCGGCTGCTGGACCTGGTCGCCGTCATGGACCGGCTGCGCTCCCCGGGCGGCTGCCCGTGGGACGCCCAGCAGACGCACGAGTCGCTGGTGCCCTACCTGATCGAGGAGTCGCACGAGGCGGTCGAGGCGATCGAGTCCGGCGACCGGGCGCACATGACCGAGGAGCTCGGCGACGTGCTGCTGCAGGTGATGTTCCACGCCCGGGTCGCCCAGGAGGACCCGCAGGCGCCGTTCGGGATCGACGACGTCGCCGGCGGGATCGTCGAGAAGCTGGTCCGGCGCCACCCGCACGTCTTCGCCGACGTCGACGCCGACACCGCCGCGGAGGTGGCCGCGAACTGGGAGCACATCAAGGCCGCCGAGAAGGCCGGCCGCACGTCGGTGCTGGACGGCATACCGGCCGGTCTGCCTGCCCTCGCGCGGGCCGACAAGGCGGCCTCGCGGCTGGAGCGGGCGGGTCTGTCCGCGCTCGCGCGGGGAGCCGCGGACGGCGCCGACCTCGGGGCGCGGCTGATGGCGCTCGTGCTCGAGGCGCGCTCCCACGGAGAGGACCCGGAGGGGGCGCTGCGGGCGGTCGTCCGGTCGCTGGAGCAGGCCGCCGCCGACGTGGGTCGGTGACCGACCGACGGCGTCCCAGCCGATAGGCTCGGGGCCTGTCCGTCGTCCGGTCCGCCCCAGGAGTGTCAGTGGCCAGCATCGAAGCAATCGGCGCGCGGGAGATCCTCGACTCCCGCGGCAACCCCACCGTCGAGGTCGAGGTCGCCCTCGACGACGGCACCATCGCCCGCGCGGCCGTTCCCTCCGGCGCCTCCACCGGGGCGTTCGAGGCCGTCGAGCGCCGCGACGGCGACAAGAAGCGCTACGGCGGCAAGGGCGTCGAGCAGGCCGTCGACGCGGTGCTGGACGAGATCGGCCCGCGCCTGCTGGGCTTCGAGGCCAGCGAGCAGCGGCTCATCGACGCCGAGATGCTCGCGCTGGACGGCACCGCCAACAAGGGCTCGCTCGGCGCCAACGCCATCCTCGGCGTCTCCATGGCCGTCGCCCGCGCCGCCGCCGACTCCGCCAGCCTGCCGCTGTTCCGCTACGTCGGCGGGCCCAACGCGCACGTCCTGCCGGTGCCGATGATGAACATCCTCAACGGCGGGTCGCACGCCGACTCCAACGTCGACATCCAGGAGTTCATGATCGCCCCGATCGGTGCGGCGTCCTTCCGGGAGGCGCTGCGCTGGGGTGCGGAGGTCTACCACACGCTCAAGACGGTGCTGCAGGAGCGCGGGCTGTCCACCGGCCTGGGCGACGAGGGCGGCTTCGCCCCCAACCTGGCGAGCAACCGCGCGGCCCTGGACCTCATCGCCGAGGCGATCGAGCGGGCCGGCTTCACGCTGGGCACGGACATCGCGCTCGCCCTCGACGTCGCCGCCTCCGAGTTCTGCACCGACGGCGTCTACACCTTCGAGGGCGAGCAGCGCACGGCCGCCGAGATGACCCTGTACTACGCCGGCCTGGTCGCCGACTACCCGCTGGTCTCCATCGAGGACCCGCTGGACGAGGACGACTGGCAGGGCTGGGCCGACCTCACCGACCCAGCTCGGCGCGGCCGTGCAGATCGTCGGCGACGACCTGTTCGTGACCAACCCCGAGCGGCTGCAGCGCGGCATCTCCGCCGACACCGCCAACGCCCTGCTGGTCAAGGTCAACCAGATCGGCTCGCTGACCGAGACCCTCGACGCCGTGGAGATGGCCCACCGCGCGGGCTACCGCACGATGATGAGCCACCGCTCCGGCGAGACCGAGGACACCACCATCGCCGACCTGGCCGTGGCCACCAACTGCGGGCAGATCAAGACCGGCGCCCCCGCGCGGTCCGAGCGCGTCGCGAAGTACAACCAGCTGCTGCGCATCGAGGAGGAGCTGGACGAGGCGGCGGTCTACGCCGGCGCCGGTGCGTTCCCGCGCTTCAGGGGCGCGGCGGCCGGCATCTGAGCACGCGCCAGACCGTGGCTCCCACCCGACGACCAGGAGCTGCGCCGGGGTCCTCCCGGCGCAGCCCGTCGTCGCGCGCCGGTGCCTCCCGCGGCGGTGTCCCGCCCCGGGTCGGCGCCTCCGCGCGCGGAGCCGCGTCCTCCCCGTCCCGCACGTCCGCGGCCCGCCCCGCCCCGGCCGGTACGCCGTCCCGCCCGCCCGGGTCGACCCGGGGCCGGCGCCCCGCCGCGCCGCAGCGCTCACCGCGCTCGCTGCGGCGGATGGCGATCCTGGCCTCGATCCTGGTCATGCTCGCGGTGACGCTCGTGCCGACGCTGCGCTCCTACCTGCAGCAGCAGAGCGAGTACACCGCCCTGCAGGCCAAGGTCAGCGAGCAGCGCCGGTCGGTCGAGGCGCTGACCCGCGAGCGCCAGCAGTGGGACGACCCCGCCTACGTCGAGCAGCAGGTGCGCGAGCGGCTGAAGTTCGTCCGCCCCGGCGAGCGGTCCTACACCGTCATCGACGCCGACCCGGCCCCCCAGCACGCCAGCGACCCCCGCGTCGCGGCCGCCGCGCCGGAGGACGTGCGCAACTCCCCGTGGTACGGCCAGCTGTGGCAGTCGATGGTCATCGCGGACTCCGGCGGCGCCTCCACGCCGGCGACCCCGCCTCCCGGCAGCACCCCCAGTCCCTCCTCGAGCACCAAGGCACCGTGACCAGCAGCCAGCCGTCCCAGCCCGATCCGGCGGTCGACCCGGCCGACCTCCGCGCGGTCGAGCAGCAGCTCGGCCGGGTCCCCCGAGGGGTCGCCGAGGTCGCCCACCGCTGCCCGTGCGGTCGCCCGGACGTGCTGCGGACCGAGCCGCGGCTGCCCGACGGCACGCCCTTCCCCACGACCTACTACGCCACCTGCCCCCGGCTCACCGGTGCCATCAGCACCCTGGAGACCAGCGGCATGATGCGCGAGATGACCGAGCGGCTCGGTCAGGACCCGGCGCTCGCCGCCGCCTACGAGCGGGCGCACGAGGACTACCTGCGGCGGCGGGCCGAGCTCGGCTCCGTGCCGGAGATCGAGGGCATCTCCGCCGGGGGGATGCCCACGCGGGTCAAGTGCCTGCACGTGCTGGTCGGGCACTCGCTGGCGGCCGGTCCCGGGGTCAACCCGCTCGGCGACGAGGCGCTCGCGGCACTGCCCCAGTGGTGGGCCGGTGGGTCCTGCGTGCCAGAGCCGGCCGTGGACGAGGACCCGGCGGGGACCACCTCGTGACGCGGGTCGGCGCGATCGACTGCGGCACCAACTCGATCCGCCTGCTGGTGGCCGACGTGCAGCCGGCGTCGCCCGGGGGCGCGCCGTCGCTGGTCGACGTGGTCCGCCGGATGGAGGTGGTCCGCCTCGGCCACGGCGTCGACCGCACCGGCGTCATCGCCCCCACGGCCATGGCCCGCACCCTGGCCATGGCCGGGGACTACGCCGCGCAGTGCGAGAAGCTCGAGGTCGAGCGGGTCCGGTTCGTGGCCACGTCGGCATCCCGTGACGCCCGCAACGCCGATGAGTTCGTGGACGGCGTGCGCACGGCATTCTCGGCGTACGGCATCGCGCCGGAGGTGGTCAGCGGGCACGAGGAGGCGTCGCTGTCGTTCCTCGGCGCCACCGGTGGGCTGCACGCGCACGGCGTCGAGGGTCCCTTCCTCGTGGTCGACCTCGGCGGCGGGTCGACGGAGTTCGTCCGCGGCACCACCGAGGTGGAGCAGGCCCGGTCGGTCGACATCGGCTGCGTCCGGATGACCGAGCGGCACCTGCACACCGACCCGCCCACCGCTGCCGAGGTCGAGGCCGCGACCGCGGACGTCGACGCGGCGATCGACCGGGCGGCCGCGGGGGTGGACCTGGCCAGGGTCGCGGCCCTCGTGGGGCTGGCCGGCTCGGTCACCACCATCACCGCGCACGCGCTGCAGCTGACCGCCTACGACGCCGCGCGCATCCACCTGTCGTCGCTGCCGGTGGACCGGGTCGTCGCGGCCTGCACCGAGCTCCTGGGCATGACCCGCGCCGAGCGGGCGGCCTTGGGGTTCATGCACCCCGGCCGGGTCGACGTCATCGGCGCCGGCGCGCTGGTGTGGCGCCGCATCGTCGAGCGCGTGCACCGCGAGGCGGGCATGGCGCAGGTCGTCACGTCCGAGCACGACATCCTCGACGGCATCGCCCTCTCGCTGGCCTGAGCGGGCTGGGGAGGGGAGCGCCATGGTGAGCCAGTGGCTGCCGCACCCGGGAACGGGACAGCCGTTCCCGTCGCCGGTGCCGCCGGGGACCGGCTGGCCGGGCGACCCGGCCGACGGGCAGACCCCGGTGGCCAGGACGGACACGCAGGTACGACGGCTCGCCGCGCGCGCCGCGACCACGGCCGAGCTGGACGCGCAGGTCTCCGTGTGCCGAGCCTGCCCGCGGCTGGTGCGCTGGCGCGAGGACGTCGCCACCGAGGGCAAGCGGGCCTCGTTCGCCGACCAGCCGTACTGGGGACGGCCGGGCCCGGGGTTCGGCGACCCCGAGCCGCAGGTCCTCGTCGTCGGCCTCGCACCGGCGGCCAACGGCACCAACCGGACCGGTCGCATGTTCACCGGCGACCGCAGCGGCGACTGGATCTACGCCGCGCTGCACCGGGCCGGCTACGCCAGCCAGCCCACCAGCGTGGCCAGCGGCGACGGCCTGGAGCTGAGCGGCGTACGCATCGTCGCCGCCGTCCGGTGCGCGCCACCGGCGAACAAGCCCACGCCGCAGGAGCGCGAGACCTGCGGGCACTGGCTGGACCGGGACCTGGCCCTCGCGGCGCCGACCGTCCGCTCGATGCTCGCCCTCGGCAGCATCGGCTGGGACGCCGCACTGGCGAGCGCCCGCCGGCTCGGCTGGGCCGTGCCCCGGCCGAAGCCGAGGTTCGGCCACGGCGCCGAGACGGTGCTGGTCACGAGCGACGGGAAGCCGATCCGGCTGCTGGCCAGCTACCACGTCAGCCAGCAGAACACCTTCACCGGCAAGCTGACCGAGCGGATGCTCGACGCGGTCATCGCCCGGCTCTGAGACCGTCCGCGGAAGCGGTCCCGCCTGCCGCTAGTCTCGGCGCGTCAGCCGCCGCCGGCTCCAGGAGTTCCGTCCATGCCCCAGCAGATCATCGCCGTCACCGTCCTCGGCGACGACCGGCCCGGCATCGTCGCTGACGTCACGGCGGCCCTCGCGGACCTGCACGGCAACCTCGAGGACTCCACGATGACGCTGCTGCGCGGCCACTTCGCGATGGTCGTCCTCGTCCGCACGGTCGCCGACGCCGGCTCGGTCGAGGCGGCGCTGAAGCCGCTGACCGCCGGTGGCTCCCTCGTCATCAACGCCCGCGTGCTGGCCGAGTCCACCACCACCACAGCCGTCGGCCCGGCGTACTCCCTGCGGGTGCACGGCGCGGACCGCCCCGGCATCGTCGCGACGGTCACCCGGATCGTGGCGCAGCACGGCGCCAACATCGTCGACCTCGGCACCCGGCTGGGTGGCAGCCTCTACGTGATGACCGCCGAGCTGCAGGTCCCCGACGAGCACGCCGCCGTCGCGCTGGAGCGCGACCTGACCGGGGCGGCGGCCGAGCTGGGCGTCGAGATCCACCTCTCGCCCGTCGACGACGACGTCTGGTGAGCGTCATCCCGACGAGCCTGGCGATGCCCGCACTGCCGGCCGGGACGGTCCTGCCCGTGCTGCGCGCGCCGCACCCGGTGCTGGCCGAGGACGGCGTCGAGGTCGACCCCGACCGACCCCCGCACGCTCGAGCTGGCCGCCGACCTGCTCGCCACCCAGGACGTCTCGCCGGGGTGCGTCGGGCTCGCCGCCCAGCAGGTCGGGGTCGCCGCGCGCGTGTTCAGCGTCGACGTCAGCGGTCACCCCAAGACGCGCACCTGCCACGGCCGGTTCGTCCTGTGCAACGCCGAGGTGCGCAGCGCCACCCGGCGGGAGCGCGGTCGCGAGGGCTGCATGTCGGTGCCGGACTTCACCGGTGACGTCAGCCGGGCGCGACGGCTCCTGGTCCGCGGCCAGCTGCCGGGCTCGGGGGAGTGGGTGGAGATCGCCACGGACGGGTTCGAGGCCGTCGCCGTGCAGCACGAGATCGACCACACCACCGGGCTGCTGTTCCTGGACCGGGTCGCGGGCCCCCACGGCATCCACCCGCGCCGCACCTATCGGTAACCTGACGCCTGTCCCCGTAGCCCAACGGCAGAGGCAGGCGACTTAAAATCGCTACAGTGCGGGTTCGAAACCCGTCGGGGGCACCACGCAGCTCGAGCAGACCGCCCGACGGCGCTCGCGATCAGCCCCGGACGTCGATCAGCACCTTGCCCACGGCGCCGTTCTCGACGGCCGCGTGGGCCTCGGCGGCCTGCTCGAGGGGGAAGTGGTGCAGCGGCAGGCCGGCCTCGGCTCCGACCCGGACGGCTCCGTCGAGCACCGCCGCGGCGACGTCCTCCAGCGCCCGGGCCCGCCACGCGTCCGGGGCGTTGTAGACCAGCACGAACTGCCAGCGGACGTTGGGCACCATCGAGGGGCGCACGGGCAGCTCCATCGTGCTGCCGCCATTGTTGGCGTAGACCGCAACGGAGCCGTGCCGGGCGAGCACCTCCGCGTCCAGCGCGGCGTTCACGGCGGGGGAGACCTCGACGATGGTGTTGACGCCATGCGGGGCGATCGCGCGCACCTCCGCCACGACGTCCTGCGTGCGGTAGTCGAGGACGTGGTCGGCGCCGGCACGCGCCGCGAGGTGGCCCTTCTCCGGGCCGCTCACCGTGGTGATGACCGTGGCGTCGGACCACCGGGCCAGCTGGATCGCGGCGTTGCCGACGGCTCCGGCGCCTCCGGCCACCAGGACGGTGCGACCCTCCAGCGTGCCAGGACCCAGCCGCGTCGGCCCGTCCTCGGTCACCGTCAGGCACCGGTGCGCGGTCAGGAACGGCACCCCGAGGCTCGCGCCGAGGTCGAACGACGCGACGTCCGGCAACAGCACCACGTGCCGGGCCGGTACGACGGCGTGCTCCTGCGCGGTGCCGCCGGCGGGACGCAGGTGGGCGGCCTCCCAGATCCAGACCCGGAGGCCCTGCAACGCCGCCTCGACGCCCTGCCCGACGGCCTCGACCACCCCGGCGCCGTCCTGGCCCGGCACCTGTGGCGGGTCGACGGCGACCCCGGACCCCGCGCCACGACGCGTCTTCCAGTCGGTCGGGTTGACGCCCGAGCGGTGGATCCGCACCCGGACCTCGCCCGGTCCTGGCTCGGGCACGGGCCGCTCAGCCAGGCTCAGGACGTCAGGGTCACCAGTGATGGAGTACTCGATCGCGCGCACGGCACCGACGGTATCCCCACCTGCTGTGGCGGGCACCTCAGCGCGGCAGTGCGGCGACCGCCGATGAGGTTGCGCTGCCGGAAGGGTCTCCATCCCGAGACCGCCGAGAGCGAGAGGATGCCAGCATGACGACCAACCTGCGGACCGTCCTGGAGACGCACGTCAGCAACGAGGCGATCCCCGGAGCGGTGGCCCTCGTGGCTCACGCGGACCGGGTCGAGCTGGAGGCCGTGGGGTCCCTCGACGCCGCCGGCACGGCGCCGATGGCGAGGGACTCCATCTTCCGCATCGCCTCGACCACCAAGCCCATCACCGCAGCGGCGGCCATGATGCTGGTCGACGACCGCGTGGTCGCCCTCGACGACCCGGTCGGGACGTGGCTGCCGGAGCTGGCGTCGCCGGTCGTCGTTCGCACGCCGGCCGGCCCGGTCGACGACGTGGTCCCCGCTGCCCGGCCGATCACCGTGGCCGACCTGCTCACCTTCCGTGCCGGGTACGGCTTCCCGTCCGACTTCACGCTCCCGGTGGTCGGCATGCTCTTCAACGAGCTGAGGCAGGGACCGCCGCAGCCGCAGCTCGTCGCCGCACCGGACGAGTGGATGACGACGCTGTCCCGCATCCCGCTGCTGCACCATCCCGGTGACGGCTGGCTGTACAACACCTGCTCGGACATCCTCGGCGTGCTGATCGCCAGGGCCTCGGGCTGCCCACTGCCGGAGTTCCTGACCGAACGCCTCTTCGAGCCGCTCGGCATGGTCGACACCGGGTTCGCCGTGCCCGTCGCCAAGCTGGATCGGTTGACCAGCTACTACCGCGCCGCGGCAGGCGGCGGGCTCGAGCTGGTCGACGCCCCCGACGGGCAGTGGAGCAGCCCGCCGGCCTTCCCCTCCGGCGCCGGCGGGCTGGTCTCGACGGTGGACAACTGGCACGCCTTCGCCCGGATGCTGCTCGCCGACGGGAGCGTCGACGGCCGCCGGCTGCTGTCGCCGGCCTCCGTGCGGCAGATGACCACCGACCACCTGACCCCGGCGCAGCGGAAGGCGAGCGCGCTGTTCCTCGACGGCCAGGGGTGGGGCTTCGGCGGCTCGGTGGACGTGGCGCCGACCGATCCGTGGAACGTGCTCGGACGCTACGGCTGGGTCGGCGGCACCGGGACGGCGGCGCACGTCACGCCGTCCACCGGAGCGGTCACCATCCTGCTCAGCCAGGTGGAGATGGCGGGACCGACGCCGACCGCCCTGATGCGGGACTTCTGGCGGTGCGCGGCCAACGGCTGAGTTGGCCAGTGCTCGAACGCCAGTCGGGCGCCCGGCTGGGCCGGGCGCCCGACTGACGCGGGATCACACCAGCTCAGGCACGTGCAGGTGCGCGAACGCCACCTCCATCTCCGCCACGTCGTCGATCGTCGCTCCTCTTTCCCTGCTGGCTGCCTCGCGGAGGCGGCCAGCAGCCTCGCGCGTCTCCTCGAGCTGCTCACGGCTGTCGTAGATGAAGGTTCCCGCTGTGCGGCCGGTCTCGCGGCTGATCATGAGACTGGCGCTGCAGAAGCCGTTGAGCTCCTGAAGCTTCGGGAGAACGGCCATCTTGAAGATGTCGATGGCACGTTCCGCGGTCTCGGGCGCGCTGCTCATCCACGCGACACGGGACCAGGCGGCGTCGGGCATGGCGTGGTCGCGGTGGACGACCGCGACCTCCCACGTGTCGACGTCGCTGGAGCTGCTCCCCAGAGCCTGTTCCGCGCCGTCGCGCAGGGGGCGCACCAGCTCCGCGCTGTCCCGCAGCGCGGACTCGGACTCCCATGCGGTGGTGGCGATGCAGCGACCCGACCCGCGGTCCACGAGCATGGACATCCCGATGCATCCGCCCATCGCGGTGACCGCCGGAAAGACCTGGTCGCGGACGTGGGCGATGCCGGCATCGATCCTGGCCGGGTCTGCCTGCATGGTGGTGGTTCGTGCGTACACGACGGGCTCCTTCGATCGGGGCGGCGCCCCGACGGCGCTACCGTCCCGACCCACACTCCTCGCCGTTCCCGCCGCACACAAGGCCCGCGGCCGGGGCCCGCCCTCGGGGTCAGGCCTGGGCGTCCCGGCGACGGCGCGACGCCGCGGCCCGCTCGGCGACCACGGCCGCCGGCGCGGGGCGGGCACCCTGGTCCCAGGCCTGCGGGTCCACGGCATACAGGCTGCCGTATGCCGCCGTGTCGGGCTGCGTGCGCCACCCCTCCGAGAGGGGGCCGAGGTCGACGGTGTCGTAGCCGATCGCGTCGAGGTGCTCACTGACGAGCCGCTTCGCCTCCGGGTCATCGCCGGCGATCGGCGAGGGCGCTGCGGTCCTCCGCGCCGCTGGGCCGGGGCAGGGCAGCCAGGTGCTGGAAGAAGATGTTGTTGAACGCCTTGACCACCCTGGCCTCGGGCAGGTGGGCCTGCAGCAGCTCCGAGCTCGTGGTCGACTCGTCGTCGAGCTCGGCGATCTCGCCGTCCCGCCGGGGGTAGTAGTTCATCGTGTCGAGCACGACCTTGCCGCGCAGCTCCTGCGCCGGCACCTGCGGGTAGCTCCGCAGCGGGATGGTGACCACGACGACGTCGCCGGCTCGGGCAGCCTCCGCCGGGGTGGCCGCGCTGGCGTGCGGACCGAGCTGGTCGACGAGGTCCGCAAGCGTCTCCGGCCCCCTGCTGTTGCTGAGCACGACGTCATGGCCTGCCGCCACGGCCAGCCGCGCCACGGTGGTGCCGATGTTTCCGCTTCCGATGAGTCCCCAGGTCGTCATGGCGTCGTCAACACCTCGGACGAGGCGACCATTCCGGTGCGTTCCCCTGCGGGGGCCGAGAACGGGCGGGCAGACTCGGTGCGAGTCCCTCTCGCTGATCCCGACCCAGGAGGTCCGCATGTCCCGCGTGGTGCACTTCGAGATCCAGGTCGACGACGTCGAGCGGGCGAAGGCGTTCTACACCGCCGCGTTCGGCTGGTCCTACGAGGACTACAGCCAGTTCACCGGCTCGCCCTACTGGGGCATCGTCACGGGCCCGGAGGACCAGCCGGGCATCAACGGCGGTCTGTTGCAGCGGCCCGCCCCCGCCCCGGCCGGAGCCCAGGGCGCCAACGCCTTCGTGTGCACGATGGGCGTCGGCGACTACGACGAGACCGAGCGCCGGATCCTCGAGGCCGGAGGGCAGGTGGCCCTGCCCAAGATGGCCCTGACCGGGATGGCGTGGCAGGGCTACTACCTCGACACCGAGGGCAACACCTTCGGCATCCACCAGCCCGACCCGGCGGCGGCGTAGCCGTCGCGCCGCCCTCGCGCCGTACCGGCTGGGCGGCCCGCGTCCGACCCGCCGCGGACGCGGCGAGGAACGATCGACCCGTGACAGGTGTCATGGGTCGGGAACTTTCCCGGCGGGCCGCACCTTTAACCTGATGACACGACCGCTCACGGAGCGGGCACAAGGTGCTGGAGGCACAGAGATGGCGAGCAACCCGGTGTTCAACCGGCTCGACAAGCAGATGGACCAGGGCGGCTACGCCGGCTTCGGCCGCGGTTCAAGCCGCGGCGCGACCGGCCCGGGCGTGCAGGACACGATGAGCGCCAGCCAGCTCGAGGACCTCTACAACCGCGGCACCGCCGGCCCGGTCCAGACCGGGCGGGTCACGCTCGACGACGTCGTGATGAAGACGATGGGCCTGTTCGTGGTCCTGCTCGCCGGCGCCGGCGCGGCATGGGTGCTCAGTGACCAGACGCCGTCGCTGGCGCTGCCGATGGTCCTCGGCGGGATGGTCCTGGTCCTGGTCCTGGGCTTCGCGATCGCCCTGAAGAAGACGATCAGCGTGCCGCTCATCGTGCTGTACGCCGCGGTCGAGGGCGTGTTCGTCGGCGCGATCAGCAACTACTACAACGACCGCTTCGGCCAGGGCCTGGTCAGCACGGCGGTCATCGCCACGCTGTCGGTCTTCGCGGCCATGTTCGTCGGCTGGAAGAGCGGCGTCATCAAGGTCACCGAGCGCTCCCGCCGGATCTTCGGCATGGCGCTGATCGGCTACCTGATCTTCGCGCTGGTCAACGTCTTCGCCTCGTTCATGGGTGTCGGTGGCGGCTGGGGCTTCGGCGGCAGCGGCATGCTCGGCATCGCCATCTCGCTGTTCGCGGTCGGCCTCGCGTCGTACTCCCTCGCGATCGACTTCGACACCATCGACCGGGCCGTCGCCGCCGGCGCGCCGGAGAAGTACTCCTGGCTGCTCGGCCACGGCCTGATCGTCAGCCTGGTCTGGCTCTACCTCGAGATGCTGCGCCTGCTGGCCCGGATGCGCGACTGACGTGTCGCGCCCGACGGACTCGCCGGTGGCGCAGGACGTCCAGCTCGAGCTCCAGCGCGTGGTCGACCGGTGGCGTCAGCTGCCGATCGACTCCGCGCTGCGCTGTCTGCCGGCGGTGCGCGAGCGGGTGGGCCGGCTCGCGACGCTCGGCTCCGGGAACGGCGCCACGGTGCCGCCGGACCTCGGTCCGGCCGTGGTCATGGACCAGCTGACCGTGGTCCTGTACGACGCGAGCGCCGTGCCGGGCAGCGACCCCGCCGGCCTGGCCGCCGACCTGGTGGCCCTGCGACGAGAGCTGGCCTGACCGGCGTACGGACGAACGACAAGGCCCGTCCCGGCCCTGGAAACGGGGAGGGACGGGCCTTGCCGGTGCCTCAGGCGGAGGCAGGCCTCAGCTGAGGCGCTCGAAGATGATCGCCATGCCCTGGCCGCCGCCGACGCACATCGTCTCGAGGCCGAACTGGCCGTCGCGCGACTGCAGGCCGTTGAGCAGCGTCGTGGTGATGCGGGCACCGGTCGAGCCGAACGGGTGGCCGAGGGCGATCGCGCCGCCGTGGACGTTGAGCTTGTCCAGGTCGACGCCCAGGTCGTCGGCGCTGGGCAGCACCTGCGCGGCGAAGGCCTCGTTGATCTCGACCAGGTCCATGTCGGCGATGCTCATGCCGGCGCGGGCGAGGGCCTGGCGGGAGGCCTCGACCGGGCCGAGGCCCATGATCTCGGGGGAGAGCGCGCTGACGCCGGTGGAGACCACCCGCGCGAGGGGCGTCAGGCCCAGCTCGGCCGCCTTGGTGTCGCTCATGACCACCAGGGCGGCGGCGCCGTCGTTGAGCGGGCAGCAGTTGCCCGCGGTGATCGTGCCCTGCTCGCGGAACACCGGGTTCAGGGTGGACACCTTCTCCAGCGTCACCCCCGGGCGGGGGCCGTCGTCGGTGCTGACGACCGTGCCGTCCGGCGTGGTGATCGGGGTGATCTCGCGGGCGAAGAACCCGTCGGCGATGGCCTTCTCGGCGCGGTTCTGGCTGGTGACGCCCCACTCGTCCTGGCGCTCGCGGGAGACGCCCCGCAGGCCGGCGACGTTCTCGGCGGTCTGGCCCATCGCGAGGTAGATGTCGGGCAGCTGGCCGTCCTCGCGGGGGTCGGTCCACGTGGTGTTCTCCGCGGCCGTCCGGGCGCTGCGCGCGGTGGCCTCGGCGAACCGGGGGTTCTGCCAGTCGGCCTTGGACCCGCCGGCGCCGGCGAAGTCGACGTAGCGGGACACCGCCTCGACGCCGGCGCTGACGAAGACGTCGCCCTCACCGGCGCGGATCGCGTGGAAGGCCATCCGGGTGGTCTGCACCGACGAGGCGCAGAAGCGGTTGACGGTGGCCCCGGGCAGGTGGTCGTAGCCGGCGAGCACGGCCACCACGCGGGCCATGTTGGAGCCGTGCTCGCCCCACGGCTCGGCGCAGCCGAGGTAGAGGTCGTCGACCATGGTCGGGTCCAGCGCCGGGACCTTCTCCAGGGCGGCGGTGATGACCGCGGCGGCGAGGTCGTCGGGGCGGACGTCCTTCAGCGATCCCTTGAACGCCCTGCCGATCGGGCTGCGGGCGGTCGAGACGATGACGGCTTCGGGCACGGTTCCTCCTGGGCTCCTGCGGGTGAGCAAGCGCTTAGTCGCACTGCCACGGTCGATGCTATTGCGGTGTGAGGTCCGAGCGCGTGTGGGCTTGGTCTCGTCCGTCGATCCGGCGGCTCGGCAGCGTCGGCCGCCGGGCCCCGCTCCGGCGCCGGCGTCGCCTCCACCAGCTCGCCCCGGTCGGTGACGGGCTCGTGCGGCCGCCGGCGCAGGATGGCCAGCAGCCCGCGCGGACCACGCGCCTGTCCTGCCGCGGCGGTCGGGCTGACCTCGGTGCCCGGGTCGCGCACGGCCTGCACCGCTGCGACGGCGACCGGCTCGACGCCCTCGCCGCGACCGCGGTCGGGCGCGGCCTCGCCCTCGCCGACCCAGAGGTCCGAGCGCGGCGCAGACACTGGGCAGCAGCGCGGCGGCGGCGCGCGCGTAGCCGGCAGGGGAGGGGTGGAACCGGTCGCTGCTGAACATCTCGTGCGGTCGCTCGTAGAACTCCGGCCCGAGCAGGTCTCCGAGGGAGACCGTGCGTCCGCCGGCCTCGACGACGGCCACGGTCTGGGCCGCCGCGAGGTCACGGCTCCACCGCCGCGCCAGCAGCCGCAGCGGCTGGGCGACCGGCTCGATCGTCCCCAGGTCCGGGCAGGTGCCGACGACCACCTCGGCGCCGGCGTCGCGCAGCGACGCGCACCGCCTGGGCCAGGTGGCGCACGGCCACCGACTTGTCGATCCGGTGCGTCACGTCGTTGGCGCCGATCATCACCACGGCCACGTCCGGCGCCGGCACCTCCTCCAGGGCGTTGGCCAGCTGGAGGTCCAGCGCCGAGGACTCCGCACCGATCACCGCGACGTTCGTCAGCCGGACCGGCCGGCCGCTGAGCGCGGAGACGCCGTTGGCGATGATCGCCCCGACGGTCTGCCACGGCTCGTCGGCGCCCATCCCGGCCGCCGAGCTGTCGCCGAGGACCACCAGCTGGATCGGCTCGCCGCGGCCCGCGCCGTACAGGGCGGTGTCGTCGGGGGCGCCGTCGAACGGCCGTCCGACGATCCGGCGCGCCATCGTGGCCTCGATCTTGAGCAGGCCGTAGCCGGCCAGGCCGAGCACGCCGAGGCCGGCGGCCAGTCCTCCGCCGCCGTACGCCGCGGTGGCCGCGATCCGTGTCGCCCGTCGAGCCCTGCCCATGGAACGAGCCCCTCCCGTCACGCGCTCGGCGCCCCGATCCGGGGCGTCGTACACCACGGTAACGACGGGCGGGGTGGCCCGGTGCCCGGGGCGGGGAACCTGCCCGGGCCGACAGCCTGTCCGGAGTCTGAGACGATGGGGGGGTGAAGTATGCCGAACACATCGCCGACCTCGTCGGGAACACGCCCCTCGTCAAGCTCAACGTCGTCACCGAGGGCATCGCCGCCACGGTGCTGGCCAAGGTGGAGTACATGAACCCCGGTGGGTCCGTGAAGGACCGCATCGCCCTGCGCATGGTCGAGGCCGCGGAGGCCACCGGCGCGCTCAAGCCCGGCGGCACCATCGTCGAGCCGACCTCCGGCAACACCGGTGTCGGCCTGGCCCTCGTCGCCCAGCGCAAGGGCTACCGCTGCGTCTTCGTGTGCCCGGACAAGGTCGGCGAGGACAAGCGCAACGTCCTCAAGGCCTACGGCGCCGAGGTGGTCGTCACCCCGACCGCCGTCGCGCCGGACCACCCCGACTCCTACTACTCGGTCAGCGACCGGCTGGTCAAGGAGATCGACGGCGGCTGGAAGCCGGACCAGTACTCCAACCCCGAGGGCCCCAACAGCCACTACGCGACCACCGGCCCGGAGATCTGGGCCGACACCGACGGCCGGATCACGCACTTCGTCGACCGGCGTCGGCACCGGCGGCACCATCAGCGGCACCGGCCGCTACCTCAAGGAGGTCTCCGAGGGCGGCGTGCGCGTCATCGGCGCCGACCCCGAGGGGTCGGTCTACTCCGGCGGCACCGGCCGCCCCTACCTGGTCGAGGGCGTCGGCGAGGACTTCTGGCCGAGCGCCTACGACCCGAGCGTGGTCGATGAGGTCATCGCCGTCAGCGACGCCGAGTCGTTCGCCATGACCCGGCGGCTGGCCCGCGAGGAGGGCCTGCTGGTCGGCGGCTCCTGCGGCATGGCCGTCGTGGCCGCCCTGCGCGCCGCGCGCGACCTCAGCGCCGACGACGTCGTGGTCGTGCTCCTGCCCGACAGCGGCCGCGGCTACATGGCCAAGATCTTCAACGACGACTGGATGGCGTCCTACGGCTTCCTGCGCGAGGCCGGCGAGCAGACCGTCGGCGAGATCCTGCACGCCAAGTCCGGCGAGATCCCCGCGCTGGTGCACACCCACCCCAGCGAGACGGTCCGCGACGCGATCGAGATCCTGCGCGAGTACGGCGTCTCCCAGATGCCCGTGGTCAAGGCCGAGCCGCCCGTCATGGTGGGTGAGGTCGCCGGCGCGGTCAGCGAGCGCGACCTGCTCGCGGCGCTGTTCGCCGGGAAGGCGCACCTGGCCGACCCGGTCGAGAAGCACATGAGCGCCTCGCTGCCGCTGGTCGGCGCGGGCGAGCCGGTCTCCACCGCCCGGCACACCCTGGAGGAGGCCGACGCGATCATGGTCGTCGAGGGCGGCAAGCCGGTCGGCGTGCTGACCCGGGCCGACCTGCTGAGCTTCCTGGTCGACTGACACCCGGCCGCCGTACGGCCAGCCCACCCCACCGGACGCACCGCAGCGCCCGAATTCGGACACCTGGTGTCCGAATTCGGGCAGCGCGGTGCGTCCGGTGCGTGTGGGGAGCGGCGAGGGTCAGCCGGTGGCGAGCCACTCGGCGCCGGGCAGCTCGGCGGCCGCGCGCCGGGACTCCAGCAGCGCGTCCAGCTCCAGCCGCAGGCCCTGGGCCATCCGCCCGAGGTCGGGGCAGGTCTCCCGGCAGGCGACCAGCCCGAAGCGCAGCGACCCGGCGTAGCTCATCACGGTGATGTTGAGCGCCTGGCCGTCCGTGATCGCCGAGACGGGGTAGATCGCGAGCAGCTCCGCGCCGGCGAAGTACAGCGGCACCGACGGGCCCGGGACGTTGGAGATGATGAGGTTGAACGGCGTGACCCGCTCGAACAGCCGCAGCCGGGCCGTCATCCGCCAGGCCTGGTTGACCAGGGCCGGCATCGCGAACTCGGTCACGTCCCCGAGCAGCCCCGCCGGTATGGCGCCGTGCTGGTCCTTGGCCACGCGCAGCGCCCGGTGCATCACCCGCAGCCGCTCGACCGGGTCCTCCAGCTGGGTGGGCAGCGCCGTCAGCATCAGCGAGATCTTGTTGCCGTAGGTGCCGGCCTGGTCCCTGCGGCGCACGGACACCGGCACGGCCGCCACCAGCGGAGCCTGCGGCAGCGCGTCGTGCCCGGCGAGGTAGCGCCGCAGCGTCCCGGCGCAGAGCGCCATCACCACGTCGTTGACCGTCAGCTGGGTGCCGCGCCGCACCTCCTTGACCTCGGCGAGGGGCAGGTCGGCGGTCGCCCAGCGCCGGTGGGCCGAGATGAGGCCGTTGAACGGGGTGACCGGTGCCCGCAGCCCCGCACCGGACATCAGCGCCGGGTGGTGGCCCCGGGCGATCCGCTCCGCCAGCGGCCGGGCGGCCACCGCGAGCCCCGGGCACCGAGCGGGCCAGCTCGGTGGCCAGGCGGGTGGCCCGCACCGGTTGCGTGGCCAGGGTCGCCGCGCTCCGGCCGAGCAGCCACGGGGCGCCCGGCCGCGTCTCGCCCTCGAACGGCTGCTGCTCGGGTGCCGGGCGACCCTCCGGGGTGAGGTCCAGCACGGCGGTCATCACGTCACCGCCGGACACCCCGTCGATCGCGGCGTGGTGGATCTTGGAGTAGATCGCCGCGCGGCGGCCGCTGAGCCCGGTGATCAGGTAGAGCTCCCACAGCGGCCGGTTGCGGTCCAGCGGCCGGGCGTGCAGGGCGGCCACCTGCTCGGCGAGCTGGGCGTCGCTGCCGGGGGAGGGCAGCGCCAGGGAGCGCACGTGGAACTCGATGTCGAAGTCGGGGTCGTCGACCCAGTACGGCTGGTCCAGCCCGAACGGCACCGCCACCAGCTTGCGTCGGAACAGCGGCACCAGCGGCAGCCGCGACTCGATGACGCGGGTGACGTGGCGCAGCGTGAGGCGGTGCCGGGCGGTGCGGGTGTCGAGGATGCACACGCTGCCCACGTGGCCGAACACCGTGCCGGACTCCATGGTGAGGAAGGCGCCGTCCAGGCCGCTGAGCTGCTGCACCGGTGTCTCCTCGGGGGGTGGTCCGACGGGGTCAGTCGAGCGTGGCGTGCCGGGCCCGGTCGCGGGCGCCGGCTCCCTCGGTGGCGAGCCAGTCCAGCACGTGCCCGGCGGTCCACTCGGGGACCTCCAGCTGGGGCACGTGCCCGACGCCCTCGGCCACCTCGAACCGCCACGCCGGGTGCGCGGCGGCCGCCGTGCGCGCGGCCGCGACCGGGACGAGGCGGTCCTCGTCGCCGTGCAGCAGCAGCACCGGCGCCGTGATGCCGCCGAGCATCTGCCGGTGGGCGCGGCCGCGGGACAGCAGGGTGAGCAGGGACCGGGCGGCCATGAGGAACTGCGCGTCGACGTCGGGGTAGCCGTGCCGCTCTTGCGCCAGCTCGACGTGCTGGCGCAGCACCTCCGCCGGGACCCGGCCGGGATCGGAGCAGCACAGCCGGAGCACGTCCATGGCGGACTGCTCGGGGGTGCGCGCGCGCCGGCGCCCGTTGAGCAGCGCCCTGCCGAGAGGCGGCACGGCGTAGAGGCCGAAGGCGAAGGCGACCAGCGGGTGCGGCCGGGCCCGGATGCTGGTGGGCAGCGCGGGGTCCACGAGCACCAGGCCGGCGACGGTCTCCGGGTGCGGCGGAGGCCTGCATGGCGGCGATGAGGCCGCCCATCGAGTTGCCCACGACGATCGCCGGCGTGCCGGCGACCTCGGTGAGGAACCGGTGCAGCAGGTGCTGGTTGGCCTCGACCGACGTCGGGTCGGTGCCGCCCTGCGTGCGCCCGAAGCCGGCCAGGTCGAGCGCGAGGACGCGGCAGGTCGGGGTGAGCAGCGGGGCCATCGCGGCCCAGTTCAGCAGCGAGCCGCCGAGACCGTGCACGAGGACGAGCAGGGGGCCGTCGCCGGGGCCGCCGTGGTCGACGAAGTGCACCCGCCGGCCGCCCAGGTCCGCCCACTGCGACGGTGGCTGGGCAAAGCGGTGACCCGGGCCCGCCGCCGGCGGGAGGTCGGCGGGCCGGCCCTGCGCTGAGGTCATGGGCCGACCCTAGCCCGGCCGGCTGTCCGCCACAGGTCGGGCCCGGAGCCGGTACGACGCCCCGTCCGGCCGCGCCCGGCCGCGCCCCTCCCGGCGGCGCGGCGCTCAGCCGGGCCGGGAAGCGGGCGGCTGGGCGGCGAACGCCCGGGCGAGCGCGGCCAGCCCCTCGTCGAGGCTCACCCGCGGGGTCCAGCCCAGCACCTCGCGGGTGTGCCGCTGGTCGAACCAGTGCGCGGTGGCCAGCTGCTCGGCCAGGAACCGGGTCAGCGGCGGGTCGCCCGGCTCGGCGACGCCGGGCAGCGGCCAGCCGGGCCGCCCACACGGCGTCCACGGCCGCGCCGGCGGCCCGGGCGACGGCGTACGGCACCCGGACGTGCGGTGCCGGCGCGCCGGCCGCGCGGCAGATGCCGGCGATCAGCTCGGCGACCGGCCGCGGCTCGCCGTTGGAGACCACCAGGGCCTGGCCGGAGGCGCGCTCGCAGCGGTCGACGGCAGCCACGACGGCGTCGACGGCGTTGTCGACCCACGTGCTGTCGATCAGCGCGGCCCCGGAGCCGATGACGGGCAGGCGCCCGGCGCGGGCCCGGTCCACCAGCCGCGCGACCAGCTGGGTGTCCTCGGGTCCCCACACCAGGTGCGGGCGGACCGCGACGACGGCCAGGTCCGGACCGTCCGCGCGCAGGGCGAGCCGCTCGGCGACGGCCTTGCTCCGGGCGTAGTGCCCGCGGGCGCGGCGCGGGTCGGCCGGCCCGGCGCCGGCCCCGACGAGGGCGGAGCCGGCGTGGGCCACGGACGGGGAGGAGATGTGGACCAGCCGGCGCACGCCGGCGTCGCGGCAGGCCGCGACGACCGAGGCGGTGCCGTCGATGTTGGCGTGCGCGTAGTCGGCCCAGGCGCCGGTCACGTTGACCTTGGCGGCCAGGTGCACCACGGCGTCCTGCCCCTGCGCGGCCCGGGCCACCGCGGCCCGGTCGGCGACGTCGGCGAGGACCTCCCGCAGCGGCAGCCCGGACGGCCGCCGCTGGAGCACGGTGACGTCCTCGCCGCGCTCGTGCAGCGCGCGCGCCACGCCGCCGCCGAGCATGCCGCTGGCGCCGGTGACCAGCACCCTCACGGGCGCCCGACCCGTCCGCCGGCGAGCACCCGCTCGGCCCAGCGGGCGACCGCGGTGCGGTCCACCTTGGAGGCGTGGCGGATGTCGACCGGCAACGCCGGGGTCATGAGCACGGCAGCGACCGGGACCGCGGCCGCCGCGCGCACGGCGCCGGCCAGGTCGGCGGGGGCGAGCGCCGGCAGCGGTGCCGTCCGCGGACGGCACGACGACGACCACGACCTGCTGGGTGCCGGCGGGACCGACGCCGACGCAGGCGGCCGCCGCGACCTCCGCGAGGGCCTCGACCCGCTGCTCGACCCCGACCGGGGTGACCGGACCCTCCGGACCGGTGACCACGTGCACGAGCCGGCCCTCGACCCAGAGCCGGCCGCGGTCGTCCAGGTGGCCGACGTCGCCGGTGCGGTGCCAGCCGGGCGTGCGGGCGCTCGCGCGCTCGGTGGCCCAGAGCCGGTCGTAGCGGTCCTTGACGTGCGCGGCCCGCACGCACACCTCGCCGGTCACGTCGGCGGTGGTCACCGGGTCGCCCTCGCTGGTGCCGTCGGCGGCCAGCGGGCTGACCGCGACCGTGACGCCGCGGACGGGCCGGCCCACGCAGACGCCGTCGCCGCGGCCCGCTGCCTCCAGCTCCGAGAGCGAGATGTCGGCCACCGGCAGCACCTCGGTCATGCCGTACGGCGTGTGCGGGTCGGCCTGCGGCATCAGCTCCCGGACCGCCTGCAGCAGCGACGCCGGGACCGGCGCCCCGGCGGACATCAGCAGCCGGATGCCGGCCAGGGCGCGGCGGTGCTCCTGGGTCAGGGCGCCGGCGGTGGCCACGACGTTGCGCAGGGCCGCCGGTGAGGCGAAGACGACGGTCGCCCGGACGGCCGCGACGGCGTCGGCCAGCGCGGCGGCGGTCAGGGTGCCCGGTGCGGTGACGTCCATGTCGGGGACGGCCGAGGCCAGGCCGAGCGCGGGGCCGTAGAGCGCGAACGGCGCGAAGGCCGCGACGAGCCGGTCGTCGGCCGTGAGGGCGTAGGTCGAGCGCAGCACCTCCAGCTGGGCCTGCACCTGGCGGTGCCGGTAGACCACGCCCTTGGCCGGGCCGGTGGCGCCGGAGGTGAACACGATGGCGCACTCGGCGTCGTCCGGGGGCGGCGCCGGCAGGTCGTGGTCCCGGCCGAGCCGGGCCAGGTCGGCCAGGCCGTGCCGGGCGCCGAGGGCCCGGCGGGTGGCGGCGTCCAGCGGGCCGGCGGCGATGCGGCGCCCCGGCACCCGCATGGCGCGCGCCGCGGCCAGGGCCTTGCCGATGCCGATGACGTGGTCGGGGCCGGCGCCGCGCAGCGCCCGTCCCATCGCCCGCAGGCCCAGGCCGGCGTCGGCGACGACGATCACGGCGCCGGCACGCCAGCAGGCGTAGACCGTGGCGGTCAGGTCCGCGCCGGGCGGCACGAGGAGGGCGACCCGGTCGCCCGGGCGCACGCCGGTCGCGGCCAGCCCCGCAGCCAGGTCGCGGACCCGGCGGTCCAGCAGGGCGAAGGAGATGCTGCGGGGGTGCCGGCCCAGCTCCACGACCGCCGGCGTCTGGTCGCCCGCGCGTGCGGAGAGGCCGGCCCACAGCGGTGCGCCGCCGGCGGCCTCCGGCTGGTCGCGGGCGGCGCGCGGACCCCTCGAGGTCCGCGACCCAGGCCCAGACGTCGCCGGCGGTGCGGGGCGCGTCCTCGGTCACCAGGTGCGAGGCGCCTTCGTACCGGTGCACCTGGGCGTGCGGCAGCCGGCCGAGCAGGTCCCGCAGGTAGAGGTCGGAGAAGACGGGGTCGCGCGGGCCCCACAGCATCAGGACCGGCACGTCGGCCAGGGCGCCGAGGCCCTCCGCGATCCGGTCGAGCGTGGCGGCGCTCGGGTGCGCGGGGTCGAGCGGGATGTCGGCGACGAAGTCGCCCACCGCCTGTCGCCGGGACGGGGTGGCGTAGGGCGCGGCCAGCGCGTCGCGCACCGGCGCCGGCAACGGCGGCCAGGACAGGGCCGAGGTGGTGCGGACGAACGCCGGCGAGGCGACGCAGATGGCCTGACGCAGACCGGGCGTGCGGGCCAGCCGGATCAGCGAGGGCGCCGCGGCGCCGGCCGGCTGGTGCACCGCGGTGTTGGTCAGGACCACGGCCCGCAGCTGCGCGCGGTGCGCCAGGGCCCAGCCGAGGGACACCGGGCCGCCCCAGTCGTGGGCGACGGTCACCACGGGGCCGGTGATGCCCAGGGCGTCGGTGAGGGAGCCGAGGTCGTCGACCCGCTGGGCCAGGGTCCGGGCCGCCGTGCGCTCGGACCAGCCCATGCCGAGCTGGTCCACCGCGACCACGCGCCAGCCGGCCGGCGCCTCGGCGAGGAAGCGCCGCCACAGGTAGGACCACGTCGGGTTCCCGTGGACGCACAGCATGGTCCCGTGCACCGGCTCCGCGCCGTTGTCGAGGACGTGCCACGAGCGGCGTACGCCGTCCGCGTCGTCGGCCTCCACCCGGCGCGACCAGCGCGGGTCCAGGCCGGGCATCCCGGCCAGCTCGGGGACGGGTGCGACCTCCGTCCGCGAGGTCACCAGACGATCTCGGCGCAGGAGGTGTTCAGGCCCGAGCCGATGCCCAGCAGCAGGACCCGGTCGCCGGGCTGCAGCGACTCGGACTCCTTGGCCAGGGTGAAGGGCACCGCGGCCGGGCCCATGTTGCCGTGCGTCGGGAAGCTCAACGGCAGCTTCTTGGCGTCGATGTCCAGGGCCTCGCACAGGGCGCGCGTGTGCACCTGCGAGATCTGGTGGGCGATGTAGCGGTCCATGTCGGCCCAGTCGAAGTCGGCCCGGGCGTCCGCCCACGTGTCCACCGACAGGGCGAGCCCGGCCTCGAGCAGGCCCCGGGTGTCGGTGCGCATGAAGTCGAGGTCACCCACGCACAGGTCGTGGTGCTCGGTGCCGGCGCGGGCGACGCCGCCGACGAACCGGTGGCCCTGCGGGTGCGGCGTCGGCGCGGCCGAGGACCATCGCCGCGGCGCCGGAGCCCAGCGTCAGGGTCGCGAACTGCGCGAGGACGTCCTGGGCGGTGGCCTCGTCGCCCTCGAGCCGGCCCAGCGTGACCTCCTGGGTGTAGCGGGAGTCCTCGCCGTTGACCACGAGGGCGTAGTCGATCTGGCCGGAGTCGATCATCGTCGCCGCGATCTGCATGCCGTTGACGAAGCCGAGGCAGGCGTTGGCCAGGTCGAAGTTGAGGCAGCTGGTGGGCAGCCCGAGCGCGTGGTGGATCTCGACCGCCGTGGACGGCTCGAGGTGGGCCCGCGAGACCGAGGTGTTGATCATCAGGCCGATCCGGTCCGCGTCGACGCCGGCCTCGGCCAGGGCCTTCGCGCCGGCGGTCGCCGCGCCCTCGGTGAAGCTGACCCCCTCGGGCCACCAGCGACGCTCGTTGATGCCGGCCAGCCGGGACAGCATCCCGGGCTTGAGGCCGACCCGCTCGTACGTCGACCGCAGCCGCTCGTCGATCTCGTCGGACGTCACCACGACGGGCGCGTCCACCGCGCACACGGACAACACCGCGGTGTTGGTGGATCGGTAGGTTGCGTTGCCGCTCATGTTCTCCCTTTCGGCACGGGGCGCCGCCTCGAGGTCCCGTCTCGGCTCAGTACCCGCCACCATGCGTCCGGAAAGTAGATCATGCGCCGCGGGGGCACCTGTACGGCGCTGAGCGCAGATGCGGTGGACTGGGAGCCATGACACCTCCCACCGGCGCCACGTCGTACCGCGTGCCCGCGCGCACCGCGGAGGTGGAGATCGAGGCACGCCGCTCGCGGTTCCGCTGCCGTCTGGAGCGGGTCGGCGACGAGGACGCCGCCCGGGCGGTGGTCGAGGCGGCGCGGCGCCGGCACTGGGACGCCCGCCACCACTGCTCGGCGTTCGTCCTCGGCGCCGACGGCGCCACGGCCCGGTCCAGCGACGACGGCGAGCCCGCCGGGTCGGCCGGCGCGCCGATGCTGGAGACGCTGCGCGGGCGCGGGCTGAGCGACGTCGTCGCCGTGGTGACCCGGTGGTTCGGCGGCACCCTGCTCGGGGTCGGTGGCCTGGTGCGGGCCTACTCCGACGCGGTCGCGCTCGCGGTGGACGAGGCGGGCGTGCTGCGCCGGGAGCGACGCGAGCTGGTCGAGGTGGACGCCTCCCACGCCGACGCCGGTCGCCTCGAGCACGAGCTGCGCTCGCGCGGCGTGGTCGTGCGCGACGCGTCGTACGGCGCGGTGGTGACGCTCACGCTCGCCGTACCGGCGGGGCTGTCGGAGTCGCTGCCCGGCACCCTGGCCGGCCTGACCGGGGGCGCCGCGGCTCCCCGGCCGGTCGGCACGGACTGGGTCGACCTGCCGGCGTGAGAGCCGGCGAGCAGCAGGTCAGCCGGCGGTCGGCGGCAGCACCGAGGTCTGGCTGGGCAGCTCGTTCTGCGGCACGAGGCCGACCGGGCAGGTCATCCCGTTGGGGCCGTGGTTGCAGTAGCCGCCGGGGTTCTTGTAGAGGTACTGCTGGTGGTAGTCCTCGGCGTAGTAGAACTCGCCGGCCTCCTGCGCGGGCCGCAGCTCGGTGGTGATCTCGCCGAAGCCGTGGGCGTGCAGCACCTCCTGGAACGCCGCGCGGGTGGCCCGCGCGGCCTGCTCCTGCTCCGGGGTGGTCCAGTAGATCGGCCGAGCGGTACTGGCTGCCGACGTCGTTGCCCTGGCGGAAGCCCTGGGTCGGGTCGTGGTTCTCCCAGAACGCCGCCAGCAGGGTCTCGGCGGACGTGACGGCCGGGTCGTAGGCGACGAGCACGGCCTCGGTGTGACCGGTGCGGCCGCTGCACACCTCCTCGTACGTCGCGTTGGGGGTGAGGCCGCCCATGTAGCCGGCGGCGGTCGTCACGACCCCGGGCAGCTGCCAGAAGATCCGCTCCGCGCCCCAGAAGCAGCCCATCGCGACGTAGAGCACCCGGGTGCCCTCGGGCCATGGGCCGTGCAGGGGGGTGCCGAGCACCTCGTGCGTGGTGGGGATGCCCGGCAGCGGCTCGGGGCGTCCGGTCAGGGCGTCGTCGGGGGTGGGCAGGGTCTTCTTCGAGGAGAGTCCGAACACCTTGCTAGTCTCCCACGCCGCGGGCGGCGCGCCCGTGTCGCGGGCCTGCGGGAGGCTTCGGCCGTCCGATGTCTGTCAGGATCGGCCACGAGCCCGTCGCGCGGTGCGGCGGTGAGGGGTCGGCCGGTGAGGGGGTGGGCATGTCCGAAGGTGCCATCGGCCAGCCCGCCACCATCTACGACGTCGCCCGCCGGGCAGGCGTCTCCACCGCGACCGTGTCCCGCGTGCTGCGGGGTACGACGTCCAGCTCCGCCGAGACCCACGCGCGGGTGCTGGCCGCCGCCCGTGACCTGTCCTACCGCCCGATGCGGCGCCCGCGGCTGGTGGCCGACCGCCGGCGCGAGGCGTTCGGCATGGTGCTGCCCGACCTGGACGGCCCGCACTACTCCGAGCTCGTGCTGGGTCTGGAGTCGGCGTCCGCGGAGCTGGGCCAGCACGTGATGCTGCTGGTCACCCGGCGCCGCACGGACGTGGCGCAGGCGGTCCGCGACCTGGCGACCCACGTCGACGGCCTGGTCATCGCCCAGGGCACCGTCCCGGACTCGGTCGTGCAGTCGCTGGGCCGCACCAGGCCGGTGGTGACGCTGAGCCGGGCACGGGTGCCGGGGTGCGACGCCGTGGCCGCCGAGAACGCCGCCGGCGCGGCCCGGCTGACCGCCCACCTGCTCGAGCACGGCCGGCGGCACCTGGTGTTCGTCGGTGACCCGGAGTCCGCGCCGGACGTCGCCGACCGGTACTCCGGCTTCCGGCACGCGCACGCGGCGGCCGGGCTGCCGTTGCGCCGGCCGCCGCTGCGGGTGCCGCTGGTCGAGGGAGCCGGGGTCCAGGTGGCCGAGGAGATCCTGCGCCGCCGCGTCAAGGTCGACGGCCTGGTCTGCGCCAACGACGAGCTCGCGCTCGCGGTGATGCGGCGGCTGTGGGAGAACGGCGTGCTCGTCCCGGACGACCTGGCCGTCGTCGGCTGGGACGACGTGGTCACCGCCCGCTACGTCGTGCCGGGCCTGACGACCGTGCGCCAGCCGACCCGCGAGCTCGGCCGGATGGCCGTGGCCCGGCTCGCCGCGCGCGTCGGCGGCGACACCAGCGCCGACCAGGCGCACGAGCTGTCCAGCAGCCTGGTGCTGCGGGCCTCGTGCGGCTGCCCACCGGCGGCCCGCCAGCCGCCGGCCGCCCGCCAGCCGCCGGTGACGCGTCAGCCGCCGGTGGCGCGCCAGCCCCGCCGGCGTGCCCGCGGGCAGCCCTCCGGTCGACGCGGCAGCCCTCGGTGACGCGGCAGCCCCCGGGGGCGTCCGAACCCGTCGAGCGGCGCGCGGCCGCCGGCCGTGAGGGGTGCCACCGCCCGCGGTTGCTACCGTCCGCGGGTGACCGAACGCGCCTCGCGGCGCCTGCCGCGCCGACTGGCCCAGCTGTACGCCGGTCTGCTGGCCTTCGCGTTCGGCGAGGCGATGATCGTGCGGGCCGGCCTCGGCGTCATGTCCTGGGACGTCCTGCACCAGGGTCTGACCCGGCACCTCGGCCTGAGCATCGGGCAGTGGTCGATCATCGTCGGCGCGCTGGTGCTGCTGCTGTGGATCCCGCTGCGCGAGCGGCCCGGGCTGGGCACGGTCAGCAACGTCGTGGTCATCGGCGTCGCCATCGACGTCTTCCTGGCCCACCTCTCCGCGCCCGCGTCGCTGCCCGCGCGGGTCGCGCTGCTGCTCGGCGGGCATCCTGGTCAACGGCGTCGCGACCGCCGCGTACGTCGGCGCCAGCCTCGGGCCGGGCCCGCGCGACGGGCTGATGACCGGACTGGTGCGCACCACCGGGCGGCCGGTCGGCCTGGTCCGCACGGCGATCGAGGTCTCGGTCGTCCTCGTCGGCTGGGCTGCTCGGCGGCAACCTCGCCGTCGGGACGGTCCTGTTCGTCCTCGCCATCGGGCCGCTGGTCCACGTGTTCCTGCCGCTGCTGACCGTCGGCGAGCGCCCCGCCGGGCCCTGACACGGCCGTCCACGAGGCGGGGCTGGCCCGCGGAACGGTCGGGCCCGCGGGCCGTTCGGGCCCGCGGAACGATCGGGCCCGCGGGACGACCGGGCCGGCGGCGCGCTCCGCGCGGGGGTCGGGCGACGCGCCGTACCGGATCGGAGCGGGAGCGGACCCGCGGGCTGACCTGGACCGACCGCGTCGGGGGCACCGGTCTAGCCTTGGCGTCATGACCGACCAGCCTTCCGACCCCACCGGCTTCTCCACCCGCGCCATCCACGCGGGGCAGGAGCCGGACACCTCGACCGGCGCGGTGATCACCCCGATCTACCAGGTGTCGACGTACAAGCAGGACGGCGTCGGCGGCCTGCGCGGCGGCTACGAGTACAGCCGCTCGGCCAACCCCACCCGGGCCGCGCTCGAGGCGTGCATGGCCGCGCTGGAGGACGGTGGCCGCGGCTTCGCGTTCGCCTCCGGGCTGGCCGGGCAGGACACGCTGATCCGGGCGCTGCTCCGGCCCGGTGACCACGTCATCGTGCCCACCGACGCGTACGGCGGCACCTACCGGCTGTTCAACAAGGTCGCGCTGCCCGTGGGGCGTGGAGCACACCATCACCTCGATCCACGACGTCGAGGCGGTCCGCGCGGCGATCCGTCCCGGTCAGACGAAGATCGTGTGGGTCGAGACGCCCACCAACCCGCTGCTCGGCATCGCCGACATCGCGGCGCTGGCGGAGGTCGCGCACGCGGCGGGCGCGATCCTCGCGGTGGACAACACGTTCGCGTCGCCGTACCTGCAGCAGCCCCTGGCCCTCGGGGCCGACGTGGTCATGCACTCCACCACCAAGTACTGCGGCGGGCACAGCGACGTGGTCGGCGGCGCGGTCGTCGCGGCGCGGACCGTCACCGTTCCCGGCTTCGAGGACCTGGCCGACCGGATCGCGTTCCACCAGAACTCGATGGGCGCCGTGGCCGGGCCGTTCGACTCGTGGCTGGTGCTGCGTGGCCTGAAGACGCTGGCCGTGCGCATGGAGCGGCACTGCGACAACGCCGAGAAGGTCGTCGCCTTCCTGCAGGCCCACCCCCAGGTCACGCCGGGTGCACTACCCCGGGCTGGAGGAGCACCCCGGCCACGAGGTGGCCGCGCGGCAGATGCGCCGGTACGGCGGGATGGTCAGCTTCCAGGTCCGCGGTGGCGAGGAGCAGGCCGTCGCGGTCTGCGGCTCCACGTCGGTCTGGACGCTGGGGGAGTCCCTCGGCGGCGTCGAGTCCCTCATCGAGCACCCGGGCCGGATGACGCACGCCAGCGTGGCCGGCACCGAGCTGGAGGTGCCCGCGGACCTGATCCGGCTGTCGGTCGGCATCGAGGACGCCCAGGACCTCATCGACGACCTGGACAAGGCGCTCACTTCGACGTCCTGACGCGGCTGCGCCGGCCCGACTTCCCGACCCGGTACGCCGCGGCGGCGTGGCGGCGGTAGGTTTCGGCTTATGGCTTCACCGTTGATGCCCGTGTCCTTCGAGGACGTCCTCGCCGCCCGGGAGCTGCTCGAAGGCGTCGTCCGGCCGACCCCGCTGGAGTACAGCCGGGCGCTGTCGGACCGGGCCGGGGTCGAGGTGTTCCTCAAGTGCGAGAACCTCCAGCGCGCCGGCTCGTTCAAGATCCGCGGCGCCTACACCCGGATGGCCCGGCTCAGCGACGAGGAGAAGGCGCGCGGCGTCGTGGCCGCCAGCGCCGGCAACCACGCCCAGGGCGTCGCCCTCGCGGCCCAGCTGCTCGGCATCCGCTCGACGGTCTTCATGCCCCTCGGCGCGCCGCTGCCCAAGCTGGTGGCCACCCGGGCGTACGGCGCGCACGTGGAGCAGATCGGGCGCAACATCGACGACTGCCTGGTCCGGGCCCGCGAGTTCGCCGCCGAGACCGGCGCGGTCCTCATCCACCCGTTCGACCACCCCGACATCGTCGCGGGGCAGGGGACGTGCGGCCTGGAGATCCTCGAGCAGTGCCCGGACGTGCGCACGATCCTGGTCAGCGGCGGTGGCGGCGGGCTGATGGCCGGCATCGCCACCGCCGTGAAGGCCAAGCGGCCGGACGTGCGGGTGGTCGGCGTCCAGGCCGAGACGGCGGCGGCCTACCCGGCGTCGCTGGCCGCCGGCGAGCCCGTGCAGCTGGCCTCGATGAGCACGATGGCCGACGGGATCGCGGTGGGCCTTCCCGGCGTGGTGCCCTACGCCATCGTGCGCGAGCTCGTCGACGGCGTCACGACGGTCAGCGAGGAGAGCCTGTCGCGCGCGCTGCTGTTCCTGCTCGAGCGGGCCAAGCTGGTCGTCGAGCCGGCCGGCGCTGCCGCCGTGGCGCACCTGCTGGACTCCGGCAGCGGCGCCTACGAGGGCCCGGTGGTCGCGGTCCTGAGCGGTGGCAACATCGACCCGGTGCTGCTGCTGCGGATCATCCGTCACGGGATGGCCGCGGCCGGGCGCTACCTGCAGTTCCGGGTCCGGGTGCCCGACAGCCCGGGGTCCCTCGCCCGGCTGCTGTCCGACCTGGCCGAGGCCGACGCCAACGTCCTGGAGGTCGAGCACGTCCGCACCGGTGCGGCGCTGCGGGTCGACGAGGTCGAGCTGGGGGTGCAGCTGGAGACCAAGGGCTCCCAGCACTGCGAGGAGCTGCTGGCGACGCTGCGTGGCAAGGGCTACGACCTCGTCTTCGCCTGACGGTCGCCAAACCGTTGGTGGGCTGTCGGTGGCGCATGTCACAGTGACCAACGTGACCGACGCAGTGATCGCCACCGGGCTCGTGAAGCACTACGGCGCCGTCAAGGCCCTGGACGGCGTCGACCTGCGGGTGCCGCAGGGCACTGTGCTGGGGCTGCTCGGCCCCAACGGCGCCGGCAAGACGACGGCGGTGCGCATCCTGACGACCCTGCTGCGCCCGGATGCCGGGAGCGCCGAGGTCGCCGGCATCGACGTGCTGGCCGACCCGGCCGGGGTGCGCAGCCGGATCGGGCTGTCCGGGCAGTACGCCGCCGTCGATGAGTACCTCACCGGTTTCGAGAACCTCGACATGATCGGCCGGCTCTACCACCTGGGCCGTCGGCGCAGCCGGGAGCGGGCCCGCGAGCTGCTGGCCCGGTTCCGCCTCGAGGACGCGGGGGACCGGCCGGCCAAGACCTACTCCGGCGGCATGCGCCGCCGCCTCGACCTCGCCGGCGCCCTGGTCGCCGACCCGCCGGTGCTGTTCCTCGACGAGCCGACCACCGGCCTCGACCCGCGCAGCCGCACCGACATGTGGGAGGTCATCCAGGGCCTGGTCGCCCAGGGCACCTCGCTGCTGCTCACCACCCAGTACCTCGAGGAGGCCGACCTGCTCGCCGACGCGATCGTCGTCATCGACCACGGCAGGGTCATCGCCCAGGGCACCGCCGACCAGCTCAAGGCGCAGGTCGGCGGTGAGCGCCTCGCCATCACGGTCTCGCATCCCGGCGCCCTGGCCCTGGCCGTGGAGCTGGTCCAGCCGCTCGGGGTGGGCCCGGCCACGGTCGAGGAGCACCGCCGGTCGCTGCTGATGCCCGTCACCGGCGGTGCGTCGGTGCTCGTCGACGCCCTGCGCCGCCTCGACGCCGCCTCGATCGCGCTGGACGACGTCGGCCTGCGCCGGCCGACCCTCGACGACGTCTTCCTCACGCTGACCGGGCACGCGGCCGAGGAGACCTCGGAGGACCCGGAGGCCGTGCCGGCCGGGGAGATGAGCCGATGAGCATCTCCACGACGGTGTCCGACGGCCTCGTCGTCGCCAAGCGCAACCTGATCAAGATCAAGCGGGTGCCCGACCTGCTGGTGTTCACCACGCTGTCGCCGATCATGTTCGTGCTGCTGTTCGCCTACGTCTTCGGCGGCGCGATCGACTCGGCCGGGGGAGGCGCGGGCTACCGCGAGTTCCTCATCGCCGGGATCTTCGCCCAGACCGTCGTCTTCGGTGCCACCATCACCGGGGCGGGCCTGGCCGAGGACGTCAAGAAGGGCATCATCGACCGGTTCCGGTCCCTGCCGATGTCGCCCTCGGCGGTCCTGACCGGGCGGACCGTCTCCGACGTCGTCAACAACGTCCTCGTGCTCGTCGTGATGTCGCTCACCGGCCTGGTCGTCGGCTGGCGGATCCACACCTCGGTGCTCGAGGCCCTGGCCGGCTACGTCCTGCTGCTGGTGTTCGCCTACGCCATCTCCTGGGTCATGGCGTGGATCGGGATGCTCGTGCCGAGCCCCGAGGTGGTCAACAACGCCGCGTTCATCATCATCTTCCCGCTCACCTTCGTGGCCAACACGTTCGTCCCGCTCGACACCCTGCCGGGGCCGTTGCAGACCTTCGCCGAGTGGAACCCGGTCTCGGCCGTGACCCAGGCCGCGCGCAACCTGTTCGGCAACCCCAACCCCAACCCGGCGGCTCCACCCCCGGCAGGGTGGGCGCTGCAGCACCCGGCGAGCTACACCCTGATCTGGGCGGCCGCCGTGCTGCTGGTGTTCGTGCCGCTGGCCAACTGGCAGTACCGCCGTTCGGCCAGCCGTTGACCGGTGCCGGTCCCGGCTGACGGACGTCGACACCGAGGCACTCGACCTCGGCTCCCACAGCCCCGCCGCCCAGGTCCTCCCACCCTCCACCTGCGCGATCTTGTGCCACCCACCGCCCACCATTTGCACCTTGTGCCACTGAGTCGGCGAAGTAGGGCCCGGCGGCCGCCCGTACGCCGATCCACGGGCACAAAGTCGAGCCGGAGCCCCGCCACCTGCTCGACTTTGTGCCACTGAGTCGGCGAAGTCGGGGCTCGCGGCCGCTCATATGCCGATCCGCAGGCACAAAGTCGGTCGGAGCACCGCAGCCCCGCACCTTCCGCGCGCCCACCGGCAGCGCCCCGCCGTCACCCGCCGACCCTGCCACCTGCGCGACCTTGTGCCACTGAGTCGGCGAAGTCGGGCCCGGCGGGCGCCCGTATGCCGATCCGCTGGCACAAAGTCGGCCGGAGGGGCGGGGGGCCGGAAGCGCTGGGGCCACGGGGTGGGTACACAGACGGCCGCCTCCCCGTCGGGGGAGGCGGCCGTCGACGTGCTGCGTGCAGGGTGCCGGTCAGGGCACGTACGGCGTGGCCTTGAGGACCTTGACCTGCAGCTCCTTGCCGTTGGGGGCGGCGTAGGTCGCGGACGCGCCGACCTTCTTGCCCATGATGGCGGCGCCGAGCGGGGACTTCTCGCTGTAGACCTCGAGGCCGGAGCCCTCGGTGATCTCGCGGCTGCCGAGCAGGAACGTCATCTCGTCACCGAGCAGGTTCACCGTCACGACCATGCCGGGGCCGACGGTGCCGTCGTCCTTGGCCGCCTCGCCCACGGTCGCGGTCTCGAGCAGCTGGGTGAGCTGGCGGATGCGGGCCTCCATCTTGCCCTGCTCCTCCTTGGCCGCGTGGTAGCCGCCGTTCTCCTTCAGGTCGCCCTCGTCGCGGGCCGCCTCGATCTTCTTGGCGATCTCGCTGCGGCCTTCGCCGGAGAGCTGGTCCAGCTCACCCTTCAGGCGGTCGTACGCCTCCTGGGTCAGGTAACTCGCCGAGGTGGTCGCGGTGTCGCTCACGTCAAACTCCTAGCTGGTCAAGGGGTGGCCCGGCGTCCGCAGGGGCGGCCGGCCGGTGCCAAAGAAAGGGGGTCCGGACCTCGATCGGTGGAGATCGCGCGGTCCAGACCCACGGTGCTAAAGGAACAGTCTACCCAGTGGGCCGTGGATCGAGCCATCCTTCGGGCACCTTCCTGCCCCGGCGCCGTCGGCTCAGCGCTGGCCGGCAGGCAGGACGCTGCAGGTCTGCACCTCGCCGGTCACGGCCTTCGTGGTGGTCTTCACCAGCGTGACGCGGTGCACCGAAGCCTCCCCGCCGGCCGGGATGGTGACCGTCACCGCCCCGACGGTGCCGTGGTGGATGTCGAGGGCGCGCACGACGCAGGACACGTCGCGGTCGGTCGGGCGGTGGACGTCGTACGTCACGCTGAGGCTGCGGTCGGTCGACGTGCGCGTAGCCGAGGTCGGTCCACGTGACCTGGCCGAGCGTGCTGGCCAGCCCCCACCAGATGGCCAGGGCCGTGCCGAGCAGGCACCCGACGACAGCCGACGACCCACCACTTGGCGGTGCCGGGAGCCGGGCGGGGGAGCGGCACGGGGAGACCTTCCGTCGGGGCGCCCGCAGGCACGGTGACATGATGAGGGACGAGATCCATCGTCGATGAGCCATTGTCGGTGATGACCGGTTCGAGAACGTGGGCAGGTGTGCTGGTGGGTGAACGACTGCGGCTGATGGCGGTGCACGCGCATCCCGACGACGAGTCCAGCAAGGGCGCGGCGACGATGGCGAAGTACGCCGCCGAGGGAGTCGACGTGCTGGTGGTCTCCTGCACGGGCGGTGAGCGGGGCGACGTGCTCAACCCGGCGTTGCAGCACGACCCCGAGATCCTGCGCAACATGCCGGAGGTGCGCCGCCGCGAGATGGCCAAGGCGCAGGAGATCCTCGGCGTGCAGCACCGGTGGCTGGGGTTCGTCGACTCGGGACTGCCCGAGGGCGACCCGCTGCCGCCGCTGCCCGAGGGCTGCTTCGCGCTCGAGCCGATCGAGGTGACCACCGAGGCGCTGGTCCGGGTCATCCGCGAGTTCCGCCCGCACGTCATGACGACGTACGACGAGAACGGCGGCTACCCGCACCCGGACCACATCATGTGCCACACCGTCTCGATGTCGGCCTTCCGCAGCGCCGCCGACCCCGACCGCCCACCCGCACGCGGGCGAGCCGTGGCAGCCGCTGAAGATCTACTACAACCAGACGATGAGCAAGGGCCGGATCGTCACGTTCCACGACGCGATGGAGGCGGCCGGCCTGGAGTCGCCGTACACGGAGTGGATCAAGCGCTGGGAGGACCGCGGCGAGCGGACCATCACCACGCGGGTCCACTGCGCCGACTACTTCCCCCAGCGTGACCAGGCGCTGCTGGCGCACGCGACCCAGGTCGACCCCGACGGCACGTGGTTCATGGTGCCGCTGGACATGCAGCGCGAGATCTGGCCGACCGAGGACTTCGAGGCGGCGCTGTCCTACGTGCCCGTCACGCCGGTCGAGGACGACCTGTTCGCCGGGCTCGGCTCTGCGGAGGAGGCCACCGCGCTCGCGACGAGCTCCGGCCTCTCGATCGCCTACGACGGCACGGAGGACCAGCCGTGAACACCCCCAGCACCTCCGTCGGGCCCGGCCTGGGCGGGTTCATCGCCTTCTTCCTGCTCGCGATCGCGCTGTGGCTGCTCATGCGCAACATGAACAAGCGGATGCGCCGGATGACCTACCGCGAGGAGCAGGAGGCCGCGGCCAGGGCCGACGCGGGGCGAGGCGCCGGCGGCGCGGGACCGACGGGCGCACCGAGGGCCGGGCCGCGGACAGCACCGGTGACGAGGGCCCGATGGGGCCCCGCCACGACCGCTCCGGTCCGGGCGGGACCGGTCCGGTCGACCCCGGCGCCTGACGGCCCACACCCCGCAGACCTGGTGGTTCTGCGGGGTGGCACCCCGCAAACCTGGTGGTTCTGCGGGGTGGTTTCCCGCAACCTGGTGGTTCTGCGAGGTCGGCCCACCGGTTCAGCCGGCGGTCGGACGGAGGTCAGGTCGCGGTGGTGTGGCCGTAGACGGCCAACGAGACGGCGATGTAGTGGACGGCGAACGCGGCCACCGTGAACACGTGGAAGATCTCGTGGAAGCCGAACCACCGCGGCGAGGGGTTGGGCCGCTTGGTCCCGTAGACGACCGCGCCGAGGGTGTAGAGCAGGCCGCCGACCGCGATGAGCGTGACCACCGCCGCGCCGCCGCCGCGGTAGAGCGGCTCGAGGTAGAAGACGGCGACCCAGCCCAGGGCGACGTAGATCGGGGTGTAGAGCCAGCGCGGCGCCCCGACCCAGAAGACGCGGAAGAGCACCCCGCCGACGGCGCCGGCCCAGGCGATGAGCAGCAGCGAGCGGGACTGCCCCTCGGGCAGCAGCAGCAGCGCGAAGGGCGTGTAGGTCCCGGCGATGATCAGGAAGATGTTGGAGTGGTCCAGGCGCTTGAGGACGCCCTCCAGCCGCGGCGACCACGTGCCCCGGTGGTAGACCGCCGAGGTGCCGAACAGCAGCGCCGCGGTGAGCGCGAAGACGGCCGCCCCCACCCGCGCCTTGGTCGTCGGCGCGAGGGCGACCAGGACGATGCCGGCAGCCAGGGCCAGCGGGAACATGCCGGCGTGGATCCAGCCGCGCAGCCGCGGCTTGACGACGGCGACGGCGGCCTCGAGCGGGCTGCGGTCGGCGGGGTCGGTGGGGATCGGCATGGCGTCACGATAACTTACGCGAGCGTAGGTTTCGTAGTCGTAGGTTCGGTGGGGGCGGCCGCTGACGGCGTGCTCGGCGAGCAGCCGGTCGAGGTCCTTGAGCCGGTCCAGGCCGCGCACGGCCTGCCGCATCCGCGGGTTGGCCTCGAACCGCGCGCGGTGCCGCGCGAGGAACACCCAGTAGCCGGCCGTCATCGGGCAGGCACGCTCGCCGACGCGGATCTTGGGGTCGAAGACGCAGCCGCCGCAGTGGTCGGTCATCGTGGACAGGTAGTTGCCGCCGGCGACGTACGGCTTGGTGGCCATCATGCCTCCGTCGGCGTGCTGGGACATGCCGACCACGTTGGGCACCATGACCCAGTCGTAGCCGTCGACGAAGCTGCGGTGGAACCAGTCCGTGACGGCGAGCCGGGTCCCAGCCGCGCTGCTGCGCGTAGTTCCCGAGCACCATCAGCCGCGGGATGTGGTGGGTCCAGCCGGTCTCGCGCACCGAGGTCAGGGCGCTGGACACGCACGCGGCGCGCGTCCCGGTGGGGTCCAGCTCCTCGAACCACGCCGGTATGGCGCCGCGCGCGCCGAGCTCGTTGCGCCCGCGGTAGTCCTGCCCGAGGTGCCAGTAGAGGTGCCACACGTAGTCGCGCCAGCCGACGACCTGGCGGATGAACCCCTCCACCGAGGCCAGCGGTGCGGACCCGCGGCGGTAGGCGTCCTCGGCGGCCTGGGCGACCTCGACCGGGTCGAGCAGCCCCAGGTTCATCGGCGCCGACAGCAGCGAGTGCGCCATCCAGCGGTCGCCGCCCATGACGGCGTCCTCGTGGCGGCCGAAGGCGGGGAGCCGGTGCTCGACGAAGTCGTCCAGGGCGGCCAGCGCCTCGGCGCGGGTGGCGGCGAACAGGCGTGGCCCGTCCTCGCCGACCATGGCCACCCCCTCGGCCGCCCAGCGGTCCAGGTCCTCCCGGACCTCGGCGTCGACCTCGTCCTCGACCGGCCAGCGGGGCTCGGGCACACCGAGGGTGTCCTGGCCGCGCGGCGGCGGCTCGCGGTTGTCCGCGTCGAAGTTCCAGCGGCCCCCCTCGGGCTCCGGCCCCTCCATCAGCAGGCCGAGCCGCCGGCGCGAGTCGCGGTAGAAGTCCTCCATCAGCAGCCGTCGCCGCGCGCGGCCGGCCGCCCAGGTGGTGAAGTCGGCCCGGCTGGTCGCGTAGCCGCGAGCGGGCAGCCGGGCGATGTCGCGCTCCTCGCACAGGCCGTTGACCAGGTGCAGTGCCGCCCAGCTGGTCGGCTGGACGACGTCGAGCGGCCCGTCGACGCCGGCCAGGGCCTCGCGGTAGGTGCCGGACCGGACGTAGGTGCAGCGGTCGCCCAGCTCGGCAGCGCGGTGGCGCATCGCCGAGAGCACCAGGTGGGCCTTCTGCCGGTGGAACCGGCGGCGGGCGAAGACGCGCCGGGACTCCACGAGCAGCACCTGCTGGCTGTCGTCGTCCAGGAAGTGCGGCCCGAGCTGGTCCCCGAACAGCCACCGTCGCCGGGTCATGTCGGCAGCGTAGGCGCCCGTGGGCCCGGGCGCCTGCGGAGCGTCCGGCCGCCGCGCGCACCGGCCCGGGAGTACGGTGGTCGCGATCTCTCGTGCCGAGGAGGCTGGCCTGTGGGGCTGCGGAACCTGCTGTACGGCGCCTACGAGCGACGGCTCGCCGCCCGCCTCCCGGCAGGCAGCCTCCCGCGCCACGTGGGCGTGATGCTCGACGGCAACCGGCGCTGGGCGCGGGCCAACGGCGCCAACACCGAGCAGGGCCACCAGGCCGGCGCCGACAACATCCTGCCGCTGCTCGGGTGGTGCGAGGACGTCGGCGTCGAGGTGGTCACCCTCTGGCTGCTGTCCACCGACAACCTCAACCGGCCGGCCGCCGAGCTGACCCCGCTGCTGTCGATCATCGAGGCGGTCGTCACCGACCTCGCGGCCGAGGGCCGCTGGCAGCTCAACCCGGTCGGCGCGCTGGACCTGCTGCCGGCGCCGACCGCGCACCGGCTCAAGGACGCCGCCGACCTGACCCGCGGGGTCGAGGGCATGATCGTCAACATCGCCGTCGGCTACGGCGGGCGCCGCGAGATCGCCGACGCGGTCCGGTCCCTGCTGCAGGAGCAGGCCGCCAAGGGCACCTCGATCGAGCAGCTCGCCGAGGTGCTGGACGTCGAGCACATCGCCGAGCACCTCTACACCAAGGGCCAGCCCGACCCCGACCTGGTCATCCGCACCTCCGGCGAGCAGCGGCTCGGCGGGTTCCTGCTCTGGCAGAGCGCGCACAGCGAGTTCTACTTCTGCGAGGCGTTCTGGCCCGACTTCCGGCACGTGGACTTCCTGCGGGCCCTGCGCGCCTACGCCGAGCGCGAGCGGCGCTTCGGGTCCTGAGCGAGCTGCACCCGCGCGTGCACCTGTGGCGGCCGGCTCCGGCCGCCGGGGCACCGGGGACGACGCGCCGGGAAAGAACTCACGAGCACGCGCCCGCCGTCGTAACGTAAGTCCTGACGCCGGGCACCTGTCCGGCGTTCGGGAGGCCACCAGATGGAGCGACTGCAGCTCCGGGCGGAGGGCCGGCACCGGTCCCACCGTCTCGTGGGGGCACGGTCCCGGCACCTCGCCTGCGAGTAGGCACAGCCGGTTGGGCTGCGCCGAGGGAGTCGCACCATGGCCACGACCCGTCGTTCGTCGACCAGCTCACCCGCTGCAGCCGCCCGCACGCCCGCCGGTGACACCACCGGACCGGCCGCGCCCGCGGCGACCAAGACGTTCGTCCTCGACACCTCCGTCCTGCTGTCCGACCCGCGCGCGATGCTGCGCTTCTGCGATGCCGACGTCGTGCTCCCCGTCGTGGTGGTGACCGAGCTGGAGGCCAAGCGCCACCACCCCGAGCTGGGCTACTTCGCCCGTCAGGCCCTGCGGCTGCTGGACGACCTGCGGATCAGCGAGGGCCGGCTCGACGCCCCGGTGGCGGTCGGCGGCCACGGCGGCACCCTGCACGTCGAGCTCAACCACAGCGACCTGCTCGCGCTGCCCGCCGGCTTCCGCCTCGGCGACAACGACAGCCGGATCCTGGCCGTGGCCCAGAACCTCGCGCTCGAGGGGCGCGACGTCACCGTGGTGAGCAAGGACCTGCCGATGCGGGTCAAGGCCTCGGCGGTCGGCCTCGACGCCGAGGAGTACCGCGCCGACACCACCGTCGACTCCGGCTGGACCGGGATGACCGAGCTCGACGTCAGCGTCGAGCAGATGGACGCGCTGTACGACGAGGGCCGCGTCGAGCACGAGGTCGCCCGGGAGCTGCCCTGCCACACCGGCGTCGTGCTGCTCAGCCCGCGCGGCAGCGGCCTGGGCCGGGTGGGCGCCGACAAGACCATCCGGCTGGTCCGCGGCGACCGCGACGCGTTCGGGCTGCACGGGCGCAGCGCCGAGCAGCGGATCGCCCTGGACCTGCTGCTCGACCCCGACGTGGGCATCCTCAGCCTGGGCGGCCGGGCCGGCACGGGCAAGAGCGCCCTGGCGCTGTGCGCGGGCCTGGAGGCGGTGATGGAGCGGCGCCAGCACCGCAAGGTCGTCGTCTTCCGCCCGCTGTACGCCGTGGGCGGCCAGGAGCTGGGCTACCTGCCCGGCAGCGAGTCCGAGAAGATGGGGCCCTGGGCCCAGGCGGTCTTCGACACCCTCGGCGCGCTGGTCTCCAGCGAGGTGGTCGAGGAGGTGATCGACCGGGGGATGCTCGAGGTCCTGCCGCTCACCCACATCCGCGGTCGCTCCCTGCACGACGCCTTCGTCATCGTCGACGAGGCCCAGTCACTCGAGCGCAACGTGCTGCTGACGGTGCTGTCCCGGATCGGCCAGAACTCCAAGGTGGTCCTCACGCACGACGTCGCCCAGCGCGACAACCTGCGGGTGGGCCGGCACGACGGCGTGGCGGCCGTCATCGAGGCGCTCAAGGGCCACCCGCTGTTCGCCCACGTCACGCTCACCCGCAGCGAGCGCAGCCCGATCGCGGCGCTCGTCACCGAGCTGCTGGAGGGCCTCGAGGTCTGAGCCGTCTACGTCACAAACCTCCGTTCGTCCACAGTCCCCCGTCTCTTGTGTGCAGCCTCACAAGCGGCGGGGGTTTGTGCGCAAATGAGACGGTTTGGCCGTGACTGGTGGGACTGATGTGACTGATGTGACGACTCACAGACGTGGCCGATTTGGCTTCCGGAGAGCCGGCCGTCAAGGTTGACCACATCAGATCTCGGTTTCATAACGCCGGAGCAACGAAGCTTTCGGTCCCGGGTCCTCCCGGGTCGTCGGCGTTGACGTCATCCGCGTGCTGGGCCATCCCTCGGGTGGCCCTTTCTCTTGGAGGCTGCATGACTCCGCCCGCCCCGGGCCGACACCGAGTACCCCGACCGCGCCACAGCACGCGTGGCGCGGCCATCGAAAGGCCGTTCGTGCTCTCTTCCGCTCTTCGCCGTCCGCTCGTGACGACCACCGCCGCGCTCGCCGTCATCGGTGCCTCGGCAGCCGGTTTCGCCCACCAGGGCAGCTCCACCGCGTCCTACACCGTCAGCTCCGAGGCCGCCACGCAGTCCTCCGAGCAGGACGCCGTCTCGGCCCAGGACGCCGCAGCCCTCGCCAGGGCCAAGAACGAGGGCGCCCAGCGCGCCTCCGCGGTCGCCGAGAAGGCCCGCCTCGCCGCCGTCGCCAAGGCCGCGAAGGCCCGCAAGGCCGCCGCCGCGGCCAAGGCCGCCAACATCGCGAAGGCCCGCAGGGCCGCCGCCGTCGCCAGGGCCGCCCGCGCGGCGAAGGCCGCCCAGGCGGCCCGCCAGGCCGAGCAGCGCCGCGCCGCCAACGCCCGCGCCGCCCGCGCGCAGCAGCGTGCCTCGATCGCCGCCCGGGTCTCCTCCGACCCGCGCGGCACCGCCCGCATCATGCTCGGGAACTACGGCTGGAGCTCAGGCCAGTTCGGCTGCCTGGACTCGCTGTGGACCAAGGAGAGCGGCTGGAACTCGCACGCCAGCAACGGCTCCTCCGGCGCCTACGGCATCCCGCAGTCGCTGCCCGGCTCCAAGATGGCCAGCGCCGGCTCCGACTGGCAGTCCAACCCGGCCACCCAGATCAAGTGGGGCCTGCAGTACATCAAGGACGTCTACGGCTCGCCGTGCTCCGCGTGGAGCCACTCCCAGGCCGTGAACTGGTACTGATCGGCCCTGCCCCGCAGCGCTGGTCAGACGACGGCGACCCGCACACCCCCGAAGGGTGTGCGGGTCGCCGTCGTTCCCGGGCCGGTACGGCGCCGCCGGATCCTCAGCGGGGCGGTCGCGCCATGGCCAGCAGGTCCAGCGCCTCATCCAGCTGGGCCTCGCTGAGCTCACCGGACGCCACGTGGCCGCGGGAGAGCACCACCTCGCGGATCGCCCGGCGCTGGGCGATGGACTCCTTGGCCACGGCGGCGGCCGCCTCGTAGCCGATGTAGCGGTTCAGCGGCGTGACGATCGCCGGTGAGCCCTGCGCCAGGTCCAGGCAGCGCTCCTCGTCGGCGGTGATCCCGTCGACGCAGCGGTCGGCCAGCAGCCGCGCGCTGGAGGCCAGGAACGTCAGCGACTCCAGCAGGCACCGGCCGATCACCGGCAGCATGACGTTGAGCTCGAAGTTGCCGCTGGCCCCGGCCAGGGTGATCGTCGCGTCGTTGCCGATCACCTGGGCGCACACCATCAGCGTGGCCTCCGGCACGACCGGGTTGACCTTGCCCGGCATGATGCTCGACCCGGGCTGCAGGTCGGGCAGGTGGATCTCGCCGAGCCCCGCCCGGGGCCCCGAGCTCATCCACCGCAGGTCGTTGCAGATCTTGGTCAGGCTGACCGCGACCACCTTGGCGGCGCCGCTGAGAGCCACGAGGGCGTCCTGGGTGGCCTGGGCCTCGAAGTGGTTCTCCGCCTCGCGCAGCGCGATGCCGCTCTCCTCGGCGAGCGCGGCGGTCACCGCGGCGGCGAACCCCGGTGCGGCGTTGAGTCCCGGTGCCGGCCGCCGTGCCGCCGAGCGGGAGCTCGGCGGCGCCGTCGGCGGCCTGCAGGACCCGGGCCCGCCCGAGCTCGACCTGACGGGCGTAGCCGGAGAACTCCTGGCCCAGGGTCACCGGCACCGCGTCCATCAGGTGCGTGCGGCCGGCCTTGACGACGGAGGCGAACTCGGCCTCCTTGCGCCGCAGGGACGCCTCCAGGTGCGCCAGCGCCGGCGCCAGCTCCTGCGCCACGGCGGTCGTGGCGGCCAGCCGGATCGCGGTGGGGAACGTGTCGTTGGAGGACTGGCCGGCGTTGACGTGGTCGTTGGGGTGGATGTCGAGGCCGGACTGCAGACGCGCCAGCCGGGCGACCACCTCGTTGACGTTCATGTTGGTCGAGGTGCCCGAGCCGGTCTGGAAGACGTCGATCGGGAAGTGCTCGTCGTGCCGGCCGGCGGCGACCTCCCGCGCCGCCGCCTCGATCGCGGCCGCCCGGTCGGCGTCCAGGGCGCCCAGCTCGGCGTTGACCCGGGCGGCGGCGGCCTTGATCCGGGCCAGGGCGTGCACGATCGGCGGGGGGATGGTCAGCCCCGAGATCGGGAAGTTCTCGACCGCGCGGGCCGTCTGGGCTCCCCACAGGGCGTCGGCCGGCACGCGGACCTCGCCCATCGAGTCGTGTTCGATGCGTTCGCTCATGCGCTCATCCTCGCCCTGCGGCGGGGTCCGGCGCAGCGCGGGGCGCGGGCGACCCGCCGTACCGGCGGTGCTCAGAGCTTGCGGAGGCGGACCCGGCGGACGCTGTGGTCCTCGCCCTTGGACATCACCAGCGACGCGCGGCCGCGGGTCGGGCGGACGTTCTCGGTGAGGTTGGGCTCGTTGATCGTCGCCCAGATGTGCTCGGCCGTGGCGCGGGCCTCGTCGTCGGAGAGCGCGGCGTAGCGGTGGAAGTAGGAGTTGGGGTCGGGGAAGGCCGTCTCGCGCAGCCGGAAGAAGCGGTCGACGTACCACCGCCTGATGTCCTCGATGCGGGCATCGACGTAGACCGAGAAGTCGAAGAAGTCGCTCACGGCCAGCCCGGTGCGGCCGTCGGGCTGCACGCGCGGGGGCTGCAGCACGTTCAGGCCCTCGACGATGAGCACGTCGGGGCGGTGCACGACCGCCCGCTCGCCGGGGACGATGTCGTAGGTCAGGTGGGAGTAGACCGGTGCGCTCGACCCGCTCGGACCCGGCCTTGACCTCGGCGACGAACCGCAGCAGGGCCCGGCGGTCGTAGGACTCGGGGAAGCCCTTGCGCTGCAGCAGCCCCCGGCGCTCGAGCTCGGCGTTGGGGTAGAGGAAGCCGTCGGTGGTGATCAGCTCGACCCGGGGCGTGCCGGGCCAGCGGGCCAGCAGCTCGCGCAGGATCCGGGAGGTCGTGGACTTGCCGACCGCCACCGACCCGGCGACCCCGATGACGAACGGGGTGCGCTCGGGCTGCTCGCGCAGGAAGTCGGTGGTGACGCGGTGCAGGCCCGCGGTGGCCCCGACGTAGAAGTTGAGCAGCCGCGACAGCGGCAGGTAGACCTGCTCCACCTCGTGCAGGTCCAGCCGGTCGCCGAGGCCCCGCAGCCGGGTCACGTCCTCGACGGTCAGGCTGAGCGGGTGGTGGTCGCGCAGCCGGGCCCACGCGCCGCGGTCGAGCTCGACGTAGGGCGAGGGGAGGCTGTGGCTGGCGTGCGGCACGCCGGTCATTGTGGCCCACGGCCCGTCTGCGCGGGGCACGGCCCGAGCGACGTTAGGCTGCAGCCCATGTGTGGAATCGTGGGTTACGTGGGTCCGGGCGTCGACGGCAAGGCGCTCGACGTGGTGATGGAGGGCCTCGCCCGGCTGGAGTACCGCGGGTACGACTCGGCCGGTGTGGCCCTCGTCGACGGCGACCACGTCGCCACCCGCAAGCGCGCCGGCAAGCTGGCCAACCTCGTCTCCGCGATCGGGCACGAGCCGCTCCCGGCGTCCAGCACGGGCATCGGGCACACCCGCTGGGCCACCCACGGCGGCCCCACCGACGTCAACGCCCACCCGCACCGCGGTGGCGACGACGGCAAGCTGGCGCTGATCCACAACGGCATCATCGAGAACTTCCACGCCCTACGGGGTGGCCTGCAGGCCGACGGGGTGACCTTCCTGTCCGAGACCGACACCGAGGTCGTGGCCCAGCTGCTGGCCCGGGCCTACGACAAGGTCGGCGACCTGACCGAGGCCATGCGCGAGGTCGTGGGCGGCCTGCACGGCGCCTTCACCCTGCTGGCCGTGCACGCCGACCAGCCCGGTGTGGTCGTCGGCGCCCGCCGCAACAGCCCCCTGGTCGTCGGCCTCGGCGACGGGCGAGACCTTCCTCGGCTCCGACGTCGCCGCGTTCATCGGGCACACCCGCGAGGCGCTGGAGCTCGGCCAGGACCAGATCGTCACGATCACCCCCGAGGGCGCCACGGTCATCGGGTTCGACGGCACGCCGGCCCAGGGCACGCAGTACCACGTCGACTGGGACGCCGCCGCCGCGGAGAAGGGCGGCTACGAGACCTTCATGGAGAAGGAGATCAACGACCAGCCGCACGCCGTCGGCGACACCCTGCTCGGGCGCACCGACGAGGCCGGCCGACTGGTCCTGGACGAGCTGCGGATCTCCGAGGAGGACCTGCGCAGCATCGACAAGATGGTCGTCATCGCCTGCGGGACGGCGGCCTACGCCGGCATGGTCGCCAAGTACGCCATCGAGCACTGGACCCGCATCCCCTGCGAGGTCGAGCTCGCGCACGAGTTCCGCTACCGCGACCCGGTGGTCAACGAGCGCACCCTCGTGGTCTCGATCTCCCAGTCCGGGGAGACGATGGACACCCTGATGGCGGTCAAGCACGCCCGCGACCTCGGCGCGCGCACCATCTCCATCTGCAACACCCACGGCTCGACGATCCCGCGCGAGTCCGACGCCGTGCTCTACACCCACGCCGGCCCCGAGATCGCCGTCGCGTCCACCAAGGCGTTCCTGGCCCAGATCACCGCCTGCTACATCCTCGGGCTCTACCTCGCCCAGCTGCGCGGCGGCACCTACGCCGACGAGGCGCAGGCGGTGATGAAGGACCTGCACGAGATCCCGGCCAAGCTGGAGAGCGTGCTCGGCAACCTCGACCGGGTCCGCGAGATCGCCCGCTTCATGGCCGACACCCGCTCGGTGCTCTTCCTCGGCCGCCACGTCGGCTTCCCCGTCGCGATGGAGGGCGCGCTCAAGCTCAAGGAGCTGGCCTACATCCACGCCGAGGGGTTCGCCGCGGGCGAGCTCAAGCACGGCCCGATCGCGCTGATCGAGCCCGGCCAGCCGGTGTTCGTGATCGTTCCCTCGCCCAGCAGCGAGCACGGCCTGCACGGCAAGGTCGTGTCCAACATCCAGGAGATCCGCGCCCGCGGCGCCCGCACCCTGGTGATCGCCGAGGAGGGGGACGAGGACGTCGTCCCGTTCGCCGACGAGGTCATCCGGGTCCCCGCGACGCCGCCGCTGCTCGCGCCGCTGCTGACGGTCGTGCCGCTGCAGGTCTTCGCCCTCGAGCTGGCCACGGCCAAGGGCCTGGACGTCGACCAGCCGCGCAACCTGGCCAAGTCGGTCACGGTCGAGTAGGGCCCAGGCGCTCCCCGTGATCATCGGAGTCGGCATCGACGTCGTCGACGTCGCCCGGTTCGGGCAGACCCTGGACCGCACGCCGCGGCTGCGCGAGCGGCTGTTCACCGACCAGGAGCGCGACCTCGGGCTGAACTCCCTGGCCGCCCGGTTCGCGGCCAAGGAGGCCCTGGCCAAGGCGCTCGGGGCGCCGGTCGGCCTGCACTGGACCGACGCCACGGTGCTGCGCGGGGCCGACGGCCGCCCGCACCTGCAGGTGCGCGGCACCGTGCAGGCCCGCGCCGACGAGCTCGGTGTGCACGACCTGCACGTGTCCCTGTCCCACGACGCCGGCATCGCGTCGGCGGTCGTCATCGCCGAGGGTTGAGGGAGGCGCCGTGATCGAGGCGTACGACGTGAGCAGCGTCCGTGCCGCCGAGGGGGCCGCGATGCGCGAGCTGCCCGAGGGGACCCTGATGGACCGTGCGGCGCGCGGCCTCGCCGACGTCGTGGCGGTCCGGCTCCGCGAGCGCGCCGGCCGCCGCGTCGTCGCCCTCGTCGGCGGCGGGGACAACGGTGGTGACGCCCTGTATGCCGTCGCCGCGCTGGCCGAGGAGGGCGTGGCCGCCGCGGTCGTCACCGTGTCGGAGCACCCGCACGCGGCGGGACTGGAGGCGGTGACCGCGGCCGGGGTCGAGGTCGTCGCCTCGCTCGGCGAGCAGGCGGACCCGCGCGCCGTCGAGCTGGTGCAGGAGGCGGACGTCGTGCTCGACGGAGTCCTCGGCATCGGCGGCCGGCCCGGGCCTGCCGCCCGCGGCCGAGGCCGTGGTGCGCGCCGTGCCGGACGAGTCGATGGTCGTGGCGGTCGACCTGCCGAGCGGCGCCGACCCGGCCGGTGAGGTCTCGGCGCCCGCGACGGTGTTCGCGGACGAGACGGTCACCTTCGGGATGGTCAAGCCGGTGCACCTGCTGCCGGCGACGGAGCCGGCGGTCGGGGTGCTCACCGTGGTCGACATCGGCGTCGAGCCGGTCGGGGCGCCGTCCGTGCAGCGGCTCACCCACGACGACGTGGCCGCCCTGTGGCCGGTGCCCGGACCGGCGGACGACAAGTACTCCCGCGGGGTGCTGGGCGTCGTCGCCGGCGGCGAGGGCTACACCGGTGCGCCGCTGCTCAGCGTCACGACCGCCGTGGCGGCCGGCGCCGGGATGGTCCGCTACGTCGGGCCGCCGACCCCCACCATGCTGATCCGCACCGCCGTGCCCGAGGCGGTGCACGGGGTCGGGCGGGTGCAGGCGTGGCTGGTCGGGCCCGGACTGGACCCCGGCGACGACACCGCGCCCGGCCGGGCCCAGCGGGGCGCCGCGCTCGAGGCGCTCGCCTCGGGGGCGCCGTGCGTCGTGGACGCCGGCGGCCTCGAGCTGCTCGAGCGCGGGCCCCGACCCGCGCCGACCCTGCTCACGCCGCACGCCGGCGAGCTGGCCCGGCTGCTCACCCGGCTGGACCGGCCGGTCGAGCGCGCCGAGGTCACGGCCGCCCCGCTCCAGCACGCCAGGTGGCTCGCCGAGCTGACCGGCGCCACCGTCCTGCTGAAGGGGTCGACCACCCTGGTCGTCGACCCCGGCCCCGGTGCGGTGGTGCGCTCGCAGGCCGACGCGCCGGCCTGGATGGCGACCGCCGGCTCCGGTGACGTGCTGGCCGGGCTGGCCGGGACCCTGCTGGCCTCGGGGCTGTCGCCGCTGGACGCCGGCAGCCTGGCGGCGCTGGTGCACGGCCTCGCCGGCGACGCCGCCAACCCGGGCGGGCCGGTCCGTGCCCTGGCGGTCGCCACCGCCATACCGGCGGTCGTGGCGGGGCTGCTGGCCCGCGGGCGGCACCGGTCCTGAGAGACTGACTCCGATGAGTGCCCAGCCGGCCGGACCTGCCGCCGACCCCCGTTCCAGCCCGCGCGAGGCGATGCGCGGGCTGCCCTCGCGTGCCGTCGTCGACCTCGGTGCCATCCGCGACAACGTCGCAGCCCTCGCCGCGCACGCGGGGTCGGCCGCCGTCATGGCCGTGGTCAAGGCCGACGGCTACGGGCACGGCCTGCTGCCCAGCGCCCGCGCGGCCGTCCGCGGCGGCGCGACCTGGCTCGGCGTCGCCCAGCTCGGGGAGGCGATGGAGCTGCGCGCGGCGGGGCTCACCGTGCCGGTGCTGTCCTGGCTGCACGTGCCGGGCAGCGACTTCGCGGCGGCGATCGCCGCCGACGTCGACCTGTCGGTCTCGGCGCTCTGGGCGCTGGAGGAGGTGGCCGCCGGTGCCCGCGCCCTCGGCCGCACCGCCCGCATCCACCTCAAGGTGGACACCGGGCTGGGCCGCAACGGCGCGTTCGGGGACGACTGGCCGGTGCTGGTCGACGCGGCGCGCAGGCTGGAGGCCGAGGGCGCCGTCCGCGTGGTCGGGGTCTGGTCGCACTTCGCCTACGCCGACGCGCCCGCCCACCCCACCGTCCGGCTGCAGCAGGAGCGGTTCGTCGAGGCGGTCGCGCTGGCGGAGCGGGCCGGCTGCCGGCTGGAGGTGCGGCACCTGGCCAACTCGGCCGCCACCTTGACCAACCCCGGCGCCCACTTCGACCTGGTCCGTCCCGGCCTCGCGGTCTACGGCCTGTCGCCGGTGCCGGACCTCGGGGACCCGGCGTCGTTCGGGCTGACCCCGGCGATGACGTTCGCGGCCGACCTCGCGGTGACCAAGACCGTGCCCGCCGGCCAGGGGGTCAGCTACGGGCACCAGTACGTCACCGGGCGGGAGACGACCCTCGCGCTGGTCCCGGCCGGCTACGCCGACGGGATCCCGCGCAACGCGACCAACGTGGGGCCCGTCACCATCGGAGGAGTGCGTCACACGGTGTCCGGGCGGGTATGCATGGACCAGTTCGTCGTCGACGTGGGCCCCGAGCAGCAGGTGCGACCCGGCCAGGAGGTCGTGATCTTCGGTCGTGGCGGGGCGGACGGGCCCACGGCCGAGGACTGGGCCGCGGCGACCGGGACGATCTCGTATGAGATCGTCACCCGCGTCGGCGCCCGCGTGCCCCGGATCTACGTTGGAGGAGAGCAGTGAGCAGCCCGCGCCGAAGGACCCTCACCGGGCTGGGCGTCGGCCTCGTCGCCGCCGGCGCGACCGCGGCGGCGGGCGTGGCCACCGACCGGCTGGTGCGCGCCCGCAGCACGGCCCGGGCGCTGGACGGCACCGACTCCTACGACGTCGTGGCCGACAAGGAGCTGGTCGTCCTCGCCGACGACGGCGTGCCGCTGCACGTCGAGGTCGACGAGCCCCGGGGCGACGCGCCGGTGCGGGACGTGGTGCCCACGGTGGTCTTCTCCCACGGCTACACCCTCAGCCTGCGCAGCTGGGTCTTCCAGCGGCGCGCCCTGACCGAGGCGGGCTACCGCGTCGTGGTCTGGGACCAGCGCGGCCACGGCCGCTCGGGCACCGGGAGCAAGGAGTCGGCCAACATCGACCAGCTCGGCCGCGACCTGGCCCGCGTCATCGCCGAGGCGGCGCCCGAGGGGCCGCTCGTGCTGGTCGGGCACTCGATGGGCGGGATGACGATGATGTCCCTCGCCGTGGACCACCACGCCCTGATCCGCGAGCGCGTCCTCGCCGCGGCCTTCATCGCCACCAGCCCGGGCAGCCTGGACGAGGTGTCCTGGGGGTTCGGCCCGACGCTGGGCAAGGTGCTGCACCGGTTCGGGCCCCTCGCGGTCGCGCAGCTGGCGTCCCGGCAGGCGCTGGTCTCCTCGGTCCTCAAGGCCGGCAGGGACGTCGAGGACTTCTTCGTCGACCGCTACTCCTTCGCCTCCCCGGTGCCGCTGAGCATCGTGCGGCTGACGGCGGACATGATCTTCGGCACCCGCATGGAGGTCATGGCCCAGTTCATGGTGACCTTCGACAGCCACGACAAGCGCGAGGCGCTGGAGCAGTTCAACGGCGTCGAGACCCTCGTGCTCAACGGGAAGCAGGACCTGCTGACCCCTCCCGCGCACAGCGAGGAGATCGTGCGCCTCATCCCCGGCGCCGAGCACGTGATCGTCAACGACGCCGGCCACATCATCATGCTGGAGCACCCCGACACGGTGAACCAGCAGCTGCTGTCACTGGTCGAGCGCGGCCTGCGCGCCCGGTCCGATGAGGAGCACCGCGCCCGCACGACCGGTGTACGTCGCACCGTGACCGACCTGGCGCAGCAGCGCCGGGTGGCCAAGCTGCGTCCCGGCCGCCGCCGCCATGTCTCGTGAGACCACGCTCGCCACGGCGGAGGACACGCGGCGCTGGGGCCACCGGCTGGCGCAGGTCCTTGCCGCCGGCGACCTCGTCGTCCTGACCGGCGGTCTGGGCGCGGGCAAGACGACGCTGACCCAGGGGCTCGGCTGAGGGGCTGGGGGTCCGCGGCCCGATCACGTCGCCGACGTTCGTCATCGCCCGCGTGCACCCCTCGCTCGTCGGCGGCCCCGACCTGGTCCACGTCGACGCCTACCGGCTCGGCGGGGTCGCCGAGCTGGACGACCTGGACCTGGACGCCTCGCTCGACGAGGCGGTCACGGTCGTCGAGTGGGGGCACGGGCTGGCCGAGGGGCTGGCCGAGGACCACCTGGAGGTCACGCTGCGCGGCGACGCCGCCCGCACGGTCGCCCTGTCGGCGCGCGGCCCGCGCTGGGCAGGAGCCGAGGCCGCCGCGGCCCTGGACGCCCTTGCTCGTTAGCCTGAACCCCGTGCTGCTGCTCGCGATCGACACCTCCACCTCCGCGATCACCGTCGCCGTCCACGACGGGTCGTCGGTGCTGGCCGAGTCCAGCACCCTCGACGCCCGGCGCCACGGCGAGCACCTCGCGCCCGGCGTCGTCCGGGTCCTGCAGGAGGCGGGGCGCAGCGCGGCCGACGTGACCGCGGTCGTCAGCGGGCTCGGGCCCGGACCGTTCACCGGCCTGCGGGTGGGGCTGGTCACGGCGCGCACCTTCGCCTTCGCCCGCGGCATCCCGGCGCTCGGCGTCTGCAGCCTGGACGCCCTCGCGCACCAGGCCTGGCGTGAGGGCGCGGTCACCGGTGGCTTCGTCGTGGCGACGGACGCGCGGCGCAAGGAGGTCTACTGGGCCCGCTACGACGTCACCGACCAGGGCGCCGTCCGCGACCACGGAGCCCGCGGTGGCGGCCCCGGCCGTGGTGGCCGCGGAGCTCGACGGCGCGCCGGTCGTGGGACGGGGTGGGCTGCTCTACCCCGAGGTCCTGCCGGGGCGGGTCGGCCCGCTCGACGTCAGCGCCGGGCACCTGGCCGACCTGGCCGCCCGGCTCCTGGCCGCCGGCGCCGACCTGTCGGACGTCGAGCCGCTCTACCTGCGCCGGCCGGACGCCGTGCCGACCGCCGAGCGCGCGCAGGCGGTCCGGTGACGCTGCGCGCGATGACGTGGCACGACATCCCGGCCCTCGCCGGGCTCGAGCCCGAGCTGTTCGGCGCCGACGCGTGGTCGGAGGCGAGCTGGTGGTCCGAGCTGGCCCAGCGCCCGCGCCGGTCCTACGTGGTGGCCGAGGATGACGGGCAGGTCGCGGGCTACGCCGGTCTGGACCGGGCCGGCGAGGTCGCCGACGTGATGACGATCGCGGTCGCGCCCACCGCGCAGGGGCGCGGCTGGGGCCGGCGGCTGATGGACCACCTGGTGGCGGACGCGCGCGACAGCGGCGCGGAGCACCTCATGCTCGAGGTCCGCGCGGACAACGCGCCGGCCCAGCGGCTCTACGCCACCACGGGATTCGTCACCTTGACGACGAGACGCTAGTACTACCAACCCGGGAACGTCGACGCGCACATCATGCGGCTGGACCTGAAGGACGGACGATGACCGACAACGGGCCCCTGGTGCTGGGCATCGAGACCTCCTGCGACGAGACCGGGGTCGGGATCGTCCGCGGCGAGCAGCTGCTGGTCGACGCCGTCGCGAGCAGCGTGGACGAGCACGCGCGCTTCGGCGGGGTGGTGCCGGAGGTCGCGAGCCGGGCGCACCTGGAGGCGATGGTGCCGACGCATCGAGCGTGCGTGCCGCGAGGCGGGCGTCCGGCTCGCCGACCTCGACGCGGTCGCGGTGACCGCCGGCCCCGGCCTGGCCGGCGCGCTGCTCGTCGGCGTCGCGGCGGCCAAGGCGCTGTCGGTGTCCCTCGGCGTCCCGCTGTACGGCGTGAACCACCTCGCCGCCCACGTCGCGGTGGACATCGTCGAGCACGGCCCGCTGCCGGAGCCGACGCTGGCGATGCTGGTCTCGGGCGGCCACTCCAGCCTGCTGCTCGTGCCGGACGTGACCGACGACGTGCGGTCGCTCGGCAGCACGATCGACGACGCGGCCGGCGAGGCGTTCGACAAGGTGGCCCGCGTCCTCGGCCTGCCGTTCCCCGGCGGCCCGCACGTGGACCGGATGGCGCGAGAAGGCAGCTCGGTGGCCATCGACTTCCCCCGCGGCCTGACCTCGCGCAAGGACATGGAGCGGCACCGGTTCGACTTCTCGTTCTCGGGGTTGAAGACGTCGGTGGCCCGCTGGGTCGAGGCCCGTGAGCGGTCCGGCGAGCCGGTGCCCGTCGCCGACGTCGCGGCCAGCTTCCAGGAGGCGGTCACCGACGTGCTCACGCGCAAGGCGGTGCTGGCCTGCCGTGAGCACGGGGTCGAGGACCTGCTCATCGGCGGCGGTGTCGCGGCCAACAGCCGGCTGCGGGCGATGGCCCAGGAGCGGTGCGACGCGGCCGGGATCCGGCTGCGGGTGCCCCGCCCGGGGCTGTGCACCGACAACGGGGCGATGGTGGCCTCGCTCGGCGCCCAGATGGTGTCCCGGGGCCGCGACGCCCTCCGAGCTCGACCTCCCCGCCGACTCCTCGATGCCCGTCACCACCGTCCGCGCCTGAGGACACCCCACGGTCCGCAGCCGGGGAACCGTTCTTGACGCTCCCGGAGCTGGGGAGTGGTTTCATGTCGAGAAGCTCGTGCCGGCTCCGCTCACCAGGTGGAGGCCACGACAGGCGCGGCCCGCGACATCTGGAGACCACCATGCCGAAGTACCTGCTGCTCAAGCACTACCGCGGCGGCCCCACGCCGCACCACCCCTTCCCCCCGATGGACCAGTGGGCCCCCGAGGACGTGGAGGCGCACATGGCCTTCCTCCACCACGTCGGCGAGCTCCTCGAGAAGAACGGCGAGCTCGTCGACGCGCAGGCGCTCACGCCGGCGCGCACCTGGGTGCGGTACGGCGGGCCGGACGCCGCCCCGGTGACCACCGACGGCCCGCTGCCCGAGACCAGCGACCTCGTGGCGGGCTGGTACATGATCGACGTCGAGTCGCACGAGCGCGCGGTCGAGCTCGCGGCCTATGTCTCCTCCGAGCCCGGCCCGGGCGGGGAGCCGCTGTACGAGTGGATCGACGTCCGGGAGGTCATGTCCGTAGCCGCTCCCGGACCACGGAGCCGGCGTGACGGACGAGCCGACGCGACAGCTGGACGAGGGCGCGCTGCGCGCCCTCGTCCCGCGGGTGCTCGCGGGGCTGGTCCGGCGGGGTGAGGACTTCGACGCCGCGGAGGACGCGTTGCAGGAGGCGCTGCTGGAGGCGTTGCGGGTGTGGCCCGAGCACCCGCCGCGCGACCCGCGCGCGTGGCTGGCGACGGTCGCGACCCGGCGGCTCGTCGACGGCCGCCGCAGCGAGGCCGCCCGTTCCCGCCGCGAGGAGGCGACGTACGCCGAGCCGCGGCCCGCTGCCACCGAGGAGGGGGACGACACCCTCTTCCTGCTCTTCTGCTGCTGCCACCCCGACCTTGCGCCCGCCTCGCAGGTGGCGCTGACCCTGCGTGCCGTCGGCGGCCTCACCACCCGCGAGATCGCCGACGCCTTCTACGTCCCCGAGGCGACGATGGCGCAGCGGATCAGCCGGGCCAAGCGCGCCCTGCGGGGCCGCCGCCTGGACCAGCCCGGCGACCTCGCCGTCGTGCTGCGGGTGCTCTACCTCGTCTACACGACCGGCCATGCGGGCCGGGTGGACCTGGCCCGCGAGGCGATCCGGCTCGCCCGCCAGCTCACCCTCGTCACCGACGAGCCGGAGGCACGCGGGCTGCTCGCCCTGATGCTCCTCAACCACGCCCGCCTCCCGGCTCGACGCGACCCCGAGGGGCGGATCGTCCCGCTCGACCGACAGGACCGCAGCCTGTGGGACACCCGCGAGGTCGCCGAGGGCGTGCGCGTCCTCCAGTCGGCCCTGGCCGCCCAGCGCCCGGGCCGCTACCAGGTCGAGGCCGCCATCGCCGCCCTGCACGACGACGCGGCCAGCGCGGACGAGACCGACTGGCCGCAGATCCTCGCCTGGTACGACGACCTCGTCGCCCTCACCGACGACCCGGTCCGCGAGGACCCCGCCGCGGTGCTCGGGCGCGCGGTCGCGGTCGGCCACGTCCTGGGTGCCGCCGCCGGGTTGCGCGAGACCGACCGGCTGACCGACGTGCTCGGCGAGCGGCACCGGTGGCACGCCGTCCGCGGGCACCTGCACGAGCTGGGCGGCGACCTCTCTGCCGCCGCCACGGCGTACGCCGATGCCGCCTGTCGGGCGACGGACGTCGCCGAGCGGGACCACCTGGTCCGTCAGGCGGCCGGCGCACGGGCCGGCTCGGAGGCCCGCGCGCGGGCCGCCGAGCCGAGGAGGAATGCTCCTCTTCCCGAGCCTCCCCAGGTCGGCTGAGGACTCCGGCCGGCGACAGGATGTGCCCCAACGTGCGGACGGATACGGTCTGGGCGTGACGGAACAGGCAGGGGTCCCGCAGACACGGTCGGAGCAGTGGTGGCGGGATGCGGTCGTCTACCAGATCTACCCACGGTCGTTCGCCGACGCGGACGGAAACGGGGTCGGTGACCTCGCAGGGGCCACGGCCCGACTGCCGTACGTCGCCGGGCTCGGCGTCCAGGCCATCTGGCTGACCCCGTTCCAGCGGTCGCCGCAGGCCGACCACGGCTACGACGTCAGTGACTACTGCGACGTGGACCCGCTCTTCGGCGACCTGTCGTCGTTCGACACGCTGGTCCGGGCCGCGCACGACCTCGGCCTCCGGGTGCTGGTCGACCTGGTCCCGAACCACGCCTCGAGCGCCCACCCGCTGTTCCGGGCGGCGCTGGCGGCCGAGCCGGGCAGCCCCGAGCGGGCCCTGTTCCACTTCGCGCCCGGCCGCGGCCCGGACGGCGCCGAGCCGCCGAACAACTGGACGAGCGTCTTCGGCGGACCGGCCTGGACGCGGGTGCACGAGCCCGACGGGCAGCCGGGAGAGTGGTACCTGCACCTCTACGCCCCCGAGCAGCCCGACTGGAACTGGCGTGACCCCCGCGTGGGCCCGATGTTCGACGACATCGTCCGGTTCTGGTTCGACCGTGGCGCCGACGGGCTGCGCATCGACGTCGCGCACGGGCTGTTCAAGGCTGCGGGGCTCCCCGACCTCGACGCTCCGGCCACGGTGGAGCCGATGCGCCTTCGCGCAAACCCCCTGGCCTGCAACCAGATCGAGGTCCACGAGGTCTACCGCCGGTGGCGCCGCATCGCCGACGGCTACGAGCAGCCCCGCGTCCTGGTCGGCGAGGCCAACCTGCCCCCGGCCGACGTGGCGTCGTACACCCGGCCGGACGAGCTCCACCAGGTCTTCGCGTTCGCCTTCCTCGCCGCGCCGTGGGACGCCCGGGCCTGGCTCGACGCCGCGGTCGAGCTGCTCGACGTCAGCGCCGGCAGTGGTGCCTCGACGACGTGGGTCGTCGAGAACCATGACGTGACGCGCGCACCCACGCGGTATGGCGGCGGTGCCCGGGGCCACGCCCGCGCCCGGGCCGCGATCCTCGCCGTACTCGGCCTGCCGGGAGCGGCGTACCTGTACCAGGGCCAGGAGCTCGGCCTGCCCGAGGTGGACGTGCCCGAGGACCGGCGTCAGGACCCGGCCTGGGCGCGCAACGGCGTCTCGCGCGACGGATGCCGCGTCCCGATGCCGTGGACGACGGAAAACGCTGGGGCACATGGCTTCTCACCCGAGGCGACGAGCGAGCCGTGGCTGCCCGTGCCGGACGGGTGGGGTCCGCTGTCCGTCGAGGCGCAGAGCGGCGACGAGGCCTCGATGCTGGCGCTGTGCCGCTGCGCGCTGAGGATCCGGGCGCAGCTGCACCGGAACGGCGAGGTGTCGGCCGATGACGTGGTGGTGTGGGAGCGCACGGGCGACGGCCGGCTGGTGGCGGCGCGCGAGGGCGGCATCTCCCTGGTGCTGGCCATGGGCGATGAGGCGGTGCCCCTGCCGGACGGCGACGTCCTCATCGCCAGCGCGCCCCTGACCTCTGGCGGCTGGCTCCCGGCGGACGGCGCCGCGTGGCTGCGACGACCGGAGGGCTGAGTGCACGCCGCATCCGCAGCCGTCCCCGCCGTGCGGCCGAGGAGCGGGACCGGCAGAACCGCAGGTCTGCGGGGAGCGGCCGGGCAGAACCCCAGGTTTGCGGGGTGGGTGCTCTCAGAACCCCTGGGTTTGCGGGGTGGCGAGGAACGTGTCGAGGAGCTGCTGGGCCGCGGCAGCGGCGGGCAGCTCACCGCGGCGTACGCGCTGCTCGGTGTCGGGCAGGACCGCCCGGACGGCGGGGTGCGCGTGCAGGGACTCCAGCAGCGAGTCGCCGAGCATCGACCACATCCACTCCACGTGCTGGCGGCTGCGCCGCTCGACCAGCGAGCCGTTGGTGGTCACGGCCGTCTGGTGCCGCTGCACGGCCTCCCAGACCTCCGGCAGGCCCTCGCCGGTCAGCCCGCTGCAGGTCAGCACCGGCACCCGCCAGGACGGCGCGGCCGGGTCGGACGAGCGCATCATCCGCATCGCGCCGGTGAGATCCCTTGCGGTCAGTCGCGCTTCGACGGCGCCCTCGCCGTCGGCCTTGTTCACCGCGATCACGTCGGCCAGCTCGAGGATGCCCTTCTTGATCGCCTGCAGCTGGTCGCCGGTGCGCCCGAGCGCCAGCAGCAGGAACGTGTCGACCATGTCGGCGACCGCCACCTCCGACTGCCCGACCCCGACCGTCTCGACCAGCACGACGTCGTAGCCGGCCGCCTCGACCAGCACCATCGTCTCGCGCGTCGCCCGGGCGACGCCGCCGAGCCGGCCACCGGTCGGTGACGGCCGCACGTACGCGTGCGGGTCGACCGCCAGCCGGGCCATGCGTGTCTTGTCGCCGAGGATGCTGCCGCCGCTGCGGGTGGAGGAGGGGTCGACCGCCAGGACGGCGACCCGGTGACCGGCGGCGGTGAGCATGGTGCCGAACCCGTCGATGAACGTGGACTTCCCGACGCCGGGCACACCGGAGATGCCGATGCGGGTGGCCTTCCCGGCGTACGGCGTCAGCTGCACGAGCAGCTCCTGGGCCAGCTCCCGGTGGTCGGCGCGGCTGGACTCGACCAGGGTGATCGCCCGCGCGAGGTCGGCGCGCGTGCCATCGCGGACCCGCCCGACCCACTCGGCCACCTCCGGGCGGGGCGGTGCCGGCTCAGCCATGGTCGGGCGCGACCAGCCCCAGGCGGGTCGAGAGGGTGCCGAGCAGCTCCGCCGCGGCCTCGGCGATGACCGTCCCCGGTGGGTAGATCGCGTCGGCCCCGGAGGCGCGCAGCTCCTCGAAGTCCTGGGAGGGGATCACCCCACCCACGACGATCATCATGTCCTCGCGCCCCAGGGCATCGAGCTCGCGCCGCAGGGCGGGGACGAGCGTCAGGTGCCCGGCGGCGAGGGAGTTGACCCCGACGACGTGCACGTCCGCCTCGACCGCCTGCCGCGCGACCTCCTCGGGCGTCTGGAACAGCGCGCCCACGTCGACGTCGAAGCCGAGGTCGGCGAACGCCGTCGCGATGACCTTCTGGCCGCGGTCGTGGCCGTCCTGGCCCATCTTCGCCACCAGGATGCGCGGGCGCCGACCCTCGAGGCGCTCGAACTCCTCGACGGCAGCGGTCATCTCGGTCATGGCGCCGGGACCGCCGGCCTCCTCGCGGTACACGCCGCTGATGGTACGGATCTGCGCGGTGTAGCGCCCGTAGACCTGCTCCAGCGCATCGGAGATCTCCCCGACCGTGGCCATCGCCCGGGCGGCGTCGATCGACAGCGCCAGCAGGTTGGCGTCGGCGGCATCCGGACCGGTGCTGGGCCCGGCTGCCGCACGGCTCAGCCGTGACAGCGCCGCACGGCAGGCGTCCTCGTCACGCTCGGCACGCAGCCGGCGCAGCTTGGCGACCTGGCCCTCGCGCACCGCGCCGTTGTCGACCTTGAGGACCTCGACGGTCTCCTCGTCCGGCACCCGGTGGGTGTTGACGCCGATGACGGGCTGCCGGCCGGAGTCGATCCGCGCCTGGGTGCGCGCCGCCGCCTCTTCGATCCGCAGCTTGGGCAGGCCCGCCTCGATGGCGGCCGACATGCCGCCGGCGGCCTCGACCTCCTGGATGTGCGACCAGGCCCGCGCGGCGAGGTCGTGGGTGAGCCGCTCGACGTAGTCGCTGCCGCCCCACGGGTCGATGACCCGGCCGGTGCCGGACTCCTGCTGCAGCAGCAGCTGGGTGTTGCGCGCGATCCGGGCGGAGAAGTCGGTCGGCAGCGCCAGCGCCTCGTCCAGGGCGTTGGTGTGCAGGGACTGCGTGTGCCCCTGGGTCGCGGCCATCGCCTCCACGCACGTGCGCACGACGTTGTTGTAGACGTCCTGGGCGGTCAGCGACCAGCCGGAGGTCTGGCAGTGGGTGCGCAGCGACAGCGACTTGGGGTTCTTCGGCCCGAAGTCGCGCACCAGCCGGGCCCACAGCAGCCGGGCCGCGCGCAGCTTGGCGACCTCCATGAAGAAGCTCATCCCCGTGGCCCAGAAGAACGACAGCCGCGGCGCGAAGGCGTCGATGTCCAGGCCGGCGGCGGCACCGGCGCGGATGTACTCGATGCCGTCGGCGAGGGTGTAGGCGAGCTCGAGGTCGGCCGTCGCCCCGGCCTCCTGGATGTGGTAGCCGGAGATGGAGATCGAGTTGTAGCGCGGCATGTGCGCCGACGTGAACGCGAAGATGTCGGAGATGATCCGCATCGAGGGCGCCGGCGGGTAGATGTAGGTGTTGCGGACCATGAACTCCTTGAGGATGTCGTTCTGGATGGTCCCGGACAGCTGCTCGGGCTTGACGCCCTGCTCCTCGGCGGCGACGACGTAGAGCGCGAGCACCGGCAGCACCGCGCCGTTCATCGTCATCGACACGCTCATCTGGTCCAGCGGGATGCCGTCGAAGAGCTGGCGCATGTCGAGGATCGAGTCGATCGCCACACCGGCCATGCCCACGTCACCGGCGACCCGGGGGTGGTCGCTGTCGTAGCCGCGGTGGGTGGCCAGGTCGAACGCCACCGACAGCCCCTTCTGCCCGGCGGCGAGGTTGCGCCGGTAGAACGCGTTGGACTCCTCCGCGGTGGAGAACCCGGCGTACTGGCGGATCGTCCACGGCTGGTTGACGTACATCGTCGGATAGGGCCCCCGCAGGTACGGCGCGATGCCGGGATAGGTCCGCAGGAAGTCCAGGCCGTCGGTGTCCGCACCGCTGTAGACGGGTGGCACCACGACCCCCTCGGGGGTGTGCCAGGCCAGCTCGTCGGGGTCCTTGCCGCTGACCTGCTGCACGCGGTCGGCCCACTGTGCGGCGGCGTCGTCGGGCACCACCAGGTCGCCCAGCTCGGCGTCGTCGAAGGACGGGATGCGGCTGCTCATGCGGGAACTCCGAGTCCGTCGAGGGTGCGGGCGAGGACGTCGACGGCGTCGCACCCGGCGAAGAGGAACGTCCCGACCCCGGCCTGGCGGTACGACGACTCACGGTCGCCGGGTGCCCCGGCGAGGGCCAGCCACGTGGCGCCGGCAGCGCTGAGGGCGGCGGCCACCTCGGCGCCCTGCTCGGCGTACTGGCGGTCGCTGCCGCAGAGGCAGGCCGCGGTGGCGCCGCTGGCGCGGAACGCCGCGACCACCTCCTCGGGCGAGCCGCCCTCGCCGCGCTCGACCTCGATCCCCCCCGCCCAGAAGAGGTTGGCCGCGAAGCCGGCACGGGTGGCGTGGCTGCGCAGCGGGCCGATGTTGGCGAGGAACACCCGGGGCGGGCTCCCGGTGGCCCGGGCGAACGCCGCAGCCCGGTCGGCCAGCGCCTCGAACGCGGTCGCCCGACGCAGCCGCGGCAGACCCGCCGGCGCCGCCGGCGACGTGGACGGGGCAGGGAAGGGCTTGCGCTGCAACGGCTTCTCACCATGCAGGGGGAACTCGCTGACGCCGGTGACGGGGTCGACGCGGCGCGCGACCCGCTCCTGCCGGGTGGCCGCCGTGGCAGCCAGCTCGTCAGCCACGAGGCCGGAGCGCAGCGCGGTGCCCAGCCCGCCCTCCCGCTCGATCCGGCGGAACCACTCCCACGCGGTGCGCGCGAGGTCCTCGGTGAGCGTCTCGACGTACCAGGAGCCACCGGCCGGGTCGGCCACACGCGCGATGTTGGACTCCTCGGCCAGCAGGGCGTGGGTGTTGCGGGCGATCCGGCGCGAGAAGGTGGTCGGCAGCCCGATCGCCGCGTCGAAGGGCAGGACGGTGACCGCCTGGGCGCCTCCGGTGGCGGCGCCGAAGCAGGCCAGGGTGGTGCGCAGCATGTTCACCCACGGGTCCCGCCGGGTCATCATCGGCTCGGACGTGACGGCGTGCTGCACCTGGCCACGCCCGGCCGCGGGCACGCCGGACAGCTCGGTGACGCGGGACCACAACCGCCGGGCGGCCCGCAGCTTGGCGATCGTCAGGAACTGGTCCGCCGTTGCGGCGTAACGGAACTCGAGCTGCCCGCAGGCGACCTCGGGGGAGAAGCCGCGCTCCTCCAGGGCCCGCAGGTAGGCGACGCCGGCGGCGAGGGCGCACCCGAGCTCCTGGGCGTCCGAGCCTCCGGCCTCGTGGTGGGGCAGGGCGTCGACGGTCATCGCCCGCACCCGGGGATGGTCGGCCAGCGCCTGTGACACGAGCGCCTGGACGGCGGACAGGTCGGCGCTCGCGCCGGTGCGGGCCTGGACGGCGAGCGGGTCAAGGCCCACGTTGCCCGTCGCGACGGTGGGGTCCGCGAGCCGGTCGCGCCACACGGCCATCAGCCGCGCTGCGGCATCCGGGGTGTCCGCGCCGGCGTCCAGCACCACGGGCGCCAGGTCGAGCAGCACGTCGGCGAGCACCTCCGGCAGGTCGCCGTCGCGGATGCCGGTCTCACCCACCTCCAGCCACAACGACGTGACGCCGTTCTCGAGGTCGGTCAGCACCGCCTGCCGGGTGACGGCCGGGTCGGGGTCGCTGAAGCGCTGGCGGACGTCCCAGCCCTGCCGGCCGAGCCCGGTGGGGCGGCTGCCACGGACGTAGGGCGCGACGCCGGGGAAGCCGCTGTCCGGCGCCCGGTCCTCGGCGGTGTAGAGCGGACGGATGCGCACGCCGTCGTACGTCGTGGTGCTGAGCAGGTCCAACGCGGTGGCGGGGTCGGGCGCCTCGTCGAGCCCGCCGGACTTCCGCAGGACCGCGCCCACCAGGTCCCACCACTGCTCAGCGGTCGCCGGGGCGAAGCCCTCGGCCAGGGCCAGGGGAGCGGCGCTCTCGTCCTGCTCGGTCAACGGTCTCTCCTCGGGCGGTCCGGCACATCCGTGCTGCTGACGGGGCGTCGCCGCGTCGGCCGCGGCACCACACGAGGGAACCGCAGGACCGGGCCGCGCTGCCCGCACCGGCACTCTATGACGCAGCCACACGCGCCACGTACCGCGCCCGCGCATGACGTGGGTCACGAGAGGCCGGCGCTCGCCGGCAGGGCCGGTCGACGGTCGGGGGAGGGCGGGAGGTCAGCCGGCGATGGTGGCGTGCATCTCCCACACCAGGATCTCGGCCGGCTCGGTGGCGGTGACCTTCTGCCCACCGGTGGCGGTGAACCGGACCGCGTCGCCGGTGGCCAGCGCCCCGGCCCCCTCGAGGACGACCGACCCGCGTGGCACGAACAGGTGCAGGAACGGCGCCTCGGGCAGCTCGACGCCCTGGCCGGGCTGCAGGCGGGCGGCGTGGAGGGCTGCGTACCTGTTCTTGATCCGGATCGCGGACTCGCCGTCGTGCTTGTCCATGCCGGAGGCGACCGGCACCAGGCCGCCGGCGAGGAGCTCGTGGTCGATCTCGAGCTGCTCGTAGCCCGGCGTGATGGCGGACTCGTCGGGAACGACCCACATCTGGACGAAGTGGACCGGGTCCCGGTGCGCTGCGCCGGCCAGTTGCCACGAGTCGTTCTTCTCCGAGTGCAGAATGCCGCGGCCGGCGCTCATCCGCTGAGCGAGTCCGGGGTAGATGACCCCGTTGTGACCGGTGGAGTCCTGGTGGACCAGCGAACCGTCCAGCACCCAGGTGACGATCTCCATGTCCCGGTGCGGGTGGGTGTCGAACCCGGTGCCGGCATCCACGACGTCGTCGTTGTTGACGAGCAGCAGCCCGTGGTGGGTGTTGGCGCGGTCGACGTGGGGACCGAAGGAGAACGAGTGCTTGGAGTCCAGCCACCCCAGCTGGCTGCTGAAGCGGTCCTCGGCGCGGCGGACGTCGACGGTGGGGCTGAGGTTCACGGTGCTCATGGCGGCTGTCCTCGAAGGGCGCTGATGGAGGGGGAGGGAGGGGCTCAGGGGAGTGACGAAAGGTGAGGAGCGGGGCGCTCCGGAGTCGCCTGCCGGCTGGGGCCGGCCGCACGCGTTGCGGTGGCCGGCCCCGGTGCCCGATGTCAGGCGTTCTTGATCGCGGAGACCTCGAACTCGAGGACGATCTTGTCGCTCACCAGGACGCCGCCGGTCTCGAGCGCGGCGTTCCAGGTGATGCCGTAGTCCTTGCGGTTGATCGTCACCGAGCCCTCGAAGCCGGCCCGCAGGTTGCCGAACGGGTCGGCGGCCAGGCCCTCGAACTCGAACGGGACGGTGACCGACTTGCTGACGCCCTTGATGGTCAGGTCGCCGGTGAGCTCGAAGCTGGTCGGCCCGGTCGGGGTCACGCCGGTGGAGACGAAGGTGATCTCGGGGTGCTCGTCCATGGCGAGGAAGTCGTTGCTGCGCAGGTGGGCGTCGCGCTGCTCGTTGCGGGTGTCGATGCTGGCGGCCTTGATCGTCAGCGTCGAGGTCGACCTGGTGAAGTCGTCGGCGTCGACGACCGCGCTGCCGTCGACCTCGTTGAACGCGCCGCGGACCTTGGTCACCATCGCGTGCCGGGCGACGAACCCGACGCGGGTGTGCGAGGGGTCGATGGTCCAGGTGCCGGCGAGGTCGGCGAGGGTGGCGGAGGCGGTGGGTGTGGTGGTCATGGGGAGCTCCTGAGGTCTGGGTGATTTGGTTGATCTTTCAACCACGTTTGCATCAACAGGGAGGGCGTGTCAACTATTCCGGGGCCGCGGCGCCGTCGTGGTGCGCTCCTCCGCGGGCCGCGCCGCCATCGAGCAGGCTGCTGCGCGCATCGGCATGACCGTGCGGGTGGCTCCCGAGGCTCACCCACCCGAACGACGGGGACACACCCCCTAAGGTCAGGCGCATGACCTCCCGGTCCCTGCCCGTGGTGCTCGACGTCGACACCGGCGTCGACGACGCGTGTGCCCTGCTCCTCGCCGCGCGGCACCCGGGCCTGGACCTCGTGGCCGTGACCTGCGTGGCCGGCAACGCCGGCGTCGACGACGTCGTGGCCAACACCCTGACCGTCCTGGAGGCGGCCGGCAGGCCGGACGTGCCGGTGGCACGCGGCGCCGCCCGGCCGCTGCTGGAGCCGGCGAGGGACGCCCGGCACGTCCACGGACAGGACGGGATGGGCGACCTCGGCTGGCCGCGCGCCGCCCGCGGCGCCGACCCCCGGCATGCCGTGGAGCTGCTGCGCGACGTGCTGGCCGAGGCGGCCGCGGGCGACGAGGACGACCGCATCACGCTGGTGCCGCTGGCGCCGCTGACGAACGTCGCCCTGCTCCTGCGCACCTGGCCCGAGGCGGCGGCCGGCCTGCGGCGGATCGTCTTCATGGGCGGCGCGGCCGATGTCGGCAACGCCACCGCCTCGGCCGAGTTCAACGTGTGGCACGACCCCGAGGCGGCCGCCATCGTCCTGGAGTGCGCGGCCGAGCTCGGCGTCCCGGTGACGATGTACGGGCTGGACGTCTTCTACGACGTCCGGGTCTCCCGGGAGCAGGCGCAGGACCTGGTCGGCCGGGGTGGCCCCGCGGAGCTGGCCGGGCGGCTCGTGCTGCACCAGTGCGAGCGTTTCGGCACGCAGGACGCCACCGTCGGGGACGCCGGCGCGGTGTGTGCCGTCGTGGCCCCGGACGCGCTGACGACGCTGCCGCTGCCGGTGCGGGTGGAGCTGACCGGCACCTGGTCGCGGGGCCGGACGATCGTCGACCGCCGCGACTGGAGCGGCGACCTCGCGCACGACCCGCACGGCCTGCCCGCCGCGATGGTCGACGTCGCGGTGGAGGTCGACGGGCGGCGCTGCAGCGCGCTGTGGCTCGACACGGTCGGGGGTGCGTGATGGGCCGCGTGGTGGTGGTCGGCTCCCTCAACGTCGACCTCGTCACCCGGGTCGAGCGGCACCCGCGCCCGGGGGAGACCCTCATCGGCGAGGGCCTGCAGCGACTGGCCGGTGGCAAGGGCGCCAACCAGGCGGTGGCGGCCCGCCTCGCCGGCGCCGACGTGGCGATGGTGGGCTGCGTCGGTGACGACGACGGCGGCGCGGCCTACGTCGCGCGGCTGACGTCCCTCGGCATCGACTGCGCGGGGGTCCGCACGGTCGCCGGCACGCCGACGGGTCACGCCCTGGTCACCGTGGACGCCGCCGGTGAGAACGCCATCGTCGTCGTGCCCGGGGCCAACGCAGCCGTCTGCGCGGAGGACCTGGCGCCGCTGGAGCGCCTCGGGCCCGGCGACGTCGTCCTGGCCCAGATGGAGGTGCCTGCAGCGGTCACCGCCCAGGCCGTACGGCGCGCCGTCGCGCGCGGCGCGCGGGCGGTGCTCAACCTCGCGCCGTACGCCGGGCTGCCTCCGGACGTGGTGGCGGCCGCGGACCCGGTGGTGGTCAACGAGCACGAGGCGCTGCAGCTGGCCGACTCGGGGATGGTGCCCACGACCATGGTCGTCACGTTCGGCGCGGCCGGCGCGTCGTGGGACGGGGACCGCTCGACCGGTCCGCAGGTCCCGACCGCCGACGTGGTGGACACGACCGGCGCCGGTGACGCGTTCTGCGGGGCGCTGGCCGCCGCGCTCGCCGGCGGCGCGGACCGTCGTACCGCATTGGAGGACGCCCTCGCGGCCGGCTCCGAGGCAGTGACCCGGCAGGGAGCCCAGCCCGACCCGCTGCTGTGACGGGGCCCGGCGGCCCGTGTCCGGTCAGCCGATGACGAACTGGAGCCCGACGGCGGTCTCGAGCGTGGCGCTGGCCGCGTGCAGCGACACCGCCCACGTCTGGTCGCCGACGACCCCGTCGACGCCGACGCCGCCCCAGCGCTGGAAGGCCCTGACCGACGCCGCGGTACCGGCGCCGAAGACCCCGTCGAGCCTGCCGGGGCGGACGCGCCACTGGCCCTGCGCTCCGTTGGTCAGGATCCGCTGCAGCTCCCGCACGGCGTTCCCCGACGCGCCCCGCGCCAGGGTGGGCATGGGACCGCCGTCGGGCAGCGCCGCCCAGGTCTGGGGCCCGACCACCCCGTCGGCGGTCAGGCCCGAGCCGGACTGGAACGCCAGCACCGCCTGCTCCGTCTCCGCGCCGAAGACGCCGTCGACGTGCAGGCTGGGGTTCGGCGTGCGTCGCAGCGCACGCTGCAGGCGCCGCACGGCGTCGCCGGTGGCCCCGCGCGCGATCGTGGGCTGGCCCGGGTTGGCGTCGGCGACAACGCGCTCGGCCGGGGCCGGAGCACCCGCCGACCACGCCGGCGGCGCGACCAGGACCGGTGAGAGCACGAGGGCCGCCGTCGCGAGCAGCACGGCGATCCGCCGGGGAAGGACATGGGACCGGACGGACATGGCCACCTCGCACGGCATCGGCCCGGTGGGCGGCCGCCGGCGGCGGTGCCCTCGGACCAACCAGTGTCGACCCGGACGACGGCGCCCGGAGGGGCACAACGTCCCGCCGGTCAGCCGGGTCAGGACAGGGTGAGCTCCGCGACCGTGGCGAGGTCGGCGTCCTCGTGCGGGTCGGAGCCCGCCTTCTCGAACCGGACCCGCGCCGAGCGACCGTCCAGGGTCAGGGTCGCGATCTGGTCGCCGAAGAAGGGGCCGCACAGGCGGTTCCACTCCAACCTCATGGGCGGGACCGTGGACACCCGCCCGAGGACGAAGCGCACCGAGCGCTCGGTCAGGCGGTTCCACGAGATGCGGAAGGTGACCTTCATGAAGCCGGGCACGTAGTTGTGCAGCGGGGAGCAGGTGAGCTGGTAGACCTTGGAGGTCAGCGGCTCGCGGTAGTGGGCCTGCGCGGCGTAGGCGTGGTGGACGTCGCCGGACAGCACGCAGATCGTGGCCGGAGCCGTGCCGTCCGGCCCGGCGTGGTCACCGCGTCCGACCTGCACGAACAGGTCGGCGAGACGGTCGAAGGAGGCCCGGAACGCCGCCCAGTGCTCGAGGTCCGCGGCGCGGCGGACCTTCTCGGCGAAGCGCGCGAGGCGCGGGCCCCGGGCGCCGGCGGCCAGGCTCTCGTCCCAGGACTCGAGGTCGTGCAGGGCCCGGGGGAGCAGCCACGGCAGCGAGGTGCCGATCAGCAGGTGGTCGTAGTCGCCGGCGAGCTGCTCCTGGATCCAGGCGAACTCGGCCTCGGAGACCATCGAACGGTCGCCGCTGTCGAGCATCCGCCCGCACCGGGAGTCGACCACCAGCAGGCGTACGCCGCCCAGGTCGCGCCGGAAGGACCACTGCGCGCCCTTCTGCCCGTCGGCCTCGCGGTCGGCGGCCGCGGCGAACTCCCGCAGCAGCGGCTCCGTGTCGCCGTCGTGCGCCCGCACCCGCTGGTAGAGGTCGTCCTTGGCCAGCGCCGCGGGCGAGAGGTTGCCCAGGTGCTGGTAGACCCAGTAGGACGAGAGGCCGCCGATGACGCGCTCCTCCCACCACGACGTCGCCTGCATCTCCCGGCGCCAGGAGTCGGAGGTGTTCCAGTCGTCGCGCAGGTCGTGGTCGTCGAAGATCATCGAGCTCGGCAGCGTCGACAGCAGCCAGCGCACCTGCGGGTCGCGCCACGACTCGTCGTACAGCCACGTGTACTCCTCGAAGTCGCGCACCTGGTCGCCCGGCGGGTCGGTGATGTCGCGCCGCTCGCGGATCCGTCGCCTCGTCGCCTCGGAGGTCTCGTCGGCGTAGACCTGGTCGCCCAGCAGCGCCAGCGCATCGGGCCAGTCCTGCTCGGGGGTGACCATCATCCGCCGGGCGAAGGCGTCGAGGGCGTCGGCGTCGAAGTTGCTGTCGTCGGTCACCGCGGACGGGGTGGCGTAGCGGCAGGACCCGAACGCGAGCTTCAGCCGCCGTTCGGCGCCCAGCGTGCGGATGCGCGACGGTGGGGTGTCGCTGTCCGCCGGCGGCCAGACCACCTGCCCGTCCAGGCGGACGTCGTACGGCGTGCTCGTGCCGGGCTCGAGCCCCTCCACGCACACCAGCGCGTAGTGGTGGCCCGCCACGGTCCAGGTCCGCTCACTGCAGCCCAGGACCTCGACGGTGCAGGGGCTGTCGGTCTCGACCCAGACGGTCGCGTCCTGCGTGCCGACATGGCGCAGCAAGGGTCCCAGCACCAGTCCGCTCATGGGGACCATGTCTACCATCCACGGCCGCTCCCGCCGTGCGGGATCACGCCAACGAGACCCTCGCCGGGGCGCCGACCCTGTGCCACGCTGGATCGGTCCCCGTCACCGTCTCGGCCGGCGGTCCCGGAGGTCCCGCCCTACCCGAGGAGGAGCCGCGGATGTCCCGCTCGTCGGATGAGAGGGTCCTCGAGGGCGCCGGGCTGCGGTACGGATCCGCGCGGGGCCGTTGGGTCCTGCTGGCGTCCATCCTCGGGTCCGGGCTCGCGGGCATCGACGCCACGGTCGTCAACGTCGCGCTGCCGGCGATCGGCAAGGACCTGCAGGCCGACTTCTCCTCGCTGCAGTGGACGATCACGGCCTACACGCTGACCCTCGCATCGCTGATCCTGCTCGGCGGGGCGCTCGGCGACCGCTACGGCCGCCGCCGCGTGTTCGTGATCGGCGTGGTGTGGTTCGCGTCCGCGTCGCTGCTGTGCGGGCTCGCCCCGACGGCGCCGCTGCTGATCGCCGCCCGGGCGCTGCAGGGCGTCGGCGGGGCGCTGCTGACCCCGGGGAGCCTGGCGATGATCCAGGCCTCCTTCGCGCCGCAGGACCGGGCTCGGGCGATCGGTGCGTGGTCGGGGCTGGGCGGCGTCGCGACCGCCGTGGGGCCCTTTGTCGGCGGGTGGCTGATCCAGGTCGCCTCGTGGCGCTGGGTGTTCCTCATCAACGCGCCGCTGGCCGTGGTGGTGGTGCTGGTGGCCCGACGGCACGTCCCGGAGACACGGGACGCCACGGCCTCCGGATCCATCGACGCCCTCGGTGCCGGGCTGGGCGCGCTCGGCCTCGGCGGGGTGACCTACGCGATCATCGAGGCCCCGGTGCGCGGTGTCGGCGACCCGGTCGTGGTCGCCGCGGCCCTGGTGGGCCTGGCCTCGATGGTCGGCTTCGTCATGGCCGAGTCACGAGAACGGCACCCGATGCTGCCGCTGTCGATCTTCTCCTCGCGGCAGTTCAGCGCGGCCAACGCCGTGACGTTCCTGGTCTACGGCGCGTTCGGCGGGGTGCTGTTCCTCCTGGTCGTGCAGCTGCAGGTCGTCGCGGGGTTCTCACCGCTGGTCGCCGGTACGGCGCTGCTGCCGGTCACCGTGATCATGCTGCTGCTCTCCGCCCGTGGCGGGCAGCTGGCGCAGCGGATCGGCCCCCGCCTGCCGATGACCCTCGGCCCGCTGGTCTGCGCGACCGCGCTGGTGCTCATGCTGCGAATCGGGCCGGGCGCGAGCTACGCCCGCGACGTCCTGCCGGCCATGGTGGTGCTCGGCCTCGGGCTGGCGCTGCTCGTGGCGCCCCTGACGGCGACGGTGCTCGCGGCGGCGGATGCCCAGCGCGCCGGCGTGGCCTCCGGGGTCAACAACGCGGTCGCCCGGGCGGCCGGCCTGATCGCGGTCGCGGCGCTGCCGGCGGTGGCCGGCCTGTCCGGGGACAGCTACACCGACCCGGTGCTGTTCAACAGCGGGTTCCGGGTCGCGCTCGCGGTGGCGGTGGGGCTGCTCGTCGTGGGAGCCGCCGTGGCGGCAGCCACGATCCGCAACGACGTGCTCGCGGCGGAGCCGGAGGCCGGGACGACGGCCGGCGCGCCGGGAGCAGAGGGCAGCAAGGTCAGAGGCACCAAGGAGGTGGGCATCCCGGCGGTGCCGTCGCACCACTGCGACATCGAGGGTCCACCGCTGTGCGGGGACCCGGCGCCGCAGCCGGCCGGACCGCGCAAGCGCTAGCGCTGGTGCTGAGAGGGCTCCCCGGGGCGCTCCCGGACAGCGCAACGGCCCGCCCCGGATGGTGCCGGGACGGGCCGTTGCTGGTGCCGCAGGGCCCACGTCGGTGGGTGCACCCGCCGTACAGGCGTGGCGTGCGTGCCCGCGGCGTACGGGCGCGCCCGCGCACCCGTCGTACGGGCGCGGCACGGGTTATGACGTGGCGGTGCAGCCGGGGCGGCTCAGGAGCCGGCGCGCCCTGCCGGTGGCCAGGCGCGTGCTCGGCTGTGCGCGCAGGCGATCCAGGGTCACGAGGTTGGGGGTGCCGGTCGAGCGCGGGAACGAGTTCGCGGGGGTGTGCGTGTGGTCGGTGGTGGGCATGCAGGTCTCCCTGTGGTCAAAGCTGGGCGACACGGGTGAGGCGACGCAGGAACCGGACCTCTGCCCGACGCGCGACCGCACGGCGGGGAAGGGGTCCACCCGCTCCAACGAGCGACGCCGGCGAAGTATTCCCCGACTGCTAGAGAGCGCAAGAGGCCCGCTGACCATGGCCTGCAGCGCGCCGCGTCAGCCCAGGTCGCCCAGCAGCCAGCCGCCTCCGACGGCCAGCGCGCCGGCGGTGAGGGCGAGGAAGGAGCCCACCCACACCAGGCCCGGCAGTCCGGTGAGCCGGGCCAGCTGGTCCGCATCGGAGGTGGTGGACCGTCGCCGCCGGCGCTCGGCCTGGAGCTCGAACACCGGGCGTGGAGCGGAGAGGAGCAGGAACCAGGCCAGGAGGTAGGCGAACGCCGTCTGAGCCTGCGTCGGCAGCAGCTCGGAGACGATGAGGACCACCGCCCCGCTGGCCAGCACCGACCAGAGCCCGAACCAGTTGCGGATCTGCACCAGCAGCAGCGCGAGCAGCACCAACACCGACCAGAGCAGGGCGAGGGCGTGGCCGGTGCCGAGCAGCGCGGCGGCGCCGAGCCCGAGCAGGGCCGGCCCGACGTACCCTGCCGCTGCGGTGAGCACCATGCCGGGTCCGCGGGGACGACCGACCGACACCGTGACCCCGGAGGTGTCCGAGTGCAGCCGGATCCCGCTGAGGCGTCGTCCGGTCAGCAGCGCGGCAACGCCGTGCGCTCCCTCGTGCACGATGGTGACGACGTGCCGGGTCACCCGCCACGAGCGAGGGAACAGCACGAGGGCTGCGGCGAGAACCGCCGTGCCGGCGACCACGGCAGCCGGTGGCGGCGGCTGGGTCGCGACGACCCGGTGCCACACCTCGCTGAGCGGGTCCACCGTGGTGACAGCTCCTCGCAGGCGTCAGGGGGCGGGTGCCTGCTCCGTCCCAGGGACCGGAGCGTATCGCCGGTACCTGTGCAGGCTCGGGCGCGGCCAGGCCCTCGACGACCGGCGTGGCCCGACGCAGAATGAGGCCATGCGCCTTGGACTGCAGGTCCCTGACTTCACCTGGCCCGGCTCCCCGCAGAGCATCGGCCCCGCCTTTGCTGGCATCGCGCGCAACGCGGAGGCCAGTGGCATGGCGAGCCTGTGGGTGATGGACCACTTCTTCCAGATCAGCATGGTCGGGCCGCCGGAGCACGAGATGCTCGAGGGTTACAGCGCTTTGGCTTTCGCCGCGGCGGTCACGGAGCGAATCCGTCTGGGGACCATGGTGACCGGCGTGACCTACCGCCACCCGGGTGTGCTGGTCAAGACCGTCACCACGCTGGACGTCCTCTCCGGTGGTCGGGCGAACCTCGGCATCGGCGCCGCGTGGAACGAGGAGGAGCACCTGGGGCTCGGGGTGCCGTACCCGCCGCTGGGGGAGCGCTTCGAGCGACTCGAGGAGACGTTGCAGATCGCTCACCAGATGTGGTCCGGCGACGACAGCCCGTATGCCGGGGAGCACTACCACCTCGAGCGGCCGCTCAACTCCCCGCCCGCGCTGTCGCAGCCGCACCCGCCGATCCTGGTCGGTGGGACCGGCGAGAAGAAGACGCTGCGGTTCGTGGCCAAGTACGCCGACGCCTGCAACATCTTCGAGATGGGCGTCGACGGGATCCGACAGAAGCTCGACGTGCTCCAGGCCCATTGCGACAGGGAGGGCCGCCCCTACGCCGAGATCGAGAAGACCACGCTGGGACGGCTGTCGCTGTCCGGCAGCGGCGGCAACGGGGCCCTGTCGGTCGACCAGGCCGTGCAGCGGTTCGGTGAGCTCGCCGGGATCGGCGTCGACCAGGCGATTGTCAGCATGCCGGGGGTGCACGACCCGGCGTCGTTCGAGCTGGTGCCGGCGCTGGTGGAGCAGCTCGCCGCGATCACGCCGTCAGGGCGCTGACCGCGACCGGCACCGCAGGAGTTCTCGGAGGCGCCGTCGTAGGGTGGCGGCATGAGTGAGCAGACGGGGAAGTACAGCGACGACCGCTCCGCCGAGGTGGAGGCCGTGCAGGGTGTGGTGGACCGGGTGGCTTCCTGGCAGGACGGCGCCACCGAGGAGACCGTGAGGGACGAGCTGCGCAAGGGCCTGGCCGAGGCCGGGGTCACCGTGCCCGAGACGTTCCTCGACGAGGCGGTGCGGCGCATCAACCACAACGACGGGGAGCACTTCGACGTCGCACCGCTGCTCGACTGAGGGCGCGCCCCGGGCTAGAGGAAGCGGTGCATGACGTGCAGCCCGACGCGGCCCAGCTGGGCGTGTTCGTAGGCCTGCGGCACGGTGCCGATGATGGAGAACCCCAGGTCCTCGTACAGCGCCACCGCGCCGACGTTGGTCTCCACGACCGCGTTGAACTGCATGGCTGAGTAGCCCTCGCGAGTCGCCCAGTTGATCGCGAACCCGCAGAGGGCGCGCGCCACCCCGCGGCGGCGCGCGGAGCTGGCGGTCATGAAGCTGGCCGTCGCGACGTGCGAACCGGGCCCCGGCTTGTTCGGTCCCATCTTCGCCGTACCGAGGACCGCCTCACCCTCGAGGGCCACGACGGTCAGGCCGGGCGGTGACTCCATCCACACGCCCTTGGCGACCTCCGACGTCCACGACGGGTCGAAGGGGAAGGTCTCGCGGGCGGCGGTCACCTCCTCGACGATGGGCCAGACGTCCGGCCAGTCGCTTTCCACCATCTCGCGGATCCGCATGGTGGGAGGCTAGCGATGAGCACGACTCCTTGCCGATACGGTTCTGGCATGGGGACATCGGGAGGTCAGGATGCCGGTCGTGGACGTGCCGGCCGTGCCGGCCGCCGCGGGCTACGTCGTCCGCGAGATGCGGCTGTCCGACGCGGCCGAGGTGGGGCTGGTGCATGTGGAGGTCTGGCGCCAGGCCTATGCCTTGCTGATGCCGGCTGAGATCCTCGCGGCGCTCGACCCCCAGGCGGCGGTCGACCGGTGGAGAAGGACGTTGGCGCAGCCGCCCGATGAGGTCCGGCGGCTGGTGGGCGTCGCGCCGTCCGGCGCCGTGGTCGCCGTGGCGACGTCCGGTCCGTCCCGCGACGAGGACGCGCCGACGCCCTGGGAGCTGTGGGCGATCAACATCCTTGACGCCCACCACGGGTCAGGGCTCGCCGACCTGCTGATGGAGCAGCTGGTCGGTGTTGGCCCGGCGATGCTGTGGGTGGTCCGCGGCAACGAGCGGGCTGTGGCTTTCTACCGTCGGCACGGCTTCCGGGCCGACGGTACGGCGAAGTGGGACGAGCGGAGCGGCACGACCGAGGACCGTATGGTGCGGACGGGACCGACCTCGTCGCCGTCGCTCGGTTGATGACCGATTTCGCTGTGCTGTAAGGGCTTCCGACGGCCGGGGGCTGTCGGTGGTCGCGGCTAGATTTGGGTTCATGGAGGGGACCAGCTTCGAGGAGGACCAGGCGGCGCTGTTCGCCGTCGCGCCGATGCTGCGCCGGGTGCTGGCTCGGTTGGACCAGTTCGGGTCGGACCAGCTGGGGCCGGTGTTCGCCGAGCTGGACGCGTTGAAGAGCCTGTCCGGCGCGGGTCAGGTCGGGGTGCTGGACCAGGCGTTGACCCGCGGGGACGTGCGGGCCTCGGATGCGGCGTCGACGACCGGGTGGGTCCGGTCCTGGGGGCCGTCCTACCGGGCCGGTGGCGCGGCGGCGCTGGTGAAGGTGGCCGAGGCGGTCGCCAAGCCGGACAACGCCCCGCTGGCCGAGGCCGTGCTGGACGCGCGGGTCCCGGTCGGCAACGCCGCGGTTGCGCTGACCGAGATGGACAAGCTGCTGCCGCGGCTGACCCCGGCGTGCGCGGAGACGGTGCTGTCGGGTTCGTCGCGATCGCCGAGACCGACGGCCCGGCCCAGATCCGGGCGCTGCGACCGCGGGTCATCGCCAGGTACGGGCGGTTGGGGGAGTTCCAGCGCCGGGAGGACCTGCTCAAGCACGGCCGCTCGCTGTCCCAGCCGTACCCCGATGACGGGATGGCCGAGTACCGGCTCCGGCTGGACCCCGAGGGCCAGGCCGTGCTCGAGGCGATCCTCGGGCCGCTGGCCGCCCCGCAACCGTCGACGGTGACCGGGTCGGACCTCCGCACCAGCGACCAACGCCGCGCGGACGCGCTGGTCGAGGTCTGCCGGCGTGCCGCCGCCGCGGGCGGAGCAGCGCCGACCACCCCGAAGGCCGCGGTGGTGGTGACGATGGACTGGACCGACCTGCAAGCAGCGCACCGGTGCCGGGACGACGCTGACCGGGGACCTCCTGGCGCCGGAGACGGTGCGGCGGATGGCCTGCGACGCCGCGATCATCCCCGCCGTCCTCGGGACGAGGTCCGAGCTGCTGGACCTGGGCCGCACCGTGCGGCTTGCGACGCCGAAGCTGTTCCTGGCGTTGTGTCTGCGTGACCGCGGCTGCACCTTTCCGGGGTGTTCGAGGCCGCCGGGCTGGTGTGATGCCCATCATGGCGTGCACTGGTGCGACGGCGGACCGACCGACCTGAGCAACATGGCGTTGTTGTGCCCGCGGCACCACACGATCGTGCACCAGAAGGGCTACACCGCCACGATCACCACGACCGAGGTCACCTGGCATCTGTAGCTGCCCCGCCCCGCGACCCGCCAGCACCAGGCGGGTCGCACCGGCCTGTCCACGGCCGCTCCAGCGACGGGACCACGCCCGACGTCTCCCGCAGGCCTCGAGCGCACGTGCGCAGGATCTGGACGCACTCGGCGTCGGCCAGTCATGCGGCACCGACTTGAGGAGGTAGCAGTCCGCCGTCGGGAGCCTCGTCGAAGAAGCTGCCGCTCACGGCGCTCCAGCGGGAGGCGACCGACTCGGTCGCGTCGGCGCTCGGCGCCTGGGCGACCACGTGGGCGAGGTCGAACACGGTGCCGGTCAGGTGCTCGTGCCGGGCCAGGACCGCCTCCAGCAGCACGCCTGTCCGCCGCCCACGTCCACGACGCTGGACAGGTGCGCGAAGTCGGTACCCGACCATGACCGCGTCGGCGACCATCGAGCTCAGCGCGGTCATGTTGGCGTTGAAAATCGCGTTCTGCTCGGGCACCGCCTGCCGGTGCGCAGGATCCGACACCGTGCAGCGCCGAGAACGAGTCATGTCGCCCGATTGAGGACGCTGTGACCGAGGTTGCCCCATGCCGACCACAGGGCAGGATCGGTCAGCGTGCGGGCGAGCGGCCGCAGTGACCACGGCACGTCGGAACGCAGACCCTCTCCCAGCTCGGTGTTCGCGAACCGGCCGTCGTCCAGTTCTCGGTGGACCCCGACCGTCGCCAGGGCTCGTAGCAGTCGGTGAAGGGTGTCCGCGTCCGCGGAGACGGCGGACGCCAGGTCCGCGACGCTGCGAGGGCCGGCCGACAGGTGGTCCGAAAGGCCGAGGTCCGCGGCCACCGCGAGTGCCGAGGAGGTGCGGTACCCGGTGATCATCGCGTCCAGATCGTCGCGGCCGGCCATACGCCAGATCATGCTCCGCGCCCTCAGGCGACGCCACCTCCCGAGCTGACGACTACCGGGCCGTGACGCCGTCGATCCGCTTGAGCCACAAGGCTCAGGTCGCGTACGTCAGTGCGCTGCGGTAGCGGACGTTTACGGAGCCGAGGCCGGAGCCGTCGACGTCCTTCCGGTCCACGCGAGACTCACCGCAGCTCGACCGGGCCGCGGGCGCCTCAGCGGTCCCACTCGGCGCACGCCGGTCACCGTACGGCGAGCACGAGGTCGACCTCGACGGGGGCGCCACCGGGGAGCTCGGCCACGCCGATCGCAGCCCGGGCGTGCTGCCCCGCGTCGCCGAGGACCTGCTCCAGCAGCATCGAGGCTCCGTTGACCACCGCCGGCTGGTCGGTGAAGCCCGGGGCGCTCGCGACGTACCCGGTCAGCTTGAGGACAGCCTCGACGCGGTCGAGGTCGCCGAGCAGGCCGGCGACGGCCGCCAGGCAGTTCAGCACACACAGCCGAGCCGCCTCCTGTCCCTGTTCCACCCGGATCTCCGCGCCCAGCTTCCCGGTCAGGGTCAGGGCGTCGGCGATGGTCGGCGTCTGGCCACTGGCGAACACGAGGTTGCCGTGCTGTCGGGCCGGTACGTAATGGGCCGCGGAGACGGGAAGCGAGGGGAGGGTCAGGCCGAGGGCGTTGAGGCGGTCGTTGACGGACAAGGGAGCCTCCTGGGCGACAGGGACGCGGCCTCGCGGGCGTACCGCGCCCCGCGCGCCACGACTGGCGTGGGCACCCCTGATGATGCGCCACTGCGCTCCACTCTCCCGCAGCGTCCTCGAGCACTCCAGCGACCTGACGACATCGCCGGTCATGCCGACGAGCGCGCGTTCCGAAGTGGCGGGCGAAGGCGCGCCGATCTGTAGCCACGCTGGTCAGAGACGGGTGATGCCGGAGACGGCGATGAGCACTCCGACCATCACCATGATCGTGGCGGTGACCAGGGGGCCGTTGTGGCCGAGCCAGCTGCGGGCGTCGATGAGGCGGGGTTCCATCCTCCGCGGGGAGAGCAGGGTGGCGACGATCGGGAGGGCGACGGTCGAGGTCGCGATGGCGGTGTAGACGAGGACGAGGATGGCTGTGTCCTCGACACCGTTGTGCGCGCCGTACAGGGTCAGGCTGGCTGCGGCGCACAGAAGGAGGCCCTTCGGACGCAGGTTCAGCGCGAGGCCCAGGCTGAGGGACCTTCCCGCCCCGATCGTGCCGACCGCATGGGCCCACTTCGGTTCCTGACCGCCCAGGCTCTTCTGGCGACGGCGGATGGTGAGGATGCCGAGTCCGACGAAGGCGACGCCGATGAGGATCTCGAGCACGCCGAGGATCGTGTCCGGCTGCCGCGGCCGTGGTTGCGGAAGGGAGCTCGCCGCCATAGTGCCCACCGTGACCAGGAACAGGGTGCCGACCACCCAGCCGATCAGGTACGGAAGCGCGGACCGGTTCCGGTTGTCCGAGAGCAGGATGAGGATGGTGACCAGGATGGGCACGGTGCTCACCGCAGCGGCGATCCCGAGGGGAACCAGCGATCCCAACGCCTGTCCCATGGCTCTCCAGTCCGCAAAGAGGGATCGACGGCTCTCGAGGCGCCGACCGGCACACCGCCAAGGGTGGCAGGTGGGATGCCATGAAGTCAGGAGCGCGCGTGGTGCGAGCCCCCGTCAGTCGGGTCGCGGGCGGGTGCACCAGGTCAACGTCGCGCAGCCGCACGGCGGGGCGGTTGGTGCGGCTGTCTACAGCCAGGTGTGGATGCGGATGGTGGTCCCTGCGGCGCCGGAGCGGACCTGCACCAAGTCACACAGCTGGTTGGCCATCCACAGCCCACGCCCGCCCTCGTTCTCCCACGCCGGGGTCACCCGGCCCCTCATCGGGTCGGTGATGCGTCCTTCGTCGTGGACCTCGCACACCAGCGCCCCCGCCTCCCGCCAGATCCTCAGGTCACCGGATCCGGAGCCGTGCACGAGGCTGTTGGTGGCCACCTCGTGCACGGCCAGGGCCAGGTCGGCGCTCGTCTCGCTGGGCACGCCCGCACCCAGGGCGTGCCCGATCACGTCCTCACGCACGGCGACCAGGTCCCGGGCCATGAAGCGCCGGCGCCATGCGGGGGCGTCAGCTGGGGGCAGCTCGGTCTCGAACACCGTGATGGCATGGTGAGCGCCGCCGTACAGGGTGCTGCCGCGGTAGGTGTCCTGCTCCACCAGTGCCGGGTGGCTGCGGTGAGCCTCGGTGACCACGTCGGGGGCCAGGCCCTGGACGTCGTAGGAGCACAGCAACCACAGCGGCGTGTCCGGATCGACCGTGAGGTTGAGGAGCGCCTCCTGGAGCTGGCACTCGGCCACTTCCGCCGGCCGCCGGCCGGCCCAGATCGGCTCGCCGATGCCACGTACCGGCTGACCGTCGGCTGCGTGCTGCTCCATGAACGCCCGCAAGGCGGGGATGATGCGTGCGGGGTTACGGCCGAGCTCGGCCATGTCGACGAACTCGACGAGGTGGGCGTCGTCGCCCAGAGCTGTACGCAGCAGCTCGATGCGCGCCTGGATGACCGCGACCAGCACCGGCTGACTGGCCCGCAGGCCGTCGCGGATGAACGGGACGCTTCCGGAGAGGAACTCCTGCTCGCCTTTCCACAGGAAGGCCTCGTGCCGGTAGCCGTCGTGCGCCTTCGGCGCTGAGGTGAGGGTGGGCGCAGTGCGGGGACTACGGGTGTCGAAGTCGTTGGTGGACCCGTCGGCGGAGGACGTGGGTCCTTCGAATGCGATGACGGCGCCCTTCTCTGCGGTGATCCCGGTGACGTGCCACGTCGCTGCTGCGACGAGGCGGGCGGTGCGTCTCCAGCGTGACAACCAAGTATGCCTACCGCCAAGTAACCTGTGAGGCGGTCGGCGGTCACCACATACAAGCGCACCCAACGGCGGCCGTTCAGCCGGTGCCGCCGCGCCGGCTGAATGGCCGTGCACGGCGCCGGGGCGAGCCCGCGAGAGTCGGAGCAGGTACGGCGGTCGGCGAACCTGCCGCGAGCAAGCGCGGCAGCAGGATGCGCCCATGACCAGATGGGCCGTCGCACCGTACGGGCGTCGGCGGTCGGTTCCCCCGATGGGCCAGGGATGAGGTCTTCCGACGTCGATCGGAGGAGGCTGAGGGCATGACGCTCACCGGCGATCGCCGGAGGAAGCTGCTCGGCGCGGGCCTTGCGAGCTTGTGGTTGGTAGCTGTCCTCCTCATCGACCAGGTCACAGACCCGTCGTTCGTGCCCGCTGTCCTGTACGGCGTGGCCCCACTGATCGCCTCCGCCGCCCTGCCCCCGGCAGCCACGGCCGGGTTCGGGATGGCCGCGGTCGCCCTCACGACGGCGTCCATCCAGGGGAACGGCACGTGGGGCACGGCTCAGACGTGGATCCGCATCGGCGACGTGGTCCTGGTCGCCGCCGCGGGAGTCGTCCTCGCCACCGTCCGAACCCGCCGCGAGCAGCAGCTCGCCCGGGTCTCGCGCATCGCCGAGGTCGCCCAACGCGTGGTGCTGCCGCTCATACCCACCCACGTCGGGCCGGTCGCGGCTGGCACCCGATACCTGTCCGCCGCGGAGGACGCGCTCGTCGGCGGGGACCTCTACGACTGGTTCCACTCCGACCAGCGCATCTGCTTCATCGTTGGCGATGTCCGCGGCAAGGGCATCAACGCGGTCGAGCAGGCCGCACGGGTCATCCGCGCGTTCCGCCAGTCCGCGGCCGGAGGAGCCGACCTCGCGGCAGCCGCCGCGGAGATGAGCGCCTACCTGGCGCCATTCCTCGACGACGAAGAGTTCGTCACCGCTGCCCTGGTTCAGGTCAGCGGCCTGCAGCTGACGCTGGTCAGCTGCGGGCACCCACAGCCGTTGCTCATCGCCGCGGACGGCGCCGCCAGGCTGATTGAGCTCCCACCCTGCCTTCCGCTCGGCCTGGGAGGCATCTACGAGTCCGTCACGGTGCCCTGGGGACCGGGCGACCGGCTGCTGCTGTACACCGACGGGCTGAGTGAGGCCCGTGACGGACATGACCAGTTCCTGCCCGTGCAGCCTCTCGCGCCGCTGCTGCACACAGGCACCGTCGAGGCCGCGCTCGACAACGTCCTGAGGGAAGTGCGCCGGCACGTACCCAACGGCCGGTTCACCGACGACCTGGCCGTGCTGCTGCTCGAGAACGCCGCCGGCAGAGAGGAGCAGCTCGCCGTAGACCCGCGCGACTCCCTGGTCAGCAGTCCCGCGGCCTGGCGCCCGAGGCCCGCCTCCCGGGACACCTTTGACGGCCCAGTCGGCACCTGATCAGTTGAGCTGACGTTGCCGTCGTTGACATCCGCCCGGCGCGGAGAGGTGCGCCTACGGCCCGTGTTCTACGGTGCACCTGTGTTCACCGATCAGCCGTCAGCGAGCGTGTTGCGTGCGTTCGGCGTCGAGGAGCCGCCCCGACCCCTCGCCGGTGGCCAGGGCAGCTCATGGGCCGCCGAGGAACTGGTCTTCAAGCCGGGCGGCGGCCCGGTTCACGAGTGGCTGGCCCAGGCCCTGGTCGACGTGGTGGCGGACGGTTTCCGTCTCGCGCCTTCTGTCCGGACCCTTCACGGCACCTGGTCCTGGGAGGGCTGGTCGGCGACCCGGTGGGTCGAAGGAAGCGAGCCCGACCACACGAAGGCGTCGACCTGGCTCGACATCCTCGAAGCCGGCCGGGCCTTCCACCGAGCGATGGCGCACCTCGACCGACCGGACTGCCTGGACGCTCGCGATGACGGCTGGGCGGTGGCCGACAGAGTCGCGTGGGGCGAGCACGTCGTCCAGTTCCATCCCGTGTTCGCTGATCTCAGCCGACGGCTGCAACGGGCATTGGAGCCGCTTGGACCGCCGCAGATCGTGCACGCGGACCTGACGGGCAACGTCCTGCTCAGCCCAGTGCTGCCGCCCGCCGTCATCGACATCTCGCCCTATTGGCGCCCGACGGGGTACGCCGACGGCGTCGTCGTTGCCGACGCGCTCTGCTGGCACGGCGCACAAGCATCCCTGCTGGATCAGGCCGGCGTGCCTACCGCGGCGGTAGCCCGTGCCCTGCTCTTCCGCATGACGACGACGAACGAAGCTGTCCTACGCGGGCGCGGCGACGTCGACCTGGCGGACGAATCCCGGCGGTACGAGCTTGCGGCAGCCGCCATCGGCGTGTGACTCTCGCACGACGCGATGGGCATGATCCGGCGTGGCTTCAGTCTGCCGCTCTCCGCTGGCGCCAACCTGCCGATGGGCGTGCGAGTGCCGTCCGCTGCCAGGCAACATCGGTGTTCCGTTTCCGGGACAACCGTGTCGGATTCGCCTCTCGCCGTTCGTAGGGTAGGTGGACGCGGACGACGGGGTCCGCCGGAGCCGAAGGAGCAGTCATGACCGAGTACCTCATCTACTTCAACCAACAGTGGGTTGGCGACCACACCGAGGAGTGGTTCCGCGGGCGCGGACCGCTCGCCATGGCGGTCGTGGCGGAGATGAAGGCTGCCGGCGTGTACGTCTTCGCCGGGGGACTGGAGGAGGAGGACGGCCCGGTCTACAGCGCCGACGCCACCGGTGGCACCCTGATGATCACCGACGGACCATACGTCGAGACCAAGGAGTTCCTGGGCGGCTTCACCGTGGTGGACGTGGCCGATGACGAGGCCGCCAAGGTGTGGGCGGGCAAGATCGCGGAGGCATGCGGCTGGCCCCAAGAGGTTCGCCGCTTCAAGCCGCAGCCTCAGGCCAAGTGACTCCATCGTCGAGGCGCCTAGAGACTGACTCACATGCCGCGATCGGCTCGCGACAACATCCTATGAGCGGACGTCTCGTCGGACCGGAGAGTGCGCTGTTGGTGCGTCAACAGCACCGGGCCCACGAGGGCAGCGGGCTAGGGGACGAGGCTGTGCAGGTGGTGGCTGCGCCACTCGACCAGCAACAGCGTCACATCGTCTCGCAGCTCGTCCTGATGGAAGTCGAGCAGAGACCGCACGCACCGCCGCATGGTCTCCGGCATCGGCAGACCGCCGGCCAGGTGGCGTGCGAGCATCTCGACCAAGCGGTCCAGCTCGAAGAACCGACCGTCGGGGGACCTCGCCTCGGTGACGCCGTCGGTGTAGAGCAACAGCTGGTCCTCCGGTCGCAGCTGCTGGCGGCCGACCGGGTACGTGCCGGAAAGGTCGGCCCGCAGCCCCAGGCCGAACGGCAGCCCGGGAGAGACGTGCAGGGACTTCACCAGCTGCCCTTGGCGAAGCAGCAGCGGCGCCGGGTGGCCTGCGCTGACCCAGGACAGGACGCCTGTGTCGGTGTCGAGCTCGGCGAGGATCGCGGTGGTGAACGCCTCACCGTCGAAGGCGAGGTAGACATCCCGGTCAACCTCGCGGGCGGTGTCGGGCAGGGACCGCCCCGAACGCCGGGCCTTGCGGTATGCCGAGACCGCCAGGGCAGCCAGCTGCGCGGACTGCAACCCGTGACCCATGCCGTCGAACACCGCGAACCGGGCACGTCCCGGGTCGACGGCATAGTCCAAGGAGTCGCCAGCCACCTCGTAGGCCGGCTCGAGAACCCCCGCCACCACCACCTCCTGGCTGGCGAAGGTCAACGGGGGCAGCATCGCCCACTGCATCTCGGCGGCAAGGCCCATCTGCGAACGGCGTCTGGCGCGCACGATGGTGTCGCCGTACAGCGTCTTGGACACCACGAGCTCGGCCACGATCGAGGCGAAGCGGCGCAGCCGCAGCCCTTGCAGCCCCGAGCCTGCGCCCGGTACCGCTGGCTCGCTGAGGGTGAGGCCCAGCACGCCCAGGCGTTCGGTTCCGTCAAGCAGCGGCATCCACACCCGGGTGCCGCCACCGGCCGCGCTGGCATGGGTCACGACCTCCACGTGCTGGAACGAACGCCCCGCCGGGGTGGAGTCGATCGCCAGCGGCTCCAGGTGCCGCTCGGCGCCCGGGCCTGCTGGCCCGGTGAACGGCACGAGCACCAACTGCTGAAGATCGGCCAGGTAAGCGACAGCATCGCGCGCTCCCAAGACCGCGGCGTGCTCGGAGATCAGCGCGGGGAGCTCGTGTGGCGCGGCCAGGTGCGCCGCCTCCATCAGTGCGCCGAGCGCCTGTTCCCCGGCGCTCACGACGCTGAGGTCAACAGGCTCCTTGTCGTGCTTCGGGTTGTCCTGCTGCACCTGCTGACCCTACGGGCAAACTGCGCTGCTGAGCGAGCGTCGACGCAGGCTCATTGGCGCAGTGAGACCCCGTCCGGCAACGGCACCCACAGCCTGGCCGGCCGCCTGGACCCGCTCGCGCGGCGACGCCGTTCACCTGCCCGTGCACCGGTGACGACCCTCGCCTCACGGACCGGCTCGACCCCATGCCGACGGCCCCTTGATGAGAAATCGAGCGCTCGCGGGTAGTACGACAACAAGCGCCTCGAGGTCAGGCCGGCCCCGTGCTGCGTCAGGCTCGTCGGCTTCAGCAAAGGCCGTTCGAGCCGCCCCTGAGATCCGTGTGCGAAACCACGACTGACCTACATCAGCGGGTCGGGAGCGCGCACCGGCTCGTCGGTGGTGAAAAGCGATGGCGAACCGACCGCGATGACGTCCTCAGGGTCTGGGCTGGAGGCGCTGGCCTCGGCCAACACGTCGGCAGGGACGTGCTGCTCCAGGAACCGTCGCGCCAGCCGTGCCGACGGATGAACCGCGACGGTGGCCACGGCGATGATGGCGGCGATCACCAGCCAGCCGGCGGCGCCCCAGTTCATCGCCAGGAAGGTGTACACCGCCGGTGCCCAGACCTTGCCCAAGGTGCCGCTCAGGCCGGCGGCCCCCTGGGTACGGAGGCCGCGCGGGCCGGCCTTCTGCACGGGTTCACCCGAATGCGACTGACCGCGATCTGGGCCGAGGCACTCGAGGCCAATGTCGCGTCGGTGGCCATTCTTCGTCGGCTGGGTATGCACGAAACCGGTCTTGGCGATCAGGGTGACTACGCCGGGGTGCCGTCCCGCTACCGGCAGTATGCGATCTCCGCCGATGACTTCACCGTGATGCAGCGCTGACTCGCGCTAGACGTCAGCACATGCCGCATTCTGGTTGCGCGGATTCGGGAGGGTCCCGCTGGTTCTGAAGCCGCGGCAAGAACCACCGAACGGCTGCCAGTGTCTCTGGAGGAAGGCTGATCCGGTGTTCCGACGCCTCCACCGCACGAAGCGCTTCGACGGCTGCTAGGCGATGATCGCCATCGAGTGCCCGTCTGCTGCTGCTCGCTCCGTCGAGCAGGGCTTGAGCCGTGTCGAGGCTGACGAGGAAGTCGACGTAGTCGCTGTCCGCCTCGCTCGGTGATGGGGTGACGGCCTCCGCCCGGAGCCAGCCCAGCATGGCTGCCTCATCAGTGCGCTCCTGCGGGGCTCTCAACGCGTTTCGCCACCATGGTCCCGGCACGCGAACCCGCATACGCGTGACGGGTTCTCGATTGGCAGCTGACACAGCGGCGGCGTCGCGAAGCGCCTGCTCATACATCGCAGGGTCGAAGCGGACGACGGGAAGTGAAGCCAGAGGGAGGGCCGGCGCGTACTGATCTTCCCAGGCCCAGTCAGACCAACGTGTGGCGCCCGCATCCTCGCCGAGTCGCACGGTGAGGGCGCCGCACAACAGGTCGCCGCAGGGACAGACCAGGAGTGGCACCCGTGAGGCGTCGTGAAGGGAGGGGTCGAACGGTGTTCGTCCTGACAACACTGCTTGAGCGTCGGGCGCGGGGAACTCGAAAGGGGTGACCTGATGGTCGAGGCGGCCGAGTTCTGTCTCCTCCAAGAAGTCGGAGAGGCGGCGACCATCCAGGAGGAACTCCACGCGGTTCGACACCTCGCGGATGACCCACCTGCCGTCGCTCCGGTTGGCGATGACCGGCGTCGTGGCCACTGTCAGGGACGACATTCCGTCATCATCGCGCAGGAGCCGGCGACATCGGACCTGCAGCTCGACGGGTGTGGCGCGGCGCCGCGCTCGGACCGCCCGGCCCGTCGACGCCCAACGGCATGGGGTGGTGCTCCTGCGCCGATGGGCGGGTCGGCGGCAGCACACCAGTAGTGTTCCCCGACATGAAGCTGCGTGAGGACGAGGTGCTGGTGCCGGCGTCGGACTGCGACATCCGTTCGGTGGTGCTGAGCCCGGTGGGGGAGGGGCCCTGGCCCGGCGTGCTGCTGTACACCGACATCTTCCAGGTGACCGACTCGACGCTGCGGACGGCACGGCGCCTGGCGGCGGCTGGGTTCGTCGTCTGCGTTCCCGAGATCTACCCACGCGGCGCGCTGGCCGGTGTCGCACTGGAGTTCGACGACGCCGGCAAGCAGGCGGGGCTGGCGGGGGCGGCCGGCACCACGACCGCCCAGTTCGACGCAGACCGCGCCGCGGTGCTGGACTTCCTGGAGCAGCGCGCTGACATCACGACGCTCTCGGCGGTGGGCTTCTGCATCGGCGGGCACCTCGCGTTCCGGGCCGCCCTCGACCCACGGGTCGCGGCGACAGTCTGCTTCTACCCGACCGGGCTGCACGACGGGGCGCTGGGAGCCGATGCCGACGCGGGGTCGCTCGCCGTGGCCGGGAGCATCCGCGGCGGGCTGATGATCGTCTTCGGCTCCCAGGACCCGCACGTGCCTGCCGACGCGCGGGTCCAGGTCGTGTCTGCCCTCTACGCCGCGGGCCACGACGACCTCGAGCTGCACGTGTACAGCGGCGGAGAGCACGCGTTCATGCGCGACGTCGGCGCTCGGCACGACCCGACGCTCACGGATCTCGCGCTGGATGAGGCTGTCTCCTTCCTCCGGGGCCGGTGACCCGCCCCGTCGGGCCGGACCCCGCCGGGTTGACGAAGGGCCTGATCCCCGGACGGTGACGCCGGTAGTCTCAGCGCAGGCACGGGCGGTGGACGGGGGATCTGTGGTGGGTGGTCGTGGAGCCGCTGTGGTGCTCATCGGTGTAGCACTGACGGGATGCGGGACGTCGGCTGCGGAGCGGTCGGATGCGTCGGGCGAGGCCCAGTCGTTGTGGTCGGCCCGCAGCGCGTATGTCGGTGACAGCTCACGGATGATTGCGCTCGTGGGTGAGGTCGGCCTCGGGCACGACGGCTCGTACCGTCTCGAGCTGCAGACCGAGAAGCCGCCGTACGCGATGACCGTTGCCTTGACCCGGCTCGACAAGCCTTTCGACAACACCGATTTCAGCGGGAACGCCACGCTCCTGCTCGGCTTGGTCGCCAACCTCGACAAGGTGTCGGTCACGTCGGACGGGCACGCCTACTCGTTGACGTCGGCCGGTGCCTCCCAGCAGCTCGGGTACGACGTCAAGGAGCTGGGCCGGGACCGCAGCCGGCTCGACGCGTATGTGGCTGCAAGCCACGACTGAAGCGTCCCGCGGAGCCGGACAGACTCGTGTCTGCGCTGGGCCCGTGCGCGGGCTCGCGCAGGGGGATCGCGGTCAGTCGACGAGCCCGGCGATGCCCTTGCCGACGAGGACGAGGCAGACCAGGGCGCCGACCCCGAAGAGCACCACGCGGCTGTGCCCGACGATCCACGACCGCCAGCGCTGGTAGGTCTCAGGGGCGTGGTCCGGGTCGGCCACCAGCACCACCAGCGGCGAGGCGACCCCGGTCGAGGCGAGGACCACCCACGCAGCAGCGACGGCCGCCAACCACCCCCGGGTGAGGCCACTGGACAGCATCTCGGAGACCGCTGCGACCACCACGGCGTAGGTCGGCAGGAACGCGCCCAGCCCGAACGCCAGCAACGGCGACATGACATCCAGCCGGCCCATCCACGAGGGCTGGCTGGTGGTGCCCGGGTCCTTCGGATGCCGCCACCGCCACAACAGCCACCCACCCAGGAGCAGCCCGACGGCCAGCTCCACGGCCGCGTGGCCCGGCTCGCCCGTCGACGTGTGCGAGATGTCCGGATACGCCAACGCCGTCGCCACCGCGACAGCCGCGAGGGCGGAGACCCAGCCGCCGACGAAGGCAAGCTCCTTCCTCAACCCACCGTGGGCGGTCACCAGAAGCACCGCCGCGAGCACCGACCACGGCTGCGCGGCGAGGAAGAGCGCCAGCAGGGCCAGCGTGAGCACCGAGGCAACATCCATCTCGCACCCGCCGTCTGGTTCACCTGTCACGGACACCGCCACTCGACCGTCAGTCTGCGCCCGCCACGGCGTCGGGCACGAGGGTTTCGGCCGGTCCACCCACCCGCCCCGGGTGGCGACCGTTGCGCCGGACCGGACGCTGAGGGAGGGTGGGCCCCACCGACGTCTTACCGAGGGAGTCCGATGATCTTCATCACCGCCAGGTTCCGCGTGAAGCCCCAGGACGCCGACCGCTGGCGCGAGATCGTGGACGAGTTCACGACCGCTACCCGGAGCGAGCCGGGCTGCCTGTGGTTCGACTGGTTCCGCAGCGTCGAGGACCCGACGGAGTACGCGCTCGTCGAGGCGTTCCGGGACGACGAGGCAGGTGGCGCGCACGTGCAGTCCGACCACTTCCAGAAGGCGCGACAGACCATGCCGCCGCACCTGGTCGAGACGCCGCGGATCGTCAACATGAAGGTGCCCGAGTCGGACTGGTCGTTGCTCGGTGAGATGGAGGTGCCGCCGCAGCAGTGACCCCGGCGGTGCCCGCATAGGGTGCCGCCATGGTGAGCCCGCCGCAGGCCGACAGCGACGTCCCGTCGTACTGGCAGGGTCTGGGCCTGCCCGGGCTGGTGGACGTCCACGTCCACGTCATGCCGCCACGCCTGCTCGACAAGGTGTGGGCGTACTTCGACGCCGCCGGGCCCCTTCTCGGACGCCGGTGGCCGATCGAGTACCGCTGGCCGCAGGAGCGGCGGCTGCAGCACCTGCGCGACCTGGGCGTCCGGGCGTTCCCGACCCTGCTCTACGCGCACAAGCCGCAGATGGCGTCCTCGCTCAACGACTGGGCGCGCGACTTCGCCCGCGAGCAGCGGGAGGCGGGCCACCGTGACGTCCTGCAGACCGGCACGTTCCTGCCCGAGCCGGGCGTGGAGGCCTACGTCGCGCGGGCGATCGACGAGGGCGCCCGCGTGTTCAAGGTGCACGTGCAGGTGGGCGGGTTCGACCCCCGGAACCCGCTGCTGGACCCGGTCTGGGGGATGCTCGCCGACGCCGGTGTGCCCGCCGTGGTGCACACCGGCAGCGGGCCCACGCCGGGCGCCTACACCGGCCCCGGCCCGTTCGGCGAGGTGCTGGCGCGCCACCCCGGGCTGACGGCGGTCATCGCCCACATGGGGATGCCGCAGCACGCCGAGTTCCTCGACCTGGCCGAGCGCTACGCCAACGTGCACCTCGACACCACGATGGTGTTCGTGGACTTCTTCGACGGCGCGGCCGTCCAGGGCGCCCTGGCACGCTCGCTCGCGCCGCGGTTGTCCGCGCTGCGGGACCGGGTGCTCCTGGGCACCGACTTCCCGAACATCCCCTACGCCTACGCCCACCAGCTCGAGGCGCTGACCCGCACCGGCCTCGACGACGACTGGATGCGAGCGGTGTTGTGGCACAACGGGGCCCGCTTGTTCGGCGTGTCCGCTGACGTGGGCTGAAGCGCCGGGCAACGTCACGTACGGCGGGGTCGCCCGTGCCGCTGCCGCACCGTAGAGTCTGCCCGGTGATGACGTTGGCGATCGACGATGCCGTGCTGCGGGCCAAGGCCCTCGCGACGGCGCCAGGACGCACCCTGCTGGGGCTGACCGGGCCGCCGGGTGCGGGCAAGTCGACGCTGGCCGAGCGCATCGTCGCCGAGGTCGAGGGCAGCGTGCTCGTGGGCATGGATGCCTACCACCTCGCCCACACGGTGCTCGTCGAGCGCGGCACCGTCGGTCGCAAGGGTGCCCCCGACACCTTCGACGCCGCGGGGTACGTCGCCCTGCTGGCCCGCCTGCGCGCGGGGGAGCCGGGGGTGGTCTGGGCGCCGCAGTTCCGCCGCGAGGTCGAGGACGCCATCGCCGGAGCCGTGCCCGTGCCGCCGGATGCGGCCCTGGTGGTGACCGAAGGCAACTACCTGCTGCTGCCGGAGGAACCGTGGTCGTCGGTGCCGGAGCTGCTCGACGAGGTCTGGTACGTCGACCTGCCCGACGCCACGCGCCTCGACCGGCTGGTGCGCCGGCACGAGCGCTACGGCCGCACGGCGGACCAGGCGCTGGAGAAGTCGTACGGCAGCGACGAGGACAACGCCCGGCTGGTCATGGCCACCCGCGAGCGTGCCCACGCCGTCATCGTCGCCGGCTGACCGGTCGCACCCGCCGACATGGGCGTGCGGCAGGATCGGGGCGTGAACCCGTCCTCTGCCCTCGCGACCGTGCTCGTGGACGAGCTGGTCCGCGGCGGTGTCCGCGAGGCCGTGCTGTGCCCGGGGTCGCGGTCGGCGCCGCTGGCCTACGCGCTGCAGGAGGCCGACCGGCGGGGACGGCTGAGGCTGCACGTCCGGGTCGACGAGCGCTCCGCCGGCTTCCTGGCCCTGGGGCTCGCCAAGCTGACCGGCGACCCGGTGCCGGTGGTCACGACGTCGGGCACGGCCGTCGCCAACCTGCACCCGGCCGTCCTGGAGGCCGGCCACGCCGGGGTGCCGCTGGTGGTGCTCAGCGCCGACCGGCCGCCGGAGCTGCGGGGCACCGGCGCCAACCAGACCACCGACCAGACCGGCTTCTTCGGTGCCGCCGTGCGGTGGTCCCACGAGCTGGAGACGCCGGCGCGCCGCCCGGGCCTGAACGGCTCGTGGCGGTCGGTCGTCGCCCGCGCCTGTGCCGCGGCGCGGGGGGACCTGACCGGCGACGCCGGGCCCGTGCACGTCAACGTGCCGCTGCGCGACCCGCTCGTGCCGACGCCCGACCCGGCCGGTGAGCCGGGCTGGCCGGACGACCTGCAGGGGCGGCCGGGCGGGATGGCCTGGGTGCAGGTACCCCGCCCGTCAGCCGCCCCGGGGGCCGGCATCACCGCGGCCCCCCGGACGCTGGTCGTGGTCGGTGACCTGCCCCGGCATGGGATGGCGGCCGAGGCGGTGGAGCTCGCCCGCGCCGCCGGCTGGCCGGTGGTGGCCGAGCCCTTCGGCCGCTACGACCGCACCGCCGTCGTGCCGCACGGGGCCTTGCTGCTCGGCGCCCGCAGCTGGCTGCAGGCGCACCTGCCGGAGCAGGTGCTCGTCGTCGGACGGGTCACGCTGGCCCGGACGGTCGCCGCGGTGCTGCGGCACCCCGGCGTACGGGTCGAGGTGGTCGCGGCCACCGCCGACTGGGTGGACCCGTCCCACGTCGCGTCCCGTGTCCTGCCGTGGGGGTCCGTCGCCGCGAGCCGCCCGGCCGTCGACGGCTGCGGGGACCGCGCCTGGGCCGGCGAGTGGGCCGAGGCCGGACGGCAGGTCGCCAAGTCCGCCGCCGAGGTCGTGGCCACCGCGTGGCCGTCCGGCCCCGCCGTGGCCGTCCGGCTCGCGGAGGCGCTGCCGCCGGGGGCGACCCTGTTCGTCGGCTCGTCCAACCCGGTCCGCGACCTGGACCTGGCCGTCGGACCCGGCGTGCTCGACGCCACGACGCAGGTGGTGGCCAGCCGCGGGCTGGCCGGCATCGACGGCTGCGTGTCCACCGCGGCGGGGATCGCCCTCGCCGCACCGGACAGCCCGACGTACGCGCTGATGGGCGACCTGACGTTCCTGCACGACCAGGGCGGCCTGCTCATCGGCCCGCACGAACCACGCCCGGACCTGACGATCGTGGTGCCCAACGACGACGGCGGCGGCATCTTCACGCTGCTCGAGCCCGGCGAGCCCGAGCGGGCGGCCGACTTCGAGCGGGTCTTCGGCACCCCGACCGGCACGTCGCTGGCGGCGCTGTGCCGGGCCCACGGCGCCCGTCACGTGCTGGCGTCCACGGCGGCAGAGCTCAGCGAGGCGGTCGCCTCGAGGCCGGCCGGGATCACCGTCGTCGAGGTGCCGGTACGACGGGCGGCGCACCGGGACCTGCAGGCGGAACTGCGCGAGGCGGCGGTCGCGGCCCTCGCCTGAGCGACGGGGAGCCGCTCAGAACATCACGGCGCCGACCGGCTCCCGGTCGTCGCTGAGGGCATGGGAGGCGGCCCACAGCGAGCCGGGCGTGAGCTCTTGCACCGACCCCTGCCGCGCCTGCGCGGACAGGGTGCGGGTGCCCAGGTACGCCGCGGCCAGCGCCTGCACCGGCAGCCGCAGGTCGGCGGGGTCCTCGGTGGGGACGCACCGGCCGACGCCGTCGTCGCCGGCGGTGAGCCGCCAGCGCCGGTGGTTCCAGGGGCACGCGTCGTCCGCGACGTCGAGCACCACGTCGCAGGCCGAGGCGTAGCCGCGCTGCGCGAGGGCCGCGCCGACGTCGACCAGCCGCAGCCACAGCCCGTCGTGCGTCGTCGTCCGCACCGTCCGCGGTCCGCCGGCCCACCAGATCACCGGGTCGTCCGCCATCCGTCCGCTGATCCGCGTCGTGGTGGTCAGGTCGAAGTCGACCAGCCGCCGGGTCAGCGCGAGCAGCGAGGCCGGGTCGACGGCCGCGATCTCCGGCACCGTCACCGTGGCATCCGGCAGGCCGTCGTCGCCCCAGCTGCCCGCGCGGGAGAAGCGGGCGTAGCCGGTCGGCTGCCCGTCCACCGACGCGAACAGGACCTTGCCGGTCTCGCGCCCCTGCCGGGAGCGCGGCTGGTCCACGAGCACGGAGCGCGTCATCGGGTCGGGCCGGGTCACCGCGCCGAGGGTCGTGGTGGCGCACCGCAGGTGCAGCTCCTGCACCGCGGTGGCCGTCTCGTCCGAGTCCGCCTCGACGTAGTGGGTCCGGACCGCCTCGGCAGCCTCCTGCAGCTCCGGCGCCTCGAACGCCGTCCCGCGGGCGAGGGTCAGCTCCACCTCGGCGGAGGCCGTCGCATAGCCGAAGCGCCCGTAGATGGCGACCTCGGCGGCGTGCAGCCCGCTCAGCGCGACGCCCTGGTCGCGCAGGTCGGCGAGGTGGTGGGTCACCATCTCGCGCAGCACCCCGCGGCGGCGGTGGTCGGGGTGGACCGAGACCCAGGAGAGCCCCGGCATCGGCACCCGCGTGAGGGTCCCGAGCGGACCCGGGACCGTGACGGCCATGTCGTACGACGTGTAGATGCCGGCGAGCGTCGTACCGCCGTCCGGGCTCGCGGCGAACGTCCGCGCCCAGTCCAGGGACGCCGTACGGACGTCCGCCGAGATGGTGTCGGGGTCGAAGAAGAAGGCGGCGCCGTGGACCGCGAGCAACCGGTCACGGTCGGCCGCGGTCAGGCCGAGGATGCGAAGGGGCATGGCCCGCAGCCTGACCGGAGAGCGAGCGCCTCGCAACCGGGTTGCGCCCGGCGGTGCGGTGGTCAGCCGCCGGCGGTCAGCGCGTCCCGCATCGGCACGAACTTGGCGTCGGACTCGGCCAGCTCGGCCTCGGGCACGGACCCCGCGACGATGCCGCACCCGGCGAACAGCCGCATCCGGCGCGGGTCCTCGTCGAGGAAGGCGCCGCAGCGCAGGGCGATGCCCCACTCGCCGTCGCCCGCGCCGTCCATCCAGCCGACGGGGCCCGCGTAGCGCCCGCGATCCATCTGCTCGAGCTCGGTGATCGTTGCCGCGGCGACGTCCGTGGGCGTGCCGCACACGGCGGCCGAGGGGTGCAGCGAGGCGGCGAGCGCGAGGGAGGTGACGTCGTCGGTGAGGACCCCGGCGACGTCGGTGGCCAGGTGCATGACGTTGGACAGGTGCAGCACGAACGGCGCCTCGGGCACGTTCATCGACGAGCAGTGCGGCGCCAGCGCGTCGGCGACCGAGCGCACGGCGTACTCGTGCTCCTCCAGGTCCTTGGACGAGCGCGCGAGCGACGCGGCGAGCGCCAGGTCGTGCGCGTCGTCGCCGGTACGGCGGATCGTGCCGGCCAGGACGCGGGAGGTGACCAGCCCCTTCTCGAGCCGCACCAGCAGCTCCGGCGTCGCGCCGACGAGGCCGTCGACCGCGAACACCCAGGTGTTGTCGTAGCGCTCGGCCAGCCGCTGCAGCACCCAACGGGGGTCGATCGGCGCGTCCGCGTCGACGACCAGGTCGCGCGCCAGGACGACCTTGTCCAGCTGCCCCGCGCTGATCCGCTCCACCGCCGCCGCGACGACGCCGGACCACTGCGCGCCCGAGAGCGCGCCGTCGGCGAAGGCCACCTGGGCCGGTGCCGGCGGTGGCTCCTGGAGGCGCCGGCTCGACGGGGGCCGGCAGGTGGGCGCCGACGCCGATCGTGGTGAGCCACCACCGCCCGCCGCGCCGACCGACGACCACCTCGGGCACGACGAGCGTTGCGCCGCTGGCCGACTCGGCGGAGAACGAGATCGACCCGAAGGCGACCGGGCCGGTGCCGGGCAGCCGGACGTCGTCGCGCACCACCGCGTGGGCCACCACGTCGCGCCACCACCGGCCCGCCTGCGGGAAGCGGTCCTCGCCGCCGGCCCGGAACGTCAGCGCGCGCCCCCAGCCGACCAGGCCGGAGCCGCCGCGCACCCACGACACCATGTCCCGGGCGTCGGTCGCGGGCAGGAGCGACAGGAGGGGGCCCGGGTCGTCGAGGGCCACGGTGCGCGCCACCAGGGGCGCGGGCATCCCCGCGGGGGAGGGGTCGGGGCCGGGCGAGGACGTCACGGCCAGCAAGCCTACGACGGACCGTCCGCTCCGCCGCTGCGACCGCTGCCTTCCCGGCCGTGCGGGGCATCGGCAAGGATGAGCCCATGATCCGCGCCAGCCTGGACAAGCGCCCCCGCGAGGTGGCCTCGATGTTCGACGACGTCGCCGCGAGGTACGACCTCACCAACGACGTGCTGTCGATGGGGCAGGACCGTCGCTGGCGCCGGCTCGTGCGCGAGGCCGTGGCCGCCCAGCCCGGGGAGCGGGTGCTGGACATCGCCGCCGGCACGGGCACCAGCAGCGAGCCGTTCGCCGACGCGGGCGTCGACGTCGTCCCGGCCGACTTCTCACTCGGGATGCTGCGCGTCGGGCAACCGGCGCCGCCCCGACCTGGCCTTCACCGCGGCCGACGCCATGCGCCTGCCGTTCGCCGACGACTCCTTCGACGCGGTCACCATGTCCTTCGGGCTGCGCAACGTGGCCGACCCCGACGTGGCGCTGCGCGAGTTCCTGCGGGTGACGCGGCCGGGTGGCCGGCTGGTCGTCTGCGAGTTCAGCCTCCCCACCAACGCGGCCTTCAGGAAGGTGTACGCCGAGTACCTGATGCGCTCGCTGCCCTCCCTCGCCCGGCGGGTCAGCTCCAACCCCGACTCCTACGTCTACCTCGCCGAGTCGATCCAGGCCTGGCCCGCCCAGCGCGAGCTCGCAGCCCTGGTCCGGACCGCCGGGTGGGCCGACGTGGAGTGGCGCAACCTCACCGGCGGGATCGTGGCCCTGCACCGCGCCGTCAAGGCCGCCTGAGCGGCGTACCGGCCCGCGCCCACTCACCGTGCCCATTCCGTGACCCCCGCCACAGCGCGGCGCCGTTGAGTTAGGCACTCCTTGGTACGAGACTTCGGGTACGGCGGCGTAGAGTGCCGCCTCAAGTTGTGAACCACTTCACAAGCGCGTGCAGCGCCGCACCGTCCGGAAGGAAGTCGTGAGCCAGAGCATCGGGAACGGGACCGGCGGGCACGCCGGCGCGACGGACAGCCGGCGGGACGGTGGAGTCCGCGGACGTGATCGTCGTGGGCGCCGGCCCGGGCGGGTCCGCCACGGCCGCCTACCTCGCGATGACCGGCCTCGACGTGCTGCTGCTGGAGAAGACCGCGTTCCCCCGCGAGAAGGTCTGCGGCGACGGGCTCACCCCCCGGGCGGTCCGCGAGCTGATCACCCTCGGCGTCCCCACGCCGGAGGAGGACGGCTGGATCCGCAACCACGGCCTGCGCATCATCGGCGGCGGCATGCGGCTGTCCCTGCCGTGGCCGGACCTCGCCAGCTTTCCGCCGTACGGCCTGGTCCGCACCCGCCAGGACTTCGATGACATCCTCGCCCGCCACGCCGTCAAGCACGGCGCACGCCTGCGCGAGCGGACCAACGTCACCGGCCCGGTGCTGGACGACCGCACCGGCGCCATCGTCGGCGTCACCGCCAAGCTGGTCGACGACGACGGACGCCCGACGGGTGCCGAGGCGACCTTCCGGGCGCCGCTGGTCGTGGCCGCCGACGGCAACTCCAGCCGCCTGTCGCTGTCGATGGACCGGCCCAAGCGCGACGACCGGCCGATGGGTGTCGCCGTGCGCACCTACTACACGAGCCCGCGCCATGACGACGACTACCTCGAGTCGTGGCTGGAGCTGTGGAGCAACAACGAGGCAGGGGAGAAGATCCTGCTGCCCGGCTACGGCTGGATCTTCGGCGTCGGCGACGGCACCAGCAACGTCGGCCTGGGCATCCTCAACACCTCCAAGGCCTTCGGCAAGGTCGACTACAAGGACGTGCTGCAGCGCTGGGTGGAGACCATGCCCGCGGAGTGGACCTACAACGAGTCCACGATGACCGGGCCCGTGCGCGGTGCCGCCCTGCCGATGGGCTTCAACCGCCAGCCGCACTACGACCGTGGCCTGCTGCTCGTCGGCGACGCCGGCGGCATGGTCAACCCGTTCAACGGCGAGGGCATCGCCTACGCGATGGAGTCCGGGCGCCTGGCGGCCGACGTCATCGCCCAGGCCTTCGCCCGCGGCGACGTCGGCCGCGAGAAGGTGCTGCAGTCCTACCCGCGGGTCATGAAGGACGCGCTCGGGGGCTACTACACGCTCGGCCGGGGCTTCGCCAGGATGATCGGCAACCCCGAGGTGATGCGCCTCGCCGTGAAGTACGGCCTGCCGCGCACGACCATGATGAAGTTCCTGCTGAAGGTGATGGCCAACCTCGCCGAGCCGCACGGCGGCGACGCGGGAGACCGCCTGATCCACGCCGTGTCGAGGATGGTCCCGGCGGCATGATGCAGGTCACGTTCCCTAGGATGATCCCGTTTGGCAGCGTTGTCCCCGGACGGGCTGCAGTCCGTATGCCGGGGGAGACCTCCTCCACACCCACGCAGCACCCGAGGACGATCGGCAACCGGAAGGGAAGGGCGTCGCGATGACCAACCCCTATGTGCCACTGCTGTTCCTGCTGGCCATCGGCGGCGGCTTCGCGGCCTTCTCCGTCGTGGCCGGCGCGCTCTCCGGCCCCAAGCGCTACAACCGCGCCAAGCTGGACGCCTACGAGTGCGGCATCGAGCCGACCCCCCACGCCACCGGCGGCGGCCGCGTGCCGATCAAGTACTACCTGACCGCCATGCTCTTCATCATCTTCGACATCGAGAGCGTCTTCCTCTATCCGTTCGCGGTGGCCTTCAACAACCTGGGCCTCTTCGCGCTGGTGGAGATGGTGCTGTTCATCATCACCGTGTTCGTCGCCTACGCCTACGTGTGGCGTCGCGGCGGACTGGAATGGGACTGACGACATGGGCATCGAAGAGAAGCTCCCCGCCGGCTTCCTGCTGACGACGGTCGAGCAGCTCGCCGGCTACATGCGCAAGAGCTCGGTCTGGCCGGCGACGTTCGGCCTCGCCTGCTGCGCGATCGAGATGATGGCCGTCGGCACCCCCGACTACGACATCGCCCGCTTCGGCATGGAGCGCTTCTCGGCGACCCCGCGCCAGGCCGACCTGATGATCGTCGCCGGCCGGGTCAGCCAGAAGATGGCCCCCGTCGTGCGCCAGGTCTACGACCAGATGCCCGAGCCCAAGTGGGTCATCTCGATGGGTGTCTGCGCCAGCAGCGGCGGGATGTTCAACAACTACGCGATCGTGCAGGGGGTCGACCACATCATCCCCGTCGACGTCTACCTGCCGGGCTGCCCGCCGCGCCCGGAGATGCTGCTCAACGCGATCATCACGCTGCACGAGCAGATCCAGAACACCCCGCTCGGCGTCAACCGTGTCAAGGCGGCCCGCGCCGCCGAGGAGGCCGCGATGAAGGCGACGCCGACGCACGCGATGAAGGGGTTGTTGGCATGACGGAGACTCCCAAGGACCCTGCACCCGAGGGCAAGGTCGGTGCCACCGCCGAGCAGAAGGTGAGCACGACGCACGCCCAGGAGACCGGTGGCGCGCCGACCGCGGCCGAGACCGAGAACCTCCCGGCGGCACCGGGGCTACTTCCCGAGCCGGTCGTCGTCGGGGAGCGCCACGGCATGTTCGGGGCCAAGTCCGGGGACACCAGCGGGTACGGCGGGCTGGTGTCGCCGGTGCTGTTCCCCGGTGCCGCGGTCCGCCCCTACGGCGGCTACTACGACGAGGTCGCGGACTCCCTCGAGCTCGTGATGGACGAGGGTGCCCCGGGCACCTTCGGCCGGGCGGTCGAGCGCGTGGTCGTCGACCGCGGCGAGATGACCCTCTTCGTGGCGCGCGAGCACCTGGTCGCGGTGGCCCGTGCGCTGCGCGACGCGCCGGCCCTGCGGTTCGAGATGTGCAGCGGCGTGTCCGGTGTGCACTACCCGGGCGAGGTTGGCCGCGAGCTGCACGCCGTCTACCACTTCCTGTCGATCACCAACGGCGGCAGGCGGATCCGCGTCGAGGTCACGTGCCCCGACACCGACCGGCACATCCCCTCGATCGTCTCGGTCTACCCGGCCAACGACTGGCACGAGCGGGAGACGTGGGACATGTTCGGGATCGAGTTCGACGGCCACCCGGCCCTGACCCGCATCCTCATGCCGGACGACTGGCCCGGCCACCCGCAGCGCAAGGACTACCCCCTCGGCGGGATCCCTGTGGAGTACAAGGGCGCCACCATCCCGCCGCCGGACCAGCGGAGGTCGTACAACTGATGACTACTCACACCACGACCCACGGCGCGACCGACTCCATGCACGCCGGTGACGTCTTCGCGACCTCCGTGACCGACGAGCACGACGCCGAGAACGCGCGCGTCTTCAACGCCGCCGGCGGTGACTGGGACGACATCGTCGATGAGGCGTCCGCGCTCCACGAGGAGCGGATCGTCGTCAACATGGGCCCCCAGCACCCGTCGACGCACGGCGTGCTGCGGCTCATCCTCGAGCTGGACGGCGAGACCGTCACCGAGACGCGGGCCGGGATCGGCTACCTGCACACCGGCATCGAGAAGAACATGGAGTACCGCAACTGGACGCAGGGGGTGACGTTCTGCACCCGGATGGACTACCTCGCGCCGCTGTTCAACGAGGCCGTCTACTGCCTCGGCGTGGAGAAGCTGCTGGGCATCACCGACCAGATCCCCGAGCGGGCCACCACCATCCGCGTGCTGCTGATGGAGCTCAACCGGATCGGCTCGCACCTGGTGGCGCTGGCCACCGGCGGGATGGAGATGGGCGCGACCACGGTCATGACCGTGGGCTTCCGTGAGCGCGAGCGGATCCTCGCCATCCTGGAGATGATCACCGGCCTGCGGATGAACCACGCGTTCATCCGTCCCGGCGGCGTCGCCCAGGACCTGCCGCCGGGCGCGATCGACAAGATCCGCGACACGATCCCCACGCTGCGCAAGGGCCTGCACGAGCTCGAGCTGCTGCTGGTCGAGAACCCCATCCTCAAGGGCCGCACGGTCGACGTCGGCTACCTCGACCTGACCGGCTGCATGTCCCTCGGGATCACCGGACCGGTGCTGCGCTCGGCCGGCCTGCCGCACGACCTGCGCAAGCTCGCGCCGTACTGCGGCTATGAGACCTACGAGTTCGACGTCCCCACCCGCGACACGTGCGACGCCTACGGGCGGCTGCGGATCCGCATCGAGGAGATGTACCAGTCGCTGCGGATCGCCGAGCAGGCGGTCGACCGGCTGCAGGCCACGCCCGGCCCGGTCATGGTCGAGGACAAGAAGATCGCGTGGCCGGCGCAGCTGGCCATCGGTAGCGACGGCATGGGCAACAGCCTGGACCACATCCGCGAGATCATGGGCACCTCGATGGAGTCGCTGATCCACCACTTCAAGCTGGTCACCGAGGGCTTCCGGGTCCCGCCGGGCCAGGCCTACGTCGCTATCGAGTCGCCCAAGGGCGAGCTCGGCTGCCACGTCGTCTCCGACGGCGGCACGCGCCCCTACCGCGCGCACTTCCGTGACCCGTCCTTCAACAACCTGCAGGCCGTGGCCGCGATGTGCGAGGGCAGCCAGGTCGCCGACGTCATCGTCGCCGTGGCCTCGATCGACCCCGTGATGGGAGGCGTGGACCGCTGATGACGACCACCAACACCTCGGGCGGGGCGGCGGCCGACACGACCGCGCCCTACCCGGCCGAGACGCTGGCGCAGCTGCACGCCGACGCCCAGCAGGTGATCGCCCGCTACCCGCAGGCCCGGTCGGCGCTGCTGCCGCTGCTGCACCTCGTGCAGTCGGTCGACGGTTACATCTCCGGGCGCGGCATCGAGTTCTGCGCCGGCCTGCTCGAGCTGACCACGGCCGAGGTCAGCGGCGTCGCGACCTTCTACACGCAGTACAAGCGCCACCCCAACGGGGACTACACCGTCGGCGTCTGCACCAACACGCTGTGTGCGGTCATGGGCGGCGACGAGATCTGGGAGTCGGTCAGCGACCACCTCGGCATCGGCCACGACGAGACCACCGCCGACGGCCGGATCACCCTGGAGCGGATCGAGTGCAACGCGGCGTGCGACTACGCGCCGGTCGTGATGGCCAACTGGGAGTTCTTCGACAACCAGACGCCCGAGTCCACCAACCAGCTCGTCGACGACCTGCGTGCCGGCCGGCCCGTGGCGCCGACCCGCGGTGCGGGACGGGTGTGTGACTTCCGGCAGGTCTCGCGCGTGCTCGCCGGCTTCCCCGACGGGCGCGCCGACGAGGGCGCCGGCGCCGGCCCCGCCTCCCTGGTGGGGCTGCGGCTGGCCCGCGAGCGCGGCTGGGCCGCGCCGGGGTCGCAGGAGGCGCGCACCGACGGCGCCGACGCCGGGGCCGCCACTGACGCCGACACCGCGGGCAGCGGCGCCGACACCTCGGCGCGCGCCGCCGGCACCGGTGGTCTCCAGCCGGGGCGCCACTCCTCGACGGACAGCCCCGCGAACGACCCCGACGAGACGCCTGCGGGCGGGGAGGGCAAGGCATGAGCACCCAGCTGACGCCGATCCTCACCAGGTTCTGGGACGACCCCCAGTCCTGGACCATGGAGACCTACGAGCAGCACGACGGCTACCAGGGGCTGCGCAACGCCCTCGCGATGCCGCCGGCCGACCTGGTGCAGCTCACCAAGGACTCCGGCCTGCGCGGACGCGGCGGCGCGGGCTTCCCGACCGGCATGAAGTGGGGCTTCCTGCCCAAGCCGGACGGCGGCCCCCGCTACCTCGTGGTCAACGCCGACGAGTCCGAGCCGGGCACCTGCAAGGACATCCCGCTGATGATGGCGGCGCCCCACCAGCTCATCGAGGGCGTGGCGATCACCTCGTTCGCGATCGACTGCCACCACGCGTTCATCTACGTCCGCGGCGAGGTGGTCCACGTCTACCGGCGCCTGCTGCGTGCGGTCGAGGAGGCCTACGCGGCCGGCTACCTCGGCACCAACATCCTGGGCTCGGGCTTCGACCTCGAGGTCACCGTCCACGCCGGGGCCGGTGCCTACATCTGCGGTGAGGAGACGGCGCTGCTGGACTCCCTCGAGGGTCGCCGCGGCCAGCCGCGCCTGAAGCCGCCGTTCCCGGCCGTCGCGGGCCTCTACGCCCGGCCGACGGTCGTCAACAACGTCGAGTCCATCGCCTCCGTGCCCTCGATCCTGCTCAACGGCTCCAAGTGGTTCACCGACATGGGCACCGAGCGCTCCACCGGCTTCGGCATCTTCAGCCTGTCCGGCCACGTCAAGCGCCCCGGGCAGTACGAGGCCCCGCTCGGCATCACCCTGCGCGAGCTGCTGGACATGGCCGGCGGCATCCGCGACGGCCACCGGCTGAAGTTCTGGACCCCGGGGGGTCCTCGACGCCGATCTTCACCGACGAGCACCTCGACGTGCCGCTGGACTTCGAGTCGGTGGCGGCCGCGGGGTCGATGCTCGGCACCCGCGCGCTGCAGATCTTCGACGAGACCGTGTCGGTGGTGCGGGCCGTCTCGCGCTGGACCGACTTCTACGCGCACGAGTCCTGCGGCAAGTGCACGCCGTGCCGCGAGGGCACGTTCTGGCTGAAGCAGATCATGGAGCGCCTGGAGCACGGCCACGGCACCCAGGACGACATCGACAAGCTCCTCGACATCTGCGACAACATCCTGGGCCGCGCCTTCTGCGCCCTCGGCGACGGTGCCACCAGCCCGATCACCTCCGCGGTCAAGTACTTCCGCGAGGAGTTCGAGGCCGGCATGCACACCTCCGCCGCGGAGCTGTTCCCGCCGGCGCATTCCACGCTGTTCGCGAAGGAGACCGTGTCCGCATGACCGTCACCACCAGCCCCTCCGCGGGTGGCAACGCCGTCGACCAGGGCGGCAACGCGCAGATCCCGGCCACGGTCGACCTGGTCTCCCTGACCGTCGACGGCGTCGGCATCAGCGTGCCCAAGGGGACCCTGGTGATCCGGGCCGCCGAGCAGGTCGGCATCCAGATCCCGCGGTTCTGCGACCACCCGCTGCTGGACCCGGTCGGCGCCTGCCGCCAGTGCCTGGTCGACATCGCGACGCCCGGCCCGGACGGCAGCCTGCGGGCGATGCCCAAGCCGCAGGCATCCTGCACGATCACCGTCAGCGAAGGCATGCAGGTCAAGACCCAGCACACCTCGCCGGTCGCCGACAAGGCCCAGCAGGGTGTGATGGAGCTGCTGCTGATCAACCACCCGCTGGACTGCCCGGTCTGCGACAAGGGCGGCGAGTGCCCGCTGCAGAACCAGGCGCTGTCCAACGGGCGTGCGCGCAGCCGGTTCGAGGACGTCAAGCGCACCTTCCCCAAGCCGATCAACATCTCCTCCCAGGTGCTGCTGGACCGCGAGCGGTGCGTGCTGTGCGCCCGCTGCACCCGCTTCTCCGACCAGGTCGCCGGTGACCCGTTCATCGCCCTGCTGGAGCGCGGCGCGCTGCAGCAGATCGGCATCTACGAGGAGAAGCCGTTCCAGTCCTACTTCTCCGGCAACACGGTGCAGATCTGCCCGGTCGGCGCGCTGACCGGCGCGGCCTACCGCTTCCGCGCCCGGCCGTTCGACCTGGTCTCCACCCCGTCCGTGTGCGAGCACTGCGCCAGCGGCTGCGCCATCCGCACCGACCACCGACGGGGCACGGTCCTGCGGCGGATGGCCCTGAACGACCCTGCCGTCAACGAGGAGTGGAACTGCGACAAGGGCCGCTGGGCCTTCGCCTACGCGACGCTCGCGGACCGGATCACCGAGCCGCTCGTGCGGAACGAGGACGGCAACCTGCAGGTCGCATCCTGGCCCGAGGCACTCGAGGCCGCGGCCCGTGGCCTGACCGCCGCCCGTGATGTCAAGGGCGTGGGCGTGCTCGTCGGCGGCCGCGTCAGCGCCGAGGACGCCTACGCCTACAGCAAGTTCACCCGGATCGCGTTGCAGACCAACGACATCGACTTCCGAGCCCGACCCCACTCGGTGGAGGAGGCGGAGTTCCTGGCCAGCCACGTCGTGGGCACCGGCCCGGACGGCGGCGCGGTCACCTACGCCGCCCTCGAGCGCGCCCGGACCGTCGTCCTGGTCGGTTTCGAGCCCGAGGACGAGTCCCCGATCGTGTTCCTGCGGCTGCGCAAGGCCGTCCGCAAGAACAAGACCGCCGTCTACGCCGTCGCGCCGTTCGCGACGCGTGGTCTGGACAAGCTGGGGGGCACGCTCGTCCAGGCGGCTCCCGGCACCGAGGCCGAGGTCCTCGCGGCGCTGGCCGACGGCAGCCACGACGGCGCCCACCCGGGCCTGGCGGCGGCCGCCGAGGCGCTGGCCGCCGAGGGTGCCGTGCTGCTCGTGGGCGAGCGGCTGGCGGGGGTGCCCGGAGCCCTGTCCGCTGCCGCGGCCCTGGCGGCCTCCAGCGGGGCCCGCCTGGCATGGATCCCGCGCCGTGCCGGCGAGCGCGGCGCGCTGGAGACCGGTGCCCTGCCGAACCTGCTGCCCGGTGGCCGTCCGGTCACCGAGTCCGCGGCCCGCGCCGAGGTCGGCGAGGTCTGGGGTGTGGTGGGCCTGCCCGACCGCGTGGGTCGTGACACCTCCGCGATCATCGCCGCGGCCGGCGCCGGCCAGCTCGGCGGGCTGCTGGTCGGCGGGGTCGACCCGGCCGACCTGGTGGAGCACTCCGAGCTGCTGGACGCGATGACCCGCACGTTCGTCGTCTCCCTCGAGGTCCGCGAGAGCGCGGTGACCGCGATCGCCGACGTCGTGCTGCCCGTGGCCGCGCACCGGGAGAAGGCGGGCGCGTTCGTCAACTGGGAGGGCCGGGTCCGGACCTTCGAGGCCGCGCTGTCGACCAACGCCATGAGCGACCACCGGGTGCTGGACCTGCTCGCCGCGGAGATGGGGGAGCACCTCGGCCTGCGCACCGTCACCTCCACCCGCGCCGACATGCGCGCGCTCGGCCCCTGGCAGGGAGCGCGCGCCGCGGCCCCCACCACGCCGGCTGCCGAGGTCCCGCAGCCCGACGGCGGGCAGGCGGTGCTCGCGACCTGGCACCACCTGCTGGACTCCGGCCGGCTGCAGGACGGCGAGCCGTTCCTCGCCGGGACCGCCCCGCGGTCGCGTGCCCTGCTGTCGGCCGCCACCGCCACCGCGGTCGGCGTCAGCGAGGGTGACCTGCTCACCGTCGCCTCGGCCACCGGCCGGGTCACGCTGCCGGTCGAGGTGACCGAGATGGCCGACCACGTGGTCTGGGTGCCGACCTGCTCGCCCGGCTCTGCCGTCCGCGCCGGCCTCGGCGTCGACGCCGGAGCCGTCGTCACGATCACCAAGGGTGGTGCCGCATGAGCCTGCTGGCCTCGGTCGCGCAGGGTGCGCCTGTGCCGATGCTCGACAACCCGACCGCCGACTTCAGCGACACCCCCTGGTGGCTGTCGCTGATCAAGGCGCTGCTCATCTTCGTCTTCCTGCTGGTCAACACGCTGCTCGTGATCTGGTTCGAGCGGCGGGTGATCGGGCGCATGCAGCAGCGACCCGGCCCCAACCGGGCCGGACCGTTCGGCCTGCTGCAGACCCTCGCCGACGGGGTGAAGCTGGCGCTGAAGGAGGACCTCACGCCCAAGAACGCCGACAAGGCGGTGTTCGTGCTCGCGCCGGTCATCGCCGGTGCCATGGCGTTCGTGTCGTTCGCGATCATCCCGCTCGGCCCGACGGTCAGCCTGTTCGGCCACCGCACGCCGCTGCAGCTGACCGACCTGCCGATCGCCGTGCTGCTCGTGCTGGCCGTGGCCGGCGTGGGCGTCTACGGCATCGTCCTCGCCGGCTGGTCCTCGGGCTCGACGTACCCGCTGCTGGGTGGGCTGCGCTCGACCGCCCAGGTCATCTCCTACGAGATCGCCATGGGCCTCTCGCTGGTCGCGGTGTTCATGTACTCCGGGTCGATGTCCACCTCGGCCATCGTCTCTGCCCAGAAGAGCCTGTGGTTCATCCTGCCGGCGTTCTTCTCCTTCGCGGTCTACGTCGTCACCATGGTCGGCGAGACCAACCGCCTGCCGTTCGACCTCGCCGAGGGTGAGGGGGAGCTCACCGGTGGCTTCCACACCGAGTACAGCTCGCTGAAGTTCGCGATGTTCTTCCTCGGCGAGTACGTCAACATGTTCACGGTCTCGGCCCTGGCCACCACCATGTTCCTCGGCGGCTGGCAGGCGCCTCCCGGCATCGCGGCGATCAACCACGGCATGTTCAACCACGGCTGGTGGGGCCTGCTCTGGTTCGTCGTGAAGCTGTGGATGTTCATGTTCTTCTTCGTCTGGCTGCGCGGCTCGCTGCCGCGGGTCCGCTACGACCAGTTCATGCGCTTCGGCTGGAAGTTCCTCATCCCCGTCACCCTGCTCTGGGTCGTCGCGGTGGCCTTCATCCGCGCCGCCCAGCTGTCCTTCTTCGGTGACAACACCCGCCAGGCGACCGTCATCGTCGTCGGCGTCATCGCGGTCCTCGCCCTCGGCGTCGCCTGGGTCTGGGACGGCAAGCGCGCGGCGGCGATGGTGCCGCAGGAGCGCGTCGAGGAGATCGACCCCTTCGCCGGCGGCTACCCCGTCCCACCGCTGCCCGGGCAGCGCCTGCGCGAGCCGAGCCTGACCGGCCCGGCCGTCCGGCCCGGCACCGACGAGCTGACCGACCACCAGGAGGCCCCCCGTGGCTGACGACGCCCAGAAGTCCGGGTTCCTCTCCGAGCTGTTCGCACCGGTCGGCGGCTTCGGGGTCACCTTCGCGACGATGTTCCGCAAGCTGGAGACCGAGGAGTACCCCGAGGTCAAGCGCCCGACCCAGCCGCGCTACCACGGCCGGCACCAGCTCAACCGTCACCCCGACGGCCTGGAGAAGTGCGTCGGCTGCGAGCTGTGCGCCTGGGCCTGCCCGGCCGACGCCATCTACGTCGAGGGTGCGGACAACACGCGTCGACGCGCGTTTCTCCCCGGGGGAGCGCTACGGCCGCGTCTACCAGATCAACTACCTGCGCTGCATCTTCTGCGGCCTGTGCATCGAGGCCTGCCCGACGCGGGCCCTGACGATGACGAACTTCTACGAGCTGGCCGACGACGACCGCGGCAAGCTCATCTTCGAGAAGCAGCAGCTGCTGGCCCCGCTCCAGGAGGGCATGCTCGCCCCGCCGCACCCGATGGTGGAGGGCATGGAGGAGCGGGACTACTACCAGGGCTCGGTGGCCAAGGCCACGCCGGAGCAGCGGACGTGGGTCGAGCTGCACGAGTCCCAGCCCTCGCACGGCACGGCGCCGACCGGCGACCCGGTCGAGGGCGTCGACACCGTCGAGGCCGACCAGGCCACCCGGCCGTCCACGGAAGGTGTCCGCCGATGACCAGTGGTGGTGAGGCGTTCCTGTTCTGGGTCCTCGGACCGATCAGCGTCCTGGGGTCGCTCGGCCTGCTGTTCGCCAAGAAGGCCGTCCACGCGGCGCTCGGCGTCGCGCTGGTGATGATCAACCTGGGGATCTTCTACATCGCCGAGCAGGCCGAGTTCCTCGGCATCGTGCAGATCTTCGTCTACACCGGTGCCGTGATGATGCTGTTCCTGTTCGTCCTGATGCTGGTCGGCGTGGACTCCTCCGACTCCCTGGTCGAGACCATCAAGGGCCAGAAGTGGGTCTCCCTGCTGCTCGCCCTCGGCCTGGGCGGCCTGCTCATCTCCACGATCGGCAAGCGTCACCTTCGGCCAGCGCGGTCGGGCTCACCCAGGCCAACGCCGGCGGCAACGTCACCGGTGTGGCCAACCTGATCTTCGGCAAGTACGTCTGGACCTTCGAGGTCACCAGCGCCCTGCTGATCACCGCGGCCCTCGGCGCCATGCTGCTGGCCCACCGTGAGCGCCTCACCCCGCGCGCCAGCCAGCGGGAGTGGTCCGAGCGGCGGTTCCGGGACGGCACGCACCTGGCCGGTCTGCCGGTGCCCGGCGTCTACGCCCGGCACAACGCGGTCGACACCCCGGCGCTGCTGCCCGACGGCACCCCCAGCGAGCTGTCGGTGTCGCGGGTGCTCACCGCCCGTGACCAGGTCGTGGTGCCCGAGCGCTACGAGGTCGCCGAGAGGGCCATCGAGGCCGAGATCGAGGAGGGAAGGGCTCGATGAGCCTCGTCAACTACATCTACCTGGCCACCATCCTGTTCGCGATCGGGGGAGCGGCCGTCCTCGTGCGCCGCAACGCCATCATCGTGTTCATGGGCGTCGAGCTGATGCTCAACGCGACCAACCTCGCGTTCGTCACGTTCGCCCGGATGCACGGCTCCCTCGACGGCCAGGTGATCGCCCTCTTCGTGATGGTCGTCGCCGCCGCCGAGGTCGTCGTCGGCCTGGCCATCATCATGGCCATCTTCCGTGCCCGCCGGTCGGCCTCGGTCGACGACGCCAACCTGCTGAAGCTGTAAGGAGCGCCAGGCGTGCAGACGTTGAGTCCTTCCGTGTCCACCATGGTCACGGCGGCCACCGGGACCAGCCAGGCCACAGGGATCACCTCCCTGTCCTGGCTCCTGGTCGCCCTTCCCCTGCTCGGTGCCGCCCTCCTGCTGCTCGGCGGCCGGCGCACCGACTCCTTCGGCCCGATGCTGGCCACCGCCCTGTCCTGGGCGAGCTTCGTGGTCGGGGCGGTGCTGTTCCTCGCCATGCTCATGCGCCCGACCGACCAGCGGGCCGAGTCCCTGCACCTGTTCAGCTGGGTGCCCGCGGGCGCGTTCAACGTGCAGGCGGGACTGCTGGTCGACCAGCTCTCGATGGCGTTCGTGCTCCTGGTGACGTTCGTCGGGTCGCTGATCCACGTCTACTCCCTGGGCTACATGGAGCACGACCCGGACAAGCGCCGCTTCTTCGCCTACCTCAACCTGTTCGTCGCCTCGATGCTCCTGCTGGTGCTCGCCGACTCCTACCTCCTGCTGTACGTCGGCTGGGAGGGCGTCGGGCTCGCGTCGTACCTGCTGATCGGGTTCTGGAACCACAACCCCGCGTTCGCGTCCGCGGCCAACAAGGCGTTCGTCGTCAACCGGGTCGGTGACGTCGGGCTGAGCCTCGCGATCATGCTGATGTTCGTGACCTTCGGTCGCGTCGACTTCGCCGGCGTCAACGCCGGCCGTCCCCGGGACCAGCACGGCGGTCATGACCGCGATGGGCCTGCTGCTGCTCCTCGGCGCCTGCGGCAAGTCCGCGCAGTTCCCGCTGCAGAGCTGGCTCGGCGACGCGATGGCCGGCCCGACACCGGTCTCGGCGCTGATCCACGCCGCGACGATGGTCACCGCCGGCGTCTACCTCGTCGTGCGCAGCCACGTCATCTTCAACGCCACTCCCGACGCCCGCCTGGTCGTCGTCATCGTCGGCGCGATCACGCTGGTCTTCGGTGCGGTCGTCGGCTGCGCCAAGGACGACATCAAGAAGGCCCTGGCCGCCTCGACGATGAGCCAGATCGGCTACATGATGCTGGCCGCCGGGCTCGGCCCGGTCGGCTACGCGTTCGCGATCTTCCACCTGCTGACGCACGGCTTCTTCAAGGCCGGGATGTTCCTCGGGGCCGGCTCGGTCATGCACGGGATGCACGACGAGGTCAACATGCGCGGCTTCGGCGCGCCTCTCGGGCCTGATGAAGATCACCTGGGTGACCTTCGGCCTCGGCTGGCTGGCGATCCTGGGCGTCGCCGCCGTTCTCGGGCTTCTGGTCCAAGGACAAGATCATCGAGGCCGCGTTCATCGGCGAGGGCTGGCGGCCCTGGGTGTTCGGGCTCACCGCGCTGCTCGGCGCCGGCATCACCGCCTTCTACATGTCGCGGCTGTTCTTCATGACCTTCCACGGCAAGCGGCGCTGGGACGACGACGTCCAGCACCCGCACGAGTCGCCGCTGGTGATGACGGTGCCGATGATGGTGCTCGCCGTCGGCTCGGCCTTCCTCGGCCTGCTCCTCGGCCCGACCGGTGCCATCACGTCCTGGCTGGACCCGGTCGTCGGCGCGGAGCCGGCGGGGGAGCACCCGGTGCTGCCCGTGCCGGTCCTGCTGGTGCGTCACCCTGCTGCTCGTGCTCGCCGGTGCGGCACTGGCCTGGCTGCGCTACTGGCGCGAGGACGTGCCGGCCGTCGCGCCGCGCGGCTCGCTGGCCACCCGCGCCGCCCGCCGCGACCTCTACCAGGACGACGTCAACGAGGGCGCCTTCATGCGCCCCGGCATCCACCTGACCCGGTCGCTGGTCTTCTTCGACCGCCTGGGGATCGACGGCGCCATCGGCGGGCTCGTCAGCCCTGGTGGGCGGCTCCTCCGGACGGCTTCGCCGCGTCCAGAACGGCTACGTCCGTTCGTATGCCCTGACGATGCTCCTGGGCGTCGTCGTGATCCTCGGTGCCGTCTGGGTGGTGCAGTGATGTCGAGCTTTCCCTGGTTGACCACGATCGGCCTGATCCCGCTCGTCGGCGCGCTGGTCGTGGCGCTGCTGCCCGTCCAGCGTCGCCGACAAGGCCAAGCACCTCGCGCTCGGCTTCTCGGTGGTCACGCTGCTGTTCACCATCGCCGCCGCGCTGCAGTTCAGGACCGGGTCCAACGCCCAGTTCCAGCTCGTGGAGCAGCACGCCTGGATCCCGCAGTTCGGGGTCAGCTACGCCCTCGGCGTCGACGGGATCGCGCTGGTCCTCATCGCGATGTCCGCGATCATCGTGCCGGTGTGCCTCCTCGCGGCCTGGCACGACGTGCCCGAGGTCGGCCGGCGCCAGCAGAACTACTTCGCGCTGATGCTGGTGCTCGAGACGTTCATGGTCGGCGTGTTCGCCGCCACCGACGTGTTCCTGTTCTACGTCCTCTTCGAGGCGATGCTCATCCCGGTCTACTTCCTCATCGGCTCGTACGGCGGCCTGCGCCGCCAGTACGCCGCGGTGAAGTTCCTGCTCTACAACCTCACCGGTGGCCTGGTCATGCTGGTCGCGGTCATCGCGCTCTACGTGCAGGGCCCGGGCGGCCCGCAGGGGTTCCTGTTCTCCAACCTGCTCGGGCTCAGCATGGACCCGACCACCGAGCGGCTGCTGTTCCTCGGCTTCTTCTTCGCGTTCGCCGTCAAGGCGCCGCTGTGGCCGCTGCACACCTGGCTGCCCGACGCCGCGACCGAGGGCCGCCCGGCCACCGCCGTCCTGCTCATCGCGCGTGCTCGACAAGGTCGGCACCTTCGGCATGATCCGGTTCTGCCTGCCGCTGTTCCCCGACGCGGCCAAGTGGGCCACGCCCCTGGTGATCGTCCTCGCGGTGATCTCCATCCTCTACGGCGCGCTCCTCGCGATCGGCCAGACCGACCTCATGCGGCTGATCGCCTACACCTCGCTGAGCCACTTCGGCTTCATCGTGCTGGGCATCTTCGCCATGACCTCGCCCGGCCAGTCCGGCTCCACGCTCTACATGGTCAACCACGGCTTCTCCACCGCCGCGCTGTTCCTCGTCGCGGCCATGCTCATCGTCCGCCGGGGCAGCAAGCGGATCCCGGACTACGGCGGGTGGCAGCGGGTGACGCCGGTCCTCGCCGGCGTGTTCCTCGTCGTCCGGCCTGTCCATGCTGGCGCTGCCGGGGCTGTCGACGTTCATCTCGGAGTTCCTCGTCCTCGTCGGCACCTTCCAGCGCTACCGCGTGGCCGCGGTCTTCGCCACGCTCGGGATCATCCTGGCGGCGCTGTACATCCTGCTGATCTACCAGCGGATGATGACCGGGCCCAAGCCGGAGAGCGCCGCCGGCACCCGCGACCTCACGCACCGCGAGAAGTGGGTGGTCGCCCCGCTGATCGCGACGTTCCTCGTGCTCGGCTTCTACCCCAAGCCGGTGCTCGACGTGATCAACCCCGCGGTCGCCAAGACGATGCACCAGACGAACGTGACCGACCCCGCGCCGACCCACGGCGCAGGCAGCTGAAGGAGCCGTGAAGTGATCGCCTCGATGCCGTCCCTGGTGGCGGCGGACTTCGTCGCCGCGAAGGTCAGCTACGGCGCCATCGCGCCGATGCTGATCGTCTTCGGCGCCGCCCTGATCGGGGTGCTCGTCGAGGCGTTCGCCCCGCGGCGCGGCGCGCTTCGCCATCCAGGTGGGCCTGACGCCTGCTCGCCCTCGTGGCGGCACTGGCCACGGTCGTCCTGGTCAGCCGCAACCACCAGGGCAGCACCCTGGAGGGTGCCGTGGTCATCGACGGCCCGGCGCTGTTCCTGCAGGGCACCGTGCTGGTGCTGTCCATCCTGGGCGTCCTCACCATGGCCGAGCGCTTCGACGGCGTCGGGCCCGGACGCGTTCACGCCCCAGGGCGCGGCCGTGCCCGGGTCGCCGCAGGAGTCGCTGGCCCTGCGCGCCGGCGCTGCCACCACCGAGGTCTTCCCGCTGACCCTGTTCGCCGTCGTCGGGATGATGCTCTTCCCCGCCGCGGGCGACCTGCTCGTCATGTTCGTGGCCCTCGAGGTGCTCTCGCTGCCGCTGTACATCCTCTCGGGCCTGGCCCGCCGCCGGCGGCTGCTGTCCCAGGAGGCGTCGCTGAAGTACTTCCTCCTCGGCGCGTTCTCCTCGGCGTTCTTCCTGTTCGGTGCCGCCCTGCTCTACGGCTACGCCGGCTCGATGAGCTTCGGCGACGATCTCGGCGGCGATCACCACGCAGTCCGGCATGGACGGCCTGCTGCTGCCGGGCGTGCTGCTGGTCTCGGTCGGCCTGCTGTTCAAGGTCGGCGCCGTGCCGTTCCACTCCTGGACCCCGGACGTCTACCAGGGCGCGCCCACCCCGGTCACCGGCTTCATGGCCGCCTGCACCAAGGTCGCCGCGTTCGGGGCGATGCTGCGGCTGATCTACGTCGGCGTCGCCGGCAGCCGCTGGGACTGGGAGCCGGTGCTGTGGGCCGTGGCGATCCTGACCATGGTCGTCGGCTCGGTGCTCACCGATCACCCAGACCGACGTCAAGCGCCTGCTGGCCTACTCCTCGATCGCGCACGCCGGGCTTCGTCCTCGTCGGCGTCCTCGCCTTCGACCGGGTCGGGGTCTCCGCGGTGCTGTTCTACCTGGCGGCCTACGGCTTCAGCATCATCGCCGCGTTCGCCGTGGTCTCGCTGGTGCGCGACGGCGGCTCGGAGGCCACGCACCTGTCGCAGTGGGCCGGCCTGGGCAAGCGCAACCCCGTGGTCGCCGGCATCTTGGCGTTCCTGCTGCTGGCGTTCGCCGGCATCCCGCTGACGTCGGGCTTCACCGCCAAGTACGCCGTGTTCGCGGCCGCGGTCGCCCACGGCGGTGCCGGTCCTGGTGGTCGTCGGCGTGCTCGCCAGCACCATCGCCGCGTTCGTCTACGTCCGCGCTCATCGTGCTCATGTACTTCTCCGAGCCGGCCGGCGACACCACGCACGTGGTGACGCCCTCGGTGGTCACCACGCTGGCGGTGACGGTCGGCACCGTCGCCACCCTGGTGCTGGGCATCCTGCCGTCGCCGCTGCTCAGCCTGGCGTCGTCCTCGTCCCTGTTCCTGCGATGACCTCGGCGCCCCCCACCCTGGCCCTGCCGACGGCGTCCCCCGAGCTGACCGCCCGCCTGCAGGAGGGCCTGGCCGCGGTCGATGCGCTGATGCGCGCGGAGATCGACCACGACGACCCGTTCGTCGCGCAGGCGTCGGCGCACCTCGCCGACGCCGGGGGCAAGCGGTTCCGGCCGCTGCTCACGCTGCTGACGGCGGAGCTCGGCACGGGCATCAACGACGCAGGTCGTCGCGGCGGCGGCCGGCGTCGAGCTGACCCACCTCGCCTCGCTCTACCACGACGACGTCATGGACGAGGCCGACGTACGCCGCGGGACGCCCAGCGCCAACGCCCGCTACGGCAACTCCACGGCGATCCTGGTCGGCGACCTGCTGTTCGGCAAGGCCTCCGAGATCATCGCCGGCCTGGGCGCCGAGGCGGTCCTGATCCAGGCGCGGACCTTCGTGCGGCTGTGCGCGGGACAGATCCGCGACGACCATCCCGCACCGGAGGGCGCCGACCCGGTCGACTACTACCTCGGGGTGCTCTCGGACAAGACCGGCGTGCTCATCGCCACCGCGGCCCGCTACGGCGCGATGTTCAGCGGCGCGACCACCGAGACCGTCGAGCTGATGCGCCGGTACGGCGAGCAGCTCGGCGTCGCCTTCCAGCTCGCCGACGACCTGATCGACATCGCCTCCGAGACGCGGGCAGTCCGGCAAGACCCCGGGCACCGACCTGCGCGAGGGCGTTCCGACCCTTCCGGTGCTGCTGGCGCTGCGCTCGGAGGACCCCGCCGACGCACGCCTGCACGAGCTGCTGCGACGCCGACCTGCGCCACGACGACGCCCTGCACGCCGAGGCCCTGGAGCTCCTGCGCGGCCACGACTCCATGCGCCGGGCACGCGAGCACACCCGCCAGGTGGGCGCCGAGGCCGCCGAGCTGCTCGCCCCGCTGCCCGACGGGCCGGCCAAGGAGGCGCTGCGCGCGCTGGTGGGGGGCGTCGTCGAGCGCGTCGGCTGAGCACCACGGGCGCGAGACGCCCGGGCTCGGGCCGCCGTCGTGGCGCGCCCGTGGCCGCCGGCCGAGGGCAGCGCCGCTCGGCGTCCGTTCCGGCGATGTGGTTGTTCGCGCCCGGCTGCGTCAATACGCTGCTGGAGTGGCGCGGGTACCAGTGGGTGATCGACGGACGCAGCTGGTCGAGGCGGCGATCAGCCGAGCCGTGCGCGAGGGGCTGGCCGATACCACTGTCCGGGGCATCGCCGAGGAGGCCGGTGTCTCCCTGAGCACCGTCCACTACTGCTTCGCCTCCAAGAGCGAGCTGCTGCGCGCGGTGGCCCGGGCCATCGCCGGCCCCCTCAGCGCGCCGGTGACCACGGCCATCACCGGGATGAGCGGGGACGCGACCCGGGGCGCCGCAGGGGTGGAGGACGTGCTGCGCGCCGCGTTCCGGGCCTACTGGGACGTGGCCCGCAGCACGCCCGGACGCCAGCTGCTCAGCTATGAGCTCACCACGTGGTCGCTGCGCAGCGAGAGCGGGCCCTCGGTCGCCCGGGACCTGTACGACAGCTTCCACGCCACCGTCGAGGGGTTCATCGACGCGGTCTCGCGCACCTGCGGGGTGACGTGGAGCGTGCCGGTGCCGTTGCTGGCCCGGACGGTGGTGGCGACGACCACCGGGGTGCGGCTCGCCTGGCTCGTGGACCATGACGAGGAGGCGGCTCAGGCGGCCCTGGAGCTGCTGGCCGCCCAGCTCGCCGGCCTGGCCCGCTGAGCTCCGGGACGGGCGCGCGGCGCGGGCGCTGCGAGGCTCAGGTCACGCCGCGTCGGTCAGCTGGGGCTCGCGGTCGCGCGCCCGGCTGCGCGACCGCGACCGGGCCGACCACAGGGAGTCCACGGCGAGCAGCGCCAGCGCCACCCACACGATCCCGAAGCCGACCCAGCGGCTGGTCGTCATGACCTCGCCGAGCAGCAGCACGCCGCAGATCAGCTGCAGGACGGGCGTGACGAACTGCAGCAGGCCGATCGTCACCAGCGGGACGCGTCGCGCGGCGGCGGCGAACAGCAGCAGCGGGATCGCGGTGGCGATGCCGGAGGCGGCCAGCAGCAGCGGGTGCAGCGGGGCGTGCTGCCGGAACGTGGTCGCGCCCGTGACCTCCAGCCAGAGCAGCACCCCCACCGCGACCGGGGCGAGCACGGCGGTCTCGGCGGTGAGGCTGTGCAGCGCGTCCAGGCTGGTGCCGAGGCGCTTCTTCATCAGGCCGTACAGCGCGAAGGAGAACGCCAGGCCGAGCGCGATCCACGGCGGCCGGCCCGAGCTGACGGTCAGGTAGACCCCGCCGACGACGCCCACGGCCACGGCCGTCCACTGCAGCGCCCGCAGCCGCTCGTGCAGGACGACCACCCCGATCGCCACGGTGACCAGCGGGTTCAGGAAGTAGCCGAGCGAGGCCTCGGTGACGTGGTGCGAGACCACGGCGGCGACGTAGATGACCCAGTTCGCGGCGATCAGCAGGCCGGCGATGGTGATCGCCCCCAGCATCCGCGGGGTGAGGAACACCGACCGCAGCCAGCCCAGGTCGCGGCGCACGACCAGGACGACGGCGCACAGCAGCAGCGTCCACAGGATCCGGTGGGTCAGGATCTCCCACGCGCCCGAGGGCGACAGCAGGTGGAAGTACAGGGGGAACAGCCCCCACAGGACGTACGCCGTCGCACCGTAGGTGGTGCCGCGGCGCACGTCCTGGGAGGCCGGGGAGAGGTCGCTCATCGCCTCCACGGTCCAGGTGTCCTTGCCGTGCAGCAGCCGGGCCAGGTCGTCATCGTCGGCGTCGCCCGCGCCTGCGCCCGCGACGGCGCCGTCGACCTGAGCACGCACCAGGTCGTCGTACGTCGGCCGCTGGACCGAGCGGAAGATGCCCATCGGGACGTGCACCATGCTCGGGTCGTCCAGGCGGGAGAGCGCGAACGCGGTCGACGGGTCGTCGGCGGCGACCCGGTGGGTGACGACGCGGGCCGGGTCGGCGCCCTCGGCGGCGACCACCGCGAGCTCTCCGGAGTCGGTGCGGACGACGACCTGGTCGGTGCCGACCCGCACGGGCTCGCCGTCGGTGAGGTGGACCAGCCGGGCCTGGGCCTCGTCGCGGTCCTTGAGCACGTCGAACGCGCCGTCGTTGAAGATCGGGCAGTTCTGGTAGATCTCGACCAGCGCCGTGCCCCGGTGCTCCGCCGCCGCGCGCAGCGTCTCGGTGAGGTGCTTGCGGTCGGAGTCCATGGTGCGCGCCACGAACGTGGCCTCGGCACCGAGGGCGAGCGACACCGGGTTGAACGGGGTGTCCACCGAGCCCACCGGGGTGGACTTGGTGACCTTGCCGACCTCGGAGGTGGGGGAGTACTGGCCCTTGGTCAGGCCGTAGATCCGGTTGTTGAACAGCAGGATCTTGAGGTTGACGTTGCGGCGCAGCGCGTGGATGAGGTGGTTGCCACCGATCGAGAGCGCGTCGCCGTCGCCGGTCACGACCCACACCGACAGGTCACCGCGCGAGGTGGCCAGGCCCGTGGCGATGGCCGGGGCACGCCCGTGGATCGAGTGCATGCCGTAGGTGTCGAGGTAGTAGGGGAAGCGCGAGGAGCAGCCGATGCCCGAGACGAAGACGATGTTCTCGCGCTTGAGGCCGAGGTCGGGCAGGAAGCCCTGCACCGCGGCGAGGATCGCGTAGTCGCCGCAGCCGGGGCACCAGCGCACCTCCTGGTCGGAGGTGAACTCCTTCTTGCTCTGCCGCGGTGCGTCCTCGCCGAGGCGGGGCACGCCGTGGGTGCCGCTCAGCGGCATGCCGAGGTCGATGGTGCTCATCAGCGGCTCACTCCTTCGGTGACGCGCTCGGCGGACATCGCGACCGCCTGCTGGAGCACGTCGGCCAGGTTGGTTGCGGTGAACGGCAGCCCTCGCACCTGCGTGTGGCTCTGCACGTCGACGAGGTACTTCGCGCGCAGGAGCAGGGACAGCTGCCCGAGGTTCATCTCCGGGACGACGACCCGCTTGTAGGAGCGGAGCACGTCGCCGGTGTTGGCCGGGAACGGGTTGAGGTGGCGCAGGTGGGCCCGGGCGACCGCGCTGCCGGTGTTGCGGACCAGCCGGGTCGCCGCTGCGATCGGGCCGTAGGTCGAGCCCCAGCCGAGCACCAGCACGTCGGCGTCACCGGTCGGGTCGTCCACCTCCAGGTCGGGGATGGTCGCGGCGATCCCGTCGACCTTGGCCTGGCGCAGGCGCGTCATCGTGTCGTGGTTGTCGGGGTCGTAGGAGATCTCGCCGGTGACGTCGGCCTTCTCGATGCCGCCGATCCGGTGCTCCAGGCCCGGCGTGCCGGGGACGGCCCACGGCCGGGCCAGCGTCTCGGGGTCGCGCAGGTAGGGGTGGAAGACCGGGTTGCCCAAGGCGTCGCTGCCGTTGGGCTCGGTCGCGTGCTCGACCGCCATCTCGGGCAGGTCGGCCACCTCCGGGATGCGCCACGGCTCGGAGCCGTTGGCGAGGTAGCCGTCGGACAGCAGCAGCACCGGCGTCCGGTAGGTCGTGGCGATCCGCACGGCCTCCAGCGCGGCGGAGAAGCAGTCGCCGGGGGACTGCGGGGCGACGATCGGCACGGGCGACTCGCCGTTGCGGCCGAACATCGCCTGCAGCAGGTCGGCCTGCTCGGTCTTGGTCGGCAGGCCGGTCGAGGGACCGCCGCGCTGCACGTCGACGACCACCATCGGCAGCTCGAGGGACACCGCCGAGCCCGATGGTCTCGGCCTTGAGGGCGAGGCCGGGGCCGGAGGTCGTGGTGACGCCGAGCGCGCCGCCGAACGCCGCTCCGAGGGCCGCGCCGACGCCGGCGATCTCGTCCTCGGCCTGCAGCGTCGTCACGCCGAACCGCTTCAGCCCGGACAGCGTGTGCAGGATGTCCGAGGCCGGGGTGATCGGGTAGGAGCCGAGCACCAGGGGCAGGCCGGCCCGTCGGGCGGCGGCCACGAGGCCGTAGGACAGCGCGATGTTGCCGGTGATGTTGCGGTAGGTGCCGGCCGGCATCGTGGCCGGGGCGATCTCGTAGGCGACCGCGAAGTCCTCGGTCGTCTCGCCGTAGTTGAAGCCGGCGCGCAGCGCGGCGAGGTTGGCCTCGAGGATCTCGGGCCGGGCGCCGAACTTGTTCTTCAGGAACGTCTCGGTGCCCACCATCGGCCGGGTGTAGAGCCAGGACAGCAGACCCAGCGCGAACATGTTCTTGGCGCGCTCCTTGTCCTTGCGGGACAGGTCGAACCCGGCCAGCGCCTCCACCGTGATCGACGTCAGCGCGACCGGGTGCACGTGGTAGCTCGCCAGCGTGTCGTCCTCGACCGGGCTGGTGGCGTAGCCGACCTTGGCCAGGTTGCGCCTGGTGAACTCGTCGGTGTTGACGATGATGGTCGCGCCGCGCGGCACGTCGCGCAGGTTGGCCTTCAGCGCGGCCGGGTTCATCGCGACGAGGACGTCGGGGGCGTCGCCCGGGGTGAGCACGGGGTGGTCGGCGAACTGGAGCTGGAAGCTGGAGACACCCGGCAGCGTGCCCTGGGGGGCCCGGATCTCGGCCGGGAAGTTGGGCAGCGTCGACAGGTCGTTGCCGAGGGCTCGCGGTCTCGGAGGTGAACCGGTCACCGGTCAGCTGCATCCCGTCGCCGGAGTCCCCGGCGAAGCGGATGACGACACGGTCGAGCTTGTGGACTGGCTTGCTGCTCATGCGGGAGATGTCACCAGACTCTCGTTGCGGTCCACCGTGGACCCAGCTATGGCGTTCCTTACCTACTCCATGGTAAGTGCGGGCGCCGACACGGCATGCCCGACGTCCGCGTGATGGACCGCACCTGAGGCGACGGGAATACGCTCGGGGCCGTACTCGCTAGGCTGGCCGACGTGTTCCCCTACGTCGTCGTCGCCGCGGTGGTCCTGGCCGGCATGCTCCTGTTCGTCGCCGCCATGGCCGCGCGCCGGATGCTGGCCCCGGCAGCGCCGACGGCCGAGAAGCTGACGACGTACGAGAGCGGTGTCGACCCGGTCGGCGAGGGCTGGGCGCAGACCAACGTGCGCTACTTCCTCTACGCCTTCCTCTACGTCATCTTCGCGGTCGACGCGGTCTACCTCTTCCCCTGGGCGACCGTGATCCGCCGCGCCGACCTCGGGGCGGCCTCGCTCGTCGAGATGGCCATCTTCGTCAGCGTCCTGCTGATCGGGCTCGGGCACGCCGCCCGCCGCGGCCTGCTGCGGTGGGTCTGAGGGTGCCGGGCTGATGCCGACCTCCCTGCCGATGCCGACGCTCGGCCCGGCCGCCGAGCACGCGCCACGGCCGATCAAGGTGGTCCTCAACTGGGGCCGCCGCTACAGCCTGTGGGTCTTCAACTTCGGGCTGGCCTGCTGCGCCATCGAGTTCATCGCCGCCTCGATGGCCCGCCACGACTTCATCCGGCTCGGTGTCATCCCCTTCGCCCCGGGTCCGCGACAGGCCGACCTGATGGTGGTGTCGGGCACCGTCACGGACAAGATGGCCCCGGCGATCCGCCGTCTCTACGACCAGATGCCCGAGCCCAAGTACGTCATCTCCTTCGGTGCCTGCTCCAACAGCGGCGGCCCGTACTGGGACTCCTACTGCGTCACCAAGGGCGTCGACCAGCTGATCCCGGTCGACGTCTACGTGCCGGGCTGCCCGCCGCGGCCCGAGGCGCTGATCCAGGGCATCCTGCGGCTGCAGGAGAAGATCGCCGCCGAGAACCTCACCCAGCAGGGGCTGCGGTCGCGGTATGCCGGGTCGCGCCGCGCCGTCGCGGGCGAGGTCACCCGCCCGCTGGTGGCGCCACCACCTCGCGAACGGGTGGCGACGTGAGCGCCGCCGCGTCCCGCGAGGTGGCGCTGGCCGAGTGGGGCACCGCCCTGCGGGCGGCGCGCGACGAAGGGTTCGACTTCTTCGACTGGCTCAGCGCCGTGGACCAGATGGACGACGCGGAGGCTCCCGGGTTCGACGTCGTCTGCCACCTCATCGACACCGGCTCGGCCGGCACCGGCGCGCTGCGGCGGGTGCTCCTGCACACCCGCGTCGGCGAGGGGCAGGCCGTGCCGAGCATCACCGACCTGTGGGCCGGCGCGGCCTGGCACGAGCGGGAGACGCACGAGATGTTCGGCATCGGCTTCGACGGCTTCGAGGACGGCACCGGGCAGGGGCTGCGCCCGCTGCTGCTGCCCGAGGGGTTCGAGGGCACGCCGCTGCGCAAGTCGTTCGTCCTCGCCGTCGCGGGTCAGCAAGGCGTGGCCGGGGGCCAAGGAGCCGGGCGAGGGCGGCGAGGCGCCGGAGGGAACGGCGCCGGCCGAGCGCCCCGGCCGGGCCGGCGCGCCACGGAGCCGGCGCAAGGTCGCCCCTCCCGGGGTGCCCGACCCGTCGTGGGGGCCGCGATGACCGCGCGGGCCACGCCCCGATGAACCCCGCCCTCGAGGTCGTCCTGCGCACGGTGGCGGTCCTGGCCGCGTTCCTGGTCCTGCCGCTGGTGGTCGGGCAGACCGAGCACAAGGTGATGGCGCACATGCAGGGCCGGCTCGGGCCGATGTACGCCGGTGGCTTCCACGGGTGGGCCCAGCTCGTCGCCGACGGGGTGAAGTTCGTCCAGAAGGAGGACGTCACCCCCGCCGCGGCCGACCGGCCGGTCTTCAAGCTGGCGCCGGCCGTGGCGCTGGTGCCCTACCTGGTCGCGCTCGCGGTGATCCCGCTGTCGCCGGACGTGGTCGCCGCCGACGTGGACGCCGGCGTCCTGTTCGTCCTCGCCGTCTCCGCCGTCGGGATCGTCGGCACCCTCATGGCCGGGTGGGCCAGCGCCAACAAGTACGCGCTGCTCGGTGGGCTGCGCGCGGCGGCGCAGCTGCTGAGCTACGAGCTGCCGATCGTGCTGTCCGCGGCGTCGGTCGCGCTGGCCGCGGGCACGGTGTCCCTGACCGGCATCGCCGCCGCGTGGCACCCGTTCTGGCTGCTGTGGCAGCTGCCCGGCGCCGTGTGCTTCCTGGTCGCCGCCGTGGCCGAGCTGCAGCGCCCGCCGTTCGACATGCCGGTGGCCGACGCCGAGATCGTGTTCGGTCCCTACACGGAGTACACCGGGCTGCGCTTCGCGTTCTTCCTGCTGTCCGAGTACGCCGGCATCGTGGTGATGTCGCTGCTGTTCACCGTGCTCTTCCTCGGCGGCTGGCACGGCCCCTTCGCCGACGTCCTCGGGCCGCTGTGGACGCTGCTCAAGGCGGCGGCCGTCGCGGTCGCTGGTCATCTGGCTGCGGGTGGCCTGGCCCCGCCTGCGCGAGGACCAGCTGCAGCGCGTCGCCTGGCTCTTCCTCGTCCCCCTCGCCCTGGCGCAGCTCGCGCTCACCGCAACCTGGGTGGTGCTCACCGCATGACCGACCCCTACCGCCCCGCCCACCACGCCCCCGGCACGGCGCCCAAGAGCCTGCTGCCCGGGCTGGTGCGGGGCCTGCGTCACCACGGCCCGCACGCTGGCCACGCCCAGCCACACCGCCGAGTACCCCGACGTCCAGCCGGACCTGCCGCCGCGCTCGCGCGGGGTCATCGCGCTGCTGGACGAGAACTGCACCAGCTGCATGCTCTGCGCCCGCGAGTGCCCCGACTGGTGCATCTACATCGACTCGCACAAGGAGACGATCCCGGCCACGACCGAGGGCGGGCGCGAGCGGCAGCGCAACGTCCTGGACCGGTTCGCGATCGACTTCTCCCTCTGCATGTACTGCGGGATCTGCGTCGAGGTCTGCCCGTTCGACGCCCTGCACTGGAGCCCGGAGTTCGAGTACTCCGAGCTGGACATCCGCGACCTGCTGCACGAGAAGGACCGCCTCGGCCAGTGGATGCCCACGGTCCCCGTCCCGCCCGCGCTGGATCCCGGTGCCGCCGAGCCGGCCGAGGTCGCCGCCGCCGCGCAAACCGGCCCGACCCGCCCGTACGCCGCGCGCGGCCACGACCGTGCCTGCGGCCAAGCCGGCACCGGGACCGAGCCTGCTGCCGGGACCGTGCCTACCGGGACCGTGCCCGCCGCGGCGCGCCTCCAGCCTCCGGAGCCCCCGGCGCCCGACCTGCCGGGACCGGCCGCATGACGACCCTGGACGTCCTGTTCACCGCGGTCGGGCTGGTCGCCGCCGCGAGCGCCGTGCTCGCCGTGACCACCCGCCAGCTCGTGCACGCCGCCCTGTGGCTGGTCGTGACGCTCGGCACCCTGGCCGGCTGCTACCTCGTGCTGGGGGCCGAGCTGGTGGCCCTGGTCCAGCTGCTGGTCTACGTCGGCGCCGTCGTCGTCCTCGTGCTGTTCGCACTGATGCTCACCCGCGCGCCGATGGGCCCCAGCGCGGCCCACTCCACCAGCGTGCCGCAGCGCGTCGCCGGCGCGGTCGTGGCCGCGGGCACGACCGCGCTGCTCGCGGGGGTGCTGGTCCCGGCCCTCGGCGGCCGGGCGGTGCAGGTCCGCGACGGCCGCACCCAGGGCATCGCCACGGCGCTGTTCGGGTCGTGGGTGTGGCCGTTCGAGCTGCTCTCGCTGCTGCTGCTGGTGGCGCTGGTCGCCGCCTTCGCGGTGTCGCGGATGCCCGTGCCCGACGAGCAGGGGGAGGGCGCGTGATCCACCTCGGCCTTCCCCTGGCGCTCGTGGCGGTCCTGGCCGGCGCCGGCGTCTACGGCGTGATCGCCCGGCGCAACGCGGTGCTCGTGCTCATCGGGGTCGAGCTCCTCCTCAACGCCGCCAACCTGCTGTTCGTCACGGTCGGCGCCGTGTCGCCCGACCCGCTGCGCGCCGGCCACGTCCTCGCCCTGTTCGTCATCACCATCGCCGCGGCCGAGATCGGCGTCGCGCTCGCCATCGTGCTCGCGCTGTTCCGCAGCCGGGGCCGGATCGACCTCACCGAGCCGGGCGCATGAGCGAGCTGCTGCAGGCGAGCGCCCGGCTCGCGGTCCTGCTGCCCGCCCTCACCGCGGTGCTGGCGCTCGCCGCCGCCCGCCGGCCCCGGCTGGCCACTGGCCTGGCCACGGCCGGCGCCGTCCTGACCCTGCTGGCCACCGTGGGCCAGGTGGTCGCGGTGCAGCGCGGGGCCGTGGCCGGCGTCGTGACGACCCTGCCGCCGCTGCCGCTGGGCGGCCTCGCCGTGCCGCTGCACCTCGTGGCCGACTCCCTGTCGGCCGTCGTGGCCGTCGCCGTCGCGCTGGTCGGGTTCGTGGTCCAGGTGTTCAGCCGCTGGTACCTGCGGACCGACCCCCGCGCCGGCGTGTTCGCGGCCACCGTGTCGCTGTTCCTCGCGGCGATGCTGCTCGTGGTGGAGTCCGGCGACCTGATCCTGACCCTGGTGGGCTGGGAGGTCATGGGCTGGTGCTCCTTCCTGCTGATCGGCCACGACAGCCGGCGTGAGGCGGCCCGGCGCGCGGCGGTCAAGGCGTTCCTCGTCACCCGCACCGCCGACCTGGCCTTCGTCTCGGGCTGGTGATCCTGGCCGTCGGGGCCCGGACCACCGCCATCCCCGCCGTCATCGGGCACTGGACCGCCGCGGTGCCGCCCGGCGCGCAGTCGGTGGCCGCGGCGCCGAGCACGGCGCTGCGCACGGCCGCGCTGCTCTGCCTGCTGTCGGGCATCGCCGGCAAGTCCGCCCAGCTGCCGTTCCAGGACTGGCTGCCCGACGCCATGGAGGGCCCGACGCCCGCGTCGGCCCTCATCCACGCCGCGACGATGGTGGCCGCCGGGACCTACGTGCTGGCCCGGCTGTTCGTGCTCTTCGCCTCGTCCGACACGGCACGGCTGGTGCTGGCGCTGGTCACGGCCGTCACGATGGTCGGGGCCGCCGTCCTCGCCTTCGGCCAGTCCGACCTCAAGCGGCTGCTGGCCTACTCCACCATCAGCCAGATCGCCATCATGCTCTCGGCCATCGCGGTCGTCCCCGTCGCGGTGGGCCCCGACGCGGGCGTCCTGCACCTGCTGTCGCACGCGATGTTCAAGGCGCTGCTCTTCCTCGCCCTCGGGTGGCTCAGCGTGCTCGTCGGCGGCACCGCGGCGCTGACCCTGCGCGGCGGGGCCCGGGTGCACCCACCGGTCGCCGTACCGCTCGGGATCGGGCTGCTCTCGCTGGCCGGCGTGCCGCCGCTGGTCGGGTTCGTGTCCAAGGAGTACGTCCTGGCCGCCGCCGAGGACGGCACCAGCGCCGCGGCTCCCTCGGCGCCCGGGTCGTCGTCGTGGCGCTGTTCGCCACGGTGGCGCTGACGGCGGCGTACTGCATGCGGGCGTGGCTGGTCCTGACCCGGCTCACGCCCGAGGAGGAGGAGCAGATCGACGAGCGCGAGGAGGCGGTCGAGCGGGCGTCGTGGGAGTCGGAGGTGTCGCTGGCCGAGATGTTCGGGCCGGTGTTCCAGCCGGTCCCGGGCCCCGACGGGCCGTCGCTGGAGCCGCCGCGGCGCATCGACCCGGCCCGGATCTCCGGTGGTGCCCGCCGTGCGGTGTGGCTGCTGGTCGTGCTGACCGTCGTCGGCGGCGCGGTCGTGCTCAGCCCGCTGCTGCGGCTGGACGCGTCGTTCTCGCTGTGGTCGGTCGGGGCCTCGCTGCTGCTCATCGCCGGCGCGGGCCTCGCGGTCCGGCGGCTGACGCCCGCCGAGGGCAGCGGTGACGCCGCCGTACGCCTCGGCCCCGCGGTCGCCGCCGCGTTCGACGGCGGCCTGGGCGTCGACGGCGTCTACCAGCTCCTGGTCGCACGGCCGGTGACCGCGCTCGCCCGGCTGGTGGTCGTGCTGGACCGCGACGTCATCGACGCCTACGTGCGCGGCACCGCCGTCGCCACCCGGTGGGCCGGCGTCGGTGCGGAGCGTGCGCACACCCGCCGGCCCTCGCAGGGGCTGGTCTGGGTGCTGTGCGGGGTGCTGGCCGTCGGCCTCCTGGGGGTGGGCCTGTGGTGAGCCTGCTCGTGGCCGCGCTGCTGCTGCCGGCGACGGCGGGCACCGCCCTGGTCGTCTCCGGCCGGGCCGGCCGCCCCTCGCGCGACCGCCTGGTCAACGCGTTCGCCCTCGTCGTCGCGCTCGCCACCGCGGTGCTGGTGGTCGCGGCCGTCGTCACCCGCCCGGTCCTGGACCGGCCGTGGGTGCCCTCGCTCGGGATGCGCTGGCACTTCGCCGTCGACGGCATCAGCGCGCCGCTGCTGGTGCTGACCGCCGTCCTCGGGGTCGCGGTCGTGCTGCACGCGCGCACCCATGCACCGGACGTCGGCTCCGGCGCGACGTTCCACGGCTGCCTGCTGCTGGTGGAGTTCGGCGCGCTCGCCACCTTCCTCACCCGCGACGCCGTCCTCTTCTTCGTGGCGTTCGAGGTCGTGCTGGTCCCGATGTGGGTGCTCATCAGCCGGTTCGGCGACGCGCATGACCCCGCGGCACGCCGGGACGCGTCGGGCCGGTTCGTGCTCTACACCGTGCTCGGCTCCACGCTCATGCTGATCGGGATCCTCGCGCTCGTCACCTCCGCGGGCACGGCCGACCTGTCGGCGCTCGCGGCCAGCCGGGGCGCCGGCCTGAGCCGGTCCACCCAGGTGGTCGTCGCGGCCCTGCTGCTGGCCGGCCTGGGCATCAAGGTGCCGCTGTGGCCGGTCCACACCTGGCTGCCGCCGGCGCACACCATCGCGCCCACCGCCGGATCGGTGCTGCTGGCGGCGGTCCTGCTCAAGATGGGGACCTACGGCCTGGTGCGGCTGGTCGTCGCGCCCCTGCCGGACGGGTTCGCCGCCGTGGCGCCCGTGCTGGCCGTCGCGGGGGTGATCGGGATCCTCTGGGGTGGCCTCGCCTGCCTGGTCGAGAACGACCTCAAGCGGCTGGTGGCCTACTCCTCGGTGGCCCACATGGGTTTCGTCGCGCTCGGCCTGGCCAGCGGCACGACCACCGGGCTGCAGGCCGCCCTCTTCGCCAACGTCGCCCACGGCGTCGTGTCGGCGCTGCTGTTCTTCCTCGTCGGCGGCCTCAAGGACCGCTGGGGGTCGGCCGACCTGCGCACCGCCCGTGCGGCCCTGCGGGAGGTGTCCCCGCGGCTGGGGTTCGCGATGGTGGTCGGCTTCGCCGCCACCCTCGGGCTGCCCGGGCTGGTCGGCTTCTGGGGCGAGTTCCTCGCCGTGCTGGCCGCCTGGTCGCCGGCGACCGACCGCCCGCTGGGCCTGTTCCGCCTCTGCGCGGTGCTCGCGGTGCTCGGCACCGGGCTCGCCGCGGCGTACTCCCTGCGGGTGCTGCGCACCGTCTGGGCCGGGGAGCGCACCGAGCCGCGGCTGGTCGACGCACGCGGTGGCGAGCTGGTCGTCCTGGCCGTCCTCGTGCTCGCCGTCGTCGCGCTGGGCGTCGCGCCCGGGCCGCTGCTGCAGACCACCATCGTCGACGCCACCGCCATCACCAGCCCCGGGAGCGTGAGCCGGTGAGCTCGGCCGTCGTCAGCATCGACCTGGGCATCCTCCTGCCCGTCCTCGCTCCCGCCCTGGGCGCGGCAGCGGTCCTGGTCGTGGACCTCGCCGCGACCCGGCTGCGGCGCACCCACTACGCCCTGGCCCTGGTCAGCCTCCTCGTCGGCGCCGTCGCGACCGTCCCCGGGCTCGGCTCGTTGCCGGGTGACGCACGCTCGACGCTGTGCCTGCCGGCCAGCCCGGGGCGCTGCCTCTACGCCGCGACCGCGGTCGCCTCGGGGCTGCAGCTGGCCGCGCTGCTCGGGGCCGTGGTCACGCTGCTGCTGGCCTGGCCCGAGGACCGCGAGACCCCGCCCGGGCGCACCAGCGTCACCGTCAGCCTGGTGCTCACCGCCACGGCCGGCGCCACCGCCGTCGCCGCAGCCCGCGACCTCGGCACCTGGCTGGTCGCCCTCGAGCTGGCCACGCTGCCGGTGGTGGCACTGGTCGCGCTGCGCGGGGCCCGCGCGGCGATCACCGGCGCCGTCGCGCTCCTGACGACCTCCCTGGTGTCCTTCGCGATGCTGGCGATGGCGGCCGCCCTCTGGCTGGCCGCGACCGGCCAGGCCTTCCTCGACACCGGGGCCGCGCTGCAGGCCGCCGCCGACCCGGGGCGCCGCTCGGTCCTGGTGCTCGCCGTGGTGCTGGCCCTGGCCGGCGTGGGGTTCAAGCTCTCGCTGGTGCCGTTCCACGCGTGGACCCCGGAGGCCTACGACGGCGCGTCCCTGCCGGTCGCGGCCTTCCTCGCCGGCACCTCCAAGGTCGCGGCGCTGGCGGCGCTGCTCGTGGTGGTGCAGGCCATCGCGCCGCTCGGGGCGCCGGTCCTCACCGCCGTGGCCGTGCTGGCCGCGCTCAGCATGACCCTGGGCAACGTCATGGCCCTGCGCCAGGACGGCGTGCTGCGCCTGCTCGCGTGGTCCACCGTCGCCCAGGCCGGCTGGGTCATCCTGCCGCTGGCCGCGGTGTCCACCTCCGCAGTCCGGGCCGCGAGCGGCTACCTGCTGGCCTACCTCGTCGCCACGCTCCTCGCGTTCGCCGTGGTCGCGGCTCTGGGGCACCTGCGCGGTCCGGTCGCGGCCCGCACCCTCTCGTCGTACGGCTCGGGACGCGGGCTCCTGCGCGAGCACCCCCTGCTGGCGTGTGCCCTCGGCCTGGCGCTGCTGTCGCTGGCGGGGCTGCCGCCCGGCTTGCTCGGCGTCGTCGCCAAGGTGGTCGCCCTGCGCCCGGTGGTCGCCGACGGACTGTGGCTGCTGGCGGTGGTCGCCGCCGGCAACGCCGTGCTCGGGGTCGCGGTCTACCTGCGCTGGCTGCGGCTGCTGCTCGGGCCGGTGCCGGGGGAGGACGTGGTCGGCGAGCCGGCAGCCGCGCACACCGGCGCCCCTGAGGGCGTCCGTCGCCGGGTCCACCCGGCCGTGCTCGTTGCGGTTCTGCTGACGTTCGCCACGCTGGTGCTGACCAGCCTGGCCCCCGAGCTGCTGTTGCACCTGCTCGGCTGAGCCGCGCCGGGCCGCGCACCGGAACACCGGCGCGCGCAGCGTCGTTGATCGGGACATGCACAAGCACCACAACGGTCTGAAGACCGCTGCGCTGTTCGGCGGCATCTTCGCCGTCCTCCTCGCCCTGGGCGCCGTCATCGGCCAGGGTCGCTACCTCTGGCTGTTCGCGCTGTTCGGCGTGGGCATGACCGCCTACGGCTACTGGAACAGCGACAAGCTGGCGATCAAGGCGATGCGCGCCTACCCCGTCAGCGAGGCCCAGGCCCCGGCGATGTACCGCATCGTGCGCGAGCTCTCGACCGCGGCCAACCAGCCGATGCCGCGCCTGTACATCTCCCCGACCGAGGCGCCCAACGCCTTCGCCACCGGACGCAACCCCCGCCACGCGGCGGTGTGCTGCACCGAGGGCATCCTCAACCTCCTCGACGAGCGCGAGCTGCGCGGCGTGCTCGGCCACGAGCTGATGCACGTCTACAACCGCGACATCCTCACCGCCTCGGTCGCGGCAGCGGTCGCCGGCGTCATCACCAGCGTGGCGCAGATGCTGATGTTCACCAGCATGTTCGGCGGCGGCAGCGACGAGGACCGTCCCAACCCGATCGCGCTGCTGGCCATGTCGCTGCTGGCACCGGTGGCCGCGATGACCATCCAGATGGCCATCAGCCGCACCCGCGAGTACGACGCCGACGAGGACGGGTCCACCCTCACCGGCGACCCGCTCGCCCTCGCGTCCGCCCTGCGCAAGCTGGAGTCCGGCACCGCCCGCGCCCCGCTCGCCCCCCAGCGCGACATCGTCAACGCCAGCCACATGATGATCGCCAACCCGTTCCGGGCGCAGGACGTCTCCAGGCTGTTCTCGACCCACCCCCCGATGCCCGAGCGGATCGCCCGCCTCGAGGCGATGTCGAGCGGCTACCGCGGCTCCTGACCGCCGGCCCGTCTGAGAGGGTGTCGGCCATGGCCAGTCTCACGCGGGTGGAAGCAGCGGCGCGCGCCGCACTCATCGACGTCACGTCGTACGACCTCGACCTCGACCTCGACAGCGGGGACCGGACGTTCGGGTCCGTGGCGACGATCCGGTTCACCTGTCGTGAGCCCGGGGCGCAGACGTTCCTCGACGTCCGGCCGGAGGCACTGCACCGGGTGACGCTCAACGGCACGGAGGTGGACCCGGCGCTGCTCGCCGACGGGCGGCTCCCGCTGTCCGACCTGCTCCCCGACAACGAGGTCGTCGTCAGCGCGACCATGCGCTACAGCAACGACGGTCAGGGGCTGCACCGCAGCGTCGACGCCGCCGACGGCAACCACTACGTCTACGGCCACCTGTTCCTCGACGCCGCGCCGCGGGTCTATGGCTGCTTCGACCAGCCCGACCTCAAGGCGCCGTACGACGTGCGCGTCACCACCCCCGTCGACTGGGTCGTCGTGGGCAACGGCGCGGCCACCGGGGCGGACGGGCGGTGGACGCTGGCGACGACCCGGCCGCTGTCGACGTACTTCGTCACCGTCTGCGCCGGGCCCTACGTGTCGGTGCACGCCGAGCACGACACCATCCCGCTCGGCATCCACGCGCGCGCCTCGCTCAAGGACGCCCTCGAGCGGCACGCCGGGCAGATGTTCGAGGTGACCCGGCAGTCCCTCGACCACTACCACTCGCTCTTCGGCATCCGGTACCCGTTCGGGGAGTACCACCAGGTGTTCGTCCCGGAGTTCAACGCCGGCGCCATGGAGAACCCCGGCTGCGTGACGCTGCGCGACCAGTACCTCTTCCGCGGCCAGGCCACGGAGGACGAGATCCTCAGCCGTTCCAACACGATCGCCCACGAGTGCGCCCACATGTGGTTCGGCGACCTGGTGACCATGACGTGGTGGGACGACCTGTGGCTGAACGAGTCGTTCGCCGAGTACATGTCGCACCGGACCCTCGTGGCGGCCACGGAGTTCACCGACGCGTGGGTGGACTCCGCTGTGGCGCGCAAGGTCTGGGGCTACGCCGCCGAGCGGATGCCGTCCACGCACCCCGTCGCCGGCTCACCCGCACCGGACGCCGCCTCCGCCCTGCAGAACTTCGACGGGATCTCCTACGCCAAGGGCGCGGCGACGCTGCGACAGCTGATCGCCTACATCGGCGACGACGCGTTCCTCGCCGGGGTCCGCGACCACCTGACCGGGCACGCCTACGGCAACGCCGACCTGGCCGACTTCCTCGCCGCGATGGAGCGGGCGAGCGGCAAGGACCTGCAGGCCTGGGCCGACGCGTGGCTGCGGACCGCGCGGCTGGACACGGTCAGCCTCGACGTCGAGACCGACGGCGGCGTGGTCACCGCGGCCCGACTGCACCGCACGGCTCCCGCCGGGGAGGCGGTGCAGCGCCCACACAGCCTGGACGTCGCCGGCTTCACCGACGGCGCCGAGGTCTTCCGGGTCGACACCGTCGCCGAGCGGGACGTCACCGAGCTGCCCGCGCTCGTGGGCCGGCCGGCGGCGCGGCTGGTCGTGCCCAACGCCGGCGACCTGACGTGGGCCACCGTGGAGCTGGACGAGGACACCCTGCAGTCCCTGCCCGGGCAGCTGGCGTCGGTGCCCGACACGCTGGCCCGCGCCGTGCTCTGGACCTCCCTGATCGACGGGGTCTGCCTGGGTTCGGTGGACCCCCGGCTGATGCTGCGCACCTTCGCGGCGGCGTGGCCGGCCGAGTCCAACGCCTCGGTCGTCAACCGGATCTCGGGCGTCGTGGTCGGCCGGGTGATCCACCAGTTCCTCCCGCCGGCCGAGCAGGAGGAGGCCACCGAGCAGGTCGCCGCGGCAGCGGCGCAGCTGCTCGAGCACGCGGCGCCGGGCTCGACCACCGCGCTCGTGGCTGCACGCCGCATCGCGATGACCTCCAGCGACACCGCGCTGCTGCGGCGCTGGGCCGACGGGGACGGGCTGCCGGAGGGGATGGCCTCCGACACGGACCTGCGCTGGCTGGTGCTGCGCAACCTGGCCGCCTCGGGCGCGATCGGGGAGCCGGAGATCGACGCCGCGCTCGACCGCGACCGGACGCTGCAGGGCAGCCTGCAGGCGCTGCGCGCCAAGGCCTCCCGCCCGGACGGCGCCTCCAAGGCCTGGGCCTGGGACCAGCTGACGGCGGACCGCGGCCGCTCCAACTACGAGATGAACGAGCTGGCGGCCGGCTTCTGGACCGCCCGGGACCTCGACGTGGTCCGCCCGTACGTCGAGCGCTACTTCACCGACGTGCCGGCGATGGCGGGGCGGGTGGGGGAGGACGCGCTCGCCCGTGTCGCCACGCTCGGCTACCCCAGCCCGGTGGTCGAGCAGGCCACGCTCGACCTCACCGAGGCCGCGCTGGCGCGCGACGACCTGAGCCCGGCGGTCCGCCGCGCGCTCGTGGACGCCGGCTCCGAGCTGGCCGAGGGGGTGCGCTCGCAGGCGCGGTTCGTCTGGGGGTGAGGCTTCTCACGCATCGGCGCCGGAGGGAATCCTTGACCGGTCAACGACCTTGGAACAGGGGACCGACGACTTCCGACCGATCGTGAGGATCCTCGTGACCGACCTCTTCTCCGGCTACCGCCTCGGTGAGCTGCAGCTGTCCAACCGCATCGTCATGGCGCCGATGACCCGCAACCGGGCCACGGCCGACGGCGTCCCCACGCCGTCGATGGCGACCTACTACGCCCAGCGTGCGGGGGCCGGCCTGATCATCACCGAGGGCACGCAGCCGTCCGCGGTGGGGCAGGGGTACCCGCACACCCCGGGCCTGCACACCGACGAGCAGGTCGAGGGCTGGCGGGCCGTCGCGGACGCCGTGCACGCCGAGGGTGGCGTGATCTTCGCCCAGCTGATGCACGCGGGCCGCATCTCCCACCCCAAGGTGATCGGCACGACGCCGGTCGCCCCGTCCGCCGTCCGGCCCGCGGGTGAGGTGTTCACCGGCGAGGGCACCGACCCGTTCGAGACACCGCGCGCGCTCGAGAGCGACGAGCTGCCCGCGGTGGTCGAGGAGTTCGTCGACGCCGCGCGCCGCGCCGTGGCCGCCGGCCTGGACGGCGTCGAGCTGCACGCGGCCAACGGCTACCTGCTGCAGCAGTTCCTCGCCGACGGCTCCAACCAGCGCACCGATGCCTACGGCGGTACGCCGGAGAACCGGGCCCGCTTCGTGGTCGAGGTGGCCCAGGCCGTCGTCGCCGCGATCGGCGCCCACCGGGTCGGCATCCGCGTCTCCCCGAACGTCGACTTCAACGACAACGCCGAGACCGAGGCGGCCGAGACCTACGCCGCCCTGCTGGACGGCCTCAAGCCGCTGGGTCTGGCCTACCTGCACGTCATCGAGGACATCACCAGCGCCGACGGGGCCGTCGGCCAGGCGCTGCGCGAGGGCTTCGAAGGCACCGTCATCGTCAACACCGGCTTCGGCGGCTCGAGTGACCTGGTCACGGCCGAGCGCAGCGTCGAGACCTCCGGTGGCGACCTGTTCTCGATCGGTCGGGCCTTCATCGCCAACCCCGACCTGGTGGACCGCCTGAAGAGCAGCGCCCCGCTCAACGTCCCGGACGGCGACACCTTCTACGCCGGCGGCGACCAGGGCTACATCGACTACCCGACGCTGGAGCAGCGCTCCGCCTGAGTCGTCGTACGGCATGCGGCAGGGCCCCGGACGGTCACCGTCCGGGGCCCTGCGCGCGTCGTGGGTCAGCGGTAGTTGGTGAACTGCAGGGCCACCTCGAGGTCGGCCTGGCGCAGCATCGCCATGACGGCCTGCAGGTCGTCCTTGGACTTGCTGCTGACGCGCAGCTCGTCCCCCTGGATCAGCGGCTTGACGGTCTTGCCGAACTCGTCGCGGATCATCTTGCTGATCTTCTTGGCGTCCTCCTGGGTGATGCCGTCCTTGAGGGAGGCCTCGAGGCGGTACTCCTTCCCGGAGGGCTTGGGGTCGCCGTCGCCGAGGTCGAGGGCCTTGAGCGAGACGTTGCGCTTGATCAGCTTGGTCTGGAAGACGTCGAGGACGGCGCGGACCCGCTCCTCGGAGTTGGCCTTCATCAGGACGTTGTCGCCGCTCCACTCGATCGAGGCGCCGACGTTCTTGAAGTCGTAGCGCTGGGTGATCTCCTTCTGCGCCTGGGTCAGCGCGTTGGCGACCTCCTGCTTGTCGACCTTGCTCACCACGTCGAACGATGCGTCGGCCATGTCTCTCCTTGCGTTGGTGCTGGGTGCGGGACCGGCCCGGGGACGGTACCGATTGGACTCGCGGGGTGGTTCGGTTGCTATCCTTCCATCCGCACCACGGCAGGTTGCCCGAGCGGCCAATGGGAGCGGACTGTAAATCCGTCGCGAAAGCTTCGAAGGTTCGAATCCTTCACCTGCCACCAGCTGGATGTTGCACCAGGCACCGGACCCCCACCTCGTGTGGGGGTTCGGTGTTTCCGCCGGAGATCCTGTCGTCGGGCCGGCCCCGTGCAGCAGGTTCTGCGCCACTCGGCCCCCATTGTTGACGTGATTGTCGACCACCTGGGGTGCCGGTGGGTCGGGCCGAACCCCGGTCGTACCCGGTCATCGGGCCGCCTGCTCCCAGCGCGGCGCCGCCGGCGGCTCGACTACCAGGCGCGCCGACCGGACCCGGCCGAGGGCCACCAGCGCCACCACGAGGCTGGCCAGTGGTCACCAGCGGATACCGGGCCAACGCAGCCTCGGCGGGTCGACGATGTGCGGGTAGCTCCCCGGAGGCAACGGCCGGTCGACGACGTACCACCGGTGGCCGTCGTGGGGTTCGAGCTCGCGCAGCCGCCGGGTCCGCTCCCGCGTCGACGGATGGGTGCGCAGCAGCAGCGGATCGGGCAGCGGGCCGCGTCCCACGAGCAGGCGCTCCCAGATCCGGCCGGCCGTGCGCTCGAGCACTTCCAGGGCGCAGGCCAGCCCCTCGGGGTCACCGGTGAGGCGTGCAGCGGTGAGGTCGGCATCGAACTCCCGGGACCGGGACAGGGCCAGCTGCAGCAGGGTGATCACGATCGGCAAGGCCACCAGCACGACGTCGAGCAGCAGCAGACCCGCGTCGCCGCCGAAGGCCAGGACGACGGCGACCGGGCTCGAGAGCAGGCCCAGGAAGGCCAGGGCCTGGCAGAGCCGACCGATCGCGTCGGACAGGGTCATCACGGCGGCGTCGCCGGCGCGTAGATGGCCCATCTCGTGCGCCAGCACACCGGCCACCTCCCGGCGTTTCAGCCGGCGCAGCAGCCCGTCGGTGACGGCCAGCGCCGCGTCCGCGCCATGTCCCACGCAGAAGGAGTTGGGCGCGGCGCTGGGCACGTAGTACAGCGTCGGCTGGTGGTGCAGTCCGGCCCGGGACGCCAGCTCGGCCACCATCCAGTGAAGCTCTGGTGCCACAGCCCCCGGCAGAGGCTCTGCCCGGTACAGGGCCACTCCGGCGACCTGGGCGAGCGATCGTCCAGGCGCAACATGACCGAGCAGCTTCCGGTTCGGCTGGCAGAGGGCCACACCGAGCAGAAGCGTCGTGGGTGGTCGGACCACCACGGGCACCGCCGGGCAACAGCGCTCCTTTGGGGTGCGCAGATGGGTCTCGCCCCAGCAACCTCTCGCCATGTTCCACGGTGAGGTCAGTCGCGCCTGCGGCGCCAGGGGCCGATCGTCCCGTCAACTCGTCCGGGGCGGACACGTTCCTTCCGCGGCGCCGAAACGATGCTCAAGCACGTTCTCAGGACGCAGGAGGGTGTCGTGGGCGGCGTGCCCAACGGGGCGGACCCAGAGGCCCTGCTCAGCAAGGCGCAGGGCCGCACCTAGCTGGCCACGCACGGGCTTCACGGTCGCCCGTCGGCGGCGATGACGATGTGCGCTCTCTCCCGCGGTGGGCCCGGTCGGTCAACGCCTTGCAGCCGCCGGCCCCACGTCGTTGCGCGTGATCGGTGAAGCAGGAGCGGCGGTGTTCCGCCCTGATGTCAGCAGCCGGACGGCCGCGCCGACGACGACGCCCTCGGAGACGACGGCCACGACCCCGAGTGGCTCCAGCCAGTTGCCGACGTCGTCGGCGAGCTGCGGGAAGGCGACGAGCCGGGTCGCGGCGTAGCCGACGATCGCCGCGCCGCAGACCAGGCCGGCCAGTGTCGGCCCGGCTGGGTGCGAGCTGGTGAGCGAGACGCCGGCCAGCAGCAGGCAGGCCGTGGTGAGCAGGATGAACAGCACGCCCATGTACGGCGCCTCCTCGAGGTGAGGACCGATGACCGGGACGTGCGCGGCCGCCGCGACGAGCGCCGCCGCGACCAGGAGCAGCCGGGCCGGCTGCCGGATGATTGTTTTCATGGATCTGCCTCTCGGGACGGGATCGTGGTCGTGTGCGTAGGGAGGAAGGGGGTCGGGCCGCGCGGGGACATCCCGCGCGCGGCCCGACCGGTCGAGCGGGTGGGTCAGCGCGCTGTGCGCACCCGGACCACGGTCGACCAGGCCGACGTCCCGGCCGTGTTCACCGCGGCCGCCCGCAGGTAGTACGTCGTCGCCGCCCGCAGGCCGGAGACGGTGTAGCCGGTCGTGCCCGGCGCCGCGGTCACCGACCTCGACGTCGCTCCGAAGAAGCTCGCGGTGCGACTGACCTGCACCACGTAGCTGTCGGTCGGCACGGTCGCCGGGGTGCCCGGCTTCAGGGTGACGGGGACGGTGGTCCTCGTCGCGATGCCGGCCGTCAGGCCCGGCGTGGCCGGGGGCGCCATCGGCGGTGCGGAAGCACCGACCGTCGCGGTGACCCCGACCGGCGTGGAGTACGCCGAGCTGATGTTCAACATGCCGGCGACCCGGTAGTAGTAGGTCGCCCCCGACGTCACCTTGGTGTCCGCCCAGGTTGCGGGCAGCACCCCCTTTACCGGAGAGGACGGTGACCGTCTGCGCGTTGGTGAACGCGACGTTGGTGGCCCGCTGCACCGCGACCGACGTGTAGGCCGCCGCGTTCGTCCAGGACAGCGTCACCGTTCCCTGACCCCGGGCCACCGCGTACGACGCCTTCAGGCCGGTCGGGGTCGCCGGCGTGTCGAAGGCCGCGGTCTTCACGGTGTACGTGCTGCTCCAGCTGGAGTAGCCGCTCTTGGACTCGGACCGGAGCCGGTAGGAGTAGGTCGTGGACTTCGTGACGCCGCTGTCGAGGAACGTCGGGCTGGTTGGCGTGACGTTCATCGTCTGCAGACCGTCGGTGAACTTGTCGTCCGTGGCCCGCTGCAGCGTCCAGTTGCTGAGGACCGGGTTGCCTGACCCCGGCTGTGTCCAGGCCAGCGCGACCTTGGTGGCCTGTGGGCTACCGGGTTGCGTCGTCAGGCGGGTCGGGGTCGGCGGCGCCGCGTTGACGACGATGGGCCGCATGAAGTCCATCTCCTCGTGGCTGAGCATGTGGCAGTGCCACACGTACTCCCAGCCGTAGTCCTTCACCGTGTTCGGGACCGTGACGGCCTGTCCGGTCAGCGGGTCGAACGTGCTGATCGGCGAGCCGACGGGCATGGACGGGTCGATCGGCCGGATGGAGTCGGGGAGCTTGAACGGCAGGACCGGGATCTGCGGGCGGAGCGCCACGACGGTGTCCTCGAGCGGGTGCATGAGGACCGTGTCCTTCCAGCCGACCTCGCCCGGCTCGGGCGCGTACTTCGCGCCGTCCCAGCCGACCCGGTTGACGAGCTGCACGTCGAACAGGTGGAAGTGCACGGGGTGGCTGTCGACGCCGTTGTGCGTGATCTTCCAGATCTGCGTGCCGTCGCCGAGGGTGCCGATCTGCGCGCCCACCTGGTGCGGGTCGAGGACTTCGGTGGCCGGCTCGGCGTAGCCGAAGGGCACCGTGGTCTGCACATTGGCGTTGGTGTTGGGCATCTCCGCGCCGAGCGTGGCGTTCATCCGGCCCCAGGTGGGGTCGAACTCCTCCACGATCGCCTTGGGCTGCATGCCCATCGTCACCGCGCTGGTGCCGCCGACCGGGGTGAAGGTCTTCTTCGTGTCGGCGAGGTTGGTGTAGTTGTTCGAGGTTGTGCTGACCTTCGTGGTGCCGACCGCGGTCGGCGTCGTGACGCCGTTGCCGCTGGGGTCGAGCGACCAGTCGTAGCCCTGGGGCAGGGTCAGGCCGTTGTAGGCCAGCTGCGGGACGATCGGCGCCGGCTGGTCGGCCTGGTAGGCCGTCTTCAGCGCCGCCGCCACCGCGGCCGTGGTGGTGCCGGCGCTGGTGCCCACAGCGGAGTCCACCTGGAACTGCATGACGGTGCGGGTGTTCGGGCCGTAGCCGGGCTGCGTGGTGGGCGCGCCGCCGGAGCCCGTCTGGTCCGGGTCGCCCGTGTAGTAGTCGTTGCGCGGGTCGACCGCCGGGTCAGCGGCCGGGGCGTCGTTGTAGAGCACCAGCTTGGCGCCGTCGGGCACCTTGCTGAAGTCGACGAGGACGTCGGCGCGCTCTGCCGGCGCAAGCATCAGACCGTGGTGCAGCACGTCCAGCACGACGATGTTGCGCCGGTTGTACTCGTAGTCGACGGGCTGCGCGCTGATGGTCGCCGGCGTCGGCAGGAAGCCGCCGTCGTTGCCGACCTGCAGCATGTCCGGGCCCGCCGCGCTGCACGCGGGGACGCCGCCGTCGCGGCCGTCGTGCGGCCACGTGGCCTGCTGGGCCGCGGTGCAGCCGTTCTTCGGGTCCTTGAGGGCCGTCGGGGACGCGTCCATCATCGGCACCTCACCGGCGTCAGCGTCGTTGAGAACAAGCTTTCCGGTGGTGGCGTCCTTCTTCCACATGTCGGCGTTGCTCTTGGCGTAGAACAGCGACAGGTTCAGGTGCCGGTCGTTGCTGCCGTTGAGGATGCGCAGCCGGTAGACCTTCTGTCCGACCGTCTTCGTCGGGTACGGCGTGCCGTTGACCAGCATGGTGTCGAAGAACGACTCCATGGTCTGCGAGACGTTGCCGTCGGTGCCGTCGGCGTTCGGCCGGTCGAAGCCAGGGTTCTGGGCGTTCTCACACGCGTTGGTCGCCGGGTCGCAGTTCGGGTCGTAGAGCGGGTTGGCGACCGGGTCGTTCTTCAGCCCGGTGAAGGGCGGCCAGAACCACGGTCCGTAGTCCCAGCGGCCCATGGCGTTCGCGCCGTTGTCGTTGGTGGGGTTCTGGTTGGTCATGTAGACGTGCGGCATCCACAGGTTGCCCTTGCCGCCCCACTTGCTCTTCTGCCAGGTCGGGTCCTCGGCAGCCAGCTGGCTGTCGTTCGGCACGAAGGTCTTGTCCTGCAGGACCAGCGGGATGGTGTCCTGCTCGTCCTGGATGTCAGCCGTGGCCTGCTCGAACGCCTTCTCGGCGGCGTCGTGGATGATGTACGGCGCCTCCTCGCCGGCGTACACGTTCAGGCGCGTGATGCCGTACGAGTGGTCGTGGAAGAACATCATCCGGGCGGACTGCTGGTTGGTGTAGTAGAAGGTCTCCGACCCGTCGCCGGGGTTGTTCGACGTGTGGGTGGCGTCCTGCTTCGCGGAAGCGTTCCCGTTCTGGTCGAACCACATGTCCGGCACGTACGAGACCGAGACGCCCTTGGGGTAGGCGGTGTTCTCGCCGGTCGGGGTGATCCACTGGTGCGGCGTGCCGTCGCTGATCCACGGGGTCTTGCCGCCGTGCAGGTGGATGGTCGCGCGGTTCTGGGCGTAGTCCATCGGCTTGCCCTTGGTGTTCATGCCCAGCGGACCCATGCCGGAGCCCATGACGTTGGTGTCGACCGGCAGGAACAGGTCGCCGCAGCCGGCGGTGGTGTTGTACGCAGTGCCGTTGATGGTGCCGTTCTGTTGCGGGAGCACGGTCCGGTCGCACGAGGCGCCCTGCGACTTGGGCAGCATGTTGACGAACTTCACGCGGACCGGGTGGCCGGCCGTCGCCTCGATCATCGGGCCCATGTACTGCGGCGCGTCCGGCGCGACGTCGTTGACGCCGTTGGCGTCGGTGCCCTGGTTGAGCTGCACGTAGAGCCGGAGGGTGGTCGCCGGAAGGTCCTTGTGCAGCTGCTTCTGCACCTCGACGAGGCCGATCTCGTAGTAGTCGCTGCCCGGGAAGGTCTTCGTGTCGGGGTGCGCGACCGAGATGTACTGCCCCAGGTCGTTGGCGTTCGCGCTGCCGACGCCCGGCAGGGTGTCGACGAACTTGCGGATGCCGCTGGCGTCCAGGAAGTAGCCCGCACCGCCCTTGTCGACGGTGATGCTGTCGATGGTCCCGGAGACCGACGCGGTCGCGGCCGCGCCACTGCCGGAGGTGGTGCTGCCGAAGGTAACCGTCACGGGTTGCGACGCGTTGTAGCCCGAGCCGGCGTGGTCGATGGAGATGCCGGAGACCGCGCCGCTGCTGTCGATCATGACGGTGCCGGTGGCGACGTCGGTGCCGGTCGCGGGCGCGCTGAAGGCGACGGAGGGCGGGTTGCCGGCGTCGTAGCCCGAGCCGCCTTGCGCCACCGTCACCGCGGTCACGCCGCCGACGACGGTTGCGTGCGCGGTCGCGCCGCTGCCCCCGCCGTCAAAGGTGATCGTCGGGTTGGCGCCGTAGCCGGAGCCGCCGTCCGCCACCGTGACGCCCGTGACGACGCCGTTCTCGACCACCGCGCTCGCCGTGGCTCCGGTGCCCCTGGGGTCAGTGACCGCGACGCTCGCACCGCCAGCCGGCAAGGGGCTGTTGGCGTAGTTGGGGGTGTTGCCGAAGTAGTCCGGCTTCCCACCCGGGTCGAGCGCCGGCGCCGCAGCGGCGGCCGCGGTGCCCCGCGCCGCAGCCGGGGCGAGCCCGGCGACGGCCACGGCCCCCTTCTTGCCCTTCGCTGCGACGGCCTGGACCTGCAGCGCAGAGGCCTTGCCGTGCGCCGCGTGCTTGCGGGAGCTGCCGGTGACAGCGCGCTTGGCGTAGTCGGCGGCGGTGACCTTGCCACCGTGGCCGGCGCTCGACGGGCCGGGGCGCGGGGCGGCCGACGCGGCCTGTGCCGGCGCCGCGGGCACGGCCGACGCGGCCTGTGCCGGCGCCGCCGACACGGCCGGCGCCGCCGACAATGTCGTCGCCGCGGCGACCGCGAGCAGCCCTCCCCTCAGCGCTAGGAATCTGAACGTTCCGTGCATCTGTGCCTCCAGCTTGGGACGAGGGCGCACGTCGAGCGGCGCCGCACCGGGAAGAGGGCGTGCGGTACCGCGCGATGTGCTGAAGGGGCGCGCTCCGGTTGCCGATGGTTTGCCGGAGGCGGGTGGTCCAGGCGGACCGTGGCCGGGAGCCGTGGGAATGTGCGTCAGATGACGCCGGCACCGGCTTCGAGCTGGTCAAGCGGGAATGACGGCTCTATCGGTGACCTCCGTGAGGCGAGGTGTTCGTGGAATGCACGAACTGTGCGCGCTGCCGCGACCACGTGACCTACGGTTCGCCAGAGCCCTCATCCAGCTGTCATCCAGCCGTCATCCCTGCGCGCCGGAAACGGCAAGAACGCCGTCATCCACGGACACGCTGCCGTCATCGCGCCGTCACGAGCGCTGGTCCGTGGACCGGCGAAGCGGCAGCAAGGCGGTGAAATCGTCGTGGGCCTGCGTCAACTGCATGATGTGCGGCGCGCACCTGGGCCCCAATGTTGGGCGGTCCAGAGAAGGGGGATGACGTTGAGCACAGTCCTGGTCGTCGATGACGAGGAGCGGATCCGCACCCTGGTCACCCGCACGCTGACCGCAGAGGGGCACTCGGTGGACACCGCCGGCGACGGTGTCGTGGCGCTCGACCGGCTCGCCGGCCTGGGGGTCGACCTGGTGCTGCTCGACCTGGTCATGCCGCGGTGCAACGGCCTGACTGTCCTGTCCTCGTTACGCCAGCGGGAGGATGCCACCCCGGTCATCGTCCTGTCCGGTGTCACGGACGTCGGGGCCCGGGTGCAGGCCCTGGAGTGGGGCGCGGTCGACGTGGTCGCCAAGCCGTTCTCGCTGGCCGAGCTGCTCGCCCGGACCCGCCGTCACCTGGCCGCCGCGCGCACCCCCCGGGCCGACCACCGGTTCCTCATGGCGGGCGGCATCCGGCTCGACCTCGACCGGCGGCGCGCCATCGTGGCAGATCGCGAGGTTTCCCTGACCGAGCGGGAGTTCGCGCTGCTGGCCCACCTGATGCGCCGGCGCGGGGACGTGTGCCGCCGCGAGGAGCTGCTGCACGACATCTGGGGACTGGACTTCGACCCGGGCAGCAACGTGGTCGAGGTCTGCGTCCGCCGGCTGCGGAACAAGCTGCAGCCCGACCCTCCGATCGAGACGATCCGCCGTGTCGGCTACTGCTTCTACGGCCACTGACCGCTCCATGGCCACTGACCGCACGGTCCGCAGCGACCTCTACCACCTCTGGCTTGCCTTCGCGGCGGTGTGCACCGGGCTGATGTGGCTGTGGCCCGGACATGAGACGATCCCGTACCACGTCGCGTGGGCGGCGTTCGCGCTGCTGCACGGTCTCGGTAGCTGGCGGCTGCGCCGGGCAGTCACCGGTCTGGTGCTGGTCACCCTGGCGACCGGAGGGGTGCTTCTGGCCCGGGCGGCGACCGGTGTCATCGCGTGGGAGGAGACAGCCGAGATCCCCCTGATGGCGCTGCTGATGGTGCTGATGGTCTGGCACGCCCAGCGCCGGCAGTCGGCCCTGGCAGCGGTGACGCTGATGGCGGCCCGGGAGCGGGAGCTGGCGCAGGACCGGGAACGGCTCACCCGGCTCACGTCGCACGAGATGCGCACCCCGCTGACCATCGCCCGCGGTTACGTCGAGATGCTGCTGGCCGGCGACCCCGACGAGGCTCGTCGCCGCGACCTGGCCGTGGTCGACGACGAGCTGGACCGGCTGACGCGGGTCGCCGAGCGGCTCGTGCGCGCCATCCGGCTTCAGGGTGACGCGGACGTCGAGCAGGTGGACCTGGACCTCGTGCTGCATCAGACCGCGGAGCGCTGGGCGCCGGTGGCGCAGCGGCGGTGGGTGGTCGACGCGCATGCGGGCCCCTACGACGGTTCCGTGGAGCGGATGCGTGCGAGCCTGGACACGTTGATCGAGAACGCCCTGCGCTACACCGTCACCGGGGACGTCATCCGCCTGACCGGCTCCCGGGACCGCGGCGTCGTGACGGTCGGTGTCGCCGACTCCGGCGCCGGCCTCAGCCCGGCGCAGATCGAGGCCATCAACGGCACGGACCACCTCCTCGCGCGGACCCCGAGGGACGCCCTGTCCCAGACCGGGCTCGGACTCGGGCTGGTCCGCGGGGTGGTGGCGGCCCGCGGTGGCCAGCTGGTGGCCGGCACCGCGCCCGAGGGGGGCGCGCTGCTGCTCATGCAGTTCCCCGTCAGCGCCCCAGTGGGACCGCTGCTGGGCGTGGGGGCCGACGGGGCCACGGCCGGGCTGGTTGCCCCGCGGGGCGCCGCGGGCCACGGTGACGTCCTGCTGCTCCCGTGACGGCGCCGACCCGGGGACGTCGCGCAGCAGGGCGGGTGCCAGCGCGACGAGGGGGCCGGCGCCGAGGCGCCGGCCACGAGGGGTGCTCTGGTCGGGATCCTCATGTTCACCGGACGTTTCCGTGAACACCATGCGGCCCTGATAGACCCAGCGTGCGCGCGGCCACCGTGGACGCGTCGAGAAGGGAACCATGAGACGTCGTTCCATCGCCCTGACCGCTGGCGTGAGCATCGGCCTGCTGGGAGCGGGTGCCGCGCTGGCGGCCGCGACCGCGACCGCGGCCGCGCACAGCCCCCACGCCAAGCACGTCCTGCTGCTGTCCGTGGACGGGCTGCACCAGAGCGATCTTGCCCGCTATGTCAGTCAGCATCCGCACTCCGCGTTGGCCGCTCTGGTTGGCCAGGGCACCGAGTACACCCGCGCGCAGACCACGTTCCCGTCCGACTCGTTCCCCGGAATGGTCGCCCAGCTGACCGGCGGCGGGCCCTGGCACGACGAACGTCTACTACGACGACACCTACAACCACGCGCTGCTGCCCGCCGGCACGCTCGACTGCTCAACGGCCGCGCGTGGCACCGAGGTCCCGTGGACTGAGGCGATCGACAGGTCCCAGAACCCGATCGCTCTCGACGCCGGTCAGAAGATCAACGACCCCGCGCTGACGAGCTTGAAGAGCAACACGATGGCGCAGACGCTGGCGAGCTCGGCCGCGATCACCAAGGCCATCCTGACGATGACGCCGACGCCGCAGTCGCTGCTGGACCCGGCCGCGTTGCCGGTGAACCCGGCGTCCTGCATGCCGGTGTACCCGCACAACGACCTCAGGGTGAACACCGTGTTCGAGGTCGCCCGCGCGCACGGGCTGCGGACGGCGTGGGCGGACAAGCACCCGGCATACGAGATCCTCAGCGGCCCCTCGGGGACCGGCGTGCAGGATCTGTTCACCCCAGAGATCAACGGCGTCGCGGACTCCTCCGGGGACGACTGGAGCACGGACAACGCCTTGACGCACGAGTACGACAGCATCAAGGTCGCAGCGGTCCTCAACGAGATCGACGGCCTGGACCACTCCGGCGCGCGCAAGGTCGGCACGCCCGCGGTGTTCGGCATGAACTTCCAGACGGTGTCCACCGCGGAGAAGCTGCCGACGTCCGACGGCCTGGCCGGCGGCTACAACCCCGACGGCTCACCCGGGCCGCTGCTCTCACGGGCGATGGACGACATCAACGCCCAGGTCGGCACCCTCCGCAACGAGATCCACAAGAAGGGGCTCGACTCCAGCACGACGATCATCCTCTCGGCCAAGCACGGCCAGTCGCCGACGAACCCCAAGGCGCTGCGCCGGGTCGACGACGCCAAGATCGTCGACCACATCAACGCTGCGTGGGCCTCGACCCACCCGAAGGCCGCACCACTGGTCACGTTCACCGTCAACGACGACGGCATGCTCATGTGGCTCTCTGACCGCAGCCCGGCCGCTCTCGCGTTCGCCAAGGGCTACCTGCTCACTCACGCCGCCCCGGCGAACAGGGCCGGTGACCCGAAGGGCAGGTACTCCGCCACCGTGACGTCCTCGGGCCTGAGCAAGGTGTACACCGGGGCCGCGGTCGACAGCTTGCTCGGCGCCCCCAGCGGTGACAGCCACGCACCCGACCTGGTCGGCATCGCCCAGTACGGCGTCGTGTACACCGGCAACGTGAAGAAGGTCGCCGAGCACGGCGGCGACGCACCTGCCGACCGCAACGTTCCGCTGGTGGTCTCCGGCGCCGGTGCGCCCCGCCACCTGGTGAGCTCGACCCGGGTGCAGACCACCCAGATCGCGCCCAGCATCCTGCGGCTCCTCGGCCTGGACCCGCATGCCCTGCGGGCCGTGCGGATCGAGCACACCACGGGTGCTGCCGAAGCTGTAGGACGCCCAGTACCCGTCCAGGGTGTGGACCGCCGGTGGGGACATCGCTCCCACCGGCGGGTCGGGCGCCGGTGTCGGCCGTCCCGCTGCGGCCGGGGTCCGGTGCGGCTCGGCTCACCGGGTTCAGGGCGCGGCCACCAGGGCGAGGGCGTCAGCGAGCCGGTCGACCGTGACGCTGGCCGGGCGCATCCGCGGTTCGGTGGCGACCACGGCGGCCAACGAGGTGACGCGCTCGCGGGCGTCGGCGACCGCAGCGGCCAGCTCCGTCGGAGCGGGAAGGGCACCGCGCATCGGCCAGCAGGCGGGACTGGTCGGCCAGCTCCGCGCACGCGCGGGCCAGCTCCGGTGAGCGAACGCCGGGCTCGGCCACCACCGCGGCCAGGCTCCGCGCATGGGAGCCGCAGGCGCCGAGCAGGCTGAGCCGATGCCGCAGCCGTCCGCGGTCCACCCCGAGCAGGCCACCTCGGGAGACGGCCCGGTAGGTCTGCACCACCTGCCGGCCCCAGGCGTCAAGACCGACACTCAAGGCCAGCAGGTCGGTGCCCGTGCCCAGCCGCAGGTGGTCGGCGCACCCGTCGAGCAGGTCCGCCAGCTGGTGCAGGAAGCCCGCGCGGGCCGCTCGGGCCGTTGCTCGCGTCCCGGTCGGCAGGACCAGCACGGACACGGCCACGCCGATCGCGGCGCCGGCGGCCGTCTCCTCCAGGCGGAGCACCAGCACCGCGTCGGTGAAGGTGTTCAGCAGGGTGTACATCTGGCCGAGCATCAACGTGAAGAAGAAGATCATCGCGGCGTACGACAGCTGCTGGACGTAGAACGCCAGGAAGATGCACGCGAACAGCCCCGCGAGCGTCGCGACGTGGTGGCCCGTGGTCACGTGCGCCAGACGCGATCGCGCCGACCAGCCCGGCCATCGTGCCGGCGACACGGGCCACGCTGCGCTGGAACGTCTCGCCGGTGTTGGACGCGCCCGTGAACGCGATGAACGCGGCGATGACCGCCCAGTAGTAGCGCTGCGGGGAGATGGCCTCACCGGCGACGATGGCCAGCGCCGCGGCCAGCGCGGCCTGCACCGCCTGACGGGTGGTCAGCCTCAGCCGTGACGGCGACCACCACGACCGACCCTCGCTCTCCTCGACCGCGCTGGAGGCCACCGCCGCCGACCCCGGCAGGTTGCCGGAGAACAAGGTGATGACCGGCTCGAAGGCGGACGCGTCCTCGCTCTCGTCGAGCGGGTCGCCGCGGTCGGTGCGGTTCGTGGCCGGGTCGTCCAGCTCTGCGGTGCTCCACTGCTCCACCAGGTGGAGCAGGTCTGTAGCGGCCCACACGAGTCGTCGTACCCCGGCAACCTGCGACCTGGTCTCCTGCTCCAGCGTGGCGACCCACTGGTGCGCCTGCTCGCTGACGCCCCACCCCAGCGACCGCAGCAGGCGGCGGATGTCGCCGACCAGCTGGGCCGGTAGCTGGTCCTTGTGTCGCGCCAGGTCGAGCACGGCGGCGGCTGCCTCGTCCATGGCGATCTCGATGTCGACCGCCCACCGGCGCACCTGACCGGGCCGCAGACCGGCAGGAACCGCCCGCGGGTCGCCCAGCTGGCCGTCCATCAGCAGCGCGATCTCGGACAGCTGCACCAGCTGGCCGCGCAGCCGGCGCCGGGGCGCGTCCGCGTCGGGTTCCTCGAGGACGTCCAGCATCGCCGAGATCCCCGCACGGGCACGGGCGCGCAGCGCATCGACGGTGCGCCGCAGCCGCACCTGCGGGTTGCCGCGCAGGACGGTCAGCAGCAGCAGCCCGACCCATGTCGACGCGACCACGATGGCACCGACCAGGAACGGCAGTGCGGCCAGCGGCGGGTGCAGGAACAGCGCGAAGAAGAAGCCCTGCCAGCCCAGGAAGCCGTAGGTGAACCATCGTGGGCCGAACCGGCGGACCCAGACCGCAGCGAAGGAGACCAGGACGAAGGTGACCAGACCGAGGAGGTGCTGCGTGGCGGTGGCCACGCCCAGCGCCGCGCCGGCCGAGGCCGCCAGGGGCACGCCGGCCATCGTGCGCAGCGTCGCAGTACGCGACGGCTCGCTCACCGAGGTGGCGACGAGCATGGCCACGATCGCCCCGATCAGCACGGCCAGGGTCGGGGGCACCCCGAGGACGCGGGCGTAGACGAGCTCCACCAGCACGGTCGTGGCCACGGCCAGCACAGCCTTGAGCGCCTGCCGGAGCCGGCCCAGGCCGGGGTCGGAGGCGACCAGCCGGTCGCCAGCGTCCTGGATGGCGGCCCGAGCCCGCGCCGCGCCCGCCTCGGGCAGCCCCCTGAACGCTCCCGCGCGGGTGATGGGCTGCATGGGTGCCGATCCTTCCAGACAGGCGATGGTCGGGCTGCGCGCAGCGCCGGACGCGCCCGTCCCGGGGCACCTCCGCGACCAGCTGGACCGGCGGCGCGCCGAACGGCTCACCGACAGCGCTGTTGCTCGAGGTCCACAACGGTGAGCGTGGTACCGAGAATCGACTGCTGGCAGCCGTGGGTCCGCGCCCATGTCACCACGTCCGCGACGAAGGAGCCCCTCAATACCGCGGGGGTGCCCCCAGGGTCGTGCGCATAGGGGCCCGCCAGCACGACATAACGCAGCTTGTCGTGGTCCACCCACGTCTTGATCGCACCCACCGTCGGGGTCGGCGTGTGCCCCGTGAACCCACCCAACGGCAACACAGCCCCTGCGCTCTGGAGCTGGAGCCGACCGGCAGGCGTCGCGGTGGGCACCGCCGCCAGCCATGTCTCGCCGTGATGATGGTCGCGCAGGAAGGTGACGAGCGCAGCGGGGTACGGCGTGACCGCGGGACCAGGGTCGGCGCCGGCGAGCGGGTTGGCACCGGTGACCGGCCGTCGCAGGGTCGCCAGCCCGAACACCGTAGGGCCGGTCAGGAGCGAGACACCCAGGCCCGCCGTCGCCACCGCCAGGAACAGCCTCCCGGGCCGTCCCGGGGGAACGGCTCCCCGCAGCAACAGCCCAACCGCGGGCAGGGCAGCGCCCAGGATGACCAGCGTCGACCACAGGGGCAGGAGCCGGTAGCCGTACGCGACGTGTGCCGAATACACCACACCGGCAAGGGCCACCAGGAGCCCGTAGCGCAGCCGACGGGCACCCCACAGGTCTGCTGCCGACATGCCGACGAGCGCGGCCACCGCCGGCGCGGCGAGCGCGGTGTAGTAGGGGTGCATGGGACCCGACATCAGGCTGAAGACGGTTGTCGTGGCGACGAGCCAGCCGCCGAACAGCAGGTAGCCCGCCGGAACGCTCGGCCGCCGCGAGATCAGCGTCGGTATGAGGAGGGCGCACAGGGCCGGCGGCAACAGCCATCCGATCTGGCCGCTGAACGGCTGGCTCAGGAGCCGCAACGGCCCCGGCGCCCCGGAGACCGGATCAGCGCCGAACGCGCCCCCGGGGCCGAGACGGCTGAAGCCATTCTGTCCCACGATGAGGTTGATGACACTGCCGCCGCTGGAGTCGGCATACGGTCGTGCGCTGGCCGGTGTGGAGAGCACCGCGACCACCCACCAGAGCCCGGCCGCCGCAGTCGTGACGGCGACGAGCCCGAGCCGCCGAAGCTGGTGGCTCCGGCCCCGGGTGCCGGACCTGAGCAGGACCAGCGCCATCGCCGGGGCCGGCAGGAACGCGACCATCCACTTGGTGAGGAAGCCCAGACCGAGCAACGCCCCGGTGGCAACGAGCCACCCGGAGTGCTCGGACCGCGTCGCCCGCACGGTGCAGTACGCCGCACAGGTGACCACGAGCGTCAGCAGCGTGTCGGGGTCGTTGAACCGGGCCAGGACCAGGAACACCGGGGTCGTGGCGAGGATGAGGATGCTGATCAATGCCGCACGCCGACCGGACAGGAGCCGGACGGTGCGGTGGAGGACGAACAACGTCCCCACCGACTCCACGATCTGTGGCAGCACAACGCTCCAGCTGGACAGGTCGAACAGCCGGACCGACAGGGCCATGAGCCACAGCGCTGCGGGTGGCTTGTCGGTGGAGACGGCATTGCCGACCTCCAGGCTGCCGAAGAAGGCGGCCCACCAGCTGTGCGCGCCTGCCTGTGCCGCCGCCGAGTAGTAGGCGTTGGCCCAGCCCTGCTGGTCGAGGTCCCAGGCATAGACCGCCGCGGCCGCCGCGAGGATGGCCGTGAGGATCATCCCCTCCCAGTGGCGGGCGGTCGCGTGTGCGGCCGCGAGCCAGGTCGGCCGATCCCCGTTCCGGCTCGGATGGGAGGCGACGTCGGCCACGTGTGGCTACCCTCCGGTCTGTTCAGGCGGGGCCGGGTCGCCCCGCCATCGGATGTTCTCCGGCGTTGGTCCGGACGAACCATCATGAGCCGACCCGGCCTCGGATTTTGGCCTCGATGGCCCGGCCTGCCCCGTCCAGGTACTTCCCTCACCAGCCCCCGAACGGGCGGCCGGGTGTACCCCACGCCGTGACGGGCGTACACCCGCGGTCCCATGCCTCACGCGTCGATTCCTTGGGGCCGGAGGACGTCCGGTGTGCTCTCAGGCTAGGCCACGGAAATGGTTCGGCCAACGCCCAACGCCCTCGTCCGGTGCCCCTTCGCCTGGCCTGCAGGTGACGTACGGCCCGGGTTCAGGGAGCTCCCATGGACACAGGGTTAGGTCGGTGTGTCCGTGACGGTGCGTGACGCTGACGGAGGGCGGGCCATGGCGATCGAGGTGCAGTGCCTTCATGGTCTGGGTAGGTGCCGGCGCCTGGTCGGGCCGATGGGAACACGACCGGCTTCGGGTCGTCGGCCCGGCCGGCGGTGAGGCAGGTGAGGCGCGGCGCCGCAGCGCGGGCTCTGCGCCTGGGGGGCGTCGTCGCTCGTCGCTCGTCGCTGGGAACGGAGGCGTCAGGACGTCGCCTGGCGCTCCTGGTGGGCACAGGGGCCACGCTGGCGGTCGTGCTGGGCTACCTCCTGGGGGGCGGTGGGGCGAGGGAGTCGACGGCGTGGCCGCTGCAGGGCAGCACCCAGGTCGACGAGGTGCACCTGAGCTGGACCGGTGACCCGCGGACCACGGTCGCCATCGCCTGGCGCAGCACGCCGTGGGCGGGAGACGGTGCACTGGTGGAGATCAACCACCGATGGCGGGAGTTTCCGGCTCACGCCGCCTCGCCGCGGCCGGTGGGCCCGGACGCCTACGAGGACGTGCGGGTGAGCGGGCTGCGCCCGGGCACCAGGTACCCCTATGCGATCCGGTCGCGGGCCGGCGTGGTCTCCGAGGGTGTCCTCACGACGGCGCCGGCTCAGCCGGCGCCGTTCCGGTTCGATGTCTTCGCCGACCAGGGCGACTGCACCCACAACCATGCGGCGTGCCGGGTCATCGCCGGCATCGCCGCGGACCGGCCGGCGTTCGTGCTGGGAGCGGGTGACCTCAGCTACGCCAACGAGCACGGCCCCGGGATCTGGGACCAGTGGCTCGACCAGGTCCAGGCCTACACCAAGACCGCGCCGTTGATGCCCACCGTGGGCAACCACGAGTTCCCGGCCGGTGACCCCACGGGCGTGTACGCCGACCCGCTCGCCGACTTCAAGGGTCACTTCGTGCTGCCGCCGACCGCTCACGAGGACTACTACTCGTTCACCTACTCGGGGGTGCACGTGGTGGCGCTGCCCGACACCTACGTGCCGATGGGGCCGGGCAGCCCGTTCCGGCGCTGGCTGGAGGCGGACCTCACCGCAGCCGGCCGCGACCCCCTCGTGCGCTGGACGGTGGCGTTCGACCATCGCCCGTTCTACAGCTCCGGCCGCCGCCACGGCCCCTACGAGGCCTTCGTCCACGACGAGCTGCCGACCCTCGAGCAGCATCACGTCGACCTCGTCCTCAGCGGCCACGAGCACAACTACGAACGCACGCTGCCCCTGCATGGCGGGTCAGTGGTCTCGCGGGACAGGACGCACGTCCAGAAGGGGCAGGGCACCACCTACGTCCTGACCGGCGGCGGGGGAGCCGGCACCTACGACGACTTCGGCCCGATGCCGGCCTGGGACGCGATCCGCGGGGTCCACCATGAGCACGTGCGGATCGACGTGACCCCGACAGCGCTGCACGTGCGCGCGATCACCGACTTCGGCAAGACCCTCGACGACTTCACCATCACCGCACGGTGACCACACGAGTAAGCCGCACGTCGAGGCCTGCGCGGCAGACTGGGCATGGGGGTTCGGTGCGGCCTCGCGCCTGCCGGTGAGCCGAAAACCGTTCAGGCGGTGTTCAGGCCCGCTGTGCGAAGGTCGCTGACATGACGACCAACAACGAGGCCCGGCTCGACGAGGGCTGGCGCGCGCAGATGTGGAGCAAGGTCCCAGAAGTCACGGTGTTCTTCTGGGTCATCAAGGTGATGGCCACTACGGTCGGAGAGACGGCGGCCGACTTCCTCAACGAGAACCTCGGCCTCGGTCTCACCGTGACCAGCTACATCATGGGCGCCCTGTTGCTGGTCGCGCTCTTCTTCCAGTTCCGGGTCCGTCGGTACGTGCCTGCCGTCTACTGGCTCGCGGTGGTGCTGATCAGCGTGGTCGGCACGCTGATCACGGACAACCTCACCGACAACATGGGGGTGCCGCTGACGACCACGACCGCCATCTTTGCCGTGGCACTCGCGGTCACCTTTGCGGCGTGGTACCGCAGGGAGGGGACGCTCTCGATCCACAGCATCACCTCGACGCGTCGTGAAGCCTTCTACTGGTTGGCCATTCTCTTCACATTTGCCTTGGGCACTGCCGCCGGCGACCTGGTCGCGGAGAAGCTGAGTGTCGGGTATCTGCTGTCCGCGCTGATGTTCGCCGCGGTCATCGCCGTGGTGGCTCTTGCGCACTTCCGGCTGGGCCTCAACGCGGTGCTCGCGTTCTGGATCGCCTACATCCTGACCCGGCCGCTCGGGGCGTCGATGGGTGACTACCTCTCGCAGGCGCCGGGCGACGGCGGCCTTGGGCTGGGGACCATCGGCACCAGCGTCCTCTTCCTGGCCACGATCCTGGCACTGGTCGTCTACCTGACGGTCACCGGCAAGGACGCCCTGCTCGCCTCACGTCCGGACGACGAGCGGGAGTCGGCAACGGTCTGAGCCAAGCGGCAGCCATGTACGTCGCAGCCGCCTGCCGGCCGGCAGCCCCACGGTGGTGACCGCCGCGGGGCTGCCCACGCGGGGTCGCGATACTTCACCCATGGAAGCCTGCCGGGTGCTGGTGGTCGAGGACGACGCGTCGCTGCAGCAGACGGTGGCGCGCGGGCTCCGGGAGCATGGGATGTCAGTGGCCACGGCGCCGGACGGCGGCTCCGCCCTCGCCCGCATGGCGGACGGGGCCCACTTCGACGTCGTGGTCCTCGACATCGGCCTGCCCGACTCCGACGGGCGGGATGTGTGTCAGGCCATGAGGACTCGCGGCGTGCAGACCCCCGTGCTGTTCCTGACGGCCAGGGGACAGGTCGGGGACGTTCTCGCCGGTTTTGCCGCCGGCGGGGACGACTACCTGGCCAAGCCCTTCCACTTCGGCGAGCTGCTGGCCCGCGTGTCGGCGCTTGCCCGTCGCCGGGACACGATGATCGAGCGTCATCCAGAGCGGACCCACCTCGACCCACTCACACACTCACTGGTGTCGTCCTCCGGCAGCTATGCGCTGACACCCACCGAGTTCCGGCTGCTCGCGGCGCTGATGGCGGTGCCGGGCAAGGTCGTTCGTCGTCGCGCGCTGGTTGGCGCAGCGTGGCCGGAGGGGGCGATGGTCAGCGACAACACCCTCGACCAGTACGTCGCGCGGCTCCGAAGAAAGCTCGCAGAGGCGGACGACACGGTGGCCATCACGACCGCACACGGCGTGGGATACCGGTACGCGTGAGGAGGCCCAGGAGCCTGCGCGGGCGCGTGACCCTGGCCGCCACAGTGGGGCTCGCCCTGTGGGTGGCCGTGGTGACGGTCGCCTTCAACGTGGTCCTGGCGCACCGGCTGGCGGCTCAGGCCGACGACGTGCTCAAGGTGCGAGCGGAGGCTGCGGCCAGCACGCTGGGCGTCCTTCCCACCGGCTCCGTCGTCGTGCACGACACTCGTGGCGACGCCGCCATCGACGTGGGCACGTGGATCTTCCAGGGGCGTCGCCTGGTGGAGGGGCCGCCACTACAGACAAGCCTCGGGCGTCGCGCGTCGATGCTCGCCGAGAGCGGTGCCCGCTTCAGCCAGACCGATCCGCCGGGGTCGGTCCGGCTGTACGCCCACCCTGTGCACGCCGGGGGCCGTGAGGTGGCGACCGTGGTGACGTCCGTCAGCCTGGCTCCCTACGCCCAGACACGGCTGGCAGCGCTCTGGGGTACTGCGACGCTCGCCCTCCTGCTGCTGGCCGGCGTCTTCCTGGTAGTTCGCGCCGCCGTGACGCGGGCGCTGTCGCCCGTGGAGGCGATGACGCGGCAGGCCCAGGCATGGAGCGTCCACGACATCACCCGCAGGTTCGGCGACCAGCAGCGGCCCACCGAGCTGGCGGCGTTGGCGCGCACCCTCGACGCCCTGCTGGCCCGACTGGCGGCGGTGCTCCGCCACGAGAAACAACTGGCCGCGGAGTTGTCTCACGAGCTCCGCACGCCGTTGGCTCGCATCGTGGCCGAGACGAGCCTGCTCCAGGAACGCACACGAGGTCCGGACGAGCTGGCCACGGCCCACGCCTCGATCGCCCAGAGCGCGCAGGAGCTCGTCGACATCCTGGAGACGCTGCTGGCCACCGCACGCACCGAGGCCGGCGCCCCCGCTGGTCGCTGCGACGTGGCCGAGGTCGTGGCCGCGCTGGCCGCGCGGCTGGGCCAGGTCGACTCGGACGTGAAGGTCACGGTGGTACGCCGAGGGGGCGAGACGTGCGTCGGAGCTGACGCCGCCGTCGTCGAGCGGGCCCTTGCGCCTGTCGTCGACAACGCCCTGCGGTATGCCGTCCATGAGGTGCGCCTCGAGGTGTCCAGGACAGCCGGGACCGCCGACGCCGTCCTCGTGGACGTGCTGGACGACGGTCCGGGCATCGCTCCGCAGAGCCTGGAGGGGCTCTTCGAGGCCGGCCGGCGGGGGGACCCTGCTGATGGCCACCAGGGCGCCGGGCTGGGGCTTGCACTGGCACGCAGGCTGGTGGTCGCCTGCGGCGGTGCCATCACGGTGATGCCCTCAGAGCGCGGCGCGGCCTTCCGGCTGACGCTGCCGGCCGGATAAAGGCGGGACACCCCGTTCACGTTGGCCTGGCCTCCTGCTCGGCTTCGCCTCCCGAGTCGACGAACCGCATGAGCTGCGCCGCGGCCCGATCTCACGCAGCCATTGTCGACGGCTGCGCCATGTCGTGGCGGAACGTACGATGCCGAGCATGAGGCTGTTGGTCGTGGCTGGGCTGGCGTCCAGCGCCGTCCTGGCCGGGTGCGGAGGTGCTGAGACGCCGACTGGGTCCGTAGCTGGGCAGACGGTCACGGTGACCGCGTCGCCGTCGAAGAATCCGAACGACGTGATCAGCCTTGGCGACGATGACACCAAGGGGCGCGAGGTGGTCCTCACGAAGGAGAATGGGGCGCGGTGCTACTACCCCGCCGGCCTGCTGGCGCGCGTCACCCGTGACCGTCCAGCTCCGGGCGTGCAGATCATCGTCCGGAACGCCCAGGCGTGGAAGTCCGGTGACGTGACGTTTGTGGGAGTGGTCTCCGACACCACCTCAGGGACCTGGGTCGTCGAGGACGACGGATCGATCTTTGCCCTGGACTCGGGCGCCGCAGCCATGACGACCTACCCGCTGATCAGCATCGGCGAGCACGACCGGGTGGACCCGGACGACCAGGGACGGGATACGGCCCGCGGGTGCACCCTGGCGGCGGCCGACGGCTGAGCGGTGCACGAATTACGCCCCCACCCTCCCAGGAGGAGGGCGGTGGCGCCTCTCATACGCCGCCGCGGGGAGGGACCGGAACTCCAAGACCAGTGCTGGCAGCAGGGTCGAACGGTCAGCCAAACGGCCTCATCGAACTCCCGAGAGCACCAGCAGGCGAGCCGACTGCGTGGCGCCGCCGGCGGCGGGTCCGCCTCCCGGCAGGAGCAGGCGACCGCCGACGACCACGGCGCCGATGCCCTGCAGCCCGGCAGGGAGCGGACGAAGCCGCGCCCAGCGCTGGGTGCGCGGGTCATACGCGTCGACCTCGCGGTACACCTTCTGCTCCGACGCGTCCTCGCCGCCGATCACCAGGAACCGGCCACTGAGCGCCGCACCCGCAACCGACGACCGGCCGAACGGCAGTGGTGTCAAGGTGGACCAATGGCCGGTGCGGGGGTCGTAGGCCTCGTGCACAGCCATCCCGCCGGGGCGGCCGGCTGCCACGTGCAAGACACCGTCGACGACCGCGGCGGCGGTGTGGTCACGGCGGGTCGGCATCGACGCCGCAACGGTCCACCGGTTGGTGGCGGGGTCGTAGACGTCATGTCGACCGGTGTCCCCGGCCGGGCTGCGGCCACCGACCAGGTGCAGCCGACCGTCGAGGGCTACGGCGACCGCGGCAGCACGGGCCACCGGCAGCGATGCGCGGGCGGACCAGCGGTCCGTGCCCGGGTCGTAGGCGTAGACCCCGGTCGTGGGGGTCCCCGCTGCCCCGTAGCCGCCCACGGCGAAGAGGCGCCCTGCCAGCGCCGCGGTGCCCACGTGATCCAGCGGCACCGGCAGCGGAGCAGCGCGCCGCCAGCGACCTGCCACGGTGTCGTACACCAGGTGGGTGGTGGAGTGCGCACGTCCGTGGACGTAGCCGCCCAGGACGTGGACCTCATGACCCAGGAGGCCGACGCCGACCTCACTGACCGCGACCGGTAAACGGGGCCCATCCGTCCAGCGCAGCGAGCCCATCGGCACAGGACCGGCTCCCGCTGCCGGGCCGGACGGGCCCGAGGCGGAGGTCTGCCCGCTGGGGCGCCCTGCATCGGTCGCGGCCGATGGGCCGGGGCCGGTGCGCGAGCACCCGCCGGCAACGACGGTGAGCACCACGACAACAGCCACCCTGAGGACGATTCGCACCCGCCGATGCTACTACCGGAGTTGTAGTAAGCCCGGCGCCACTCCCCGTGCCCGAGAGGCTGCCACGACACCCCCGGGCAAGCGGCAAGCCCGGTGGAGGGGTCCGCCGGAGGGCACCAGCGACGCACGCACAGCGGGACCTTCGGCCCCCGACTTGCCGCTGTGGCCGGGCGCACGCTGCTTGGCACCAAGGTGTATTCGCGGCCGCGTCTGCCCGCGCGGTGCACCCAGCACGAAGGCACCCGTCATCAGGGAAGGAGGTGGGAAAGCGTGTCGGAGCCGGACATCGCCGCGGGGGCCGACGAGCCGCGTGCACAGGAGATCGCGCTGGACCCGCTCCTGCTGCGGGCCCGACGCGGTCTCGCCGTGCACAGCACCGTCACCGGATGTGCGTGCGCCCTGATCATCGCCCTCAACGTCGCGCGGGCGCCCGAGCTGGTCTGGTGGCCGTTCCCCGTTGTCGGCATGCTCCTGGGGTTGGGCACGCACTGGTGGTACGGCTACGACCGGCTCGAGGAGCAGCTGCGTCACCGGGAGGATGGTGGAAACAACTGACCGAGGTCTGCCTGGCGGGGCAGGTGACCGGGATGGGACGCCAGGCAGTTTGCCTCGGCGCGGGCGGCTGGTGCCGTCGCCCGTGCAGGACGGCGGCGGCGCGCTGGTCGCAGCACCCTCGCGGACGGGTGCTCATTGGCCGGGCGCTGCGCGATACCGGGGGCGGGTCGTCCCCGCGGGTGGTCGAGGCCGCGCTACTGTGCCTCGTCGCCGGCCTCGCTGCGGGTTTGGTCACGCTCCTGGTGATCCCCGGCCGCGTCGGGACCGGCCGCGGCGTCGTGGCCGTCAGATGCGTCCTCCAGGGTGTTGGCCAGGACGCGACCGGTCGCGCGGTCGACCGTCACCGTCCGCTCGGTGCCATCCGGCCGGACGACGGACACCTCGTAGGCCAGACCGCTCAGCGTCGACTCCTGCTCGGCCTTGGTGACATGTCCGTGGCCGACCAGCGCCGCGATGCGTGAAGCCTCAACCAGGCCGACCGCGGAACCCGTTCGGGGCGTTGCGGTTGCGGCGGTGGTCGTCCCAGCGGTCGTGTCCACGCCTTGCCTTGACATGCTGATGGTGCCAGCTGAGCGGGCGGGCGTTCCCGTCGCCGCAGAGGCGGCCAGGGCGCCGCCGAGGCCGACAGAGCCGGCCAGGGCCAGGCCGACGACCAGGGGGCGGGACGTTGCGGTGATCTTCATGGGAGATGTCCTTCCTTCGCGAAGCGACCCGGGTGGCCGCCTCTGAGGACAACTCTGGGCGGCTGGACGACGTGCAGACACCCACCCAAGGTGGCCGCGATCAACACCTCCAACCTGGAGGACGTACCCACACAACCTCCGCCGCGGACCCACAGCACGCCCGCACAGAACGGACCCCGACGCGGCACGGCGCTCGCGGTACGCCGCCAGGGCCGACGGTCGGGCATGACCGTCCAGACTGGGGCCACCCGGTGCGGCGCCGACCAGTCGAGCACCTCGACGGCTTGCGTGGTGCCGACCAGCTCGGCAGGTACCGCAGTCCGCGCAGGCCCGCTACGGCGGTGTCCGGGCCGACCAGCCACAGCCCGCCCGGCGCCGGGTGCAGATGCGCCCGGCAGCGGTGGATGGACCTGGGGTGACCACGACTGGAGTCGGTTCCGCCACCACTGGCACCGACGCGCTCGTACGTGGTCAGCGCCCGGGCTCGCAGCCGCCGGGCGCCCTACGGGTCGCCCAAGAGGGTGAACGCACGGGAAAGGGTGTCGTCGGTGATGCCGTGGAACATCACCGCTCCGGCGTTGACCACTGCCCGACCCTCGTATGGCGCGAGCAGGCCGGCGGCCCTTCTCGACCATGGCCCGCGTCGCCGACGGCCAGCGCCGACCTCGAGCACGCACTGCAGCGTCAGCAGCCAGTTGACATCGCGGGGCAGGTCGTCGAGCACGCCGCCGTGGAACGTCTGCACGCAACGCGCGCGCGCGGTCGGGTGCGCCGCGCGCCGACCCACAGGTAGGCGGCCTCGGCGCACAGCACGTGCACCCCCTCGGCCGGCGCGAACTCCTCGCACTCGGCCGCGCCGACCGCGCACCTGGCCGGCGTCGCCGGCCTGGACCGCGGAGTAGCGTCCATGGACTTGAGCACCATCCAGGCGTCGGCGAGGACGGCCTGGTCAGCGGCCGCCGCGGCCACGACTCGACCAGCCGGGCTGTGGTGTCGGTGCGCCCGCGCAGCAGGTCGAGCATCAGCCGGCGTGACGCCGCGAAGAACAGCGCCCGGGGCGACTCCTCACCGAGCCGCTCGAGGGCGCGCATGTGCCGGTGCATCCCCTGGACCTCAAGCGGTCTCGCACGCGACCTGAAGCCCCCACAGGTGCGCCTGCAGCCGGGCGTCGGGATCGAGCACGTGCGCTGCGACGTCGTCGAGCTGCGCCGCCAGCGACCGCCGCACGTCGGCTCGTCCGGGCCCCAGTGCGCGGCCAGCGCCGCGTCGAGGCGTCGGCGGGCAGCTCCGGGGTCCACGCGCTGCGCACGCTCCACCGCCTGGTCGGCGAACGCGTCGCCCGGGCCGCCTGGCCGGCGTACACCCAGCAGCGGGCGAGCGCCGCCGCGAGCGCGCCCGGCTCGTCCTCGGTCGTGCGGACCAGCACGTCGTAGAGCTGGGCGGGCAGCTTGCCCGGCTCGAGCGCCGAAGACGTAGACCGATGCGCGCCGAGCACCGCGCGCGTCCACCTCGAGGTCGCCGTCCGCACGGCAGCGTGCGTCGCCTCGTCGTAGAGACGCGCCGCCTCCTGCCCGGCCGGCCGCGCGCGGCGTCGGCCCGGTACAGGAGATCGTCGATCGGCACGCCTCATCCTAGGGTCGGATCAGCTGGACCGCCGCGGCGTGCTCGCGCTGCCGGGCCTCGTCCCAGTCGCCGGTGCAGTAGACCGAGAGCTCGACGATGCTGGTCGTCCACGACGTCGGCGCGGATCATCTCCCGGCAGTACCACCGCTGACCCTCGTGGTCCCAGCGCTCCTCGAACTCCATGGTGAAACCGTGGTCGGTCTGCTCGACCCGCTCGACCCGGACCTGCCCGGGAACGGATGACTGCCAGCCCGGATGCGCCAAGAGCGCCTCGGCGGTGTCGGCCTGGACTCGCCAGCGCGGCAGCGACACGTCCGCGATGACGTCCGGCGCGAAGAGCCCCTCGGGAGACGACCCCGGTCTCGAGGAACCGGATGAGGGTCGCGACCGCGGTCGCCGGTCTCCGGCCGGGTCGCCGACGCCGCGGTCATGCCGACGCGCCCGCAGACCGCAGGTTCTGCTGGACGACGGCCATCGTCGCCTCCAGCTCGGCCGACCGGCTGAACTCCACGATCGTCGTCCCGGCGGTCATCAGCGGCAGGTTCCCGGGCGGCGCGTAGTAGGCGTCGCCGGCGACGTAGGTCTCCTCGTGGACGACCCACCGGAAGGTCAGCTGCCCGGCGGTGACGACGCCCCAGTGCGGGCACTGGCAGCGGTCACCGGGAAGTCCCGCGAACAGGGGAGCCGGGTCGGCGTCCTGCTTGAAGGTCTCGAAGCCGACAGTGTCACCGTCCAGCGGTGCGTAGCGTCCCTCGATGGCCGGCTCATCGACGGCGACGGGGGTGGTGAGCCGCTGTGCACTGGGCATGGTGTCCTCCTCGAAGGGCTGGAAGTGCTGACACCCACCAGGCGTGAGGACCAACGGCACACCCGTGACACGCCAGGGAACGCCGCCGGCTGGGGCGCCGGCTGGCCTGAGCGGCCGAGGCACGTCGGTGACCGTTCCGCCCCGTCCGGCCGGTGCACGAGGCTGGCGGCGGGGAATGCCGGAGGTCCCCGGCCGGTTGGCCCCCGCGTCGGTCAATGAGCTGGAGGTCAGCGTGAAGGTCGAGATCTGGTCGGACGTCGTGTGTCCGTGGTGCTACATCGGCAAGCGACGCTTCGAGGCGGCCCTCGCGCGCTTCGCGCACCGGGACGAGGTCGTGGTGGAGTGGAAGAGCTTCCAGCTGGACCCCGGCGCGACGTCGAGCACCGCGGCCGAGGGGGGCGACGCATCCAGCTACGCCGACCGCCTCGCCGTCAAGTACGGCACCACCCGGGCCGAGGCGCAGAAGATGCTCGACTCGATGACGGCCGCCGCCGCGGCCGAGGGGCTGGACTTCCGCTTCGACCGGGCCGTGGCCGCCAACACCTTCGAGGCGCACCAGCTGATCCACCACGCGGCCGGCCACGGGCGACAGGACGAGGCCAAGGAGCGGCTGCTGCGGGCGTACTTCACCGAGGGTGAGGCGGTCGGCGACCGGGAGGTGCTCGTCCGGCTCGGCGCCGAGCTCGGCCTCGACGCGGACGAGACCCGCGAGGCGCTCGCGCAGCAGCGGCACGCCGCGCAGGTGCGGGACGAGGAGGCGGAGGCCACCGCGCTCGGCATCCGCGGCGTCCCCTTCTTCGTCGTCGACCGCACGTACGGCGTGTCCGGCGCCCAGCCCGCCGAGCAGCTGCTGGAGGTGCTGCAGCGGGCCTGGAGCGACACGCATCCGCTGACCATGGTCGGGACCGGCACCGGGTCCGGTGACGCGGCCGCCTGCGGCCCGGACGGCTGCGCCATCTGACCTGCGGCAGCCCGGCCGTCGTCGCGGTCGCCGGTCGCCCGCGGTCGCCGGCGTCGCCTATCCCGGGTCGGCCCGGTCGGTCAGCACCGCCACGGCCTCCGCACCCCGGTCGAACGGGACGAACAGGTGGTCGTGGTGGTAGCCCGCCACCACGTTGCAGCTCATCCCGGCGCCGGCAAGCCGCCCCGCGACGAAGGCCGTGAGCCCCACCGCGTCGAGCGCGGAGTGGACCCGCAGCGTGATCATCGCCGCGACGTGGTCGTAGGCCAGCCCGAGGCGGTCGGCCTCGTCGCGCTCCAGCACCACGGTCGTGCCCTCGTCCTCCCGGACGGTCACCAGGGGAGTGCAGCCGGCCGGCACCCCCTTCCCGGTGGTGAAGACCCAGACGCCCGGGCGCAGCTCGGGGGCCATGGTCGAGATCAGCCGCTGCAGGTCGCGCTCGCCGCTCATTCCTTACGACGAGCCGGACGTCGCCGGCCGTGCCGCGTCGAGCGCCATCTGCTCGGCGACGTCGCCGGCCCAGGCGTCGATCTCCCGCCACGCCCGGTAGTCGCCGTACCGGCACCCCGTCAGCCGGAAGAGCAGGTGACCCCGCCGGGACATCTGGTCCCGGCGGACCGCGCCGGAGAAGAGCCGGGAGGCACGTGGGCGGATCAGCTGCTCGATGGCGGCCACCGCCTTGGGTCCCTCCCGCATGCCCCGGCCCTGCAGGCGACGGGGCAGCGCCGCGACCATCCCGACGCTGAACAGCCACACCGGTTTGGTGGCCAGCACCTCGGCGTTGGCGCGGACGGCCTCGGTCGCCTCCGGCAGCCAGGCGCCGTGGTGGATCGCGCTGCCCAGCACCACGGCGTCGTACGGCTCGAGGTCGTGCAGGTCGCCGACCGGGACCACGCGGACCATGACGCCGCTGCGGCCGATGATGCTGCCGACACGCTCGGCGATCTGGCGCGTCGACCCGTGCGCGCTCGCGTACCCCACCAGGACCAGCATCCCGCACCTCCACGGCTCGATCCGACCCGGCCAGCCTCACTGGCACGTGCTCTGCCCGCGCAGAGCCGAAGGTCCCCCCGGGCACTCAGCCCACGGGGACGCCGTCCCCGACCTCGCGGGCCAGCCGCTCGGTGTCCTCACGGGTGCACAGGGTCGTCCCCGGGTGCAGCAGGGAGGCGCTGCCGGCGGCCACGCCGAAGCCGACCGCCGAGGCGAGGCCGCGCCCCTCGGTCAGGCCCACCAGCACACCGGCGAGCATCGCGTCCCCGGCGCCGACCGTGCTGCAGACCGGCACCGACGGCGCGGTGAACCGTCGGGCGGTCCGTGGGGTGACCAGCAGCGCACCCTCGGCGCCGAGGGACAGCACCAGCACCTCGGCCCGCCCCTGCTCCACGACCTGCCGCGCGGCCGCCAGGCGGGCGTCGGGGGTCTCCAGCGGCCGGTCGACCAGCCCCGACAGCTCGCTCAGGCTCGCCTTCATCAGCGCTGCCCCGTGCACGCGTCGCAGTGGTGCCCCGGACATGTCGACCACGAGGCGGGCGCCGCTGCGGGCGCACCCGGCCGAGACCCGCTCGAGCAGGTCGGCCGCGGTGCCGGGTGGCAGGCTTCCGCTGACCACGACGAACGCCGGGCCGGGGTCGAGCGAGGCCAGGGCAGCCAGGCACTGCGCCTGGGCTGCGGCGGGCGGCGCCGTACCGGGCAGCACGAACCGGAAGTGCGCGCCGGTGGACTGCTCCCGCACGGTGATGCTCTCGCGGGTCCAGCCCGGGACGCCCACGACGCGGCGGGGCACCTGCTCCTGCTCCATCAGCAGGTCGAGGAGGTCGCCGGGAGGGCCGCCGGCGGGATAGACGGCGACCGCGTCACCGCCCAGCCGGACGACCGCGCGGGCGACGTTGATGCCTCCGCCGCCGGGGTGGTAGCGCGGTGCCTCGCACCGGAGCTTGTGCTCGGGCAGCACCCGGTCGGCCGCGGTGGACAGGTCCAGGGCGGGGTTCATCGTCAACGTCGCGATCCGCGGTCGTGCCACAGGACTCCCTCGCCGCAGGAGCCTCCAGTCAAGCAGCGCCGCGGGCGGCGTACGACGCAAACGGCCCGGGTGCCACCCCATGGCGGGTGAGTCCCGACGACCCGAGGGGAGCCCGTCGCTGGTGGAGGCGACGGCCGCCTCATCGCGCGGGCACGGCATCCGGGGCACAGCATCCGGGCGTACCCTCGGCGCCGTGACGCGGCTGATGACTCCTGTCGTCCTGCAGGGCTCCGTCCGCGAGGGGGGTGCCCTACGCGGGTGGGCGCCGTACGTCGCGCTCGCTGTCCTCGCCTTCCTCGCCCGGCTGCTGCCGGTGCTGCGCGGCGGTGGGCTGCTGGGCCTGGGGGTGTATGACGACGGTGTGTACTACACCGGGGCGGCGGCGCTGGTCGCCGGGCGGGTCCCGTACACCGACTTCGTGCTGCTCCACCCGCCAGGGGTCGTGCTGGCGCTGTCGCCGTTCGCCCTGCTGGGACGGCTCACCTCGGACCCCACCGGCTACGCCGTCGCCAGGGTCGCCTTCATGGCGCTGGGCGCCGCCAACGCGGTGCTCGTCGCCCTGCTCGCACGGCGGTTCGGGCGGGTGGCGGCCGTGGTCAGCGGCGTGTTCTACGCGATCTGGTTCCCCGCGACCTACTGGGAGGCGAGGACCACGATCGAGCCGTTGGCCACGACCCTGATGCTGGGAGCCCTGCTGCTGCTCCTTCCCCAGGCAGAGCCGCCGACACGCCCGCAGGTGGGCCCGCAGAGCGGCCCGCAGACCCGGCAGGCGACGCAGCGGCCGACCGGTCGGGCGACCGTGCTGGCGGGCCTGCTCCTGGGGCTCACCCTCGGCCTCAAGATCTGGTCGGTCGTGCCGGTCGCGGTGGTCGTCCTCTGGCAGCTGGTCGCCGCGGGCCGGGCGAGGACGGTGCGGCTCGTGGCGGGGGTGGCCGCCGGCGCCGCGGTGATCTGGCTGCCGTTCCTCGCTGCGGCTCCGGGACCGATGCTGCGCATGGTCGTGGCCGACCAGCTCGGGCGGCCCCGGATGGGGGTCACCAACGGGGATCGGCTCAGGGGCATCCTCGACCTCACGCCGAACCTCGCGCACGTCCCGCCCGGCGGCAAGCGCGTCGTCCTGGCGGCGGCCCTCCTCGTGGTGCTCGCCGCGTCGGTGGCGGCGTGGACCCGCACGGCGTGCCCGGGTGGTGGTCCTGCTGCTCGCCGCGACCACGGTGGTCGTGCTGGCCGGCCCCAGCTACTTCCGGCACTACTCCTCCTTCCCGGCGCCGTTCCTCGCCGTGGTCGTCGGCGTCGCGGTCGCGGTGGTGCTGGCGCGGGCCACGCGAGCAGCCGCGGCCGCGGCCGGACGGCGGCCGTGCTGGTGGTGGTCGCGATCGCGGCGGTGACGCCGATGGCCATGCGGCTCAACGACCCCTTCCCGGGCGCCCAGCTCGGGCCGCCTCGCGGCCGGGCAGGGGCTGCGTCGTGGCCGACGACCCCAGCGCGCTGATCCTGATGGGCGTCCTGAGCCGTGACCTCGCCCGCGGCTGCCCGCAGCCGGTGGACTTCAGCGGCGCGTCGTACGAGCGTGGCCTCGCAACGGGGACCGGACGGCCAGCCGGTCTCCCGCAGGAAGAACGGGCGGTGGCAGCGGTACGCGCGTGCGGCAGCTCACGTCCGGGTCGCTGACCGTCCTCGCTCGCCTCGGACCAGGACGGGTTCGACGGGGCGACGCTGCGCCGGCTCCAGGCCCTGCCCGAGGTCGGCACCGTCGACGGCTACGTGCTGCGCGGCCGCTGACTCCCGGCCCCGGTCGCGCGGCGGCGTCGCCCGGCCCTGCGAGGGTCGCTAGGGCGAGGAGGACGTCGCCGTGACATCCGTGCCCGAGCTGGGGGCGGCCATGTCCGTCAGGGCGTAGAACGCCTTGAGCCGGCGCCGGCTGAGGTCCTGCTTGTCCCGGGTGATCAGGCCGTAGCCGGGGCTGTCCGGGTTGTTGCCGTGCAGGGTGAACCAGAAGATCGGCCCCTGCGCCCCGGCCGCGCTGACCAGCTTGGTCGCCTTGACGAAGTTGCGCGCCTTCTGCCCCTCGGTCCCGGAGTAGCCGCCCTTGTCGCTCCAGGAGGAGTTGAAGCCGAACTCGACCCAGATCGGCTTGGCGGCCCAGGCCGGGTTGGCTGTGCATGCTGCGGCGGAACGACCGGTAGCGCGACAGCACGCTGTCCGGGGTCTGGCCGTAGGCGTGGAAGTCCATGATGTCGAAGTACCGCGAGGCGTCGGTCGTCATGACCGCCCGCAGGTAGCGCTCGACCTTGGCCTCGGACAGCCCACCGAACAGCACGGTCGCGGTGGGGTCGGTGGCCTTGACCGTCTCATAGCCCTGCTTGAGCAAGGTGACGTAGCGCTGCACCGCGGCGAGGTAGGCCTGCTGGTCGCTGTCGTGCTTGCTGTCGATGTTCCAGGTGTAGCGCAGGTTGGGCTCGCTGAGGATCTCCCAGTAGTGCACCGAGGCCCGGTAGCGCTGGACGATCTGCGCCACCCAGGTGCGGTAGGCCTGCTGGTCGGCCGGCGTGCCCAGGTCGAGCAGCGGGGCCGGCTTCTCCAGGATGACGATGAGCTGGACGTGGTGGCGGGCTGGCCGCGGCCACCACCGCGGCGAACCGGTCCGCGGCGTCGGGTGAGGACGCCAGCCGCAGCCGGGCCCACGTGACGCCGGCGTGCTCGAGCTCGGCGAAGTCCGCCTCCATGCCCGCGGCGTTGTCCCCCCAGAACTCGATGAAGTCGTACAGCGACACCGCCTTTCCGCTCGCCGAGGCCGGCGGGGGGTACGGCAACGTGGGCGAGGCGGACGGCGACGCGGGCGCGGTCGGTTGCGCGGAGCCGGACGGGGACGCCGAGGCGCTCGCCGGCGACGACGGCGACGGGCTGGTGGTCCGGCCGCCGGACGTGCACCCGGCGAGCGCGGTGCCGGCGAGCAGGGTCACGGCCAGGGTGGCGGCAGGCACCAGGCGGCTGCGACGCATCAGCCCTCCTTGGGCATCGGCCCGACTCGGCGCCGGCGTCCGCGCGATCTGCCCGGGCAGCACGTGCGGGACGACGGCCGGTGCCCGCGATCCTGCGCCCGCAACCTGAGCGCAGGCTGGGCCCGGTGTCCCCGTACTCTGACACCGCCGACCGCCCGCGCGCGGCAGAACCGTAGGTTCGTGGTGTGAACATCGCCCGGTCCGTCCCGCTGTTCGTGCTCGCTGCCCTGCTGGAGATCGGGGGAGCGTGGCTGGTCTGGCAGGGCGTCCGCGAGCACCGGGGGTGGGTGTGGGTCGGGGCAGGGGTCCTCGCCCTCGGCCTCTACGGCTTCGTCGCCACCCTGCAGCCGGACGCGCACTTCGGGCGCATCCTCGCGGCGTACGGCGGCGTGTTCATCGCCGGCTCCCTGGCCTGGGGCATGGCCCTGGACGGGTTCCGGCCGGACCGCTACGACGTCGCCGGCGCGCTGGTCGCCCTCGTCGGGGTGGCCGTGATCATGTACGCCCCCCGCTCCTCCTGAGCGCTCGGTCCTGAGCGGTCAGTGCGAGCGGCCGAGCGCGATGGCGTGGCCGAGGTCCGCGACCCGGGCGTCCCGGGTGGCGACGGGCTTGAGGTGCAGGCTGCGCTCGATCGTGGCCAGGATCGAGGTCGTGTCGTAGGTGTGGTGGTCCACGCGCGGACCGCTGCATCGAGGCCGAGAGGACCAGCGCGGGGATGCGGGTGCCCGGGCCCCAGGCGTCGTGGACGCCCTTGCTGGCTGCCCTGCCCGGGCGGTGCGACGTGGTCCCACTGGCCGCCGAACTCGTCGTACGTCACGACGACCAGCGTGTCCTTGGCCTGCGGGCCGGTGGTCACCGCCTTGAGCAGGTCGACGAGGTGGTCGCTGCCGTCCGGCTCGCTGGCGTAGCCGGGGTGCTCGTTCTCGGCGCCGTACGGCTTGACGAAGCTGACGGTCGGCAGCGTGCCCCGGCGCGGCGGCGGTGAGGAACCGCTTCTCGTCCTGCAGGTGCGCGCGGCCGGGCTGGCCCGGGGCGTAGGCGGCGAAGTAGTTGAACGGCTGGTGGTGGTACTGGAACAGCGGGCCGGGGTGGCCCGGCCGCGGCGGCGTCCCAGCCGCCGGAGTACCAGTTCCAGGACACGTCGGCGGCGCTGAGCCGGTCACCGATGTTGGGGTACTTCGCGTCGTCGATGAGCGGGATCTTCGGGCCGGAGCCGAACGGCGGGCTGGAGGGCTGCACCGTGTTGACCGCGAGGAGCCGCAGGCCCGCGCGTAGTCCACGGCCTCGCCGTCCGGGCAGGCGCGGGTCAGCTGGCCGTCCACCACGGTCGGACGGCGCCTTGTACAGGGGGTAGCTCGTTGGGCATCCCCGCGCGGTCCAGCACCGAGGTCTTCGCGCCGCCGGCGCCCCTGCTGGTGTCCTCGGGGGCGCGCGCGGCGATGAGGTACTGGTGGTTGAGGAACGAGCCGCCGAACGCCGCCCTGGAAGAAGTGGTCGGCCAGCACGTAGTGCGGGGCGCCCTTGCCGTGCAGGTAGTCGTAGATCGGCAGCGAGCGGGTGTCGTAGTGGCCCATGGTCAGCCCGACCGCGTCCGAGCCGGTGACGTAGCGGTTCTGCCGGCCGTCGTTCAGCTGGTACTGCTCCTGGTAGAAGCGGTGCACCAGGTCGCGGGTGCAGCCGCCGGGCAGCGCCCCGGGCGAGTTCTTCAGGACGCCGTTCGGCGCGTAGACCGTCGGCGGCGGGCACGTCTTGTCGCCCGGTCGGATGTAGCGGTCGATCCGCCACGGCCCGTTGGTGAAGGCGCTGGCCTTCACCCCGTGGGAGGCGTCGGCGCACCGGTCGGCGAGCGGTGGCGAGGTCAGGTTGACGTCCGCCTGCAGCAGGCAGCGGTACGCCGAGCCGTTCTGCGCCAGCTGGGTGCGCTCGGCTCCGGCCGGCCTGCGCGAGACCGTCCACCCGGTCCCCGCCCACCGTGCCCCAGGTGCCGTAGAGGTTGTCGAAGGAGTGGTTCTCCTCGTAGATCACCACGAGGTGGCGGTAGCCGCCGGGCAGCGTGTGGCGCGGCAGTGGCGCGAGCGCCGCCGGCGGGCGCGTTTCCAGCGGGTCGGGCGGCACCCGCGGCCCCCGAGGCGCCTGAGGCACTCACGGCGCACGCGGCGCCCAGGACGGCGGCGGCCAGCACGGACGTGCGTGGCGAGAACTCGACGGCGCATGGTGGGCCCTCCCTGATGTCCCTCGCCGACATGGCATCCCGTGCCGGCGTCCTCCGCGAGTGTGGCACCGGCCGGTCCTTCCGGCATCCCGTATCGCAGGCCGTCCGGTGACGCAGACTGGGCCGGTGCCGGATCTGTGGGATGTCATCGTGGTCGGCGCCGGGCCGGCGGGCTCGGCGGCCGCGCTGTCGGCGCTGCGGGTGCGGCCGGGAGCCTCGGTCCTGCTGCTCGACCGGGCCGACTTCCCGCGCGACAAGTCCTGCGGGGACGGGATCGCGCCGCAGGTCCTCGACGTCCTCGCCGACCTGGGCCTCGGCGGCGTCGTGGACGACTTCGCCCCGGTGAGCGCGCTGTCGATCGGCTACCCGCCCGGCCTGGGCGAGGCGGCGTCCGGGACCATGGCCCGGCCGGCGCGGGTCGTGCCCCGCCAGGTGCTCGACGCCCGGCTGGTCGCCGGGGCCCGCGCCGCGGGTGCGGTCCTGCGCCGCCACACCGTGCGCCGTCTCGAGGTGCGTCCGGACGCGGGTGGTGCTCGACGGCGACCTGCGCGCGCGGACGGTGGTGGCCGCCGACGGCGCCGGGTCGACGCTGCGGCGCGGGCTGGGCCTCGCGCCGAACGGGCCGGGCCACGTCGCGGTCGCGATCCGCGGCTACGCGCCCGTGCGCGCCGACCTGCGCGAGGAGCAACGGATCACCCTCGGTCGCGAGGACTGGCCGGAGTACGCCTGGTCGTTCCCCATCGGCGACGGCCGCGCCAACATCGGGTACGGCGCCGTGCTGCGGCAGGGGCGGCCGCTGTCGCGCTCGCTGCTGCTGCGCCGGCTGGAGGAGCTGCTGCCCGGCGTCGCGCAGGACGCCCGCTCCTGGCGGGCGCACCACCTGCCGCTGTCCTCGTCGCGGCCGCGGCAGCCCGACGGGCCCGTGCTGCTGGTGGGCGACGCGCTCTCGCTGGTGAACCCGATGACCGGCGAGGGGATCTACTACGCGGTGCTCTCCGGTGCCTGCGCCGGCGCGGCCGCGGTGAGCGGAGCGGGCGGCGGGGTCGCGCGAGGGATGGGCGGAGGCGTCGGCGGGACCGCGGGAGGCGACCCCGGGGCGGCGTACCGGCGGAACCTGCGCGGTCGGCTCGGCCGGCACCTGCGGCACACGTCGACGGCCGCGGTCCTGGCCCGCCGCCCGTGGGTGGTGGACGGGGCCCTGCGCGGCGCGACCCGCCACCCGGCCGCGTTCGACGCCCTGGTCGAGCTCGGGCTGGGGGAGGGGCTGCTCACCCCGGGCGCCCTGCTGGCCACGGCGGCCGGGCTGCGCCGCTGACCGCCGCGGCCGCTGACGGCGCTGACCGCCGCGGACCCAGGTCGGCCAGGTCAGTCCTTGGTACGCCGCAGCGCGTCCGGCTTGTGCACCGCGGTGCCGCCGCTCTTCTCGCTCCGGACGAGGTACTGCGGCTCGTCCTCGGAGGCGTCGACGGTGCGCCCGGCCTCCTCGGTGCGGGAGGTGATCTTCTTCTCCACCGTGCCCCGGGCCGTCCCGCCGTGGCTGTTCCACTCGACCTTGTCACCCTTGCGGAAGCTGTCGGCCATGGGTTCTCTCCTCGCGTCGGGGGACCGGATGCCGTGGAACCTACCCCCTCCTGCCTGCAGCCAACCCGGGGACCAAAGACCGGGCCGGGCGGCCCCGGATGTGGCTAGCCTGACCCCCATGTCGACGGCGCCCATCGAGATCCACGTGATCGCGGACTCGACGGGCGACACCGCGGCCCGCGTGGCCCGGGCCGCCCAGGCACAGTTCGTGCGGCACCCGACACGGATCGTCCGGCACCCGCGGATCAGCACGGCGGAGGGCCTGCACGAGGCCTTCGCGCTGATCGAGCCCGACGGCCAGGGTGTCGCGGTCTTCTCCACCCTCGTCGACGACGGGCTGCGTGAGCTGGTCGGCGAGCTCTGCGAGCGGCTGGGCGTCGCCCACTGCGACCTGCTGGGGCCCGCCCTGCTCGCGCTCGAGACCGCCAGCGGCGACCGGGCGGAGCGGGTGCCGGCGCGACAGGTCGGCCTCGACCCCGACTACTTCAAGCGGATCGCCGCGATGGAGTTCGCGGTCCGGCACGACGACGGGCAGTCCACCGGCGGCCTGGTGGACGCCGACATCGTCCTGATCGGTGTCTCGCGCACCGGCAAGACCCCCTTGTCCATGTACCTCGGCTACCTCGGCTACAAGACCGCCAACGTGCCCCTGGTCCGCGGGATCCCCGCTCCCGCAGCGCTCTTCGCCATCGACCGGTGGAAGATCGTGGCCCTCACCATCGACCCCGAGCGGCTGGCGACGATCCGCGGCCGCCGGGTGCGGGCCCTCGGCTCCCGCGGCGGCAAGGACGGCTACGCCGAGCTGAGCGGCATCTACGACGAGCTGGACGAGGTCACCGCCCTGCAGCGCCGCCTCGGCTGCCCCTCCATCGACACCACCTCGCTCGCCCTCGAGGAGGCCGCCGGCCGGGTCATCGACCTGGTCGAGGACCGCCGCAGGGTCGCGGCCGGCGGACCATGACCGTCGCACGCCGACCGTGCCGACGCGCGGACCGTGCCGGCCCGCACCACCCCGTGCCACCCCGTGCCCAAGCCCAGGAGGACCCGATGAGCGACCCGGCCACGTACGTCTACGACCTGTCCGAGGGCAGCGCCTCGATGAAGTCCCTGCTGGGCGGCAAGGGCGCCAACGTCGCGGAGATGACGCGGATCGGGGTGCCGGTGCCGGACGGGTTCACCATCACCACCGCCGCGTGCGTCGAGGCGATGCGCTCCGGCGGCGAGTGGCCGCAGGGGCTGCAGGAGGCGATCGAGGAGCGCCTGCGCCGGCTCGAGGAGCGCACCGGCCGGGTCCTCGGCGCCACCGAGCGGGCCCTGCTGGTGTCGGTGCGCTCCGGGGCGGTGCACTCGATGCCCGGGATGATGGACACCATCCTCAACCTCGGCATCACCGACGAGTCGGTCGCCGGGCTGGCCGCCGAGGCCGACAGCCCGCGGTTCGCCTGGGACTCCTACCGCCGGTTCATCCAGATGTACGGCGAGGTCGTCGAGTCCGTCCCCTCGCACGTCTACGACGACGCGCTGGAGGCGCTGAAGTCACGCCGCGGCGTCGCGCAGGACACCGACCTGACCTCCGAGGACCTGCAGGAGCTCGTCGCGACGTTCAAGGACCTCTCCCGCCAGCACATGGGCGAGGAACTGCCCGCCGACCCCCGGGAGCAGCTGCGCCGGTCCGTCGACGCGGTCTTCCGGTCGTGGCTCAACCCCCGCGCCGCGGTCTACCGCCGGGCCAACCACATCCCCGACGACCTCGGCACCGCCGTCAACATCATGCAGATGGTCTTCGGCAACCTGGGCGACACCTCCGCGACCGGCGTCTGCTTCACCCGCAACCCTTCCACCGGGGCCAAGGAGCTGTACGGCGAGTTCCTGCTCAACGCCCAGGGCGAGGACGTCGTCGCCGGCATCCGCACGCCGCGCCCGCTGGCCGAGATGGAGTCGGTGCTGCCCGAGGCCTACAAGCAGCTGCTGGACACGATGACCCTGCTGGAGCAGCACTACGGCGACATGCAGGACATCGAGTTCACGGTCGAGCAGGGCACGCTGTACCTGCTGCAGACGCGTAGCGGCAAGCGCACCGCCCAGGCCGCGATCAAGGTGGTCAGCGACCTGGTCACCGAGGGCGTCATCGACCAGCGGGAGGCGCTGCGCCGGGTCGAGCCCAGCCAGCTCGACCAGCTGCTGCACCCGGCCATCGACCCCACCCACCAGCAGGAGCCGTTGACCACGGGCCTGAACGCCTCGCCGGGTGCTGCCGTCGGCAGCCTGGTCTTCGACGCCGACACCGCCGAGCAGCGCGGCCGCGCCGGCGACGCGGTGGTGCTGGTCCGCTGGGAGACCACCCCCGACGACATCCACGGCGTGATCGCCGCCCAGGGCGTGCTCACCGCGCACGGGGGCATGACCTCGCACGCGGCGGTGGTCGCGCGGGGGATGGGCAAGCCGTGCGTGGCGGGCGCCTCCTCGATCAAGATCGACGCGGCGCGCAAGGTGCTGACCATCGGCGACACCGTGCTCGGCGAGGGCGACACGATCACCCTGGACGGGTCCACCGGGCAGGTGTTCGAGGGAGCCCTCGACCTGGTGCCGCCGCAGATCAACACCGACTTCCAGCAGCTCGTCGGCTGGGCCGACGGGATCCGCCGGATGTCCGTGCGCGCCAACGCCGACACCGGTGAGGACGCCCGCAAGGCCAGGGAGTTCGGTGCCGAGGGCATCGGCCTGTGCCGCACCGAGCACATGTTCATGGACGAGAGCCGCCTGCCGGCGGTGCGGCGCATGATCCTGGCCGACGGCGAGGACGAGCGCGAGGCCGCGCTGGCGGAGATCCTGCCGATGCAGCAGGGCGACTTCGAGGAGATCCTCACCGCGATGAGCGGCCTGCCGGTGACCATCCGCCTGCTCGACCCGCCGCTTGCACGAGTTCCTGCCCTCGCTGCTCGACCAGGCCCTGGAGGTGCAGCGGCTGCAGCTGGCCGGCGCCGACGGCGCCGAGAGCCGGCAGGCGGAGGCGCTGCTGGCCCGGATCAAGAAGCTGACCGAGCAGAACCCGATGCTGGGCACCCGCGGGGTGCGGCTGGCCCTGCTCTACCCCGAGATCCCCCGCATGCAGGTCCGCGCGATCGCCCGGGCGGCGCTCGCCGTCGCCGGCGCCGGGGGCGACCCGCGGGTCGAGATCATGGTGCCGCTGGTGGCGTTCTCCGCCGAGCTCGAGCGCATGCGCGACCTCGTCGACGAGGTGATGGCCGAGGAGCTCGAGCGGGCCGGGTCCACGCTGCCCTACACGGTCGGCACGATGATCGAGCTGCCGCGTGCGGCCATCTGCGCCGACGAGATCGCCGGCCACGCCGACTTCTTCAGCTTCGGCACCAACGACCTGACCCAGACGGCGATCGGCATCTCCCGCGACGACGCCGAGGGGGCCTTCCTCGCGGCCTACCTCGACGAACGCCTCGTGCCCGCCAACCCGTTCGCCTCGATCGACCGCGACGGCGTGGGTGAGCTGGTCCGGATCGGCGCCGAGAAGGGCCGCTCGGTCAAGGCCGACCTCAAGCTCGGCGTCTGCGGCGAGCACGGTGGCGACCCGGCCTCGATCGCCCTGTTCGAGCAGATCGGGCTGGACTACGTCTCCTGCTCGCCCTACCGGGTGCCGATCGCCCGCTTCGCCGCCGCCCGCGCCATCCTCGACGCCGAGCACGACACCCCCGACTGACCGCCTCCCCGCAAACCTGGGGGTTCTGCGGCGCGGGCCGGGCCAAACCAAACCTGGCGGTTCTGCGAGCCGGGCTGGGCCGAACCTGGGGGTTCTGCAGACCGCCGTACCGTGCGTGCGTGCGCGCGCCGGACCGGCGCCGATGCGGTAGGCATGGGGCATGGAACAGCGACAGCTCGGCAGGACAGACCGGCAGGTATCCGTGATCGGCCTCGGCACGTGGCAGCTCGGCGCCGACTGGGGGTCCGTGGACCCCCAGGAGGCGATGGCCGTCCTCGACGCCGCCGCGGCGTCCGGCGTGACGTTCTTCGACACCGCCGACGTCTACGGCGACGGCCGCAGCGAGCAGCTCATCGGCGACTTCCTGCGCGCCCACCCCGGCGCCGGGATCACGGTGGCCACCAAGATGGGCCGGCGCGTGCCGCAGGAGCCCTCGGCGTACACGCTGGAGGCGTTCCGGCAGTGGACCGACCGCTCCCGCAAGAACCTCGGGGTCGAGGTCCTCGACCTGGTGCAGCTGCACTGCCCGCCCACGGAGGTCTTCTCCGACGACGCGGTGTACGACGCCCTGGACACGCTGGTCGCCGAGCAGCGGATCGCGGCGTACGGCGTCAGCGTGGAGACGTGCGCGCAGGCGATGACGGCGATCGCCCGGCCCGGCACGGCCAGCGTCCAGATCATCCTCAACGCGTTCCGACAGAAGCCGGTCGAGGAGGTGCTGCCCGCGGCGGCGTCGGCGGGCGTGGCCATCATCGCCCGCGTGCCCCTGGCCTCGGGCCTGCTGTCGGGCAAGTACACCCACGACAGCGTCTTCGCCGAGGACGACCACCGCACCTACAACCGCGGCGGGGAGGCCTTCGACGTGGGCGAGACCTTCTCGGGCGTCGACTTCGGCACCGGCGTGGACGCGGCGGCCGCGTTCGCCGAGCTCCTGCCCGAGGGCACGACGCCGGCTCAGGGGGCGCTGCGCTGGGTCACCCAGCAGCCGGGCGTCACGACGGTGATCCCGGGGGCCCGCAACGTCGGGCAGGCCCGCGGCAACGCTGCGGCCGCGGCGCGTTCCCGAGCTGTCGCCGGAGGTCCTGGCCGCGATCACCGACCTGTACGACGAGCGCATCCGCCCGCAGGTGCACGACCGCTGGTGACGGCGAGCACGGCCGGGCCACGCCGGCGGCCGGGCGTCGCCGCGACCGGCCTCGGTGGACCGGATTTCGTGTCCGGGCCCGCAACCGTGTATCTTTCTCGACGCATCACCGGGTGGCCCTGCGGCTGCCTGAATGCCCCAATAGCTCAGTCGGTAGAGCGTCTCCATGGTAAGGAGAAGGTCTACGGTTCGATTCCGTATTGGGGCTCCGTTCGGAGCACGGGTGGCCGCCCTCAGCGTCAGCTGGCGGCGGCCGTCCTGCTTTCCGGGCACCCCGGCGGGGTAGCTCAGGTGGTTAGAGCACACGACTCATAATCGTGGTGTCGCGGGTTCAAGTCCCGCTCCCGCTACCAGCGCGATTTCCGGATCCGTCCTGTCGTCGCGTAATCTGGTGCGTCGCCGTGTGCAGGAACGGATCGGCGCACCACCTCCCTTCTTCACCCTTGAGTTCCGAGAGCAGGTTCACCCGTGGCCAGCAAGAGCGCCGACGTCCGCCCGAAGATCACCATGGCGTGTGTGGAGTGCAAGGAGCGCAACTACATCACCAAGAAGAACCGCCGCAACAACCCTGACCGGTTGGAGCTGGCGAAGTTCTGCCCGCGCTGCAGCCACCACACCGCGCACCGCGAGACCCGCTGACCGCCGGCGGGCCCCGGCCCGCCGCCACCAGCACGCCGACGACCGTCCCTGCCGGCAGGGGCGGTCGTCCTGCTGTCCCCGTCGCTCCCCTAAGGTGACGCCATGCCTGTGAACGCGAGCTTTGCCGGGCGCACCTACCCGGCCACTGCCCCCTACGCCGTCGGGCGCGAGAAGATCCGCGAGTTCGCGGAGGCCGTCGGCGCGACGGATCCGGTGCACACCGATCGCCGACGTCGCCCGGGCCCGGGGCTACCGCGACGTGATCGCGACCCCCACCTTCGCCGTGCTGGTCGCCCAGCAGTGCGACAAGCAGCTCATCACCGACCCCGAGGCCGGCATCGACTACAGCCGGGTCGTCCACGGCGAGCAGCGGTTCGTCCACCACCGGCCGATCACCGCCGGCGACGAGATCGTCGGTGTGCTGACCGTCGACGCCGTGCGCGAGGCCGGCGGGCACGCCATGGTCACCACCCGCAGCGAGCTGTCCACCGTGGACGGCGAGCAGGTCTGCACCGCCACGTCGACGATCGTCATCAGGGGAGGGGAGGAATGAGCACGCTCAGGACCGCGCCAGCAGGTCACCGCCGGTGAGGCGCTGCCCTCGCGCACCATCCACGTCGAGCGCGCCTCCCTCGTGCAGTACGCCGGGGCGAGCCTCGACCGCAACCGCATCCACTGGGACGAGCGGTTCGCCACGTCCGTCGGCCTGCCGGACGTCATCGCCCACGGCATGTTCACCATGGGCTCGGCGATCAGCGTCGTCACCGACTGGCTGGGCGACGCCGGGCGGGTGCTGGAGTACGGCACCCGCTTCACCAAGCCGGTCGTGGTCCCCTGGGAGGGCGGCGCCGACATCGAGGTGACCGCCGTCGTCAAGAGCGTCGACCCGCAGGCCGAGCGGGCCACGATCGACCTCACCGCGCTCTGCAACGGCGACAAGGTGCTCGGCCGCGCCGTGGCCGTCGTGGCCCTCGGCTGAGCCGGTCCGCACCCCATGCGCGAGGAGCACGGCACACCGCTGTCCACCCTGACCACGATGCGGGTCGGCGGCCCGGCGCAGCGGCTGGTGACGGCCGAGACCACCGACGAGCTGGTCGACGCCGTCCGTGAGGTCGACGACGCCGACGAGCCCCTGCTGGTCGTCTCCGGCGGCTCCAACCTGCTCGTCGCCGACGAGGGCTTCCCGGGCTCCGTCGTCCGCGTGGCCACCACCGGGATCACCGTCGAGTCCCAGGACGACTGTGGCGGGGCCGCCGTCCGCGTGGCCGCCGGTGAGAGCTGGGACGGACTGGTCGCCCGAGCCGTGGCCGAGGGCTGGTCCGGCATCGAGGCCCTGTCCGGCATACCCGGGGCGACGGGCGCCACGCCGATCCAGAACGTCGGCGCCTACGGCCAGGAGGTCGCCCAGACCATCGCGCAGGTGCGGGTCTGGGACCGCCGCGAGCAGCAGGTCCGCACGTTCGCCAACGCCGACTGCGTCTTCACCTACCGCCACTCCCGCTTCAAGGCCGAGCCGCGGTACGTCGTGCTCGACGTCCTCTTCCAGCTTCGCCTGGCCACCCTCTCCGCGCCGGTGGCCTACGCCGACCTCGCCCGCGCCCTCGGGGTCGAGGCCGGGCGCGCGCGTGCCGCTCGAGGACGCCCGCGAGGCCGTGCTGGCCCAGCGACGCCAGCGGGGGATGGTGCTGGACGCCGACGACCCCGACACCTGGAGCTGCGGGTCCTTCTTCACCAACCCGGTGCTGTCCTCCCAGCGCTACGCCGCCCTGCGCGACCGGGCCCGCGAGGTCCTGGGCGCCGACGCGCCGGCCCCGCCGCAGTTCGCCGCCCCGCACGACCGGGTCAAGACCAGCGCCGCGTGGCTGATCGACCGGGCCGGCTTCGGCAAGGGCTACCGCATGCCCGGCCCGGCGGCCCTCTCCACCAAGCACACCCTCGCCCTGACGAACCGGGGCGGGGCGACCGCCGCCGACGTCGTGGCCCTGGCACGCGAGATCCGCGACGGGGTGCAGGACACGTTCGGGGTGAGCCTGGTCAACGAGCCGGTCCTGGTCGGCACCTCGCTCTGAGCCCGTGCGGCGGCCGGCTGGTGGACGGACGGCCCCGACCGCGCCGCGGCGGGGCTCAGGCGCTGGCCGGAGCCTCCAGCCAGGCGTCGATGTCGTCGAGCAGGGTCTTGCGCAGCGCCTCCGGTGCCCGCGAGCCGCGCACGGACCCGCGGGCCAGGGCCGCGAGCTCGTCGTCGCCCAGCCCCAGCGCCGTGCGCGCCGACTCGTACTGCGCCGGCCAGCCGGGACCCGAACAGCAGCGGGTCGTCGGCGCCGAGGGCCACCTGGGCCCCGGCCTCCAGCAGCCGGCGCAGCGGCACCACCGTCGGGTCGGGGTAGACCCCCAGGGCGACGTTGCTGCCGGGGCAGACCTCCAGGGTCACGCCCCGGCGCACGACCTCCTCCAGCACCGCGGGGTCCTCGACGCTGCGGACGCCGTGGCCGAGCCGGTCCGGCCGCAGCTCGGTGAGGGTCTCCGCCACCGCGTCGGCGCCCAGCAGCTCGCCACCGTGGGGCACGCAGGCCAGCCCGGCGCGCCGGGCGATGTCGAAGGCGTGCGCGAAGTCGCCGGTGCGCCCGCGCCGCTCGTCGTTGCTCAGCCCGAACCCGACCACGGTCCCCGGCCCCTCGCCGGCGTAGCGGACCGCGAGCCGGGCCAGCGTGCGCGCGTCCAGCGGGTGCCGCATCCGCGACGCGGCGACGACCACGGCCACCCCGGTGCCGGTGGCCTCGGACGCCGACCCGGGCCTCGTCCAGCACGATCTCCAGCGCCGGCGTGATGCCCCCGAGGAACGGCGCGTAGGACGTCGGGTCGACCTGGATCTCCAGCCAGCGCGAGCCCTCGGCGGCGTCGTCCTCGCGCCGCCTCGCGCACGATGCGGCGCATGTCCTCCTCGTCGCGCACGCACGCCCGGGCCATGTCATAGAGGCGCTGGAACCGGAACCACCCGCGCTCGTCGGTGGCGCGCAGCTTCGGCGGCCACCCGGTGGTCAAGGCCTCCGGCAGCCTCATGGAGTGCTTCTCGGCGAGCGCGAGCAAGCGTGCCCAGGCGCATCGAGCCGGTGAAGTGCAGGTGCAGGTGGGCCTTGGGCAGTGCCTGCACCGGTCGCAGCATGCGGGTCAGTGTGCCACCGCGTCGTCGCGGCGCTCACGGCAGGTGAGCCACGCCCGACGACTCCCAGGGCAGGCCCGGGGCGGCGGGCGCACCCCGGGCGACCTGGCGGCCGGCGCGCATCCGCGACGGCGTGCCGTCGCTGGTGACCGGCGCCGCCGGCGCAGCCGCCGTCAGGCCTGGGCGGCTCTCGACGACGGCTGCTGAGGCAGCTCAGGGCTCGTCCACCACGTGCATCGCGGCCTCCTCGGCCGAGGCCGCCCCGCCGTCGATGCCCACGTCACCGGCGATCAGGTCGCTCTCGTCGTCCTCGTGCGAGCCCTCGTCCGGGGCCACCAGGCGGCCGGCCCGGTCGCCGCCGACCTCGGGGTCGCCCAGGAAGTCCTGGTCGGCCGAGATCGCGTCGGGGTCGTCGCCGCCCACCGTGTCGGGCTCGGCGAGCGGGTCGTCGAACGCGGCTGCCGGGTCCGGCTCCTCCTGGGCCATCCGCTGCTCGAGGGACTCGCCCTGGTGCTGCTCGGCGGCGGTGGTGCCGAAGGCGTTGACGCCCCGCGGCTTCTCCGGCGGCGAGTAGCCCTCGTCCATCGGGTCCTCGAGCCGGTCGGAGTCGACGAGAGAGTCCGGGCCGGTCGGCTGGTCCTCGTCATCGACGCTGTAGCTGCCGAGATCGGTGTCGATGTTCTCGTTGTCGGTGTTGTCGATGTCCGTCATGCCACGAGGCTGCCACGTCGGGCGGTGCGCACTGCGACACCGGGCAGGACCCGCGCCGCAGCACGGATCAGCGCGCCTCGGCGAGCAGCTTCTGGATGCGTGACACGCCCTCGGTCAGGTCGGTGTCACCCAGGGCGTAGGACAGCCGCAGGTAGCCGCTGGGGCCGAACGCCTCGCCGGGCACCACCGCCACCTCGGCCTCGTCCAGGATCAGCGCGGCCAGCTCGGCCGACGTCCGCGGCGTGACACCGCGGATCGTGCGGCCGAGGATGCCCTTGACCGAGGGGTAGACGTAGAACGCCCCCTGCGGCACCGGGCACTGCACGCCGTCGATGTCGTTGAGCATGCCGACCATGGTCCGCCGGCGGCGGTCGAACGCGACCTTCATCTCCTCGACCGCCTCCAGCGAGCCGCCCAGCGCCGCGATGGCCGCCCGCTGGGAGACGTTGGCCACGTTGGAGGTGGCGTGCGACTGCAGGTTGGTGGCGGCCTTGACCACGTCGCGGGGGCCGACCATCCAGCCCACCCGCCAGCCGGTCATGGCGTAGGTCTTGGCGACGCCGTTGAGCACCACGCAGGTGTCGGCCAGCTCGGGCACCTCGACCGGCATCGACACCGAGCGCGCGCCGTCGTACGTCAGGTGCTCGTAGATCTCGTCCGTGACCACCCAGATGCCGTGCGCCAGGGCCCACTGGCCGATCGCGCGGACCTGCTCGGGCGGGTAGACGGCGCCGGTGGGGTTGGACGGCGAGCAGAACAGCAGCACCTTGGTCTGCGGGGTGCGCGCCGCCTCGAGCTGGTCGACGGTGACGAGGTAGCCCTGCTCCTCGCCGGCGAACACCTCGACCGGCGTGCCGCCGGCGAGCTTGATCGCCTCGGGGTAGGTCGTCCAGTACGGCGCGGGAAGGAGCACCTCGTCGCCGGGGTCGAGCAGGGCGGCGAAGGTGTTGTAGACCGCCTGCTTGCCGCCGTTGGTGACCAGGACCTGCTCGGGCGCCACCTGGTAGCCGCTGTCGCGGGCCGTCTTGGCCACGATGGCCTTCTTCAGGTCCGGGAGGCCGCCGGCGGGGGTGTAACGGTGGTTCGCCGGGTCGTGGCACGCGGCGACGGCGGCAGCGACGATGTAGTCGGGGGTGGGGAAGTCGGGCTCACCGGCGCCGAAGCCGATGACCGGCCGTCCCTCGGCCTTGAGCGCCTTGGCCCTGGCGTCGACCGCCAGGGTGGCCGACTCGGCGATGGAGCCGATGCGCCGGGAGACCCGTCGCGGTGCCGGGGTGGGTGCGGGGCTGCTGGGTGCGGTGGGCGAAGTCACGACTCCGATCCTCCCAGACCCGCCGGTACGCCGCGCCGGTCCGTCCGCAGGACGGTCACCCCAGCCGCGTCGCGGGCCGGGTTCGCCTTTCACCCCGCCGCGTCACGTATGCTCGCGCCTTGGGTGGTTGACGGCAACCATGCTCAGGCATGCCCCGGCACCATCCGTAGGGCAGTGGCTCAATTGGTAGAGCACCGGTCTCCAAAACCGGCGGTTGGGGGTTCGAGTCCCTCCTGCCCTGCTTAGCACCACCAGCAGCACCCGATCAGTTCAGAACCGTCCAGCAGTGGTCGGTCCGGGCCCGTGGAGCACTCCCGCCGCGGCCACCGGCCGGCGAGGAGATGAGGAACAGTGACCGATACGAGCAGGGCTGACGCCCGTGGCTCCGGTCGTGTGCGCCGGGACGCCCCCAGGCGGGGCAACCCGGTCAGCCGGTTCTTCGGCTCGATCGGTCTGTTCGTCAGCCAGATCATCGACGAGCTGCGCAAGGTCGTGCGGCCCACCCGCCACGAGCTGGTGACCTACACGAGCGTGGTCATCGTCTTCGTCGCGGTCATCATGATGTTCGTGTTCGGGCTGGACACGCTGTTCACCAAGCTCGTGCTCTGGGTGTTCGGCGGCTAGCCCGACCCCCGTCCGGCCCCACGCCGGCGTCCCCGACCGCCACCACGTGCGGTCCCCAGATCAGCGTTACGGAAGTAGGTCATCAGCGTGTCCGAGCAGTGGACCACCGAGTTCTCCAGCGGCGAGCCCGACAGCGCCCCGGAGTCGCGGGTCGACGCCCTCGACGGCGCCCCGGCCACCGACGGCGAGGACGCCCCGCTCGCGGTCCCCGCGGACGCCTCCGCCGACGACCTGCGCCGAGGCGAGGCCGCGACGCGAGGTCGAGGCCGCGGCCGACGCCGAGGTCGCGACACGAGGCCGGTGACGGCGACGCCCCGGCGGCCGACCCGGTGGCCGAGTTCAAGGCGGGGCTGCGCCTGCAGGAGGGCGACTGGTACGTCGTCCACTCCTACGCCGGCTACGAGAACCGCGTGAAGACCAACCTCGAGACCCGCGTGACCAGCCTCAACATGGAGCCCTACATCTTCCAGGTGGAGGTCCCCATGGAGGAGGTCACCGAGATCAAGAACGGCCAGCGCAAGCTGGTCCGCCGGGTCCGGATGCCCGGCTACGTGCTCGTGCGCATGGACCTCACCGACGAGAGCTGGGGCGCGGTGCGCCACACGCCGGGCGTGACCGGGTTCGTCGGCCACACCCACCAGCCGGTGCCGCTGAGCCGGACGAGGTCTTCACGATGCTCGCCCCGCAGCTGGAGACCAAGGACGAGGCCGGGCTCGAGCAAGGCCGCCGGCGGCGGCTCGGCCCGCGAGGTCCGCGTCGTCGACTTCGAGGTCGGCGAGTCCGTCACCGTCATGGAGGGCCCGTTCGAGACCCTTCCTGCCACCATCTCCGAGATCAACGCCGAGAGCCAGAAGCTCAAGGTGCTGGTCTCGATCTTCGGCCGCGAGACGCCGGTCGAGCTGTCGTTCAACCAGGTCGCCAAGATCTGAGCGGCAGGAGCGCCACCCGCACCACCGAGTCGAGAAGTACCCAGAAAAGGATCCTGAACATGCCCCCCAAGAAGAAGAGGGTCTCCGGCTTCATCAAGCTGCAGATCCAGGCCGGCGCTGCGACGCCCGCCCCGCCCGTGGGCCCCGCCCTCGGTCAGCACGGCGTCAACATCATGGAGTTCGTCAAGGCGTACAACGCCGCGACGGAGGCCCAGCGTGGCAACGTCATCCCCGTCGAGATCACGGTCTACGAGGACCGGACCTTCACCTTCGTCACCAAGACGCCCCCGGCCGCCGAGCTGATCAAGAAGGCTGCCGGCGTCGCCAAGGGCTCGGGCGAGCCGCACAAGACCAAGGTGGCGCACCTGTCCGCCGACCAGGTCCGCGAGATCGCCCAGACCAAGATGGAGGACCTCAACGCCAACAGCGTCGAGCAGGCCGCCAAGATCATCGCCGGCACCGCCCGGTCCATGGGCATCACCACGGACTGACCACCGCGGTACGCCGTCGCGGTCGCCCGAGGCGGCGCCGCAGGGCACCCGGTACGTGGCAGGGCCAGCGCTGGCCCGTCTGACCACACCTCCGCACGATCGAAGCACACACATCAGGAGCAGCAGTGAAGCGCAGCAAGGCATACCGCGCAGCCGTCGAGAAGATCGACGCTGACCGGCTCTACGCACCCCTCGAGGCCGTGCGTCTGGCCAAGGAGACCAGCACCACCAAGTACGACGCGACCGTCGAGGTCGCCCTGCGCCTGGGCATCGACCCCCGCAAGGCCGACCAGATGGTGCGCGGCACCGTCAACCTGCCGCACGGCACCGGCAAGACCGCCAGGGTCCTGGTCTTCGCCACCGGTGAGCGCGCCGCGCAGGCCGAGGCCGCCGGCGCCGACTTCGTCGGCTCCGACGAGCTGCTGGACAAGGTGGCCGGCGGGTGGCTCGACTTCGACTCCGTCGTCGCCACCCCCGACCTGATGGGCAAGGTGGGCCGGCTGGGCAAGGTCCTCGGTCCCCGTGGCCTCATGCCCAACCCCAAGACGGGCACCGTCACGATGGACGTGGCCAAGGCCGTCACCGAGATCAAGGGCGGCAAGATCGAGTTCCGTGCCGACAAGCACGCCAACCTGCACTTCATCATCGGCAAGACGTCCTTCGACACCGAGAAGCTGGTGGAGAACTACGGCGCGGCGCTCGATGAGGTGCTGCGGCTGAAGCCGTCCGCGGCCAAGGGGCGCTACATCCAGAAGGCCACGATGGCCACGACGATGGGCCCCGGCATCCCGCTGGACCAGAACCGCACCCGCAACCTGCTGGAGGAGGAGGCGCAGGCCTGAGCCTGCGCACTCTCGACCACGGCGAGGCCGCACCGGACATGTCCGGTGCGGCCTCGCCGCGTCCCGGGGGAGGGGCGACGGGTCCGCCGGTGGGTCGGCCCGTTTTGACCCACCCCCTCCGGGCCCGTAGTCTCGTCCTGACCAAAGACCGCCGGTTGTCCTCCCGCAAGGGCAGGACCGAAGGTCCCGCAGCACGCGGGCATCCAGCGCAGGCCGCCCGGAACCGCCAGATCCCCCAGGGTCTGTCATGAGCCCCGCGCCCTGCGCCGGGGCTCTTCGTCGTGTCTGGGGGCCCTTCACCCGGCATCACCCGGAAGGAGGCCCCATGGCAAAGCCTGGAAAGGCAGCAGCCATCGCCGAGCTGACGGACAAGTTCCGCAGCTCGGGTGCGGCCGTGCTCACGGAGTACCGCGGCTTGTCCGTGGCCCAGCTGACCCAGCTGCGCAGCGACATCCGCGAGCACGCCACCTACGCCGTGGTGAAGAACACGCTCACCGAGATCGCTGCCAAGGAGGCCGGAGTCACGGCCTTCGACGGCCAGCTCTCGGGTCCCTCGGCCATCGCCTTCATCACCGGTGACCCGGTCGAGGCGGCCAAGGGCCTGCGTGACTTCGCCAAGGCCAACCCCCTCCTCGTGATCAAGGCTGGCGTCCTCGACGGCAAGCCCTTGTCCACCGAGGAGATCAACAAGCTCGCGGACCTCGAGTCCCGCGAGGTCCTGCTGTCCAAGCTGGCCGGCGCCCTCAACGCCTCGCTCAGCAAGGCTGTGTACCTGTTCGCCGCTCCCTTGTCGCAGACGGCCCGCGTGGTCGACGCCCTGCGTGCCAAGGTCGAGGCAGAGGGTCCCGCCACGGACGCGGCGCCGGCAGCAGCCGACGCCGACGTGCAGGACACGGCCGCCGCGGACGCCGCGCCGGCCACCGACGACGTCGCCACGGGTGGCGACGAGAGCTGACGCCCAGGGCTCCTGGCCCCGGCTCCAGCCGATCCACCACCACCGCCACTCATGGCCATCCAGGCTCAAGGCATCACAACGAAAGGAACTGCCATCATGGCAAAGCTCAGCACTGACGAGCTCCTCGAGGCTTTCAAGGAAATGACCCTCATCGAGCTCTCCGAGTTCGTCAAGGAGTTCGAGGACACCTTCGGCGTCACCGCCGCTGCCCCGGTCGCCGTCGCCGCTGCCGGTGCCGCTGGTGGCGCTGGCGAGGCTGCCGCCGCCGAGGAGCAGGACGAGTTCGACGTCATCCTCGAGGCCGCTGGTGACAAGAAGATCCAGGTCATCAAGGAGGTGCGTGCCCTCACGAGCCTCGGCCTGAAGGAGGCCAAGGACCTCGTCGACGGCGCCCCCAAGCCCGTCCTGGAGAAGGTCGACAAGGCTGCCGCCGAGAAGGCCAAGGCCTCCCTCGAGGGCGCTGGCGCCACCGTCACCCTCAAGTGACACCCTCCTGACGCGCTCCGGCCGCTGCCGGAGCGTGTCAGGACCGCAGGACCGACCGCGAAGGCGGGGCAGACTCCGGGTCTGTCCCGCCTTCGCGCGTCCCGGGCGCCCGAGCCTGGCCGCGGGGCAGCCCTCGGGGTCCTCCTGCACGGCCGGCGGCGCCCGGACGGGCAGGAAAATGCCGCGCCGCGGCGTGCCGGACCTTGACGGACGCCGTACGGGGGGCCATCCTCGCTGCACGACGTGCCCACGGCCGCCACGGGCCCCTCCGGCACGGCTGGACTTTTCGGCTCCACCGCCTGTATGCTGTCGCTTTGCGCTGCCTTGCGTCCCGTCCTGCCCCGGTTTGGACCGGACCCCCCGGGCATGCGCTGAACCTCTAGTTTCACAGGCCCGTGGAAGGACCATCCTTGGCTGCCTCGCGCACCGCGACCCAGACGATGTCCAGTGCTATCACGGCTTCAGGCCGTGTCTCATTCGCGAAGATCCGCGAACCCCTAGAAGTACCCGATCTGCTCGCCCTCCAGACGGAGAGCTTCGACTGGCTGCTCGGCAACGAGCGCTGGCAGGCCCGCGTCGCCGAGGCCAAGGCCGCCGGCCGCGCCGACGTCCCCGACCGCTCCGGCCTCGAGGAGATCTTCGAGGAGATCTCCCCGATCGAGGACTTCTCCGGATCGATGTCGCTGTCGTTCCGCGACCACCGCTTCGAGGAGAAGAAGTACTCCATCGAGGAGTGCAAGGAACGCGACATGACCTACAGCGCCCCGCTGTTCGTCACCGCCGAGTTCATGAACACCACCACTGGCGAGATCAAGAGCCAGACGGTCTTCATGGGGGACTTCCCCCTGATGACCGAGCGTGGCACGTTCGTGATCAACGGCACCGAGCGCGTCGTCGTCTCCCAGCTGGTCCGCAGCCCGGGCGTCTACTTCGAGCGCACCCCGGACAAGACCTCCGACAAGGACGTCTACACCGCCAAGGTCATCCCGAGCCGGGGCGCCTGGCTCGAGTTCGAGATCGACAAGCGCGACATGGTCGGCGTGCGCGTCGACCGCAAGCGCAAGCAGTCCGTCACGGTCCTGCTGAAGGCCCTGGGCTGGAGCGAGGCGCAGATCCTGGAGGAGTTCGGCCAGTACGAGTCGATCCGCCAGACCCTGGAGAAGGACCACACCTCCAGCCAGGACGACGCGCTGCTGGACATCTACCGCAAGCTGCGCCCGGGCGAGCCGCCGACCCGCGAGGCTGCCCAGACGCTGCTGGACAACCTGTACTTCAACCCCAAGCGCTACGACCTGGCCAAGGTCGGTCGCTACAAGATCAACAAGAAGCTGGGCGTCGAGTCCCCGCTGGCCGCCTCGGTGCTCTCGATCGACGACGTGGTCGCGACGATCCGCCACATCGTGGCCCTGCACGCCGGTGAGACGACCATGGCGGGCAAGCGGAACGGCGAGGACGCCGACATCCGCGTCGAGGTCGATGACATCGACCACTTCGGCAACCGCCGCCTGCGCAACGTCGGCGAGCTGATCCAGAACCAGGTCCGCACCGGTCTGTCCCGCATGGAGCGCGTCGTCCGCGAGCGCATGACCACGCAGGACGTCGAGGCCATCACGCCGCAGACGCTGATCAACATCCGGCCCGTCGTCGCCTCCATCAAGGAGTTCTTCGGCACCAGCCAGCTCAGCCAGTTCATGGACCAGAACAACCCGCTGGCGGGTCTGACCCACAAGCGCCGCCTGTCGGCGCTGGGCCCGGGTGGTCTGTCCCGTGACCGTGCCGGCATGGAGGTCCGCGACGTCCACCCGTCGCACTACGGCCGCATGTGCCCGATCGAGACCCCTGAGGGCCCGAACATCGGCCTGATCGGCTCGCTCGCCTCCTACGGGCGGATCAACGCCTTCGGGTTCGTCGAGACGCCGTACCGCCGCGTGGTGGAGGGTCAGGTGACCGACGAGGTCGTCTACCTCTCCGCTGACGAGGAGGACGAGCACGTCATCGCGCAGGCCAACGCGCCGCTGACGCCGGACAGCCACTTCGCCGAGGAGCGCGTGCTCGTGCGCACCAAGGGTGGCGAGGTCGAGTACGTCCCCGGCGACGACGTCGACTACATGGACGTCGCCGCGCGCCAGATGGTCTCGGCCGCGACCGCGCTGATCCCGTTCCTCGAGCACGACGACGCCAACCGCGCCCTGATGGGCGCGAACATGATGCGCCAGGCGGTTCCGCTGGTGCGTTCCGAGGCGCCGCTGGTCGGCACCGCGATGGAGTACCGCGCGGCGCTGGACTCCGGCGACGTGGTCCGGGCCGAGAAGGCCGGCGTGGTCTCCGAGGTCTCCGCCGACGTGGTCACCGTGGCCAACGACGACGGCACCTACCAGACCTACCGGGTCGCCAAGTTCTCCCGCTCCAACCAGGGCACCTCCTACAACCAGCGCGTGCTGGTCGACGAGGGTGCGCGCCTGGAGGTGGGCGGCGTCATCGCCGACGGTCCCGCGACCGACGGCGGCGAGATGGCACTGGGCCGCAACCTGCTCGTGGCGTTCATGCCGTGGGAGGGCCACAACTACGAGGACGCGATCATCCTCTCCCAGCGTCTGGTGCAGGACGACGTCCTCTCCTCGATCCACATCGAGGAGCACGAGGTCGACGCCCGCGACACCAAGCTCGGGCCGGAGGAGATCACCCGGGACATCCCGAACGTCTCCGAGGAGGTCCTGGCCGACCTCGACGAGCGCGGCATCATCCGCATCGGTGCCGAGGTCCGCGACGGCGACCTGCTGGTCGGCAAGGTCACGCCCAAGGGCGAGACCGAGCTGACCCCGGAGGAGCGCCTGCTGCGCGCCATCTTCGGCGAGAAGGCCCGTGAGGTCCGCGACACGTCCCTGAAGGTGCCCCACGGCGAGACCGGCACGGTCATCGGCGTCAAGGTCTTCGACCGTGACGAGGGCGACGAGCTGCCCCCGGGCGTCAACCAGCTGGTGCGGGTCTACGTCGCCAACAAGCGCAAGATCACCGACGGTGACAAGCTCGCCGGCCGCCACGGCAACAAGGGCGTCATCTCCAAGATCCTCCCGATCGAGGACATGCCGTTCCTCGAGGACGGCACGCCGGTCGACATCGTGCTCAACCCGCTCGGTGTCCCCGGTCGCATGAACGTCGGGCAGATCCTGGAGATCCACCTCGGCTGGGCGGCTTCGCGCGGCTGGGAGATCGAGGGCAACCCCGAGTGGGCCGAGCTCATCCCGCACGACGCCCGCTCGGCGGCGCCCGGCACCCGGGTCGCGAGCCCCGTCTTCGACGGCGCCCGCGAGAACGAGATCACCGGTCTGCTGGACTCCACCCTCGAGACCCGTGACGGCGTGCGCCTGATCGACAGCTCGGGCAAGGCGCGGCTGTTCGACGGCCGCTCCGGTGAGCCGTTCCCCGAGAACGTGTCCGTGGGCTACATGTACATCCTGAAGCTCCACCACCTGGTGGACGACAAGATCCACGCCCGCTCGACCGGCCCCTACTCGATGATCACCCAGCAGCCGCTCGGCGGTAAGGCCCAGTTCGGTGGCCAGCGCTTCGGTGAGATGGAGGTCTGGGCCCTCGAGGCCTACGGCGCGGCCTACGCGCTGCAGGAGCTGCTCACCATCAAGTCCGACGACGTCACCGGCCGCGTCAAGGTCTACGAGGCCATCGTCAAGGGCGAGAACATCCCCGAGCCGGGAATCCCCGAGTCGTTCAAGGTGCTGATCAAGGAGATGCAGTCCTTGTGCCTGAACGTCGAGGTGCTTTCCAGCGACGGCACGTCGATCGACATGAAGGACCCCGACGAGGACGTCTTCCGCGCAGCGGAGGAGCTCGGCATCGACCTGTCACGGCGCGAGCCGAGCAGCGTCGAAGAGGTCTGATGAGCCGGGCCGGTGGGCCGTGGGGTCGGGTCCTGACAGCGTCAGGAGCCCGCGCCGTGCGGCCCGCCGGTCCCGGACCGTCGGGTGACAGCCCGATCGCACGAAGTTATTTCCACGTTTGTGAACGAGAGAAGGACATCCGTGCTCGACGTCAACTTCTTTGACGAGCTGCGCATTGGCCTGGCCACCGCCGACGACATCCGTCAGTGGAGCCACGGTGAGGTGAAGAAGCCTGAGACCATCAACTACCGCACCCTGAAGCCGGAGAAGGACGGGCTCTTCTGCGAGAAGATCTTCGGTCCGACCCGCGACTGGGAGTGCTACTGCGGCAAGTACAAGCGCGTCCGCTTCAAGGGCATCATCTGCGAGCGCTGCGGCGTCGAGGTGACACGGGCCAAGGTCCGCCGTGAGCGGATGGGCCACATCGAGCTCGCCGCCCCGGTGACCCACATCTGGTACTTCAAGGGTGTCCCGAGCCGCCTGGGCTACCTGCTCGACCTGGCCCCGAAGGACCTCGAGAAGGTCATCTACTTCGCGGCCTACATGATCACGTCGGTCGACACCGAGGGCCGTCACCGCGACCTGCCCTCGCTCGAGGCCCAGATCGAGGTCGAGAAGAAGGAGCACGTCAACCGTCGCGACGCCGACATCGAGACACGCGCCAAGAAGCTCGAGACCGACCTGGCCGAGCTCGAGGCCGAGGGCGCCAAGGGTGACGTCCGCCGCAAGGTCCGCGAGGGTGCCGAGCGTGAGATGAACGCCCTGCGCAAGCGTGCCGACCAGCAGATCGAGCGCCTCGAGCAGGTCTGGGACCGGTTCAAGAACCTCAAGGTCCAGGACCTCGAGGGCGACGAGATGCTCTACCGCGAGATGCGTGACCGCTTCGGTCTGTACTTCGAGGGCGGCATGGGCGCCGCTGCGCTGCAGAAGCGCCTCGAGTCCTTCGACCTCGACGCCGAGTCCGAGCTGCTGCGCGAGATCATCGCGACCGGCAAGGGCCAGAAGAAGACCCGTGCGCTCAAGCGGCTGCGGGTGGTCACGGCCTTCCAGGTCACGACCAACAACCCCAACGGCATGGTCCTGGACTGCGTCCCGGTCATCCCGCCGGACCTGCGCCCGATGGTTCAGCTCGACGGTGGCCGCTTCGCCACGTCCGACCTGAACGACCTCTACCGCCGCGTGATCAACCGGAACAACCGGCTCAAGCGCCTGCTCGACCTGGGCGCTCCGGAGATCATCGTCAACAACGAGAAGCGCATGCTGCAGGAGGCTGTGGACGCGCTCTTCGACAACGGCCGTCGTGGCCGCCCGGTCACGGGCCCCGGCAACCGTCCGCTGAAGTCGCTGTCCGACATGCTCAAGGGCAAGCAGGGCCGCTTCCGCCAGAACCTCCTCGGCAAGCGCGTCGACTACTCCGGCCGTTCGGTCATCGTCGTCGGCCCGCAGCTGAAGCTGCACCAGTGCGGTCTGCCCAAGCAGATGGCCCTGGAGCTCTTCAAGCCGTTCGTGATGAAGCGGCTGGTCGACCTCGACCACGCCCAGAACATCAAGAGCGCCAAGCGCATGGTGGAGCGGGCCCGTCCGGTCGTGTGGGACGTCCTCGAAGAGGTCATCACCGAGCACCCGGTCCTGCTCAACCGCGCGCCCACGCTGCACCGCCTCGGCATCCAGGCGTTCGAGCCGCAGCTGGTCGAGGGCAAGGCCATCCAGATCCACCCGCTCGTCTGCTCGGCCTTCAACGCCGACTTCGACGGTGACCAGATGGCGGTCCACGTGCCGCTGTCGGCCGAGGCCCAGGCCGAGGCGCGGATCCTGATGCTCTCGAGCAACAACATCCTCAAGCCGTCCGACGGGCGACCGGTCACCATGCCCACCCAGGACATGATCATCGGCCTGTTCCACCTCACCACCGAGGTCGAGGACGGCCGGGGCACCGGCCGCGCGTTCTCCTCGGTGGCCGAGGCCCGGATGGCCTTCGACGCCGGCGAGCTCGAGCTGGGCTCGCGGGTCAAGATCCGCCTCGACGACGTCGTCCCGCCGGCCGGCTACGCGCTGCCCGAGGGGGTCGAGGCAGGCGAGTCGGGCATCTTCCCCTCGCTGACCCTCGAGACGTCCCTCGGCCGCGCCCTCTTCAACGAGACGCTGCCGCTGGACTACCCGTTCATCGACGTGCCGGTCGACAAGAAGCGCCTGTCGCTGATCGTCAACGACCTCGCCGAGCGCTACTCCAAGGTGCAGGTCGCGGCGTCCCTGGACGCGCTGAAGGAGACCGGTTTCCACTGGGCCACCCGCTCGGGCACGACGGTGTCGATCTCCGACGTCGTCACGCCCCCGCGCAAGGTCGAGATCCTCGAGGGCTACGAGGCCAAGGCCGCCAAGGTGCAGACGCAGTACGAGCGCGGACTGATCACCGACGACGAGCGTCGCCAGGAGCTCATCGAGATCTGGACCCAGGCGACCAACGAGGTGGCCAAGGAGATGGAGGCCAACCTCCCGCACACCAACCCCATCTTCCGGATGGTGTCCTCGGGTGCGCGTGGTAACTGGATGCAGCTGCGGCAGATCGCCGGTATGCGTGGACTGGTGTCCAACCCCAAGGGCGACATCATCCCGCGACCGATCAAGGCGAACTTCCGCGAGGGCCTGTCCGTCCTGGAGTTCTTCATCTCCACGCACGGTGCCCGTAAGGGTCTGGCCGACACCGCCCTGCGCACCGCCGACTCGGGCTACCTCACCCGTCGTCTGGTGGACGTCAGCCAGGACGTCATCATCCGCGAGGACGACTGCGGCACCGACCGTGGCCTGAAGATGCCGATCGCCGTCAAGGGTGCCGACGGCACGCTGCGTGAGCACGACGACGTGGAGAGCAGCGTCTACGCACGCACGCTCGCCGAGGACGTCGAGGTCGACGGCACGCTGCTGGCCAAGGCCGGCATCGACCTCGGCGACGTGGTCATCGACCGTCTGGTCGCGGCCGGCGTCGAGGAGGTCCGGGTCCGCTCGGTCCTGACCTGCGACTCCAAGGTCGGCACCTGTGCCGCCTGCTACGGCCGCTCGCTGGCCACCGGCAAGCTGGTCGACATCGGTGAGGCGGTCGGCATCATCGCCGCCCAGTCCATCGGTGAGCCCGGCACGCAGCTGACGATGCGCACCTTCCACACCGGTGGTGTGGCCGGTGACGACATCACCCAGGGTCTGCCCCGCGTCGTCGAGCTGTTCGAGGCCCGCACGCCCAAGGGTGTCGCGCCGATCGCCGAGGCGAACGGTCGCGTGGTGGTCGAGGACACCGACAAGGCCCGTCGCATCCTGCTCACGCCGGACGACGGCTCCGAGGAGCACGCCTACCCGGTCAGCAAGCGCTCGCGCCTGCTCGTCTCGGACGGCCAGCACGTCGAGGTCGGCACCAAGCTGGTGCAGGGCGCGGTGGACCCCAAGCAGGTCCTGCGCATCCTGGGCCCGCGCTCGGTGCAGATGCACCTGGTGGACGAGGTCCAGGCGGTCTACCGCCAGCAGGGTGTGTCGATCCACGACAAGCACATCGAGGTCATCGTGCGGCAGATGCTGCGGCGCGTGACGATCATCGAGGCCGGCGAGGCCGACCTGCTGCCCGGCGAGCTCGCCGAGCGGGGTCGCTTCGAGTCCGAGAACCGGCGCGTGGTGGCCGAGGGCGGCAAGCCCGCCTCCGGTCGCCCCGAGCTCATGGGCATCACCAAGGCCTCGCTGGCCACGGAGTCCTGGCTCTCGGCGGCGTCCTTCCAGGAGACGACACGGGTGCTCACGGATGCGGCGATCCACGCCAAGTCCGACCCGCTGCTCGGCCTCAAGGAGAACGTCATCCTCGGAAAGCTCATCCCTGCCGGCACCGGGCTTCCCCGGTACAACCAGGTCAAGGTGGAGCCGACGGAGGAGGCCAAGGCGGCGATGTACTCCATGCCGAACTACGAGCAGTTCGACTACCCGGCCTTCGGTCCGGGCTCGGGCGAGGCCGTCCGGCTGGACGACGCGACGCTGGGCTTCGACCGCGACTAGCGGCGACGTACGGCGCCCCTCGAGGGTGCCTCCGGACAGGACGGCCCACGGGCGGTCCTGTCCGGAGGCGGGGTGCGGTTGCGGGGGAGTGGCAGAGCCACTGCCCCCGCGGCCCCGCTGCGTGGTGGTCGGGCGATTTGGACGCCCACCATGCAGCCGGTAGCCTTGAGAACTGTGCCCGGGCTCGCCCGGGCGCAAGAACCCCGATCCTCCCGCTCGCCACGCCGGCGCGGTGGGGGCAAGGGGTTCGCCCCTTCCGCCGGGCAACCTCCCAAAACCTCCTCAGACGAGGCCCGGGAGGAAGTGCAGGGGGAAGAAACCCGAGCGACACTCCCGACCACGGGGGTCGTGACGGTCACCCAAGGAGTCCGCGGTCCCGCGGGCGATTGTCTTGACGATGTACGGAGACTACGTGCCTACGATCAACCAGCTGGTCCGCAAGGGCCGCCAGGACAAGGTCACCAAGACCAACACCCCGGCGCTCAAGGGCAGCCCCCAGCGACGCGGTGTGTGCACCCGCGTCTACACCACGACCCCGAAGAAGCCGAACTCGGCGCTGCGCAAGGTCGCGCGAGTCAAGCTCACCAGCGGCATCGAGGTCACCGCCTACATCCCGGGCGTCGGCCACAACCTGCAGGAGCACTCGATCGTGCTCGTGCGTGGCGGCCGTGTGAAGGACCTTCCCGGCGTCCGCTACAAGATCGTCCGCGGCTCCCTTGACACCCAGGGCGTCAAGAACCGCAAGCAGGCCCGTAGCCGCTACGGCGCGAAGATGGAGAAGAAGTAATGCCTCGCAAGGGTCCCGCCCCGAAGCGGCCGCTCGTCATCGACCCGGTCTACGGTTCGCCGCTGGTCACCCAGCTGGTCAACAAGATCCTGCTCGACGGCAAGAAGTCCATCGCCGAGACGATCGTCTATGGCGCCCTGGAGGGTGCCCGTCAGAAGACCGGCACCGACCCCGTCGTCACCCTCAAGCGGGCGCTGGACAACATCAAGCCCAGCATCGAGGTCAAGAGCCGCCGCGTCGGCGGTGCGACCTACCAGGTGCCGATCGAGGTCAAGCCGGGTCGCTCCACGACCCTGGCCCTGCGCTGGATGGTCGGCTACTCGCGTCAGCGTCGTGAGAAGACGATGACCGAGCGCCTGATGAACGAGATCCTGGACGCGAGCAACGGCCTGGGTGCCGCGGTCAAGCGCCGCGAGGACACCCACAAGATGGCCGAGTCCAACAAGGCCTTCGCGCACTACCGCTGGTAGTACGCCCCCGGTCCCGGGACGCCCGCTTCGGCGGGTGGCCCGGGACCGCACCCGCGGACCGACGTGGCGAGGCAGATCCCTTTCCCGGCCCGCACCGCAGCAGCACATCCCTCAAGATGAGACGAGAAAAATCACCGTGGCACTCGACGTCCTTACGGACCTGACCAAGGTCCGCAACATCGGCATCATGGCCCACATCGATGCCGGCAAGACGACGACGACCGAGCGGATCCTGTTCTACACAGGCATCACGTACAAGATCGGTGAAGTTCACGACGGCGCGGCGACGATGGACTGGATGGAGCAGGAGCAGGAGCGCGGCATCACCATCACGTCCGCCGCGACGACGACCTTCTGGGACAACCACCAGATCAACATCATCGACACCCCCGGTCACGTGGACTTCACGGTCGAGGTCGAGCGCTCCCTGCGCGTCCTCGACGGCGCCGTCGCCGTGTTCGACGGCAAGGAGGGCGTCGAGCCGCAGTCCGAGACGGTGTGGCGCCAGGCGGACAAGTACCAGGTCCCGCGGATCTGCTTCGTCAACAAGATGGACAAGCTCGGTGCGGACTTCTACTTCACCGTGAAGACCATCGTGGACCGGCTGGGCGCGACCCCGCTGGTGATCCAGCTGCCGATCGGCTCCGAGAGCGACTTCTCCGGCGTCATCGACCTCATCGAGATGCGCGCGCTCACGTGGCGTGGCGAGGTCAAGATGGGCGCCGACTACGAGATCGAGGAGATCCCGGCCGAGCTGGCCGAGAAGGCTGCCGAGTACCGCCACGAGCTGATCGAGAAGGTCGCCGAGGCCGACGACGCGCTGCTGGAGAAGTACCTCGGTGGTGAGGAGCTCACCGTGGCCGAGATCAAGGCCGCGATCCGCAAGCTCACCATCGCCGGCGACGTCAACCCGGTCCTGTGTGGCACGGCGTTCAAGAACAAGGGCGTGCAGCCCATGCTCGACGCCGTCGTCGACTTCCTGCCCTCCCCGCTGGACGTCCCGCCGATGATCGGCCACGACGTGCGCGACCCGGAGAAGGAGATCATCCGCAAGCCGGACGCCAAGGAGCCCTTCTCGGCGCTGGCGTTCAAGGTGGCGTCGCACCCCTTCTTCGGCAAGCTCACCTACGTGCGGGTCTACTCCGGCGCGGTGCCCTCCGGTGCCCAGGTGATCAACTCCACCAAGGGCAAGAAGGAGCGCATCGGCAAGCTGTTCCAGATGCACTCCAACAAGGAGAACCCGGTCGACACGGCCTCCGCCGGCCACATCTACGCGATGATCGGCCTGAAGGACACCACGACCGGTGACACCCTGTGCGACCCGAGCGACCAGGTCGTCCTGGAGTCGATGAGCTTCCCCGAGCCGGTCATCTCGGTGGCCATCGAGCCCAAGACCAAGGGCGACCAGGAGAAGCTCGGCACCGCGATCCAGAAGCTCGCCGAGGAGGACCCGACGTTCCAGGTCCGCCAGGACGACGAGACCGGGCAGACGATCATCGCCGGCATGGGCGAGCTCCACCTGGACATCCTGGTGGACCGCATGCGCCGCGAGTTCCGGGTCGAGGCCAACGTCGGCAAGCCGCAGGTGGCCTACCGCGAGACGATCCGCCGCGCCGTGGTCAAGTACGACTACACCCACAAGAAGCAGACGGGTGGTTCGGGCCAGTACGCCAAGGTGCAGATGACCTTCGAGCCGCTGGACACCCACGAGGGTGAGCTGTACGAGTTCGAGAACAAGGTCACCGGTGGCCGTATCCCGCGCGAGTACATCCCGAGCGTCGACCACGGCATCCAGGACGCCATGCAGCTCGGTGTCCTCGCCGGCTACCCGCTGGTGGGCATCAAGGCGATTCTGCTGGACGGCGCCTACCACGACGTCGACTCCTCGGAGATGGCGTTCAAGATCGCCGGGTCGATGGTGCTCAAGGAGGCCGTCCGCAAGGCCGACCCCGTGCTCCTCGAGCCGATGATGGCCGTCGAGGTGCGCACGCCCGAGGACTACATGGGCGACGTGATCGGCGACCTGAACTCCCGCCGTGGCCAGATCCAGGCCATGGAGGACATCAGTGGCGCCAAGGTCGTCAAGGCCGTGGTCCCGCTGTCCGAGATGTTCGGATACGTTGGCGACCTGAGGTCGAAGACCCAGGGTCGGGCCAACTACACGATGCAGTTCGACTCCTACGCCGAGGTTCCCCGGAACGTCGCGGAGGAGATCATCAAGAAGGTCCGAGGCGAGTGACGCGGTAACAACCGCGCTGCCGTCTAACCAATAACCAGAAAGCGTCGCCACGTCCGGCAATGGTCGTACGGCGTAACACTAATAAGTCCTGAGGAGGACCATAGTGGGCAAGGCGAAGTTCGAGCGGAACAAGCCGCACGTCAACATCGGCACCATCGGTCACATCGACCACGGTAAGACGACGCTGACCGCTGCTATTTCCCGGACGCTGCACGACAAGTGGCCGGAGATGAACCCGGGCACCGAGGCCTTCGACCAGATCGACAAGGCCCCCGAAGAGCGCCAGCGTGGTATCACGATCTCCATCGCGCACATCGAGTACCAGACGGAGAAGCGTCACTACGCTCACGTCGACTGCCCGGGTCACGCGGACTACGTGAAGAACATGATCACGGGTGCGGCGCAGATGGACGGCGCGATCCTCGTGGTCGCGGCCACCGACGGCCCGATGCCGCAGACCAAGGAGCACGTGCTCCTGGCCCGCCAGGTCGGCGTCCCCTACATCGTCGTCGCGCTCAACAAGGCCGACATGGTCGACGACGAGGAGATCCTGGAGCTCGTCGAGCTCGAGGTCCGCGAGCTGCTCAGCGCCTACGAGTTCGACGGCGACAACCTGCCGATCGTCCGCGTCTCCGCGCTGAAGGCCCTCGAGGGTGACCCCGAGTGGGCCGGCAAGATCCTCGAGCTGATGGACGCGGTCGACGAGGCCATCCCGCAGCCCGAGCGTGACGTCGACAAGCCGTTCCTCATGCCCGTCGAGGACGTCTTCACGATCACCGGTCGTGGCACCGTCGTCACCGGTCGCATCGAGCGCGGCATCCTCAAGGTCAACGAGGAGGTCGAGATCGTCGGCATCAAGGACACCTCTTCCAAGACGACGGTCACCGGCATCGAGATGTTCCGCAAGCTGCTCGACGAGGGTCGTGCGGGCGAGAACGTCGGGCTGCTGCTTCGTGGCACCAAGCGCGAGGACGTCGAGCGCGGCCAGGTCATCGTCAAGCCGGGCTCGATCACGCCGCACACCGAGTTCGAGGCGAACGTCTACATCCTGTCCAAGGACGAGGGTGGCCGTCACACGCCGTTCTACGACAACTACCGTCCCCAGTTCTACTTCCGGACGACGGACGTCACGGGTGTCGTGAAGCTGCCCGAGGGCACCGAGATGGTCATGCCCGGTGACAACACCGAGATGACGGTCGACCTGATCCAGCCCATCGCCATGGAGGACGGGCTCAAGTTCGCCATCCGTGAGGGCGGTCGCACGGTCGGCGCCGGTCGCGTCACCAAGATCAACAAGTGATCTGAGGCGTCCCGTTCCGACGGGACGCGACCTGATCCAGCACTGTGGGGCCCGGACCTGTGTCCGGGCCCCACAGTGCTGTCCAGGGCCGCCGTACGGCGTGCCTGGTGCCGGGCTGGGAGCCCGCGCGTTGCCGGGGGAGAGGTTGCCGGCCCGCCGGTCACCGCCCGCCGCCGGGCGGCTCACGGCCGGCTGCGTGCTGTTCGCCTCCCCGGCAAAGGGCACGGAAGGCGACCGCAGGCCGGCGTACCGGCGTGTCGTCGGCGTGTCGCGGCCGCGGGCGGGGGTAGAGGGGGGCGATTTGGATCGGGCTCCTTCCTCTGGCACTATGGACGGGTTGCTTGACGCGCGGTGAAGACCAATGTCTGCACCGCCGCCCCTGGAGAGGCCCGGCGCGCCGAACGGTGCGTGGGCCCGGCAGGGAAGCGCAAGCCACCGGCCCTGATGGGCTTCCGATGGACCTGCGAGAGCGGCGTGAACCTGCGCCTGCCCTCGCGGCACGCAGCGGGTGCGACACACCCGACCGCGGGGGTCGGAAGGCAGCAGGATCGGCCACAAGCAAGCGGTACGACGAGAGAGAGACAGACGAAGCGATGGCGGGACAAAAGATCCGCATCCGGCTGAAGTCCTATGACCACGAGGTCATTGACAGCTCGGCGCGCAAGATTGTCGACACGGTGACCCGTGCCGGCGCGACGGTCGTCGGCCCTGTGCCGCTGCCGACGGAGAAGAACGTCTTCGTCGTCATCCGTTCGCCGCACAAGTACAAGGACAGCCGCGAGCACTTCGAGATGCGCACGCACAAGCGTCTCATCGACATCGTCGACCCCACCCCCAAGGCGGTCGACTCGCTGATGCGCCTCGACCTTCCGGCCGATGTCAACATCGAGATCAAGCTCTAAGGACCACCAATGACTAACGCTACTGAGCGCAGCGTCAAGGGCGTCCTTGGCGAGAAGCTCGGCATGACCCAGGTCTGGGACGCCGAGAACCGTCTCGTGCCCGTGACGGTCGTCAAGGCCGGCCCCTGCGTCGTGACGCAGGTGCGCACCGCCGACACCGACGGCTACGGCGCGGTGCAGATCGCCTACGGCGCGATCGACCCCCGCAAGGTGAACAAGCCGATGGCGGGCCACTTCGAGAAGGCCGGGGTCACCCCCCGCCGTCACCTCGTCGAGCTCCGCACCGCCGACTCCGCGACCTACGAGCTGGGCCAGGAGCTCACCGTCGAGTCGTTCGAGACCGGCCAGGACATCGACGTCACCGGCACCACCAAGGGCAAGGGCTTCGCCGGTGTCATGAAGCGTCACGGCTTCCACGGCGTCAGCTCCTCGCACGGTGCCCACAAGAACCACCGCAAGCCCGGCTCCATCGGTGGCTGTGCCACCCCTGGTCGCGTGTTCAAGGGCATGCGGATGGCCGGTCGCATGGGCGGCGAGCGCCAGACCACCCAGAACCTCACGATCCACGCCGTGGACGCCGACCGGGGTCTGTTGCTGATCAAGGGCGCCGTTCCCGGCCCCCGCGGCGGCATCGTCCTCGTGCGCACGGCTGCCAAGGGAGCCTGAACGCCATGCCGACGATCGACATCATCAGCCCCACGGGGGCCACGGCCGGGACGGTCGACCTGCCGGACGAGGTCTTCGACGTCCAGACGAACATCCCCCTGATCCACCAGGTGGTTGTCGCGCAGCTGGCCGCCGCCCGCCAGGGCACGCACTCGACCAAGACCCGCGGCGAGGTTCGCGGTGGTGGGCGCAAGCCGTACCGCCAGAAGGGCACCGGCCGCGCCCGTCAGGGCTCGACCCGTGCGCCGCAGTTCGCCGGCGGTGGCGTCGTCCACGGCCCGCAGCCGCGCGACTACGCCCAGCGGACGCCCAAGAAGATGAAGGCCGCCGCGCTGCGCGGTGCCCTGTCCGACCGGGCCCGTCACGGCCGGCTGCACGTGTTCAGCTCGCTCGTCGAGGGCGACGTCCCGTCGACCAAGACCGCCTCGGCGCTGCTGAACGGCGTGTCCGAGCGCAAGAACCTGCTCGTCGTGATCGACCGTGACGACACCACGTCGCACCTGAGCCTGCGCAACCTCGAGAACGTCCACGTTCTCGTGACCGACCAGCTCAACACCTACGACGTGCTGTGCGCCGACGACATCGTGTTCACCGAGAGCTCGCTGTCGACCTACCTCGCCGGCCCCGCCAAGGGTCGCGTGGGTGCGTCCGCAGCCACCGACCAGGCCGCCTCGCCGGCGACCGACAGTGACGTTGTGGAGGACACCAAGTGAGCAACCTGGGCAAGGACCCCCGCGACATCCTGTTCGCGCCGGTCGTGTCGGAGAAGTCCTACGGGCTGCTCGACGAGGGCAAGTACACCTTCGTCGTGGACCCGCGGGCGAACAAGACCGAGATCAAGATCGCGGTCGAGCGCGTCTTCAACGTCAAGGTGGACTCGGTGAACACGCTGAACCGCCAGGGCAAGACCCGTCGCACCCGCTTCGGTCTGGGCAAGCGCAAGGACACCAAGCGCGCGATCGTCACCCTCAAGGAAGGCTCGATCGACATCTTCGGAGGCCCGGTCGGCTGACCGGGTCCACCTGAGACTGATTGAGACGATAGGGAACTGAGGACTACAGACCATGGGTATCCGTAAGTACAAGCCGACCACACCGGGTCGCCGCGGCTCCAGCGTCGCCGACTTCGTGGAGGTCACGCGGTCGACGCCGGAGAAGTCGCTGGTGCGCCCGCTGACCAAGAGCGGTGGCCGCAACAACGCCGGGCGCATCACGACCCGCCACATCGGTGGGGGTCACAAGCGCGCCTACCGCGTCATCGACTTCCGTCGCCACGACAAGGACGGCGTGCCGGCCAAGGTCGCGCACATCGAGTACGACCCCAACCGCACCGCGCGGATCGCGCTGCTGCACTACGCCGACGGCGAGAAGCGCTACATCCTGGCGCCGAACCGCCTGCGCCAGGGCGACGCGATCGAGAACGGCCCGGGCGCCGACATCAAGCCGGGCAACAGCCTGCCGCTGCGCAACATCCCGGTCGGTACGGTCATCCACGCGATCGAGCTCCGCCCCGGTGGCGGCGCCAAGATCGCGCGCTCGGCCGGCACCAAGGTCCAGCTCGTCGCCAAGGACGGCCCCTACGCCCAGCTGCGTATGCCGTCCGGCGAGATCCGCAACGTCGACCTGCGCTGCCGCGCGACGGTCGGCGAGGTGGGCAACGCCGAGCAGAGCAACATCAACTGGGGCAAGGCCGGCCGCATGCGCTGGAAGGGCAAGCGCCCCACCGTCCGCGGTGTGGCCATGAACCCGGTCGACCACCCGCACGGTGGTGGTGAGGGCAAGACCTCCGGTGGACGTCACCCGGTCAGCCCGTGGGGACAGGCCGAGGGCCGCACCCGTCGCCCGAACAAGGAGAGCGACAAGATGATCGTCCGTCGCCGCCGTACTGGCAAGAAGCGCTGATAGGAGCCCTGGAAAATGCCTCGTAGCCTGAAGAAGGGCCCCTTCATCGACGACCACCTCCAGAAGAAGGTGGATGTCCAGAACGAAGCGGGCACCAAGACCGTCATCAAGACCTGGTCGCGTCGCTCGATGATCGTGCCCGACATGCTCGGCCACACGATCGCGGTGCACGACGGCCGCAAGCACATCCCGGTCTTCGTGACCGAGTCCATGGTCGGACACAAGCTCGGTGAGTTTGCCCCGACCCGGACGTTCAAGGGTCACGTGAAGGACGACAAGAAGGGTCGCCGCCGCTAAGCGGTGGTCCACACCTCACAACCATTCGAGATTTTCGAACGAAAGCAAGGGACAGCGATGGAAGCCAAGGCGCAGGCGCGGCACGTCCGTGTCACGCCCATGAAGGCCCGCCGCGTCGTGGACCTGATCCGTGGCAAGCAGGCGACCGAGGCCATTGCGGTGCTGCAGTTCGCACCGCAGGCCGCGAGCGAGCCCGTCCGCAAGGTGCTGGAGAGCGCCATTGCGAACGCTCGTGTCAAGGCCGACAAGGCAGCAGAGGCATTCGACGAGCGCACGCTGGTGATCAGCGAGGCGTACGTCGACGAGGGCCCGACGATGAAGCGGTTCCGGCCGCGCGCACAGGGTCGTGCCTACCGCATCCGCAAGCGGACGAGCCACATCAGCGTGATCGTGTCGCAGCCGGAGAACAAGGGAGGAACCCGCTAATGGGTCAGAAGGTCAACCCGCACGGCTTCCGCCTGGGCATCACGACCGAGCACCGCAGCCGCTGGTTCGCTGACAGCACCAAGGTGGGTCAGCGTTACCGCGACTACGTCAAGGAAGACGTCGCGATCCGCAAGCTGATGTCCAAGGGCATGGAGCGCGCCGGTATCTCGCGCGTCGAGATCGAGCGCACGCGTGACCGCGTCCGCGTCGACATCCACACCGCCCGCCCGGGCATCGTCATCGGCCGCCGCGGCGCCGAGGCCGACCGCATCCGCGGTGAGCTCGAGAAGCTCACCGGCAAGCAGGTGCAGCTGAACATCCTCGAGGTCAAGAACCCCGAGATCGACGCGCAGCTGGTCGCCCAGGGCGTCGCCGAGCAGCTCTCCGCCCGCGTGTCGTTCCGTCGCGCCATGCGCAAGAGCATGCAGTCCTCGCTGCGCGCCGGCGCCAAGGGCATCCGGGTGCAGTGCTCCGGCCGCCTCGGTGGCGCGGAGATGTCGCGCTCGGAGTTCTACCGCGAGGGTCGTGTGCCGCTGCACACGCTGCGCGCGAACATCGACTACGGCTTCTACGAGGCCCGCACGACGTTCGGCCGCATCGGCGTCAAGGTCTGGATCTACAAGGGCGACGTCACGGCCAAGGAGCTCGCCCGCGAGCAGGCCGCCGCGCCGTCCCGCCCGGCCCGCGGCCCGCGCCGCGACGGCCCCGACCGTCCGGCCCGTGGCGGCCGTCCGGCTCGCGCCCCGCGCACCGAGAGCACGCCCCCCGGCAACGAGGCGGCCCCGGCCGTCGACGCGGCCATGGGCGCCCCTGCAGGCACTGAGGGAGCTGAGTCCTGATGTTGATTCCTCGTCGAGTCAAGCACCGCAAGCAGCACCACCCGGGTCGCTCGGGCGCCGCCAAGGGTGGCACCGCGATCGCGTTCGGTGACTACGGCCTGCAGGCCCTCGAGCCGGCCTACGTGACCAACCGCCAGATCGAGTCGGCGCGTATCGCGATGACCCGTTACATGAAGCGTGGCGGCAAGGTGTGGATCAACATCTACCCCGACCGCCCGCTGACCAAGAAGCCGGCCGAGACCCGCATGGGTTCCGGTAAGGGCTCGCCGGAGTGGTGGATCGCCAACGTCAAGCCCGGCCGCATGATGTTCGAGCTCTCGGGTGTGCCCGAGGACGTCGCACGCGAGGCCATGCGTCTCGCGATGCACAAGCTGCCGATGAAGTGCCGCTTCGTTCGGCGTGAGGGTGGTGACATCTGATGGCAGTCGGAACCAACGACCTGGCCTCAGCCCAGCTGCGTGGCCTGGACGACGAGCGACTCGTCGACGAGCTCCGCAAGTCCAAGGAAGAGCTGTTCAACCTGCGCTTCCAGTCCGCGACCGGGCAGCTCGAGAACCACGGGCGTCTGCGCGCGGTCAAGAAGGACATCGCGCGGATCTACACGGAGATGCGCGAGCGAGAGCTCAACATCGGCCGCGGTCCGGAGAAGAAGTCATGAGCGAGCAGCAGGAGAAGACCAGCGTGCAGGAGCGTCAGTACCGCAAGGTGCGACAGGGTTACGTCGTCAGCGACAAGATGGACAAGACCGTCGTCGTCGAGGTCGAGGACCGCGTCAAGCACGCCCTCTACGGCAAGGTCATCCGCCGCACCAGCAAGGTCAAGGTCCACGACGAGGCCAACTCGGCCGGCGTGGGCGACCTCGTGCGCATCATGGAGACCCGGCCGCTCTCGGCCACCAAGCGCTGGCGCGTGGTGGAGATCCTCGAGCGGGCCAAGTAAGCCGCAACAACGTCCGGGACGCGCGGGCGGCCCAGCCAGCCTGGCCGCCCGCGCCGACCGACACTGACCACAGATCCGTTCCGCAAGGCTCAGCAATGAGAACCAGCGCGACGACAGGAGTTAGACAGTGATCCAGCAGGAGTCGCGACTGCGCGTCGCCGACAACACCGGTGCCAAGGAGATCCTTTGCATCCGTGTTCTCGGTGGCTCGGGTCGTCGTTACGCCGGCATCGGTGACGTCATCGTCGCCGCCGTCAAGGACGCCATCCCCGGCGGCAACGTCAAGAAGGGCGACGTCGTCAAGGCCGTCATCGTGCGCACCACCAAGGAGCGTCGTCGTCCGGATGGTTCCTACATCCGCTTCGACGAGAACGCCGCCGTCATCCTCAAGACCGACGGTGACCCGCGCGGTACGCGCATCTTCGGCCCGGTGGGTCGCGAGCTGCGCGAGAAGAAGTTCATGAAGATCATCTCGTTGGCTCCGGAGGTGCTGTAACCCATGGCCAAGATGAAGATCAAGAAGGGTGACCTGGTGCAGGTCATCAGCGGTCGCGCGCAGAAGAACGGCGGCGACCGGGGCAAGCAGGGCAAGGTCATCGCGGTCTACCCCGAGACCCAGCGCGTGCTGGTCGAGGGCATCAACCGGATCACCAAGCACACCAAGGCCGGCACGACCGGTCGCGGCAGCCGCACGGGTGGCATCATCACCCAGGAGGCCCCCGATCCACGTGAGCAACGTGGCCGTGGTGGACCCGGAGACCAAGCTGCCGACCCGCATCAAGACCCGCGTCGAGCTGGTCGAGCGTGACGGTCGCCAGAAGGCCTCCCGCGTTCGCGTCGCCGTGCGCTCCGGTAAGGACCTGTGATCATGACTGAAGTTGTCAGCCAGAAGACCGCTCCGCGGCTCAAGCAGCGCTACGCCGACGAGATCAAGCCGGCCCTGCTGTCGGAGTTCGGCTTCGCCAACGTCATGCAGGTCCCGGGCGTCGTCAAGGTCATCGTCAACATGGGTGTCGGTGAGGCTGCGCGTGACGCGAAGCTGATCGACGGCGCCGTGCGCGACCTGTCGGCGATCACCGGCCAGAAGCCGGTCGTCACCAAGGCGCGCAAGTCGATCGCCCAGTTCAAGCTGCGTGAGGGCATGCCGATCGGCGCGCACACCACGCTGCGCGGCGACCGCATGTGGGAGTTCCTCGACCGTCTCGTGTCCACGGCCCTGCCGCGGATCCGTGACTTCCGCGGCCTCTCGCCCAAGCAGTTCGACGGGCGTGGCAACTACACGTTCGGCCTGAACGAGCAGTCGATGTTCCACGAGATCGACCAGGACCGGATCGACCGCGTGCGGGGCATGGACATCACCGTCGTCACGACGGCGACCACCGACGACGAGGGCCGCGCGCTGCTGCGCCACCTCGGCTTCCCGTTCAAGGAGAACTGACCGTGGCCAAGACCGCACTGATCAACAAGGCGAACGCCAAGCCCAAGTTCAAGGTTCGTGCCTACACCCGCTGCCAGCGGTGTGGCCGTCCCCACTCGGTCTACCGCAAGTTCGGCATCTGCCGCGTGTGCCTTCGCGAGATGGCTCACCGCGGCGAGCTGCCCGGCGTCACCAAGAGCAGCTGGTAAACCACTCACACGAACCTCTTACATCGTAGGTCGGCTCCGACTCAGGAGCTGAAACCCCGGTGAGGAAGGGCGGAGAAGCCCAATGACCATGACAGACCCGATTGCGGACATGTTGACCCGCGTCCGGAACGCCAACTCGGCGCACCACGACAGCGTGTCCATGCCGTTCTCCAAGCTCAAGTCCCACATCGCCGAGATCCTCCAGGCCCAGGGTTACATCGCTGGCTGGAAGGTCGAGGACGCCGAGGTCGGCAAGACGCTGACCATCGAGCTCAAGTACGGCCCCAACCGCGAGCGGTCCATCGCTGGTGTGCGCCGGGTGTCCAAGCCCGGTCTTCGCGTCTACGCGAAGTCCACCAACCTGCCGCGCGTGCTCGGCGGCCTCGGTGTGGCCATTCTTTCCACCTCCTCCGGCTTGTTGACTGACAAGCAGGCGGCCTCAAAGGGTGTAGGCGGGGAAGTCCTCGCTTACATCTGGTAACGAAGGGAGTACAGAACATGTCGCGTATTGGACGACTTCCTGTCTCCGTGCCGTCTGGTGTCGACGTGACCATCGACGGCCGGGCCGTCACGGTCAAGGGTCCCAAGGGGCAGCTGCAGCACGTCGTGGCAGAGCCGATCGCCGTGGCGAAGTCCGCTGAGGGCTCCGTCGAGGTCAGCCGGCCCAACGACGAGCGCCAGTCGCGCTCGCTGCACGGCCTGACCCGCACGCTGATCGCCAACATGGTCCAGGGCGTCACGGACGGCTACGAGAAGAAGATGGAGATCCACGGCACGGGTTACCGCGTCGTGGCCAAGGGCAGCGACCTCGAGTTCGCGCTGGGTTACAGCCACTCGATCACGGTCAAGGCCCCCGAGGGCATCTCCTTCACCGTCGAGAACCCCACCCGCTTCGCGGTGCAGGGCATCGACAAGCAGCAGGTCGGCGAGGTTGCCGCCAACATTCGCAAGCTGCGCAAGCCCGACCCGTACAAGGGCAAGGGCGTTCGCTACGCCGGCGAGCAGATCCGCCGCAAGGTCGGAAAGGCTGGTAAGTAAGCCATGGCAATGATCATCAAGCGCGCCAAGGGCAAGAGCGCCGCCCGCGGTCGTCGTCACCTGCGCCTCCGCAAGAAGCTCAGCGGCACGTCGCTGCGTCCCCGCCTGGTCGTGTCGCGGTCCACGCCGCCACGTGTTCGTGCAGGTCGTCGACGACACCGCCGGCCGGACCGTGGCCTCGGCCTCCACGATGGAGGCGGACCTGCGCTCGTTCGAGGGTGACAAGACCGCCAAGGCCCGCAAGGTCGGCGAGCTGCTCGCCGAGCGGGCCAAGAGCGCCGGCGTCGACGCGGTCGTCTTCGACCGTGGTGGCAACCGCTACCACGGCCGGATCGCGGCCATCGCCGACGGTGCCCGCGAGGGCGGGTTGGCACTGTGATGGCCACCGCACCGCGAGCAAGATCTCAGAGAAGAGGAACGTCTGATGCCAGGACCCCAGCGCCGAGGCGGCAGCACCACTGCCGCTGGCTCCGCGGGAGGCAACGAGCGTGGCGGCGGCGACCGTCGTGACCGCGACGGCCGTCGCGACAGCGCGCCCGAGAAGAACGCTTACGTCGAGCGCGTCGTGACCATCAACCGCGTCTCCAAGGTCGTCAAGGGTGGTCGTCGCTTCAGCTTCACCGCGCTCGTCGTGGTGGGCGACGGCGACGGCACCGTGGGCGTCGGCTACGGCAAGGCCAAGGAAGTTCCCGCGGCGATCGCCAAGGGTGTCGAGGAGGCCAAGAAGGAGTTCTTCAAGGTCCCGCGCATCCAGGGCACCATCCCGCACCCCGTCCAGGGTGAGGCGGCTGCCGGTGTGGTCATGCTCCGCCCGGCCGCTCCCGGTACCGGCGTCATCGCCGGTGGCCCGGTGCGCGCCGTGCTCGAGTGCGCCGGCATCCACGACGTGCTGAGCAAGTCCCTCGGCTCGTCCAACGCGATCAACATCGTCCACGCGACGGTCGAGGCCCTGCGTGGCCTCGAGCGTCCGGAGGCGGTCGCGGCCCGCCGTGGCCTGAGCCTCGAGGACGTCGCCCCGGCCGCGCTGCTGCGCGCCCGGCTGCCGGCCGCGAGACGGGCGGCGTGATGGCCCGGCTCAAGGTGACCCAGACCCGTTCAGAGATCGGTGGGAAGCAGAACCAGCGCGACACCCTGCGCTCCCTCGGTCTGAAGCGCATCGGCGACGTCGTCGTCAAGGAGGACCGCCCCGAGATCCGCGGGATGGTCCGGACGGTCGACCACCTGGTCGCCGTCGAGGAGGTTGACTGATCATGGCTGACACCAGGTCCAACGAGTCCATCAAGGAGACCGCCGCGCTGAAGGTGCACCACCTTCGGCCCGCGCCGGGTGCCAAGACCGCCAAGACCCGCGTGGGTCGCGGTGAGGGCAGCAAGGGCAAGACCGCCGGCCGTGGCACCAAGGGCACCGAGTGCCCGCTACCAGGTGTCCGAGCGCTTCGAGGGCGGTCAGATGCCGATGCACATGCGGATGCCGAAGCTTCGCGGCTTCAAGAACCCGTTCCGCACCGAGTACCAGGTCGTGAACCTGGACCGCATCTCGGCGCTGTTCCCCGAGGGTGGCGACGTCACCGTCGAGGACCTCGTGGCCAAGGGCGCCGTCCGTGACGGCGAGCTGGTCAAGGTGCTCGGCACCGGCGAGATCACCGTCACGGTGGCCGTCACCGCACACAAGTTCTCGGCCACGGCCAAGGACAAGATCGAGGCAGCCGGCGGCTCCGCCACCGTTCTCTGACCACCAGAGGCTGCACCGCGACAGCGCCCCGGGCGCCGGGACTCCCGGCCCCGGGGTGTTATCGTCCCCCGGATTGATCTTTGCCAGCACCAGGTCGCTATCCGCGGCCGCCAGGAGGACCCCGTGCTCACCGCTTTCGGACGCGCGTTCAAGACGCCGGACCTTCGCAAGAAGCTGCTGTTCACCCTTGCGATGATGGCGATCTTCCGCCTCGGGTCCCTCGTCCCCACCCCGGGCATCAGCTACACGCGCGGTGCAGGCCTGCCAGCCTCAAGGCCGGACAGCAGTCCAGCGGCGTGCTCGGCCTGGCGAACCTGTTCAGCGGCGGCGCGCTGCTGCAGCTGTCGATCTTCGCGCTGGGGATCATGCCGTACATCACGGCGAGCATCATCGTGCAGCTGCTGACGGTGGTCATCCCGCGGTTCGAGACCCTCAAGAAGGAGGGTCAGTCCGGGCACGTCCAAGCTGACGCAGTACACCCGCTACCTGACCATCGGTCTGGCGGTCCTGCAGTCGGCGACGTTCGTCACGCTGCGCGCGCAACCCCTCGCAGCTGTTCGGCAACACCGCCTGCACGAGCATCATGCCCGACCAGAGCCTGCCGACGATCCTCATCATGATCCTCACCATGACCGCCGGCACCGGCGTGGTCATGTGGATGGGCGAGCTGATCACCGACCGGGGCATCGGCAACGGCATGTCGCTGCTGATCTTCACCTCGATCGCCGTCGCGGTTCCCCAGGCTCGCTGTGGGCCATCCAGCACCCAGAGCGGGCGCTGGGACACCTTCATCCTGGTCATCCTGCTGGGCTGCGTGATCATCGGGCTGGTCGTCTTCGTCGAGCAGTCCCAGCGGCGGGTGCCGGTGCAGTACGCCAAGCGGATGATCGGCCGCAAGATGTACGGCGGCACGACCACCTACATCCCGCTGAAGGTCAACATGGCCGGCGTCATCCCGGTCATCTTCGCCTCGTCGCTGCTGTCGCTGCCGGCGCATGATCGCCCAGTTCAACCGGCCCAGCAACGGCACCCGACCGGCCGCCTGGGTCGACTGGGTCGAGGGGCACCTGGTGCGCGGCGACCACCCGATCTACATGGTCGTCTACGTCGCGCTGATCCTGTTCTTCACGTTCTTCTACGTGTCGATCACGTTCAACCCGACCGAGGTCGCCGACAACATGAAGAAGTACGGCGGCTTCATCCCCGGCATCCGCGCCGGCCGGCCCACGGCCGAGTACCTCGACTACGTCCTGACCCGGATCACCGTCCCCGGTGCGCTCTACCTCGCGCTGCTGTCGCTGATCCCGCTCATCGCGCTCGTCGCGATCAACGCCGACCAGAACTTCCCGTTCGGTGGCACGTCCATCCTCATCATCGTCGGTGTCGGGCTGGAGACCGTGAAGCAGATCGAGTCCCAGCTGCAGCAGCGCCACTACGAAGGGTTCCTCCGCTGATGCGTCTGATCATCCTGGGCCCGCCCGGCGCCGGAAAGGGCACGCAGGCCGCCCGGCTCGCCGCAGCGTCACGGCATCCCCGCGATCTCCACCGGCGACATCTTCCGCAGCAACATCAAGAACGGCACCGAGCTCGGCCAGCAGGTGCAGGCGCTGCTGGCCTCCGGCGCCTACGTCCCCGACGAGATCACCAACGCGATCGTGCGTGACCGGCTGCAGGAGCCGGACGCCGAACGCGGCTTCCTGCTCGACGGCTACCCCCGCACCAAGGCGCAGGTGGCCGAGCTGGACAGCATGCTCGAGGCGCAGGGGCACCGGATCGACGCCGTCCTGGAGCTGACCGCGGACGTGGACGAGGTCGTCCAGCGGCTGATGAAGCGTGCCGAGACCGAGGGGCGCGTCGACGACACCGAGGACGTCATCCGCCACCGCCAGGAGGTCTACGTGACGCGAGACGGCGCCGCTCGCCGACCTCTACCGCGAGCACGGCGTGCTGCGCCAGGTCGACGGCATGGGCGACGTGGACGAGGTGGCCGCGCGGCTCGAGGCCGCCCTCGCAGGGCCTGGACGCGCCGGCGTGATGTTCGGCCGCCACCGCCTCGACACCAAGACCCCCGACCAGATCCGGCTGATGCGCCGGGCCGGCCTGGTCGTGGGGGAGACGCTCGCGCTGATGCAGGAGCGCACCGCCGCCGGCATGACGACCGCCGAGCTGGACGCCATCGCCGAGGAGCACATCCGGGCCCAGGGCGCGACGCCGTCGTTCCTCGGCTACCACGGCTTCACCGGGTCGCTCTGCGTGAGCGTCAACGAGGAGGTCGTGCACGGGATCCCCGGGTCCCGCCGGCTGGTCGAGGGCGACCTGGTCTCCATCGACTGCGGTGCGATCCTGCAGGGCTGGCACGGCGACGCCGCCGTCTCCTTCGTCGTCGGCGGCCGGCGACGCGGCCTCGCCGGAGGACCTGGCGCTGGTCGACGCGACCGAGGACTCCATGTGGGCCGGGATCGCCGCGCTGCGCGTGGGGGCCCCGCTGTTCGACGTGGGGGCCGCGGTCGAGGACACGATCGTCGCCGCGGGGGAGTCCCGCGGCGTGGACTACGGCATCGTCGAGGACTACGTCGGCCACGGCATCGGCACCGAGATGCACCAGGAGCCGCAGGTCCCGAACTACCGCGTGCGCGACCGCGGGCCCGACCGTCCGGTCGGGGCTCACCGTGGCGATCGAGCCGATGGTGACCCTGGGCAGCGCCGAGACCCGGCGTCCTCGCCGACGACTGGACCGTCGTCACCGAGGACTCCAGCCGGGCCGCCCACTGGGAGAACTCCGTGGCCGTCACCGACGACGGGCTGTGGGTGCTGACCGCCCTCGACGGTGGGCGGGAGCGCCTGGAGGCGCTCGGCGCGCCGTACGCCCCGCTGTCCTGAGGCCGGCGCACGGATTTCCTCCGGCGCGGGGTCATGACGTAGGCTGGTGTGTCGGCTCACGAGCGTCCGCCAGCCCTTCCGTGCCGCCTGCTTCGGCAGGAGCGCAGCCGGGCCGGACGGACCGCGAGCCGGTAGCACCAGGCGACACCCACTCGCCGCCCCTGCACGGGGCGGCCTCTCACGGAAATGCGGAGGAGTATGCCGAAGAAGGACGGTGTCATCGAGATGGAGGGCACGATCGTCGAGGCTCTGCCGAACGCCACGTTCCGCGTCGAGCTGGTCAACGGTCACAAGGTCCTCGCCCACATCTCGGGCAAGATGCGCCAGCACTACATCCGGATCCTCCCCGAGGACCGCGTCGTGGTGGAGCTGACCCCCTATGACCTGACCCGCGGACGCATCGTCTTCCGTTACCGCTGAGCGAGCGAGCAGCGTCCCCGGGCGCGACTCAGCACCACTCCCGATCCGACAGCCCTCCCGGCGGCGCGCGCACGCGCACCGGTCGCGGTGGGCCCGATGAAGACAGCAGGCAGATGAAGGTTCAGCCGAGCGTCAAGAAGATCTGCGACAAGTGCAAGGTGATCCGCCGTCACGGCCGGGTCATGGTGATCTGCGAGAACCTGCGCCACAAGCAGCGCCAGGGCTGAGCGGACACCACCAGCCAGCACGCGTCGCGTCCTCTTGGACACGCGACAGACAGCACGACAGCAGCACTCGGCCCCTGGCAGGGGCGGACCGGTACGCCGGGTCGCCGACGGCCAGGACGTCACCCCCGGCACGGAGGCTGGGGACCGGACCACGGTCCGGAACGGTGTTGCTGCAGACCTCCGCAACGATCAGGAGAACCATCCAAGATGGCACGTCTTGTCGGTGTCGACCTCCCGCGTGAGAAGCGCGTCGAGATCGCACTTACCTACATTTTCGGCGTGGGTCGCACCCGCGCGAAGCAGGCTCTCGAGGCCACCGGTGTCAGCCCCGACACCCGCGTCCGGGACCTCGGTGACGAGGACCTGGTCAAGCTGCGCGACTACCTCGACGGCAACTACAAGGTGGAGGGTGACCTCCGCCGCGAGGTCGCCGCTGACATCCGCCGCAAGGTGGAGATCGGCAGCTACGAGGGCCTTCGGCACCGCCGCGGTCTCCCCGTGCGCGGTCAGCGCACCAAGACCAACGCGCGCACCCGCAAGGGCCCCAAGCGCACCGTGGCCGGCAAGAAGAAGGCCGGCAGGTAGGTCCCGCTCGTCCGTCGTCAGGCCCTGCGCCCGGCGCCGGGCACCCTCGTGATCCGTTCCCGAACGAGCCGGACCACTTCCCGCTTTTCATTGCCAGTAGATGTAGGAGATCAGCCTCATGCCTCCCAAGAGCCGCACGGCTGCGGGCGCCAAGAAGGTGCGCCGCAAGGAGAAGAAGAACGTCGCCCACGGGCACGCTCACATCAAGAGCACGTTCAACAACACGATCGTTTCGATCACCGACCCCTCCGGTGCCGTGATTTCCTGGGCCTCCTCCGGCCAGGTCGGCTTCAAGGGCTCGCGCAAGTCCACCCCGTTCGCCGCGCAGATGGCCGCCGAGGCGGCCGCCCGTCGTGCCATGGAGCACGGCATGCGCAAGGTCGACGTCTTCGTCAAGGGCCCGGGTTCCGGTCGTGAGACCGCCATCCGCTCGCTGACCGCCGCAGGCCTCGAGGTCGGCGCCATCAGCGATGTCACGCCCACGCCGCACAACGGCGTGCGCCCGCCCAAGCGCCGCCGCGTCTGATACGGGGGAGAGAGAGAACATGGCTCGTTACACCGGACCCATCACCAAGAAGTCGCGCCGTCTGAAGGTCGACCTCGTCGGCGACGACAAGAACTTCGAGCGTCGCCCGTTCCCGCCCGGCCAGCACGGCCGTGGCCGGGTGCAGGAGAAGGAGTACCTGCACCAGCTCCAGGAGAAGCAGAAGGCCCGCTTCACCTACGGCGTCATGGAGAAGCAGTTCCGCCGCTACTACGCCGAGGCCGCCAGCCGCCCCGGCAAGACCGGTGAGACCCTGCTGCAGATCCTGGAGTCCCGCCTGGACAACGTGATCTACCGTGCCGGCCTCGCCCGCACCCGTCGTGCCGCCCGCCAGCTCGTGACCCACGGTCACTTCCTGGTCAACGGCCAGCGGGTCGACGTGCCGTCCTACCGCGTCTCGCAGTACGACATCATCGAGGTGCGGCCCAAGTCGGCCCAGACGTTCCCGATCGAGCTGGCTCGCCAGACCGTCGGCGACCGCCCGGTGCCGGCGTGGCTGCAGGTCGTCCCCGGCACGCTGCAGGTGCTCGTGCACCAGCTGCCGACGCGAGCGCAGATCGACACCATCCTCACCGAGCAGCTGATCGTCGAGCTCTACTCCAAGAACTGACACTGCTCGTCGGTTCCACCCCGCTGCCCGGCCGTGCCTCGCACGGCCGGGCGGCGGGGCGCACGAGGGCTGGTGGCGCGGACAGAGGCACCACCGGCCGGCGGGTATCGCCAGGCCCGCAGCATCACGAGGCGTCAAATAGCGGTCGCCCGTGGAAAGGAACGAAAACGTGCTGATTGCACAGCGCCCCACCCTGAGCGAGGACGTCGTCTCCGACGCCCGCTCGCGGTTCGTCATCGAGCCGCTCGAGCCCGGCTTCGGCTACACGCTCGGCAACTCCCTGCGCCGGACCCTGCTCTCGAGCATCCCCGGTGCGGCCGTCACCAGCATCCGCGTCGACGGTGTGCTGCACGAGTTCTCCACGATCCCCGGCGTCAAGGAGGACCTCACCGAGATCATCCTCAACGTCAAGGGCCTGGTCGTCTCCAGCGAGCACGACGAGCCCGTCGTGATGTACCTGCGCAAGCAGGGCCCCGGCGCGGTCACCGCCGCCGACATCGCGCCGCCGGCCGGCGTGGAGGTCCACAACACCGACCTGCACATCGCCACGCTGAACGGCAAGGGCAAGGTCGAGATGGAGCTGACGGTCGAGCGTGGCCGTGGCTACGTCTCCGCCAACCAGAACAAGTCCGGCGACGCCGAGATCGGCCGCATCCCGGTCGACTCCATCTACAGCCCGGTGCTGTCCGTGACCTACAAGGTCGAGGCCACCCGCGTCGAGCAGCGCACCGACTTCGACCGGCTGATCGTGGACGTCGAGACCAAGAACTCGATGGCTCCCCGTGACGCGATGGCGTCCGCCGGCAAGACCCTGGTCGAGCTGTTCGGCCTGGCCCGCGAGCTCAACGTCGAGGCCGAGGGCATCGACATGGGCCCGAGCCCGACCGACGCGGCGCTGGCGGCCGACCTGGCCCTGCCGATCGAGGACCTCGACCTGACCGTCCGGTCCTACAACTGCCTCAAGCGCGAGGGCATCCACACCGTGGGTGAGCTCGTCGGCCGCAGCGAGGCGGACCTGCTGGACATCCGCAACTTCGGCGCCAAGTCGATCGACGAGGTCAAGGCCAAGCTCGTGGGCATGGGCCTGCAGCTCAAGGACAGCCCTCCCGGCTTCGACCCGAGCGCCATCGTGGACAACTACAGCGACGACTTCGACGAGGACGCGTCCTTCGCCGAGGACGAGCAGTACTGACCCACCCCTGTCCGACTCGACCCTGCTGGCAGCGGTCCGGGTCAGTAACCCAAGGAGAACCACACCATGCCTACGCCCACCAAGGGTCCTCGTCTCGGCGGCGGTCCGGCGCACGAGCGGCTGATCCTGGCCAACCTGGCCACGTCGCTGTTCGAGAACGACCAGATCACCACCACCGAGACCAAGGCCAAGCGCCTGCGGCCGCTGGCCGAGCGCCTGATCACCTTCGCCAAGCGCGGTGACCTGCACGCCCGTCGCCGCGTCCTCACGGTCGTGCGGGACAAGGGTGTCGTGCACCGTCTCTTCACCGAGATCGCGCCCGACATGGCCGAGCGTCCCGGCGGCTACACCCGCATCACCAAGATCGGCAACCGCAAGGGCGACAACGCCCCCATGGCCGTGATCGAGCTGGTGCGTGAGCCGCTGTCGCCGAAGAAGGCCACCGTCGCCGAGGCGGAGGCGGCCACGCGCCGCTCCGCCAAGGACGCCGCGCGCCGCCGACCGAGGCCCCCGCCGCCGAGGTCCCCGCGGCCGAGGCGCCCGTGGAGGCCTCGCCGGCCGTCGACACCGCGGACGACAACGCCGAGGCGGCAAGCCTGGTCAACGCCGAGACGGAGACCACCGTGGCCGACGACGCCGCTGCGACCTCCGGCAGCGACGAGCCCGACGCTCCCAAGGCCGACGCCTGAGCGTTGGGGACGCGGCCGGCGTTCGCTAGCCTGCAGCCATGAGCACGACGGAGCCCGTTCCCCCTGCCGGGGGGACGGGCTCCTTCGCGTCCGCCTCGACTTCGCGTATGACGGGACGGCGTTCTCGGGATGGGCGACGCAACCGGGACGTCGCACGGTGGAGGAGGAGCTGTCACGGGGGCTGACCCGGGTGCTGCGGGCCGCCGTCCCGGTCCGGCTGACGGTGGCGGGGCGCACCGATGCCGGGGTGCACGCCCGGGGTGCCGTCGCGCACGCCGACGTGGACCCCGTCGCGTGGGCCGCGCTGGCCGGCCGGTCCGGGCGGCCGCCCCAGGAGGCGGCGGTGAGCCGGCTACGCGGTGTGCTGCCCGCCGACGTGGTGGTGCGCCGTGCCGTGCCGGCGCCTGCGGGCTTCGACGCCCGGTTCTCCGCCAGCTGGCGGCGCTACCGCTACCGCCTGTGCGACCAGCCCGCCACCCTTGACCCGCTGCGCCGGTACGACACGGTCGTGCACCGCCGTCCGCTGGACGTGGCGGCGATGCACGAGGCCAGCGGGCTGCTGCTGGGCCTGCAGGACTTCGCGGCGTTCTGCAAGCGCCGTGAGGGCGCCACCACCGTGCGCACGCTGATGACGCTGGGCTGGCACCGGGAGGCGGACGGGACCGTCGTCGGGACGGTCGTCGCCGACGCGTTCTGCCACTCGATGGTGCGCTCGCTCGTCGGTGCTGTCGTCCCCGTCGGCGAGGGTCGCCGTCCGGTGGGGTGGCCGCTGGAGATCCTGCGCGCCGGTCGGCGCGACGCCGCGGTCGTGGTGATGCCACCCCACGGGCTGTCGCTGGAGGAGGTGGCCTACCCGGCGGACGCCGACCTGGCCGGGCGGGCGGTCCTCACCCGGGCCCGGCGACCGCCGCCTGACGGGACGTGAGGTCGCCTGGTCCACCAGCCGCGTGGGCTCGCGCGGGCAGCGGCTGGCCCGTGGCCGGGGGAAGAGGCATGAGGGCCAGCGCTGCGCTGGCCACGGTGAGCAGGAGCATGGTGCGCGCGAGCGGGCTGAGGCGTACCCGGCCGGGATGGGGGAGCACGAAGGGGTCCTTCCGTGGACGAGGTGCCGGGGCCGACCGTCCGTGGTGACCCCTCGGTGTCGATCCTCGCGCATCGTGTGCCCCGGCGTGGTGCACTTGGGCAACGTCGCCCCGGGATGTGCGGTGACCCCATATCCATGTGACGACGACAGCGGGCATGCGTCAGAGTGGTGCCTCGTGGGCCACGTCGACGTCAACGCAGTCAGCTACAGCCTCCCGGACGGCCGTCCGCTGCTCAGCGAGGTCAGCCTCCGGGTGGGCGAGGGCGCCAAGGTGGCCCTGATCGGTCCCAACGGCACAGGGAAGACCTCGCTGCTGCGGGTCATCAGCGGCGACCTCGCCGCCGGCGACGGCGCCGTCACCCGCAGCGGCGGCCTGGGGGTCATGCGGCAGTTCGTCGGCAAGGTGCGCGACGACAGCTCGGTGCGTGACCTGCTCGTCAGTGTCGCGCCGGAGCCGATCCGCAGGGCCGCCGCGGCGGTCGAGGCGGCCGAGCTGGCGATGATGGAGCGCGACGACGAGCCGGCGCAGATGGCCTACGCGCAGGCGCTGGCCGACTGGGGCGACGCCGGCGGCTACGAGCACGAGACCCTCTGGGACGTCTGCACGGTGGCCGCGCTGGGCATCCCGTTCGAGCAGGCCCAGTGGCGCGACGTACGCACCCTGTCCGGCGGCGAGCAGAAACGGCTCGTCCTGGAGGCGCTGCTGCGCGGCCCGGAGGACGTCCTGCTGCTGGACGAGCCCGACAACTACCTCGACGTGCCGGCCAAGCGCTGGCTGGAGGAGGCGTTGATCGCCTCACCCAAGACGGTCCTGTTCGTCAGCCACGACCGCGAGCTGCTGGACCGGGTGGCCACCCGCATCGCGACGCTGGAGCCCACGGCCGCCGGGTCGACGCTCTGGGTCCACCCGGGCCGGTTCTCGACGTACGCGCAGGCCCGGGCCGACCGGAACTCGCGCCTGGAGGAGCTGCGTCGGCGCTGGGACGAGGAGCACGCCAAGCTCAAGGCGCTGGTCGTGATGTACCGGCAGAAGGCGTCATACAACTCGGACATGGCCCCCAAGCTGCAGGCTGCCGAGACCCGGCTGCGACGGTTCGTGGAGGCGGGGCCGCCCGAGGTGCTGCCGTTCGAGCAGAGCGTGCGGATGCGGCTCCGGGGTGGGCGCACCGCCAAGCGCGCGGTGATCTGCGAGGGTCTGGAGCTGACCGGCCTGATGCAGCCGTTCGACCTCGAGGTCTGGTTCGGCGAGCGGGTGGCCATCCTCGGCAGCAACGGGTCGGGCAAGAGCCACTTCCTGCGGCTGATGGCCCGGGGCGGCAGCGACCCCGACGTGGAGCACCGGCCGGTCGGTGACGTCGTCCCGGTGCCGGTGGACCACCGCGGCATCGCGCGCCTGGGCTCCCGTGTGCGGCCCGGCTGGTTCGCCCAGACCCACGAGCACCCGGCGTTGATGGGCCGCACGCTGCTGGAGATCCTGCACCGCGGCGACGAGCACCGGGCTGGCAAGCCACGGGAGGAGGCGGCCCGGGCGCTGGACCGCTACGAGCTGGCGCGTGCCTCGGAGCAGACGTTCGCGTCCCTGTCCGGTGGGCAGCAGGCGCGCTTCCAGATCCTGCTGCTGGAGCTGAGCGGGGCGACGCTGCTCCTGCTGGACGAGCCGACGGACAACCTCGACCTGCACTCGGCCGAGGCGCTGGAGGAGGGGCTGGACGCCTTCGAGGGCACCGTCCTCGCGGTGACCCACGACCGGTGGTTCTCCCGGGGCTTCGACCGGTTCCTCGTCTTCGGGCAGGACGGGACGGTGTACGAGTCCGACGAGCCGGTCTGGGACGAGGGCCGGGTGCGCCGGGCGCGGTGACCGCGTTGGTCAGAAGACTGCAAAACTTTGCAGAAACTTGCGGCTGGGCTCTGGCGCGCCGGCCTTGCCGGCCCTAGCCTTTCGCCACCAGCTTGCAGGGGCTCCTCTTCTCCTCCTCCCACCGCCACGCGCGTGCGGACTCCTGCCGGCGTCCCCACCCGATGGAGAGTGGCCCGGCTCGCCGGCTGCTCCGACCTGCTGGAGCATCCGTGGTCCGATCCCGCCTCGTCCTCCCCTGGCTCCTGGCCCCCCTCGTGGCCCTCACCGGCACCCTCGTCCCCGTGCTGGCAGCGGGCCCCGCGGCGGCGGCCGGCCCCGCGGCGGCGGCCCCCCGCACCGTGACGCTGGTCGGCTCCCTGCAGTCCGAGCTGGGGTGCTCCGCCGACTGGCAGGAGACGTGCACGGCCACCGACCTCACCCGTGTGGGGGACGGCACGACGTACACCGCGGACCTCTCCGTGCCGGCCGGCAGCTATGAGCTCAAGGTGGCGATCGACCACAGCTGGGACGAGAGCTACGGCGCCGGTGGGGCCAAGGGCGGCGCCAACATCCCGCTCACCCTGGCCGGTGCAGCGAAGGTCCGGGTGTCCTACGACGACGAGACGCACAAGATCGGCATCGCCCCCATCGACCTGCCGGGGCCCGCGACGGCCGCGGACAAGGCGCTCGCAGGCACCAGCCTGCGTGAGCCGCTGACGCGCGAGCGCTTCTACTTCGTGATGGCCGACCGGTTCGCCAACGGCAACAAGGCCAACGACACCGGCGGCCTGACGGGCGGGCGGGAGCAGACCGGCTACGACCCGACCGACAAGGGCTTCTACCACGGCGGCGACCTGACCGGTCTGACGAACAAGCTGGACTACATCAAGGGCCTTGGCACCACGGCGATCTGGCTGACGCCGGCCTTCAAGAACCGGCCCGTGCAGGGCACCGGCTCGGACGCCAGCGCCGGCTACCACGGCTACTGGATCACCGACTTCACCAGGATCGACCCGCACCTCGGCACCAACGAGGACATGAAGAAGCTCGTCGACGCGGCGCACCGCAAGGGGATGAAGGTCTTCTTCGACATCATCACCAACCACACCGCGGACGTGATCGACTACCAGGGCGGGCAGCACGCGTACGTCGACAAGACCGCCAAGCCCTATCTCGACGCCAACGGGAAGGCCTTCGACGACAAGGCCTTCGCCGGTGGTGACACGTTCCCGAAGCTCGATGCGGCCACGACGTTCCCCTACACCCCGACCTTCCGCACGGACGCGGACAAGACGGTCAAGGTGCCGGCGTGGCTCAACGCCCCCACGATGTACCACAACCGCGGCGACTCCACCTACGCCGGCGAGTCCACCGAGTACGGCGACTTCTCCGGGCTCGACGACCTGTGGACCGAGCAGCCCGCGGTGGTCGACGGCATGACCGACATCTACAAGAAGTGGGTCGACTTCGGCATCGACGGCTTCCGGATCGACACCGTCAAGCACGTCAACATGGAGTTCTGGCAGAAGTTCTCCCCGGCCGTGATGGCCCGGGCCAAGGCCGACGGCAAGAAGGACTTCTTCCTGTTCGGTGAGGTGTACGACGGCAACCCCGCGTTCATGAGCCGCTACACCACGACCGGCAGGCTGCCCGCGACGCTCGACTTCGGCTTCCAGGGCAACGCGCTCGGCTTCGCCCAGGGCAAGGCCACGACGAACCTGCGGGACTTCTACGCGGCGGACGACTACTACACCGACATCGACTCCAACGCCTACGAGCTGCCGACGTTCCTCGGCAACCACGACATGGGCCGGATCGGCATGATGCTCAAGGGCGGTGGCGCCACCGGCGCCGACCTGCTCGACCGGGCCGAGCTGGCCAACTCGCTGATGTTCCTGACCCGCGGACAGCCGGTCGTCTACTACGGCGACGAGCAGGGGTTCATCGGCAGCGGCGGGGACAAGGACGCGCGGCAGGACATGTTCGCGACCAAGGTGCCGCAGTACGCCGGCGAGGCCGTGATGACCGGGACGTCCGGGCAGCAAGGACCGCTACGACACGAAGTCCCCGCTGTACCAGCAGATCTCGCGTCTCTCGGCGCTGCGGGCGGCCAACCCGGCGCTCGCCGACGGCGCGCAGATCCACCGCTACGCCTCGGACGGCGCCGGCATCTTCGCCGTCAGCCGGGTCGACGCCCGCACCGGCACCGAGTACCTGGTCGTGGCCAACAACGCGACGACGCCCAAGTCGGCGAGCTTCGAGACCTACAGCGGCCGGATGGGCTTCACCCCGCTCTACGGGTCGGGGAGCACGCTCCGCTCCGGCAGGGACGGCCAGGTGGACGTCACCGTCGCCCCGCTCTCGGTGTCGGTGTGGAAGGCCCGCTCGGGGATGGCCAGGCGCAAGAGCGCCCCGGCCGTCTACCTCTCCTCGCCGGCGGCCGGCGGTGTCGTCGGCGGCCGCGCCGAGATCGGCGCCGCGATCCCCGAGAACACGTTCGCCCAGGTCACCTTCGCCTACCGGCCGGTGGGCACGACGGCCTGGCAGCGGCTCGGCACGGACGACAACGCGCCGTACCGCGTGTTCCAGGACGTCAGCGCGATCGCCAAGGGCACCCTGCTGGAGTACCGCGCGGTGGCCAGGGACATCAGCGGCAACCTGTCGGCGAGCTCGTCGTACGGCATCGTCGGTGACCCTGCACCGAGCGGCGGGGGAGCCGGCCCGGTCGGCCCCGTCACCCAGCCGGACTCGGTCAGCGTGCCGGGGACCCACAACTCCGAGATGGGGTGCGCCGGTGACTGGCAGCCCGACTGCGACCAGGCGCAGCTGACGCTGGACGCCCAGGACCAGATCTGGAAGGGCACCTACTCGACGATCCCGGCGGGATCCAACGACTACAAGGCCGCGATCAACAAGAGCTGGGACGAGAACTACGGCGCCGGCGGCGCCAAGGGCGGGGGCAACATCACCTACACCGCCCCCGGTGGCAACGTGACGTTCTACTACGACCACGCGACGCACTACGCCACCAGTGACGCTCAGGGGCCCGATCATCACCGCACCGGGGTCCTACCAGAGCGAGCTGGGCTGCGCCGCCGACTGGAGCCCGGCCTGCATGCGGCCGTGGCTGCAGGACCCCGACGGCGACGGCACCTACACCTGGTCCACCGACCAGATCCCCGCCGGCAGCTACGAGTTCAAGGTCGCCCACGGGTTGTCCTGGGACGAGAGCTACGGCGACGGCGGCAACAACGTCGCCCTGTCGGTGCCCTCCGACGGCACCGTCGTCACGATCAGCTACGTCCTGGCGCACCCACCAGATCAGCGTGAAGACCTCACGGGCGGGATCCGCGCCGGACCTGAGCAAGGCCAAGGCGGTCTGGGTGGCCAAGGACCTCGTGGCCTGGCCCGCGACGTCGGTCCCCGCAGGGACCGACCCCGCGCCTCGCGCGGTGGCGGCTGCACTGGTCGCTCGACCGGCGGGCTGGCCGTGGACGCCGAGGCCGTCACCGGCGGCCCGAGCGCGAGCCTGCAGTACGACGCTGCCGGGCTGCCTGCGGCGGTCGTCGCCGCCCACCCCGAGCTCAAGGGCTACCTGGCCCTGCGACTGTCGCGGAGCACCGCCCGGCAGGCGGCGGACATCCTGCGGGGTCAGGTGGCCGTGGGGATGTACGACACCCTGGGCCGGCTGACCGACGCCACCGGGGTGCAGGTCGCCGGCGTGCTGGACGACCTCTACGCCAGGTCGGCATCCCGTGGCAGCTACGGCGTCACCTGGCGCTCTGCCCGGCCGACGTTCTCGCTGTGGGCCCCCACGGCGCAGTCCGTCTCGCTGCTCCGCTGGCCCTCGACGGCCAGCGGCTCCGCGCCGGTCGGGGAGGCCACCCGGGTCCCGATGCGTCGCGGCGCCGACGGCGCCTGGTCGGTGCCCGGAAGCGCCTCGTGGCGGGGCGCGCGGTACCTCTACGAGGTCCGGGTGTTCGCGCCCACCACCGGCAAGGTCGAGACCAACCTGGTCACCGACCCGTACTCGGTGGCGCTGACGCTCAACTCCACCCGCTCGGTCGCCGTCGACCTCGCGGACCCGAGCCTGGAGCCCGCGCCCTGGCGGGCCGCGAAGTCGCCGGCGCTGAAGCAGGACGTCGACTCGAGCATCTACGAGCTGCACGTGCGCGACTTCTCGGTCAGCGACCCGACCGTGCCTGCGGCGCATCGCGGGTCCTACCTCGCGTTCGCCGACGACGGCGACGGCACCAAGCACCTCAAGGCGCTGGCGGCCGCCGGGCTGAACACCGTCCACCTGCTGCCGACCTTCGACATCGCCTCGATCGAGGAGGACCCGGCCAAGCAGGCAGAGCCTGCCTGCGACCTCGCGTCGTACGCGCCGGACAGCCAGGAGCAGCAGAAGTGCGTCACGGCGACCGCCGGGAAGGACGCCTACAACTGGGGCTACGACCCCTTCCACTGGATGGCGCCGGAGGGCTCGTACGCCTCGAGCGCCAGGGCCGCGGACGGCGGCTCGCGCGTGGCGGAGTTCCGCACGATGGTCGGGGCCCTGCACCGCGACGGGCTGCGCGTCGTGCTGGACCAGGTCTTCAACCACACACCCGCCTCCGGGCAGGCCGACACCTCCGTGCTGGACAAGGTCGTGCCCGGCTACTACCAGCGGCTCGACGCCTCCGGTGCGGTGCAGACCTCGACCTGCTGCCAGAACGTCGCGACCGAGCACGCGATGGCCCAGAAGATCATGGTCGACTCGGTCGTCTCGTGGGCGCGCAACTACAAGGTCGACGGCTTCCGCTTCGACCTCATGGGCCACCACAGCAAGGCCAACATGCTGGCGGTGCGGGCGGCGCTGGACCGGCTGACGCCGGCCCGAGGACGGCGTGGACGGGACGCTCGATCTACCTGTACGGCGAGGGCTGGAACTTCGGCGAGGTGGCCGACAACGCCCTGTTCCCCCAGGCCACCCAGGGCAACCTCGGCGGCACGGGCATCGGCACGTTCTCGGACCGGCTGCGCGACGCCGTCCGCGGTGGCGGCCCGTTCGACGACGACCCGCGCAAGCAGGGCTTCGGCAGCGGCGAGTCGACCGACCCCAACGGCGCCGCGGTCAACGCGGGCGGCCGCGGCCTCGCTCGGCCACGACACCGACCTGGTGCAGCTGGGGCTCGCGGGCAACCTCAGGGCGTTCACCTTCAAGGACAGTGCCGGCGCGACCGTGCGCGGTGACCAGGTGGACTACAACGGGGCGCCCGCCGGCTACGCCGACCAGCCGGACGAGGTGGTCAGCTACGTCGACGCCCACGACAACGAGACCATCTGGGACTCGCTGACGATGAAGCTGCCGGTGTCGACGTCGATGGCCGACCGGGTCCGGATGAACACGATGTCGCTGGCCACCACCGCGCTCGCCCAGACGCCGTCGTTCTGGCACGCCGGGGCCGACCTGCTGCGCAGCAAGAGCCTGGACCGCAACAGCTACGACAGCGGTGACTGGTTCAACCGGCTGGACTGGACCGGCACGGACAACGGCTTCGGCCACGGCCTGCCGCCGGAGGCGGACAACGGCGCCAAGTGGCCGTTCATGAAGCCGCTGCTGGCCAACGCCGCCCTCAAGCCGCCGGCCGGCCGACGTGCAGGCTGCCACGGCCCAGGCGCAGGAGCTGCTGCGGCTGCGGTACTCCTCGCCGCTGTTCCGGCTCGGGTCGGCGCGCGACATCACCGCCAAGGTCGGCTTCCCCGTCTCCGGGACGGCCGACGCGCACCCGGGCGTGGTGGTGATGCGCGTGGACGACACCGTCGGGCGGGACGCCGACCCGACAGCTGATGGGCCTGGTCGCCGTCTTCAACGCCTCGCCGAGGAGCGTGGTGCAGGCGCTGCCTGGTATGGCGCACGCCGACCTCACGCTGTCACCGGTGCAGGCCCGCGGCGCCGACCCGGTGGTCAAGGCCTCCCGCTGGGACGCGGACGCCGGGACGGTGACCGTGCCGGCGCGCACCGTGGCCGTCTTCGTCCAGCACTGACCGCGCGCACGGTCCGTCCCGGAGAGGGCGGGCCGTGCGCGTTGCCGCCTGGGTCCACCGGTGTCAGCGCGGCGGCCGGTCCACCGGCAGCGGGCACAGGTAGACCGAGACCCGCTTGGCATCGGGGTTGCCCGCACCGACCCGGCGGTAGCGCTGGAGCACGTCCTCCAGCTCGCGGCGCAGTGCGGCCAGCTGGTCCGGTGTCACCTGCACCAGGTGGTCGGACAGGCCGGCGGCCTCGCGCCACGGCGCCGGCCACCGGTCCTGGTCCTCGAGCCAGGCGCCGGCCCGGTCGCCGAAGTGCTGCAGGTAGTCCCGCGCCAGCCACGCGAGCGCCGCGGCCGCGTCGTCGTCACCCTCGCCGGGGTCCTCCTCGCGGGCACGCCCCGGCGTGCTCGCGGACCAGACCCGTGACCGGCCGCTGCCCTCGCCGCGGTCCTCGACCACCCCGACGGCGGCGAGGCGCCGCAGGTGGTAGCTGGTGGCCCCGCTGTTGGTCTGCAGCCGCGCAGCCAGGGTGGTGGCCGTCGCGGGACCGTGCAGCCGCAGCTCGGCCAGCAGCCGGGAACGCAGGGGATGGGCCAGCATCCGCAGGGCCGCGCGGTCCAGCCGGAGCCTCGGCGACGAGGCGGGAACGTCGGGCATGGGATGCACACTATGCGTGCACACTTCCTTTGCACAAACCGCCGTACCGGCCGCGAAACCGGCGAATTCGTGCTCAGCACAGGGGTGCTGGCCAGATTTTGTGCTCACGCGGGGCCCCGGTATCGTTATCCGTCGTTGTGCGAATGGCGGCCGAGGGGTCGCGAGCCCGGTCCGCCGGGCGGACGCACCACCACCGTCGCAAAGACATCACGAGAGAACGAAGGCTGATCCGTGCGCACGTACACCCCCAAGCCCGGCGAGGTAACTCGCACGTGGCACATCATCGACGCGACCGACGTCGTCCTCGGACGTCTCGCCTCCCAGACCGCGATCCTGCTGCGCGGCAAGCACAAGCCGACCTTCGCCCCGCACGTTGACGCCGGCGACTTCGTCGTCATCATCAACGCGGACAAGGTCGCCCTGACCGGCTCCAAGCTGGTCCAGAAGAAGGCCTACCGCCACTCGGGCTTCCCGGGCGGCCTGCGCGCCACCTCCTACCAGGAGCTGCTGGCCAAGAGCCCCGAGAAGGCCGTGGAGAAGGCCGTCCGCGGCATGCTCCCCAAGAACTCCCTCGCACGCCAGCAGCTGTCCAAGCTCAAGGTGTACGGCGGCGAGAACCACCCGCACCAGGCGCAGAAGCCGGTGCCCTTCGAGATCTCACAGGTCGCGCAGTAGTGCAGGCGGCCGCCCCGGCTGCGTTGACGACCACTGTGCAGAAAACGAACGAGGAGAACCGTGGCTGACACCACCACCCCCGCTGAGCTCGACAGCGCCGCTGACGAGCCCGAGCTGACCGAGTACACCAGCGAGTCCGAGACCCCCGTGGTCGAGGCCCGCAAGCCGGCCGCCTCCGGCCCCGGCGCCGCCACCGGACGACGCAAGCAGGCCATCGCCCGCGTGCGCATCGTCCCGGGCAGCGGCCAGTGGACCATCAACGGCCGCACGATCGACGACTACTTCCCGAACAAGGTCCACCAGCAGATCGTCAACGAGCCCTTCAAGGTGCTCGAGCTCGACGGCTCGTACGACGTGCTGGTGCGCGTCCACGGTGGTGGCCCCTCCGGCCAGGCGGGCGCGGTGCGCCTCGGCGTCGCCCGGTCGCTGAACGGCGTGGACGAGGAGCTGAACCGTCCGACCCTGAAGAAGGCCGGCTTCCTGACCCGCGACCCGCGCGTCCCCGAGCGCAAGAAGGCCGGTCTGAAGAAGGCCCGCAAGGCCCCGCAGTACAGCAAGCGCTGATCCCCGCGACCAGCGTCTGACCGCCAGTGGCGGCCACGGCCCAGCCCCTCGGGGACGGGCCGGGGCCGCCACTGCGGCGTTACGGGCCGTCCCGCGCGGTACCGTTCCCCTCGGGCGCCCCGGCTCCACGACCGCCTCGCGGTCCGGGCCTGCCGGCCGGCGCCCTCCCGAAACTCGAAAGGTTCTCCTCGTGGCACGACTCTTCGGCACTGACGGCGTGCGTGGCCTCGCCAACGGCCTCCTCACCGCCGAGCTGGCGCTCGACCTCTCCGTCGCGGCGGCCCACGTCCTCGCTGAGAAGGGCGTCTTCGAGGGGCACCGCCCCGTCGCGGTCGTCGGCCGGGACCCGCGCGCGTCGGGGGAGTTCCTCTCCGCCGCCGTCATCGCAGGGCTGGCCTCCGCCGGCGTCGACGTCCTGGACGCCGGCATCCTGCCCACACCGGCCATCGCGTTCCTCACCGCCGACCTCGGCGCCGACCTCGGCGTCATGCTCTCGGCCTCGCACAACGCCATGCCGGACAACGGCATCAAGTTCTTCGCCCGCGGCGGCCACAAGCTGGCCGACGAGATCGAGGACGCCATCGAGGCGCGGCTCGGCGAGCCGTGGGAGCGCCCCACCGGAGCCGGCGTCGGCCGCGTCCGCCCCCTGCAGGACGGGCAGGAGCGTTACCTGCGGCACCTGCTCTCGGTGCTGCCGCACCGTCTCGACGGCCTGCACGTGGTCGTCGACGCCGCGCACGGTGCCGCGAGCAGCGTCGCCCCCGCCGCCTTCGAGCAGGCAGGGGCCCGCGTCAGCATCATCGGCTGCGAGCCCGACGGCCTCAACATCAACGACGGCTACGGCTCCACCCACCTGGAGAACCTCCAGCGGGCGGTCGTGCAGCACGGCGCCGACCTGGGCATCGCCCTCGACGGGGACGCCGACCGCTGCCTGGCCGTGGACGCCACCGGCGAGGACGTGGATGGCGACCAGATCATGACGGTCCTGTCCCTGGCCATGCGCGAGCGCGGGGTGCTGGCCAAGGACACGCTGGTGGCCACCGTGATGAGCAACCTCGGCATGCTGCAGGCGCTGCGCCGCGAGGGCGTGCAGGTCCTGCAGGCGGCCGTCGGCGACCGCTACGTGCTGGAGGAGATGAAGGCCGGCCAGCTCTCCCTCGGCGGCGAGCAGTCCGGTCACGTCATCTTCCTGGACCACGGCACGACCGGGGACGGCACGATGACCGGGCTGGTGCTGGCCTCGCGCCTGGCCGAGACCGGCCGCAGCCTGCGCGACCTCGCCTCGGTGATGACCCGCCTGCCGCAGGTGATGATCAACGTCAAGGGCGTGGACAAGAGCCGCGTCGACGACGACACCTCGGTGCAGTCCGCCGTACAGCAGGTCGAGCAGGAGCTCGGCGACGCCGGGCGCGTGCTGCTGCGCAAGTCCGGCACCGAGCCGCTCGTGCGGGTCATGGTCGAGGCGGACGAGGCCGGGCGCGCCAGGGCGTTGGCCGAGCGGCTGGCCGGCGTGGTCCGCGAGCGGCTGGCGCTGCAACCCCACTAGGGCGGGCTTCGAGCGCGGCGGCGATACTGGCTGCTCGCTCGTCCCCCCGCACCAAGGAGCGCGTATGCCGTTCGAAGAAGTCACCGAGGTCTCCTACACCACCGCCGCCACGGCCAAGGGCGGCCGAGGCGGCCACGTGAAGAGCGCCGACGGTGTGGTCGACCTGCCGTTGGGTCCCCCCGGCAGCAGGACCAACCCCAAGGCCAACCCCGAGACGCTGTTCGCCGCCGGCTACGCCGCGTGCTTCTCCGGCGCCCTGAACGCGATGGGCCGGGGCGAGGGCATCGACGTGAGCGAGTCCCTCGTGACCGCCAACGTGACCTTCGGCAAGACCGACACCGGCTTCGGCCTGGCCGTCGAGATCGTGGCCGAGCTCCCCGGCGTGGAGCCCGACGTCGCGGCCAAGCTGGTCGAGCAGGCGCACCAGTTCTGCCCCTACAGCAAGGCCACCCGCGACAACATCGTCGCCACCGCACGCGTGGCCTGACGACCCGAGCGAAGGGGTCCGCGACCTGGTCGCGGGCCCCTTCGTCGTCCCGCAGGAAGGTCCGGCGCGGCCGGCCGGCGCGGGACACTGCGGGCATGACGCACCGCCGGGTCACTGCCGCCGGGGTCGCCGGCCTCGGCGGGACGCTGCTGGTGGTCGCGGCCCACGTGGGGGTGCTGGTGGCCACCGGGTCGCGCCCGGCCAGCGTCCTGCTGTGGCTGGTGGTCGTCGTGGTGGGGGTCCTGGCCCCTGGCGTCGCGTTGGTCCGGGCCTGCCGACCCCGTACCGTCGCCCTGGTCGAGGACCTGTCCTGGGGCGCTGCCGCCGGCCTGCTGGTGGCCCTCGCCGGGTGGCTGGCGGACCGGCTGCTGCCGTGGCCGCCCGGGCCGCTGGTCTGGGGGCTGCTGGTGGTGGCAGTTCTCCTGCTGCCTCCGCGGTCCCGTCGGCGGGTGCTCGCCGCGCCGACCCCGGGGTGGGGGGCCGCATCGGCCCTCCTCCTGACCGCAGCGCAGCTGGTGGCCCTGGCGTGGATGTCCTCGACCGCCCTCGCCGGGCTGCGCCCGCGGCCCGCGCCCGGCGGCACGACGTACATCCCCGACATGCTGTTCCAGCAGGCGATGACGGGGGAGCTGGCGCGCGCGCTGAGGCCGACGTATCCGATGGTCGCCGGAGAGCCGCTGTCGTACCACTGGTTCGTCTACGCGATCCAGGCCCACCTGCTGGGAGAGCGCGGACTGCCGACGGCGGACGTCGTGCTGCGGCTCGTGCCGAGCGCGCTCCTGCCCGCGCTGCTGGCCCTGGGGGCGACGGTGGCGCGGCGGCTGTCCGGACGGGTGGCTGCGGGGCCGGTCGCGGCGCTCCTGCTGGCCGTGGTCGGCAGCTCGCTGCCCACCCGGTGGGTCGTGCCGAACGGCATCCCCACCCGCTGGAACGCCGACGGGGGGTCCCTGGAGGCGCTGACGGTCTACTGGCAGGACAGCCCGCCCCAGGCGCTGGCCTGGGTGGCCGGTGTCGCCGGGCTGGGTCTCACGGTCGCCGTCATCCGGCGTGCGAGCGATGACGCGGCGATGCCGGTGCGGCTGCTCGCGCCCTTCCTGGTGCTGTGCGTCGGAGCGCGGTCGAGCCAGCTGCCGGTGCTCCTGGGCGGGGTCGGTGTCGCGCTGGTCGCGATGGCGTGGCAGCGGCAGTGGGCCCGGGCGCGGCGTGCGGGCGTCGTGCTGGTGCTCGGGGTGGCCGTCGGTATGGGCGCCGTCGCCACGCTGTACGCCGCCGGTGGCTACGGCCTGGTCGTCCGCCCGGAGGCCGGCTGGCGCTGGTGCTCGGCCAGCTCATGCCGGGGCTGCTCCGTCGTACGGCGCCGGGCGTCCTGGCCCCCCTCGAGGCGCCGGGGGTCGCGCTCCTGGCCGCTGCGGTGGTCTACCTCCTCCCGCTGGTGCCGCGGCTGGTCGGGCTGCCGCTCGCGCTGTGGCACCGCCCCCGTGACCCGGCCGGATGGGTCGCTCTCGGCACCCTCGCCACCGGCGCCGCAGCGACGTTCACCTTCCTGCACCCGGCCTCGAGCGAGGTCTCGTTCCTGGTCTCGGCCTACCCGCTCGCGCTGGTCGGGTCCGCCGCCGGGCTGGTGGTGGGCCTGGAGGGCGCGTGGCGGGCGGCGGTGGGTCGGCGCCGGCGCGCCGGCCCGGTACTCGCCCTGGCCGCGGTCGCCGGCCTGGGTTGGGCCCACATCGTCGCGACGTCGTACCCCCTGGCCAGCCCGGTTGCTCGCTGGCGGCAGGAGCTGGGCCGGGCGCCGGACGCGGGCGACGTCGGCGTGGCCGGCCAGGTGCAGGCGTGGCTGGCACCCCAGGTGCTGCTCTGGGGTGGCGTTGCGGTGATCCTCCTCATCTCGGCGCTCGTGCTGGTGGCGGCGCCCCGGGTGCTCCGTCGCCGCCCGCTGCCCCCGGCGGCCCTGCCGGCGGTGTTCGTCCTCGTCGTGCTCGGCACCGGGCTGCAGGGCACCTGGCTGCACGTGCACCGCGGGGACGGGGTGGGTGAACGCCAGGCGGCCGATGCGCTGACGGCGCAGGACGTTCGCGACGGGGTGGCCGTCGTGACGCCCGAGCTCGTGGCGGCGGGGGACTGGCTGCGCCGGCACTCCGCCCCGGCGGACGTGGTGGCCACCAACCGGTACTGCACCGACCCCCGCGACGACGCCCAGGACACCGCCCGCTCGTGCACCGCGCTGGACTTCAGCGTCGCCGCGCTGACCGGACGGCGCACGGACGTCGCGGGGTGGGCGTACTCCGCCTCGGCGCTCGCAGGTGCATGGCGTTCACCGGTGGCCTACTCCCGCGCACCGTTCCGTGATCCGGCACGTCTGCAGGAGGAGCAGGAGGCGTTCGCGGACCCGTCGGCCGCGCTGCTGGCCCACCTGTACACCGACCGGGGCGTGCGGTGGCTGCTCGCGGACCTGCGGGTGGGGCGGGTGGACCGGCTCCAGCTGGACCGGATCGCCGTCCGCCGCGTCAGCGGACGGGACGTGCTCGTCTACGAGCTGAGGCCGCCGGTCTGACCACCGGCCTCGGTGGTGCCGCCGGCCTCGGTGGTGCCGTCCGCGTCGGTGCCGGCCCGCTCGACCTGCTCGCCCACGTCGCCGACCGCGTCGACCACGCGCGCGCGTCCCTCGTCGAGGTGGTACGCGGCGCCGACGATCGCCAGCCGCCCGGCGGCGATGCGGTCGGCCACGAGGTTCGACCGCTCGATCAGGAGCCGGATGGTGTGGCGGACGTGCTCGCTCTCGATCTCCTCGGCGGAGGTGAGCCCGGCTGCGGTGCGCCGTCAGCACGCTGGGGGTGACCCGTTCGACGAGGTCGCGGATGTAGCCGCCGGGCAGCACGCCTGTGTCGACCGCCTCCATCGTCGCGGCCACGGCGCCGCACGAGTCGTGCCCCAGGATGACGATGAGCGGGATGTCCAGCACGCCCACGCCGAACTCCAGCGAGCCCAGGACCCCGGTGTCGACCACGTGGCCGGCCGTGCGGATGACGAAGAGGTCGCCGAGCCCCATGTCGAAGATGATCTCCGCGGCGACCCGGGAGTCGGCGCAGCCGAAGAAGATCGCCAGTGGGCGCTGCCCGCGGGCGAGGCTGTGGCGGCGGGCCGCGTCCTGGTTGGGGTGCGAGTGCGTGCCGTTGACGAACCGCGCGTTGCCGGCGGCGAGCTGCGCCCACGCCTGTGCGGGGGTGGACGCGCGGGGCACGGTCACCTCGGGGCCGTCGCCCTGCGGCGCGCTCACAGCCCCGGCCTCGTGCTGATGCTCATGGCCAGCGGTTTGAGTGTCTCTGCGAAGAAGTCGTTGCCCTTGTCGTCGACCACGATGAACGCGGGGAAGTCCTCGACCTCGATCTTCCAGACCGCTTCCATGCCGAGCTCGGGGTACTCCAGCACCTCGACGTGCCGGATGCAGTCCTGGGCCAGGCGCGCGGCCGGCCCACCGATCGAGCCGAGGTAGAAGCCGCCGTGCACCTGGCAGGCCGACGTCACCTGTCCCGAGCGGTTCCCCTTGGCCAGCATGACCATCGACCCGCCGGCGGCCTGGAACTGCTCGACGTAGGAGTCCATCCGGCCCGCGGTCGTGGGGCCGAACGACCCGCTTGCAAGACCCTCCGGCGTCTTGGCCGGGCCGGCGTAGTAGACCGCGTGGTCGCGAAGGTACTGCGGCATCGGGTGGCCCGCATCGAGCAGGTCCTTGATCTTCGCGTGCGCGATGTCGCGCGCGACGACGAGCGGACCGGTGAGCGAGAGCCGTGTCTTCACAGGGTGTTTGGTGAGCTCGGCCCGGATCTCGTCCATGGGCCGGGTGAGGTCGATCCGCACGACGGCGGCGTCGGCCTCCTCGTCGGCGAGGTGCTCACCGGTCGTCTCGGGCAGGAACCGCGCCGGGTCGGTCTCCAGCGCCTCGAGGAAGACGCCCTCCGGCGTGATCCGCCCCAGGGCCTGACGGTCGGCGGAGCAGGAGACGGCGATGGCGATCGGCAGCGACGCACCGTGGCGGGGGAGCCGCACGACGCGGACGTCGTGGCAGAAGTACTTGCCGCCGAACTGGGCGCCGATGCCGAAGCCCCTGGTCAGCTCGAGCACCTGCTGCTCGAGCTCGACGTCGCGGAACCCGTGCGCGGAGATGGAGCCCTCGCGCGGCAGCTCGTCGAGGTACTTCGCGCTCGCGTACTTCGCTGTCTTGAGGGCGAACTCGGCGGACGTGCCGCCGATCACGATGGCCAGGTGGTACGGCGGGCAGGCAGCGGTGCCGAGCGCCCGCAGCTTCTCGTCGAGGAAGGCGAGCAGGCGCTGCGGCTGCAGGACGGCCTTGGTCTCCTGGTAGAGGAAGGACTTGTTCGCCGAACCACCGCCCTTGGCCATGAACAGGAACTTGTAGGACAGCTCGTGCCCCGGTGCGGTGTCGGCGTAGAGCTCGATCTGCGCGGGCAGGTTGGAGCCGGTGTTCTTCTCCTCCCAGGTCGTGATCGGGGCCATCTGGGAGTACCGCAGGTTCAGCCGGGTGTAGGCGTCGAAGACCCCTCGGGCGATGGCCCGCTCGTCGCCCTCGCCGCCCGGGGCGGACAGGACGTGCTGCCCCCGCTTGCCCATCACGATCGCGGTGCCGGTGTCCTGGCACATCGGCAGGACACCGCCCGCGGCGATGTTGGCGTTCTTGAGCAGGTCGAGCGCCACGAACCGGTCGTTGTTGCTGGCGTCCGGGTCGTCGATGATCCGGCGCAGCTGCGCCAGGTGCGCCGGGCGCAGGTAGTGCGCGATGTCGTGCATCGCCGTCTCGGTCAGCAGCCGCAGCGCCTCGGGGTCGACCTCCAGGAACTGCCGGCCGCCCGGCCCCTCGACGACGCGCACCCCCTCTGTGGTCAGCAGCCGGTAGGACGTGGGGTCGTCCGACAACGGCAGCAGGTCTTCGTACACGAACTCGGCCACAGTGATGCTCCTTCGGGACAGCGCGCCGGCCGGCACCGAGCCGGGGCCCTGCCAGCGTAGGACCTGCGCGGACGGGACCGTCACCGGGCGGCGGCTCTGCTGCGCGGTCGACGGGGCGTGCATCGCCCCGGTGCCCCACGCTGCGGACCGCAGCGGTGGGGGAGGGGCGGTCAGATCTCGTCGCGGCGGGGCGGGTTGGCCCCGGCCCGTGACACGGTCACGGCGGCACAGGCGAGGGCCCGCTCGACGGCCGGGCGCACCTGGTCCAGGCCGGCGGCGCGCAGCCGTGCCCGCGCGTCGGTGCCGCCGAGCAGCCCGGCGTCCAACAGCCCCGAGACCAGCCCGGCCATGAAGGAGTCGCCGGCGCCGACGGTGTCGGCGACCGTGACGACCGGGGCCGGCAGGCTCACCACCATGCCGTTGACGGCGACGACCGCGCCCTCGCCGCCGCGCGTCACCACGACCACCGGGGGACCCAGCCGCCCCCACAGCCGCATCACCTCCGGGACGGGCGCGCCGTCGTACAGCCAGTGCACGTCCTCGTCGCTGGCCTTGACGACGTCGCTGAGCCCGATGATCTGCTCGATCCGCGCCCGCACGTCCTGCGGCTGCCCCATCAGGGAGGGACGTGCGTTGGGGTCGTAGGACACCGTCGCAGTGGCGCGCGCCCGCTCGACGGCCTCGAGCACGGCCGATGCGCCCGGCTCGAGGGTCGCCGCGATGGACCCGGTGTGCAGGTGCCCGGCGCCGTCCAGGGAGACCGGCTCCGGGACGTCCCAGCCGAGCTCGAAGTGGTAGGTGGCCGCGCCGGTGGCATCCAGGGTGGCCTCGGCCACCGACGTGGCGCCCTGCGTGCGGCTGCCGGGTGCCAGCTCGACGCCCTCGGGCTCCAGGTGCCCCGCGATCAGCTCGCCCCGCGGGTCGGACCCGATGCTCGTGCGCAGGCTGACCGGGTGCCCGAGCCGGGCCAGGCCGAGGGCGACGTTGGCCGGGCTGCCGCCCGGGTGCTCGGCCACGCCCCCGTCGGGGCGGCGCACGACGTCGATGAGCGCCTCTCCGAGGACCAGCGTGCGACCGCCGCTCACGGGGTCGCCGCCGTGCCGCTCGGGGTGCTGCCGGAGTACACCGGGCTGTAGGCGCGCAGCTTGGAGATCTGGTGGTGGCCCTCGATCAGCCGGACGGTGCCGCTCTTGGAGCGCATCACCAGCGACTGGGTGGTGGCGCCGCCGGCACGGTAGCGGACTCCCTTGAGCAGCTCGCCGTCGGTGATGGCGGTGGCCACGAAGAAGCAGTTGTCGCCGCCCACCAGGTCGTTGGTGGACAGCACGGCGTCCGGGTCGAGGCCGGCGTCGATGGCCCGCTGGCGCTCGTCGTCGTCGGTGGGGGCGAGCCGGCCCTGGATGACGCCGCCGAGGCACTTGATCGCGCAGGCGGCGATGATGCCCTCGGGGGTGCCGCCGATGCCGAGCAGCAGGTCCACGCCGGTGTCGGGCCGGGCGGCCATGATGGCGCCGGCGACGTCGCCGTCGGAGATGAACCGCAGCCGCGCACCCGCCGCTCGCACCTCGGCCGCGAGCTGCTGGTGCCGGGGGCGGTCGAGCAGGACGACGGTGATGTCGTCCGGGCTGCTCTGCTTGGCCTTGGCGACTCGCCGGATGTTCTCCGCGACGGGCAGGCGGATGTCGACGACGTCCGCGGCCTCGGGACCGGTGACCAGCTTGTCCATGTAGAACACCGCGCTGGGGTCGTACATCGTGCCGCGGTCGGCCGCAGCGAGGACCGCGATGGCGTTGCTCTGGCCCTTGGCGCAGAGCGTGGTCCCGTCGATCGGGTCGACGGCCACGTCGGCGTCCGGGCCGGTGCCGTCGCCGACACGCTCGCCGTTGTACAGCATCGGCGCCTGGTCCTTCTCGCCCTCGCCGATGACGACCACGCCGTTCATCGACACCGTCGAGATCATCGTGCGCATCGCCTCGACCGCGGCGCCGTCCGCCCCGATCTTGTCCCCCGACCGACCCATCGACCGGCAGCCAGGGCTGCCGCCTCCGTGACCCGCACCAGCTCGAGGGCCAGGTTCCGGTCCGGGCGCTGGTAGCCCACCTTCAGCTCGGACGGCAGGTTCTCTTCGGTCATGCGGGCTTCCTCCACGCTTGTGCTCGGGGGTGCGACGACGAGGCGACTCTAGCGGGGCCGCCGGGCGGGCACATGGCGTCCGGACCGAGCCCGGGTGCCGCACTCCGGCGCAGGTCAGCGACCATAGAGGGGTGAGTACGACGAGCCCTCCCCACGCCGCTCCTCCTGCCGGCGGCCCCGCCCCCGGTGGCGGGCGTCGCCGCGGTGGGGGCAGCGCCCGCAGCATGCTGCTCTCGCTGGGCGTGATCCTGGCCTTCGTGGCGGTGTGGGTGGCGCTCGTCCCCCGCGTCAACAAGGTCAGCCAGCCGCCCGTCGACGTGCTGCCGGTCGCGAAGCAGGTCGCCCGGGAGACCGGGTGGGCGATCGAGGCGCCGACCCTGCCGGCCGGGTGGCGCGCCAACGCGGTCCGGTTCGAGCGCTCCACCGACGGCCTGCAGACCTGGCACGCCGGCTACATCTCACCGGACGAGCAGTACATCGCGATCGAGCAGACCCGGGGCGCGACCGGCACCTGGGTCGCCGCCCAGACCAACCGCGGCAGGGCCGAGGGCACGCTGACGGCGGCCGGTCGCACGTGGGAGAAGATCCGCCGCGGCGACAAGGTGCAGATCAGCCTGGTCAACCGGGGCAAGGGCCCCACGGACATGACCACGATCCTCACCGGCACCGCGCCGTACGACGAGCTGGTCACCTTCGCGCAGCGGCTGCACCGCGTCAGCGCGAGCTGAGCCGGCCGCCCGGTGCGCGGCCGGAGCCGCGCTGGCGCTGCGACGCCTGGTCCATGCCGGCGCGACGCGGGCGACGCCGGCGGGTCATAGCCGGCGGGTCACGGCTGGCGCGCGCCCAGCTTGGCCTCGGCACCGTCCAGCCAGGTGCTGCAGTGCGCGGCCAGGGCTTCGCCGCGCTCCCACAGCGCCATGCTGTCCTCCAGGCCGATCTGGCCCCCCTCCAGCCGGCCCACGATCGAGATGAGCTCGTCGCGGGCCTGCTCGTAGGTCAGGTCGGCGATGTCGGGGTGGTCCGCGGCCGCGGCTGGCGCAGGCTGGGGGTCGTTGGCTGCCACGCGGGACACCATACGACCGGTGCCCGACACCGGCCGCACGACCGGCGCCGCGCCCGGCGCCGCCCCCGGCGCCCGGGCAGCAGCGCCGGCTCCAGGGCGGAGCGCCGGCACGGAACGGGGTCCGCGCGCCGGTGTCAGCTGACCGGGCGCACGCCGAAGTCGCCACGGGCCACGCGCACCCGCAGCAGCTCGTCGGCCCCGACGTCCTCACGGTCCATGACGACGCGACCGTCGGCGTGCTGGACGACGGCGTAGCCGCGCTCGAGCGTGGACAGCGGCGACAGGGCCCGCACCTGCGCACGCAGGTGGTCGACCTGGTCGGCGGCACGGTGCACGCTGGCCTGCACCCGGTGGCGCGCCCGGGCCGTCAGCGCGTCGAGCTCCTCCCTGCGCGCGGTGACCATGGCCCTGGGGTCGGCCATGACCGGCCGGCTGCGCAGGGAGGTCAGGTGCCGGCGCTCGGAGGCCACCCGCGTGCCGACCGCCCGATGCAGCCGGGCGCGGGTCGCCCCGACGGCGGCGCGCTGCTCGGCGAGGTCAGGCACGACCAGCTTGGCCGCGTCGGTCGGCGTGGAGGCGCGCACGTCGGCGACGAAGTCCAGCAGCGGCGTGTCCACGTCGTGTCCGATGGCGCTGATCACCGGGGTGACCGCGTCCGCCACCGCTCGGACCAGGGCCTCGTTGCTGAACGGCAGCAGGTCCTCGAAGGCGCCACCGCCACGGGTGATGATGATGACGTCGACCGCCCGGTCGCGGTCCAGCTCGCGCAGCGCGGCGCCGACCTCGGTCACGGTGTCGGGCCCCTGCACCGGCACCTGGCGGATCTCGAACACCACCGAGGGCCAGCGGCGTCGGGCGTTCTCGACGACGTCCTTCTCCGCGGCGCTGCCCCGGCCACAGATCAGCCCCACCCGCCGCGGCAGGAACGGCAGCGGCTTCTTGCGCTCGCGCTCGAACAGGCCCTCGGCGGCGAGGACGCGCTTGAGGTGCTCCAGCCGGGCGAGCAGCTCGCCCACGCCGACCGGGCGCACCTGCCGGGCGTCCAGCTGCAGGGTGCCGCGCTTGGTCCAGAACGTCGCCTTGGCCTGCACCACCACGCGGGCGCCCTCGGTCAGCGGCACGGCCATCGCGTCGAGCGTCGTGGTGCGCACCGTCACGTTGAGGGACATGTCGACGTCGGGGTCGCGCAACGTGAGGTACGCGGTCTGGGTGCCCGGCCGGCGGGACAGCTGCACGACCTGGCCCTCCACCCACAGGGCGGACATCTTCTCGACGTAGTCGGCGATCTTCAGGCTGAGCAGGCGGACCGGCCAGGGCTGCTCGGCGGAGGTGTCGGCCGCCTTCTCCGGCAGCGCTGCGGGGCTGGTCACGGCGCTCACTGTAGGCGGCAGCGGGGACGGCCGTGCGGCACCTCACGTGCGCCGGGGACGCAGCAGGGCCGCCCCTGGCGTTCTGGCCACCTACGATGAAGGGGTGACTGTGGCAACGAAGAAGGTCCTGCTGGCGGCACCGCGCGGATACTGCGCGGGGGTCGACCGGGCCGTGATCACGGTGGAGAAGGCGCTGGAGCTGTACGGCGCGCCGGTCTACGTGCGCAAGGAGATCGTGCACAACAAGCACGTCGTGACCACCCTGCAGAAGCGTGGTGCCGTGTTCGTCGACGAGACCGACGAGGTGCCCGAGGGCGCCACGGTGGTGTTCTCCGCCCACGGCGTGGCGCCGGTCGTCCACGAGGAGGCCCGCGCGCTGTCGCTGAAGACGATCGACGCCACCTGCCCGCTGGTCACCAAGGTCCACCGCGAGGCGGTCCGGTTCGCCGCGGACGACTTCGACATCCTGCTCATCGGCCACGAGGGTCACGAGGAGGTCGTCGGCACCTCCGGTGAGGCCCCCGAGCACATCACGATCGTCGACGGCCCGGACGACGTCGTCAACGTCGAGGTGCGCGACCCCGACAAGGTGGTCTGGCTGAGCCAGACGACGCTGTCGGTGGACGAGACGATGGAGACCGTCCGCCGGCTGCGGGACCGGTTCCCCCGCCTGCAGGACCCGCCCGAGTGACGACATCTGCTACGCCACGCAGAACCGCCAGCTCGCGGTCAAGCAGATGGCTGCCGACACCGACCTGATGATCGTCGTGGGCTCGCGCAACTCCTCCAACTCGGTGCGGCTGGTCGAGGTCGCGCTCGAGCACGGCTCTCGCGCCGGCCACCTGGTGGACTACGCCGACGAGATCGACCCCTCCTGGCTGGACGGGGTGCAGACCGTCGGCGTCACCAGCGGCGCCAGCGTGCCGGAGGTGCTGGTCAGGGACGTGCTGGCGTTCCTGGCCGAGCGGGGCTACGCGGACGTGCAGCCCGTCGTCTCGGCCCAGGAGAACCTGCTGTTCTCGCTGCCCAACGAGCTGCGCCGCGACCTCAAGGCTCGCAAGGGCGTCGAGGCCACCGCGGTCCGCCACGACGCCGGTGCGCCCGGACCGGAGTCGCTGCACTGACAGGTGCGGCGGCTGACGGGTGCGGTGCACTGACGGGTGCCGTGACGTCTCGTCAGGCACTGTGGCGGGTGGCGCCCGTGCCGGGGGACTCCCGACCTGTTCCGTCCCGCCCAGCGACGTCCTCGAGCTGCAGCTGTGGGCGCGCGACGTCGGCGTCGAGTGCGTCCAGCAGCTCGGCCGCCGTCAGCGGTCGGGGACCCTGCTCGATCGGCCGGACCTCGGGGATCACGCTCTCGACCAGCTCCAGGTCGTGCATCTTGCGTGCCGTGACGAGCACCCGTGACTCCAGCGCGCCCACCAGCGCGTTGTAGCTCTCGACCGACTTCTGCAGCGAGGCGCCCATCTTCGTGGCGTGGACCCCGAGCGTGGCGAGCCGCGAATACAGCGTGTTGCCGAGCTCGAGCAGCTGGCGGGCGCTGCTGGTGAGCGCCTCCTGCTGCCACGTGAACGCGACCGTGCGCAGCAGGGCCAACAGGGTGCCGGGGGAGGCCAGCACCACCTTGCGTGACATCGCGTGGTCGAACAGGCCCGGCTCCGCGGACACCGCCGCGGCGAGGATGGAGTCGCCGGGCACGAAGCACACGACCATCTCAGGCGTGGTCGTGAACGCCGACCAGTAGGCCTTGGCGGCCAGCGCGTCGACGTGCGAGCGCAGCGACGTGGCGTGCGTCGAGAGCAGCCGGTCACGCTCGGGCGCGCCGATCCCGTCGGCCTGCGCGGCCAGGAACGCCGTCATGGGGGACTTGGCGTCGACGACCAGGCACTTGTCGCCGGGCAGCCGCACGACCACATCCGGGCGGATCCCGCGGTCGTGGCTGCTGACCGCCGTGACCTGCTCGTCGAAGTCGCAGCGGGCCAGCATGCCCGCGTGCTCCAACACCCGGCGCAGCTGCACCTCGCCCCAGGTGCCGCGCACGGTGGAGGCGTTGAGGGAGCCCGCCAGCGAGGCGGTCTGGGCGCGCAGCGCGTCCGTGGTGGAGGTGACGTGGGTGAGGCGCTCGCCGAGCTGGGAGTACTGCTCCGCGCGGTCGCGCTCCAGCGTCGACACCTGCCGCTCGACGCGCCCCAGGGCGTCCCGCAGCGGCGCGAGCACCGAGGCGGTCTGGGCGTCCTCGCTCACGGTCGCCTCCAGGTCGACCACGCGCTCGCGCAGCAGGTCGCGCTCCGTGGACAGTGCAGCCGTCCGCCCCGCGAACACCAGCCGCGCGAGCACGACGGCGACGGCGACGCCGAGGACGAGGCCGATGAGGACACCGAGAAGGATCTGCATGTCGCACACCGTGACATGCGCCACCGACAGGGCCGCGCCGGCACGGGCGGGGTGGACGGCCCGCTCCGCGTACGACGAGACTGTGGCCGCGTTCCTCGCCCTGACCCGCCGTACGACTCCGCCGGAGGCTTCCGTGACCGCCGAGCCCACCTCGCGCGCCGCTGCCACCGACAGCGAGTTCGACCGCGCCCTTGCGCTGTCACCGCTGGAGGAGGCCGGGGCCTGCGCCGCGGAGCTGGGCGCGGGATGGCTGATCGGCAACGCGGTCAATGGCGGGCTGCTGATGGCGCTGGCCGGGCGGGCGCTGTCCCACGAGCTGTCCCGGGCCGGCCACGCCGACCCGTTCGCGGTCAGCGCCTACTACCTGTCCGCGGCGTCACCGGGGCCTGCGACGCTGCGCACCGACGTGCTGCGCAGCGGGCGCAGCGTCTCCACCGGGCAGGTGTCCCTGTCCCAGCCGGGCGCCCGCCGGCGTCGACGTGGAGCGGGTCCGTGTGCTCGCGACGTACGGCGACCTGGACAGCGTCGCGCACGAGGTGCGCACGAGCGCCGTACCGCCGGACCTGCCGTCCCCGGACCGTTGCGTGCGTGCGGCCGAGGCGCCGCCGAGCTTCCTGCGCCACGCCGCGATGCTCGATCGCCTGGACCTGCGGCTGGATCCGGCCACGTCCGGCTGGGCGGCCGGGGAACCGTCCGGCCTGGGGCGGATCCGCGGCTGGCTCCGCCTGGCCGACGGGCGCGAGCCCGACCCGCTGATGCTGCTGCTGGCGTGCGACGCGCTGCCGCCGGTGGCCTTCGACCTCGGCCTGTCCGGCTGGACGCCCACGCTGGAGCTGACCGTGCACGTGCGGGCGCGGCCGGCGCCGGGGTGGCTGCGGATCGGGCTGACGACGCGCAACCTGGCCGGGGGATTCCTCGAGGAGGACGCGGAGGTGTGGGACTCCAGCGGCCGGCTCGTGGCCCAGTCGCGCCAGCTCGCGCGGGCGAGCGCACCCTCGCCGGCGTCCTGACGTCCTCGGACCGTCCGCGGAGCGACTAAACTCCTGTCCCCGTGGCACTCACTATCGGCATCGTCGGCCTGCCCAACGTCGGCAAGAGCACGCTCTTCAACGCCCTGACCAAGAACAACGTGCTGGCGGCGAACTACCCGTTCGCGACGATCGAGCCCAACGTGGGGGTCGTCCCGCTGCCCGACCCGCGGCTGGAGAAGCTGGCCGAGGTCTTCGGCAGCGCCAGGATCATGCCTGCGACCGTGTCCTTCGTCGACATCGCCGGCATCGTCCGGGGCGCCTCGGAGGGTGAGGGCCTGGGCAACAAGTTCCTCGCCAACATCCGCGAGGCGGACGCGATCTGCCAGGTCATCCGTGCGTTCACCGACGACGACGTGGTGCACGTCGAGGGCAAGGTCAGCCCGCGTGACGACATCGAGACGATCAACACCGAGCTGATCCTCGCCGACCTGCAGACGCTGGAGAAGGCGGTGCCGCGCCTCGAGAAGGAGGTCAAGGGCAAGAAGGCCGAGAAGTCGCTGCTGGACAACGCCGTTGCCGCCCAGAAGGTCCTGGAGGCCGGTGACACGCTGTTCGCCGCGGGTGCTGCCGCCGGTGTCGACCTGGACGCGATCCGCGAGCTGTCGCTGCTCACGACCAAGCCCTTCCTCTACGTGTTCAACCTGGACGAGGACGGCCTGACCGACGACGCCCTGAAGGCCTCGTTGGCCGAGATCGTCGCGCCCGCGGACGCCATCTACCTCAACGCCAAGCTGGAGATGGACCTCGCCGAGCTGGAGCCCGAGGACGCGGCCGAGCTGCTGGAGTCGGTCGGCGTCGAGGAGGCCGGCATGAACCAGCTGGCCCGGGTCGGCTTCGCCACGCTGGGACTCCAGACCTATCTGACAGCCGGCCCGAAGGAGGCGCGGGCGTGGACCATCCACCGCGGCTGGACCGCGCCCCAGGCGGCCGGTGTCATCCACACCGACTTCCAGCGTGGGTTCATCAAGGCCGAGGTCGTGTCGTACGACGACCTGGTCGCCGCCGGGTCGATGGCCGAGGCCAAGGCCAGGGGGCAGGTCCGCATCGAGGGCAAGGACTACGTCATGGCCGACGGCGACGTGGTGGAGTTCCGCTTCAACGTGTGAGTCGCTGCGTTTGTGCAGAGCAGTGGGCCCTCGGCGTGCGCCGAGAGACACCGAGGTGCAGCAGCTGGCTGGCCACGAGCGGCTGCCGAAGCCAGAGGCGACCGGCCGATGATCTCGTCCAGGAGTGCCGAACTGGTTGCCGAGCGCTGGCGACTCCGCCAAGGCGTCCTCGTGGTGTTCCACGCCGCAGTGATCGCGTCCCGGGACGACCCCGGACGCCTCGCCGCCCTGATGCGGGACCTGCTGACCGATCCGCGCGTCCACTGGGTGAGCAACGACGCCCAGCGCTCGGCGCCTCCCCAGGTGACCGGGACCGGCCGAGATCCGCGAGACGAGTCCTGGCGGTGGACGGGCCGACGGTCGGCCACACAGCAGCGTCGCCGCAGCCGGCACTGGTGGTCCGGCCTGCGGTACCGAGGCAGCGCCAGCCTTCGCGGAGACGTTGACTGTCAATATAGTGGAGGATAACCTCAGTTATATGAGAACCGAGGCGCCGCTCCTCGCTCCGATCTTCCGCTCGGACGGTCAGGCGCGCCTGCTCTCCACCTTGCTGCTGAGCGGCGACGAGCAGAGCGTGAACGACTGGAAGCGGCCGGCCTGGCCTACCCGACCGCGCACCGCGAGGTCGCGAGCCTTGTGGACGGTGGCACCTAGCGACCGACAGGTGGGCCGCACGAGGCGAGCCGGCCAACGGCGCGAGCCCGCTGGTGGCCCCCGTGCGCGAGACCTCAGGGTCGCGACCGGCCCGGTGGTGATCCTGGTCGATGGAACTCCCGACACGACGGGACCGAGTCGGCTTCCTCTACGGCTCCTTCGCCGCGCGGATGCACTGGGGATCCCGGCCGGAAATGCGAACGTCACGACGTCATGGTGCTCGGGAGCGCGACGTGGACGTCGGACTATGAGGCGTCAGCGGGGTCGAGGCCGAGGAGCAGCCGGTGAACCCGACGATCCTCACCCGAAGGAGATCGCGGCTCCCTCCGGCTTCCTGGACAACGTGCGCAGCGGCCCGGCTGTCGCGGTGATCGGGGAGCTGCCGTGGCGCTGACTCAGGTCGACCGGGTCCAGCAGACGACGGTGCTCGCACTGGTGAGGCGCGCGTCTAGAACTCGTGCCGCAGACGTCGCGCTGGCGGCCTTTGCGCCAGGTCGAGGGCGGCTGCGGTGAGAAGAGCGTGTCGTCAGCGCAGAACTGTGCGGCCCCCGAGCGTTGCTGTCCGTGCACCATATTTCCCCGCCTTCCTGAGCGTTGAATGAAGCGCGGTGCCTGCTGCTCACGACGCCCCCCGGTCGACGGCGGCGACGTCCCCGACCAGCGGCGCTTGCCGTTGCCCGCGCCGTCTCGCCGATGAGCGTGTCCTGCGGGGAAGACGTCGCAGAGGTCGGCGAGCGGGAACAGGGCCGGGTCAACGCTGCCTCCTTGCGGCCAAACCACCCCCCGAGGGTGATGCGAGGGATCACAGCTGGATCAGAGACTGCAGGGGTTGGGCGCCCCGGGACGGGAGTCCTGTCCCGCGGTCCTGCGCTCAGAAGGAGACGTCATGCACGGTCTGGACACGCTCCCGGCCTTGACCGCCACCTTCGCCTCTCTTGACGACGAGGAGGCGGACTACGACGCCGTCAAGGCGCTGTACCACGACGGGCACCTGATTGACGGATCCGACGCCGTGGGCACCGCCAAGAACGACGAGGGCAAGGCCGCGATCGCGAAGAAGCAGAGCAGCCGCTGCGGCAGGGCGCCTGGGTTGATGGCGCGCTGGGGCTGGCGACCGGCCCGTGTCGCCCTCTCCACGGCCGCCGTCATCGGTGCTGGGTCGGGCGCAGTGCAGGAGGCCTTTGCTGACGCGGGCTGAGTGCGGACGTGGTTCGACATCGCCGTGACCTCCGGAGAGGGGAGGGGACCGATGGGCAAGCAGCACAAGAAGTCAGGCAGGTCAACGGGGTCGGCGGTGATCGAGCTGGCTCCGGCCGCGGCCGACGGGGACGGGCCCTCTGCCTCCCGACGCAAGATGAAGAGGAAGGAGTACGAGAAGGAGATGCGCCGCCTGCAGGGTGAGCTGGTGGCCATGCAGGAATGGGTGAAGGCCACCGGGGCCAAGGTGTGCATCGTGTTCGAGGGGCTGGACTCGGCGGGCAAAGGTGGCACGATCCGACGGATCACCGAGCGGACCAGCCCGCGGGTCTTCAAGCACATCGCCCTGCCGACGCCGACCGAGCGCGAGAAGTCCCAGATGTACGTCCAGCGCTACATGGCCCACTTCCCCGCTGCTGGGGAGGTCGCCATCTTCGACCGCAGCTGGTACAACCGCGCCGGCGTCGAGCCGGTCATGGGGTACTGCACCGAGGAGCAGAGCCAAGAAGTTCCTCGAGCAGGTGCCGATGGTCGAGAAGGCGATGGTCGAGAACGACATCATCCTGATCAAGTACTGGCTCAACGTCAGCGTCGACGAGCAGACCCGGCGGCTCGAGAGCCGGATCGAGGACCCGCGCAAGATCTGGAAGCTGTCCCCGACGGATCTGAAGTCCTACAGCCGCCACTACGAGTACTGCCGGGCGCGGGATGCGATGCTCGCCGCCACCGACACCGGGTGGGCGCCGTGGTACGTCGTCGACAACGACGTCAAGAAGCGGGGCCGGCTCAACATCATCGCCCACCTGCTCAGCCAGATCCCTTACGAGCCGCTCGAACCCGACGACGTGAAGATGCCCAAGAAGCCGAGCGCACGGGGGTACGCGGACCCGGGGCTGCCCCTGCACCACATCCCGACTCCCTTCTAGGAGCGGCGATGGAGCACGACGATGCCCGAGATGAAGGACCAGCGATGACTGACAAGATGGCGGCGACGAGCACGGATGAGCGGCCGGCCGGTGGCGAGGCCGCAGGAGTGGTACGCGCTCTCACCTGACGCGGTCGCACACAAGCTGGGTGTCGACCCCGACAGCGGTCTGCCGGCGGCGACGGCCGCGGAGCGGCTGAAGACCGACGGGCCGAACGCACTTCCCGCCGAGAAGCCACCGCCCGGGTGGAAAGCGTTCCTGGCCCAGTACAAGTCCTACATGCAGATCATCCTCGTCGCGGCCGCGGTCGCGTCGATCGTGATCGGCGAGGTCGCCACCGGCGTGGCTGTGCTGCTGATCACGGCGCTCAACGCGCTGGGGGGCCTGCGCCAGCAGGGCAAGGCGGAGAGTGCGATGAATGCGCTGCAGTCGATGCTCAAGACGAGTGCCCGGGTCCGTCGCGATGGCACCGAGGTCAAGGTGCCGGCCGACCAGGTGGTCGTGGGTGACGTGGTCCTGCTCGCGGCCGGTGACGATGTGTGCGCCGATGGGCGGCTCATCGAGGCCACCTCCCTGCAGATCGACGAGTCCGCGCTGACCGGCGAGAGCGTTCCCGCCGCGAAGAGCACCGAGGTGATCACCGATCACGAACCCGGTCCTGGGGGACCAGGCGAACATGGCGTTCATGAACACCCCGGTGACGCACGGCAGCGGGGTGATGATGGTCACCGGGACCGGCGCCAACACCGCGGTGGGCAACATCTCCGGGATGCTCAAGTCCACGCCCCACCTCAAGACCCCGCTGACCAAGCAGCTGGACACCCTGACGTTGTGGATCGCGGCGGCCGCTGGACTGACCATCGCGGTCATGTTCGCCCTCGGGATCTCCCGTGGGCAGTCGACCCAGACGATCTTCACGACAGCCATCGCGCTGGCGCTGGCGGCGGTGCCCATGGCCATGCCGACGGTGCTGCAGGTCATCCTGTCCAGCGGGTCCAGGGATCTGGCTGCGCACGGCGCCGTCGTGAAGAGCCTGGACTCGGTGGAGACCCTGGGCTCGACGTCGGCGATCAACTCGGACAAGACCGGCACCCTGACGATGAACCAGGTCACCGTCGTCGAGGTGATCGACCCCACCGACCGCTACACGATCACCGGAATCGGCTACGGCCTCGACGGCGAGGTCCACCACAGCGCCGGCAACACGAACACGATCGAGGCGGCGATCCTGCCGTTCCTCATCACCAACGACGCCAAGCTCGTCAACGGCAAGGTCGTGGGAGACCCCACTGAGGGGGCGCTGCTGGTCCTCGGGCACAAGGTGCAGCTCGACATCGAAGGCACGCAGGAGGCTCACCCCCGGCTCGCGACCCTGCCGTTCGATCCCACCTACAAGCTCATGGCCGCGTTCTGCGATGCCAAGGACGAGTCCGGCAACCCCGTCGTTCGCGTCTTCGTCAAGGGTGCCGCCCCCGCCGTGATCGGGCGGGCCACGTCTGCCCTGGCCAAGGGGGAGACCGTCCCCTGGGGCGAGCAGCTGAACCAACGGGCCGACCAGGCGATGAAACGCCTCGGCAGCAAGGGCCTGCGGATCATGGCGGCGGCCATGAAGGACATCGACCCCACGGGCTTCGACCCCGAGGGTGACCTGCTGTCCATGATCCAGGGCCTGCAGATGACCGCACTGGTCGGGATGATGGATCCGCCCCGGACCGAGTCGCTGGACGCGGTCCGATCCGCCCAGGACGCCAACATCCGTGTACGGATGGTCACCGGAGACGACGTGGTCACCGGTGCGGCCATCGCCAAGCAGCTGGGCATCCCCGGGGAGGCCATCCTCGGCACCGAGCTGGCCGCGATGTCCCACGCCGAGCGCCTGGACCGGATCGACGCCATCGGCGTGGTCGGACGAGTGGCGCCCGAGCACAAGGCGCTGATGGTCGAGACCCTGCGCGAGAAGGGCGACGTCGTGGCCATGACCGGCGACGGGGTCAACGACGCACCGGCGATCAAGGCCGCCGACATCGGTATCGCGATGGGCACCGGCACCCAGGTCGCCAAGAACGCCGGTCGCATGATCCTCACCGACGACAACTTCGCCACCATCGTGCGCGCCGTGTCCGAAGGTCGAAAGCTCTACGACAACATGCTGAAGTACATCCGCTTCATGCTGGTCGCGCTGGTCACCTACGTGGTGACCTTCCTGATGGCGAGCCTGCTCAACATCGCCGGCGGCCAACCCTTCTCCGCCGTCCAGATCCTGTGGATCAACTTCCTGATCACCGCTCCGGTCGGCATCGCGCTCGGCCTGGACAAGGAGACCCCAGGACTCATGAGCCGCCAGCCGCGACCGCGCGCGGCGTCGATCATGACCCCCGCCGTCATCACGACCGTCGCTCTGGCCGGTCTGTTCATGTCCGTGGCGATCAACCTGCTGATCGTGTTCGGAAAGAACGAGTACGACAACGTCGCGGATCGGCAGCACCATGGGCCTGGTGGCGTTCTCCCTGATGCTCGTCGTCGCGGCGTTCGAGTGCCGCGACGAGAAGGCCTCGATCCTGCGCCAGGAGACCTTCGACAACAACACCCTCAACATCACGGCCCTGGTGGAGATCATCCTGGCCATCCTGATCGCCAAGGGCGCCTTCCTGCCGTCCCTGCTCGGGACCTCCTCCCTTTCCGGCGGGAAGTGGTTGATCGGAGCCGCTCCCGCCCTGGCGCTCTTCATCGTCTGGGAGCTCGGCAAGGCGATAGCCCGTCGCCGGGCAGACAGCGCCAAGGAAGCCGCGCTGCCGGCGAAGGCGATGCCGGTCGGGTCCCCGGGCGTGGCGTAGGAGTGTGGGAGCTCGGGAAGGCGATAGCCCGTCGCCGGGAAAACAGTGCTGCGAAGGCCACGCTGCGCGCCACGGCGATGCCGGTCGAGCCCGCGGGCGCGGTGTAGGACGACCGCGCTGGTGAGCCCGACGTGAGGGCGGTTCACCGGGGCGCGACGGTGCTGGGCCAGTGAAGGCATACCCGCATCTCCCGCGAGGTGCAGCGGGGGACGCGCAACCATCGGCGGGCCGCCGGCCGGAGTGTCGATAGCGCCGGAGCCGCGATGTCACCGGAGCGGGAGCGCCTGAGATCCACGCCACCGCGGTAACGCTCGCCGCGCTGCCGGACATGACGGCGGTGTCAGGTTGTCACGGTGGAGGGGGATTGGTGAGGTCACCGGAGGACCGGTTCGCCGCGCTGTTCGAGTACACCCATGTGTCGCTGCTCGCCTACGTAGACCGAAGGGCGCTCGACGCCCTGCGCGAGGGGACCACCGACGCCGACCTCAACGGCGACCGGGCAGAAGGCAAGTTCATCACCGGCGACGCCATCAGCGGTGCGACAACCCTCCGGCGGCGGGCCCCGAGCAGAGCCCCACGGCGATCGAGCTGAACGCTGTCGACCACAGCCTCACTCAGGGCGATGCCACGAGTGCCCAGCGTCCCTGCGCGACCGCCACCGCCAAGCCCCGCAGCAAGCAGGTCGTGGTCCTGCCGTTCCGGCTGCCTGACCCCTCGGCGCCGAACGCGGCTCGTACCGGCTCCTTGAATGACGTGATCCGAACGCTGCGAGCCGGCATCGCCAGCCAGTGCGTGACCCTGCCTCAGGCCGAGGCCATCGCACGGTCCGCCGTGCGGCAAGCCTCGGTCCCGGTGGAGGTCGGGTCGACCAGCGACCCGGCGGCCACATGCACCCGCGTGGACATGACGGTCGGCGGCGGCGTCACGATCGTCATGCACCGACCACGTCGGTAGCCCCTTGCTCGCCCCGACGACTTCCAGACACTGCTCGACGGGTGGTTCGCTGACCCCGGGTGTGCCACCTGTCTCCAGAGCCTGCCGGGGGGTGCCTGCGTCGGCCGTCTCCCGTCACCGCACGGCCTGCCGGTGGCATCATCGAAAGGTGACTGTCATCAAGATCAACGCGATCACCGTGCCCGCCGACAGCGGCGACGAGCTGGCCCGCCGGTTCGCCGCGAGGGCGGGCGCCGTGGACGACCAAGAGGGGTTCGAGGGCTTCGAGCTGCTCAAGCCCACCGACGACAGGACCACCTGGCTGGTGATCACGCGGTGGCGGAACGAGGCTGCGTTCGAGTCCTGGGTGAGCTCGCCCGGCCTTCGCCCACGGACACCGCTCCGCGTCCGAGCGTGCCGGTGAACAGCCCGCCGCGCCGGTCGGGGTTCACAGCGAGCTGTGGTCCTACGAGATCGCGGGCGGTTCCGGCCGCTAGATGCCTCGGAGGCGCCCGGGCTGGTCCGACCCGGCCAGGTGGCCATCGACGGGACGACCGTGACGGAACGGCGCATCGAGGGCCCAGAACAGGACGAGTGCGACGCCGGCCGCGCTGGCGATGTACCAGGGCCACGGGCCGAGGACCGACAAGCAGGGAGCCCGTCGCGGGGACCGCTGCCAGGAACATGTAGTTGGAGCCGGTGAGCCAGTCGAACCAGCCGACGAACGCCGTGTAGGCCGCGGTCACGGCGAACACGCGCTTCACCGAGCCGGGCCGCGGCCGCAGCCGGAGGCCGACCACGAGGTACAGGGCCGCGATGACCACGCCGAGATGGCCGACGACGAACTCGAAGAACTCCAGCTGCGGGAACCCGGCGCCCAGGTCCGGGGTGACCACCGCCTGCATCGCGCCGGCGAGCCCCCAGAAGTAGGTGAGCTCGACGGCCAGGTGCCAGCTCGGCTCCCAGCAGGCGACCGCTGCGACGAGCAGTGCCAGGTTGCACAGCGCGAGCGGCAGCGAAGCGCTCACCGACCAGCTGCCCCGGTGAGGGGGACGACGACGAAGGCCACGGCGTCGAGGGCCAGGACGAGCGAGATCGCGCGCCCGGCCCACACGACCCAGGGGCCCGGCCGCCGTCGGCAGGCGGCGCACAAGGCCGCGCAGACCACGGTGCCGACGGCGACGGCGACCCAGTAGGCGGCTGGGGTGCTCACGGGCCGGTCACCTGGACGTCGCTGCCGTCAGCAGGGCGGCGCTGCACTGCCTGCCGCCGGCCCACAGGGGCGGCGGAAGGCGGCCACGACGTCGCCGTACGCCGCGGCGATGCCGTGCAAGGTGCGCGTCTCCTGCTCGGCCATGGGGGTCTTCCTTGCTCCGGGTCCGTCGGGACCGACTCTGGTCGCGAGCGGCCCGCTGGTCAACGCCCCGTGCGGATGAGATGGAGGGGACCGGTCACGGCCTCCTCGTCGACCCGAGCGCTCCAGGCGGCACCGTGGCGGGAGTCGCCCCACCGAGGCGGAGCCGGGGCCGGGGGATGTGTGGCAAGGCAGGTTCCGGGTACGCCGATACCGGCGCGCCTGGCCGGGAGGCCGGCGGACAGATATCCGGCTGCCGACCGTTTCCCGCTTCGGTTTACGGGGTAAACCGGAGCCACAGGCCGCGACGGGACGTCGGGCCCCCGCTGCTGCGACCGGACCGGATGGTCCCGTACGGCGGGGAGCCGATCCTCGGGACGGCCTCGGCTGGAGGACCACCGGGCAGCACTCCTGGCTGGGAAGAGAGATTCACCTCTCCCCGGCGCAGTGAGCCGCGGTCGGGACTTCAGCCTCGAGTCCAACGACATTGGGAGAACACATGATTGGCACTGAGCACCTGCAGACCATCGTCGGTTCGAACGCCGTGGACAACGACGGTGACAAGCTGGGCAAGATCGGCAACGTCTACCTCGACGACCGCACCGGCGAGCCCGCGTGGGCCACGGTCAACACGGGTCTCTTCGGGACCAAGGAGTCGTTCGTCCCGCTGGCGACCGCCCGCATCGAGGGCGACCAGCTGGTCGTTCCCTTCGACAAGGCCAAGGTCAAGGACGCCCCGAAGGTGGCCGACGACGGCCACATCGGCGACGACGAGCAGGAGGAGCTGTACCGCTACTACGGTCTCTCCTCGGCCAACGGCCGCGAGGGCACACGGCACCGCGGGCTACGCCGGTACGACGGACGCCGGCACCTACGCCGACGGCACCTCCGGTCGTCGGGCACGTCCGGTGTGGGCGCCGAGAGCGGCTTCGCGTCCGGCAGACGAGGCCGGCACGGTGGGTCACGACACCTCCGGGCCGACCACGGACAACGCCATGACCCGCTCCGAGGAGCAGCTGCACGTCGGCACCGAGACCCGCGAGAGCGGTCGGGCCCGCCTGCGCAAGTACGTCGTCACCGAGCAGGAGACCGTCACCGTCCCCGTGCAGCGCGAGGAGGTCCGGATCGAGCGCGAGCCGATCACGGACGCCAACCGCGGCGAGGCCCTCGACGGCCCGGCGATCTCCGAGGAGGAGCACGAGGTCGTGCTGCACGAGGAGCGCCCCGTGGTGGAGAAGGAGGCCGTGCCGGTGGAGCGCGTGCGCCTCGACAAGGAGACGGTGACCGAGCAGCGCAGGTCACCGAAGAGGTGCGCAAGGAGCAGATCGACACCGACGGCGACGGCATCGCCGACCGCCGCTGAGCGAGCACGGTGGCGACGTGATGCGAGCGCCGCGCCTCGCGTGAAGGCCGCCGCACGTCAGTGACCACGCGACAGCGCCCCACCTCCTTGCCGGGAGGCGGGGCGCTGTTCGTGCGTGCGGGGTCAGACGGCGCGGCGCTGTGCCGTCTGCTCGCTCATCAGGCGCATCGCCTCGCGCGCCAGGCGCTGCTGCCGCTCGGGGTCGAGGGCCTGGTAGGCGGTCAGGACCTGCGCCGCCTCGCGGGCCGAGGGCGTGCCGGTCAGCGCGAGCACCGAGAAGGCCAGGTGCGTCGCCTCGAGGAACGTGAGGTTGATGTCGTGGCGCTGGTGCAGGTTGTCCGTGTTGAGCGTCACCCGGGCCGGCGTGCCGGGGCCGCTGGTCGTCAGGCCCACCAGCAGGTGCGAGCGGTCCGGCCCGGTGGCCGACTCGACCATCGGCATCGCCGAGACCTCGACGCGGACGTCGTCGCTGCTGCAGTACTGGTCCTCGCGCAGCAGCTCGTCCTGGTGTCCCTGACCGTCCGTGCACCAGGAGGTGCAGGTGACCGGCGGCAACGTCGCGTGCGGGAGCGTGGTGTCGCGCATGGTGGTGATGTCTCCCCTGTGGATGGGACGGGTCGTCGCGGTCTGCCGGAACGGCACGGACGCGGCTGTCTGTAGTGAAGCGCGCTGGTTCCGGACGGTCGAGGGACATTGCCAAATCCTGACCCAATCCGGGGATGCGCATGCCTCATCGGCACGACATCGCCGTCGATGAGGGGTTTGTCCCCGCTCCGCTCCGCGCGTCGGGAGAAATGCGCCGTCGTGCGGTCGGCCCGGCCTGCGCTGAAGTCACTGCGTCCGACGGTGCCGGCAGCCCACTCCTTCGAGGTGCTCATGCGCTCACATCCGGTCCAGCCCGGCGCTGCTCGCGCCTGGTCCTGCTGGCCGTGACCGCGGTGGCCAGCGCGTCCGTCGGCCTCCCCGTGGCGCTCGCCGTGCGTCCAGTGCCACGGTCGCCGTTCCCGTCGCGGCCGTCCCGCCTCGATCGTCCGCGCGGCCGGCCCCGCGGCGCTCGCTCCCACCGCGGTCGTGGCCACCGCCGCGCCGACGGCGAGCCATCCGTTCAGTGACCCTCTGTGGCTGCCGCTGCGGACCCCGGCCCGTGTCTCCTGCGCGATGGAGCAACTGCACGAAGGGCACCTACCACGGCTACTGGGCCATCGACTTCGTCGGCGCCAAGGGGGACCCGGTCTACGCGGCCGGTGCGGGGATCATTCACGTGGGAAACGTCGACCCGAGCTGCACGACCAGGGCCAAGGACATCGAGGCCGGCACGTGGGTCTGGGTGGACCACGGCGGCGGCACGGTGACGAAGTACAACCACCTCGACGCGATCAAGGCCACGGAGGGCCAGCGGGTCACGCCGGCGACGGTGATCGGCACGATGGGGCACAGCGGAGACGTCGAGCCGTGCACCACCAACTACCTGCACTTCGAGGTCCGCACGGGCGGGGTCACGGGGTGCAGGGTCGACCCGGGCTCGTTGCTGATGTACTCTGGCGGCAAGCGCATCCGGATGCCGGACGCACGTGGGGTCACGTCGTGGAACGACCCGAGCCTGCCGGGCAGGGACAGCTGATGACTCCGACGGGCAGCGTCCACCTGCATCAGCGACACCTGGAGCGCGACACCGGCTCACGCCGGCGCACAGCGTGCGCTCCGGCCCCAGGTCGGCCACCGTGGCATGGAACGCTCCGCCGACGGGGAGCCGAACCGGGTGGTGGTCCTCCAGGAGCTGTGGAGCCCGAGCCTGCATCGTTACGGCTGGCCGACGTACGTCGCGCCTCCGCGTCACCGTCCACGAGCAGGACTTTCACCGGGCTGACCAACGGGCGGACGTACCGGTACCCGGTGGCCTTCCACAACAGCTACGGCAACAGCGCGTGGTCAGCGGACCGCTCCGTCGTCCCGGCTTCGGTACCCTCGACACCGAAGGCCCGCGCTTCCTCACCTCCCCGACGCGGGACTACGTCCACTACGGGTGGTGGAAGAGCGCAGACAACGGAAGCGCGGTCACCGAGCTACGCGCGGCGCGCCGATGCCTGCGCAACGGTGTCGTACGGGGACTGGGTCTACGCGACGGTGGCCCCGGCTCGGTCTACTACACCAACTTCCGGGGACTGGCCGGCCTCACCGCCTGCCAGGACGAAGGTGCGGGCGGCGAACCGGGTGGGCAACAGTGGCTGGTCGCAAGGTCAGCACGCATCAGCAAGCAGGCGTGAGCCGGCGCGCGGCTGTGTACTGTGACGGGCCCTACGCCCCAGACGTCTGACGCTCTGTGCCAGCTCGTCCGTCGGGGCCTCCGGCAGTCCCCTTCATCCCTCACCGTCCTTGTCTGCCGGGAGGCTTCGTCGTGACCAGCGCCATGGTGCTCATGACCGGGCTCCTGGTCGCCCTGGTGGGTCTGGTCGGGGTCGCGCGTGGCCGCATCGTCCGGCTCCGGGTCAGGAACCGCACGGGCGCGGCGCTCGTTGCGGCCGCCGGCATGGTCCTCGCCCTCGCGGCAGGCGCGTCCTCGCCCACCGCACCGGATGCCCAGGCGTCGGCCAGCGGCGGCATCGCTGCGGCTACACCCCCTTCCGCGTCCGCCGCAGGCGGACCGGTGCCCTCGGTGACGACCCTGCGCGGCACCCCAGTGCCGGCAGGGGGCTCGGAGCCGACGGAGGCCACACCGCCGGCGAAGGTCCCCGTGCCGACGCCGTCGGCCACCACGAGGCCGGCCGGGGCGCCGGTGTCCACAACACCCCCCGCCGGGACAGCGGCCGCGCTGCTCGCCACCCTTCCCGTCAAGGGGCGGGCACCCCGCACCGGCTACGACCGCGAGCAGTTCGGCCAGGCCTGGGCCGACACCGACCGCAACGGCTGTGACACCCGCAACGACATCCTGCGGCGCGACCTGCAGGCCACCGTGGTCCGAGCCGGCACGCACGGGTGCGTGGTCCTTCGCGGCACGCTCGCCGACCCCTACACCGGCACGGCGATCGCCTTCGTGCGCGGCGCGGCCAGCTCCTCCCGGGTGCAGATCGACCACGTGGTGGCGCTCTCCGACGCGTGGCAGAAGGGCGCCCAGCAGTGGTCGACGCAGACCAGGACCCGGTTCGCCAACGACCCGCTGAACCTCCTCGCCGTCGACGGGCCCACCAACCAGCGCAAGAGCGACGGTGACGCCGCGACCTGGCTCCCGCCGCGCACGTCCTACCGCTGCGCCTACGTCGCCCGACAGACGGCGGTCAAGGCGCGGTACGGCCTGTGGGTGACCGCGGCCGAGAAGGACGCCGTACGCCGGGTGCTGACCACGTGCCCCGGCCAACGGGTGCCGACGGCGTCCGCGTCCGTGCCCCTCGGCGGCGACCGCACGGCCACGACGGCCCCGTCGCTGACGGCTCCCGGGCCCACCACCCGCCCGACGCGGGTACCTGCGCCGGCCCCCGCCCCGGCGCCCGCTCCCGTGCACGCGCCCGGTCTCGACCCCCGGTTCCCGACCTGCCGGGCGGCCAACGCCGGCGGCTACGGTCCCTACCGCTCCGGCTCGGACGCCGAGTACGCCTGGTACCGCGACCGGGATCACGACGGCGTGGTCTGCGAGCGGTGACACGCGGACGCGAGGCTCCTTAGGGTGTCGGCATGAGTGCGGGCGTCGAGCGGGTGCAGCCGGGGCCGGGGCAGGAGTCGGTGTGGGACTACCCCCGCCCGCCGGCGCTGGAACCAGGCAGCGAGCACGTCCAGGTCGTCCTCGGGGGAGTGGTGATCGCCGACACCCGTGCGGCGCTGCGCATCCTCGAGACCAGCCACCCGCCGACCTACTACCTGCCGGTCGCCGACTTCCAGCCCGGGTCGCTGCGGCAGGCGTCGGGCACCTCGTTCTGCGAGTGGAAGGGCCTGGCGTCGTACGTCGACCTGCTCGGCGGGGACACCGTGGCCCCACGTGCCGGCTGGTACTACCCCTCGCCCACCGCCGCGTACGCCGCCCTGCGTGACCACGTGGCGCTGTACCCCGGCGCGGTGGACCGGTGCACCGTCGACGGCGAGGTGGTGCGACCCCAGCCGGGGGACTTCTACGGCGGCTGGGTCACCGACCGGGTGGTGGGCCCGTTCAAGGGAGAGCCGGGCACCCGCTTCTGGTGAGAGGGAGGGGGTCACCCGGCGATGCCGACCAGGCTCCCGATGCCGTAGGTGATCCCCATGGCCAGCAGCCCGCCCGCCACGTTGCGCACCAGGGGTCGCCGCCACGGTGCATGACCGAGGCGGGCGGACACCACACCGGTGAAGACCAGCGCCAGCACGACGGCCACGACGGTCACCAGCACCCGGCCGCCCGGGGGCGGCAGGGCGATCGCGAGCAGGGGCAGGAGGGCGCCGACGGTGAACGCCACCAGCGACGCGAAGGCCGCGTGCCAGGGGCTGGACAGCTCGTCAGGGTTGATGCCGAGCTCGGCCTCCGCGTGCGCGCCGAGGGCATCGTGGGCGGTGAGCTGCTCGGCCACCTGGCGGGCGACGTCGGCGGACAGGCCCTTGGCGAGGTAGATCTCGGTCAGCTCGGCCAGCTCCTCGTCGGGGGTCTCGTGCAGCTCCCGCCGCTCCTTGGCGAGGAGGGCCCGCTCGGTGTCGCGCTGGGTGCTCACGGAGACGTACTCGCCCACGGCCATGCTCAGCGCCCCCGCGGCGAGCCCGGCGATGCCGGCTGTGAGGATGACGCCCCTGCTCGCCGTCGCGCCGGCGACGCCGAGGACGATGCCGGCGGTGGACACGATGCCGTCGTTGGCGCCGAGCACCCCCGCGCGCAGCCAGTTCAGCCGCGAGGCCATGCCTGCGCCGTGCGGCTCCTCGTGGCCGAGCTCCAGGGCCTCCTCGCCGGGGACCGTGCCGCCGGTGTCCAGTGAGCCCATGGTCACACCTGGTCCTTCGCCCGCGCGCCGATGCGTGCCGCGGCCTGCGCGATCCGGTGCGCCAGCTCGATGTCCAGCTGGGTCAGGCCCCCGGCCGAGTGCGTCGACAGCCGCCAGTGCGTCACCTTCCAGCGCAGGTCGATGTCGGGGTGGTGGTCCATCTGCTCGGCCTCGTCGGCGGCCGCGACGACGAGCCGGACGGCGGCGGGGAAGTCAGGGGCGTCGTACGACGCGGTGATCGCGTCACCGTCGCGCCGCCAGCCGGCCAGGTCGGCCAGCTGCCGCGAGACCTCCTCGTCGGTCAGCAGTCTGCTCATGCCCACACCCTGACGCCGTGCGCACGGCTTGTCGAGCAAGGTTCGGCTGACCTCGATGGCAGACTGTGCGCCGGTTCCCATGGACGACATCCTCCCTGACCTGCCCCTCACGCCCCGCCTCGTGGTCGGCGCGGCGATCGTCGACGACCTCGCGCACCCGACCTGCCTGCTCGCCGCACGTCGCACCGAGCCTCCGGCCCTGGCGGGAGGGTGGGAGCTGCCCGGCGGCAAGGTGGAGCCCGGCGAGGACGCGGTGGGAGCGCTGCACCGCGAGATCCTGGAGGAGCTCGGCGTGAGGGTGGAGCTGGGCCACGAGGTCCCCGGCCCGGTCGGCGGTGCCTGGCCGCTGGGCGAGCGCTACCTCATGCGCGTGTGGCTCGCCGAGGTCAGCGACGGCCGGCCGCAGCCGCTGGAGGAGCACGACGAGCTGCGCTGGCTGGACCTGGCCGACGCCTTCTGCGTGGGGTGGCTGCCCGCAGACCTGCCCATCGTCGACGCGGTGACGACCGCCACGTCCTGACCTGCGCCGGGAGGCCCGCCGGACACTGGTCACGAGTGCGCCCAAAGGCTGAGACAATGGGCATCATGCCCATGAAGACCCGCGGCGACATCCGCAATGTCGCCATCGTTGCCCACGTCGACCACGGCAAGACCACCCTCGTCGACGCCATGCTCTGGCAGTCCGGCGCCTTCGGCGCCCACCAGCACGTCGACGAACGTGCGATGGACTCCGGTGACCTCGAGCGCGAGAAGGGCATCACCATTCTCGCGAAGAACACCGCCGTCCGTTACCGCGGCCCGGCGGCCGCGGCCGGCGGCGAGTCCGACGGCATCACCGTCAACATCATCGACACCCCCGGCCACGCCGACTTCGGTGGCGAGGTCGAGCGCGGCCTGTCCATGGTCGACGGCGTCGTCCTGCTGGTGGACGCCAGCGAGGGCCCGCTGCCGCAGACCCGGTTCGTGCTGCGCAAGGCTCTCGAGGCCAAGATGCCGGTGATCCTGGTCATCAACAAGGTCGACCGCCCGGACTCGCGCATCGCCGAGGTCGTCGACGAGGCCTACGAGCTGTTCCTGGACCTCGACGCCACCGAGGACCAGATCAACTTCCCGATCGTCTACGCGTCGGCGCGCGCCGGCCGGGCCTCCCTCGAGCGCCCCGAGAACGGCGGCATGCCTGCGGGGGACGACCTCGAGGCCCTGTTCCGCACCATCCTCGAGACCATCCCCGCGCCGTCGTACGACGACGAGGCGCCGCTGCAGGCGCACGTCACCAACCTCGACGCGTCCAACTTCCTCGGCCGCCTCGCGCTCTGCCGCATCTACAACGGCACGATGAAGAAGGGCCAGCAGGCGGCATGGTGCCGCGCTGACGGCTCCATCGAGCGGGTGAAGATCACCGAGCTGCTGATGACCGACGCGCTCGAGCGCAAGACGGTCGACAGCGCCGGCCCCGGCGACATCATCGCGCTGGCCGGCATCCCGGAGATCACCATCGGCGAGACCCTGGCCGACCCGGAGAACCCCATCCCGCTGCCGCTCATCACGGTCGACGAGCCCGCGATCTCCATGACCATCGGGACCAACACCTCCCCGCTGGTCGGCCGCACCAAGGGCACCAAGGTCACCGCCCGCCTCGTGAAGGACCGGATCGACCGCGAGCTCGTCGGCAACGTGTCCATCCGGGTGCTGCCGACCGAGCGGCCGGACGCGTGGGAGGTGCAGGGCCGCGGTGAGCTGGCGCTGGCCATCCTCGTCGAGCAGATGCGCCGCGAGGGCTATGAGATGACCGTCGGCAAGCCGCAGGTCGTCACCCGCGAGATCGACGGCAAGCTGCACGAGCCGTTCGAGCGGCTGACGATCGACGCCCCCGAGGAGTACCTCGGCGCGATCACCCAGCTGCTCGCGGTCCGCAAGGGCCGCATGGAGCAGATGACCAACCACGGCACCGGCTGGGTCCGGATGGAGTTCGTCGTGCCCTCGCGCGGCCTGATCGGCTTCCGCACCGAGTTCCTCACCGACACCCGCGGCACCGGCATCGCCAACCACGTCTTCGAGGCGTACGAGCCGTGGGTGGGGGAGATCAAGACCCGCCAGAACGGCTCCCTGGTGGCCGACCGCACGGGCGTCGCGACGTCCTACGCCATGTTCAACCTGCAGGAGCGCGGCACGATGTTCCTGGAGCCGACCACCGAGGTCTACGAGGGCATGGTCGTCGGTGAGAACTCCCGGGTGGAGGACATGGACGTCAACATCTGCAAGGAGAAGAAGCTGACCAACGTGCGCTCCGCCGGCGCCGAGGTCCTCGAGCGGCTGGTGCCGCCGCGCCGGATGAGCCTGGAGCAGGCGCTGGAGTTCTGCCGCGAGGACGAGTGCGTCGAGGTCACCCCCGACGCGGTCCGCATCCGCAAGGTCGTGCTCTCCACCAGCGACCGCGCCCGCACCGCGGCCCGGGCCAAGACCGCGGCGCGGTCCTCGTCCTGACGGTCGTTCTGCGACGGGCCTGACCCGTCACCCACGAAGGGCACCTCCCGCGCTCCACGGGGAGGTGCCCTTCTGGTGTGACAGGGACGGCCGAGGTCACGATCCGGCGTCATACGCCCCTTAGCGCTCACCATGCGGACTCGCTGGTTTAGAGTTTGGCGGTCGCCACTTGGCAGCATCTCGGCCTGCGTCCGAACTCGGCGACCATGGACGCAGCTGACAGAAACACCACCTGAAGGAGCTCGTCAAGCATGGTGATCAGTGCCGGTCAGTTCGAGGCAGAGGCCCCTCCGGTCGCGCCGGAGAAGGAGTCGGCCAAGATCGTCGGTCGGTCCCCCTGGGAGATCGCCAAGTCCCGGTTGCGCCGGGACAAGGTGTCGATGGCCGCCCTCATCGTGGTCTGCCTCTACCTGCTCATGGCCGTGGCGGCGCCGATCCTGGACAAGCTGGGCGTCATCGACCCACAGACGTTCCACAACAACCTGGTCACCGGTCTCGGATCGGTCCCCACCGGCTCATTCGGCGGCGCCAGCCTGGACCACCCCTTCGGGGTCGAGCCGCAGACCGGCCGTGACGTGCTGTCGCGGCTCGTGTCCGGAGTCACCCTGTCGATGTTCATCGCGATCTCTGCGACCATCATGAGCGTCGTCATCGGCTCGGTCCTGGGCATCATCAGCGGCTTCATGGGCAAGTGGGTCGACTTCGGCATCGGCCGCGGCATGGACCTGGTCCTCGCGTTCCCGCAGCTGCTCATGCTGCTCGCCCTCTCGCCGGTGCTGATCGACCGGATCACCGCTCTCGGTGTGCCGCCGGGCAACCCCTCCGCCGTGGCCTACCTCATCCTCGTGCTCGGGTTCTTCGGCTGGCCGTTCTTCGCGCGCATCATCCGGGGGCAGGTGCTGTCCCTGCGCGAGCGCGAGTTCATCGAAGCCTCCAAGTCCCTCGGCGCGAAGTCGCCGCGGATCTGGTTCACGGAGCTGCTGCCCAACCTGTGGGCGCCGATCCTCGTCTACACGACGCTGATCCTGCCGACGAACGTCTCGGCGGAGGCGGCACTCAGCTTCCTCGGCGTGGGGGTCAAGGCCCCGACCGCCACCCTCGGCAACATCCTCACGGACTCGGTGAACTTCCTGCAGCCGGACCCGCTGTACTTCCTCCTGCCGGGCCTGTTCATCTTCACCTTCGTCCTCGCCTGCAACCTGCTGGGCGACGGCCTGCGTGACGCGCTGGACCCCAAGGCCGACCGGATCTAGGGCCAACCGGCCCACACACGTCCCGTAGCAACCGCTGCGGGGAGGACCACCGGCTGCGTGCCGGTGAGACTGCACAAGGAGAGCGCATGAAGCGCACGAACACGAGAGCTGCGGTCATCGCACTCTCCGGCGTTGTGGCCGTCACGGCCGCAGCGTGCGGCGGCGGTGGAACCACCGCCACCTCTAGCGGCAGCGGTACATCGGCGGCCGCCGCCACCAAGGGCGGGACGCTGAACTACCTGACCAAGCGGGCGGCCGAGCACCTCGACCCGCAGCGCACGTACATCGGGCGGGACATCTCCAACGAGGCCCGCATGGTCTACCGCACCCTGACGACCTTCCCGGTGGCCTCCGGCAAGGACTCCACCAAGCTGGTGGCCGACCTCGCCACGGACACGGGTACTCCCTCCGACGGTGGCAAGACGTGGAAGTTCACGCTGAAGGACGGCACCAAGTGGGAGGACGGCAAGGCCATCACCTGCGCCGACTTCCAGTACGGCATCTCGCGGACCTTCGCCACCGACGTCATCACCGGTGGGCCGAACTACGCGATCCAGTTCCTGGACATCCCCAAGGACGCCAAGGGTGCCTCCACCTACAAGGGCCCGTACGCCAACGACGCCAAGGGTCAGGCCGCCTTCGACAAGGCGGTGGCCTGCTCGGGCAACACCATCACCTTCCACCTGAACAAGCCGGTCGGTGACTTCAACTACGCGCTCTACCTGCCGGCGTTCGCGCCGTACCGCAAGGACCAGGACAAGGGCGACAAGTCCAACTACGCGGTCTTCTCCAGCGGCCCGTACAAGCTGCAGGGCACCTGGACCAAGAACAAGGGCGGCACGTTCGTCCGCAACCCCAACTGGGACCCGAAGACGGACACGGTTCGCAAGGCCAACCCCGACCAGATCACCTTCACCGAGGGTCTGAGCGACGAGGTCATCGCGCAGCGCCTCATCAGTGACCAGGGCAACGACAAGACCGCGGTGTCCGACCGCAGGATCGTGCCGTCGTTCCAGGCGCAGGTGCTGAACAACCCGCAGCTGAAGAGCCGGTCCGAGCTCGTCGACGCCCCGTACGTCGACTACCTCGTGCCGAACTTCAAGAAGCTGACGAACCCGAAGGTCCGTCAGGCGCTCGCGATCGCCACCGACAAGGCCGGCTACCTCACCGCCTCCGGTGGCCAGACCTACGGTCGCCCGGCGCAGACGCTGGTCAGCCCGTCCGTCCTCGGGTACAAGAACTTCAACGCCTTCAACGCCCCCGACGCGGGTGACCCGGCGAAGGCCAAGCAGCTCCTGACCCAGGCCGGCGTGAAGATGCCCTACCCGATCAACTTCACCTACCAGGGTGGCACCCCGACGTCGCAGAAGTACGCGGCGGCGCTGAAGGCAGGCTGGGAGAAGGCCGGCTTCGCCGTGACCCTGAACGAGCTGACGGACACGTACTACGACGTGATCCAGAACCCGTCCAACGCGAACAAGTACGACATCACGTGGGCCGGCTGGGGTGCTGACTGGCCGTCCGCGTCCACGGTCATCCCGCCGCTGTTCGACAGCCGCGTGAACCTGTCGTCGGCCTCGAACGGGTCGGACTACGGCTACTACGACAACGCCGACGCCAACAAGAAGATCGACGCCGCGCTCAGCGAGACCGACCTGAACAAGCAGGCCGCCGCATGGGGAGACCTCGACGAGCAGCTCGCCAAGGACGTCGCCTACATCCCGCTCGCCTACGAGAAGTTCTTCCTGATGTGGGGCTCGGGCGTCAAGGGCTGGATCGACAACCCGGCACTGTCGGACTACCCGGACCTCGGTTCGGTCGGCGTCAAGTGACACCATGGACGGTCACCGGGCATCGGTGAGCGTCCAGGGAGCAAGCCACCGGTGACGGTGGACACCTCCCGCGCCGGGGGGCACGCACCAGCGGTGCGTGCCCCCTGCCGCAGGAGCACCCGACATTTTCTGCTTATCCGACGAGGTCCGTCGATCACACGAAGGTGAGGTGAGGTCGCCACGAGAGTGGTGACTTGCCATGCTGTACTACATCCTCAGGCGTTGCCTGGCTGCCGTGGTGATGCTCCTGGTCATCAGTGCCGTCACGTTCGGCATCTTCTATGCCAGCCCGACCGACCCCGCCCGCCTCACCTGCGGTAAGAACTGCACGCCGCAGTCGATCGCCGCGAACCGCCACTTCCTTGGTCTCGACAAGCCCATCACCGTGCAGTACGCGGACTTCATGAAGGGCCTGGTGACCGAGCGGAACTTCCCCGACGACCCGGTGTTCATCAAGAACAACCCCGACAAGGTGACCCGGTGCCCGGCGCCCTGCCTCGGCTACTCGCCGCTGCAGACCCAGCTCGTGACCAACCTGATCAAGCAACGCCTCCCGGTCACCCTCTCGCTCGCCCTCGGTGCGTTCGTCATCTGGATCGTGGTCGGAGTCGGCCTCGGCATCCTCGCCGCGCTCAAACGTGGGAAGGTCGCCGACCGGGGGCTCGTCGGGGTGTCTCTGATCCTGTACTCGTTCCCGACGTTCTTCATCGCGCTGCTGGCGTACAACTACCTCTCGACCCAGTGGCAGCTGTTCGGAGTCCCGACGTACGTGCCGCTCACCCAGAACCCCAGCTTGTGGTTCCAGGGCCTGCTGCTCCCGTGGATGACGCTGGCGGCCGTCTACGCCGCCGCGTACGTGCGCCTCACCCGTGCCTACATGCTCGAGACGATGAGCGAGGACTATCTGCGCACCGCCCGCGCCAAGGGCCTGCCCGAGCGCACGATCGTCATCAAGCACACCCTGCGTGCTGCGCTGACGCCCATCGTCACCGTGGCGGGTCTCGACCTCGGCGGGCTGCTGGCCGGCGCGGCGATCACCGAGACCGTCTTCAACTTCCAGGGGATCGGCCGCGCCACGGTCGATGCCGTGTCCGTCTTCGACCTGCCCGTCATCGTCGGGCTGGTCCTGGTCGCCGCGTTCTTCATCGTCGTGGCCAACCTGATCGTCGACCTGCTGTACGGCGTGATCGACCCGCGGGTCCGTCTGTCCTGACCGGCCCGACCCCTGCACGCCGTACGCCCGCGAAAGGTAATCCCGTGACCACAGCCTCCCGGCCGCAGCCGTTCCTCGAGGTGAAGGACCTGCGCGTCCACTTCCCGACCGACGACGGCCTCGTCAAGTCGGTGGACGGCATCAGCTTCGAGCTCGAGCGCGGCTCGACCATCGGCATCGTCGGTGAGTCGGGCTCGGGCAAGTCCGTCACCAGCTTGTCGGTCCTCGGCCTGCACCGCCGGTCCAAGGCGAAGATCTCCGGCGAGATCCTGCTGGAGGGCGAGGACCTGCTCACGGTCTCCGACGCCCGGATCCGCGAGCTGCGGGGCAACCAGATGGCGATGGTCTTCCAGGACCCGCTCTCGGCCCTGCACCCGTACTACACGATCGGCAACCAGATCATCGAGGCCTACCGGATCCACCACCACGGTGCGTCCAAGGCGCAGGCCCGCACCCGGGCCATCGAGATGCTGGACCGCGTCGGGATCCCCAACGCCCACCGCCGCATCGACGCCTACCCCCACCAGTTCTCCGGCGGCATGCGCCAGCGGGCGATGATCGCGATGGCGCTGGTCAACGACCCCCGGCTGCTGATCGCGGACGAGCCGACGACCGCGCTCGACGTCACTGTCCAGGCCCAGATCCTGGAGCTGATGAAGGACCTGCAGCGCGAGTTCGGGTCCGCGATCATCATCATCACGCACGACCTCGGCGTCGTCGCCGACGTCGCCGACGACATCATGGTGATGTACGCCGGGCGTGCGGTGGAGAAGGGCAGCGTCAAGGACGTCTTCTACGAGCCGCAGCACCCCTACACGTGGGGGCTCCTGCAGTCCATGCCACGGCTGGACCAGGTGCGCAAGACCAGGCTCGACCCGATCCCCGGCAACCCGCCGTCGCTGATCAACCTCCCCACTGGCTGCAAGTTCAACCCGCGGTGCAGCTACCAGCACGAGGTCGCCGACTCGCTGTGCACGACCCGCGAGCCGGACCTGGTCGGAGCCGGTACGACGAGCAGCGCGCGGTGCCACATCGACCCCGCACGACGCACGCAGATCGCTCTCGAGCTGTTCGGGGCGAAGAAGTGACGGAGACCTCCATGAGCAACACATCCGGGATCCAGGACCGGCCCCAGCCGATGCAGGGCACGGACCCCGCGCCCCGCGGCGAGGCGCTGCTGCGGCTCACCGACCTGTGCAAGCACTTCCCGACCCGCCGGCCGGGCATCATCACCCGCCCCGACGCCCCCGTGAAGGCGGTCGACGGCATCTCGCTCGAGGTGCGGCCGGGCGAGACCGTGGGCCTGGTCGGCGAGTCCGGGTGCGGCAAGTCGACCGCCGGGCGCACGATGCTGCGGCTGCTGGACCCCACCAGTGGCACGATCGAGTTCGCCGGCGAGGACGTCACGACCGTCCAGGGCAACCGGCTGCGCCAGCTGCGCCGCGAGATGCAGATGGTCTTCCAGGACCCCTACGGCTCGCTGAACCCCCGGCACACCGTCGGCAAGATCGTGGCCGCGCCGTACGAGATCCAGGGGATCAAGCCCGAGGGCGGCGTCCGCAAGGCCGTGCAGGCTCTGATGGAGCGCGTCGGGCTGAACCCCGAGCACTACAACCGCTATCCGCATGAGTTCTCCGGCGGCCAGCGCCAGCGCATCGGTGTGGCCCGGGCCATCGCCCTGCAGCCGCGCCTGCTGGTCTGCGATGAGCCCGTCTCGGCGCTGGACGTCTCCATCCAGGCGCAGGTGATCAACCTGCTCGAGGACATCCAGGACGAGCAGGGGCTGGCCTACGTGTTCGTGGCCCACGACCTGTCCGTCGTCCGGCACATCTCCGACCGCGTGGTCGTGATGTACCTCGGCAAGATCATGGAGGAGGCCGACCGCGACACGCTGTACGAGCGGCCGTTGCACCCCTACACCCACGCCCTCCTCTCCGCCGTGCCGGTGCCGGACCCCAACCACGAGGCGCGGCGCGAGCGGATCCTGCTCACCGGTGACCTGCCCAGCCCGCAGAACCCGCCGTCGGGCTGCGTGTTCCGCACGCGCTGCCCGAAGGCGCAGGAGAGGTGCGCGGTGGAGGTGCCGGTGGCGATCGAGCGGGAGCCGGGCCACCGGGTCGCGTGCCACTTCCCCGAGGAGCGAGTGGTCATCTAGCGGGCCCGGCGCGAGACTGATGGCACCCGGAATCACCGCAACAAGAGGATCCGCATGCTGAGGCCTTCCGTCCTGACCGGCGGCGCCGTCGCCGTGGTGCTGGGGCTGGCTGCCTGCAGCTCTGGCGGGGGGCAGAGCGAGGGCGCCCGGTCGACCGGTCCCGCGCAGCGCGGTGGCACGCTGCACGTGCTCGACGAGGGCACGGTCCTCTCGTGGGACCCGCAGCGGGTCTACAGCTCCTCGGACATGTCCGTCGTCAACCGCCTGTTCAGCAGGACGTTGACGACGTTCGCGCCGGGGACCACCCCCGACCAGCAGCGGACCCTGGTCCCCGACCTCGCGCGTGACACCGGGACCACCCGTGACGGCGGGCGGACGTGGTCGTTCGTGCTGAGGACCGGTGCGGCCTGGCAGGACGGCCGCCCGGTCACCTGCGCCGACGTGAAGTACGGCATCTCCCGGCAGTTCGCGGTCGACCGGCTGCAGGGCGGGCCGCAGTACGGCCTGCGCTACATCGACATCCCGCGCAACCCCAACGGCTCGAGCCGCTACGCCGGGCCCTACCGCAGGAGCGGTCAGGCGCTGTTCGACAAGGCGGTCTCGTGCCGCGGCACCACCCTCGGCGTGCGCCTCAACCAGCCCCTGCCGGACTTCAACCGGATGGTGACGCTGCCGGCGTTCTCGCCGTTCCGGGCCGACCACGACCAGGGGACGGGGTCCAACCTGGAGGTCTTCAGCAACGGGCCGTACATGCTCAAGGGGGTGTGGAAGTCGGGCACCGGCGGGGTCTTCGTGCGCAACCCGCACTGGGACGCCGCCCAGGACCCGATCCGCAAGGCCTACCCCGACCAGGTCGCGTTCAGCGAGGGACTGGACACCCAGCAGGTGGTCCAGCGACTGGTGGCCGACCGCGGTGACGACGCCTCCGCGGTGACCCGGACGTCGGTCCCGCCGGCCGCCGTCGAGAGCGCCCTCGCGGCGCCCGGCGCCCGGTCCCGCTCCACCAACCCGCTCTCGCCCCTGGTGGAGTACCTCGCCCCCAACCTGAAGAGCCCGTCGATGGCCAACTTCAAGGCCCGGCAGGCCCTGGCCATGTCGACTGACCGCACGGCCTACGTGCAGGCCATGGGCGGCACCCGGACGGCCGTCCCCACCACCGGGGTGATCAGCCAGACGCTCGACGCCTACCGGGCGTTCGACCCGTTCGGCGTCGGGCTGTCCGGCGACCCGAAGCGGGCCAAGGTGCTGCTCCAGCAGTCCGGTCTCACCTCGCCGGTTCCCCTGCGGGTCGTCTACCGCAAGGGCATCTTGCGGGACCGGGCGATGGCGGCCCTGAAGGCCCGGTGGGAGCAGGCGGGCTTCGCCGTCACGTTGATCCCGCTGGACAGCCGATACACGACCACGGTCAACCAGGCCGCCTATGCCAGCCGGGCCGACGTCTTCTGGGGGCTGTGGGAGGCCGACTTCGGGTCCGCGCTGACGATGATCCCGCCGTTGTTCGACAGCCGGGTCAACCTCTCCGCGGCGGGCTCGGGCCAGGACCTGGGCTACGTCAACAACCCGGCGCTGAACGCCCGCATGGACGCGGCGTCCAGGCTGCGGGACGACACCGCACGGGCACGGGCGTGGGGCGATCTGGATGAGACCATCGCCCGCCTGGCCGGCTCCGTCGCCCTGGTCAACCAACGGTCCGTGTTCCTGCACGGGTCCGCCGTGAAGAACTACAGCGACCACGAGCTGTTGGGCGGGTCCGTCGACCTGGCCCAGATCGCTGTGCGATGACCGCAGCAGCTCGGCTGCCGGCACCCCGGCTGCTGTTCGTCCACGCCCATCCGGACGACGAGACGCTCACCACCGGGCTGACGATGGCCCACTACGCGGCTGCCGGCTGCGACGTGCACGTCCTGACCTGCACGTTGGGCGAGGAGGGTGAGGTGATCCCGGCACCGCTCGCCGACCTCGCCGCCGACCGCGACGACGCCCTCGGCCCGCACCGGCGCGAGGAGCTGCGCGAGGCGATGAGGCGGCTCGGGGTGACGCACCACGTGCTCGGGGAGGACCCCGGGCGCGGCGTCCTGTCCCGCTACCGCGACTCGGGCATGGCCGGCACACCCTCCGCGGCGGACCCACGGGCGTTCGTCAACGCCGACCTGTGCGAGGCGGCGGGACTGGTGGCCCAGCACCTGCGCGTCGTACGGCCGGACGTCGTCGTGACCTACGACGAGCACGGCGGTTACGCCCACCCCGACCACATCCGCACCCACGAGGTCACCATGGCTGCCCTTCGGCAGCTGGACCACGACCCGCTGCCTGCGGCGTACGTCGTCCTGACCCCTCTGCAGTGGGCCGTGCAGGACCGGGAGTGGCTGGCGGAGCACGTTGACGGTGACGCTGCGCCCGGGCTCACCGTGCCCGGCCCGGGCGACCCGTTCCCGCCCTCGGTGGTGCCGGACGAGGTGGTGACCCACGGTGTGGTCCGGCCGGATCTGGTGGCCCGGCAGGCGACGGCCCTGGCGGCGCACGGCACCCAGGTGCGGGTCTTCGACGGCTACTACGCCCTGTCCAACGACGTCGCCGCCCGGCTTGCCGGCCGTGAGGGCTTCGCCCCCGTCGACCCGCGCACCGGGCGACCGCACACCTTCCTGCGCATCCCGCTCCCGGCGGTCCTCGCGGGCACAACAGCGGTCGACGACGGACGCGGTCTGGACAGCCAGGACGGCCCGGTCCGGCTGGGTCTGCTGGGCGAGGCCGGGCCATGGGCATGAGCCAGGTCAGCCAGCTGCCGACGATCGAGGCCTACCGGCGCGCGATGGGACGTTTCGCCACCGGGGTCACCGTGCTGACGACGCGGGGTGCCGGGCACGACCACGCGATGACCGCCAACGCCGTCACCTCGGTGAGCCTGGAGCCGTTGCTGGTGCTGGTCTGCGTCGAGCGCGAGGCGCGGTTCCACGACGTGATCGTGGAGTCGGGCGTCTGGGGCGATCAGCATCCTCGCCGCCGGCCACCGCCCGGCGGCGGACTGGCTGGCCACCCGGGGTCGACCGCTGCACGGCCAGCTGGACCGCATCGCCCACCACACCGGGCCACAGACGGGGGTGGCCCTGCTCGACGGCGCGCTGGCGACCCTGGAGTGCCGCACCACCGACGTGCACGCCGCCGGCGACCACAGCATCGTCGTCGGGGAGGTGGTGTCCGTGGCTGCCGCCGAGCCACCGGCTGACGCCCTGCTCTACTACCGCGGCCGCTACGAGACGCTGACCTGAACCGCCCCGGCTGCGTTACGGAGCCCGCTAGGTCGCAGGCGGCTGCGGTGCGGCCAGGTACACGTACTCGTGGTGCGTCGCGCACCCGAGCCGGCGGTAGAGCGCGACGGCGCCCTCGTTGGCGCGTTCCACCTGCAGGTACATCGACGCGACGCCGCGGGCCTGCGCCTGCGCGGCGGCCGCGCCCATGAGGGCGGTGGCGACGCCGAGGCGGCGCGAGCCCGGCAGGACGTGGAGGCCGAAGATCGCCGGCCCACGCGTGCGCGAACGCGACCCTGGCCGTGGCGACGGTCCGGCCGTCGACCTCCGCCGCCAGGAACACCTGGTCTGGGGAGCCCGCCATGACCGCCTGCGCGATGATCCCGGGAGCCGCGGCGGCGCTCGTCGCTGGCGGCCCACCACTGCGGCCAGGGCGCGCGCCCCTCGCGCACGGCGACCGCCGCCACGCGCTCTTCGCCCTCCTCGCCCGAGGGGCGGCGGGTGGCCGGGAGCAGGGACGCGACGGCGGCCGTCATCACCACGGACCGGTTGACGTCGGTGTAGCCCCGGGCGGCCAGCAGCGCGCCGAGCACGTCGTCGGTGACCGCGAACCCCTCGGGGCCGAACAGCGTGAACATCGGGCGGAGCCCTCGCTCGGCGTACCACGCCTCGGCGGCCCGCACCGCATCCGGCAACGGCCGCCCGGGGTCGCCCAGAGGCAGCACCGAGTTGGCCCTGCCGGTGAAACCGCCTGCGGCGCGCAGCATCCAGCCGCCGAGCTGCGGCCCGCTCGAGGGGCGGCCAGCCGTCGACCATCACCCGCTGGAGGTCCGCCATGGACAGCGCCAGGTGCGGCGCGCCGCGCCGCGACGGTGCGGGCGGCACCTCCTTGGCAGCGACCACGGCGGCCCGCTGCACCACCTGCACCCCACGGCGCGTGGCGACGCTGACCGAGGTCTCGTCCAGGGCCACGACCTCCCCGAGGGCATCGGTCAGCCCGTCGTCGAGCCGGTGAACGCACCACGGCGCGCATGCCGACGCGGAGCCGGTCGAGGGGGTGGGTCGGTGTCATCGCGGGCATCCCGGTTTTCGATCGGACCGTGGACCCGTGTGGGGAGGACGGCTCCGACTCGGCATACTAGAGGGGTTACACGAGACCATTGCAGGAGGACCCGCTCACCATGACCTACGTCATCGCCCAGCCGTGTGTCGATCTGAAGGACAAGGCCTGCATCGAGGAGTGTCCGGTCGACTGCATCTACGAGGGTGAGCGCTCGCTGTACATCCACCCCGACGAGTGCGTCGACTGCGGCGCCTGCGAGCCGGTGTGCCCGGTCGAGGCGATCTACTACGAGGACGACACCCCCGAGGAGTGGAAGGACTACTACAAGGCCAACGTCGAGTTCTTCGACGACCTCGGCAGCCCCGGCGGCGCCGCGAAGCTGGGCCTGATCCCCAAGGACCACCCGCTCATCGCCGCCCTGCCGCCGCAGGAGCACGACGCGTAGTGACGATGGCGCTCCTGCCGGACTTTCCCTGGGACTCGCTCGCTCCGTACAAGGAGCGGGCGAGTTCCCACGTCGGCGGCCTGGTCGACCTCTCGGTCGGCACCCCGGTGGACCCGACGCCCGAGGTGGTCCGCGCGGCCCTGGCGGGCGCCGCTGACGCACCCGGCTACCCCCAGACCTGGGGCACCCCGGCGCTGCGGAACGCCGTCGCCGCCTGGTTCGCCCGCCGGCGCGGCGTGCCGGGCCTCGACCCGGACGGCGTGCTGCCGACGATCGGCAGCAAGGAGCTGGTGGCCTGGCTGCCGACGTTGCTCGGGATCGGCGCGGGCGACGTCGTCGCCTTCCCGGACGTCGCCTACCCGACGTACGACGTCGGCGCGCGCATCGCCGGCGCGACGCCGCTGCCCATGCGCAGCCTCACGGCGCTCGGCCCGCTGACCACCCGCGGCACGCCCAAGCTGTTGTGGCTCAACAGTCCCGGCAACCCGACAGGTCAGGTCCTGCCGGTCGAGCACCTCGCCAAGGTCGTGGGCTGGGCCCGCCAGCACGGGGTCGTCGTCGCCAGCGACGAGTGCTACGCCGAGCTCGACTGGCGCGGGCCCGAGGGCGCGTCCACGCCCGGGTCGGTGCCCAGCATCCTGGACCCGCGCGTCTGCGGGGGCAGCCACGACGGCCTGCTGGCCGTCTACTCGCTGTCCAAGCAGAGCAACGTCGCCGGCTACCGTGCCGCGTTCGTGGCCGGCGACCCCGCACTGGTCCGGCGGCTGCTCGAGATCCGCAAGCACGCCGGCATGATCGTCCCGTGGCCGGTGCAGCAGGCCATGGTCGCCGCACTCGGCGACGACGCCCACGTGGCCGCGCAGCGGGCCCGCTACGGAAGGCGGCGCGCGGTCCTGCGCGGCGGCGCTGGAGGCCGCAGGCTTCCGCATCGACCACTCGGACGCGGGCCTCTACCTGTGGGCCACCCGCGGTGAGGATGCCTGGACCACGGTGGGGGCCCTCGCCGAGCGGGGGATCCTCGTGGCGCCGGGCAGCTTCTACGGCGCGGCGGGCGCTCAGGCACGTGCGGGTGGCCCTGACAGCCACGGACGAGCGGATCGAGGCGGCCGCGCAGCGGTTGTCGTGACCCCGGCCGTTCCCGGGGTGTTTTCCGGGGGACAGCACGGCTGGGGTAACGTCGTTCGCGGTGTCTGATGCCGGCAACAGCCGGCCTACAAGGAGGACGGGACAACATGTCGAACGACGCAGCGGGAGCTGTACTTCGCGCGGGTGACAAGGAGCTGGCTCTCCCCCTGATCGAAGCCACCGAGGGCAACAACGCCTACGAGATCTCCAAGCTGATGAAGGAGACGGGCAACGTCACCCTCGACGTCGGCTTCGTCAACACGGCCTCGTGCCGCTCCGCCATCACCTACATCGACGGTGACGCGGGGATCCTGCGCTACCGCGGCTACCCGATCGAGCAGCTGGCCGAGAGCTCCAGCGTTCGTCGAGACGTCCTACCTGCTGATCTACGGCGAGCTGCCGACGCCGGCGCAGCTGGCCGACTTCGACGCCCGCATCCGCCGCCACACGCTGCTGCACGAGGACCTCAAGGGGTTCTTCCAGGGCTTCCCCCGGGACGCGCACCCGATGCCGGTGCTGTCCTCCGCCGTCTCGGCGCTGTCCACCTTCTACCAGGACAGCCTCGACCCCTTCAACGCCGAGCAGGTCGAGATCTCGACCGTGCGGCTCATGGCCAAGCTGCCGACGATCGCCGCGTACGCCTTCAAGAAGAGCGTCGGCCAGCCGTTCCTCTACCCCGACAACTCCCTCGGGCTGGTGGAGAACTACCTGCGGATGACGTTCGGCTTCCCGGCCGAGCCCTACGACCTCGACCCGATCATGGTCAAGGCCCTGGACCAGCTGCTGATCCTGCACGCCGACCACGAGCAGAACTGCTCCACCTCGACCGTGCGCCTGGTCGGCTCCGCCCAGGCCAACCTCTTCGCCTCGGTCTCCGCGGGCATCAACGCGCTGTTCGGCCCGCTGCACGGTGGCGCCAACCAGGCGGTCCTGGAGATGCTGCAGCAGATCAAGGACAACGGCGGCGACGTCGGCGAGTTCGTGCGCAAGGTCAAGAACAAGGAGGACGGTGTCAAGCTCATGGGCTTCGGGCACCGCGTCTACAAGAACTACGACCCGCGCGCCGCGATCGTCAAGAAGACCGCCGACGAGCTGCTCGAGAAGCTCGGCATCCAGGACCCGCTGCTCGACATCGCGCTCCAGCTCGAGCAGGTCGCCCTCTCCGACGACTACTTCATCGAGCGCAAGCTCTACCCGAACGTCGACTTCTACACCGGCCTGATCTACAAGGCGATGGGCTTCCCGACCAAGATGTTCACCGTGCTGTTCGCCCTCGGCCGGCTGCCCGGGTGGATCGCGCAGTGGCGCGAGATGATCGAGGACCCCGAGACCAAGATCGGCCGTCCGCGCCAGGTCTACATCGGTCAGAACGAGCGCAAGTACATCGGCCTCGACGCCCGCTGAGACATCGCAGCGGCCCTCGCAGGCCCCGCCGTACGACGAGAGCGGCCCACCTCCCGCTGGGGAGGTGGGCCGCTCTCGTGCTGCAGCGGTCGATCAGGCCAGCCGGACCACGACGGACGTGGCCGGGACCGGGGTGCGGGCATGCTGCCAGGACCAGGCGCTCTCGTCCCGGCTGCGGCTCCAGGTGCGGTCGCCCACCGTGACCGTCACGGTGCTGTGGTGCTCGGCGTTGGCCACGGCCCATGCCCCGGCCGCCCAGGCGCGCGCGGCCGACGTCTCCGTCAGGGTGACCGTCTGTCCGGAGATCCTCCCGGTCATCCCCAGCTCGGCCTTGAGCTCCTTGACGACCGTGGCCGGCCGGCCGGGCCCGGCCGGGTCGGCGAGCCGGCACCCCAGACCGCCGGGGGAGTGACCGGTCAGGGACGAGGCGAGCAGCCGCCCCTCCAGCTCGTGGTCGGCGTACGCCTCGGGGAAGGCGCTGCGCTGGACCTCCTGGGCCACCTTGGTGATCGGCATCGTCTCATAGCCCTTGACCTTGACCAGGGCGTCGTAGAACGTGCCGCTGGCGTGCACCGGGTCGGTCACCTGGTCCACCGTGCCCCAGCCCTGGCTCGGCCGCTGCTGGAACAGGCCGAGGGAGTCGCGGTCGCCGAAGGTGATGTTGCGCAGCTTGGACTCCTGGATCGCCGTGGCGACAGCGATCGTCGCGGCGCGCGGCGGCAGGCCCCGGCGCACGGCGACGCCGCTGATCGTGGCGGCGTTGGCCGTCTGCTCCGGCGTGAAGGTCTCGCTGCGGCCCAGTCCGGTCACCTGGCAGGACGGCGGCCCGAAGTTGGTGACCACGCCCTTGATGCCGAGGTAGCCGCCGACCACGACGGCGACGAGCAGGACGGCGAGGAGGGCACGACCGCGCCAGCGGCGGCGGGGCCGACGGCCGGTGGGGCGCATGGACTCGAGCAGCGTGTCAGGCGTTGGCATGCAGTGCGCTGTTGAGCTCGATGCCCTGACCGGTGCGCGAGCGCGCCTCGACCCGGCCGTTCTCGGAGTTGCGGAGGTAGAGCAGGCCCGACGCCCCCGACAGCTCCTTGGCCTTGACGACCCGGCCGTCCTCCAGCGTCACCTTGGTGCCGGACGTGACGTAGAGCCCCGCCTCGACCACGCAGTCGTCGCCGAGCGCGATGCCGATGCCGGCGTTGGCCCCGAGCAGGCAGCGCTCGCCGATGCTCACGCGTGTCGTGCCGCCGCCGGAGAGCGTGCCCATGATCGAGGAGCCGGCGCCGATGTCGGAGCCGTCGCCGACGACGACGCCCTGGACGATCCGCCCCTCGACCATCGAGGTGCCGAGCGTGCCGGCGTTGAAGTTGCAGAACCCCTCGTGCATCACCGTCGTCCCCGCGGCGAGGTGGGCGCCGAGCCGGACCCGGTCGGCGTCGGCGATGCGCACGCCGTCCGGCACCACGTAGTCGGTCATCCGGGGGAACTTGTCGACGCCGAAGACCTGCACCGGGCCGGACTCGCGCAGGCGCAGCCGCGTGCCCTCGAAGCCCTCGACCTCGCAGGGGCCGTAGTTGGTCCACACGACGTTGTTCAGGACCCCGAAGATGCCCTCGAGGTTGATGGTGTTGGGCTGCACGAGCCGGTGCGAGAGCAGGTGCAGGCGCAGGTAGGCGTCGGAGGGGTCGGCCGGCGGCGCGTCGAGGTCGATGACGACGTGCACCACCTGTGCGCGGATGCCGCGGCGCGGGTCCTCCTTCGCCACGGCGACGAGGTCGGCAGGGGCGCCGTACGGGCTCTCCTGCTCGGCCTGGCCCAGGGCGGGGCTCGGGAACCAGGTGTCGAGGACCGTGCCGGCCTCGGTGACGCTGGCCAGTCCGTATCCCCATGCGCTGCGTTCGGTGCTCATGGGGGCCAGCCTAGGCGAGCGGAGGGGCCGTCCCGGAACCCGGCGGCTACCCTGCGTGGCATGACTGAACTGGACCTCGCCGCCGACGTCGTCACCCTGACCGCCGACCTCTGCGACCGCGAGTCGGTCAGCGGCGGCGAGCAGGGCCTCGCCGACGCGATCGAGGCCGCGCTGCGCCGCCTGGACCACCTGGTCGTGACCCGCGACGGCAACACCGTGGTCGCACGCACCGAGCTGGGCCGGCCCGAGCGCGTGATCCTCGCCGGCCACATCGACACCGTGCCCCTGACCGACCCGCCGAACCTCCCCACCCGCCGTGAGGGGGAGGAGCTGCACGGCCGCGGGACGGTCGACATGAAGGGCGGGGTCGCGGTGCAGCTGCGGATCGCCGCGGAGGTGACCGAGCCGACCCGGGACATCACCTTCGTCTTCTACGACTGCGAGGAGGTCGAGGCCGAGCGCAACGGCCTCGCGCGGGTCGGCCGCAACCACCCCGAGCTGCTCGAGGGCGACTTCGCGGTGCTGCTCGAGCCGACCAGCGGCGCGGTCGAGGGCGGCTGCAAGGGGACCCTGCGGGTCGAGGTCACCGCCCGCGGTGTGGCGGCGCACTCCGCGCGCCCGTGGAACGGCGTCAACGCCATCCACGAGGCGGGGACGCTGCTCGGGCGGCTGACGGCGTACGACGCCCAGACCGTCGAGGTCGAGGGGCTGGACTACCACGAGGCGCTCAGCGCGGTCGGCATCCGCGGCGGCATCGCCGGCAACGTCATCCCGGACAGCTGCGTGGTCACCGTCAACTACCGCTTCGCCCCGAACAAGACCAGCGCGGAGGCCTTCGCGCACGTGCGCGAGCTGTTCGAGGGCTACGACGTGGTCGTCACCGACGGCGCGGACGGCGCCCGGCCCGGCCTGCACCTGCCCGCGGCGAAGGCGTTCGTCGAGGCGCTGGGCGTGCCCGTGTCGGGCAAGGAGGGCTGGACCGACGTCGCGCTGTTCTCGGCGCACGGCATCGCGGCGGTGAACTTCGGCCCCGGGGACCCCAACCTGGCCCACCACGACCAGGAGCGGGTGCCGGTGCGCCAGCTCGTCGACGCCGAGGCGGCGCTGCTGCGGTGGCTGGCCTGACCGGCGCCGCGGCCGTCGCGTAGGTTCGGGGCCGTGAGCGAGAACACCTACGACTACCACACGGGCCCGGTCACCCTGCGTCACGGGCAGGTGCCGCCGACGACGACGGACCAGCGGCTGCTGGACGAGCGCGGTCCGACGGACTGGGTGCACACCGACCCCTGGCGCGTCCTGCGCATCCAGAGCGAGTTCGTCGAGGGGTTCGGGGCGCTCGCCGAGCTCGGGCCCGCGGTCAGCGTGTTCGGGTCGGCCCGCACCAAGCCCGACGACGCCGTCTACGCCCTGGCCGAGAAGGTCGGGTCGGCGCTGGTGGAGGCCGGCTACGCCGTGATCACCGGCGGCGGCCCGGGCGCCATGGAGGCCGCGAACAAGGGGGCCTGCGACGCCGGCGGCACCTCGGTCGGCCTGGGCATCGAGCTGCCGTTCGAGCAGGGGCTGAACCAGTACGTCGACCTCGGCGTGAACTTCCGCTACTTCTTCGCCCGCAAGACCATGTTCGTCAAGTACGCGTCGGGCTTCATCGTGCTGCCCGGGGGCTTCGGCACCCTGGACGAGCTGTTCGAGGCGGTCACCCTGGTGCAGACCCGCAAGGTCACGCGCTTCCCGATCGTGCTGATGGGCACGGCGTACTGGGGCGGGCTGCTGGACTGGCTGCGGCAGACCGCCGCGGCGGCCGGGACGATCAGCCCGGTCGACATCGACCTGCTGCACCTGACCGACGACGTCGACGAGGCGGTCCGGGTGGTCCGTGCGGCGGCGAACTGCGTGCGCGCGGAGCGCCCGGAGTAGTCCCGGGGGGTCATGCCGGCCTGGCCCGTCCTCGCTCTGGCGAAGGCGCCGGAGCGGACGCATACTGCGGTCATGGTGATCTCGCCACTCCCGCGCCACGGCAGCACGCTGCCGGGCCGGGACCAGGCGGGGCGTCGGCTGCGGGTGGCCGCGCACCCCGAGCTGGACCGCGTCGTCCTCTCGATCTGGCAGGACGACGTCTGCCGCGGCACGCTGCGGCTGGCTCCGCAGGACGTCCCCGAGCTGGTGCGCCTGCTGACCGAGTCGCTGGTGCGGCCGGCCGGCGAGCTCGACGACGTGGGCTGATCGAGACTGCCGAGCGCGTGGCTGATCGGCGGCGTCAGGCGAGCGCCCGCCGGGCCAGCGCCGGGACGCCGCTGCGCAGTCCGGCCACCATGTCCAGCACCTGCCGGGTCGCGGCGACGTCGTGGGCCCGCACCAGCCGCACGCCCTCCCACGCCGCGACCGCTGTCGCCGCGAGCGTGCCGGTGACCCGGTCGGACTTCTTCCCGTTGAGGCCGAGCGTCTCGGCGATGAACTTCTTGTTGGAGATCGCGAGCAGCACCGGCCAGCCGGTGTCCACCAGCGCCGAGACCCGCCCGGTCAGCGCCAGGGAGTGGTAGGTGTTCTTGCCGAAGTCCTGGGCCGCGTCGATCAGCAGGCCGTCCTCGCGGACCCCGGCGGCCAGCGCGCGCTCGACCTGGCGGAGCAGGTCGTCGACGGCCTGGCCGACGACGTCGTGGTAACGCACCCGGTGAGGGTCCGTGCGCGGCGGGTGGCCGCCGGTGTGGGCGCAGATGTACGCCGCCCCCCGCGCCGCCGCGACCGCTGTCACCTCCGGGTCGTGCCCGGCCCAGGCGTCGTTGACCAGGTCCGCCCCCACCGCGCACGCGGCGTCGGCGACCTCGGCTCGCCACGTGTCGACGCTGATGATGAGCTGCGGGTGCGCCGAGCGGATCGCGTCGACGAACGGCACCACCCGGGCGAGCTCCTCGGCCGCGCTGACCTCGGGGCCCGGGCCGGCCTTGACGCCGCCGATGTCGACGGCGTCGGCGCCGGCGGCCACGGCCCGCTCGACCGCGTCGAGGGCCACGTCGTCGTCCAGGAACATGCCCTGGTCGTAGAAGGAGTCGGGCGTGCGGTTGATGATCGCCAGCAGGCCGGTCCTCCCGGGCGCGAAGGTGCGCCCCCGCAGCAGCAGGTCGCGTCCGGTGGGCGCAGAGGAAGGCATGGCACGATTCTGTCGTGATCGTCTTCCTCGCGCTGGTTCTCGTCGTTCTGGCGGGTCTCGTCGTCGCCCTCGTCCTGGGCCGCTGGGGCGGTGGCGGCGAGGCGATGGTCGCCCCGACCTCGACCAGCCCGTTCCAGCCGCTGCCCGAGGGGAGGCTCGATGCCGACCGTGCCCGCGAGGTGCGCTTCGACATCGGCCTGCGCGGCTACCGCATGGACCAGGTGGACACGGTGCTGGACCGGCTCGTCCTCGAGCTGAGGTCGCGCGAGGAGGAGCTGGGAGCGTTGCGGTCGGGCGCCGCGGGCTCCGACCGGACGGACCGCGCCCCCCGGGCAGCGCAGGTCGACCCAGCCGGCCCCGCCGACCAGGCCGGCCCCGCCGACCAGGCCGACGAGGTCGACCGGGTCGGTCCGGCCGGCTCGGCCGACCACGCCGGGGAGCGCTGAGGGCGATGGGAGTCCTGACCCTGGAGCGCACCACCTCCGCGACACCGGAGCAGGTGTGGCAGGTCGTCACCGACTGGAGCGGCTATGCCCGCTGGATGCCGCTGACGACGATGCGGCTCGCACCCGGGCCCACCCGGGTGGGCTGGACCTTCGCCGGGCTGTCCGGCGTCGGCCGGCTCCGGTTCGCCGACGTCATGGTGATCACCGCCTGGGACCCGCCGCAGGACGGGCGGGGGCGGTTCCGGCTCCGCAAGATCGGCCGCCTGCTCGACGGCTGGGCCGACGTCCGCGTCGAGTCCGGCCAGGGGAGCGCGGGCGCGGTGCTGCACTGGACCGAGGAGCTGCTCGTCCGGCCGCCCGCGATCGGCCGGCGGCTGGACCGCCTCGCGGACCCGGTGAACCGGTGGATGTTCGGCCGCGCCGTCGACGCCATGGTGGCCGAGGCCGAAGCGTTGGCGGTGAACAGCCCTGGATGACGCCGGCGTCGTGGTCGGGGCGGATGGGCTCGGGCGCTGCGCCTGGGCCGGGAGCACCGCGGACTACCTCGACTACCACGACCACGAGTGGGGGACGCCGGTCCACGGCGAGACCCCGCTGTTCGAGCGCCTCACCCTCGAGGGGTTCCAGTCGGGCCTGTCCTGGCTGACGATCCTGCGCAAGCGGGAGGCCTTCCGCGCCGCGTTCGCCGGTTTCGACGCCGACGCGGTCGCCTCCTTCGGCGACCGTGACGTGGAGCGGTTGATGGCTGACGCCTCAATCGTGCGCAACCTGCGCAAGGTCCAGGCGGCCATCACCAACGCCGCTGCGGTGCAACGGCTTCGGGCCCTCGGAGGGCTGGAGGAGGTCTTCTGGTCCGCCGCGCCGGCCTCCCACCCGGCGCCGGCGAGGCTCGCCGACGTCCCCGCGAGCACCCCGGCTTCGGTCGCGCTCACGCGCATCCTCAAGGGCCACGGGTTCGTCTGGGTGGGACCCACGACGATGTACGCCGCCATGCAGGCGTGCGGTCTCGTCAACGACCACGTCCGCGGCTGCCACAGGAGCGCCGGATGAGGTCCCGCTTCCTCGGCCAGGTGCTCGCGGCGTACCTGCTGTGCCGGCTCTTCTCGTTCGTGGTGCTGACGGTCGTGGCGGGGCACCAGGCGCCGGTCTCGTGGACCGGTCCCCATCCGGACTACCTGTCGATGACGGTCCTCTGGGACGGCTCGTGGTACCGCGAGATCGCCGAGCACGGCTATCCGGTGCCGTTGCCGACCGATCCGGGCACCGGCGGGCTGGTGCAGAACGCCTGGGCGTTCTATCCCGCCTTCCCGCTGCTCGCGCGGCTGCTGATGACGGTGACCGGGCTCGGCTTTCCCGTGGTCGCCTCGACCCTGGCGCTGGTCTGCGGGGCGGCCGCGGCCATGGTCATCGCGGTGCTGCTGCGCGACCGGGTCGGCCCCCGCGTCGCGTTCGCCGCGGTGCTCGTCTATGCCACCTTCGTCGCGTCACCCATCCTGCAGGTGGCCTACACCGAGTCCCTGGCGATGCTGCTGCTGGCCGCTTTCCTCCTCGCGCTCTCGCGCGAGCGGTGGCTGCTGGCCTCGGCGCTCGCCGTCGGGATCGGGGTCACCCGGCCGATCGCGGTGCCGCTGGGGGTGGTCGCCCTGGTGGCGGTCGTGCTGCGCTGGCGCCACCGCTCCGGGCGCCGGCTGGCACGCGGCGAGGCGTTCTCGATGGTCGCCGTGCTGGCCGCCTGCGGCCTGGCGGGGCTGGCCTGGCCGGCCATCGCCTGGTGGCGCACCGGGGTCCGCTCGGCCTACACCGACACGATGGCGACCTGGCGCGGGAGCGGTGAGGTGACGCCGTTCCGGCCGTGGCTGGACATCTCCCGCTACGTCGCCGGCGACACCGTCGGCCCGACGGGGCTGGCGGCGCTCGTCGTCGTGCTCGTGCTGATGGTGGTGGGCCCGTGGGCGCGGGCCCTGGGCCCGCAGCTGCGCGCGTGGTGCCTGGCCTATCCCGCCTACCTCGGCGCCGTCCTCGACCCGTGGACCAGCATCTTCCGCTACGTACTGCCGCTGTTCCCGCTCGCCGTCGTGCTCGTCGGCGGTGGCTGGGGCGGGCGCTCACCGCGGGGGCTGCGCTGGCGCACCGGGCTTGCTCGTCGTGGCCGGGCTGCTCGCGCAGGTCTGGTGGGTGTGGGAGCTCTACCGCTTCGTGCCGCCGTCGGACTACCCGCCGTGACCGTCGTGCGCGCGGTGGCGCCGGTGCGGGCGATACGCGACCGCGTGCTCTCCTGGCCGACCTGGGCCGTGCTGCTCGGCTTCTACCTGCTGACCCGCGTGGTCGTCGCGCTCGTCATCCAGGGGGCCGCGGTCTGCTGTCAGAACCCCGCCGGGGTCGGCACCGTCGACCCCGGCTACCTCGACATGGCCGGCATCTGGGACGGCACCTGGTACCACCGGATCGCGGACTCCGGCTATCCGTCCACGCTGCCGTACGACCCGGTCTCCGACAAGGTCACCTTCAGCGCATGGGCGTTCTATCCCGTCTTCCCGATGGTCCTGAGGCTGCTCGGGGCCGCCGGGATCCCGTTCCTGCTGGCGGCGACCGTCGTCAACGTCGCGGCCGGTGCGGCGTCGGTGCTGCTGGTGTGGCGGCTGCTCAGCGCCCGGGCGGGCGACTGCGTGCTGCACCGACGCATGGCGCTGCTGGCCACCATGCTGTGGTGCCTCTACCCCGCCACCGCCGTGCTGCAGATCGCCTACTCCGAGGCCCTCGGTATGGCGCTCCTGGCCGCCTTCCTCTGCCTGCTGCTGCAGCGGCGCTACCTGTGGTGCGCCGTGCTCGTGCTGCTGCTCGGCCTCACCCGGGCGGTGGCGCCTCCCCTCGCGGTGGTGGTGCTGGCCCACCTCGTCCTGCGCTGGCGCGCCGAGGCCGCGGCCGGCAGCAGGCGGCCCCTGGCCGGCGAGCGGGTCTCCGCCGTGGTGATGATGGCGCGCCACCGGGCTGTCCGCGGTGGCGTGGCCGCTGGTCGTGGGGCTGGTCACGGGGAACCTGCAGGGCTTCTTCCTGACCCAGGCGGCGTGGGGCCAGAAACCGGGGGAGGGCCCGTTCGTGGCGTGGGTCCTCTGGTCCTGGGACGCCCTCGGGATCGCCGGCGTGCTGCTCCTGCTGGCCATCGTCGCGTCGTACGTCTCCCTGGTGGTGGGCCGGCACGGCAGCTGGCTGGCCGCCGAGGTGCGCGTCTGGGCGCTGGCCTACCCGCTGTTCCTGCTGGCCGTCGTGCGCCCCATCACCAGCATGTGGCGGTTCCTGATGCTGGACTTCCCGATCGCGGCGATCGTCGTGAGCATGACGGTGAGGGGTGCCGACGGCCAGCGCGTGACGTCCGGCTGGCCGCGCCGGCTGGTGCTCGTGACGGTCGCCCTCGCCGTCGGCGTCATCGCGTGGACCGTGGTGCTGCTGACCGACACCCCGTGGTCTGACTCGCCGCCCTGACCGTGGCCCTGCTCAGCGCCCGGTGAAGGTCGGCTGCTCCTTGGCGAGGAAGGCGTCCACCGCTGCGGCGTGGTCCTCGCTGCCGCCGGTGAGCGCCATGTACTCAGCCTCGCGGGCCAGGGACTCGCCCAGGGTGTGACCGGCGGAGTAGGCCACGGCACGGCGGATGGAGCCGTAGGCCAGGGTCGGGCCGGCCGCCAGCGTGGCGGCGAGCTCGCTCACTGCGCCCGCGAGCTCGGCGGCGGGGACCACCTTGGTCGCGAGGCCGATCGCCAGGGCCTCCTCGGCGCGCACGGTCCGCGGCATCAGCAGCAGCTCCTTGGCCCGGGCCGTGCCGACCAGCCGGGGGAGGGTCCATGACGACCCGGAGTCGCAGGAGAGCGCGATGCCCGCGAAGGCGAGGTTGAAACCGGCCGTGTCGGCCAGGACCCGCAGGTCCGCGGCGAAGGCGAAGGCCGCTCCCGCCCCGGCAGCGACCCCGTTCAGGGCGGCGATGACCGGCTTGTTCATCGTCGCGATGAGCTCCACGACCGGGTTGTAGTGCTCCGGCACGGTCTGCCACAGCGACTCGTCGTGGCGCTGCAGGAGCTCGACGTGCTCGCGCAGGTCCTGCCCGACGCTGAAGGCCCGCCCGGTCCCGGTCAGCACGACGACGCGCACCGCCGGGTCGTCGGCCACCTGCCGCAGCGTCGCGAGCAGCAGCTCCTTGGTCGGGGTGTCCAGGGCGTTCATGGCGTCGGCCCGGTTGAAGGTGACGGTCGCGACTCCGCCGCTGACGTCCAGCAGCACCGGTGCCGCCGGTGCCTCGACGGTCGCGGGGATGGGGTCGTGGTCGGGCATGCGGCTCAGCTCCTCGTCGGGGAATCGGGGGAGAGACAACTGTCCACGAAGGTGCGCGCCAGCGGCAGCAGCGACGCGGCCGTCGCGTCGAACGACACCGCGGCCCGGCGGCCCGGCCAGTCAGGAGGCAGCACCTGCTCGGGCAGGCCGGGGTCGCGGAACAGGAACTTGCGCCACTCATGGACCAGGAGGCTGCGGACGGCGAAACCGCGCTCGGGCGTGATCTCCTCCTCGAGGCCCGCCGTCAGCTCCTGCGCCCCGCAGAGGAACTGCCGGTATGCCGCGGCCAGGCCGTCCAGGTCCCACAGGTCGGCGGCCAGCGCGGGTCCGTCCTCGGCGTAGCGCGAGAGGAACTGCCGGCTGCTCACCCCCTCGGCGGCCAGGGACTGCGCCAGCTCGGCGCTCGCACGCGGGGCGATCCACGTGTCCGGTGCCAGCCGCGCATAGCCCAGGTAGCCCATCGCGGCGGCCGTGCGCCCCCGCGAGGCACGGTCGGCGGCGTGCTCGACCACGACGACGTGCCAGGTCCCGTCCCACTCCTGGTCGGCGGTGCGGTAGATGCGGCTGTGCGCCTCCGCGAGCCGGGCCCGGGCGCGGGCGGTCGCGGCGTAGCCCCGCTGGCCCTGCTGCTCGACCGGCTCCAGCCACCCCTCGCGCACCATCCTGGAGACGGCGGTGCGGACTGCCGGCGGCGCCACGTCCACGGTGCCGAGCAGCCGCACGATCGAGGCGATGGGCGCCCAGCCACCGCGCGGCGACAGGTGGTCGCCGTACAGGTCGAACAACGCTGATCGGGCATGCACGTCCGATAGTGTGACCCATGATGATTTCGTGCTGGGGGACGCTCACGCGATAATGGTCACAAGACAGTGCGCACCGACAGGCTTCTGCCCGCGTGGACGGTGCGTGCACGACGGCTTTCCACGCAAGCAACGGAAGGATTTCCCATGGCGGCGATGAAGCCGAGGACCGGAGATGGCCCGCTCGAGGTCACCAAGGAGGGTCGCGGCATCGTCCTGCGCATGCCGATCGAGGGTGGTGGCCGGCTGGTCGTGGAGATGACTCCGGACGAGGCCGCCGCACTCGGCGCCGCGATCAACGGCTGCGAAGGCGTGGGCTGACTACTCCGAGCACCAGACGACGAAGCCCTCACCGGGTCGGTGAGGGCTTCGTCGTGTCATGGGCGGGTCGCCGGCCGAGTGCGCGGGACCGGCCTCAGCGCTTGACGGCGGCGAGCAGCCCGTCGCCGACGGGAAGCAGGCAGGGCACCAGTCCGTCGTGGTCGCGCAGCATCTTGCCCAGGTCGCGCAGCGCCCGGGTGGTCTCGTCGCGGGCGGCGGGGTCGGCGACCTTGTCGTGCCACAGCATGTTGTCGAGGGCCAGCACCCCGCCGGGGCGCAGCAGCCGCAGCGCCTGCTCGACGTACGCGGCGTACTCGCCCTTGTCGCCGTCGATGACGACCATGTCGTAGGCGCCGTCGGTCAGGCGGGGCATCACGTCCAGGGCGCGGCCGGTGATGACGCGGGTGCGCTGGGGTGCGACACCGGCCGCGAGGTAGGCCTTGCGGGCGGACCGCTGGTGCTCGGCCTCGACGTCGATGGTGGTGAGGATGCCGTCGGCGGGCATCCCGGCCAGCAGCCACAGGCCGGAGACGCCGGCCCCGGTGCCGACCTCGGCGACCGCCCGCGCGCCGGAGGCGGCGGCCAGCAGCCGCAGCGCCGCACCGGTCCCGGGCAGGACCGGGGTGCACCCGAGCTCCTCGCCGCGGTGGCGGGCCTGCTCGATGACCTCGCTCTCCGCGATGAACTCCTCGGAGTAGGCCCAGCTGGCCGGCTTCTGTGCACTCATGGGCGCAACCCTATCGCCGCGCGAGCACGCCGCCCGACGCCTGCACCCTGCCCAGCAAACTCTCAGGTTGGTGCGGAACCATCGGTGGTACCGCAGGGTGAGCGCCCTGCAGTCGAGACGAAGGAACGCCCGTGACGACCACGACGACGCAGCGCCCCGACCCGCGGCAGCCTGACGCCGATCCCCAGGTCCCCGCCGACGCCTGGGTCCCGCCGACGTGGGAGGAGATCGTCGCCCAGCACTCGGCCCGGGTCTACCGGCTGGCCTACCGCCTCACCGGCAACGTGCACGACGCCGAGGACCTCACGCACGACGTGTTCATCCGCGTGTTCCGCTCGCTGCACTCCTACCAGCCGGGCACGTTCGAGGGCTGGCTGCACCGCATCACCACCAACGTGTTCCTGGACAAGATGCGCCGCAAGCAGCGGATCCGCTTCGACGCCCTCTCCGACGACGCCGCCGCGCGACTGCCCAGCCGCGACGCCGGCCCCGAGCAGCACTTCACCGACACCCACTTCGACGACGACGTCCAGCGCGCGCTCGACGCGCTCGCCCCCGACTTCCGGGCCGCGGTCGTGCTCTGTGACATCGAGGGGCTCTCCTACGAGGAGATCGCCGCCACGCTCGACATCAAGCTGGGCACCGTCCGCTCACGGATCCACCGCGGCCGCGCCCAGCTGCGCGAGGCCCTCGCCCACCGCGCCCCGGACCCCGCCCGTACGACGACCTCCACCCGCCCGGCGCGACGCGGGTTCAGCATCGGGCGGGTTGCGCCGGGGACCCGGTGACCGTCCGGGGCGGCGACCGTCCGCACGGCAGCCACCTGGGGTCGCTGGTCAGCGCGTACGTCGACCGTGACCTGCCCGCTGGTGTCCTGCTCGGCTGCGACCAGCACCTGGCGGTGTGCGGCTCGTGCCGCTCCGCGGCCGAGGACGAGCGGCGGCTGCTGGAGTCCATGCGCCGCGCCACGACCCCCTGCCTCTCCAGCTCCCTGCAGTCCACGCTGCTCGGCCTGGCGGCGACGGCAGCACCTGCCGGTGCGCGGCCACACCTGCCGGTGGTCGACCCGGCGGCGCCGGCCCTGCACCGGTCACCCGTGAGGGCAGCCGTGCTCGCCGGCCTGGCCGCCGGGGCGTCCGCCGCCGCTGCGCTCAGCCTCGGGGTGGCCGGCGTCGGCTCGGGCGCAGGACCGACGGCGCCGAGCTCGCCGGCGGTGCGGCTGCCCGCGGCCGCCACGACGGCCCGGGGGGCGGGCCGGCCGTCGCGCCCGCTGGTCGAGGTCCCCTCGCTGGGCGTCGTGCCGGCCGCCGACGTGCTGTCCGTCCCCAGCTCGCCGGCAGCCGTCCAGCCGCCCGGTGCCGCCTCCCTGACCTCGCTCCGCGCCCGCTTGGCACACTTCCCCCATGAGTGAGGAACCGGGCCGTCCAGGCGAGCGCGACCGGCCGCAGCCGCCGGCCCCCGGGTCCACCCAGCCGGTGGACCTCGGGCACACCCGTCCGCTGCCCCCGGCTCCGCCCGGTGGGTCCTCCCCGCCGCCGGCGGGCGAGTCCTACCCGCCGCCGCCCGGCGGACCGTTTCCCCCAGAGCCGGTCGAGGCCGCCGGGTGGCACGGGCACGGTCCGGACACGGTTGCCCCGCCCTCGTCCGGCCAGTCCGCTCCCCACCCGTCCGCCGCCCACGTGGCCCCTGCAGGCGCCGCCACCGCTGGGAGCGCGGGTGTCCGCGGCACGAGGTCCGGCATCCTGGTCGCGGCCGTGATCGGCGGCGCGCTCGCCGTGGCCCTCATCGCCGGGCTGTTCGGCGGGTTGACCGGCGCGCTGGTGGCGAGCCGGTCGGCCTCCGGCGGGTCAGGCCCGCTGCCCGTGCCGGTGTCCGGGTCGACGGCCCGCGACAAGGGCTCGATCGCCGGCATCGCGGCGCAGGCGCTGCCGGGTGTGGTGACGATCAAGGTCAAGGGCGCCGACTCCACCGGGACCGGCTCCGGCTTCGTCCTGAAGCCCGAGGGCTACATCCTCACCAACAACCACGTCGTGGCCGGCGCCGCGCAGGGCGGGGACATCACGGTCGAGTTCTCCAACGGCACGACGGAGCAGGCCCGGATCGTCGGGCGCGACGCGTCGTACGACCTGGCGGTGATCAAGGTGGGGCGCACGGGCCTGCCGGTCCTGCCGCTCGGCGCCTCCAGCTCCGTCGTCGTGGGTGACCAGGTGATCGCGGTCGGCGCGCCGCTCGGCCTGGACAGCACCGTGACCAGCGGCATCGTCAGCGCCCTGAACCGGCCGGTGACCCCCGGCGGTGAGGCGGGGGACCAGTCGTTCATCAACGCGATCCAGACCGACGCCGCCATCAACCCCGGCAACTCCGGCGGACCGCTGCTGGACATGTCCGGCCGGGTGATCGGCATCAACTCGGCCATCGCCCAGGTCCCCGGCAGCGGCTCCGGCAACGGGTCGGGCAACATCGGCGTCGGCTTCGCGATCCCGAGCGACCAGGCCCGCAAGACGGCCGACCAGCTCATCTCCACCGGCAAGGCCTCCCACCCGGTGATCGGCGTCATGCTCGACACCACCTACGAGGGGAACGGTGTGCGGATCGCCACCGCCGCGCGCGGTGGCAGCGACCCGGTGACCAAGGGCGGTCCGGCCGACAAGGCGGGACTCAAGGCCGGTGACGTCATCCTCAAGCTCGATGGCCGGACCATCCTCGGCGCCGACCAGTTCATCGTCGGCATCCGCGCGAAGTCGGTGGGCGACACCGTCGAGCTGACCGTGCGTCGCGGCGGGAGCGACCGAACTGTCAGGATGACCCTGCAAGCGGCGACCGACTGATCGCCGCAGAGGCTGAGGCAGAGGGCGGAACGTGTCGCTGTTCGACATCAACGGGTGGGAGTTCGTGCTCCTCGCCGTCATCGCCGTGGTCGTCCTCGGCCCTGAGCGGCTGCCCGAGTACGCCGCCAAGCTGCGCGGGCTGATCAAGCAGGTCCGCGCCATGGCCGACACGGCCCGCGGCCAGCTGCGCGAGCAGATGGGCCCGGAGTTCGACGACATCGACTGGCAGCAGTTCGACCCCCGGCAGTACGACCCGCGGCGGATCGTCCGCGAGGCGCTGCTGGAGGACGACGACGCCGCGCGACGCGGACGCGGTCAAGGGCCAGTCCGGTGGCAGCTCCTACGACCCGAGCCGGCCCACGCCGTTCGACACCGACGCGACCTGAGGGCGCCGCGGTCAGCGACCGGCGGGGGTGAGGCCCAGGGAACGACCCGCGAGGCTCCGCGAACGGGTCGTGAGGCCGCGGGCGATCCCGCGCAGCGCCACGGCGGCGGGGCTGGTGGGCTGGCCGAGGACGACCGGCATGCCCTGGTCGGCACCCTCGCGCAGGAGGGTGTCGATCGGGATCTGGCCGAGCAGCGGCACCGGGGCACCGACCGAGCGGGTGAGCGAGTCGGCCACCGCCTGGCCGCCACCGCTGCCGAAGATCTCCTGGCGCGAGCCGTCCGGCAGCTCCAGCCAGGACATGTTCTCGATCACCCCGACGATGCGCTGGTGGGTCTGCAGGGCGATCGAGCCGGCGCGTTCGGCCACCTCGGCGGCCGCCTTCTGCGGCGTGGTGACCACGAGGATCTCGGCGCCGGGGATGAGCTGGGCCACCGAGATCGCGATGTCGCCGGTGCCCGGGGGGAGGTCGAGCAGCAGCACGTCCAGGTCGCCCCAGAACACGTCGCCGAGGAACTGCTGCAGGGCCCGGTGCAGCATCGGGCCGCGCCAGACGACCGGCTGGTTCCCCGGGACGAACATGCCGATCGAGATGACCTTCACGTCGTGGGCCAGCGGGGGCAGGATCATGTCGTCGACCTGCGTGGGGCGGCGCTCGACACCGAGCATGCGGGGCACCGAGAAGCCGTAGACGTCCGCGTCCACCACGCCGACCCGCAGGCCGCTCTGCGCCAGCGAGGCCGCGAGGTTGACGGTGACCGAGGACTTGCCGACGCCGCCCTTGCCCGAGGCCACGGCGTAGACGCGGGTCAGCGAGCCGGGCCGGGCGAACGGGATCTCACGCTCGCCGGTGCCGCCGCGCAGGTTCTCGCGCAGGCTGGTGCGCTGCTCGTCGCTCATCACCCCGAGCGTCACGTCGACGGCGGTGACCCCGTCGACCGTCAGCAGCGCCGCCGTCGTGTCGCGGGTCAGCGTCTCCTTCAGCGGGCAGCCCGAGACCGTCAGCAGGATCGTCACCGCGGCGCGGCCGCCGTCCGCGACGCTGACCGACTCCACCATCCCCAGCTCGGTGATGGGCTTGCGGATCTCGGGGTCGTTGACCGTGGACAGCGCGGCGAGCAGTGCATCCTGGGACGGGGTTGTCATGCGTCCATGCTAGGTCGCGCGCCGGCCCTCGGATGCCGCGGGAGCGCCCTGGCCCCCGGTGCGTTCGCCGACCGTACCGCCGTCGTGCCTGGGCTCGTAGCGGTCGCTGCGGCCGTCGTGGCGGTGGTCGCTGCTGCCACGCTGCTCGATCTCCTCCAGCAGGCTGCGCAGCTCGGACCGCAGGAAGTCACGGGTGGCGACCTCCCGCAGGGCGATCCGCAGCGCGGCCACCTCGCGGGTGAGGTACTCGGTGTCGGCCAGGTTGCGCTCGTCGCGGGCGCGGTCCTGCTCCAACGACACCCGGTCACGGTCGGCCTGACGGTTCTGCGCGAGCAGGATCAGCGGCGCGGCGTACGACGCCTGCAGGCTGAGCATCAGGGTCAGGAAGATGAAGGGGTAGACGTCGAACTGCTGGTTCCTCGGCCGCCAGGACGTTCCAGGCGACCCAGAGGAGCACGAAGCGGTCATGTAGACCAGGAACGTGGCCGTGCCCATGAACCGGGCGAACCGCTCGCTGGCGCGGCCGAACGCCTCAGGGTTGTACGACGGGCGGGTGAACCGGCTGCGACGGACCTCGCGCGGCTGGTCCAGGCGACCGCTGTCGCGGTCAGCCACGGGTCACCTCGTGCCGCTCCTCACGCCAGTCGTCGGGCAGGATGTGGTCGAGCACGTCGTCGACCGTGACCGCCCCGACGAGGCGGCCCTCCTCGTCCACGACGGGCACGCCGACGAGGTTGTACGTCGCGAGGACGCGGGTGACCTGCCCCAGCGGCGCGTTCGGCTGCAGCGGCTCGACGTCCTTGTCCAGGACCGTGCCGATCGCGGCGTGCGGGGGGTCACGCAGCAGGCGCTGGATGTGCACCATGCCGAGGAACTTGCCGGTGGGGGTCTCCAGCGGCGGGCGGCAGACGAAGACGGTGGCGGCCAGCGCGGGGGAGAGCTCGACGCGGCGCACCACGGCCAGCGCCTCGGCGATGGTCGCCTCGGGCCCGAGGATGACCGGCTCGCTGGTCATCAGCCCACCGGCGGTGTTCTCGTCGTAGGTCAGCAGCCGGCGCAGCGGCGCCGCGTCGTCGGGCTCCATCATCTGCAGCAGCTGCTCGGCCGCCTCCGGCGACAGCTCGGACAGCAGGTCGGCCGCGTCGTCGGGCTGCATCGCCTCGAGGACGTCCGCGGCGCGGCCGCGCTGGAGCGAGCCGAGGATCTCGACCTGGTCGTCCTCGGGCAGCTCCTCCAGGACGTCGGCGAGCTTCTCGTCGTCGAGCTCGGCGGCGACCTCGGCGCGCCGCTTGGGCGAGAGGTCGTGGATCACCTCGGCCAGGTCGGCGGCCTTGAGGTCCTGGTAGCTCTCGAGCAGCTTGGCCGCGCCCTGCTCGCCGGAGTCGCGCTGCAGACCGGCGACCTGGTCGATGTCCACGAGCACCGTCTCGCCGCGACGACGGCTCAGGCGCGAGATGCCGCGGGAAGCGGAGGGGCTGACGCCCTTGCGGCAGAAGACCTTGACGACGACCCAGTCGCGGTTGCGCTCCTGCTCGATCGCGACGTCCTCGACGGTCGCCTCGTAGCGGTCCTCGGGGGTGGTCACCGTCACGGTGCGCTCGAGCAGCTCGGCCAGCACGAGGGTCTCGTTGGCGCGCTGCTCGAACCGTCGCATGTTGACCAGCCCGGTGGTGATGACCTGTCCGGCGTCGACGCTCGTCACGCGGGTCATCGGCACGAACACGCGGCGCCGGCCGGACACCTCGACAACCAGGCCGATGACGCGGGGCGTCCGTCGGCGCGTGCTGAACGTGACCACGACGTCACGCACCCGCCCCACCGGGTCGCCGAGCGGGTCGAACACGCTCAGCGCGGCGAGGCGCGCGACGAACACGCGGGTCATGGGGTTCACGTCGACAGGTTAGCCCGCCGCGCGCACCCCGGCGTGGGGGCTCAGCGCGTGCCGCGGCGGCGCTTCGGCCGGCCCTTGAGGTGCCACGGCTGCCAGGTGCGGGTCGTGGCCGGCGTGGGTGCCGGCGCGGCGGCCCCGGACGCGTCGTCGTACCGGCCTGGGCCCTCCAGCAGGGGCAGCTGCGGCACCAGCGCAGTGACGGTCGCCTCAGCGGCCCAGCGGCCGACGACGTCGCCTGCCGGGGCGTTGAGCCGGGCCGCCTTGAGCGCGTTGGTGGCCGGCTCCCACCGCGGGTCCTGCGGCGTGAGCTGCTCGGCGCGGGCCGGGACCCGCAGCAACCGGCCGCCGGTGTCCTTGCTGCGCAGGACGAGGACGACGTCCTGCGGCAGGGCGGGGAGCGTCTGCTCGCCGGGCCCGCTCACGACGTACGCCGCGCCCTCCACCCACACGTGCCAGGCGGGCCAGGCGCGGTCGCCGGGCACGTCGACCCACAGCAGGCCGGACTTGTTCGCCGCCTCGGCCAGCAGTGCGGCCTGCTGGTCGGGCGAGGCCGACGGCGTCGCGTTCTGCTCGCTCACGTCGGCGAGCCTAGCCCGGCCACCGCGCGAGGGGGCGGCGTACCGCGCGCGGCAGCCGGGCGGGAGCGGGCCGTGGGCAAGGTCACCGGCGCACGCCCGTGACGGGCCGGACCGGCGTGGGTAGCCTCCGGGGCCATGACCACGCAGCCTGCCGCCCGTCCGCTCCGGTCCCGACGCTCCAACCTGGCGGTGCCGGGGTCCAGCACCAAGATGATCGACAAGGCCAGGGGGCTGCCGACCGACCAGGTCTTCCTCGACCTCGAGGACGCCGTCGCGCCCCTGGCCAAGCCGGACGCCCGCAGGAACATCGTCGCGGCGCTGAACGAGGGCGGCTGGGGCGACCGGATCCGCACCGTGCGGGTCAACGACTGGACCACGCAGTGGACCTATGCCGACGTGGTGGCGGTGGTCGAGGGCGCCGGTGCGAACCTCGATGCGATCATGCTGCCGAAGGTGCAGACCCCCGAGCAGGTGGTCGCCCTCGACCTGCTGCTGACCCAGGTCGAGAAGGCCACGGGCCTGGACGTCGGGGCGATCGGCATCGAGGCACAGATCGAGAACGCGCTGGGCCTGACGAACGTGACGGCCATCGCCGCCGCCTCGCCGCGCGTGGAGACGATCATCTTCGGCCCCGCCGACTTCATGGCCTCGATCACCATGAAGAGCCTGGTCGTCGGCGAGCAGCCCTCCGGCTACGACGTGGGCGACGCCTACCACCACATCCTCATGTCGATCCTGATGGCGGCCCGGGCGCACGACAAGCAGGCGATCGACGGGCCGTACCTGCAGATCCGGGACGTCGAGGGGTTCCGGCGGGTCGCGGGACGGTCGGCGGCGCTCGGCTTCGACGGCAAGTGGGTGCTGCACCCGGGGCAGCTGGACGCGGCGAACGAGGTGTTCAGCCCGCGCCAGGCCGACTACGACCACGCCGAGAACATCCTGGACGCCTACGACGTTCTTCACCTCCGAGGCCGGCGGCGCGCGCGGGGCGGTGATGCTCGGGGACGAGATGATCGACGAGGCCTCGCGCAAGATGGCGCTCGTGATCTCGGCCAAGGGTCGCGCTGCCGGCATGGCGCGCCAGCAGCGGTGGGACCGTCCGGAGGCGGGCGCCTGACCGGAGCGAGCCGCCCCATGCTGAGGCTGCTGTGGCGGGTGTGACAGGAAAACCGTTGTGTCCGTTACCGATTCGCGAAGCGTTGGCGTGGCGTGACCGTTCCCGTCGTGTCCCGAGCGTTGAATGGATGGGAGCCGGCAAGGGGGCGTCGGTGTGCCACGCATCGACGCCTCGGGAGGCCGCACATGTCGATCAGCCGACGGGATCTGCTCAGGGGTACGGCTGGGGTGGCGGCGGCAGGGTCGCTGCCCCTGGTCCTCGGCGCCGGAAACGCCGTCGCCGCCTCGCACCCCACGGTGCGGATGGGGTCGCACGGCGCCGCCGTGCTCGCCCTGCAGCGCAGGCTGACCTCGCTGGGCTACTGGCTGGGCGCTGCCGACGGCCGGTTCGGTGACCTGACCCGGCAGGCGGTGGTCGCGGTGCAGAAGGTCGCCGGTCTGGCCCGTGACGGCGTCTGCGGGCCCGCGACGTGGGCCCGTGTCGATGCCGGCGTGCGGCCTTCGGCGCAGACGACCACGGGCCGCGTCGTCGAGATCGACAAGGTGACCCAGACCCTGGTGCTGGCCAACGCCGGCGTCGTCCGGTGGGTCTTCAACACCAGCACCGGGTCCGGGCGCACGTACCGCCAGGGCGGCAAGGACCACGTCGCCGTGACGCCCTCCGGGGACTTCCGGGTCTTCCGCCGGGTCGACGGCTGGGACGACGGCCCCCTGGGAAAGCTCTACCGGCCGCAGTACTTCAACGGCGGCATCGCCGTCCACGGCTACCCGGTGGTGCCCTCGACGCCGCAGTCGCACGGCTGCTGCCGGGTCAGCCTGCCGGCGATGGACCTCCTGTGGGGCGCCGGCGGGATGAGGGTCGGGACCCGCGTCCTCGTCCGCTGACGACCCTCACCGGCGACCCGGTCGAGGGTCACCAGCGGGACGTCGCGGCACCCATCAGGTCGCCGAACAGCAGGCCCTCGTCGACCTCGAGCCCCCGGGCGACGAACCACGCGCACATGGTGTGGCAGTCGCGCTCGAGGAACTCGGGCCCGCGCGGGTTGCCGATGACGTCCACGATCTGCGGCCAGTCGATGAGGACCAGCCGCTCGCCGTGCAGCAGCACGTTGTACGGCGAGAGGTCACCGTGCGCCCAGCCGCGCAGCGCCAGCTCGTGCATCGCCGACCGGCACTGCTCGAACAGGTCCGGCAGCAGGTCCCGCGGAGGTCGCGCGGCCGCGAGCCGCGGCGCCGCCTCGCCCTGCTCGGTGCCGATGAACTCCATCAGCACCTCGGTGCCGTCCAGCTGCACGGGATACGGCACGGGAAGCCCGAGTCCCCAGAGCTCGCCGAGGGCGCCGAACTCCGCGCCGGCCCACTGCCCGGCGATCATCTCCTTGCCGAAGTCGGTGCGCCGGGCCATCGCCCGTGTCTCACGGCTGCGCCGGACCCGGCGCCCCTCGAGGTAGCCGGCGTCACGGTGGAACAGGCGGTGGTCACCGGTGCGGAACCGCTTGGCGGCCATGAGGACCTCCCTGCCGGTGCCCGGCAGCCACCGGCGCACGACGTGCACGTCGGCTTCCTTGCCGGTCTTGAGGACGCCGAGGTCGGCGTCGACGGCACCGAGGTCGGTGATGACCCAGTCGGGCCGGGGGCACGGGCCGTGCTGCGCGCCGTCCCAGGTGGACCAGCGCTCGCCCTCGGGAGGGGCGTCGGGGCAGGTGTCGAGCGAGAAGCCGCTAGCGGTGGACAGGTCGAGCGGGAGCTCTGACGGCTCTCCGGACAGGTGGTGGGACAACGCAGTTCTCCAGGGAGGGAAGGGATCGAGTGCGGACCGCACTCACGACAGCTGGTGACATGTCAGGGCCCTCCTTGGGTGCGTCGGGTTGGGGGGAGCGGCGGTTCGCCGCCCGCAGCCGGCGACGGGCGCGGCCTGCGGTGAGCGTCAGCGTGGCCGACCACCCGGCGTACCCGCAACGCCTTTTCCGGCGGCAGCCGGTGGCACGGCTCACAGGCTGCAGCACTGTGCCCGGCCGGCACGGATCGGCATACTCGCCAGAAGGTTCCGGGTAGGTCCCAGCGAGCACGAAGGCGGCGTCACCGATGGCACGACTGCAGGAGACCGAGGGGCTGGGAGAGGACCAGCGCGAGCTGCTGGCGGTCGTGCGGGAGTTCGTGGACGAGCAGATCCTGCCGGTTGCCACCGAGCTCGAGCACCGCGACGAGTACCCCACGCAGATCGTCCAGGGGATGCGGGAGATGGGCCTGTTCGGCCTGATGATCCCCGAGGAGTACGGCGGCGCCGGGGAGTCGCTGCTCACCTACGCGCTCGTCATCGAGGAGGTCGCGCGCGGCTGGATGAGCGTCAGCGGCATCCTCAACACCCACTTCATCGTCGCCTGGATGCTGCTGCAGCACGGGACGGAGGAGCAGCGGCAGCGCTACCTGCCGCGGATGGCCACCGGCGACGTGCGCGGGGCCTTCTCGATGTCCGAGCCGGGCTGCGGCTCGGACGTCAGCGCGATCCGCACCCGGGCCGTGCGCTGCGGGCAGGGCTCGCAGGACTGGACCATCACCGGCCAGAAGATGTGGCTCACCAACGGCGGGTCGGCCAACCTCGTCGCGGTGCTCACCCGGACCGACGCCGAGGCGGCCGAGGGTGCCTCCGCCCACCAGCGGATGACGACGTTCCTGGTCGACAAGGAGGTCGGCTTCGGTGAGACCGCCCAGGGCATCACCGTGCCGGGCAAGATCGAGAAGATGGGCTACAAGGGGGTCGACACCACCGAGCTGATCCTCGACGGGCACCGCACCACGACCGGCCAGATCCTCGGGGGCGAGCCCGGACGCGGCTTCTACCAGATGATGGACGGGGTCGAGGTCGGCCGGGTGAACGTCGCCGCGCGGGCCTGCGGAGTGGCTCGGCGGGCGTTCGAGCTCGGGATCGACTACGCCCAGCAGCGCGAGACCTTCGGCAAGCCGATCGCCCAGCACCAGGCGGTGCTGTTCCGCCTCGCCGAGATGGGGACCAAGGTCGAGGCGGCCCACCAGATGATGGTCCGTGCCGCGCGGGTGAAGGACATCGGGCGGCGGGGCGACCTCGAGGCGGGGATGGCCAAGTACCTGGCGGCGGAGTACTGCAGCCAGGTGGTCGAGGACTCCTTCCGCATCCATGGCGGCTACGGCTACTCCAAGGAGTACGAGATCGAGCGGCTCTACCGGGAGGCCCCGATGCTGCTCATCGGCGAGGGGACCGCCGACATCCAGCGGATGATCATCGGGCGTCGTCTGCTGGAGGACTACAAGCTCCGACGGTGATGGGAGACTGAGCACATGACGTCACAACCGGGCGGTCTGAACCGCCGAGCGATGCCGGCCCATGGGCTGACCCTGGACTACCCCATGTCCCTTGGCACCTTCGAGAAGTACGACCAGGCGCAGCACGCCGTGGACTACCTCTCCGACCACGAGTTCCCCGTGCAGAACTGCATGATCGTCGGGACGGACCTCAAGCAGGTCGAGCGGGTCACCGGACGGCTCACGCGCGGCCGGGTGGCCGGGGCCGGTGCGCTGTCGGGCATGTGGATGGGCCTGTTCGTCGGCCTGATCTTCTCCCTGTTCAACGCCAACCGTGGGGTGCTGACGATCGTCTCGACGGTGATCTTCGGCGCCCTGTTCGGCCTGGTGTGGGCGCTGATCGGCTACGCCGCCACCCGCGGCCAGCGGGACTTCAGCTCCGTCAGCCAGGTGGTCGCCACCCGCTACGAGGTGCTGGTCGAGCACAAGTTCGCCGAGCAGGCCCGCGGGATGCTGGCGCAGATGCCCGGCGGTGGGCCGGCCCTCACCGCCTGAGCGCTGCCCTTCTGGGCGCATCCGTCGGCCCCGGCTGCTGCCTGCAGCCGGGGCCGACGTCGTCCTCGGGCTGCGGTCACCCCTCCGGGGGCACCACGCGGTTCCAGAGGCCGGCGATCCACGCCTCGACCTCGGTGGAGGTCCGCGGCATCCCGGCCGAGAGGTTCTCGCAGCCGTCGGCGGTGACGACCACGTCGTCCTCGATCCGGACGCCGATGCCGCGCAGCTCCTCGGGGACCAGCTGGTCGTCGGCCTTGAAGTACAGGCCGGGCTCGACGGTCAGCACCATGCCTGGGGTGAGGACGGCGTCCATGTACTCCTCACGGGTGGCGAGGGCGCAGTCGTGGACGTCGATGCCGAGGTGGTGGCTGGTGCCGTGGACCATCCAGCGGCGGTGGAACTGCCCGTGCTCCTTGTCCAGCGTCGCCTCCACGTCGACGCCCTCGGGCAGCAGGCCCCACGCGTGCAGGTGCTCGGCGATGACCCGGATCGCCGCGTCGTGCACGTCGGAGAACGTGTTGCCGGGGCGGACCGCGGCAAGGCCCGCTTCCTGGGCGGCGAAGACCGCGTCGTAGACCTTGCGCTGGGCGTCGGTGAACTCGCCGCTGACCGGCAGGGTCCGTGTGATGTCGGCCGTGAACAGGGAGTCCACCTCGACGCCGGCGTCCAGCAGCAGCAGGTCGCCGTCGTGGACGTCACCGGTGTTCTTGATCCAGTGCAGCGTGTTGGCGTGGTCGCCCGAGGCGCAGATGGAGTCGTAGCCCACGCCGTTGCCCTGGTGGCGGGCGTAGAGCCCGAAGACGCCCTCGATCCAGCGCTCCCCGCGGCCACGACGCACGGCCTCCGGCAGGTCGGCGATGACGGCGTCGAAGCCGTTGCTCGTGGCCTCGATCGCCTCGCGCATCTGGCCGATCTCCCACTCGTCCTTGACCAGGCGCAGCGTGGACAGGACGTGGGCGAGCTCGTGGTCGGACTCGACCCGGGCTTCCTGCTCGACCGCCTCGTCGGTCTCGCTCGCCGACGCCCGCACCTCATCGAGGGTGCGGGTCAGGTCGGCGTCGGCGTCGCGGACGATGCGCACGACCGTGGCGCCGACGTCCTTGCCCAGGGCGTCCGGGAACTCCTCGATGTGCCGCGCCGACAGGCCCAGCTCGGCTTCGATGTCGGCCAGGCTGGGACGGGCACCGACCCAGAACTCGCCGTACCGGGCGTCACCGAAGAACTCCTCGGTGTCGCGTCCGGCCAGCGGGCGGAAGTAGAGGATCGACTCGTGCGTGCCGTCGTCGCGGGGCTCCATCACCAGCACGGCGTCGGGCTCGCGGTCACTGCCGAGGCCGGTCAGGTGGGCGAAGGCGCTGTGCGGGCGGAAGACGTAGTCGCAGTCGTTGCTGCGCACCTTCAGGCCACCGGCGGGGATCACCAGCCGCTCGCCGCGGAACCGCTCCGAGACGGCGGCACGGCGGGCCGCTGCCCAGGAGGCGACCTCGGCCCTGGGCGGGGTCGACCTGGTGCGGGGAGCCCACCCGGAGGCGACGAACGCCCGGAACTCGTCGGTGGTCGGGCGGGCACGGTTCTCGGGCTTGGGTTGCTGTTCGCTCACGCACCCATCGTGCCACGGTGCCCGTGTCCGGGGACGGGGCAACGCGGCCAGGAGGCGGGGCAACATGGCCGGGTCGCGGGGGACCGGGGGCCGGTACGGCGCCCTCCGGCCCCCACGTGTCGCCACCTGCCGTGGTCGGATTTGAACAAACCGGACAGCGCCGCCACGCTTGCCGCGTGTCCAGCCCGTCCCTGTCGCCTCGCCCCGCCCGGCCGCAGCCCGTCCGTACGCGCGCCCTGCGTGAGCGCGCCGCCAGAGCGGTGCGCTCGACCACCCCGCCGGTGTGGGCCGTCGGCCTGGGCAGCAACGGCGAGGCGGTCGACCGGGCCCATGCGCGGGCGGTCGTCGACCTGGCGCTGCGGGTCGGTGAGCTGCTGCTGTCCACGGGCGCGTCGGCCTCGGACGTGGTGGCCACGGTGCTGCGGCTGACGTCGGCGTACGACCTGCAGGCCGTCCACGTCGACATCACCTACACCTCCGTGGCGGTGTCCTGGCACGGCGGCGGCGGGACGGACCCGTTGACCGTGCTGCGGACGGTCAAGGTCCGCTCGGCCGACTTCACCCGGCTGGAGAACATCCAGCGGCTGGTCCGTGAGGTCGTCGCCGGGGGCGTCCCGGTGCGCCAGGCGCGGGAGCGGCTGGACACGGTCGCCAGCGCGCCACACCCGTACCGGCGCTGGGTGGTCACCCTGTCGCTGGCGCTGCTGGGCGCGGCGGTGGCCGCGCTGATCGGCGGGTCGGTCTGGGTCATGGTCCTCAGTGCGGCCACCACCGCACTGGTCGACCGGGTGCAGCGCCGGCTCGCGCACCTCGGGCTGCCGGCGCTGTTCACCCAGGCGGTGGGGGCCGGCATCCCCACGCTCGTGGCGGTGGTGCTGGTGAGCCTGGTCGCCGACCGGTCCAGCCTGCTGCAGGTGTTCGCGCCCTCGCTGGTGGTCGGTGCGGGGATCGTCGTGCTCCTTGCGGGGCTCTCGGTCGTGGGTGCCGCGCAGGACGCCATCGACGGCTACTACGTCACCGCGGGCGCCCGCGTGTTCGAGGTGCTGATGCTCACGCTCGGGATCGTGCTGGGTGTCGTGGGGGTGCTGGCGCTGGCCCAGCAGCTCGGCGCGCCGATGCGGATCTCGGCGCCGTCCACGCTGAACGCGAACACGGGGGTGCAGCTGGCAGCGGCGATGGCCGTCGCGGGCGTCTTCGCCGTGTCGTCGTACGCCGGTGGGCGGGCCGTCGTGGTGTCCACGGTGACCGCCGGGCTGGGCTGGGTGGTCTACCTCGTGGCGGGTGGGCTGGGCGCCGGCGCGCCGCTGGCCGGTGGTGCCGCGGCGGCCGTCATCGGGGGTCTGTCCCAGCTGGTGGCGGGCCGGTTGCGGGTGCCGTCCCTGGCCGTGACGACGACGGGGATCGTGCCGCTGCTGCCCGGCCTGACGGTCTACCGCGGGCTGTTCGAGCTCGTGCACGGCGTGGGCGTCGGGATGGACACGGCGATCGCGACACTGCTGCAGGCGGCGGCCATCGGCATGGGGCTCGCGGCGGGCGTCAGCCTCGGCACGTTCGTGGCCCGGCCGATGGTCACCGAGCTCGACCGCTGGCAGCGCCGGGCACTGCGCCGCTCGGCCGGCGACGCCCGGGAGTGAGCCGGCCCCGCATCCCGGTGGGGTGACCAAGCGCACGGCCGGTGGCCCTGTGCGGCGTACGCCGTGGTCCGGCACGATGGCCAGCGGTCGGGGAAGCCCACGGCCGCCAGCAGAGGCGAGGAGAGCGGCATGCGGTTCGGGCGCAGCTACGAGGAGTTCGAGGTCGGCGCGGTCTACCGGCACTGGCCCGGCAAGACGGTCACCGAGTACGACGACCACCTGTTCTGCCTGCTGACGATGAACCACCACCCGCTGCACCTCGACGCGCACTACGCCGAGGGGTCGACGCAGTTCGGCCGCAACGTGGTCGTCGGCAACTACGTCTACTCGCTGCTGCTGGGCATGTCCGTCCCCGACGTCAGCGGAAAGGCCATCGCCAACCTCGAGGTCGAGTCGCTGCGGCACGTCGCGCCCACCTTCCACGGCGACACCCTGTACGGCGAGACGACCGTGCTCGACAAGCGCGAGTCGGCGTCCAAGGACGACCGTGGCGTCGTGCACGTGGAGACCCGCGGCTACACCCAGGACGGCACGGTCGTGTGCATCTTCCGGCGCAAGGTCATGGTGCCCAAGGAGTCCTACCTGCTGGCGCGCGGCGGCGAGCAGCCCGGCCGTCCCCTCCCGGAAGCGCCACCGACGACAGCATGACCAAGGCCCCGGCCTCCCCGACACCGGTCATCCCCCTTGGACCCAACGTAGCTGTGACCTCCGACAGCCCCGCGAACGGTGAACACCATTGCCGCGTAAGGGTGCTGATTTCGCCATGCGGCAGGCCGGTCGGTTCCGTTCCGGCGTACTGGCTAGCCTTGGGGCGTGCGCATCGATCTCCACACCCACTCCTTCGCCAGTGACGGCACGCAAGCCCCGGGCGATGTCGTCGCGTCCGCGGCGCAGGCAGGTCTGGACGTCGTCGCGCTGACCGACCACGACACGACCGCCGGCTGGGAGGAGGCGACCGCGGCCGCCGTACAGCACGGGATCGGTCTTGTGCGGGGCATCGAGATCTCCTGTGCGCGCGACGGCATCAGCGTGCACCTGCTCGGCTACCTGCACGACCCGGCCAACGCGGCACTCATGGTGGAGCTGGAGCGCAGCCGCAGCAGCCGCCACACGCGGGCCGAGCGGATCGTGCGCAAGCTGTCGGCGGACGTGCCGATCACCTATGACGAGGTCCTGGAGACCGCTGCGCCCGGCGCGACCGTCGGCCGTCCCCACATCGCCGACGCCCTGGTCGCCAAGGGGGTGGTGGCGACCCGGGACGACGCGTTCGCCGACTACCTCTACACCGGCAGCCCTTACCACGCCAGCCACTACGCGCCGGATCCCGTGACGGCCGTGCGGCTGGTCAACGACGCCGGGGGCGTTGCGGTGATGGCGCACCCGTTCGCCGGGCGGCGGGGTCGCCTCGTCGGCGACGAGGTGATCGAGGCCATGGCGGCAGCGGGGCTCGCGGGCCTGGAGGCACACCACCGCGACCACACGCCTGCTGACGTCGCCCACGCCGAAGAGATGGCGCGCCGTCTCGGTCTGTTCGTCACCGGGTCCAGCGACTACCACGGCACCGGCAAGGTCAACCTGCTCGGCGAGAACACCACCGCGCCGGCAGTGCTCCGCCAGATCGAGGAGCGCGCGTCCGGCGTCCCCCTCGTCTGGCCGTGAGCCGAGGTACGGCGCCCGCAGCTCCGACCGGACGCACGGCACCGCCCGAATTCGGACACCCGGTGTCCGGATTCGGGCTCTCCGGTGCGTCCGGTCGGGGAGGGGCAGGGCGCGCCACGCGCCGTACCGGCCTGCGCCGGAGGGCCCGCGACGGTCAGGGACGACGCGCGGTGGACCGGTGCGGCGCCGTGTCGGTGACGACGGCTAGCGTGCTGCCATGACGGAGGCGGTGGCCGCGGCGGGGGAGCCGGTGCAGCAGGTGTTCGCGGGCATGCCGGCGCGGCTCTACGCCGCGTCCCCGAGCCGGCTGCTGGCCTGGCTGGACTGCCCCCGTCGCTACCGCATGTCCTACCTCGACCGTCCACGCCCGCAGGCGCGGCCGCAGCGGGCGCACACCTCGGTCGGGGTGTCGACGCACAACGCACTGCGTGACTACTGGGACCTCGCCCCGGCCGACCGGTCTGCTGAGGCCGCGGCCCGGCTCGTGCGCCGCAACTGGGTGGACGCCGGCTTCCGCGACCCCGAGCAGTCGGCCCGGTGGCGGGCGAAGGTGGTGGCCCAGGTCGGCCGATACCTCGAGGGCGTCGACCCGCACGAGGCCCCCGTCGGCACGGAGCGCACCGTCTCCCTCAAGACCGGCACCCTCGCACTGACCGGGCGGATCGACCGGCTCGACGCCCGTGGAGGGCACCTGCGGGTGGTCGACTACAAGACGAGCCGCGCCGCGCCGACGGACGACGACGCGCGCACCTCGCTGCCGCTGGCGCTCTACGCCATCGCCGCCGCACGCATGTTCCGCGCCACCTGCACCCGGGTGGAGCTGCACCACGTCCCGACCGGGTCGGTGGCCGTGCACACCCACACCACCGAGTCGCTCGAGCGCAAGCTGGCCGAGGCCGAGTCGATCGCCGCGGACCTGCGCCGGGCCGATGCCGACTTCGCCGAGCGTGGGCCGGAGTCAACGCGATTCGCGCCCCGGACGTCGGCCCTGTGCACCTGGTGCGACTACCGCGCTCACTGCCGCGAGGGGCAGCAGGTCGGTCCGGAGAAGTCCTCCTGGGCGGCGCTCGAGGGCGAGAACGACTCACCCGTCCCGCCAGTCTGAGACGCCCGACCCGCCGCCACCGCGCCTCGCCCCGCGCTGCGCCGCGACCGCGCGTCAGCCGCGACCGGCGTCAGCCGCGACCGGACGCGCCGTACTGCCCGAATCCGGACACCAGCTGTCCGAATTCGGGCACTCCGATGCGTCCGGTCGCAGGGGGTGGTGGCAGCCTTCGTGTGCCTGCGCGGGGAGCTACGCCTGCGGCCGTGCGGGCGCGCCCGACGTCGCCCCGTCACCGGGGCCACCGAGGGAGGACCCGGCGGTGGCCACCGCGAGGGCGCTGTCGCTGTCCTCGTTGGGCTCCAGCACGATCGCGAAGTCCTCGTGCCCGTGCTCGGCGACACCGGCGATGACAGCCTGCTCCATCAGCTGGTTGCCCAGCTCGGCGCGCAGCATCAGCGGGTCGCGGCGCAGGTCCTTGACCAGGGCGACGCAGAGGCCGGCCATCACCAGGACGAACGGCAGGGCCGAGACGATCGTGATGTTCTTCAGCCCCGTCAGGGCGGACGACGCGTCACCGCCCGTGCCGCCGGCGATCAGCATGACCGCCGCGACGGCACCGGTCAGCACGCCCCAGAACACCACGGTGCGGCGCGAGGGCTCGATCGTCCCGCGCTCCGACAGCGTGCCCATGACGATCGAGGCCGCGTCCGCGCCGGACACGAAGAAGATGCCGACCAGGACCATGACCAGGACCGTGGTGACGCTGGCCAGCGGGTACTGGTCGAGCAGCTGGAAGAGCACCCCGTCGAAGTTGACGGACGCCACGCCGCCCACCTTGGTGACCAGGTCGTCGGCCGTCGTGGCGGTGGCGGCCGCGGCACGCTGGGCGTCGATGGCGGCGCCGCCGAAGATCGCGAACCACACCAGCGTCACCATGCTCGGCACCAGCAGGACGCCGGTGACGAACTGGCGGATGGTGCGGCCGCGGCTGATCCGGGCGATGAACATGCCCACGAACGGCGTCCACGAGATCCACCAGGCCCAGTAGAAGACGGTCCAGCCGGAGAGCCACTTGGCCATCGCGTCGCCGCCGCTGGCGTCGGTGCGCGAGGCCATCTCGGCCAGGTCGCGGCCGTAGGAGCCGATCGCGGTGGGCACCAGGTCCAGGATCAGGACCGTCGGGCCGAGCACGAACACGAACAGCGCCAGCGCGATCGCCAGCACCATGTTGATGTTCGACAGCCACTGGATGCCCTTGGCGACGCCGGACACGGCCGAGGCGACGAACGCGATGGTGAGGATGGCGATGATGGCCACCAGCACGGGCGTGCCGACGGTGCCGAACCAGCCGTTGAACTTCAGGCCGCTGCCGATCTGCAGCGCGCCGAGCCCGAGCGAGGCGGCGGAGCCGAACAGCGTGGCGAAGATGGCCAGGATGTCGATCAGCTTGCCGATCGGACCCTCGGTCCTCGACCCGAGCAGCGGGCCGAAGGCCGCGGAGATCAGCTGCGAGCGGCCCTTGCGGAAGGTGCCGTAGGCGATGGCGATGCCCACGACGGCGTAGATCGCCCACGGGTGCAGCGTCCAGTGGAACAGCGTGGTGGCCATCGCCGTCTGCATGGCCTGCGAGGTCTCACCCTTGACGGTCCCCGGCGGCGGGCTCGCGTAGTGGAACAGCGGCTCGGCCACGCCGTAGAACATCAGGCCGATGCCCATGCCGGCGCTGAACATCATCGCCACCCAGGAGACGGTCTTGAACTCGGGCTTCTCGTCGTCGGTGCCGAGGGGGATGTTGCCGTAACGGCTGGCGGCCAGCCACAGGACGAACACGACGAAGAACGAGGCGAGCAGGACGAACGCCCAGCCGGTGTTGGTCATCACCCAGTCCAGGGCACCGGTGGAGGCGGTGTTCAGGCTGGCCGGCCCGAGGAACCCCCAGAAGACGAACGCGATGGCGATGACCGAAGTGACCCCGAAGATCACCTTGTCCACGCCGCGGCGTGGTTCGTCGGCGTCCGCGTGGACCGGCGGCAGGGACAGCGACTGCAGCAGCTCGTGGGCGTGGTGGGGGTGTGGTGCGGCCGTCGCGGCGGCCTCGCTCCCGGGGGAGCCGTCGGGCGAGTGGTCGGCGGACGTCGCCGACTCTCGGGAGGAGTGGATGTCGGTGGACAAGGAACGCCCTTCCGGTTCGGTTCGAACAGAGCAGGGACGACGAGCAGGCGTCGTCCGAGACGGTCAGCACGAGGGCGGCGGCAGCGCCACAGGACCGCGCCGGTACGGCGGGTCGCGCCCCTCGGCGCAGCCGCCCACTGTGGTGGAGATGGCTGCGCGGATCAAACCGGGGCGTCCAGCCCGTGCGGCAGGCGAGACGCACGTCACGCCGCGGCGGCTGACACACTGGTGCGCACCAGAGGCCCGCCGGCGCCGGCCGCCACACGCGAACCGGCACCGCCCGGACGCGGCGGCTGCCCCTGTACGACGACGCACCGCCCGCACCGCCCGAGCGGCGTGCACCCAGAGAGAGGACGTCCTTCGTGGCTCAGCAAGCTCGTTCCCGTGCGCGGACCCGCAAGGGCGCCCGTCGTACCGGCGCAGCGGTCGTTGCCGTCGCCAACCAGAAGGGCGGGGTCGCCAAGACGACCTCGGTGGCGTCGCTGGGTGCGGCGTTCGCCGAGCTCGGCAAGCGCGTGCTGCTGGTCGACCTGGACGCGCAGGCCTGCCTGACCTTCAGCCTCGGTGTGGATCCCGACGGCGTGGCGACGAGCATCAACGAGGTCCTGCTGGGCAAGGCCGACGCCACCGAGGCCCTGATCGCGTGCGAGGACGGGGTCGACCTGCTGCCGAGCGTCATCGAGCTGGCCGGTGCGGAGGCGCAGCTGCTGCCGCGACCGGGGCGGGAGTACGTCCTGCGCTCGGCCCTGGAGCCGTTGCTGGACGGCTACGACATCGTGCTGCTGGACTGCTCACCGTCGCTGGGCGTGCTGACGCTGAACGCGCTGACGGCCGCGCGGGGGCTGGTCATCCCGATGCCGTGCGAGATGCTGAGCCACCGGGGCGTGGGCCAGCTGCTGGACACCGTCGCCGACGTGCAGCGCATCCTCAACCCCGACCTCGAGGTGCTCGGGATCCTGCCGACGATGTTCGACGGCCGCAGCAACCACGCGCAGGCGGTGCTCGCCGACGTCGGGGAGCGCTACCAGCTGCCGGTGCTCGAGCCGCCGATCCCCAAGACCGTGCGGTTCGCCGAGGCCCCCGCCGTCGGCCGTTCCATCCTCACGACCTCGCGCAGCTCCAAGGGCGCCCAGGCCTACCGCGACGTCGCCGCAGGACTTCTCGCGCGCCTCTGAGGCGCCGCAGGCCGGTTCTGGGCGGGCACACGCCAAGGGGGCTGCCGCGGCACGGATGCCACGGCAGCCCCCTCGGGTCACGTCGTGTGGATCAGGCGCTGACGTCGCCCTCGGGACGGCCACCACGGGTACGGCGGCGGCTGCGGCTGCGCCGCGGCTGGTCGCCGTCGGCACGCGGAGCTGTCCGCGCTGACCTCGTCGGCGGGAGCCGCCACGGCGGCCGGGGCGCCCGCCGGGCGGTCGCTCTCCTGTCGCGGCCCGCGCGAGCGGGACCGGCCGGAGGAGGACCGCCCCGAGGAGCGGTCGGAGGAGCGGTCGGTGGAGGAACGCTCCGTGGAGGACCCGCCGGAGCGGCCGCGGGCGGTGGCCGCGGCCGGAGCTCTTGCCGGTCTCGCCGAGGTCCTCGACCTGCTCGGCCGAGAGGCCCGCACGGGTCCGGTCGGCCTTGGGCAGCCGGCCGGTCGCCGACGTGGGGATCCCCAGCTGGGTGAAGAGGTGCTCGGAGGAGGAGTAGGTCTCCTCCGGGTCGGGGATGCCGAGGTCGAGGGTCTTGTTGATCAGGCCCCAGCGGGGCATGTCGTCCCAGTCGACGAAGGTCACGGCCACACCGGTGTTGCCCGCGCGGGCGGTGCGCCCGATGCGGTGCAGGTAGGTCTTCTCGTCCTCGGGGCACTGGTAGTTCACGACGTGCGTGACGTGCTCGACGTCGATGCCGCGTGCGGCGACGTCGGTGGCGACGAGGATGTCGACCTTGCCGTTGCGGAAGGCACGCAGCGCCTGCTCACGGGCACCCTGGCCCAGGTCGCCGTGGATGGCTGCGGCGGCGAAGCCACGGTCGGCCAGCTCGTCGGCCACCTTGGCGGCGGTCCGCTTGGTGCGGCTGAAGATGATGGTCAGGCCGCGGCCCTCGGCCTGCAGCATGCGCGCCAGCATCTCGACCTTGTCCATGGCGTGCGCGCGGTAGACGAACTGCTCGACCGCCTTGACCGTGTGGCCGTCCCGCTCCTCGCCCATCGCCCGGATGTGGGTGGGCTGGGTCATGTAGCGGCGGGCCAGCGCCACCACGGCGCCGGGCATGGTGGCCGAGAACAGCATGGTCTGGCGGGAGGCGGGGGTCATCGCCAGCAGCTTCTCGACGTCGGGCAGGAAGCCGAGGTCGAGCATCTCGTCGGCCTCGTCCAGGACGACGCTCTTGACGGCGGAGAGGTCCAGGTGGCCCTGCTTGGCCAGGTCGATCAGCCGGCCGGGGGTGCCGACGACGATCTCGACGCCTCGCTGGAGGGCCTCGATCTGCGGCTCGTACGCGCGGCCGCCGTACACGGTGAGCACCCGGACGCCGCGGGCCTTTCCGGCGCGCTCGAGGTCGCCGGAGACCTGCACCGCCAGCTCACGGGTGGGGGCCACCGCGAGGGCCTGCGGCTTGCCGGCCGTGGACAGCGTCGCGAAGGCCGCGTCCTTGGGGCTCACCGCGCGCTGGATCATCGGCACGCCGAAGCCCAGGGTCTTGCCGGTGCCGGTCTTGGCCTGGCCGATGATGTCGTGGCCGTCCAGGGCGACCGGCAGCGTCATGGCCTGGATGGGGAAGGGGTGGACGATGCCGGCGGCGGAGAGCGCCTCGACGATGTCGGGGTGGACGTTGAAGTCGGCGAACGTCAGGGCCGGCGCCTCGGGGGCGGCGGCGTCGGCGGTCTCGATGGCGGGCTCGTCGGCCCGTGCGGAAGTGCTGGTCATAAGGCTGTCGATGTCTCTCGATCGGGCAGGGGGCCACGCGCGCGCCTGACGGTTTCGCCGGGTCTGCGGCCGCACCTGCGGGGGCCAAGCGGGCCGATCGGAGGTCTTCGTGGGTGCGGCCAGATCGTGCTGGCTGCTGATTCGTGCCGACCGGGCACCTGTTGTCAAGGTCCAGTCTAGCGGCTGCGCACTACTGTGTCGGTCCATGGCCGAGCACGCGCAGCCCCCGCAGCCCACGCAACCGGGAGACGACGACCCCAGGGAGGGCGACGCGACGTACCGGGCGGCGGTGGTCGACCTGCTCGGCGCGCTCGCGTACGGCGAGCTGACCGCCTTCTCCCGGCTGGCGGCGGATGCCGACCTGGCCCCGACGCAGCCGCACAAGGCGGCCCTGGCCGGGGTGGCCGTCGCGGAGTTCCACCACTACGAGGCGCTGGTGCGGCGGCTGCAGGAGATGGGCGTCGACCCGGACGCGGCGATGGCGCCCTTCATCGCCCCCATCGACGCCTTCCACGACCGCACGCGCCCGACCGGCTGGCTGGAGGGGCTGGTCAAGGCGTACGTCGGGGACGGCATCGCGACCGACTTCTACCGTGAGATCTCGGCCTACGTCGACCCTTCGACGCAGGAGCTCGTGCGCAGCGTGCTGCAGGACGTGGGCCAGGCGGAGTTCGCGGTGCGGGCCGTGCGGGAGGCGACCGAGGCCGACCCGCGGATCGCCGGGCGGCTGGCCCTGTGGGGGCGCCGGCTCGTGGGGGAGGCCCTCTCGCAGGCGCAGCGCGTCGCGGTCGAGCGGGACGCGCTCGCGTCGCTGCTGGTCGGTGGCCACAACCGTCCGGGCGCCGACCTGGCCGAGCTGGGCCGGATGTTCGCCCGCCTCACCGACGAGCACACCCGACGGATGGACCGGCTGGGCCTGGCCGCCTGAGCGGGGCTCCGTCCGTCCGGACCGGACAGGACGCACGGAGGCCCCGTCCCCCAAAGGGGACGGGGCCTCACGCGGTGCTGCAGTCGGCGTCAGCCGGTCAGCGGACCTGACTTCTTGCCGGTGACGTTGCCGTAGATGACGATCAGCACGGCGGCCACGATGACGCCGATGATCAAGGCGATCCAGTCGACGCCCTTGGTGTCACCGCCACCGAGGGAGTGGTAGATGAAGGTGCCGATGAGGGACCCGAGGATGCCCAGCACGATGGTGACGAGCATCGAGATGTTCTGCTTGCCCGGAAGCACCAGACGCGCGAGGGCACCGACGATGGCGCCGATGATGATGGCGCCGATGATTGTTCCGACCATGGAGTAGCTCCTTTGTTGCACCCGTTCCGGGGCGCATCCTGTGGGCCGCGGGAATGTGGCTCCCTCAGCCAAATGTGGCACTGATCGGGCCACTGCGCACTTCGCCGTGAACGGTGGGATGCGCAGCGGCACGAGGTCGTGCTGTCAGTGGCGGGGTGTACCCACAGGGTGGCGGACTCAAACCCCTCAGATGGTCCCGAAACCGACACTGCCCTTGCGGGCCACGCCGATGTCGACGTAGCCGAGCGTGGCGACGGGGACGATGACCCGGCGGCCGCTGCCGTCGACGAGGCTGAGGGTGCCTCCGTCGGCCAGCGCGGTGGTGACGAGCTTCTCGACCTCCTCGGCGGACTGGTCGGACTCGAGCACGATCTCGCGCGCGACGTTCTGCACGCCGATCTTGACCTCCACGGCAATGGCCTTTCGTCAAAGGGGTGCTGCGGGCAGGTGGCCGCAGACAGCTGTTGATGAGGCTAACCCGCGGCCGGGACAGATCCTTCCCTGCCTCGGCGTCGGGTCCTCAGCCGGCGCCCGCGTCCGTGGCGGGCCCGGCGCCGCCGGTGAGGGCGGTGCCCGTCCCGCTCGGCCTTGGGAAAGCCGCCGAGGCCGCGCCACGAGAGGGCCGCGACGAGCCGGGCCGCCTCGTCGCGGGGGATCGAGGACCCCTGGTCGAGCCAGAACCGGGCGCAGACCTGGGCCATGCCCGACATCGCCATCCCGAGCAGGTGCGCCTCGGCCTCGGGCAGGTCGGTGTCCTCGCTGATCACCTCGGCGATCGCCTCGGCGCAGTCCTGGGACACCTGGTCCACGCGCTCGCGGACCGCGACCTCGTTGGTCAGGTCGGACTCGAACACCAGGCGGAACGGCGCCCCGTCCCGGGCCACGAACTCGAAGTACGCCGCGATCGTGGCGGCCACGCGCTGCTTGTTGTCCGTGGTGGAGGCCAGCGCGGCGCGCACCAGGGAGACGAGCTCGCCGGAGTGCTGGTCCAGCAGCGCGAGGTAGAGGTCGAGCTTGCCGGGAAAGTGCTGGTAGAGCACCGGCTTGGACACACCGGCGCGTTCGGCGATCTCGTCCATGGCCGCGGCGTGGTAGCCCGAGCCGACGAACACCTCCTGCGCGGCCTCGAGCAGCTGGGCGCGACGTGCGGACCGGGGCAGGCGGAGGCCTCGGCTGCGCGTGTCCGGGCTCATCGACACGGGGGTTCCTTCCGGTGTGCTCGCGCCCGGGTGGCGAAGGTGCGGGACGGGGCGCGTCGGGCGCCGTACGGGAGACGCGGTGCAGCGGGACGATTCGCATCCTACGCGGGGGTAACCTTCGGGTCATGGCATGGCCACCGCTCGTCGAGCCGGCGCCGGCGCTCTCCCGCGACGAGGTCGCGCGGTACGCCCGGCACCTGCTGATCCCCGAGGTGGGGCTGCTCGGGCAGCGCCGGCTCAAGGCCGCCCGGGTGCTCGTGGTCGGGGCCGGGGGGCTGGGGTCGCCGGCCCTGCTCTACCTCGCCGCGGCGGGTGTGGGCACGATCGGCGTGGTCGACGACGACGTGGTCGAGGCCTCCAACCTCCAGCGCCAGGTGGTCCACGGTGTGGACGACGTCGGCCGGCCCAAGACCGCCTCGGCCGCGGACACCCTCGCGGGCGTCAACCCGCTGGTGACCGTCGTCCGCCACGACGTGCGCCTCGACTCCGGCAACGCGCTGGAGCTGATCGACGGCTACGACCTCGTGCTGGACGGCACCGACAACTTCGCCACCCGCTACCTCGTCAACGACGCCTGCGTGCTGCTTGGGAAAGCCGCACGTCTGGGGGTCGATCTACCGCTTCGACGGGCAGGTCAGCGTGTGGTGGGCCGAGCACGGACCCTGCTACCGCTGCGTCTTCCCCGAGCCGCCACCCCCGGGCATGGTGCCCTCGTGCGCCGAGGGCGGCGTGCTGGGCGTGCTGTGCGCCGCGATCGGGTCGGTCCAGACCACCGAGACGCTCAAGCTGCTGACGGGGGTCGGCGAGCCGCTGGTCGGGCGGCTGATGGTCCACGACGCGCTGCGCCAGACCTGGGACACGCTGACCGTCCGCAAGGACCCCGACTGTGCCGTCTGCGGTGCCTCCCCGACGGTGACGCGGCTGGTGGACTACGAGGTGTTCTGCGGGCTCGGGCCGGGCGCGTCCCCCGCGGTGCCGACCGTCACGGCGCGTGAGCTCGCCGACGCGCTCGCGGGAACGCGCCCCGACCGCCCGCTGACGCTGGTGGACGTGCGGGGGCCCGACGAGCGCGCCATCGCCAGCATCCCCGGCGCCGTCGCGGTGCACCTCGACGAGCTGCGCTCGGGCGCGGGCGTGGCGCGCGTGCCGTTCGACCACGCCGTCGTCGTGCACTGCAAGTCCGGCGCCCGCTCGGCCGAGGCGGTGCGCATCCTGCTCGACGCCGGCCACCCCGACGCGCGCAGCCTCGACGGCGGGGTGCTGGCCTGGGTCCGCGACGTCGACCCGAGCCAGCCCGTCTACTGACCGTGACACCGCTGCCCGACTACGAGGAGGCGGTCCTCGAGGTGGTCGACGCCATCCCCGAGGGCTGCGTCATGACGTACGGCGACGTGGCCGAGATGGTGGGCGTCATGGGGCCCCGCCGGGTCGGCCGGGTGATGTCGCGAGTACGGCGCCGCCACGACCTGGTGGCGCGTCGTACGGGCCGGTGGGTCACCCGCCCGCGGGGCTGGAGGACGAGGCGCTGGCCCACTGGAGGGCGGAGGGCACCCCGCTGGTCGGCGGCCCGTTCGGCGGCGGACGGGTCGACATGCGCCGTGCCCGGTGGGACGGCACGGCGGGCGGGGGTGCTGTCGGTGGCGTGTGATGGAGTTCCTGCGTGCTGACCCTGCGCCGTGCTCCCGGCCTCGTCGCCGAGGCTCCCGTCCTCGACGAGGTCCAGCAGGCTGCCGTGGCGCACCGCGGCGGTGTCCTGCGGGTGCTCGGCGCCCCCGGCACGGGCAAGACCACGACGGTGATCGAGGCGGTCGTCGACCGGGTCCACCGCGACGGCACGTCGCCCGACCGGGTGCTGGCGCTGTCGGCGTCGCGGGTGGCCGCCGGCGACCTGCGCGAGCGGATCACCGCGCGGCTCGGCGGCACCTCGACCGAGCCGCTGGCCCGCACCCACCAGGCGTTCGGGTTCGGCATCCTGCGGCAGGCGGCGGCCCTGCGCGGCGACCCGACCCCGCGGCTGCTCAGCGGCCCCGAGCAGGACGTCATCCTGCGCGAGCTGCTGGCCGGGCACGCGGCCGGCGAGGGCAAGGGGCCGGCCTGGCCCGAGCACGTGCAGGCGGCGCTGGGCACCCGCGGCTTCCGCACCGAGCTGCGTGACCTGCTGATGCGGGCGGTCGAGCGCGGGCTCGAGCCGGAGGACCTCGCCCGCCTCGCCCGCGAGCACGACCGTCCCGAGTGGGCCGCCGCCGCGCAGGTCCTCGCGGAGTACGACGAGGTGACGGCCTTCTCACGCCCCGGCTCCTACGACCCGGCCTGGATCCTCGGCGCGGCGGCCGACCTGCTCGAGGAGGACGACGACGCGCTCGAGCGGGTGCGCGGCTCCCTCGACGCGATCGTCGTCGACGACGCCCAGGAGCTGACGTCGGCGGCGGCCCGGTTGCTGCGGGTGGTCCGCGCCCCGCACATCGACCTGCTGCTCGTCGGCGACCCCGATGCCGCGGTGCAGACCTTCCGCGGCGCCGACCCGCGGCTGCTCGGCTCCGCGTGGACCGCGCTCGGCGAGGGCCCGACGCTGGCCCTGCCCGTGGCGCACCGCCAGCCCGACCTGCTGCGGACGGTCAGCCACCGGGTGACCCGGCGGATCGGTGCGGCCGGTGCGGCCGGTCACCGCGAGCCGGCCGACGAGCCGGTCGGGGGGCCGGGTCGACGTGCGCGCTGCTGCGCGCGACGTCCCAGGAGGCGGCGCTGGTCGCGGCCGAGCTGCGCAGGGCGCACCTGCTCGACGGCGTGCCGTGGTCGCAGATGGCGGTGGTCGTGCGCGGGCAGGGGCGCACCAGCACGCTGCGACGGGTCCTGATGTCCTCCGGCGTGCCGGTGGCGGTGTCGGCCAGCGAGGTCCCCGTGCGTGACGAGATGGCGGTCCGCCCGCTGCTGTCGCTGCTCGACGTCGTGCTCGCGGGCCGCGCTCGGCGACCCCGCGCCGATCGACCCCGAGACCGCCGTCGACGTCGTGCTCTCCCCGATCGGCGGTGCCGACACGGTCGCGCTCCGCCGGCTGCGGCGGGCCCTGCGCCGCGAGGAGCTCGACGGCGGCGGCGGCCGCACCAGCGACGAGCTGCTGTCCGAGTGCCTCCTGCACCCCGACTTCTACGCCGCGGTGGGGCCCGAGGCGGCGCCGGCCCGACGGGTGGCCCGCGCGCTCGCCGCCGGCGTCGAGGCCGCCCGCACCGTCCGCGACGAGGGCCGCGACGGCGCGCTGCGCTGGGCGCCCGGGGTGACCGCCGAGACGGTGCTGTGGGCGATGTGGCAGGCCACCGGTCTGGGGCCGACGTGGCGCGCGGTCGCGCTCGGCGGCGGCCTGGCCGGAGCTCGCGCCGACCGCGACCTCGACGCCGTCGTGGCGCTGTTCGACGCCGCCGCGCGCTACGTCGACCGGCTGCCGCAGATGGGCCCCCGCGGCTTCCTGGACCACATCCGCGGCCAGGACGTGGCCGGCGACACGCTGGTCGCGCGGGCGCCCAGCGACGACACGGTGGCGCTGCTGACCCCTCAGGGCGCAGCCGGTCGCGAGTGGGCGTTCGTCGTGGTGGCCGGGGTCCAGGAGGGCGTCTGGCCCGACCTGCGGCTGCGCGGGTCGCTGCTCGGCTCCGAGCGGCTGGTCGACGTGGTGACCGGCCGCGGCCAGTCCCTGCGGGCCGCGCAGGCCGCGGTCCGCTACGACGAGACCCGGCTCTTCCTCGTCGCGGTCAGCCGGGCCACCGAGCGGCTGCTCGTGACGGCCGTGCGCAGCGAGGACGAGCAGCCGTCGGTCTACCTCGACATCGTCGACCCGCCCGAGGAGGACGACGCCTCCGACGAGCTGCGCCCGTTCACCGACGTCGACCGGGCGATGACGCTGTCGGCCCTGGTGGCCGAGCTGCGGCGCGAGGTCGTCAACGCGGCCACGGCGTCCGAGCGCGAGGCCGCGGCCCGCGACCTGGCCCGGCTCGCGGCCGAGCGGGTGCCCGGCGCCGACCCGGCGTCGTGGTGGGCGCTGACGCCGCTCAGCGACGACCGCCCGCTGCGACCCGAGGGGGCGACGGTCTCGGTGTCACCGTCCCGGATCGACGGCTTCGGCGACTGCAACCTGCGCTGGCTGCTGTCCGCGTGCGGAGGCGAGGGGCCGAGCGTGGGCGCCGCCAACATCGGCACGCTGGTCCACGACATCGCCGCCGAGCTGGGCGACGTCGACGCCGACACGATGCGCCGGGAGGTGGAGGCGCGCTGGGGTCGGCTGGGCCTGCCGGCCGGCTGGCTGTCGCGGCGGCAGCTGAGCGAGGCGCAGGCGATGGTGACCCGGCTCGCCCGCTACTTCGTCGAGGCACGCGAGCAGGGGTGGGAGCGGGTCGGCGTCGAGCTCGACATGCGGGTCGAGCTCGGGCGGGCCGTGCTGCGCGGCCGGGTCGACCGGCTCGAGCGCGACCCCTCCGGCGCGCTGCGCGTGGTCGACCTCAAGACCGGGTCGAGCAAGCCGACCGCCGGCGAGGTCGGGCGCGCACGGCCAGCTCGGCGCCTACCAGGCCGCCGTGGAGCACGGTGCCTTCGCCGAGCACGGCAGCCGGTCCGCCGGCGCCGCCCTGCTGCAGGTCGGCAAGGCGGCCGGCGCCAAGACGACGCTGCAGGTGCAGCCGCCGGTGACCGGTGACGACGACCCCGGCTGGGCCGACGAGCTCATCACCAGCACGGCCGAGGGCATGGCCGGAGCGCGGTTCCTCGCCACGGTCGGCCCGGCGTGCCAGTTCTGCGCCGTGCGGTCGAGCTGTCCGGTCCAGCCCGAGGGGCGGGTGATCTGATGCCGATGCGCTACTCCGCCGCCCAGATCGCCACGGCCCTCGGCAACCCGACGCCGACGCCGGAGCAGCAGGCCGTGATCGAGGCCCCGCTGCGTCCGCTGCTCGTGGTCGCCGGCGCCGGGTCCGGCAAGACCGAGACGATGGCCTCGCGCGTGGTCTGGCTGGTCGCCAACGGGCACGTCGAGCCCGACCAGGTGCTCGGCCTGACCTTCACCCGCAAGGCCGCCACCGAGCTGGCGGAGCGCATCGCGAGGCGGCTGCGCCGGCTGCGGCACGTGGGGCTGTGGACGCCGGCCGTCGAGGAGGACGGCGCCGAGGTGCTCGGCGGCACCCCGACCGTCTCCACCTACCACTCCTACGCCGGGTCGTCTGGTTCGCGAGCACGTCCTGCGCCTGGGCATCGAGCCGGAGTCGCGGCTGCTGTCCGAGGCTGCCGCGTGGCAGTTCGCCGCGGAGGTGGTCGACCGCTACGACGGGCCGATGGACGACGTCGGCTTCGCCGCCTCCACCGTCACCGCCGCGGTGGTCGACCTCGCCGGCGAGATGGCCGAGCACCTGCTCGGCCCGGACGACCTCGAGCGCTTCGTCGACGCGTTCGAGGCCCGCGTGCTCGCCCTGCCCAAGGGCGCCAGCCGGGCCCGCGACCTGCCCAAGGGGGTCAAGGACACCCTGACCGCCCTGCGCGCCCGCCGCGCGGTGCTGCCGCTGGTGCGCGCCTACCTCGACCTCAAGCGCAGCCGGGACGCCCTGGACTTCTCCGACCAGATGGCCCTGGCGGCCCGCCTGGCCCGCTCGTTCCCCGACATCGGCGCGGCGGAGCGGTCCCGCTTCCGGGCCGTGCTGCTGGATGAGTTCCAGGACACCAGCGAGGCCCAGCTCGTGCTGCTCAAGCACCTCTACGTCGCCCCCGGGTCGCCGGTGCCGGTGACGGCGGTGGGGGACCCCAACCAGTCGATCTACGGCTGGCGCGGGAGCCAGCGCCACCACGCTGACCCGCTTCCCGGTCGAGTTCGCCGACGGCTCGGGGCGGGCCGACGAGCTGCCGCTCTCGACCAGCTGGCGCAACGACGACGCGATCCTGCAGGTGGCCAACCTGACGTCCGAGCCGCTGCGGCTGAAGTCGCCGGTGGCCGTGCAGATGCTGCGGCCCAAGCCCGGCGCCGGGCCGGGGCGGGTGCAGGCGGCCCGCCTGCTCACGGCCGAGGACGAGGCGGCGCACGTCGCCGGCTGGATCCGCCGGCACTGGCTGGACGGCCGCGGCGCGCGCACCGACGCCTCGGCTGCGGTGCTCTGCCGCAAGCGCTCGCAGTTCCCCGCGGTGATCGACGCGCTCGAGACGGCCGGGCTGCCGGTCGAGGTCGTCGGGCTGGGTGGCCTGCTCACGACGCCCGAGGTCTCCGACATCGTCGCGCTGCTCTGGGTGGTCCAGGACCCCACCCGCGGCGACCACCTGATGCGGCTGCTCACCGGCCCGCTGTGCCGGCTGGGCGCCGCCGACCTCGACGGCCTCGCCGCCTGGGCCCGCTTCCTCCAGCGCCGCGACGGCGCGAGGGGCGGAGCGCGGTGACGGGGCCCCGGCCGGCGGCCGAGCGTGAGCGCGACCACCACGGCAGGCACGCCAGGGGCCGGCGGCCGAGCCGGCCGCGGCGACGCCGCCGGTGCGCGACCAGGCGGTCGACAGTGCCGACCGGTCGAGCATCGTCGAGGCACTGGACGAGCTGCCGCCGCCCGGCTGGCAGACGACCGAGGGCCAGCACGTGTCCGCCGTGGCGCGCCAGCGCCTGCTGGGGCTGCGCGAGGCCGTACGCCGCCTCCGTTCGCTCACCGGGCTGTCCCTGGCCGACCTCGTCGGCGAGGCCGAACGCGCGCTCGGCCTCGACATCGAGGTGCTGGCACGACCCGAGCACACCCCCGCCACCGCCCGGGCGCACCTCGACGCGTTCGCCGACGTCGCGGCCACGTTCGCCGGCAGCGCCGACCGGCCCACGCTCGGGGGATTCCTGTCGTGGCTGGACGCCGCGCAGTCCGAGGAGCGCGGTCTCGACAAGGGCACGATCGAGGTCTCCACCGACGCGGTGCAGGTCCTCACCGTCCACGCCGCCAAGGGCCTGGAGTGGGACGTCGTCGCGGTGCCGGGACTGGTCGAGGGATCCTTTCCCGCCCGGTCGGGCGCAGGCACGTCGTACAAGGACGGGCAGTGGCGGATGAGCCCGCCGACCGACAAGGGCTGGTGCGGCGGCCTGTCCGGCGTCCCCTACGACCTGCGCGGTGACCGCGACGGGCTGCCGGTCCTCGGCTGGCGGCACGCCCCCGACCTCAAGGCGCTGGAGGACGAGACCATCCGGTTCGTCAGCGACGGGGGCGAGCACGGCATCGAGGAGGAGCGCCGGCTGGCCTACGTCGCCTTCACCCGGGCCCGTTCCGCGCTGATGCTCACCGCCCCGGTGTGGGCCGACGCGTCGACCCCGAGGCTGACGTCCCGCTTCCTGACCGAGCTGCTGGACCACGAGCAGCTCGACCTGGTCGCCGAGCCGTTCACCGAGCTGCCCGAGCCCGATGACGGCGGCAAGGCGGCCAACCCCCGGCAGGCCGAACCGGTGTCGGGGCAGTGGCCGGTCGACCACCTCGCCGTCCGCCGTGCCGCCCTCAGCGAGGCGGTGGAGACGGTGCTGGCGCGGCTGAGGGCCGTGTCAGACCCGCAGGGCGACGTGCCGGGCAGCGGCGAGGGCGGGGCTGGACCCGGCCGCCGACGAGATCCCGCACCAGCTCACCGGCCGGGCCCGCGAGATCGAGCTGCTGCTGCGCGAGCGCCGGGCCCGCAGCCGTCGCAGCGACGTCGAGGTGACCGTGCCACGGCACCTGTCGGCGTCCAAGGTCGTGGCGTTCGCCCGCGACCGCGAGGCCTTCGCGCTCGACCTGCGCCGCCCGATGCCCGCCCCGCCTGCCGTCGCCGCCCGACGCGGCACCGCGTTCCACGCCTGGGTGGAGCAGCACTTCGCCCAGGCCGCCATGGTCGACCTGCTCGACCTGCCCGGCAGTGCCGACGAGGACCCCGGCGACGACAGCGACCTGCCGCTGATGAAGGAGCACTTCCTGGCCAGCGAGTGGGCCTCGCGCACCCCCGAGGCGATCGAGACCGCGATCGAGACGATCGTGGACGGCATCGCCGTCCGCGGCCGGATCGACGCCGTCTTCCGCCGGGCCGACGGCGGGTTCACCGTCGTCGACTGGAAGACGGGGGCCAACCGTCGGGGGAGCAGGCCCGGGTCGGGGCCCTGCAGCTGGCGGCCTACCGGCTGGCGTTCGCGCGCCTGCGCGGACTCGCACCGGACCAGGTCGACGGTGCGTTCTACTACGCCGCGAGCGGCGAGACCGTGTGGCCGCTGCTGCCCGACGAGGCCGACCTCGAGCGCCTGCTGTCGACACTGTCCGACTGAGACGGCGGTGCCCACCGCTGGCGGCCGTGGGTCAGTGGGGGTGCTGCTCCTGTGGCGGGTGCTGGACGGGGATCGGCTGGGTGAGGTCCTCGTCCTGCTCGCCGTCGGGCGCGCCGAAGTCGATGGCGGTCGCGCCACCGGGCGCCGCGTCGTTCCCCGCCGCCTCGTTCCCCGCCGTGTCGTTCCCCGCCGTCGTCGTCCCCGGGCCCGTCGCCTGCCGTACCGCGCGCGTCGCCGGCGGCAGCCGGCGCGACGGGCTCCCCGGCGTCGTCGCGGGCTCCTCGGGTGTCGCAGGATGCCCTTCGTCGCCGCGAACAGGTGGCAGGTGGTCGATCGCGGTGGCCCCGGCCCGGCGGCTGCCCCGGTCGCGCCGGCTCGCTTCGGCAGGGTCGGCCGGCGCTCCTTCCTCGTCGGCGTGCGGGGCGTCGGTGCTCGGCGCCGGCTCGGGCTCCGGGGCGGCCCACTCCTCGATGACGACCGGAGGCATGGAGACACCGGGGATCGACCGGCGCCGTGGACAGCACGACCTGCGGCTCGGTCAGCGGGAGCATGGGCGGTGTGCTCGTCCAGCCGCCGCAGCCGCGAGGCGCAGGAGTCGATGGTGCCCTGGTCGTGCGCGGCGGTGGCCGCAAGCAGCGAGGTGACCAGGCGCAGCTCGCCGGCGAGGCGGGCCCGGCGCTCGAGGTGCTGGTCGGGCCGGTCGACCCGGGCGTGCGCGTAGGCCTCGAGCACCGAGTCCACCGCCTCCGGTGACGCCTCGGTCACCAGCGTGGCGAAGTCGTCGGCCGGGTCGGCCACCTTGGCGTCCTCCCACCCGGTGAAGGCGCGGACCCGTCCGGTGGAGGCGTCCTCGTCGTCCTCGAACACGGCGAGGATCTCCTCGCCGCCGAGGTCGCCGTGGGTGGGCGTGGGGGCGAACCGCCAGAGCGACACGTCCTCCAGCGCCGCCTCCCAGCGCGCCAGCAGCCCGGTCGGGACGTGGCCGGTCGCGGCGGCCCGGTCCAGCTCGGAGAGCCGGCGGGTGCGGTAGGTGTCGGCGTCATACGACGGCAGGCCGGCCTCGTCGAACAGCTGCAGGTCGACGTTGTGCAGTGCGGCGATGCAGCGGCCGATCTCGGCGGCCAGCCCGGGCCCCGGCGGCAGGTGGGTCAGCTCCAGCGGACGCCCGGGCAGGTGGGGGTAGACCGCAGCCCGCCCACCCTCCTTGAGCGCGACGAACCCCTTGGGGGCGGGCACCGAGAAGGGGAGCCGCCGGGCCAGGAGCCCGAGCAGGGCCACCGTGACGTCCATCCGGGCTCCGGCTGCGCGCGTCATCGGCGCGCGCACCACCCACCGGCGGTGCTGGGTGTCCTGGACGAAGGCCAGCTGGAACTCCTGCCCGGGGTAGCGTCTCGACCGCCTCGACGGTCGCCGGGTCCAGTCCGGGAATGGCCGCGCTGGCCAGGGCGGCGAGGGCAAGAGCACTGCGGGTCACCCGGACACCGTATGTCCAAGCCGGCGCCTAGGGTGGAAGGCGTGAGCCGTTCCAGCGAAACTCTGCTCGATCTGTCCCTCTCGCGCGGGGCCCTCGACCGCGCCGCCGAGCTCCGCAAGGACCCGGACCTGCTGCCCCGGCTGCTGGGCGACCGGGCCACGCGCGTGCTCGAGCTGGTGGGCGGCAGCGCCGAGGTGGTGGAGGCACGCGGCGACGTCGCGCTGCACCTGCGGCCGCCGCACCGGGGCGACCTGCACGCGCTCGGCCTGTTCCTCGGCCGGGACGAGGAGGGCACGTCGTACGTCGCGGTGGTCGGTGACCCGGTGGACGAGGGGGAGCCGCGGGAGTGGCGCTCCCTGCGCGACGTGGCCGTGCTGCTCAGCGACCGCGACTCGGGCCTCTTCACCACCGCGCTGGCCCTCGCCAACTGGCACGCCAAGCACACGCACTGTCCTCGCTGCGGTTCGGCCACCACGGCCCAGCACGGCGGCTGGGTGCGCCGCTGCACGAACGACGGGACCGAGCACTACCCGCGCACCGACCCGGCGGTGATCATGGCCGTCGTCGACGCCGACGACCGGCTGCTGCTGGCCCGCGGGCCGCAGTGGGGCGAGGCCCGCTACTCGGTGCTCGCCGGCTTCGTCGAGCCCGGGGAGTCCCTCGAGGCGGCCGTGGCACGCGAGGTGCACGAGGAGGTGGGCGTGGCGGTCGAGGACGTCCGCTACCTCGGCAACCAGCCGTGGCCCTTTCCGTGCTCCCTCATGGTGGGGTTCACCGCGACGGCCAAGGACACGACGTTCCGTCTCGACGAGGACGAGATCGTCGAGGCGATCTGGGTCTCCCGCGAGGAGCTGGCGAGGGGGGTCGAGGACGGCCGGATCGGGATCTCCCCGCGGCTCTCGATCGCCCGCCGGCTGATCGAGCACTGGTACGGCGGCGAGATCGACCAGCGGGTCGAGTGGACCGCCCCCGAACCGGCCGACCGAGCAGAAGGGCTGACGATGGGCATCCTCGACACGGCGTCGCTTGGCGCTCGTCCGGCAGCGCAACGTGGCGGCCCTGGCCACCCTGAAGCGCGACGGACGGCCGCAGCTGTCCAACGTCAGCTACACGTTCGACCCCGACCGGGACCTGGTGCGGGCCTCGGTGACCGACGGCCGTGCCAAGGTGCGCAACCTGCGCCGGGACCCTCGGGCCTCGCTGATGGTCTCCAGCCCCGACGGCTGGTCCTACGTCGTCCTGGAGGGCGAGGTGACCTTCTCGGAGGTCGCGGCGGCGCCGGCCGACGACGCGGTCGAGGAGCTGGTCGAGGTCTACCGGCTCATCGCCGGCGAGCACGACGACTGGGACGACTACCGCCGGGCCATGGTCCAGGACCGCCGGCTCGTGCTGCGGCTGCAGGTGGCGCGCGCGTACGGGATGCCGGCGCACTGAACCCGGCGGTGGTGCCACCGCCGGGTCCAGTGTCCGCAGCTCAGCTCAGGCGGGTCTTCACCTCGGCGAGAGAAGGGTTCGTCGCGGCGGTGCCGTCGGGGAACACCACCGTGGGGACGGTCTGGTTGCCGCCGTTGACGCTCATGACGTAGTCGGCGCTCGCCGGGTCGTCCTCGATGTTGACCTCGGTGTAGCCGATGCCCTCGCGGTCCAGGGAGGACTTCAGGCGCCGGCAGTAGCCGCACCACGTCGTGCTGAACATCGTGATGGTGCCGGTGACGGGCAGCGCGGGAGCGCTCATGCGGGATCTCCTCGGATCTTCGGGACGGTCGTCCCCCTCAACCCCCGCGTCGCCGGAAACCTTCCCGCCTGCCTCCCATCGCCGGTTGTCCACCGGCCGGGCACGGGCCGGGCGGCGGCGGCTCAGAGGATGAGAGAATCGGGTCGATGAGCGCGTACCCCAGCCAGCCCCCCGCAGCACCGTCGTCCGACGACATCCTGGCCGCGCTCGACCCCGAGCAGCGCCTGGTGGCCGCCTCGCCCAGCGGCCCCATGTGCGTGCTCGCCGGTGCCGGCACGGGCAAGACCCGGGCCATCACCCACCGCATCGCGTACGGCGTGCACAGCGGCACCTACCAGCCGCAGCGGGTCCTTGCGGTGACCTTCACCGCGCGGGCTGCGGGGGAGATGCGCACCCGGCTGCGCGACCTCGGCGTCGGTGGCGTGCAGGCACGCACGTTCCACGCCGCCGCGCTGCGACAGCTGCACTACTTCTGGCCGCAGGCGATCGGCGGCGCCGCGCCGGAGGTGCTCCCGCACAAGGCCTCCGTCGTCGCCGAGGCCGGGTCCCGCCTTCGCTTCCAGCTCGACCGGACGACGGTGCGCGACCTCTCCTCCGAGGTGGAGTGGGCCAAGGTGAGCATGCTGACGCCGGAGACCTACCCGGCGGCGGCGCGTCGCGCGGGCCGTGACCCGGCCGGTGCTGGACGCCACCGCCATGGCGCGGCTGTTCCAGACCTATGAGGAGGTCAAGGCAGAGCGCGGCGTGATCGACTTCGAGGACGTGCTGCTGGTGCTGGTCGGCATCCTCACCGAGCGCGAGGACATCGCCCGGACCATCCGCAGCCAGTACCGCCACTTCGTCGTCGACGAGTACCAGGACGTCAACGCCGTCCAGCAGCGGCTGCTCGACCTCTGGGTCGGCGAGCGCGACGACGTCTGCGTCGTGGGCGACGCAGCCCAGACCATCTACTCCTTCACCGGCGCCTCGCCGCGCCACCTGCTCGGGTTCGCCCAGCGCTACCCGCAGGCGCAGGTGGTCAAGCTGGTGCGCAACTACCGGTCGACGCCGCAGATCGTCGGCCTGGCCAACCTCGTCGTGCGCGCGCCGGGTCAGGATGCGGGCTCCCTCGTGACCCTGCAGGCGCAGGGTGAGCCCGGCCCTGTCCCCGAGCTGGTGTCCTACCCCGACGACCCGGCGGAGGCGGCCGGCGTGGCACGGGCGGTCGCCGCGAAGATCGCCCAGGGCACCCCGCCCAGCGAGATCGCCATCCTCTTCCGCACCAACGCCCAGTCCGAGGCCCACGAGTCGGCCCTGGCCGACGCGGGCATCCCCTACCTGGTCCGGGGTGGCGAGCGGTTCTTCGCCCGCAGGGAGGTCCGCCAGGCGGTCCTGCTGCTGCGCGGCGCCGCACGTGGCGACGACGGCAGCAGGCCGCTCGGCGAGCTCGTGCGCGACGTCCTCGGTGGTGCGGGCTGGAGCGAGCGCCCTCCGGCCAGCGGAGGTGCGGTCCGCGAGCGCTGGGAGTCGCTGCAGGCGCTCGCGGCGCTGGCCGACGACGTGGTCACGGCGGCTCCCGACGCCAGGCTGCCCGAGCTGGTGCGCGAGCTGGACGAGCGCGCGGCCGCCCAGCACGCGCCCACCGTCCAGGGGGTCACGCTCGCGTCCCTGCACGCCGCCAAGGGCCTGGAGTGGGACTGCGTCTTCCTCGTCGGGCTGCAGCGACGGGCTGATCCCGATCAGCATGGCCGACGGACCCGCGGCCGTGGAGGAGGAGCGCCGCCTGCTCTACGTCGGGCTGACCCGCGCACGCCGCGAGCTGCGCCTGTCGTGGTCGGGCTCGCGCAACCCCGGCGGCCGCAGCTCGCGGCGCCCGTCCCGTTTCCTCGACGGTGCGGCCAGCGTGCTCGGCGAGGGAGCCCGCTCCACCTCCAGGACGGCCGTTCGGCGGCCCACCGGCGCCAAGCCGGCGCAGGTCGCCAAGCCGGCGCGGTGCCGCACCTGCGGGGCCGATCTCACCACGGCCGCCTCCCGCAAGATCGGCCGCTGCGACGACTGCCCGCCCACCTACGACGAGGCCACGTTCGAGGCGCTGCGCACCTGGCGGGCGACCGTCGCCAGCGAGACGAAGGTGCCGGCCTACGTCGTGTTCACCGACGCCACGCTGACCGCCATCGCGGAACGCACGCCGTCCGACGTCGCCGCTCTCGCCACGATCTCGGGCGTGGGGGCCGCCAAGCTCGCACGGTTCGGCGAGTCGGTGCTGTCGATCCTGGGTGGAGCCGACCCGGTCGAGGTCGCCCAAAACGCTTCTGCTGCAGCCAAATCCGAGGCGCTTGACGCTCCCTGACCGCAGGTCGTCAAACTTTTACGTTAATTACGTTGCTCCCACTGTCGGCGCTGCCCTAGCCTGACTCTACGTCCAGCCCAGCGGAACAGGCTTCCGGCTGGGGCACGCGATGAGCAGACGAGGAGGGTGGCCCTGATGGAGAACATCACGATGACGAACGCGACGCAGATCCTGCGCCCGGTGTCCGGCTGCCCGCAGGTCGCCGTCGGCCACCTCGCCGCAGGTCCCCGGGTCCGCGTCCAGGGGATCGCTGTGTCCACGCTCGGCTTCGGGGTGGATCGGTCCATGGTCGTCGCCCTCGCCCCGGCGTTCTACGCCCCGATCAACAAGTCCGTCCAGGATGTCGCACACCTCCGCCATGGCGGGCCCCCGGTCTAGCAGCACCAGACCAGGCCCCCTCCAGGCCGCGGAACCCGACATCCGGGATCCGCGGCCTTTGTGTTGTCCGGGGCCGCAACGCCTCAGGAACACCACCACACGAACTGGTTGCCAGATGAACCGAACACCCGCCGGACGCCCCAGCACCAGGGGCGCGAGGCGCCGAGATGACACGCCAGAGAACTCCCCGCCCGATCGGTGGGGGCAATCCGAAGGAGGTGACACCGATGCAGCTCACCGCACTGCTCGACCTCAACGACCAGGCCGGCACCTCCGGCGCTGACATCCCGTGTCGGGAGAACGACGCCGAGCTGTGGTTCGCCGAGAGCCCAGCCGATGTCGAGTTCGCCAAGTCCCTGTGCGGACAGTGCCCGGCACGGGCGCAGTGCCTGGCCGGTGCCCTCGACCGTCAGGAGCCGTGGGGCGTCTGGGGTGGCCAGCTCTTCATCCAGGGCGTCGTCGTGGCTCGCAAACGTCCGCGTGGCCGGCCCCGCAAGAACCCGGTCGCCGCCTGATGAGTCCGCTCGCTCGGCACGCCACTTCTCGCCCCGGGCCTGGTTGACCAGGCCTCTGCGGGTCACCTTCAAGCTCCACCAAAGTCTTTTGTTACCAAGGAGATCCACCATGTATCAGGTCATGCACGAAGAGCTCGCTCGCGCACGATTGCAGGAGCGGCTGAGCGCCGGACGGCCGAGGAACACCCGCAGGAGCTCGCTGCGGATCGCCCTCGAGGCCCGGATCCGGCGCACCCAGCACCAGGAGCGGTGACGCCCTCCCGGCGCACCGAGGCACCCCCGAGGCGGGGGACGTGTCGACCGTTCGCGGTCGGGCGTCCTCCGCCTCCGCCGTATCCGGCTCCTCTCCGGAGGCGTGCCCGCTGCGCCGGGCCGTGTCCCTGCGGGAGAGGCGGGTGGGGCCCTAGAGTCGGCCCGGTGAGTGCCCTGCCCGCCGCTGACCATCCTGACCCTCGCAGCGCCGCCATCCGGGCCCTGACCGACCCGGCCCTGCGCGACATCGTCGACCTCGTGCTCTGGGTCGAGGACGACGACGGCCGCCGGGTGGCGTGCGCCGCCAGCTCAGCTCGGCCGGGTGCGGCTGCACCCCGGCGGTGTGCACGAGGTGCTCGAGGGCATCGACCCGGTCGCCAGCGAGGACCCGATGGCCTTCCTGCCGTACGACCGCGAGGTGGCCGCGCCCGGGCCGCGCAGCTCGGTCGACAACGCCTACCCGTATGCCGCGGAGCGCATCCTGTCGCTGTTCGCCGACCCGACCCGCAGCCCCGACCTCGCCGTCGTGCACACCCCGCGGCACTGGTTCCCCGACGAGGGGGGCCACGTCGGGGAGCACGGCTCGCTCGACGTCATCCAGTCCCGGGCACCGCTCGTCCTGAGCGGGGCAGGGGTGCGGCGGCTCGGCGTCGTCGACAGCCACGCCAGGCTCGTGGACGTGGGCCCCACCCTCGCGACGATGGCCGGCGTGGCCGAGGCCGCGCTGCGCGACGCGCAGGGCGCTGCGCTGGACGGTGCCCCGCTCACGGCGTACCTGCAGGAGGAGGGTGCCCCTGCGCGGCCGCGGGTGGTGGGCATCCTCTGGGACGGCGCCCACTGCGGTGAGCTGCTGCACCTGGCCGGGACCGGGGAGCTGCCGGCCGTGCGCCGGCTGATCGACGCGGGGCTGGCGTTGCGCGGCGGCGCGGTCGCCGAGTTCCCCAGCATCACCCTGACCAACCACACGACGATCCTCACCGGGCTCGGGCCGGGGCGGCACGGGGTGCTGGGCAACGTCTTCCACGACCGGGCGACCGGCGAGCGCGTCGTGCCCAACGACGCCTCGACCTGGCACCGCAGCGCGGAGTGGCTGCGCCCCGCGGTCCGGACGGTCTTCGAGATGGTCAACGACGCGGTGCCCGCCACTGGGGCGCCGCGCACCGCCTCCGTCGACGAGCCGGTGGACCGTGGGGCGGACTACTCGACCATGGGCCTGGTGCGCGCCAGCGAGAGCAGCAGGGGCGCAGCCGGGCTCGACGAGCTGTTGCCGGACCCGAGCGCCTCCGCGCACCTGCGGACCCCCGCGCACCTGGAGGACGCGTACTACGCCTGGTGCACCCGGGTCGACGACGTCGGTCTGCAGCAGATGCTCCAGCTGTGGGCAAGCATCGAGACGGCGCCCACCCTCACGTGGTGGTCCAACGTCGTCACCGACGCCGGCCACCATGCCGGCGGGCCGCGGTCGGACATCGCCCGCGACTCCCTGCGTGATGCCGATGCGCGGTTGGGCGCGTTCCTGGACCACCTGGACGGCCTCGGGGTCACCGGTGAGGTGAGCTTCCTGCTGACGGCCGACCACGGGTTCGAGCGCGCCGACCCCGAGGTGGCCGGCTCGTGGCGCCCCGCGCTCGACGCGCTCGGGATCCCCTACCGCGACGAGGGGCCGGGCCTGGTCTACCTGGTCGACGGGTGAACGGCACGGCGGGGAGCTCGGACCCGACCGCCCCGACGCGTCCTGCGCCCTCAGCCCGGGCGGGGGTGCAGGATGGGGTCATGGCCCCATCTGCGGAGGACCTGGTCTGTACGACGTGCGGTGCGACGGTCCTCGCGAAGGCGGACGCGGACGTTCCCGGCAGCGACGCCGCGGGGGCCGATGCGCTGGCCGTCGCCCGCCTCACGTGGACCCGTGGCACGCACGGCGATGACGTGGGCTGGACCTGCGACCGCTGCAGCCGCACGCACCTGCGCAGCATCGAGGCCAAGCTCGACCAGGCGTGGTGGTGACGCAGCTGCCGCGCACGCCTGTTCGACGGCATGCCCGTGTCTCGCCCCGGGGCCGCGCGTGTGCGGGAGGGCCTCAGCTGTCGAGCTGGGGCAGGTCCGCCTCGGGCAGCCACGCGCTGACCGTCGCCCGGCCCGCGACGGTGCCCTCGATCTGGCACAGCACGCCGATCCCGCCCAGCCAGACCCGGTGGATCAGCAGGTAGTCGGGAGGCAGGTTGAGCTTCATGCCGATCGTGAACTGCGGCCGGCGCGGGTCGTTGAGGTAGCCGAACAGCCCGCGCAACCACGCCCGGCTGAAGGTGAACGTGTCGGAGCGCAGCGGGTCGAGGAACGGGCCGAGGTAGTCCAGCAGCGCCTCGGCGTCGATGTCGATGGACGGCTTGACGAAGCCCTCGGCGCGCAGGCCGTCGAGGACGCCCTCCGCGTCGCCCTTCAGGGCCAGCGTGAGCAGCTGTCCCATGGCCGGGGGCAGGCCCTCCGGCAGCCGGTTGACCGCCCCGAAGTCGATGATGCCGAGCCGACCGTCCGGCAGCAGGCGGAAGTTGCCCGGGTGGGGGTCGGCGTGCAGCAGCCCGGCTCGCTGGGGACCGGCCAGCAGGAACTCCAGGTAGCGCTGGGCGGCCGCGTCGCGCACCGCGGGCGGTCCCGAGGCGATGATCGCCGAGAGCGGCACCCCCTCCAGCCACTCGCTGACCAGGACGTTGCCGCCCTGGTGCACCACCTGGGGGATCGCGAAGTCGGGGTCGCCCGCGAAGGCCTCGGCGAACTGCCGCTGTGAGGCGGCCTCGAGCCCGTAGTCCAGCTCCTCGGCCACCCGCTGCTTGAGCTCGTCCATGATCGGCTTGATGTCCAGACCGGGGATCCAGCCGGCGGAGACCCGGGCCACCCGCGACACCTGGTTGAGGTCGCTGACCAGCGCCTTCCCGGCACCGGGGTACTGGACCTTGACGGCGACGTCCCGGCCATCGCGCCATACGGCCCGGTGCACCTGGCCGATCGACGCGGCGGCGGCGGGCGTGTCGTCGAAGGAGGTGAACCTGCGACGCCAGCGGGGGCCGAGCTCGTCGGCCAGGACCCGGTGCACCACCGAGGACGGCATCGGCGGCGCCGCGTCCTGGAGCCTGGTGAGCGTCGCCCGGTAGGGACCGGCCAGCTCCTCGGGCATCGCGGCCTCGAAGATGGACATGGCCTGGCCGAACTTCATCGCCCCGCCCTTGAGCTCGCCCAGCACCTTGAAGATCTGCTCGGCGGTCCGGGCCTGCACCTCGGCGGCCACCAGCTCCGCCGGCTTGCCGCCGACCCGCTTGCCGATGCCGAGGGCGGTGCGCCCGGCGAAACCGAGCGGGAGCGAGGCGAGCTTCACCGTGCGGGTGACGGCCTTGCGGGGGAGTTCGCTCACCGGGTCATTGTGTCCTGTCCGCCGGGGCAGCCACACAGCGGATGCGCCGGCCAGTGCCGTTGCGCCACCCGCGGCCACGGCAGGGAGACCTCCAGCGACACCCCGGGCGGCACGTGCTGGCCGTCCAGCGCGGTGTGCACGACCATGGCGCAGAGCCCCGCCGCCACCGCGGTCAGCGTCGTCTCGGGGGTGACCGCGGGTGCGGTCGCAACGGGCCCCGGGGGTGCCAGCTGAGCCAGCAGCGCCGGCCACGCCGGGTCGCGGTCGCAGCGGTGCAGGTCCAGGCAGCGCAGGCACGGCCCGCGGCCGGGAACAACCAGCGGCCCGATGAGGACGCGGTGGCCCTGCACGACGACCGGCAGCTGGGCCACCGCCCGCCGCAGCCACGGCGCGCCGGTCTCGGAGGCGAGCGCCCCGGCCGCGGTCAGGACCACGAGCTGGGGCACCCGGGCGCCGGGGTCGTGGCGCAGGTCGAGGTCCAGCGCCTCCGCGGCCACCGGGCCGGCGTCCACCCGCCCGACCCCGCCGGCGCGCAGCAGCGAGGTCACGGCCTGCGGAAGGGTGCCCTCGCCGCTGACGACGACGTGCTGGTGGCGCCGGGACGCGAGCAGCGCGTAACCGTCACCGGGCAGCCGGTAGGCCGCCGCCAGGGCGTCCGCGTCCGGGCGCAGGGCAGCCCGCCGGGCCTCGCCGAGGTCACCCAGGAAGGCGCGGTCGGTCGGCAGGTCGAGCAGCAGGTGCCGTTCGCGCAGCGCCTGCAGCAGCCCCGCCACCCGCCCCGGTGCGACGCCGGTCCGCGCGGCCAGGGCGTCCAGGGCCGGCAGGTCCAGGCTGCCGTCCAGCCGCGCCACCAGCGCCATCTCGGCGTCGCTCAGGCCCTCGAGGACGACGCCGGCGTCGCTGGCCATCCCCACCTGCAACGCGCCGCGCCCCCTGCGCAGGAGCTGTGCGTGCGGCTTGAGCCGGGGTCGGGCCGCCATGCGGCTCCCTCCTGGGTCCGAGGGTGCTGGGACGGCGACTCTGGCACGCGGGGCATCCGCGGACGGACGCCGCCGTCCACAGGCAACGGGGCCCCGGGCAGAACAAAGGGCGGGACCCGAGCCGTGCTCGTGGTCCCGCCCTGTGGCTGTTCGGTGGATCAGGCCTTGCCGAGGATGCGGTTGAGGTTGGTGCCGCACACGGGGCACGAACCCTTGGCCATGCGACGGCCGTTCGTCTCGACGACCCGGCCCTCGGCCTCGCGCTTCTCCTTGCACTTCACGCAGTAGAAGTCGCCCTTGTAGGTCTCGCCAGTCTCTACGGACTCAGCCATTACGTCTGTCTCCTTGTCGTTGCTGCCGCCCATGCGGCCACGGACTCGTTTCAGCCTAGACCAGGCTGAGCACGAGATGCCGCATTCGTGCCGCCGGGCGCACTGTGGGTCGTGCTCACCTAGGCTCCCGCCATGACCGGGACGAGCTGGTGGCAGACACCCTACGAGGACCTGTCCGTGGCCGTGCACGAGGCCTCCGGCCGGCGCGTCGCGGTGGTGCGGTTCGACCTGCCGGAGCGCCGCAACGCCATGAGCGAGCCGATGACGGCGTCCTGGGCGGCGCTGATGGCGGCCCTGCGCGAGGACCCGGAGCTGGCCGCGGTGGTGGTCACCGGCACGGGGTCGGCCTTCAACGCGGGCGGGGACCTGTCCTGGATCCTCGGTGACCACGACGCCACCGCGCCGCAGCTGCGCCGCCGGATGCTGGCGTTCTACCGCGACTGGCTGACCATCCGCGACCTGGAGGTCCCGACCATCGCGGCGGTCAACGGGGCCGCGATCGGCGCCGGCTTCGCCGTCGCGCTCGCCTGTGACATCCGCTACGTCGCCACGACGGCCCGGCTGGGGGTCCCGTTCACCTCCCTGGGCCTGCACCCCGGTATGGCGACCACCTGGTCCCTGCCCGAGGTCGCCGGCATCGCCGTGGCCCGCGACCTGCTGCTCACCGGCCGCGTCGTGGACGGCGAGGAGGCCGTCCGGCTGGGTCTGGCCTCCAGGGCCGTCCCGGCGGAGCGCGTCCTGGGCGAGGCGGTCGCCGCCGCCGAGCGGGTGGCGGCCGCGGCCCCGGTGGCGACGGCACTGACGGTCGCGGCGCTGCGGGACGGCGGGCACGCGACGTTCGAGGACGCCCTGCGCTGGGAGGGGCTGGCGCAGGCGGTCACGCTGACGACGCAGGACGTCCGGGAGGGCATCGCCGCTGCTGCTGGTCGGCGCCCGCCGAGGTTCACCGGCCGCTGAGCCCGCGCGGAGCGCCCGGATGCCGAGCGGATGCTGCGCGGATGCCGGACGGCAGGCGGGGCAACTCGCTGTGGAAGACGCGTGCCGATTCCCGGCCCGGTGACATAGGTTCGCCTCGTGAGCCCCGAATCGATCGAGGTGCGGCGCAGCAGGCGCCGGCGACGCACCGTCAGCGCCTACCGCGAGGGCGGCCGCACGATCGTGCTCATCCCCGCCGGTTTCAGCGCCTCGGAGGAGAAGCACTGGGTCGACACCATGCTGCGCAAGCTCGAGGCCGGTGACCGGCGCCGGCGACCCAGCGACGACCAGCTGGCCGAGCGGGCGGCCGAGCTGTCCCAGCGCCACCTCGGCGGGCTCGCCCGGCCCACCAGCATCGTCTGGTCGATGAACCAGAACTCCCGGTGGGGGTCCTGCACCCCCTCCGACGGCTCGATCCGCATCTCGGCGCGGGTCAAGGGGATGCCGTCCTGGGTGCTGGACTACGTGATCATGCACGAGCTGGCGCACCTGCTGCAGCCCAGCCACGGTCGCGACTTCTGGGCCCTGCTGGAGAGCTATCCCCGCACCGAGCGCGCCCGCGGCTACCTCGAGGGGGTCGTGGCCGCCCAGGCCCTCGGCCCGATGGGTGCCGAGGGCGACGGCGGCGAGCCCCTGGCCCACGACGTCGACGGACCGCCGGCTCAGCCCAGCGCCAGCTGACGGCGCGCGGCCGCGACGAGCCTGGGCAGGTCCGCGCCGGCGGTGTCGGGCAGCCGCGCCACCGGCCACCACCGCACGTCGAGCGACTCCTCGCTGACGGCGTGCCGGGCGCCCTCTGGCGCCACGGCGGCGAAGCGCAGGTCCAGGTGCTCACGGCAGCGGCCGAAGGACCCCACCAGCGCGTGCCGGTCGAGCTCGACGAGGCCGGGCGCCACGACGAGGTCGCCGATCCCCGACTCCTCCCGGGCCTCGCGGGTCGCCGCCGCGTGCGGGTCGACGTCCGCCGGCTCGTAGTGGCCGCCGAACTGGAACCACGCCCCGGCCTTGCGGTGCAGGGTGAGGAGCACGTGCTCGCCCGCGGCGTCCAGCACGATCGCGCTCGCGGTCAGGTGCGCCGGTGGTCCCTGCTTCCACAGCGCGCCGGGGTGGGCCGCCAGGTGCGCCAGGAACGTCCTGGCGGAGGGCCTCCTGGACCGCGTCGGGCGCGGTCCAGGACGCCAGCAGCGCCTCGGTACGGGCGTGCAGCCGTGCGTAGGGGGCCGGAACCCCCTCTGCCGCGCCGACGTCGGGCTCGGCCGGGGCGGGACCGCTCACGCGGTGCCGCTGCCGGACTCGCCCTCGCGCAGGATCGCATCCAGCGCGGCGTCCAGGTCGTCGCCGCCGCGGGCACCGCGCGCCCGCTCGACGTAGCCCAGCGGGTCGTCGAGGTCGGCCGCGGTCGGCGCCACGTCGGGGTGTGCCCACGCGCCGTCCCGTGCGGCGACCCCGCCGTCGGATTCCAGGGCGGCCCACAGGTTGGCGGCATCGCGCAGCCGGCGGGGGCGCAGCTCGAGCCCGACCAGGGAGCTGAAGAGGCGCTCGGCCGGACCGCCGGTGGCGCGGCGACGGCGCACCGCCTCGCCGAGAGCGGCGCCGTGCGGCAGGTGGCCGGCGGTGGCCCGCTCGGCTACGACGTCGACCCAGCCCTCGACCAGGGCGAGGTAGGTCTCCAGCCGGCCGAGGGCGGCACGCTGCGCCGCGCTCGGCTCAGGGGTGAACAGGGAGTCCGACAGCGCCGACTGCATCGCGGCGGGGTCGGTGGGGTCGACCGACTGCAGCGCCGACTCGATCTGCTCGGTGTCGATGCTGATGTCGCTGGCGTAGGCCTGCACCGCGGCGACCAGCTGCGGCGCCAGCCACGGCACGTCGGCGAACAGGCGCACCCGCGCCGCCTCGCGGACGGCGATGTAGAGGCGCACCTCGGACAGGTCGACCTCCAGGCCCTCGGCGAACGAGGCGATGTTCGCCGGCAGCAGCGCGACGGCGTGCCCCTCGACGAGCGGGAGCCCGACCTCGGTGCCGCTGAGCAGGTCACCGGCGAGGGCGCCGACGGCCTGGCCGACCTGGGCGCCGAACATGGACGCGCTCATGCGGGCCAGCATCGGCTCCATCTGAGCCATCATCGCGCCGACGTCCATGCCGGCGGGCAGTCCCGGCGGCAGCTGGGAGGGGTCGAGGGAGCCCATCTGGCCGCGCATGGCCGCGACGATGGCCGCGCTCACCCCCGAGGCGACGGGCTCGACCAGGGTGCGCCATACGGGCATGGTCTGGTCGACCCACTCGGCGCGGCTCCACGCCCGCGCCGCCACGCCGGGCGCGGTGAGCTGGGTGACGTCGTCGAGCCACAGACCGGCGACGTGGGCGGCTTCCTCCACCTCGCGGCGGGCGGTCGCGCCGAGGCTGGCGTCGCCCGCTGCGCTGACCGCCTTGCGGGCGACGTCCGTGGCCAGCTCGGCGTTGAAGACCTCACCGGCGTCGGAGGAGAACATCGCCTTGAGCTGGGCGCTGATCATCCCCATGGCAGCCGGGTCGAGCCGGTCGATGCCCATGGCCTTGAGCGCCTCGGCCAGCTGCGGGTTGTCGGCGTTGCTCCCGAGCAGCTCGCTCAGCATCTTCTGGAAGTCGGGCTCGTCGGGGTCGGGGGACTGGGGGGTCAGCGAATCAGACACGCGGGGCTCCTTGGCCTCCTGAGAGGATGTGCTTCTTCCCAGACATAACCATGCGGAGGTCACCGTGAGTTCCCCCCGGGGCAGGGTTCGCTCTCGGCGCAAGGCGATGACGGTCGCCGTCGCCGGAGCCGCGTCAGGCCTGGGCGAGCCGATCCTGGGGGCCTTCCTGGCCAGCGCCGCCACCGGAGGACGCACGCGCACCGTCATCGGCCTGGACGAGGAGCGCGGCAGGGGCGACGGCGCCACCTGGCGGGTGGTCGACCTCGCCTCCCCCGAGGTCGCAGCCGCCCTCGCCGACGTCGACGCGCTGGTGCACGTCGCGACCAGCGGCGACCTCGGCGCCGACCTGCAGGTGGGGGCCCGGCCGCGCCGCGAGCGGGCGGTACGCCGGGTGCAGACGCTGGTCACCGCGGCGGCGGCGGCCGGGGTCGCGCACGTGGTCGTGGTCACGAGCGCCATGACGTACGGCGCGTCGGAGGACAACCCGGTGCCGCTGCCCGAGGACGCGCCGCTGCGGGCCACGCCGGACCAGGGGCTGGTCGGCGACCTGCTGGCGGTGGAGCAGGTGCTGGCCAGGGCCCGGGAGGTCCACCCCGGGCTCGACGTCACCGTGGTGAGGCCGGCGGCGCTCGTCGGCCGGGGCATCGACACGGTCACCACCCGCCACTTCGAGGCTCCTCGGCTGCTCACGGTGAGGGGCTGCACGCCGGCCTGGCAGTTCTGCCACGTCGAGGACCTGGCCTCGGCCATCGTCACCGTCGTCGACCAGGGCATCGGCCCGGTCGTCACCGTCGCCGCCGAGGGCACACTGACCCAGGAGCGGGTCGAGCAGGTCAGCGGCATGCGCCAGGTGCAGCTGAGCGAGTCCCTCGCCCTCGGGACCGCCGAGCGGCTGCACCGTGTCGGGGTCCTGCCCGCGCCGGCGACGGACCTGGCCTTCGCCCTGCACCCGTGGGCGGTGTCCTCGCAGTCGCTGCGGCAGGCGGGCTGGTCCCCGGCGTACGACAACGAGACCGCGCTCGGGGTCCTCCTGGACGGCATCCGCGGGCACCACGCCGTGGGCGCCCGGCGGGTCGACCGCAGGGACGCCGCGCTGGGTGCGGCGAGTGCGGCTGTCGCGCTCGTAGGAACGGCTGCCATCATGCGGCGACGGCGGCGCAACGGAGGCGGAGCATGAACCAGCAGACCCGGGACGGGTCGGACAGCGGGGCGCAGGTCGTCCTGGCGGAGGTCCGCGAGGACGACCTGTCCCTCGACGAGGTCGTCGCGGCCGTGCGCCATCCGCGCGCCGGCGGCATCGCCACGTTCGTCGGCGTCGTGCGCGAGCACGACCAGGGGGCCGCCGTCGACGCCCTCGACTACTCCGCGCACCCCACCGCGCCGGACGTGCTGCGCCACGTCGCCGAGGAGGTGGCCGGCCACCACCCCGTCATCGCCCTGGCCGCGGTCCACCGCGTCGGGCACCTGGAGGTCGGCGACCTGGCGGTGGTCGTGGCGGTCAGCGCCGCCCACCGCGGTGCCGCGCTCGAGGCCTGCCGCGAGCTGATCGACACGCTGAAGGCACGCGTGCCGATCTGGAAACACCAGCTGTTCAGCGACGGCTCCGATGAGTGGGTGGGGCTGCCGTGACCGACGGCGCGGGGCCGTCCACCGGCATGAGCCGGCGCACCGGAGGCTGGCTCGTGGCGCTGTTCGTCGGGGTGGCCCTCGCCGCGCTGCTGAGCCTGATCCACCTGCCCTACGCGATCCTCAAGCCCGGCCCGGTGACCAACACCCTCGGCGAGGCCAGCGCGAACAAGCCGTTGATCCAGGTCAGCGACGCCCGGACCTATCCCACCTCCGGCGTCCTCGACTTCACCACCGTGGCCGTCTACGGCGGCCCGCAGCACCCGGTCAGCGTCTGGGACGTGCTCGGGGGCCTGGTCGACCACAGCGCCCACGTCGTGCCGGAGCAGACGATGTTCCCCAAGGGCACCACCAGCAAGCAGGTCGAGGAGGAGAACACCGCCGAGATGGTGGACTCCCAGCAGGAGGCGATCGCCGTCGCGCTGCGGGCCACGGGGGCCAAGGTGCCCGAGGTCATCAGCATCGCCCAGGTGCCGGACGGCTCACCCTCCAAGCAGGTCCTGCGGGCCGGTGACGAGGTCGTGAGCGTCGACGGCGTCCCCGCGGACAGCGCCGAGGCGGTGCGCGGCGCGGTCCAGAAGCACAGCCCGGGGGAGACGGTGGCGCTGACGGTGCGCCGGGGCGGGGCCACCCGGCGGCTCACGGCGCGCACCGGCGACGCGGAGGGCAAGACGGTCCTCGGCGTGCTGCTGCGCACCCGGTTCGCCTTCCCGGTCAAGGTCAGCATCAACGCCGGTGACGTCGGCGGCCCGTCCGCGGGGATGATGTTCTCGCTGGCCATCTTCGACAAGCTCACCCCCGGAGCCCTGACCGGCGGGGCCAAGATCGCCGGCACCGGCACCATCGCCAGCGACGGTGCGGTCGGCCCGATCGGGGGGATCCAGCAGAAGCTGTACGGCGCGCGCAACGGCGGCGCCCGCTGGTTCCTGGCGCCGGCCTCGAACTGCAACGAGGTCGTCGGGCACGTCCCGGACGGGCTGAAGGTCGTCAAGGTCTCGACGTTCGCCGAGGCGCGCTCCGCTGTCGAGGCGATCGCCGCCAAGAAGGGGAGCGCGCTGCCGGCCTGCACCGCCGTGGCGGCGGCCGGCTAGCGGCGTACCGTCTGGATGCTGCCGCCGGCTCAGTCCTCGAGCGTGGCGCTCAGGGCGTGGACCAGACCGGGCGCGATGTCCTGGCCCATGGCGACCCGGTCGTCGCTGTCGTGCTCACGCTGGCGCAGCAGGCAGGTGGACTCGCCGTCACGCAGCACCGCCACCAGCAGCCGCACGTCCTTGCGGTCCGCGTGCGCCGCCAGGGCCTCCGCGGCCTCCTCCGGGTCATCGGGCAGGCCCTGCTCCGCCTCCGGCGGGACGACGATGCGCTCGACCGCCAGGGCGACGCCGTCGACGTCGGCCGGCCACGCCAGGCGACCGAGCAGTGACTCCAGGGACGAGGTCCGGGGCAGGCCCTCCTGCTCGATCGCGGTGAGGGCGTCCGGGTCGTCGGTGGTCAGCTGGGCCCGCAGATGAGGCTCCTGCTCGACCAGGCCGGCGGTGCGGACGAGGGCGAACAGCCGCGGGGGCTGGTCCCAGCCGCCGGACGCGACGTGGCGCTCGGTCTCGAGGGCGGCGGTCACAAGGGGGCTGAAGATGGGCTGCGGCGCGCTGGTCACGCCCCCATGCTGCCGCATCGGCGCGAGCGGACGGGAACCGCACGGCCGCTCGGTAAGTTGGACCCACAAGGCAGCATCAGGCAGGACAGACCGGGATCGGGCGTCGCAGTGAGTTCTAGAGACTTCTTTGGTCGAGGCGGTTCGGGTGACGGTCCCGGCGGCGGCGGCGGTCCGGGGGGCCCGGGCGGTCCGGGCGGCCCCGGTCGTTCCGGCGGCGCCCGCGGGGCCGCGGGTCGCGGAGGTGGGCTCGGCCGCCGGCAGGGCCTCGCCGGTCGCGGTCCGCTCGTGCCCACCATCGCGATCCTCGTCGCGGTGATCGTGCTCGTCACCATCCTGGCGCAGCTGTGGACCGAGGTGCTGTGGTTCGACAGCGTCGGGTTCTCCACCGTGTTCCGGGTCGAGCTGGTCACCAAGGTGCTGCTGTTCATCGTCGGCGGCCTGATCGCCGCCGCGCTGGTGGCCTCCAGCCTGGTCGTCGGCTACCGCACCCGGCCGATCTACCCGCCGGTGTCCGAGGAGCAGCAGAACCTCGACCACTACCGCGAGATGCTCGACCCGCTGCGCCGCGTCGCCACGGTGGTCGCGCCTGCCCTGCTCGGCCTGTTCGCCGGCTCTGCCGCGGCCAGCCAGTGGCAGGTCTTCTCGCTGTGGCACAACCGCGTCCCGTTCGGCTCCAAGGACGCGCAGTTCGGCCTCGACATCGGCTTCTTCGTCTTCACCCTGCCGTGGCTGCGGTTCATCGTCGGCTTCCTGACGCTGGTCATCGTGCTCGCCCTGATCGCCGCTGCGATCACCCACTACGTGTACGGCGGGCTGCAGCTGCAGTCCCGCGGCGAGCGCACCACCACGGCCGCGCGGGTGCACCTGTCGTTGCTGCTCGCGGCGCTCGTGCTCGTCCGCGCCGGCAGCTACTGGCTGGACCGCTACTCCCTGACCACCGAGGACTCCCGGCTCATCACCGGGCTGACCTACACCGACCAGCACGCGGTGATGCCGACCAAAGCGATCCTCGCCATGGCGGCCGTCATGTGCGCGGCCCTGTTCGTGGCGACCATCTGGACCCACTCCTGGCGCCTGCCCGCCATCGGCGTCGGCCTGCTGGTCGTGTGCGCCATCGCCGTCGGGGGCATCTACCCGGCCGTGGTGCAGAGCTTCAAGGTCAAGCCCTCGGAGAAGTCGCTGGAGGCGCCGTTCATCGACCGCAACATCAAGGCGACGCGCGCGGCGTACGGCCTGGCCGACGCGGACGCGACGGAGTACAAGGCGAGCACCACCGCGACCCGTGGGCAGCTGCGCAACGACGCCGACACCATCCCCGGCGTGCGGCTGGTCGACCCCTCCGTGGTGGCGCCGACGTTCAAGCAGCTGCAGGCGGTCAAGTCCTACTACCAGTTCCCCGACGCGCTCGACGTCGACCGCTACATGATCGACGGCAAGCTGCGCGACACGGTGATCGCCGCCCGCGAGCTGGACCTGGACGGCCTGCAGCCGGGCCAGCGCAACTGGGTCAACGACCACACCGTCTACACCCACGGCTTCGGCGTCGTCGCCGCCTACGGCAACCAGCGCGGTGATGACGGGCAGCCGGTCTTCTATCAGCAGAACATCCCGCCGGTGGGTCCCCTCGGACCGTTCGAGCCGCGGATCTACTTCGGGGAGTCCTCCCCCGACTACTCCATCGTGGGCGGTCCCAAGGGTGGCCCGCAGAAGGAGCTGGACTACCCCGACGGCAGCGCCAGCGGCCAGCAGAACACCACCTATACCGGCAAGGGCGGCGTCAGCATCGGCAGCTTCGCCCGCAAGGCGGCCTATGCCATCAAGTACCGCGAGCTGAAGATCATGCTCTCGGACACCGTCAACGCCCAGTCCCGGCTGCTGGACCACCGCACGCCGCGCGAGCGGGTGGAGCGGGTGGCCCCGTGGCTGACGCTGGACGGCAACGCCTACCCGGCCGTGGTGCAGGGCCGGGTGCAGTGGATCCTCGACGGCTACACGACCTCGTCGCACTACCCGTACTCGCGGCTGCAGTCGATCGGCGAGTCGACGTCAGACTCGCTGACCGCGCGCTCGCGCAGCGTCCAGGCGATCGACGCCGGGCAGGTCAACTACATCCGCAACTCGGTCAAGGCCACGGTCGATGCCTACAGCGGCCAGGTCACGCTCTACGCGTGGGACGACCAGGACCCGCTGCTGAAGGCCTGGACCAAGACGTTCCCCGGCACGGTGCGGCCGCTGTCGGCGATCAGCGGCGACCTGATGTCGCACCTGCGCTACCCCGAGGACCTGTTCAAGGTGCAGCGCTCGCTGATGGCCCGCTACCACGTCACGGACCCGGGCGCGTTCTTCGGCGGCCAGGACTACTGGACGGTGCCGGACGACCCGACCCAGGAGCAGCGGACGGTGCCGCAGCCGCCGTACTACCTCAGCGTCGCGATGCCGGGCCAGCCCTCGCCGTCGTTCTCCCTGACGACGACGTTCAAGCCCCAGGGTGACCGGCCGGTGCTGGCCGGGTTCATGGCGGTCGACGCCAATGCCGGCAGCGCCCAGGGCACGAAGCGCGCCGACTACGGCAAGATGCGCCTGCTCGAGCTGCCACGGGACACCACGGTCAAGGGTCCCGGGCAGGTCCAGAACGACATCGAGTCCTCCAACATCGGCTCCCCGCGGTTCACCCAGACGCTCTCGCAGTTCCTGACGCTGAACCGCACCCAGGAGGGCTCGCAGATCACCCTGGGCAACCAGCTGACCCTGCCCGTCGGCGGCGGCCTGCTGTATGTCGAGCCGATCTACGTCAGCGCCAAGACCGGCTCGTCGTACCCGCTGTCCAGGGCAGTCGTGGTCGCGTTCGGCAACCAGCTGGCGTGGTCGGACACGCTGGCCGGCGCCCTCGACGGACTCTTCGGTGGCAGCTCCGGGGCGGTCGCCGGCGACGCGGGCGCGGGCGGCAGCACCACGACACCGCCCCCGGCTACCGGAGGCGGCACCCCCGCCCAGCAGTCCGCGGCGCTGAAGGCGGCGCTGGCCGACGTGCAGAAGGCCTTCACCGACGGCCAGGACGCGCTCAAGAAGGGTGACTGGACGGCGTACGGCGAGGCACAGAAGCGCCTGCAGTCGGCGGTCCAGGACGCGATCGCCGCCGAGCCGAGCGGATCGGTGACCGTCCCGGCGCCCTCGGGTACGACGACGCCGTCGCCGAGCCCGACCACCAAGTAGCCGGCATGGCCCTCCTGATGCTGGTTGCCGGGAGCCTGGTGGCGTTCCGCCTGGTGCACCGGTCCGCCCTCCCGGGCCGGGTCGGGGCGCACCGGGGCCTGCGGGCCTCGCTGACCCTGCTCCTGGTCGCGGTGGGGCTCATGGTGGCCACCACCGCCATCGGGGGCCGGGTCGTGCCGGCGGTCGGGATGCTGGCGGCCGGCGGACTGCTGGGCGCCGCGGTCGCCATCCGGGAGGCGCTGCGAGCACGCGAGCGCGAGGAAGAGGAGGGGCTCAGGCCGCAGAGCTGAGGCCCGGGCGCCTCTCGGGGAGCCCGATTTGGCGCTGAGCCAGGCGTCCCGTAAGGTTGGGTTCACCGACGCGGGGTGGAGCAGCTCGGTAGCTCGCCGGGCTCATAACCCGGAGGTCGCAGGTTCAAATCCTGCCCCCGCTACAACGCAGAACTGCGCTTGTAGTTTTGACGATCAGCCCCTCAGGCTCGCCTGGGGGGCTGATCGCGTTCCCGGCGCCTCTGCCAGCGGCAGGCCCCGGCTCCGGTGCCGCCGGATGGTGAGCTCGTCCGTGGTCGGCGAGACCGGCCCAAGCCCGCGCCCTATGTCGCCTCTGTGGTCACGGGGGTGCCGTACGGAAGCTGCAGAACGGCCCGGTCAGCCAGGGGTGCTGCCAGCTTGACGGTCGCGGTCCGGGTGGCGCCGACGGTAGAGCAGGCCCCATCACCGGGCGCCCGCTGCTCGCGCACGATGACCACGACCGCGTTCGGCGACTCCACGGCGTGGGCGGGGTAGTCGGCGCCGCAGAGCTTGCTGGCGGGCTCTGGGGCACCGGTGAACGACACGGTCAGGGTGTGCCCGTCGGCGGCCAGCGTCGAGGACAGGAGCGCTATCCCGTCCGCGGGATCGGTGACGGGGGTGACCGTGACCATCGCGTCGCTGGCCACGGCCGGGTGGGCCACGCGGACCTGGGTGCCGGCGACGGCAAAGATCCACGCCGGCACCGACGCCGTCCCTCGGGTGGTGCCCAGCTTCATCAGACCGAGGTGAGGGTGGGTCAGCCGCAACGGAACGCAGCCGTGACAGCCGGCGTTCGCGGTCGAGCTCATCCGCTCCAGGGCTGCCGAGGCCGAGATCAGCGGAACGCTCGAGCGGTGGTCGGTCCAGCGGATCTGGCCGGTTCGGGGGGCGGCGGCGCCCAGGTCGGCGCCAGGGCGGAACAGGTGGTAGACGAAGGACTGCTTGTGCTCCGCCTGCGATGGTGACCACCGGCCGATCTTCTGCGTCAGCGGGCCGACGGGGTGCAGCACCGCCCCGTGCCCGGCGGCAGCCACGGCGCGGTCGTACCGTGCGAGGTTCTGCCTGGCCTGCTGCTCCAGTGGCGCCCCGTCGCCGGTGTCCGACCCGCCCGAACCGGGCCGGGCCGCGCCCGGGGAGCCGCACGCGGCGGTCAGGGCGATGAGGCCAAGTGCGACCAGACGTCGAAACATAGGGCTCTCCTGTCCCTGTGCAGTGCCGCTGATCGTAGGACGTCATCGGTCGCCGGGGGTTCCTCTCGCAGAACGGGCCCGTGTGGGCTGGGGGATGGTCCGGCCGGTCAGCCGCTCCGCTGACGCATGTGCTGCCAGCAGGGGCAGCGTTGCGGAGGTGCCCCGCAGCGGCCCGTCGACACGCGTCGCGTAGCAACGTCGGCCCCGCAACATGTGGGGGCCGACGTGCGTTCGGGCCACGTGTCGCCCATCCTCGCGTGCGGCGTTCACTGTGGCTCCGACGGTGGGGCCCGCGTAGGGTGGAAGTCATCGGCCCCTTTGACAGCCAAGACCCTCAACGCTCGTGACCTGAGCTCGGGTCCGCACGGACCGTCAGGGGCCCCGGCGGAGGCCGCCTTCACGCCGGGGCCCCGCCCGTGCGGGCGGCACCCCGTGGGGTGAAGGAGGCGCTGTGGCCATGGGCGGCAACCTACGCTGGCGCCGAAGCGTTCACCGCCGGCGGCGCAGGACGCCGGCGGAGACGCTCGGCCGGATCCTGGATTCCGCCGAGGACGCCTCTCCCCTGGAAGCGGTCGAGGCCGTGACCGCGGAGCTGTCCGCCGCGCTGGAGGCGTCAGCGGCGTTCTTCATGATCGCCGACATCTCCGGGCGAGGACTGGTCCGCCTCTCCCAGGCCAGCGCGGACCCGGCCGGGGTACGCGCCGAGCTCGGCGGTCCCGGGGACCGGCCGCGGCTCGACGACGACGAGCAGGCCGTGGACCTGCCGATTACCATCGGCGGCCTCGCCGGGGAGACGCTGCGGACCCAGACCGTCCGGGTCCTGCCCCCCGGAGACCGGGGTCGGGACCGCCAGGGCGAACGGTGGGAGGTGCTGGCACCGGTGACCGAGCGCGGGGAGGCACTCGGGCTGCTGCAGCTGTCGCTGCCGCGCGAACCGGACGCTGCCGTGCTGGCGGAGATCTCTCGGGTGGCGCACGTGCTGTCCTTCGTCGTGATCGCCAACCGCCGGCACACCGACCTGTTCGAGTGGGCGCAGCGCAGCGCGCCGTTCACCCTCCCCGCGGAGATCCAGCGACGGCTGCTACCGGCGGCCTTCACCTGCGAGGCGGGGGCGTTCACCCTGTCGGCGTGGCTGGAGCCCGCAGCCTCCATCGGCGGGGACACCTTCGACTACAGCCTGTCCCGGGACGTCCTGCACCTGTCCGTGACCGACGCGATGGGTCACGGCGTGGCCAGTGCCCTGACCGCCACCTTGTGCGTCGGCAGCCTGCGGAACACGCGCCGGATGGGCGGCACGCTGCTCGAGCAGGCGGTCGCCGCCAACCTGGCGCTGTTGGAGCACGGGTCCGCGCGAGCCACGGAGGCGTTCGTGACCGGCCTTCTGGGGCGGCTGGACCTGCTCACCGGCACGCTCGAGCTGGTCAATGCCGGGCACGTCCCGCCCTACCTGTGCCGTGCTGGGACGGTGAGGCCGTTGCGGCTGCCGGTGAACCTTCCACTCGGCCTGTTCGCCGACAGCCGGTACGAGAGCACCGACCTCGTTCTGGAGCGAGGAGACCGACTGGTGCTGGTCACCGACGGCATGCTCGAGCGGGGGGCGGCCACCCTCGACCTGGTCGCGGAGATCGGGCGGACGTCCGGGCTCCACGCGCGCGAGACCACGCGCCGGCTGACCGACAAGGTCCTGCAGACCTGCGGGCCCATCCTGGCCGACGACGCGACCCTGCTGGTCCTGGACTGGTACGGCGGCCACGGCCGTGACCGCGTGACCGTCGCGGGTGCAGACCCCGTTCGCGCCAGCGCCGCCATGCCCCGGCGATGACGTGACACTGCCCGCCGATGCACAACGGCCCAGTGCTGACTCGTGCGCGGCGAAGCCCCGGGTCGAGCCGGGTTCCCCGGCTCGTCTGCGTCCTGCTCGAGCGCTGCGGTCTCGCCGTGGGCCGGCGCGCGCTACCATCGAGGTGGTACCGGTCCTCGGTCCCGCCACTCCTCCAGCGCCGGCCCAGGCCCCGCTCGGTGGTGGCGGTCGCCGGCTGAGGGCTGAAGGTCCCACACCGCAGGCGGGCCGTCAGGCCGGACGCCTCGATCTCTCGCAGATCCGTGGGGCCGTGTTCCGTCGCGGAGGGCCCATCCGGGCACCTCCGTCCGACGTCCCACCGCCCCGGCCGCGGGACCGCGTGCGGGTGTCGTCCGTCCGCCGCGTCCCGTACGTCGCGGGCACCCCTGAGGAGGAGTTCTTGGCTCGACGAGGCCAGCGCCAGTCCGGTGCCACCCGGACCGCGCCCCGTACCCAGCGGCGCACCCGCCCTCTTGATGAGGAGGGCATCATCCCGGTGCTCGCCCGCGCCGTGCGCGAGGTCGAGGCCGCGGCCGAACGCGGCCGCGTCCGGCCGGCAGGGCGGACGACGTTCCAGGTCGTCGCGTTGCTGGTGCGCGAGGAGCGGGCCCGCGTCAAGGCCGACGAGGGCCTCACTGCCGCCCGCCGTGCCGAGCAGCTGAAGCGCCTCGACGGGCTGGCGACGATCCTGGCCAAGACCGCCGCCCGCGACACCTCGCTCCTGGCGCTGCTGGCCGAGGATGCCGTCGTGTCCAGCGCGGCCACGTCCCTCAAGGCGGAGATGCTGCGGGCCGGCGGAGTCGAGCCGGCCCCTGAGGAGGCCACGCCGGCCGAGTCGGTGGCGCCCTCCGCGACGCCCGAGCGCCGCGTGGTGCCGCAGTCGGTGATCTCCCGGCAGCTCGCCAACCCCTTCCTGGCACCCGACTTCTCCTCCGCCGGTCAGCGCCGGACCGTCACGGGTCACCTGGACAGCTGGGAGCTGCTCGGCCCGCTGTTCAGGTCGTTCGAGTACGGCGGAGCCTCCTCGTGCATGGACCTGCCCGAGCCGGCCTCCCTGCGCGCGCCGGGTGGTCTGGAGCTGATGCCGCACCAGGCCCGGGTGGTCTCCGCCGCGGCGTCCGGCCACCGCACCTTCCTGCTCGCCGACGAGCCCGGGCTGGGCAAGACCGCGCAGGCGCTGCTCGCGGCCCAGGCCGCGGACGCCTACCCGCTGCTGGTGGTCGTACCCAACGTCGTGAAGACGAACTGGGCCCGCGAAGCCGGTCTCTGGACGCCGAGCCACCCCGCCACCGTCATCCACGGCAACGGCGACACGATCGACGGGTTCGCCGACATCGTCGTCGTCAACTACGAGGTGCTCGACCGCCACGTCGGGTGGCTCGGCGACTTCGGCTTCCGTGGCATGGTCGTCGACGAGGCCCACTTCATCAAGAACAAGACCTCCCAGCGCTCCCAGCACGTCCTGCAGCTCTCCGACCGGATCCGGGCCCGCGCCCCGAGGCCGCTGCTGATGGCGCTGACCGGGACCCCGCTGATCAACGACATCGAGGACTTCAAGGCCATCTGGCAGTTCCTCGGCTGGATCGACGAGAAGAAGCCACGGGCCGCGCTGATGGGGTCGCTCGAGGAGACGGGGCTGACCCCTGCCGACTTCGGGTTCTACGCCGCGGCCCGCGCCAGCGTGATCGACCTCGGCATCGTCCGTCGCCGCAAGGTCGACGTGGCCGCCGACATCCCCGCCCGACGCATCGCCGACCTGCCCGTCGAGCTCGACGACGAGGCCGGTCGCTCGATCCGTGCCGCCGAACGGGAGCTGGCCCGGCGCCTCGTGGCGCGGTACGAGACCGCGCTCGCGACCCGCACCTCCGGGACGGTCGTCGAGGGCATCGACCATGAGCTCGTACGACGGGTCGCCACCTGGGAGCGGGAGGCGACGGCCACCAAGACCGACGAGAACGTGTTCAGCGTGATGCGACGGATCGGGCAGGGCAAGGCCGGCCTGGCCGCCGACTACGCCGCGCAGCTCGCGCGCAGCGTCGGCAAGGTCGTCTTCTTCGCCAAGCACGTCGACGTGATGGACGTCGCGGAGGAGACCTTCGCAAAGCGCGGCATCCGCTACGCCTCGATCCGCGGCGACCAGACCCCGCGGTCGCGCCAGGCCAACATCGACGCGTTCGTCAACGACCCCGAGGTCGCGGTCGTGGTGTGCTCGCTCTCGGCCGCCGGCGTGGGGCTCAACCTGCAGGTCGCCTCCAACGTCGTCCTGGCCGAGCTCTCCTGGACCGACGCGGAGCAGACGCAGGCCATCGACCGGGTCCACCGGATCGGGCAGGGCGAGCCCGTCACCGCGTGGCGCATCATCGCCGCGCAGACCATCGACACCAAGATCGCCCAGGTCATCGACAGCAAGGCGGGGCTCGCCGCGCGGGCGCTCGACGGTTCCGACGAGGAGGTGTCCTCCTCGGCGGACGTGCAGCTCGAGGCGCTCGTCGCGCTGCTGACCGAGGCGCTGTCGGCGCCGCAGTAGCGCCCCGCGGCGCCGTACGCCTGCGGCATCGCTGCCGGTGACGACGGTCCGCTCGGCCGTCCACGGCGCGCGCTCCCGGGTTGCGCGACCTGGCTGCGGTGCGAGACTCGGACACCCGGGGCTGGGAGAGGGAGGCGACCGATGCGCGCGATGGTGTACCGAGGGCCGTACAAGGTCCGCGTCGAGGAGAAGGACGTCCCGCCGATCGAGCACCCGGGCGACGCGATCGTGCGGGTGACGATGGCGGCGATCTGCGGGTCGGACCTGCACCTGTACCACGGGATGATGCCCGACACTCGGGTCGGCATGACGTTCGGGCACGAGTTCATCGGCGTCGTGGAGGAGGTCGGCCCCTCGGTGCAGCACCTCAAGCGCGGCGACCGCGTCATGGTGCCCTTCAACGTCTACTGCGGCTCCTGCTTCTTCTGCGCGCGGGGCCTCTACTCCAACTGCCACAACGTCAACCCCAACGCCACCGCGGTCGGCGGCATCTACGGCTACTCGCACACCTGCGGCGGGTACGACGGCGGCCAGGCCGAGTTCGTGCGGGTCCCCTTCGCCGACGTGGGCCCCAGCCTGATCCCCGACTGGATGGACGACGAGGACGCCGTGCTGCTCACCGACGCCCTGGCCACCGGCTACTTCGGGGCCCAGCTCGGCGACATCGTCGAGGGGGACGTGGTCGTGGTCTTCGGGGCCGGCCCGGTGGGGCTCTTCGCCGCCAGGTCGGCCTGGCTCATGGGGGCCGGGCGCGTCATCGTCATCGACCACCTGGAGTACCGGCTGGAGAAGGCCCGCACGTTCGCCCACGCCGAGACCTACAACTTCGCCGAGTACGACGACATCGTCGTGCACATGAAGAAGATCACCGACCACCTCGGCGCGGACGTGGCCATCGACGCGGTCGGTGCCGAGGCCGACGGCAACTTCCTGCAGCACGTCACCTCCGCCAAGCTGAAGCTGCAGGGCGGGTCGCCGGTGGCCCTGAACTGGGCGATCGACTCGGTCCGCAAGGGCGGCACCGTCTCGGTGATGGGCGCCTACGGCCCGATGTTCAGCGCGGTGAAGTTCGGCGACGCGATGAACAAGGGGCTGACCCTGCGGATGAACCAGTGCCCGGTCAAGCGGCAGTGGCCGCGGCTGTTCGAGCACATCCGAGACGGCTACCTCAAGCCCAGCGACGTGGTGACGCACCGCATCCCGCTGGAGCACATCACCGAGGGCTACCACATCTTCTCGGCCAAGCTGGACAACTGCATCAAGCCCCTGATCGTCCCGAGCGCCGGCTGAGACGGAGGAAGACCATGGCGTACACGCCCGAGAAGCCGCCGCTGGCCGAGTCCAGCGACCAGCTGCGCGCCCGCATCCCCGGCTGGGGGGTCGACCTGGACCCCCGGGACCGTCCGGCGGTGCCGCGTGAGCTGTCCCCGGACCCCCGGCGGAGCGGCGCGCACTGGGAGTTCCCGGACCGCCAGCCGGAGAAGTGGCCGCGGGAGCGGTCGATCGAGCACGCGTTCCTCACCCCGGTCTTCGGCACCTCCTGCCCACCACGGGGCCTGTCTGGGCGTGATCCGCAAGCTCGCGTACGCCCGGTACAGCGAGGGTCGGGCGGCGCACTGGCTGCTCCTGCTGGGCGCCGACCGGGTGGATGCGGTCGAGAGCCACCTGCGGTCGCTCGCCACCATGCACCCGGACAACCCGATCACCGAGACCGGGGTGCTCAGCGAGTTCTCCCACCACGGCGTCGCCTCACGGGTGGGCCGCCGGCGCGCCGACCTGAACCACCAGGTGCTCGACCCCGTCATCGTCGCCGGGCCCTGGCTCGTGGTGGGCGTCCTCGGCTACGCCACGGTCAGGCGGCTGGTGGGGACCCGGCGCAGCCGGTAGGCGCCGAAAGGCGAGGCCGGGCCCCGGACCGACCCCGGCGCAGATGGGGCGTTGACGGGGGTCACCAGCACCGGGAAGCATCAACCGGGGACAGGTATCGTCCTCGTCCGCGGCTGGAGAGGGTCCGACGGCGGACGGAGCCCGGGTGCGGTCCCCTCCTCACCGCCCGGTGGGGAGAAGGGAGGGTGTCCTCGCCGGTTTCGTTCCACCCCAACCGTGCTCAGGGGGACCGGTTCGACAGCTGATCTCGTGGACCCCTCCAGCGCCAGGACGCTCCTGCTCGTCAAGGGAGTCGTCGATGAGGCAGCAGCCCCGACACCGCCGGCGGAAGACGCGCACCCGACGGGGCGTCCTCGCCCCCCTCGGGCTGGCGCTCCTGCTCTCCGCGTGCAGCGCGGCCAGCGGTCTGGGCATGGCCGCCAACGACGTCGCGACGTCGGCAGGTGCGTCCCCGACGCTCGCGCCCACCCCGCCGCCGCAACCGCCGCCGCTGCTCACCCCAGCCAAGGTCGACGCCGCGCTCGGCCGGCTCGACGGGGTGGTCCACGACACCATGGCCAAGACCGGTGTGCCCGGGATGGCGCTCGGTGTGGTCTACCGGGACCGCGTCGTCTACCTGCGGGGGTTCGGCGTACGCCGCGTGGGCCAGCCGGCGACGGTGGACCCGGACACGGTGTTCCAGCTCGCCTCGGTGTCCAAGCCGCTGGCCTCCACCGTGGTCGCCGGCGCGGTCGGGGACAAGGCCGTCGCCTGGGACGACCCCGTCTCGATGCACGACCCGGGGTTCGCCCTCAAGAGCCCCTGGGTCAGCAGCCACGTCACCCTGGCCGACCTGTTCGCCCACCGCAGCGGCCTGCCGGACCATGCCGGTGACCTGCTGGAGGACCTGCACTTCGACCGTGCCGCCATCCTCCGGCGCCTGCGGGAGGAGCCGCTGGCCCCGTTCAGGGCCAGCTATGCGTACACCAACTTCGGGCTCACCGAGGCGGCGCTCGCGACGGCGCGCGCGGAGGGTACGACGTGGGAGGAGCTGTCGTCCCGCCTGGTCTACCGGCCACTGGGCATGCGCTCCACCAGCTCCAGGTTCGCCGACTACGAGAAGGCGGCCGACAAGGCGGTGGGGCACGTGCGGGTGGGGCACCTCTGGCGGCCCAGGTACACGCGCGACGCCGACGCGCAGTCCCCGGCCGGTGGCGCCAGCTCGACGGTGCGCGACATGACCGCATGGATCCGCCTGCAGCTGGCGAACGGCCGTTTCGGCGGGAAGCGGGTCATCGACGAGGCCGCCCTGCTGCAGACCCACCTGCCGCACATCGTCTCCAGCCCGCCGCGGGCACCGGCCGGGCGCACCGACTTCTACGGGCTCGGCTGGAACGTCGGCTACGACGACCACGGCCGGCTCACGCTCAGCCACTCCGGCGCCTTCGCGCTCGGCGCGGCCACCAGCGTGACGCTGCTGCCGTTCGAGCAGCTGGGGATCGTCATCCTCACCAACAGTGCCCCGGTGGGCGCACCGGAGGCGGTGGCGCGCACGTTCCTCGACCTCGCCCAGGACGGCAAGCCGTCGGTCGACTGGCTGGGCCTGTTCGGCAGGATCTTCGCCGCACTGGAGCGGGAGGGCAGGTCCCCGGTCGACTACGCCAAGCCGCCGGCGCACCCCGTCCCGGCCGGGCCGCAGGCGGCCTACGTCGGCACGTACGCGAACGGCTACTACGGCCGCCTGACCGTCCGGGCCGGTTCCGGCGGCGGCCTCGTGATCCGACTCGGCCCCAGGCGCACGGCCTTCCCGCTGCACCACTACACCGGCGATGTCTTCAGCTACCGGACCCTGGGGGAGAACGCGGTCGGCCTCTCGGGCGTGACGTTCGCCCGTCACGGGAAGGCGTCCGCCAGCAAGGTCACGGTGGAGAACCTCGACCACACCGGCCTCGGGACGTTCACCCGCCGGTGAGCCGCCGCATCACGGGGGTGCGCTGAGCGACCTTCTCCGTCCTTCCCTTCGGCGTACCGCGGTGGTGGTGAGGGAAGGGGGCAGGAAGGCGCGCCCGGCACGGTTCGGGCATGAACACATCAGCCACCACCACACCCTCCACTCCCTCGACCGGCACGCTGCTCGGCGTCTGGGCCCATCCCGACGACGAGGCGTTCCTCTCCTCCGCCCTGATGGCCACCGCCCGCGACGCGGGACACCGCGTGGTCGTGCTCACCGCCACCCGTGGCGAACAGGGCACGGACGACCCCGACGGCTGGCCGCCGCACCGGCTGGCCGCCGTCCGCGAACGGGAGCTCGGCACGAGCCTGGCCGTCCTCGGTGTCACCGAGCACCACTGGTTGGGCTATGCCGACGGTGCTCTCGCCGCAGCAGACCGGGACGCGGCCGTCGACCGCATCGCCGGGTTCATCGACGAGCTCCGCCCCACGACGATCGTCACGTTCGGACCCGACGGGATGACCGGGCATGACGACCACCGCACCGTGTCATCCTGGGCCACCGAGGCGCGCGAGAGGGCCGGACACCCGAACCGGCTCTGGTACGCCACCGTGACGCCGGACTTCCACGCGCGCTGGGGCGAGGTCAACGAGCGGGTCCGGTTGTGGTTCGAGGGCTCCCAGCCCCCGGTCACCCCACGGGCGGACCTGGCCGCCGAGATCGTCTGCGACCTCAGCATGGTCCGGCGCAAGCAGGCCGCCCTGCGCGCCCACGCCTCCCAGACCGACGGGCTCGCAGCCGTGTTGGGCGAGGAGCGCTTCGCCCAGTGGTGGGCCACCGAGTCGTTCGTGGACGCACCGAGGAGGACGGCATGAGCCATCCGCCGATGATGCTCGTGCTCCTGGCCCACGAGCGGCAGCGGGACGTGGAGCGCCGCACCGACGCGTGGGGTCGACGGCGAGCAGACGTGTTCTCTGCGGCGCCGGCCGACCGTCGGACCCCTCGGCTGGCGATCCGGCTCCGCTCCTGGCAGCACTCGCTGCACCAGACCCTGCACCACCACCACCGCTGGGCCACCCAGCACCAACCCCAGGAGGAATCATGACGACCACCACGCACCAGCCCCTCAACGGCGTCGACACCGCCACGCTGCTCGCCACCCGGGAGGCAGTGAAGGGCCAGCCAGAGCTGGGCGAGTTCCAGCTCCGGGCCCGCAACACGTGGCTCACCGGCACCCACAGCCGGTCGACCATCTCCGACTTCCACGGCGCGCTGCAGGAGCTGTCGCACGTCCAGGCGACGGAGCTGGACGCCGACCACCCGCAGGTGCTGACCGGTGCGGACAACGCCCCGATGCCGGCGGAGTTCCTGCTCCACGCGCTCGCGGCCTGCCTCACCGCCGGGATCGTCAACATCGCGGCGGCGCGGGGCGTACGGCTCACCGCGGTCACGTCGACCGTCACCGGCGACATCGACCTCCTCGGCGTCCTCGGGCTCTCCGGCGGTGCGGTCCGGAACGGCTTCCGCCAGATCACGGCGAGCTTCGACATGGACGGCGACGCCGACGAGGAGACCCTCCGCGGCATCGTCGAGCAGTCCCGTCGCCGGTCGGCGGTGTACGACGCCCTGACCAACCCGACCCCGGTTTCCATCGAGGTCAGCACCTCCTGAACCGACCGAACACACCCCTCGCAGCGATCCGGCCCGGGCGACGCTCAGCGACGACCCGGGCCGGAGCCAACCAGAAGGAGCACCATGTACCACCCCGACACCGTCATCATCGGCGCCGGACACGCCGGCCTGGCCGTCAGCCGCCTACTGACCGAGGCCGGTCATGACCACGTCGTCCTCGATCGCGGTCGCGTCGCCGAGCGGTGGCGCTCCGAACGCTGGGACTCGCTGCACCTGCTGACACCGAACTGGATGACGCGGCTCCCGGGCTTCTCCTACCGCGGCCCGGACCCGGACGGTCACCTGTCTGCACGCCAGCTCGTGCGCCGCCTCGAGGCCTACGCCGCCTCCTTCCGGGCGCCGGTCCTGACCAGCACCGGGGTGCGACAGGTGGCCGGCGGCAGCGACGGCTACCGGGTCGTCACCGACCGCGGCAGCTGGAGGACCCGGTCGGTGGTCATCGCCACGGGACCGGGGGAGCTGCCGAACCTGCCGGCCTCGTCGGGGCGCCTGGACCCGGGCCTCCGGGTCGTTCCGGCGTCCGCCTACCGCAACCCGGACCTGCTTCCTTCCGGCGGAGTGCTGGTGGTCGGCGCCTCGTCCTCGGGGGTCCAGATCGCGGACGAGCTGGCACGAGCGGGTCGCCAGGTGGTGATCGCGGTCGGGCGCCACACCCGTGTCCCGCGCAGCTACCGTGGCATGGACATCTACTGGTGGCTGGAACGCACCGGCCGGCTCGCCCGCACCATCGACGAGGTCGCGGACGCCGATGCGGCGCGCCGTGAGCCGTCCCTGCAGCTGGTGGGACGAGGAGCCGGGGAGGAGCTCCCCCAGGACGTGGACCTCGGCACGCTGCAGGCCCGGGGTGTCCGGTTGACCGGCCGCCTCGCCGGCATCGACGGCACCGCGGTGCAGCTCGATGACGACCTCCGGCACAGCATCGGTGACGCCGATCGGCGGCTGGAGCGGCTGCTGGACTCGGTGGACCGGCACATCGACGAGCATCGCCTCACCGCTGAGGTGTGGCCGGTCGAGAGGCCGCGCCCGGTCCGCGTCCCGGCGGCGCCTTCCGGCATGGATCTGCGGGCCGAAGGGATCGGGACCGTGCTGCTCGCCACGGGCTACCGTCCAGCATCGCCCGTGGCTGCGGGTGCCGGTCACAGCGGCGGACGGCTCGATCGTGCAGGACCGCGGCGTGACCCGTGCGCCGGGTCTGTACGTCGTCGGGCAACGCTTCCAGCACCGCAGGGACTCCAGCTTCCTCGACGGCGCCCGCCATGACGCTGCGGCGGTCGTGGGACACCTGCTCCGTACCAGGCCTGGGGCCTCGCGGATCGGGCCGCGGTCATGAGCCGCTACGACGCCGTGGTCGTCGGTGGCCGCGTGGCAGGCGCCTCGACCGCGCTCCTGCTGGCCCGGGCGGGCGCCCGGGTGGCCCTGCTCGAGCGGTCACCGCGCGGGAGCGACACGGTCTCGACGCACGCGCTGATGCGCGGAGGCGTCCTGCAGCTGTCCCGCTGGGGGCTGCTGCCCGACCTGCTCCGTGCCGGCACCCCACCGATCCGGCGGACGCTGTTCCACTACATCGAAGACCCGCCGGTGCAGGTGTCGATCCGCCACAGCCCGGGGGTCGACGCGCTGTATGCGCCGCGCCGGCACGTCCTCGACACGCTGCTGGTGGACGCAGCGGCGGCCGCGGGGGTGGACGTCGTCCACGGGGTGACCGCCACGGCGCTGCTGCACCACCAACGACGCGTGTGCGGCGTCGTGGCGCATGGGCGCCGGGGCACCGCGCTGCGGTGGCAGGGCGACGTGGTGGTCGGCGCCGACGGCGTCCGCTCCATGGTCGCCCGGTCAACCGCCGCTGCGGTCGAGCGTCGCGCTGCCGTCTCGGGCTCCGTCCTCTACCGCTACTTCGACGACCTCCCGGTCGCGGGCTACGAGTGGGCGTACGGCGACGGGGCGGCCGCGGGGATGATCCCGACGAACGACGGGCTGACGTGCGTCTTCGTCGGCACCGGCCCCGAGCGTCTGCGTTCCCTGCGACGTCTCGGCGCCGAGGCCGCGCTGACCGAGCTGGTCCACACCGCGGCGCCCGCGCTCGCCGCACGGGTGCACAGCGGCGCGCCCGTCGGCAGGGTGCACGGCTGGAGCGGCATCCGCGGCTTCCTGCGCCGAGCAGGCGGTCCGGGGTGGGCGCTGGTGGGCGACTCGGGCTACTTCAAGGACCCGATCACCACCCATGGCATGACAGATGCCCTGCGCGACGCCGAGCTTCTCGCCGACGCCCTCCTCGAGGTGTGGTCCGGCGCGGTTCCGGAGGCGGTGGCGCTGCGCCGGTACCAGGCGCAGCGGGACCGGCTCTCTTCCAACCTGTTCACCGCCACCAACCGGATCGCGGCCTACGACTGGGACCAGCCCTCGGTGCAGGGGTTGCTGCGCGAGGTCAGCGCCTCGATGAGCGACGAGACCGAGCTGCTGCAAGCGCTGCCACCGCAGCGACAGCAGACCGGGGTGGGATCGCACGCGACTGACACGCTGGTCGCACGGCGGTAGCCTGATGGGGTTTCCTGCGAGACCGGGTCCTGGCGATGAATGTTCACATCAGACTGCTGGGGGGCTTCGAGGTCACGGTCGACGAGGCCGTGGTGCCGGCCGACGCGTGGAGCAGACGGCACGCGTCCGCGCTGGTCAAGGTCCTCGCCCTGGCGCGTGGCCGGCGGTTGCACCGCGACCAGGTGATCGACCTGCTGTGGCCGGACCTGCCCACTGACACGGCGATGCCGCGACTGCACAAGGCCGCCCACTACGCCCGGCGCGCGCTGGGGACCGATGCGTCAGCGTCGCTGGTGCTCCGCAACGACCTGGTCGCCCTGCTCCCTGGCGCCGACGTCGTCGTCGACGCGATCCAGTTCCGCACCGAGGGTGAGGCGGCTCTGGCCGCGGGGTCGGTGGACCGGGCCGCCGGTGCGCTCCTGCTGGATGCCGGTCCGCTGCTGCCCGAGGACCTCTACGAGCGGTGGAGCCTGGAGCCGCGCGAGGCACTGCGGGGGCTGCGCCTGGCCCTGCTGCGGCTGACCGGCCGGTGGGACGCAGTCCTGGAGGAGGATGCCGCCGACGAGCAGGCCCACCTGGCGATCGCTCGCAGCCACGTCGACCGGGGCGACCACCGGGCGGCGCTGCGGCAGCTGGAGCGCCTGGACCAGGCCCTTCGCAGGGAGCTGGGCACCGCCCCCAGCGCGGACGTGCAGGAGCTGCGCAGCGCCGTGCTGGCGGCGCTGTCGGCGACCGGTCGTCCCCCGGCCAGTGCGAGGGGTGGCACGAGGCTGGTCGGCCGCCGCGACGCCGGCGACCAGGTCCGGGCCCGCCTCGACCGGGCCGACGAGGGCCGGGGAAGCACCCTGATCGTGACGGGCCCACCCGGGGTGGGCAAGTCCGCCGTCCTGGAGATGGCCACCGCCCTGGCCGGGCAGCGAGGATGGCGGACCGGGCGCGGTACGGCCTCCGCCGTCGAGGGGTCGTGGCCGTACGCACCGGTCCTGGAGGCCCTGGGTGACCTCTGCCGCCAGCACCCCGCCCTCCTGGACGGGCTGGGCGACATCTTCCGCGACGAGGTCGAGCGGGCCCTGTCGGGCCGGGACGTCGCCTGGGGCGGCGAGACGGCTCACCAGCGCCTGTTCCTGGCGGCCGCAGAGCTGCTGCGGCTGGCGGCCGCCGGTCACGGCGCGCTGCTCGTGGTGGACGACATCCACGAGGCGGACCAGGGGTCGTTGCGGCTGCTGCACTACCTGGCCCGCTGCGCTGTGGGGGAGCGGGTGCTCCTGCTGCTGGCGCACCGCCCGGACACCGACGCCGGGATGCGCGAGGTGCTGGGCAGCCTCGTGGCCCGCGGTGTCGGCGGCGTGCTCGAGGTGCGGCCGCTGGACCACTCCGCCACTCACCGGCTCGCTGCCCAGCGGTTCCCCTCGCTGGACGAGGCGACGCTCCAGCGGATCTGTGACGTCAGTGCCGGCCTGCCCTTCACCGTGCTGGAGATGGGCCGCGCCGCCGAGAGCGGGCAACCGCCGACGGCCGACTCCGTGCTGCCCCTTCCCATCCAGCGGACGTTCCAGCGGGTCGCGCTCCTCGGGACGACGTTCACCACCGACGAGCTGCTGGCGGTCGCGGGGGTTCCCGAGGAGGTGGCCTACCGACACCTGGACACCGCGCTCGGCGCGCTGGTGGTGGAGCCCCAGGATGCGGGATACCGGTTCCGGCACGCCCTGGTCCGTGAAGCGCTTCTGCAGGCCATGCCCCTCCAGGAACAGGCCGCGGCTCGGGTCCAGGTCGCCGAGCAGCTTGCCGCGCTCGGTGCCGCCCCGGCCCGCGTGGCACACCAGCTGCTGGCCGCGGGCCAGCCCGCGCGCGCCATACCGTTCGTGATCCCCGCGGTGGAGACCGCCGGCGCCCTGGGCGCCTACCGGGATGCGTTGTCCCTGGTGGACGCGGTGCTGGGGTCCTCCACGGGCGAGGCCCGTGGGCTGCTGATGGCCCGACGAGGTGACCTGCTGACCGCCCTGGGTGACCCTGGAGCGGTGGCCGCCTACCTGGCGGCGGTGCCCGTGACCACCGGCACCCAGCACCGCCTGGTGAGGGCGCGGCTGGCCAGGGCCGCCTGCTTCGCTGACGAGCTCGAGACCGCCGCCGCGGCACTGGCCGGGCTCGACCTGGAGGAGGACGCCGCCGACGGGCCCATCCTGCTGGCCCGTGGGAACCTCGCCTACTTCAGCGGCGACGTCGATGCCGCCTGGGACGCCGTCGGCACCGCCCGCGGCCTGCTGCTGACACCGGACGACCCCTGGCACTACGTCGACATGATCGGCCTGCAGGGCCTCATCGCGCACCAGCGGGGAGAGTGGTTCGAGCGCTTCCGCATCGAGCTGCACCGCGCCCGTGGGAGGCCGGGCCTCGCCACCGCCCTGTTCGACGCGCACCTCTGTGTCGCCGAGTTCCTCCTCTACGGCCCCATCCCGTACGGCGAGGTGGTGGAGCTCGCCGAGGGGCTCCGGCAGCGGTCTCGACAGGTCGGGGCGCTGCGGGGTGTGGCCTTCGCCACGTCGCTGATCGGAGAGGCCGCCTTGCTGATGGGAGACCTGGAGCGTGCCGAGCGCGAGCTGCTGGAGGCCCTCGACCTGCACCACGACGTCGACGCGACAGCCGGTGAGGCGCACAGCCTGCAGCGTCTGGCAGAGGTGCGTCTGGCCCGCGGAGACAAGGTGGCGGCCCAGCACCTGCTGCGGCAGGCGCTGCCCCTGGCCCGGTGGTCGGTCGTCGGCAAGCACCTGCTCCAGCGGATCTACGGCACGATGATCCTGGCCGCGTCCGACACGGCAGAGGCGCTGGTGGTCCTCGAGCGCGCGGAGGTGACACTGGAGACGTCCGACGCCTGCCCGTTGTGCGACATCATGCTGGCGGTGCCCGCCGCCATCCTCTGCGCCGATACCGGTGACCTCGCCGCGGCCGGGCGTCACCTCGCTGTCGCTGCGACCTCGGCGACGCGGTGGGACGGGAGTGCCTGGGAGGCCGCCGTCCTGGAGGCCCGGGCCCATCTCGCCCGGGCCGAAGGAGACCGCGAGGGCTTCCACCGCCTGCTCGACGAGGCCCGCCGGTTGTTCACCAGGGCGGGGCAGCCGCTGGACGCTGCGCGCTGCGAGCTCGCCTCTGCCCCGGCCGAACCGGCCATCCCCGGCTGAGCTGCCACCTCCCGGAGACGTGGCCTGCGGCCAGGTGTGCCGCCGACGGAGGAACGTCACCCGCTCCTCGCGGGAGGTGGCTCAGGCGAGCAACCGCACGGCTGACGACAGCACGCCGTAGGCGGCGAGCCCGCAGAACAGGACGACGCCGAGGGACCGGCCCCGGGCCGCCGCGGCCAGCCCGACGGCAACCGCCGCGACCGCGATCACGCCGGCACCAGGCACACCGGGATCCCGGTGCTCCAGGACGCCACGCACGACCATCGCCGTCATCGCCGCGACCCCGGCGCCGCGGGCCACACGGGCCGCTCGCTCGGGCACGGCTACCAGGCCGAGCAGCGGCACCAGGCGGAACGCCAGGCTGCCGGCCGTGACGGCCAGGACCACCGCGAGGGTGCTCATCGTGGGCCCCGGTTCGCCAGGGCTGCCGCGACCGCACCGACGGCGGAGGCCAGCAGCACGGCGTACCCGGTCGACCAGGGCGCGGTCGCCGCGGCGGTGGCCGCTGCGGCCACCGCCGCGACGGCGCCCCGCCGTTCGCGCAGGTGTGGTGCGACGAGGGCACCGAACAGGAGCGGTGCCACCAGCCCGGCGACCGGCTGGCGGGTCAGCACCCTCCCGCCCAGCATCCCTGCGGTGACGAGGACCGGCCAGGCCACCCACAACGTCAGCGCGGCACCGAGGTAGAAGCGACGCCGCGACGCCGCGTCGCCGGCTTCCGCTGCGCGCCCCTGCGAGATCGCCCACGGGACGTCGGTGAGGGCAACCGCCGCGAGCAGGCGCGCCCGCAGCGGTGCGGCCCTCCAGTCCGGTGCCAGCGCGGCGGAGTACACCGCCAGTCGCGCCTGCAGCACGAGGGCGGTCACCGCGGCGGCCAGCACCGATCCGCCGGCCGCCAGGACGTCGAGCAACGCCAGCTGGGCGGCCCCGCCGTAGATCGTGAACGTGCCGAGCCACGCGACCAGCGGGTCGGCACTGGTGGCCACGTGGGCGCCGACGATCAGGCCGAAGGGAACGTACGCCACGACCGCCGGAAGCACGGCGCGCGCACCGTCGGTCAGCGGCGAGCCGTGACCCGGACCGTTGTCGATGGTCAGCATGGGACCTCTTCCGAGTCGGGTGTCGAGGCAGCGAACCCTTCCCGGCCGGCCTTCCTCCGACCTTCCCGCCGACCGGCGGCAGGGAAGGGGGAAGGACGCGGGGCGGCCTACGGTCCGGTCCACCGAACGCCGAACCATCTGTCCCGGAGGCATGACATGAAGCCTGGAGACGTCGCCCGCAGGTCAAGGACCGTGCAGGCCTCGGACATCGAGCTCTTCACCGCGATGACGGGGGACCGCAACCCCATCCACTACGACCCGGAGCTGGCGGCGGCGACCCGCTTCGGCGGCATCGTCGTCCAGGGCGGGGTGACCACGGGGCTGCTGAACGCCCTCGTCGCCGAGGACCTGCCGGGGCCGGGAAGCGTCTTCCTGCAGGTGAGCTGGCGGTTCCTGGCGCCGGTGCGGCCCGGTGACGTCCTCACGGCGGAGGCGCGGGTCCTCGAGGTCCGTGCCGACAAGCCTGTCACGACGCTCGAGACCACGATCCGCACCGGCGACGGCACGCTCGTCATTGACGGGACGGCCGTCGTCTGGCGCGATCCCGTGGTGCAGGCACTCAGCCACCGCTGACCGGGCCTGATGAAAGGTATTGTGGCGAAAGGGCGTTCGCGTCGTGGTTGGACCGATACCGGCTCAGCGCTGGTCGTCGTCGCCGGTCGTCAGCGCCGGTCGGCGACGACGTATGACGCCCCCGCGCTGACGGCCGCGACCCCGAGGACGGCGGGCCAGGCGCCGACCTTCTTGGCGAGCGGGTGGGAGGCGCCGAACCCCCCGAGGTAGATCACCGAGAGGGCAGCCGCGCCGGGCCACCCCGCCCGCGCGACCCAGGTGCGCCCGGCGTAGAGGCCCGCGAGGCCCAGCACCACGCCTCCGAGTGGACGGATCCCGCTCTCCCGGGCCGTGAGGTACCCCCCGATCAGGCCGAGCCCGGCCAGGGGAGCGGTGGACACGTCGGCGGCGGCTTTCAGCTTCATGCTGCGATCGTAGGCCGCGGCGTGTCGGCCGGTCAGGGGACACCGCCGCGGGGTCTACCCGTAGAGCTCGTCGAGCCCGGTGAGGACGAGCCCACTTTGGTCAGCATCCGGACGACGCGGCCCGCGTGAGGTGACAGCCGGTCACAGGAGGTCCTGGACTTGGAGGGCCGACCCGGGTCAGAGGCGAAGCAGCCGTTCGAAGAACGACCGGTACCGGTGGAGCGCCTGGCGCAGGTCCTCGGTGGACACGTCCTCCCCCTGGGACCACTGCTGCTCCAGGTGGGACTGCGCGGACGTGAACGACGTGGTCAGGTTCTGGACCACCTCGGACACGAGGGCGTTGGCCCGTTGGACGGCAGCGCGAGGGTCGTCCACGAAGGCAGCCTGCACGGACTCCCACTCACCGCGGAGCCGGTCGCCCTCGTCCGCGGCGAACAACGGTGCCTGGGCCTCGTCACGGCCGGCCGACTGCTGCCCGTGCGCGTCGGCGGCGTCGGGCCCTGCGGTGGTGGTGTGCTCGCCCGTCCTGTCTTCGCGCGCCCGGCCTTCGCCGCCCACCTTCGCGCGCCCGGCCTACGCCGGCCCCACCTTCGCGCGCCCGCCTTCGCCGGCCCCGCCCTCGCCAGCCCCACCTTCGTGCGCCCCGTCTTCGCCCGCCCCGGCGGAAGGCTCACCGGCGGAAGGCTCACCGGTGCGTGTCGGCGGCGTCGAGGTGGAGCTGTCGGCCGGCGTGCTCGCCCCCGTCGACGGGACGTCTTCGCCCGACGCTGACGGGGCCGCGTCGCCTGGCTGCTGGGGCTGGTCGCTCATCGCTCCTCCATCTCGTTCGATCCCTGCGCGTCCAGCAAGCGGGCGAACAGGGCCCGGTAGTGCACCATCGCCTCGCGCAGGTCCTCCGTGCCGGCTCCGTCACGGTCATCGCCCTTGGTCAGGCGCACCGCTGCCCGGTAGTCGGCCACGACCTCGGGGTGGTCCACGGAGATGACGTCGGCCTGACGGTCGAAGTCGTCGGTGGGGTAGCCGCGAGCGGCCATGACCTGTTGCACGAGCCGGTGCGCGTCGCCGAGCGCCCCGGAGGGGTCGTCGACGAAACGCGTCTGCACCTGGCGCCAGGACGCGTCGTACTGCTGGCGTTCGACGGCATCGAGGCTGCGCAGCTGCAGCTTCTGCCGGTGCTCCTGGCGCTCGGTCAGGTCCTGCTCGGCGCTGCGGCGGTTCCCCCTGTCGCTGACCGTCCGGTCGTACTCGGGGCCGAACTTCTCCTTCAGCTGGCCGGACTTGCGCTGACGCTGCATCAGGACCAGCCCCAGGGCCGCGAGGGCGACCACCACGATGACGAGAACGACGATGACCGCGGGGCTCATGGTGGGTCTCCCTTGACACCTTGACAAGGCCATGCTCCATCGGCGCGTGGTCGTCGTACATAGGCCAAAGAGCGCAGCCGTCGAAGGGGGCAGCACGGGCACGGCCGGGCCGGTGGGGCCCTTGTCGCACGTGGCTCGTCCCTGGTCCCGGGCACCACGACCGGCAACCGCCACGGTGGGGCGGTTGCCCACGGAGCCGAGCGGGGGCATGCTGTTTGCGTCAGCGCAAGCAACGGGTCACGGCCTGCCGTCGTGGACGACGGTCGCGCCCTCGCGGGTAGGGCAGCGGCCATGCCCGCCGCCGCACGGGAGGTGCCCGGTGTCCGACTCCACGCTCTCCTCATCCTCGACGTCCGAGATGAAGGCCCACCGGCGCAGGGCCGTGGTGGCCAGCACGGTCGGCACCACCATCGAGTGGTACGACTTCTTCCTCTACGGCACGGCGGCCGCGCTGGTCTTCCCGCAGGTCTTCTTCCCGGGGCAGTCTCAGTACGCCGGTGTGCTCGCCTCGTTCGCCACGCTGTTCGTCGGGTTCGCCGCCCGCCCGATCGGCGCGGCGGTCTTCGGTCACTACGGTGACCGGGTCGGGCGCAAGGCGACGCTGATCATGACGCTGATGCTCATGGGCACCGCGACGTTCCTCATCGGCTGCCTGCCCGGCGTCGCCACCATCGGGATCGCCGCTCCGATCCTGCTGACCCTCCTGCGCGTCGTCCAGGGGCTGGGCGTCGGTGGTGAGTGGGGCGGTTCGGTGCTGATGTCGATGGAGTGGGGCGCCCAGCACCGTCGGGGGTTGATGGCGTCGTGGCCGCAGCTCGGCGTACCGCTGGGTCTGCTGCTCTCCACCGCCATGATCAAGGTGATGAGCGCCGCCACCGGCCCCGACTTCGTGCGGTGGGGCTGGCGTGTGCCGTTCCTGGCCAGCTTCGTGCTGGTGGGCATCGGGCTCTACGTCCGGGTGCGGGTGATGGAGAGCCCGACCTTCACCGCGGTCAAGCGCAGCGACGCGGTGGTGCGCCGCCCCGTCCTCGAGGTGGTCAAGCGCCAGCCGAGGGAGGTCCTCACCTCGGCGTTCGTGCGTCTCTCCGAGCAGGCACCGTTCTACCTGTTCATCACGTTCGTGCTCACCTACGGCACCGAGAAGCTCTCGATGAGCCGCGACTCGCTGCTCAACGCCACCCTCGTCGCGGCGGCGGTGGGGCTGGTCAGCGTGCCGTTCTTCGGGTTCCTCTCCGACGTCATCGGGCGTCGGTTGATGTATGGCATCGGAATCGTCGCCACCGCGCTGTTCGCTTTTCCGTACTTCGGCCTGCTGAACACCCGGCAGTACGCGCTGGTGCTGCTGGCGATCGTGCTGTCGCTGGTCTTCCACGACATGCAGTACGGCCCGCAGGCGGCGCTGATCGCGGAGAGCTTCGGCGCCAACATCCGCTACAGCGGCGCGGGGATCGGCTACCAGCTCGCCTCGGTCATTGCCGGGGGCCCTGCTCCGCTCATCGCCGCGGCCATCCTGAAGAACACCGGCTCGAGCACCGGTATCAGCTGGTACATCATCCTCTGCTGCGTCCTCGCGTTCGTGGCGCTGCTGCTGATGCCGAGGCGCTCGACCGCCCAGGTCACCGACGAGTACGACGCCGCCGCGGAGCAGATGCTGCGGTGATGCTGGGGAGGCCTGGGCCCGGTGTCGTCAGTACTCCCGCTGCCCGCTGCGTCGAGTCCTCTCCCGCGGCGCCTCAGAGGCGGGCGACGCCGGAAGCCTCACAGGCGCCGGTCTGGACGCCACGCTTGACAGTGACCGAGCTGATCCGCCCGCGCAGCCCGTCGGCGAGGTCGAGCTCGGACGGCTCACCGCTGGCGCAGCGGTCGTGCGCGGCAGCGGCCGCCAGCAGGTCCGCGGCGTCGTCCTCGGTCAGGCTGGTGAAGCGCACCCTGGCCTTGCCGGGGCCGTCGATGGCCGCGACGCCGTTGCGCGGGCAGCCACCCAGGCACAGCACCCCTCGTACGGCGACGTCGGAGGAGCCGTCGCGGACCAGAGCCGTCAGAGCCGACGTGAGCCGGCGTCCGAACTCGCCCGACCGTCGGCGGTCGTAGCGCGGGCACGTGCGGCAGACGAGCAGCGCCATGAACCGGGTCCCTTCGTGCGGTGCGGTGCGGTGGGGGTGCGGTGGTCCGGTCGTGCCGGCGGCGTCGAGCCGCCGGCACGACCGGGGTGCGGGGTCAGGGACGGTGTGCGACCACGGCTTCGGCGCTGGAGGCAACCAGCTCCTCGGGGTCGGGGAGCGGCGCGGGCTCGTCGCCCGGCTCCTTGTGGAAGAGACCGTCCTTCATGATGTAGTCCAGCTTGTCGTGGTCCTGCAGGACCGTGATGTCGGCCAGCGGGTCGCCGTCGACGAGGATCATGTCGGCGAGGTAGCCGGGCTGGACCTTGCCCAGCTCGTCGGGGCGCAGCATGATCTCCCCACCCCAGGCGGTGGCCGAGATGATCGCCTCCATCGGGGTGAACCCGAGGTGCTCGACGAAGTGCTGCAGGTCGCGGGCGTAGGTGCCGTGCGGGGTCCACGCGAACCCGTAGTCGCCACCGGGCAGGACCCGGATGCCGCGCCGGTGCATCTCGCGCAGGCCCTCGATGGCGATCTCCAGCTCCTTCTTGTAACCCACCGCCTCAGCGGCCTCCTGCGGGAACCCGAAGGCCTCGGCCTCGTACAGGGTGGCGATGAGCCAGTTGATGCCGGGGGCGACGAACACCCAGTCCTTGTTGGCCTCGAGCAGGTCCATGCCCTCGGCGTCGGTGAAGCTGGCGTGGTAGATGACGTCAACGTGGTGGCGGACGCACATCTTGACGCTCTCGGCGCTGCGGGCGTGGGCACAGACCCGCTTGCCCCGGCGGTGCGCCTCGGTGACGGCCGCCGCGAGCTCCTCGTCGGAGAAGTAGGTGTCCTCGGCGTGCTGGGTGCCGGTGATCTCCTCCCCGGTCATCGAGAGCTTGATCTGGTCGACGCCGAGGTCGATCAGCTCACGGACCGCCTTGCGCATCCCCTCGGGCCCGTCGGCGAACTTGGTGATCGACTTGATCAGCGCGCCACCGGTGACGGCGATCTCCGGGCCGTTGGCCAGGTAGCGCGGGCCCGGGAAGCGGCCGGCGTTGATGGCGTCCCGGCAGACGACATCCAGTCGGTCCTTGGCCGAGGCGGCACCGAGGCACATGGTGTAACCGGAGTCGATGTACGTGCGGGCCGACTCGAGGCAGAACAGCAGGTGCTCCTCGACGGGCATGGTGCCCAGGCCGTCGAGGTCGGCGGAGTTGTTCCAGGAGAAGTGGGTGTGGGCATCGCAGAGGCCGGACATGAGGGTGCGCCCGCGCCCCTCGATGACCCGGGCGCCTGCGGCATCCGCGGGGTTGACGACGCCGACCGCGGCGATGCGGTCGTTCTCCACGAGGACGTCACCGGCGTAGGGCTCGGCGCCGGTGGAGTCGAGGATGGAGACGTTGCGGAACAGCACGGTGTTGGTCGTGACGGGCATGGGAGCTCCTGATGGGCCGGTGGGCAGGGGAGGGACGTTCAGAGGAACTTGACGAGGTACTCGGTGACGTCGGTGGCCGCCTCCAGCGCGGTCCAGTGGCCGATCCCCTCGATGATCTGCACGGTCGCCGACCCGTGGGCGTCCGCCAGCGCCTGGCTGACCGCCGGCGGGCCGACCTTGTCGTCGCTGCCGGTGACCAGCAGCAGCGGGAGCGCCGGGTCGATCGGGCCCGGGTCGGTGGCGGCGGCGAGGGCCTCGCAGTTGCGCGCGTAGCCCTCGGGGTCCTGCCGCATCACCAGCTCGCGCACGAACGCGGCCACCTCGGGCTTGTCGCGCCGGGTCGTCGCGGACAGGGCGTTGGCCACCACGCCAGGGGCGACGGCAGCGGTGCCCTGATCGCGCAGGACCACGGCGCGGTCGCGCTGCGCCTGCCGGCCGGCCTCGGCCGGCTCACCGACGGCACCGAGCAGGGCGAGCGCCGAGACCTTGTCGGGGTAGCGGGCCGCGAGCGAGCGGACCACGAGGGTGCCCATGGAGTGGCCCACCACCGCGGCCGAGGCGATCTGGAGCTCGTCCAGCAGCGCGGCCAGGTCGTCGGCGTGGCTCTCGACGCTGATGCCGTCGGAGACCTCCGAGCGGCCGGCGCCGGCGCTGTCGACCCGGATGACGGTGTGGTCGGCGACGAGTGCGTCGGTCTGCACCTGGTAGAAGTTCGTGGTCGCTCCGAGTCCGTGGACCATGAGCACGGCGGGGCCTTCTCCGGCGATCTCCACTGCGAGCTCTTTGCCGTTGATCTGCATGTCAGTTCCTTCCATGGCCCGGTCGCGGGCCGCGGTGTGCGTGGGGGTGGGTGAGGTCAGGCGATGCGGTTGCGCAGCGTGCCGAGGCCGCTGATGGACACCTCGACGACGTCGCCGCTGGTCAGGAACCGGGGCGGGTCGAAGCCGATGCCGACGCCGGCGGGGGTGCCGGTGGCGATGATGTCGCCGGGCAGCAGGGTGATGCCGGCGGAGATGGTGGCGATGAGCTCGGCCACGTCGAAGATGAGGTCCTTGACGGCGGCGTGCTGGCGGCGCTCGCCGTTGACCGACGTCTCCAGCTCGAGGGTCTGCACGTCGCCGACCTCGTCGGCGGATACGGCGTACGGGCCCATGGGGCAGTGGGTGTCCAGCGACTTGCCGAGCAGCCACTGCTTGTGGTCGCGCTGCAGGTCACGCGCCGTGACGTCGTTGAGGATCGTGTAGCCCCAGACGTGCTCGAGGGCCTCACCGCGGGCAATCCCGCGGCCACCTCGGCCGATGACCACCGCCAGCTCACCCTCGTAGTCGACCTCGCTGGTGACTCCCGGGTGCAGCTCGACGTCGTCGAACGGCCCGGTCACCGACGTGGTGGCCTTGGAGAAGATGATCGGCTTCGTGGGGACGTCCTCGGAGCGGGACGGGGTGTCGTAGCCGCTGCGGCCGAACTCGGCCACGTGCTCGCGGTAGTTCTTGCCGACGCAGAAGACGTTGCGCCTCGGCTCGGGGATCGGCGCCCGCAGGTGCACGCCGTCCAGCGGCACACCGGGCAGGTCGGCCAGGCCCGCTTCCAGCTGCGGACGGAGCGTGTCCCAGTGCTCGATGGCAGTGAGGAGACCTCCTTCGGGGACGAGGGAGCTGACGTCGACGACGACACCGCGTTCGGTGTCCACGACCCCGAGGCGGTCGTGGCCGCCGTCGACGAAGGTAGCGAGCTTCATGTAAACCAATCCAGACCAATAAGAGACCAATGTGGCGACTGGTGTCCGACCGTACGCGGCACAAGCGGTGCTGTCGAGGGGTTCGCGCTTTTCCGCAGGCTTTTCCGTGTCGTCTTATTGGTTCATATTGGTTCAGTCGGCTAGGGTGGCGGGGTGCTGACCGTGGAGCAGTCCCTGCGCGCCCTGCTCCATGAGCAGGCGGCCAGCGGCGCGCTGGGTCCGGGGGCCAAGCTGCCGACCGAGCGCGAGCTCGTGCAGCAGCTTGCCGCCCCCCGCAGCGCCATCCGGCGCGCGCTGGAGTCCCTGGAGCGGGACGGCCTGATCATCCGGCACGTCGGGCGCGGCACGTTCCTGGCCGACCCGGCCCCGGCGGGCTCAGAGGGCGCGCCGCCGGACACCAGCCCCTCGGAGATCATGCAGGCGCGCCTGGCGATCGAGCCCCCCGTAGCGGCTCTGGCGGCGCGCGTGGCGACGCAGGCCGACATCGACCGGATCGGCGAGTGCCTGCGCCGGGGCGGCGCGAGCGACGACTTCGAGGGCTTCGAGGGCTGGGACGCCCGGCTGCACCGGGCCATCGCGGTGGCGGCCCACAACGGCTTGCTGCTGGGCATGTTCGACGTCATGAACGCCGGCCGCTCGCTGCCGGTCTGGGGCAGCCTCAAGCGCCGCACCTCCAGCCCCGAGCGGCGCGCGTGCTACCACGAGGAGCACACGAGCATCGTCACCGCACTGGCCGACCGCGACCCGGCCGAGGCCCGCGAGGCCATGAGGGTGCACCTCGAGCACGTCGCCGACAACCTCCTCGGGCGCCACTGACCCTGCCCGCCGTCTGCCTGCAGGGGCACGTGGACACGGCCCCGCGACAGGAGCACGCGTCAGCCAGGCGCCTACGGCGTCGCTCCGAGGTTGGGCAGGCAGCCCGTCCAGACAGCGGTCAGGTAGCAGCGGTAGGAGTTGCGGCTCCAACGGATCCACGTCGTGCGCGGCGGCGCCCGGGCGGTCACGGTGACCGGGAACCAGGTGGACCACCCGACGTCCCAGGGCATCGTCGTCCGCGACGGCGTCTCCGCCTCCACCATCTCGGCCAATGCCGTGAGCGGCGGGATCACCGGTATCAACCTGCGCGACGCCCGCGCGGACATCGGGCACAACATCGTGACCCGGCCCCGGGCCAACGGCATCAGGATCGTCGGAGACACGAGTCGGACGACGGTGGACGGCAACACGGTGCGCGGCGCCACCACCGGGATCTATCTCAACGGGGCGGGCGCGGACATCCGGCACAACATCCTCACCGGTCCGCAGGCCCGCGGCATCATGATCGTGCACAATGCCACGGCGACGACGGTGGACGACAATGCCGTGAGCCAGGCCGTCAACGGCATCTACCTGCGCAACGCAGACGGTGACGTCCGGCGCAACATCGTGAGCGGCGCCCCGCTTCACGGCATCACCGTGGCGGGGACCACCGGGCGAGCGACGGTGACCGGCAACGTCGTTCGCGGTGCCGGCACCGGCGTCTACCTCAGCGATGCCGACGTGGACGTGCGGTCCAACTCGCTCTCGGACGCCGCGGTCCACGGCATCACCATCCTGGGCGACGCCCGCCACACGACGGTCGAGGACAACACCATCGCCGGGCACGGCTCGAGCCCCATCGACGTCCGGCGGGCGCTGGCCCTGCCCGCGGCCCGCACCGCGAACAACACGAGTGGATGGGCCGTGCCCCGGTCCTTCGCGGACCACCTGAGGAGCCTCCTGCAGCCCCTGAACGCGATGTGGGTGCTGGTGGCGGTGCTCCTGCTGGTCACCGCCGTGCGCGGGCGCCGCCGACCCCGGCAGTTCAGCCACCCCTACGCCGACAAGGCGCCGGTGAGCTCGGCCGCGGACGTGCTGACGGCCTACCAGTACCCGGTGCGATCATGACGTCTCTGATCCGTCTCGCGCGCCGCCGGCCGGCACTGGCAGGGCTGGTGGCGTCGATGGTCGCCATCCTGCTGGTGCTGGCCGGGTCGATGCTGGGCGTGAGCGTGCTGGGTGAGCACGGGGGTGGGACCCCGCGCGCCGCCCAGCCGTCCGCGTCGGTCGGTACCGCCAGCCCGACCCCGTCACCCGGTTCGCGGACCTCTGCGCGCTCGCCCACCCCGTCGCCCACCCCCTCGGTGTCCGCCGGACAGCTCGTCGCCGGTCGTCCCGTCACGTGCCCGGCACCCTCGACCCGGGTGTCGTCGACCGACCAGCTGACGCGAGCTCTCGCCGGCGCGTCAGCCGGCGACGTGATCACTCTCGCGGCGGGTGTCTACCGTGGTGAGTTCGTCGCCAAGGCCTCCGGGACCGCGGCGGCGCCGATCTTCCTGTGTGGCCCACGCGACGCCGTGCTGGACGGTGGTGACACGTCGGGGGGTTACGTCCTCCATCTCGACCACGTCGCGCGCTGGCGTGTGGTCGGGTTCTCGATCCGCAACGGGCAGAAGGGCGTCATGGCCGACGGGATGACCGACTCGGTCATCCAGGGTCTGTCCGTGAGCATGATCGGCGACGAAGGGGTCCACCTGCGTGACGCCAGCACCAACAACGTGGTCAGCGAGAACACCGTGTTCCGCACCGGGCTGCGCAAGGCGAAGTTCGGCGAAGGGATCTATGTCGGCACGGCCCGGAAGAACTGGTGCAAGATCAGCTCCTGCAATCCAGACCGTAGCGACCACAACGTCATTCGCGACAACACCATCTCCGATACCAGCTCCGAGAACGTCGACATCAAGGAAGGGACCAGCGCCGGCACGCTGGTCGGCAACCACCTCGACGGCCGCGGCACCACCGCTGCGGACTCCGTGGTCGACGTCAAGGGAGACCGGTGGGTCGTCGAGGGCAACCGGGCGAGAGATGTCCCTGTGGATGGCTTCCAGACCCACCAGATCCTCGACGGCTGGGGCGATTTCAACGTGTTCCGCGGCAACATCGTCACCGCCTCGGGAGGCGGTTACGGCATCGCTGTCACCCCCGCGCTGGCGAACGTGGTCAGCTGCGGCAACTCGGCTCCCGGAGCCCGTCGGGGGATGACCAACACCACCTGCCGCTGACCCGCTGCGCCACCGCGTCGCACGTCGGCATCCCACCACCGGCGCCCGCCAGGTGAGCCTGTCGGGTGCGTAGGTGTCGCTCGCTCAGTCGGGTGGCCCGGGCGCGTGGGCTGCCAGCACGGCCTGCGCGATCTGGACGTCGGTCAGGCCTGCCCTGGCCGCCGCCTCCCGCAACCGCAGCTCGGCCGTGGCCACGTCCACGTGCTCGAACTCGGCCAGCATGCCGACCGCCTCGTACAGCAGGCTGCGCTCGCGTGCCCGTGCCGGCGATGCGGCCGCCGCCAGCCGGGTGCTGAAGGACAGGTCGGCGTTGCTCACCGCGCCGGGCCCCCAGGCACCGAACAGCTCTGCCATCTGGCCGTGGTGGCCGGTGAAGGCGTTCCGGGACGCGCCGTACAGGTTGACCGACCCCACGACCTGTCCGACGTCGCCGTCCTCGCGGATCGGCAGGGACAGGCTGCTGAGGACACCCCGCGCGGCCCCGGCCCGCGCGTACCGTTGCCACGCTCCCTCGTCCAGCGGGTCCATCTCGCGCACGTCCATCCGCCTCCCGGACCTCGCCGCCTCGACGCAGGGCCCGTCGTGGAGGTACTGGATCGCGTCCAGGACGGCGATCTGCTCGGGCGTGGCGACCAAGGTGAAGGTGAGCCCCTCCTCGAGGTAGGCGATGCTGATGCCCACGCAGTCGGGCACCACCTCCAGCACCCGTTCCGCCTGGGAGGCCAGCGTCGCCTCGAGATCCACGTCGCTGTCGACGGAGAGCCAGCGCAGCGTCTCCCGGGTCTCTGGCATGGGCTCCATGTCGACACTCCTTGTTGCGCGGCAGCGACCCGACGGCCAGGCCGGCAGCCTGGAACGTGCGAGCGCGACCGCGCGGGCGGGGTCTGGACCCGAACGGCGCCGTTCAGCTGCCTCATACCCCTGATGTCGACCGGCAACCGCGTCGCGCGCCCACTCGTGCGAAAACGGCCGCTCGAGCCGAGGAACGACGGGCACGGTGGTCCCTGGCCCGCTACCGTGAAGGCGGCCTGAGAAGAGGGGTGCCCGTGTTCGGTCTGCCGGAGGGTGTGGTGGCCTGCCTGTTCGACCTCGACGGCGTCCTGACGGACACCGCCAGGCTCCACACCATCGCCTGGGCCGAGATGTTCGACCGCTACCTGAGCGAGCGGGCCGCGCGGACGGGACAGCCGTTCGTCGCCTTCGACCCCGAGCGCGACTACCAGGAGTACGTCGACGGCAAGCCCCGCGAGGACGGGGTGCGCTCGTTCCTGGAGAGCCGGTCCATCCACCTGCCCGAGGGCGAGCCGGACGACGGGCCCGACGCGGAGACGGTCACCGGGCTGGGCCACCGCAAGAACCAGCTGTTCCTGCGCTCGGTGCATGACGGCGGCGTGACCGTCTTCGAGGGCTCACGTCGCTACCTGCAGGCCGTCAGCGACGCGGGGCTCGCGGTGGCGGTGGTGTCCTCCAGCGCGAACACCCAGGAGGTGCTCGAGGCCACGGGCCTGGCCGCCTGCGTGCACCAGCGGGTGGACGGCGTGACCATCCGTGAGGAGCACCTCGCGGGCAAGCCGGCCCCCGACTCCTTCCTGCGTGGTGCCGAGCTGCTCGGCGTGCCGCCGGGCCGGGCCGCGGTCTTCGAGGACGCGGTGTCCGGCGTGACGGCCGGCCGGGCGGGCGCGTTCGGGTTCGTCGTCGGCGTCGACCGGGTCGGGCACGCCGAGGCGTTGCGCCGGCACGGGGCCGACGTCGTCGTCGAGGACCTGGCAGAGCTGCTGTGAGCCACCGGTGATCAGCGAGGACGCCTTCCCGGTCGAGCCGTGGCACCTGCGCGAGACCCGCCTGGACCTCGAGCTGCTGGCTCAGTCCGAGTCCCTGTTCGCCCTCTCCAACGGCCACATCGGGCTGCGCGGCAACCTCGACGAGGGGGAGCCGTACGGGCTCCCGGGCACCTACCTCGGGTCCTTCTACGAGGCCCGCCCGCTGCCCTACGCCGAGGCGGGCTACGGCTACCCGGAGGACGGGCAGACGCTGATCGACGTCACCAACGGCAAGGTCATGCGGCTGCTGGTCGACGACGAGCCGTTCGACGTCCGGTACGGCGAGCTGCTCGGCCACGAGCGGGTGCTGGACCTGCGCGCGGGCACGCTCGCCCGACAGGCGCACTGGCGCTCCCCGGCCGGGCACGAGGTGAAGGTGACCTCCACCCGGCTCGTGTCGTTCGCCCATCGCGGCGTGGCCGCCCTGGAGTACGTCGTTGAGGCCATCGGCCAGTTCACCCGGGTGACGGTGCAGTCAGAGCTGGTGGCCAACGAGGACGTCCCGGTCTCCTCGGGCGACCCCCGTGTCTCGGCCAGGCTGGACCAGCCGCTGGAGGCGGTCCAGCACGAGCACGCCGAGCGCAGCGCCCTCCTGCTGCACCGGACCAGGTCCAGCGAGCTGCTCATGGCCGCCGGCATGGACCACGAGGTGGATGTCCCCGGTCGGGTCGAGATCGGGACGGACTCCACGGACGACTGGGCCCGCACCACCGTGATCTGCGGGCTGCGACCCGGACAGCGCCTGCGCATCGTGAAGTACCTGTCCTACGGCTGGTCCGCCCTGCGCTCCCGCCCTGCGCTGCGGGACCAGGTCGCGGCCGGGCTGGCCAGCGCCCGGTACAGCGGCTTGCAGGGACTGCTGGACGGCCAGCGGCAGTACCTCGACGACTTCTGGGACAGCGCCGACGTCGAGGTCGAGGGCGACCCCCACCTGCAGCAGGCGGTGCGGTTCAGCCTGTTCCACGTCCTGCAGGCCAGCGCCCGGGCCGAGCGCCGCCCGATCGCCGGCAAGGGGCTCACCGGGTCGGGCTACGACGGCCACGCATTCTGGGACACCGAGGGCTTCGTCCTTCCCGTGCTGACCTATACCGTTCCCCGCGCCGCGGCGGACGCGTTGCGCTGGAGAGCCTCCACCCTGGACCTGGCCCGCGACCGTGCGGCACAGCTGGGTCTGCGGGGCGCGACGTTCCCCTGGCGCACCATCCGCGGCGAGGAGTGCTCGGCGTACTGGCCGGCGGGAACGGCCGCCTGGCACATCAACGCCGACGTGGCGGCGGCGTTCGAGCGCTACCGCGTCGTCACGGGGGACGAGTCGCTGGAGGCGGACTGTGGCCTGGCCGTGCTCGTGGAGACCGCGCGGCTCTGGCTCTCCCTCGGCCACCACGACCGCCACGGGGTATGGCACGTGGACGGCGCCACCGGGCCGGACGAGTACACCGCCGTCGTCCGCGACAACCTCTTCACCAACCTGATGGCCGCGCACAACCTGCGCAGCGCGGCCGCGGCGTGTGCCCGGAGCCCGGAGGCCGGCCACCACCTGGGCGTGACGACGGAGGAGATGGCAGCCTGGCGCGACGCCGCCGAGGCCGTGCACGTGCCGTATGCCGAGGAGCTCGGCGTCCACGAGCAGTGCGAGGGCTTCACGTCCTTCAGCGAGTGGGACTTCGCCGCCAGCGAGGGGCACTACCCGCTGATGCTGCACGCGCCGTACGTCCGGCTGTATCCCGCCCAGGTGGTCAAGCAGGCCGACCTGGTCCTCGCGATGCACTGGCAGGGCCACGTGTTCACCCCGGAGCAGAAGGCGCGCAACGTCAGCTACTACGAGTCGCGGACCGTGCGCGACTCCTCCCTCTCGGCGTGCACCCAGGCGGTGATGTGCGCCGAGGTGGGACACCTGCAGCTGGCCTACGAGTACGCGCACGAGGCCGCGCTGATCGACCTGCGCGATCTGCACCACAACACCCGCGACGGGCTGCACATGGCGGCCCTGGCCGGCTCGTGGATCGCCCTGGTCGCGGGGTTCGGTGGCCTGCGTGACGGCGAAGGCGTGCTGGCGCTGGATCCCATGCTCCCCGAGGGGATCCGGCGGCTGCGTTTCCGGTTGGTGTGGCGTGACGTGCGGCTGCTCGTCGACGTCGACCACCGGCGCGTGACCTACACCATCCGGGACGGCTCCGACGCGCGGCTGGTGCTGCGGCACGCGGGCGAACCGGTCGTGGTCACGGCCGAGCGGCCGGCGACCGTCCCGCTGGGGCGCCGTACGCCGAGCGTGCCGGCCCCCAGCCAGCCGGCGGGGCGCGCCCCGGTCCCGCGGGCGCCCAGCAGCCGGGAGTGACGCGGCAGGCGGGGGCGTTCCGCTTCGCCGGCCCCGATCCGTCCGCCCTGCTCCGGCGGGACCATCGGCCCCTTCGGTGCCGCCGGCGTCGGGCTAGCGTGACGGTGCTCCTGAGGAGGTGGGGCCCGTGCCCCGGACCATGCGCACCCCGATGCGACGGGGCGAACTGCTATGAACAGCAAGCACATTCGCAGTGCGCCGGCCCCTGAGGTGCAGGTGACCGTGCGGGGTGGCGAGGTCCCGGTGGACAGCCGCGACTACGCCGCGGAGAAGATCGGTCACGTCGCTGCCTACTCGGCCCGGCCGGTCCTCTACGCCCACGTGGTGCTGGAGGTCGTTGCCGACCCGGCGCGGACGCGTCCGGCGCTGGCCGAGGCGACCCTGGACGTGAACGGCACGCCGCTGCGCGCCCACGTCGCGGCGGCCGGCATGCACGAGGCCGTGGACCTGTTGGAGGGGCGGCTCCGGCGACAGCTGGTGCAGCTCGAGGGGCGCGTGCAGAACCGGCACCACCGGACCGGCGTGGCCGGCGAGCACGAGTGGCGCCACGGGGACCTTCCGCAGGAGCGGCCGGAGTACCGCGCACGGCCCGTCGAGGAGCGGACCGTCGTCCGGCACAAGATGCTGGCGCTGCACGCCACCACCCCCGATGAGGCGGTCGGTGACATGGAGCAGGTCGGGCACGACTTCTTCCTGTTCACCGACCGCTCCAGCGGGCAGGACGCGGTGGTCTACCGGCTGCCCGGCGGTGGCTACGGTGGCCACACCGCCGACGGCACCCGTCTGCACCCGGGGACTTCCGGGGGGAGCACCTCGGAGGCGCCCCTGCCCGAGGGGGCGGGACCGGCCGCCGCGATGACCGAGGAGCAGGCGGTGGAGCACCTGGACCTGGCGGGGGACCCCTTCGTCTTCCACCTCGACCCAGGCACGGGGCGGGGTCGCGTCCTCTACCGGCGCTACGACGGCCACTACGGGCTCATCACCGCCAGCTGACGGGGCGCACGGGCGAGGCCGCACCCCGGGGCGGCGCCAAGCTGGGCAGGCCGAGGAGGAAGACGACGGCTGCGCCCAGCGCGGCCACCAGCAGCTCCCCCCGGGAACGGGGGTACTGCGACGGGAAGGTGGCCGTGGACAGGCTCCAGGCGATGAGCGCGAAGATCAGCAGCACGCTCCAGTGCACCTGCACCTGCACCTGCACGCCGGCGATCCGGCCGATGCGTACGGTGCCTCTCACCCCGCCACCATGGCCCGTCACCGCCCACCGCAGCAGGGTCGGAAGGCCCCCGTACGGCGACGTGCCGCGATCACCCGGGAGGGGTGAACCGGCGTACCCGCCGAGCGGACGACACTGCAGACGGACGGGCTGATCGGCGGCGGGCATCCGGGTCGGGCGCTCAGCCGGGTTCGACGCCTCGTGGGCGGGGAGGGACCAGATGGAGCACGGCGCGGGGCTGGAGCTGCTGCTGGTGGTCTCCGCCTGCGTGGTCCTCTGGAGCCTCCTCTCCGCCAGCCTGTCGCGGGTCAGCATCACCGCACCGATCGCGTTCGTCACGTTGGGGCTGGTGCTCGCCAACCCGCCCTTCTCGGTCGTCGAGGTCACCGTTCACAGCGGGACCCTGCGCACGCTGGCGGAGGTGACGCTGGCCCTGCTGCTGTTCTCGGACGCCGCCGCGGTCAAGGTGCGTGAGCTGCGCCGCGACGCGGGCCTGCCGATCCGGCTCCTCGTGGTGGGGCTCCCGCTGACCATCGCCCTGGGTGTGGGGCTGGGGCGGCTGACCTTCCCGGGCCTCGACCTGGCGGCAGTGGCCGTCATCGCCGCGGCTGTCGCGCCGACCGACGCCGCGCTGGGTGCCGCCGTGACGAGCAACCGCGACGTACCACGGCGCATCCGCCGGGTGCTCTCGGTGGAGAGCGGTCTGAACGACGGGATCGCGACGCCCTTCGTGCTGTTCTTCATCGCCGCCGCGACGAGCGAGGCAGGGTCGGGCACGGCACCGGGACCGGGCGCCGCGGCGACCCAGATGGTCATCGGCGTCCTCGTCGGGGTGGGGTCCGGGTTCGCCGGTGGCCTGCTGCTGAACATCGCCGGACGGCGGGGCTGGGCGGCTCCGAAGTACCGCGCCATGGGGGTGCTGGCGCTGGCCCTGTTCACGTTCGCCGCCGCGACCGAGATGGGCGGGAACGGCTTCATCGCGGCGTTCGTCGGGGGCCTGGCGTTCGGTGCGGTCGTGGTGCGCCCGGTGAGCAGGACCGCCCTCGACTTCGACGCTCGAGCCGGCGAGCTGCTGTCCGTGCTGGTGTGGTTCATCTTCGGGGCCGTCATGGTCCCGGTCCTCGGCGCGGCGCTGAACTGGCCGATGGTGCTGTTCGCGGTACTGGCCCTGACGCTGCTGCGGCCCCTGCCCGTGGCGGTCGCGTTGGCGGGAAGCCACCTCGACCCATGGACCGTCGCGTTCGTCGGCTGGTTCGGGCCGCGGGGGCTGGCCTCGGTGGTGTTCGGGATCATCGCCACGGACTCGTTGCCGGGCGCACAGGGCGACACCGTCGTCGCGGCGATCACGCTGACGGTCCTGCTCAGCGTGATCGCTCACGGGCTGACCGCGGCGCCGCTCGCCCGTCGCTACGCACGCCGGGTCCAGCCGCCGGACGCCCCGCGCAGAGACCCGTGAGAAGTCCCTGCGCGGACGTCGGCAGACAGGTCAGCGAGGGCCTTATCGGTCGTCGCGGCGGTCGTCGCGGCGGTCGTCGCGACGGTCGTCGCGACGGTCGGCCCGGCGGTGGTGCGTCACGACCGCGGCACCGGCGATCACACCGGCCCGGCGCATCCTCCTGCGTGCTAGTGGCATGTCAGCTCCCTTCTCCATCGGCCTGGCTCGCTGCCAGGAGCGCTTGCACGGGGATCCGCCCGTCGGCGATGAGCTCCCCACCGGCGCGACGCATCGCCGAGGCGAACGGCGCGGCCCACGTGTTCTCGTAGACGAGGCACGCGGCGGTGCTGCCGGGCTCCAGCTCCGCGGCCACCGCCTCCACGTCGTCCTCGCTCAGCAGCATCGCCAGCTCGGACTCGTAGGCGTGCAGCTCGCCGAGGTCGCCCTCACCGAGGTCGCTGATCTCGTAGGCCTCCAGCGCGCCGTCCGCGTCCTTCTTCAGCAGCAGCAGGTCCAGCACCCGGACCGTGCCCTTGCCGACGAGGTCGCTGAGGGCGGGCCCGATCTCACCCTTGAAGTCGCTGCCGGGAAACTCCACCACCAGCCAGTCGACGGGACCCAGTGTGTCGATGTCTACGGTCATCTGCCGCTCTCCTGCTTCTGCTCTGTCGGGGCCATCCCGCCCCCGTGTCGTCGGACGCGGGCGAGCGGGCCTCCGAGGACGGTGCCACGGATGGTCGACCGTGCTGCCCCGTTCCCACGAGCCGGTCGCACGACGACGACAAGGACGTCGTGCGACCGGAGGCGGGCCGGGGTTCCGCGGTGGTCGACACCGCCCAGCATCGTCCGCGGCACCGCAGGAAGGATCACCCTGCAGGGATGACGAGCGGGGGGCGTGACGGGACGGGGTCGTGCCCTCCGGTGGCCCAGGGGTGGCAGCGCAGCAGCCGCCGGGCCGCGAGCCAGCCTCCGTGCCGCAAGCCGAGCTCCTGCAGCGCGGTCGCGGCGTAGCTCGAGCACCCCGGGGTGAAGCGGCAGCACGGGGAGAGGTGAGGACCGATCTCGTGCTGGTAGATGGTGATGGCCTCGAGCGCGACCCGCAGCAGCCGTTCCCGTGGTCCACCCCGGCCCCTGCGTGGTCCGGCCGCGCGGACCGACCGGCGGACCAGGGACGGCGCGAGGAGGCCGGACCGCGGGCCGCAACCGAGGACCTGCACGAGGCAGCAGCCGGTCTCGACGGCGCAGACCTGGCGCCGGCAGCCACAACCGCGCCGGGCGGAGGTCACCGGCACATCGGGGGCGCCGTACGGGGCGCAGCCACCCGTCCGGCGCCACCGCCAGCTGCCGGCTCGCACCATGCGGTCACCGTAGCCGCCGCCCGGCCCCCGGCGGCAGGGCCGAAAGCAAGGGGGCGGGCGGCGGGACCCGGTTCGGGTGCGGGGCGATGCTCAGTGGTCGAGCCGGCCGCCGGCCAGGGCCGTCGCGAAGGACGGTGCCGCCGGCAGCCGCGGCACGAGGGTGGCCTGCAGCGCGTGGTAGGTGTCCGGCTTGCCCGACCACACCGTCGAGGACGGCCGGTTGTCGCCGTCGAGCTCGTGCCACCACGACCCGCCGTCGCGGTCGCGCAGGTCCAGGTCGATGTGGTCCCACCAGGTTTCGTACCAGGAGGCGTACGACGGGTCGCCGGTGACGGCGTGGAGCACGGCGGCGGTGGCCGTGGCTTCCGCGGCCACCCAGTGCATCCGGTGGCGCACCACCGGCGTGCCGTCCCAGTCCGTGGTGTAGACGAACCCGGGCCTGCCGTCGACCGCCCAGCCGTCCGCGACGGCGCGCTCGAAGAGGGAGCGCGCCGACGGCAGCAGCCAGTCCGGCGCCTCGTCGCCCAGTGCCGCGCGGACGTTCAGCGCCAGGCGCGCCCACTCCATCGCGTGACCAACCGTCGCGCCGTACGGCCGGAAGCGGTCGCGCGGCTTGTCGTCGTTGTAGCCGCGCTGGGGGTGCCACCCCTCGTCGTAGTGCTCGGGGATCCGCCACGAGGAGTCGCGGGCGAAGCCGATCACCCGCTCGGTGATGCGCAGCGCACGGGCCCGCCACAGCGGGTCGCCGGTGACGTCACTGGCGGCCAGGAGCGCCTCGACGGTGTGCATGTTCGCGTTGACACCGCGGTAGGGCTCGACCGTGGTGAAGGCCTCGTCGCACCGGTCGACGACCATGCCGTCGCTCTCCGACCACAGCCGCTTGTCCATCAGGGTCAGGGCGTCGTCGAGCAGGCGCCGGCCGTCGGGGTGGCCGGCCACGGTGGCGCTGGAGGCGGCGAGGACGACGAAGGCGTGCCCGTAGGTCTCCTTGCCGGAGTCGGTCACCCCGCCCTCACCCACGGCGGCGAACCAGCCGCCGTGGGCGAGGTCGCGCAGTCGCCCCTGCAGCGCCTGCACACCGTGGTCGACCAGCGGCCCGCAGCCCGGCCGGCCCATGAGCTGCCCCAGCGCGAACACGTGCGTCATCCGGCAGGTGACCCACAGCTCGACCGGCTGGTCCAGCAGCGGGCGACCGCGCTCGTCCAGCCACGCGAAGCCTCCGGCGGGGTGGCGCGCCGCGCGGCTGAACTCCAGCAGTCGGTCCGTCTCACCCTCCAGCCAGCGCCGGTGGGCGGGATCCGTCAGCCAGGTCATGGGCTCCTCCTTGGTCGTGCTCGTCGGTCGTCCGGGCTCATGGGGTGGCCGCGACCCCGTTCACGCCGCATGCCGCCATGGTCGGGCCAGCTGTTGACCAGCGGAAGCACCAGGCGCAGGCCGAGCGTGCCCGTCTTGCAGACCGGTAGTCCAGCCCGCGCCGTGAGGCGGTCCTGCCGGCGGCGGCTCCGTCCGGTGACCCGGGTGTCGTTCCAGTGCTCATCTGCTCTCCCTGCTCTGCGAGGTGGGGTGGTGCGAGGGCGGTCGGTACGACGCTCAGCCGCCGACCAGCTGGTTGGTGCACCGCAGGACGGCCGGCGTCAGGAACGCCTGCGGGTCGACGTCCGCGCTGCTGCGGATCCGGAACGTGGCGGTCTCGCCGGCCAGCACGGTCACCAGGGCGTCGTCGACGACCGCGGCGGGGTCCACCTTGTCGGCGAGCACGGTGACGTCCCGCTGCAGCGAGCGTGCCGTCACGTGGACGGCGTAGCCGTCGTCGGTCCGCTCGGCCCGCGACTCCAGGCCGGCGGACAGCGCGAGGTCCTTGTCCTCGGCGAAGAACCACAGTGCCCGCGTGCCCGCGCCGTCCACGACGAGGACCTCGCCGGCGGCGTTCCCTGTGGTGGTCAGGGCGGTCGGCAGCTCGAGCGTCGTGGTGGATCGCGCGGCGACCTCGAGCGTCAGTGATTCCTTGACGAGGAGGCTGCCGTCGAGGGCGGTGCGGGTGGCGGCCAGGCTGCCGGACCACGGCTGGTCCGAGTCGTTGACCGCGACGACGGCCAGGGCCCCCTCCCGGGGCTGGACCGTCAGCAGCCGGTCGGCGTAGACGTGCTTGAGCGCGTACCACAGAGGCTTGCGCCGCCCGTCACCGTCCACGGCGGCCCAGGACGTGACCGGCCAGCAGTCGTTCAGCTGCCAGACGATCGTGCCGGCGCAGCGCGGTGCCCAGGACCGGAAGTGCTCCACGCCGAAGGCGACGGCCCGGGCCTGGTGCATCGACATCGCCCAGTGCCAGTCCTCCATGTCCTGCGGGACCGCCAGGTGCGGCGCGAGGCCGCGGGTGAGCTTGGCGTTGCCGTCCTCGGCCTTCTGGTGCAGCAGCACCCCGGGGGAGTCCGGCCGCAGCGGCTCGTCGTGCACGGCACGGGTGAGCGTCGACCACGCCGGCGGCCCCTGGTAGCCGAACTCGGACGCGAGACGCGGCACGTAGTCGCGGTAGACGGTGTAGTCGACCTGGTTCCAGACGTCCCAGATGTGCATCGTGCCGTGGTCGGGGTCGTTGGGGTGACGTGAGGTGTCCAGCGACCACGGGCTGCCCGCGGAGTACGGCCGAGCCGGGTCGAGCTCGGCGACGATCGCGGGCAGGACCTCGGTGTAGTAGCCCATGCCCCAGGTGAGGTCGCCGAGCGTCTCCTTCCAGCCCCAGTCCTCGTGGCCCCAGATGTTCTCGTTGCATCCGTTCCACAGCACCAGGCTCGGGTGCGGGGTGAGCCGCGTGACCGCTTCCCGCGCCTCGGCGACGACCTCGCCGCGCAGGGGCTCCTCCTCGGCGTACGCGGCACAGGCGAAGAGGAAGTCCTGCCAGACCATCAGGCCGTCCCGGTCACAGATCTCGTAGAAGTCCTCGCTCTCGTAGATCCCACCGCCCCAGACCCGCAGCAGGTTCATGCCGCTGTCGGTGGCGCCCGCGATGCTCCGCTCGTAGCGGGCGCGGTCGATCCGGCTCGGGAAGCAGTCGTCGGGGATCCAGTTGGCGCCGCGCACGAGGATGGGCTTGCCGTTGACGACGAAGGTGAACGGCGTCCCGGTGGCGTCCGGCGTCGTGTCGAGCGTGACGGTGCGGAAGCCCACCTGCCGCTGCCACGTCTCCAGCTCCGCGTCGCCTGCGAGCAGGCGCACGCTGATGGGGTAGAGCGGCTGCTCGCCGTGGCCCCGCGGCCACCACAGGGACACGTCGGCCACCTCGAGCCGCAGCACGGCGGTGCCGTCCGGGCCGACCTCGGCCTCGGCGGCCTGTCCCGCGACGTCAGCCGCGACCCGCACCGGCTGCCCGCCCTCCGCCCGCTCCACGTCGACGTGCACCTCGACGGTGCCGGTGCTGCCGTCGACGCCCACGAGCGGGCGGACCGCCGCGAGGCGTGCCGTGGTCCACCGGTGCAGCGTCACCGGCCGCCAGATGCCCGCTGTGACCAGCTCGGGGCCCCAGTCCCAGCCGAAGTTGCAGGCCATCTTGCGGAGGCCGTTGAAGGGGTAGCGGTTGACGTGCGGGCGCGGGCCGAGGTCCTGGCTCGCCTGCTCGGTGGCGTCGGTCTGGGCGGCGAAGTCCACGGTCAGCTCGTTGTCCCCGTCGACCAGGACGTCGCGGACGTCGAACCGGTGGCTGCGGTGCATGTTGGCCGTCGAACCGAGCACGGTGCCGTTGAGGCTGACCGTGGCCACCGTGTCGAGCCCCTCGAAGTCGAGGTCGACGCGCTCTCCGGGCGCTGGCGCCGCCGCCTCGAACGTCGTGCTGTAGCGCCAGGCGGTGCGCCCGATCCACTCCAGCTGGCGCTCGTTCTCGTCCAGGTAGGGGTCGGGGATGAGGTCCGCGGCAAGGAGGTCGGTGTGGACGCAGCCGGGCACGGTTGCCGCCACCGGTCGGGCGCGCAGGTCGGCGAGGTCCGCGGGCAGCGGGCCCTCCAGGGGGCGGAGGGTCCAGGCGTCGTGCAGTGCGGTCTTCACGGGGAAGGTCCTCTCGGTGGGGCTGATGCGGTGGTGGGGACGTGGAGAGCGGTCGTGATCAGGCTGCCCTCGTGCAGCCAGCACCAGTCCAGCTGCCTGAACGGGTCCTGGAAGACCGTCATGCCGATCCACCTCCGCTTCCTGGACGGGTCGGAGCTCCCCACGCAACAGGGCGCGGTGGAACGGTACCGGGGTAGACGGCCGCATGCCGGGCGTGGCACACCGCGCCGTCCTGGTCACCGGGGGAGGGGGTAGACGACGGGCAGGTGCTCCGGCACACCGGGGCGACGTACGGGCAGCGCGGCACGAACGGGCGGATGCACGACCTGCGGTCGCTCGGGCGCAACGCCTGAGCCACCATGGCCACCACCCTCTTCCCTCGCCACCACCCCATCGCCCAGGAGCCTGCCGTGCCCTTGTTCGACCTCTCCGCCGAGGAGCTGCTCACCTACCGCATCACGACCGCCGAGCCCGACGGGCTCGACCAGTGGTGGGCGCAGCGGCTGGACAAGGCCCGGTCGGTCGCAGCCCCGCTGAGGCTCGACCGCCACGCCCCCGACGCCTACGGCCCCACCCCGGTCTGGGACGTCGAGTTCTCCGGGTCGGACGGTGACCGCATCCGGGGCTGGTATTTGCGTCCCGCGGGCGTCGCGCCGGACGAGCCCCTGCCCGTGGTCGTCACCTTCATCGGCTATGGCGGGGGCCGCGGCGTGCCGACCGAGCACATGGTCCTGCCGGGCGCCGGCTTCGCGAACCTGGTGATGGACACGCGGGGTCAGGGCGGCCGGTGGACGGTCGGCGCCACGGGGGACCGCGTGCCCGCCGGGTCCGGACCGGAGTACCCCGGGGTCATGACCCGCGGCATCGCCGACCCCGACACGTACTACTTCTCGCGGCTCTTCACCGACGCCGCGCGGGCCGTCGACGTCGCTGCCGAGCTTCCCGGCGTCGACCCCTCCCGCCTCGCCGTGGCGGGTGGCAGCCAGGGCGGTGGCCTGGCCCTGGCTGCGGCAGCGCTGTCGGGGGACCGGGTCAGGGTGTGCCACGCCGACGTGCCGTTCCTGTGCGACCTGCAGCGGGCCGTCACGATCACCGGCGGCTACCCCTACGCCGAGATCGCGGACTTCCTCGCCCAGCACACCGACCTGGTGCCGCAGGCGCTGGACACGCTGCGCTACGTCGACTGCGCCCTGCTGGCCCGCCGGATCACCGCGGACTGCCTGCTCAGCGTCGGGCTGATGGACGAGATCTGCCCGCCCTCCACCGTGTACGCCGCCTACCACGAGATCCCCTCCACCAAGGAGCTGGCGGTCTTCCCGTTCGGGGTACACGCCACGCCGGGCAGCCACGGCGAGCGCAAGCTGCGTCACCTGCGAGAGCGGCTGCTGCCGGCCTGAGGCCCCCGGCTGCCGCATGGGCGGCGCGGACGTGGGTACGGCTGTGCCATGAGCGACGCCCACGCAGACCATGACCTGAGCAAGCCCGACCCCCGGATCGAGGGGTGGGGCGGCAACGACGACACGCCGGAGCTGTCCGAGGAGCAGGCCGCGGCGCTGCAGGAGCGCGAGGAGCCGGTGGCCGCGGCCGACTTCGGGCTGCCGCTGACGGGGGACCTCGGGCGCGCCGAGGTGGCGTCCGAGAGCGTCGACGCCCCGGAGACCACCGAGCCGGACACGAGCCTGGGGCACGAGGGCGGCCAGCGGTACGACGACTACGCCGACGGGGCGGGCGGCTCTGCCTGACCCCGCCAGGGGAGCCGCCTGAGCGTGGCCTCACCCGCCCGGAGCCGGTGATCACCCCGGGCGGGTGAGGTGAGCGGGGACCGGCCCGGGGGAGGGTCAGTGCGGACCGGTCCGCAGACCGGGATCGGCCGGTCCGGCAGCGTCGGCTCGGCCCACCACCGGAGGCTCCCATGCGACCCGCACGCGCAGCTTCCCGGACCCGCCCCCGCAAGGGGGCCGACGGCCCGTCGTACGCCGTGGCGGCGCTCGTGGCCGTGCTGGCGGCCGGTGGTGTGACCGCATGCGGCGGCTCCGGCGCCGCGCCTCAGCAGACCGCCAGCGCGTCGTCGCCCGCGGTGTCCAGCACCTCGGCCCCGCCATCGGCCACGGCGGCCCAGGGCCCGGCGGCGCAGTGGGCGTCCGGCCTCTGCGCGGCGCTCGCCGCCTGGGAGGCCTCGGTCCGGGTGCAGGTGACTCGGCCGGGACCGACGCCGACCGTCACCGGGCAGTCGCCCTCGGAGCGGCTGAGGGGCGAGGTGCGGGCGCGCCTGAACGGCGTGGCCGAGGCGACCGACCAGCTCCGCTCGGAGCTGGAGCAGCTCGGGGCGCCCAGCACCGCGGCGGGCACCGCCGTTGCCAAGGAGCTGTCGGCCCTTTCCACCCGGCTGAAGGCGCACATCGTCGAGCTGCAGGACATGGCAGCCGCGCCGGTCGGCGGCGCGGGGGAGCTGCAGGCGCAGGCGGCGAAGGTCCGCGACATCGTCAGCACGGCGCTCGCCGACGTGCAGCAGACCGTCGGCCGGGTCACCGGCCTCGACCCGGCCGGGGAGCTCTCCACGGCGCTGGCGTCCGCGCCGGCCTGCCAGGTGCTCCGCCACGAGCAGTCGTCCGGCACCGCCTCGGAATGAGGACGGGGTCCGCGAGCACGCACGCGGGGTGAGCCGCGGGGCCTTGCTCGCTCACCCCGCGGGGGTGAGGTGGACCGGCGATTGTCGGACGAGGCTTGACCACGGCAGACGACACCGGAGGAGGAAGCCATGACCGGACACCAACACGTGGGAATGACCAGCGCCACCGGCTGGGTGGGGTGGGTCGCGTTTGGCGCCGTGATGATGATGATGCTGGGAGTGCTCAACGCGATCAGCGGTATCGCCGCGATCTTCAACGACGCGGTGTTCGTCACCGGCAGCCGCGGCGCGGTCATCTTCGACGTCACGACGTGGGGCTGGATCCACCTGATCCTCGGCCTGATCGTCATCGGCACAGGTCTGGCCCTGATGACGGGTGCCATGTGGGCGCGCATTGTCGGCACCGGCCTGGTCATGCTCAACATGGTGACCCAGCTGATCTTCCTGCCGGCCTATCCCTTCTGGGGACTGCTGATCATCGCCCTGGACGTGCTGGTCCTGTGGGCGATCATCGTGCACGGCTCGGAGATGAAGGAGGCCCGGGGCCACTGACGTCGGCCTCCGGGCGCCGCCGGGCGGGGTGTCCCGCTCAAGCGGCGTGCCGCGCCGACATACCGATGGACGGGCACCGCGCTGCGCGGCGCCTGAGGGGGGCGTCCGGTGGTCCGGACGCCCCTCTACGCTCGCTCCCATGCCTCAGCTCATCACACCGACCACCCGCCTTCACGACTCCTGGCTCACAGCTCGTGATGAGTGGGGACCGGGAACCCACCAGGCCGGTACCGGGCTGCACGCCTCAGATGACGTGGACACCGCCGGCGGTTTCTCGGCCTGGGTGCAGCGGCTGCACCGGCAGGCGGACACCTCGGTCCCGCCCGAAGAGGGCCTCGTGCACGCCACCACTGGTGGATCGTGGAGAACGACATCTACTGCGGCGCCATCGCGCTGCGCCACAGTCTCAATGACTTCCTCCTCCGCGCCGGCGGCCACATCGGCTACGGCATCCGGCCTTCGGCCCGGAAGAAGGGGCTGGCCACGTGGGCTCTGGGAGCAGTTCTCCCGACGGCTCGCTCGTTGGGCCTGTCGCGGGTGCTCGTGACGTGTGATGACGACAACATCGGATCCGCGCGGACCATCGAGAACAACGGAGGCGTCCTGGAGAACGTCGCGGACACCGAGCTGGGACGCACGCGCCGCTACTGGATAGCGCTCTGAATCGCGGCGGAGGGGGCTCTCGCTTGCGCATCGCATCACGAACGTCTCACTCGATGAGGGCCGCCGGCGTGTCGTCGCCGTCACCGAACTGGACCCACCGCCCCGTCCTCGAACGCGAGGTCCAGGTGCCCCCCAGGTCCCGCGCGGAGGAAGGCGCGACGTCGTGGCACCATGCGCGCATGCGCCTGGAGTACTGCAACCCCGTCCACGACGGCTACTTCGCCGACCCCTTCGTGATGAGGACCGACGACGGCTACGTCGCCATCGGCACCGGGCGGAGCATCGAGGGCAAGGCGTTCGAGGTGCTGCGGTCGGAGGACCTCGTGCACTGGCGCAGCGTCGGCGGGGCGCTCGTCCCGCCGACGGGCCTGGGCACCGACTTCTGGGCTCCGGAGGTGGCGCACGCCGACGGCCGCTGGTGGATGTACTACTCGGTGGGCACGGGTGACGCCGGGCACCACCTGCGGGTGGCGGTGGCCGACGACCCGACCGGCCCGTACCACGACCAGGGCGTGAACCTCACTCCCGACGAGCGGTTCGCGATCGACCCCCACCCCTTCCAGGACCGCGACGGCGTGTGGTGGCTGTACTTCGCCCGCGACGTGCTGGAGGGGGAGCGGGTCGGCACCATGCTCGCCGTGCGCCGACTGGAGGGCATGGGCGCCCTGACCGGGCCCACCGTCACTGTCCTGGAGGCATCCGCCGACTGGCAGATCTACCAGCGCGACCGGCCCATGTACGGCGCCGTCCACGACTGGCACACGCTCGAGGGTCCGTTCGTCCGCGAGCACGACGGGCGGTACTACCTGTTCTACTCCGGCGGCTCGTGGCTGGAGCCGACGTACGGCGTGGCCTACGCCGTCGCGGACCGGCCCGAGGGCCCGTGGGTCGAGCCCGCCGGCTCCGAGCCGTTGCTGCGCACGGTCCCGGACACGGTGGTCGGGCCGGGGCACAACAGCGTCGTGACGACGCCGGAGGGGCTGGACGTGATGGTCTACCACGCCTGGGACCCGGCACAGACCCGTCGCCGGCTGTGCATCGACCCCATCGCCTGGTCCGACGGGCGCCCCGTGGTCCTCGGCCCCACCTCCGAGCCGGTCTCGCTGATGCGCACCTGCTGACGCGCACCTGCCGGCCACGGGCCGGCCGACCACGGCGTCGGCCGGGTCCGCTGCGGATCCGCAGCCCGGCCCTCAGGGGTTGACCGACAGGAAGACGAAGGCGGCCAGGAGCACCAGGTGCACGATGCCCTGGAGGCGGGTCGCCCGGCCGGGCACCACGGTCAGCACGCTGACGACGACGGTCAGCGCCAGCAGCACCATCTGCGTCGCGCCCAGGCCGAGCAGCAACGGCCCGCTCAGCCAGATGGTCGCCACGGCGATCGCGGGGATCGTCAGGCCGATGCTGGCCATCGCCGAGCCGAGCGCCAGGTTGAGGCTGGTCTGCACGCGGTTGCGGCGCGCGGCCCGGACCGCCGCGAGCGTCTCCGGCAGCAGGACCAGCACGGCGATGACGACACCGACGAACGACGGCGGGAACCCGACGGCGGCGACACCGGCCTCGATGGCGGGGGACTCCACCTTGGCGAGCCCGACGACGGCCACCAGCGCCATGGCGAGGAGCCCGAGGCTGCGCAGCGCCTCCCGCCCGGACGGTGGCTCCGCGTGCGTCTCGAGGTCCGGGCCGGCCGCACTCCCGAGGGCCGCACTGGTCTCCTCACCGGCACGGGCAGTGCCCGGGACGGGAACCGGCAGGAAGAAGTCCCGGTGGCGGACCGTCTGGGTGAGGACGAACGCGCCGTACAGCACCAGGGAGGCTGCGGCAGCGAAGGTGAGCTGCGCCGGGCTGAACTCCGGTCCGGTGCGGCTGGAGGTGAAGCTGGGCAGCACCAGGCTGAGCGTGGCCAGCGAGGTGACCGTGGCGAGCGCCGCCCCGGTGCCCTCCGCGTTGAACAGCATGAGGCCGTGACGCATCGCACCCACCAGCAGCGAGAGGCCGAGGATCCCGTTGACCGTGATCATCACCGCGGCGAAGACGGTGTCGCGGGCCAGGGACGCCGACTCCGGGCCTCCGGAGACCATCAGCGTGAGGATCAGCGCCACCTCGATCACGGTGACGGCCACGGCGAGGACCAGCGACCCGAAGGGCTCTCCGACCCGGTGGGCCACCACCTCGGCATGGTGCACGGCGGACAGCACCGCTGCGGCGAGGACCAGCGCCACGAGCGTGACCGGCAGCGGGCCGAGCGCCCGTCCCCACGTCAGGACGAGCGCCACGACGGCCACGACCGGGACCACGGTCGACCAGGCGGGAACGAACGGGCGTCTCGTGGCAACCATGGCCCCAACCCTTCCAGACCGCCCGGTCCGGCGGTCATCCGTCCACGGCACGCCACGGACCGGGGCGCGCTGCAACAGCAAGGAGGTCAGCCCGGGAAGAAGCGGTCCACCAGGGCGTTGCGGAACTTGCCAGCGGGGTCGCGTCGGCGCAGAAGCGCCGCGAAGTCGTCATACCGGCGGTAGAGCCCTGCCACCTCCTGCGCCGGCACGGTCGACACCTTGGCCCAGTGCGGACGGGCCGCGTACGGCGCGAGCGCGGCCTCCACCGCGGGCAGGACCGCGGCGACGGCCGTGGCGTCGGGCCGCCAGGTGAAGTGGAACGCGACGCTGTCGCGCTCGTGGGCCGGGCTGATCCAGAGGTCGTCGGCGGCGATGGTGCGGATCTCGCTGCTCTGCACCACCGGCGCGACCAGGGGGGCCAGCGTGCGCAGGGCACGCCAGGCGTCGAGGGCGGCCTCGCGGGGCACGAAGTACTCCGACTGCAGCTCGTCACCGCTGCTGGGGGTGAACTCGACGCGGAAGTGTGCGAGCCGCTCGTGCCACGGCCCCGGCACGCCTTCCTGCGGGGTGCAGTTCACCGGTGGCATGCCCGGTGTCATGTGGCGCGGCCCGTCGGCCAGGCGGCCGCCCATCCAGCGGGCCCCGGAGGACCAGGGTGCGGCCCCGTCGTCGACCCGGTGCTTCAGCCACGCCTGGTGCAGCTCGGCCCCGGCCCAGGTGCTGAACAGGCTGACGCTGTAGGCGGCGGAGAGGATCTCGTCGAAGTGGCGGTCGAGCTCGGCCTCGGGCAGGTCGTCGTAGACCACCTGCCGCACGTCGAAGGTCGGCACCACGTCCAGGGTCAGGGTCGTGACGATCCCCAGCGACCCGAGGCCGACGACGCTGCCGGCGAGCTCGTCGCCGTCCGCCTCGCGGCTGACGTGGGCCAGCGAGCCGTCGGCGGTCACCATGTCGAGCGCCGAGACCGACGTGGCGAGAACGCCGTTCGCCCGCCCCGAGCCGTGGGTGCCGGTCGCGCAGGCGCCACCCACCGAGATGTGCGGCAGCGAGCCGAGGTTGGGCAGCGCGAACCCGTGCCGTTGCAGGTACGCCGCGAGCTCGCCGTAGCGGACCCCCGCGCCCACGGTCACGGCCTGCCGCTCGGGATCCAGGGACAGCCCGGCCGGCATCGCGGCCAGCGAGACCGAGTCCCCCGTCGTGTCGGCGATCGCGTTGAAGGAGTGGCCGGTCCCCCGCGCGCGGATCCGCCCGCTGGACGCGACCAGCTCCTGCAGCTCGGGCACGCTGGACGGGTTGGAGAAGCGTGCGGCGCTGTAGACGACGTTGCCCGCCCAGTTCGTCGGACGCAGGTCCCGGGCGCTCATCGCGCACCCACGGCGACGCCGACCGCGGCGATGCTGTCGGGCAGCACCCGGCAGCACCCACCCACCAGCCGCGCCCCGGCCGCCGTCCACTGCTGCACCGAGGACGCGGCGAAGGCGGGGGGACCGTGCCAGGCCCGTGCGAGGGCGTCCCACGTCTCGCCGCTGTTGGGGTAGGCCACGGCCGGCTTCCCGCTCAGGGCGACGGCGCGGGACACGAGCTCGGCGACGTCGGCGGGGTCCACGCAGTTGACGCCCACGGCGACCACCTCGGGCACGTCCGCGGCCATCGCGAACGCCTCGTCCACGGGCTCGCCGGCACGCGTCGTCGTACCGGTGCACGTCACCGACAGCCAGCACGGCGCGCCCGTCCCGTCCACCTCGGCCAGCAGCGCCTCCACCTCGGCCAGGCAGGGGATCGTCTCGAGCGCCAGCACGTCGGCGGTCGTGTCCATCAGCGTCTCCAGGCGCGGCCGGTGCCAGGCCCGCAGCTCGGCCACCGAGCGGCCGTAGTCGCCGCGGTACTCCGACCCGTCGGCCAGCGCGGCGCCGTACGGCCCGACGGAGGCGGCCACCCACCGGGGCCGGCCCGGCGGCATCGCACAGCGCGCCTGCTCCGCCAGCTCCACGCTGCGCCGCAGGGCCGAGGCGGCGTCCTCGGGGCCGAGGCCCTGCGCCGCGAAGCCGGAGAAGGACACCTGGTACGACGCGGTCGTCGCGACCTGGGCGCCGGCGGCGAAGAAGTCCCGGTGCGCCGCGACGACCGCGTCCGGCCGGTCGAGGAGCAGGCCGGCCGACCAGAGGGCTGAGGACAGGTCGTGCCCGCACGCCTCCAGCGCGGTCGCCAGCCCGCCGTCCAGGACGACGACGCCATCCCCGAGGGCGCGGGCCAGGGAGGGGGAGTCGGTGCAGCGGGTTGACCTCACGGGCCCATCCTCGCGCAGGTCCCGTTGGCCGGTTGGGCCGCGGCGGGGCAGGGTAGGGAACCGACCCGTCCACGAGAGGAACACCATGAGCGACACAGGCCACGACGACGCCGTACCGACCGACACCCTCGCCGAGGGCGAGGCGAGCGGCGACGCGCGTTCCGGAGCGGTGAGCGACGAGGTCGACGCGCGCCTGGACGGCGACGAGGCGGTCACCGACGACGGCGGCCGCCAGGACCTCGGCGGCGGCGGGACCGGTCCCCGGGGCGACGACGAGACGGTGTCCGCGGACGACCTCACCGAGCTGCAGGACGAACCCACCGCGGTGGAGCCCACCGACTGATGCCGGGCGGTCGGGTCAGGGGAATACTCGCGAGTAGGGCGCGGCCCTGAGAGGGTGAGGGCCGGAGCCCGGGCTCGAAGGTTTGCTCGTGCAGGACGCGTGGTCACAGGAGGCGCAGTCGGTGTTCAGTCGTATCGCCATCATCAACCGTGGAGAGGCCGCCATGCGGCTCATCCACGCCGTCCGGGAGCTCAACGCCGAGGGCGGTGACCCGATCCAGACCGTGGCGCTCTACACCGACGCCGAGCGCACGGCGACGTTCGTCCGCGAGGCCGACATCGCCTACCCGCTGGGGCCGGCCTCGGCGCGGCCCTACCTCGACCACAAGGTCCTGGCGCAGGCGCTGCGCGAGACCGGCGCCGACGCCGCCTGGGTGGGCTGGGGCTTCGTCGCCGAGGATCCCTCGTTCGCCGAGCTGTGCGAGCAGCTCGGGGTCACCTTCATCGGCCCCAGCGCCGAGGCCATGCGCCAGCTCGGCGACAAGATCGGCTCCAAGCTCATCGCCGAGGAGGTGGGGGTGCCGGTCGCGCCGTGGAGCCGTGGCGCCGTGGACACCCTGGAGGACGCGCTCGCCGCGAGCAAGGACATCGGCTACCCGTTGATGCTCAAGGCGACCGCGGGTGGCGGCGGTCGCGGCATCCGGGTGATCACCTCCGAGGACGACCTGGTCGACGCCTACGACCGCACGCGCGACGAGGCGGCCCGCGCGTTCGGCAGCGGCGTGGTCTTCCTCGAGCGGCTGGTCACCGGCGCCCGGCACGTCGAGGTCCAGGTCATCGCCGACGGTCAGGGCACCGCCTGGGCCCTGGGGGTGCGGGACTGCTCGATCCAGCGCCGCAACCAGAAGGTCATCGAGGAGTCCGCCTCGCCGGTGCTGGACCCCGCCCAGGTCACCGAGCTGAAGGAGTCGGCCGAGCGGCTGGCGCTCGCCGTGGGCTACCGCGGTGCCGGCACGGTCGAGTTCCTGTACCACCCGCAGGAGCGCTCCTTCGCGTTCCTCGAGGTCAACACCCGGCTGCAGGTCGAGCACTCGATCACCGAGCTGACGACCGACGTCGACCTGGTCAAGGCCCAGATCCACGTGGCCGCGGGCGGGCGCCTGGAGGGGACGCAGCCGGCCGAGCAGGGCCACGCCGTGGAGGCGCGGCTCAACGCCGAGGACCCCGACCGTGACTTCGCGCCCGCACCGGGGCGGATCGCGTTGCTGCGGCTGCCGGCCGGCCCGGGCGTCCGGGTCGACACCGGCGTCAGCGAGGGCGACACCATCCCCGCCGACTTCGACTCGATGATCGCCAAGATCATCGCGTTCGGCCGCACGCGAGCCGAGGCGCTGGCGCGGCTGCGCCGGGCCATGGCCGAGACGGCGGTCATCATCGAGGGCGGCTCGACGAACAAGAGCTTCGTGCTGGACCTGCTCGCCCAGCCCGAGCTGGTGGACGGGTCCGCCGACACCGGGTGGATCGACCGGGTCCGCACCGAGGGGCGGCTGTACTCCCACCGGCACGCCGGGGTGGCCCTCGTCGCGGCCGCGATCGAGGCCTACGAGGAGGAGGAGCAGGTCGAGCGCCAGCGGCTGCTCGAGACCGCCCATGGCGGGCGCCCGCAGGCCCGGCACGAGGTCGGCCGTGCCATCGACCTCAAGCTGCGCGGGGTGGCCCACCGGGTCACGGTCGCGCGGATCGGGCCGCACCGGTTCCGGGTCGGCGTCGGCGCGGCCGGCTCCGTCCAGACCGTCGACGCCGAGCTCGAGCGGCTGGACGCCTACGCCGGGCAGCTGGTCATCGCCGACCAGCGCTTCCGGCTGCTGACCGCCACCCACGGCCCGATCCTGCTGGTCGAGGTCGACGGCGTCACGCACCGGGTCAGCCGTGACGAGGGCGGCATCCTGCGCTCGCCCGCGCCGGCGCTGGTGGTCGCGACCCCGGTGCAGGTCGGCGCCGAGGTGGAGGCCGGGGCGCCGGTGATGGTCCTCGAGAGCATGAAGATGGAGACGGTGCTGCACGCGCCGTTCGCGGCCAAGGTCCGCGAGCTGCTCGTGGCCTCCGGCAGCCAGGTCGAGACCGGTACGGCGCTCGTGCGCCTGGAGCCCCGCGCCGACGTCGAGGCCGCGGCCCCGCAGGAGGCGCCGGAGACCGCCGCCGACATCGAGCTGCCTGTGCAGGCGGCCGCCTCGGCGTACGACCGTGCGGTCCGCGGTCTGGACGACCTGCGCAGCCTGCTGCTCGGCTTCGACCTCGACCCGCGCGACGAGGGCCGGACCCTGTCCGGCTACCTGCAGGCGAGGGCCGAGCTGGCCGCCGAAGGGGTGCGGCCGCTCGTGGCCGAGACGGACGTGCTGCGCGTGTTCGCCGATCTCAGCGAGCTGAGCCGCAACCGGCCGGCCGAGGAGGAGGGGGACTCCGAGGACCGCGTGCACAGCCCGCGTGAGCACTTCCACACCTACCTGCAGAGCCTCGACGCCGACCGTGGCGGCCTGCCCGAGGCGTTCCGCGTCCGGCTCGGACGGGTCCTCGGGCACTACGGCGTGGCCGACCTCGACGCGACCCCCGAGCTGCAGGAGGCGGTCTTCCGCGTCTTCCTGGCCCAGCAGCGCACGTCCCTGGACGTCGCCGTCATCACCACGCTGCTGCAGCAGTGGGTGGCCGAGGAGGCGCCCGGGGCCGAGGTCGCCGACGAGGTGCGTGAGGTCCTGGACCGGCTGGTGCTCGCCACCCAGCTGCGCTTCCCGGTGGTCGGCGACCTCGCCCGGAGCATCCGGTTCCGTTGGTACGACCAGCCGCTGGTGGAGGCCGAGCGCGATGACGTGCTCGACGCCGTCCGCTCCGAGCTGTCCTACCTCGCTGCGTCGCCGGAGGCGGAGGACCACGCCGCCCGCATCGACGCGCTGGCGGCGATCCCCGAGCAGATCGTGCGGTTCCTCGCGCAGCGGCTCGAGCAGGGCGTCCCCGAGCGGGAGCCGATGCTCGAGACGCTCGCCCGGCGCCACTACCGCGAGCACGAGCTGCACCACCTGCGCGCGCTGACCGTGGGCCGCCGGCCCTTCGTCGTGGCCGACTACACCCTCGACGAGCGGCCCTCCCACCTGGTCTCGACCCTCGGCACCATCGCCGAGCTGGCCGATCCCGGCGCGCCCGGCGGCCTGGTCGAGAGCGTCGCCCGCCAGGTCGAGGCCGCGCCGCAGGAGCACCAGTCGGTCGTCGACCTCTACCTGGCCTGGCCGGATGCGCCGCAGTCGCCGGAGGAGGCCACGGCACGGCTGTGTGAGCTGCTGGCGTCGGTGCCGTTCGCCACCGGGGTGCGCCGCATGGCGATCGCGGTGTGCCCGGGCGGCGACCGGGAGGTGTCCTACTTCTCCTTCCGGCCCGGACCGGAGGGGATCGTCGAGGACGACCTCGTGCGCGGCGTGCACCCGATGGTCGGCCGCCGGCTCAACCTCTGGCGCCTGCGCAACTTCCGGATCACCCGGCTGGACGCGCCCGAGGACGTGCTGCTCTACCACTGCGTCGCCAACGACAACGAGGCCGACCAGCGCCTCGTGGCACTCGCCCAGATCCGCCAGTTCGCCATCGTCCGCGACCAGGACGGCGAGGTCGTCTCCCTGCCCCACGCAGAGCGGGCCGTCGCCAGCTGCCTGGAGGCCATCCGGCGGGCACGGACGTCCCCGGACATGAACGGCGCGCAGCTGGACATGAACCACGTCTGGCTGCACATCTGGCCGGTGGTCGACGCCCAGCTCGACGAGCTCAGCGCGCTGCAGCGCACCATCGCGCCGCTGACCGCGGGCGCGGGCATCGAGGAGGTCCTCGCGCAGGGCCGGATCTCCGGCCCGGACGGCGTCCCGCACCCGGTGGCCGTGCGGTTCTCCTACCAACCGGGCTCCGGCGTCGTCGCCTCGGTCATCAACGCCCCCACCGAGCGCCTGCAGCCGCTGGACGACTACGCCCAGAAGGTCCTGCGGGCCCGTCGCCGTGGCACCGTCTACCCCTACGAGCTCACCCGGCTGCTGGCCGGGGGCGGCGGCTCCTTCGTCGAGCTCGACCTGGACGAGGCCGGCGTGCTGGCCCCGGTCGCCCGCGAGCCCGGGCACAACAGCTCCGGCATCGTCGCCGGCCTGGCCACCACGGTCACCGAACGGCACCCCGAGGGCATCACCCGCGTGGTGCTGCTCGGCGACCCCACCAAGGCCCTGGGCGCGGTGGCCGAGCCCGAGTGCACCCGCATCATCGCGGCCCTGGACCTGGCCGAGCAGATGTCGGTGCCGGTGGAGTGGTTCGCGCTCTCGGCTGGCGCCCGGATCTCGATGGACTCCGGCACGGAGAACATGGACTGGGTGGCGCGGGCCCTGAAGCGGATCGTCACGTTCACCCAGGACGGCGGCGAGGTCAACATCGTGGTGGCCGGCATCAACGTCGGCGCCCAGCCGTACTGGAACGCCGAGGCGACCATGCTGATGCACACCAAGGGCATCCTGGTCATGACCCCCGACAGCGCGATGGTGCTGACCGGCAAGCAGTCGCTGGACTTCTCCGGCGGCGTCTCGGCGGAGGACAACTTCGGCATCGGCGGCTACGACCGGGTCATGGGCCCCAACGGGCAGGCGCAGTACTGGGCGCCCGACCTGGCGGGCGCGTGCGAGGTGTTGATGACTCACTACGACCACACCTACGTCGTGCCGGGGGAGTCCCGGCCACGGCGGGCGGCGACCTCGGACCCGGTGGGCCGCGACGTGACGTCGTACCCGCACGAGCTGGCCGACAGCGACTTCCGCACGGTCGGCGACATCTTCTCCCCGGTCACCAACCCCGACCGCAAGAAGCCGTTCGACATCCGCACGGTGATGCGCGCCGTGTCCGACCAGGACCACCCCGTCCTGGAGCGCTGGGCCGGGATGGCCGACGCCGACACCACGGTCGTCCAGGACGCCCACCTCGGTGGCTACCCCGTCTGCCTGCTCGGGATCGAGTCGCGTGCCGTGCCCCGCCGGGGCTTCCCGCCCACCGACGGCCCCGACACGTGGACCGCCGGGACGCTGTTCCCCCGGTCGTCCAAGAAGGCGGCGCGGGCGATCAACGCCGCGAGCGGCAACCGGCCGCTGGTCGTGCTGGCGAACCTCTCCGGCTTCGACGGGTCACCGGACTCGATGCGCAACCTGCAGCTGGAGTACGGCGCGGAGATCGGCCGGGCGATCGTGAACTTCCAGGGCCCGATCGTCTTCTGCGTCATCTCGCGCTACCACGGCGGCGCCTTCGTGGTGTTCTCCAAGACGCTCAACCCGCGGATGACCGTGCTGGCGGTCGAGGGGTCCTTCGCGTCGGTGCTCGGCGGCGCCCCCGCGGCTGCCGTGGTCTTCGTCGGCGAGGTCAACAAGCGGGCCGCCCGTGACCCACGGGTCCTGGAGCTGGCGGCACGGGTGGCCGAGGCCGGGGGTGCCGAGCGGGCCGAGCTCGGCACCGAGCTGACCGAGCTGCGCGCGTCGGTGCGGGTGGAGAAGGTCGCCGAGGTCGCCTCCGAGTTCGACGCGGTGCACAGCATCCAGCGCGCCGTCGAGGTGGGCTCCGTCGACGCCGTCATCGCCGCCAGCGAGCTGCGACCCCGCCTGGTCGCCGGCATCGAGGCCGGGCTCTAGAATCGGGTACAGGATGCGTGCCGTGGGAACACGCGCCGTCCGGCAGATCGTCGAGGGGGACGGCTCGGACCACGGAACGTGGTGCGGGCCGTCCTTTCCTTGTCGGCGTCGCGTCGGACCAGCAATGACGAACGAGAGGCAGACCGTGAGCACCAACGCACCGACCAGCGAGCGACACCATGTGGTGGTCATCGGGTCCGGGTTCGGCGGCCTCTTCGCCACCCAGGCCCTGAAGGACGCCGACGTCGACGTGACGCTGGTCGCCAAGACGACCCAGCACCTGTTCCAGCCGCTGCTGTACCAGGTCGCCACGGGCATCCTGTCCGAGGGCGAGATCGCCCCGTCGACCCGTGAGGTGCTCAACCGCCAGGACAACGCGACGGTGGTGCTGAGCGAGGTGACCCGCATCGACCTCGAGGCGCGCACCGTGACGGCCAAGCTGCTGGACCGCCACCACTACCTCTCCTACGACAGCCTCATCGTCGCGGCCGGCGCGGGCCAGTCCTACTTCGGCAACGACCACTTCGCCGAGTTCGCCCCGGGCATGAAGAGCATCGACGACGCGCTGGAGCTGCGCGGCCGCATCTTCGGCAGCTTCGAGCTGGCCGAGGTGGCCGACGACCCGGTCGAGCGCGAGCGGCTGATGACGTTCGTCGTCGTCGGCGCGGGCCCGACGGGCGTCGAGATGGCCGGGCAGATCGCCGAGCTCTCCCACCGCACGCTGCGTCGGGACTTCCGCCGGATCGACACCCGCGACGCCCGCGTCATCCTGCTCGACTTCGCCCCGAGCGTGCTCGGCGCGTTCGGTGACCGCCTCGGCGCCAAGGCGGCCGACAAGCTGCGTGACATCGGTGTGGAGCTGCAGCTCGGCTCCAAGGTGGTCAACGTCGACGCCACCGGCATCGAGGTCGAGGACTCCGACGGCACGCACCGCCGGATCGACTCGGTCTGCAAGGTCTGGGCGGCGGGCGTCCAGGCCAGCCCCCTGGGCAAGATGCTGGCCGACCAGTCCGGCGCGGGCATCGACCGTGCCGGCCGGGTCCTGGTCAACCCCGACCTGACGCTGCCCGGGCACCCCGAGGTCTACGTCGTCGGCGACATGATGTCGCTGGACAAGCTCCCCGGCGTGGCGCAGGTCGCCATCCAGGGCGGTCGGCACGCCGCCAGGGCGATCAAGGCGCGCGTCGCCGGTCAGCCGGCCGGTGAGCCGTTCCACTACCACGACAAGGGCAGCATGGCGACGATCTCGCGGTTCAGCGCCGTCGCGAGCATCGGCAAGATCCGCCTCAGCGGCTTTCTCGCGTGGGTCATGTGGCTGGGGGTACACCTCGTCTACATCATCGGCTTCAAGAGCCGGATCACCACGCTGCTGCACTGGGCGGTCAGCTTCGTCGGCCGCGGCCGGTCCGAGCGCACGATGACCCAGCAGCAGATGTTCGCCCGGCTGGCGCTGCAGCACCTCGGCGACGACTTCCAGCCCAGCATGGAGCGCTCCACCCGCCCCGACGCCACGACGCTGACCGGGCGCGAGCACATCTGACCCTGACCTCGGGGCGGCCGCGACGGCCGGCCGTCCCGACGTGTCGGTGCCGCCTGACGACTCGGCGGGCCGGTGCACCACAATGGGCCGATGACGTTCACCAACGGCGAGGTCTCGTTCTGGTACCGCGACATCGGGCTGCCCGCGAGGCGGCCTGCCGCTGCCGGGCGACCTGGACGTGGACGTGGCGCTCGTGGGCGGTGGCCTCACCTCGCTGTGGACGGCGTACTACCTCAAGCGTGACCAGCCCGACCTGCGCATCGCGGTCCTGGAGAAGGAGTTCGCCGGCTTCGGCGCCTCTGGCCGCAACGGCGGCTGGCTCACCGCCGAGCTGCCCGGGCAGGCCCGCCGCTACGCCGCCGCGCACGGCTGGGGTGCGGCCGTCGGCATGCAGCGGCAGATGTTCGCGGCCGTGGACGAGGTCATCGAGGTCGCCGCGAAGGAGGGCATCGAGGCCGACATCGTCAAGGACGGTGTCCTGCACGTCGCCACCAACCCCGCCCAGGAGCGCCGGCTGCTGGCCCGGCGCCCGCAGCTGGCGCACGAGGGGTGGGGAGCCGCGGACCTGGTGACCCTGGACCAGGAGGCGCTGGACCGGCGCGTCCGCATCCCGGGTGCCCGCATCGCCCTGTGGAGCCCGCACGCGGCACGCATCCACCCGGCCCGGCTGGTGCGGGGGCTCGCCGACGTGGTCGAGGCCATGGGCGTCGCCATCTACGAGGGCACGGAGGTGACCCGGGTGGAGCCGTCCCGGGCCGTGACCCGGCACGGGACGGTGCGGGCGTCGTACGTGCTGAGGGCGCTGGAGGGGTTCACCGCGGACCTGGCGGGGCACCGCCGGGACTGGCTGCCCATGAACAGCAGCATGGTGGCCACCGCTCCACTGCCGGACGCGGTGTGGGAGGAGATCGGCTGGGAGGGAGCGGAGGTGCTGGGGGATGAGGCGCACTCGTACTGCTACGCCCAGCGCACCGCCGACGGGCGGATCGCCATCGGCGGTCGGGGGGTGCCCTACAGGTTCGGCTCGCGGCACGACGACGCCGGTCGCACCCAGCCGCAGACGGTCGCCCAGCTGCGGGCGATCCTGCACCAGCACTTTCCCGCCGCCGCCGGGGTGCCGCTGGAGCACGCCTGGTCAGGGGTGCTCGGGGTCCCCCGCGACTGGTGTGCGACCGTGCGCCTCGACCGCGAGACCGGGCTGGGCCGGGCCGGGGGCTACGTCGGTCACGGCGTCACGTCGACCAACCTGGCCGCCCGCACGATGCGCGACCTCGTGCTCGGGCGCGACACCGACCTGACCGCGCTGCCGTGGGTGGACCGGCGGGTGCGCGCCTGGGAGCCGGAGCCGCTGCGCTGGCTCGGCGTCCGCGCTCTCTACGTCGCCTACCGCGCCGCCGACCGGCACGAGGCCCGTGGCATGAGCAGCACCTCGCCGATCGCGAAGGTGGCCGACCGGATCAGCGGCCGCTGACCCGGTCCGGCCCGGGCGGCCGCCGTGGCCGAGGGCGTCACCCCGCGTGCCGGGCGAGGGCGACCAGCACCCCCGCCGCGGCGAAGTGCTTGTTGGAGCCGAGGTCGCGCACCGTGCGGATGTCGAAGGCCTCCTGCAACCGGGTGGCGTCCGAGTCGCTGACGCCGGCGAGCGCCGACACCGGCGCGTCGAGGATCTCCTCCAGTGACTTGTCCTCCCATGCCTTGTCGAGCACCTTCGCCAGATCCACGGAAACGGCCATGATGGGTCCTTTCGCCGGACAACGGGGAACAGCAGGGTTCCACCGTGTCCCTGTCGGGCGCCTCCGGCAAGGTCTGCGTGGACCAGTGAGGACACCCCTTTGCCGGGGGTGTCCCCTAGGGTGTCCCCATGCCGCTCGACTACCGCATCGCCGAACGCACCTTGGCCAACGGCCTGCGGGTCGTCGTCAGTGAGGACCACAGCGTCCCCAACGTCACCGTCAACCTCTGGGTCAACGTCGGGTCCCGCCACGAGACCGAGGGGCGCACCGGTTTCGCGCACCTGTTCGAGCACCTGATGTTCCAGGGGTCGCGCAACGTCGCCAACGGCGAGCACTTCAGCGCCCTGATGGCCGAGGGCGGCCGGCTGAACGCCACGACGTGGTTCGACCGCACCAACTACTTCGAGACCGTGCCCAAGGGTGCCTTCGAGCTCGCGCTCTGGATGGAGGCCGACCGCCACGGCTACCTGCTCGACGCCGTGACCCAGGAGAGCCTGGACAACCAGCGCGACGTGGTCAAGGAGGAGAAGCGCCAGCGCTACGACAACGTGCCCTACGGCAACGCGCTGATCGACATGTACGCCGCGATCTTCCCCAAGGGCCACCCCTACCACCACCCGACGATCGGCTCGATGGACGACCTCGACGCCGCCAGCCTGGAGGACGTGCACGCCTTCTACCGGCGGTTCTACGGCCCCAACAACACCGTCCTCACCCTCGTGGGCGACCTCACGCCGCAGGAGGGGTTCGCCGCCGCGGAGCGGTACTTCGGCCCGCTGCCGGCCAGCGCCGAGCCGCCCCGCCTCGCGGTCGACGCGCTGGAGCCGCTGGCCGACCCGGTGCGCGACGAGCACATCGAGGACGTCCCCGCCGACCGGCTGCACCTCGCCTTCCGGCTGCCGGTGGACGACACCCCCGAGTTCTTCGCCGCCTCGCTCGCGATGGACGTCCTCGGCGGGCTGGCGACCTCCCGGCTCTACCAGCGCCTGGTCCGCCGCGAGCAGATCGCCAACGGCGTGCAGGCCCACGCCATGGGGTTCGTCGACGGGGTGTCGCTGGGCTTCATCGGCATCGACGTGGCCGAGGGCGCGAGCGCGGACGAGGTCGAGGCGCACACCTGCGAGGAGCTGCGCCGGTTCGCCGAGGAGGGCCCGACCGACGTCGAGATGGAGTCCGCCCTGGCCCAGACCGAGCGGGCGTGGCTCTCCGCCCTGGCCAGCCAGGAGGAGCGCGCCGACGCCATCTGCCACCGGGCGATGCTGCACGGGGACGCGGGCTGGGTCAACACGTTCCTCGACCGGCTGGCGACGGTGACGGCGGCCGACATCCAGCAGGTTGCCGCACGGTGGCTCGTCCCCGAGGCGCGGGCCGTCGTCGCCTACCTGCGAGCCGAGCACGAAGGAGCCACCGCATGACCCCGCGCTTGACCGAGGCCGACGCCAACGCCACCGACCACGCCGCCGCGGCGGCCGCCGACGTCGCGACCGCCGGGGTGCCGCGCCCCCCGGTGGGTGCGCCGCCGCAGTGGACCTTCCCCGCCGCCGCCCGTGGCCGGCTGGGCAACGGGCTGGAGGTCGTCAGCTACGACGTCCCGGGGCAGTACGTCATCTCGGTGCGCCTGGCCGTGCCCATGCCCCTGGTGCGCGAGCCGCGCGGGCGTGAGGGGATCGGCACGATCATGGCCCGCACGCTGGACGAGGGCACGGCCCGCCATACGGCGGAGGAGTTCGCCGAGCTGCTCGAGCGCAAGGGGATCGCGCTCGGGGCGGGTGCGAGCGAGTCCGGGCTGAGCGTCGACATGGACGTCGCCAAGGGGCACCTCTCCGCAGCCCTGGCGCTGATGAGCGAGGCGGTGCGCGAGCCGGCGTTCCCCGAGAACGAGGTCTCCCGGCACGTGAAGACCCGTCTGGCCGAGATCGACCACGAGCGTGCGGTGCCCGGCCAGCGGGCGGCGCTCGCCTTCCTGGCGACCTACTTCGACGAGGCCGAGCGGGCCTCGCGACCCAGCGCGGGCACCCGTGAGAGCGTCGAGGCGATCACCCGCGAGGAGCTGGTGGACTTCCACGCCGCCCAGGTGGTGCCGTCGGGCAGCACCATCGTGGTGGCCGGCGACCTGACCGGCGTGGACGTGCTCGGCGAGGTCGAGCAGGCTCTCGGTGGCTGGGCGGGGGAGCCGTCGACGGCCGCCGAGCCGGTGGCTCCGCGCCGGGCCGACGACGCCGCCCGGGTCGTGTTCGTCGACCGGCCGGGCTCGGTGCAGACCGAGCTCTACCTGGGTTGCCCCGGTCCCGACCGGCGGGTCGACGGCGGCTGGGCGCCCTACCCGGTGCTGGCCTTCGTGCTCGGCGGCTCACCCAACGCACGCATCGACGCCGTGCTGCGCGAGGAGAAGGGCTACACCTACGGCATGCGGGCCAGCTTCCGTCCGCGTCGCCGCGAGGGCCTGTTCCTGGTCAGCGGGTCGGTGCGCGCCGACGCGACGGTCGAGGCGCTCGGACTGCTGCTGGACATCCTGGAGCACGGCCGCAAGGGCTTCACGCCCGAGGAGACCCGCGCCGGGGTGGACTTCATCCACAAGACGGCGCCGGGGCGTTACGCCACGGCCGACGCGGTCGCCGACGAGGCCGCGGCGATGGCGCTCGAGGGGCTGACCACCGAGTTCACCACCGCCAACCTGCTCGACCTGGCCACGGTGGACGCCGAGCGGCTCTCCGCGGCGTACAACCGCTTCGTCACCGGCGACTGGACCGTCGTCGTCGTCGGGGACGCGGCCCGCTTCGCCGACGGCGTCCGCGGCCTCGGTCGCGGCGACGTCACCGTCGTCCCGGCCTGACCGGCCCGGCTCCGGCTGGGCACAGCACGAGGCCCGCTCGTCCAGGGGACGGGCGGGCCTCGTGGTGGAGCGAGTCGCGGCTCAGGCGGTGATGGACAGCAGCGCGTCCTCGAGCACCTGCAGGCCCTCCAGCAGCAGCTCGTCGCTGATGACCAGCGGCGGAAGGAGCCGGATGACGTTGCCGTAGGTGCCGCAGGTCAGGATGAGCACGCCCTGCTCGTGGCACGCCTTGGCCACCCGCCCGGTCAGCTCTGCGTCCGGCTCGGTCGTGCCCGGCTTGACGAACTCGATCGCCAGCATGCCGCCACGCCCACGGATGTCGCCGATGGCGGGCACCTTGTCCGCGATGACCTGCAGGCGGTCCTTGGCCAGGCGCTCGATCCGCTGCGCGGCACCGATGAGGTCCTCCTCGCGCATCGTCGCGATGGCCCCGAGGGCCGCGGCGCAGGCGATCGGGTTGCCGCCGTAGGTGCCGCCGAGGCCGCCGGGGTGGACGGCATCCATCAGCTCGGCCCGGCCGGTGAGCGCGGAGAGGGGCAGGCCGCCGGCGATGCCCTTGGCGACGGTGATCAGGTCGGGCACGACGCCCTCGTGCTCGCAGGCGAACCAGGCGCCGGTGCGGGTGAACCCGGTCTGCACCTCGTCGGCGATCAGGACGATGCCGTTGTCGTTGCACCACTTCTGCAGTGCGGGCAGGAAGCCCGGAGCCGGTACGACGAACCCGCCCTCGCCCTGGATCGGCTCGATGATGAGGGCGGCGATCTGGTCGCCGCCGACCTGCTTCTCCGCCATCGCGATGGCCCGGGCGGCGGCCTGCTCGCCGGTCATGCCCTCGGGGTCGCGGAAGGGGTAGGACGTGGGCACCCGGTAGATGTCCGAGACGAACGGGCCGAAGCCCTTCTTGTACGGCATCGCCTTGGCGGTGAGGGCCATGGTGAGGTTCGTGCGGCCGTGGTAGGCGTGGTCGACGGCGACGACCGCCGTCCGGCCGGTGGCGTAGCGGGCGACCTTGATGGCGTTCTCGACCGCCTCGGCGCCGGAGTTGAACAGCGCGGTCTTCTTGGCGTGGTCGCCGGGGGTGAGCTCGGCAAGGGCCTCGCAGACGGCGACGTACTCCTCGTAGGGCGTGATCATGAAGCAGGTGTGGGTGAAGTCGGCGGCCTGGGCGGCGACGCCCTCCACCACGCGCGGCGCGGCGTTGCCCACCGTGGCCACGGCGATGCCGGAGCCGAGGTCGATCAGCAGGTTGCCGTCGACGTCCTCGATGACCCCGCCGCCGGCCCGGGCGGCGTACACGGGGAGGGTCGAGCTGACACCGGCGCTGACGACGGCCGAGCGGCGCGCCGCGAGGGCCTGCGACTTCGGACCGGGCAGCGGGGTGCGCAGCTCTCGACGCTGCGGCAGGGAGGTGTCGGACACGATGGAACTCCAGTGCGTTGAGCCGTGCGGGCGCGGACGCGTCCACGCACCCATGATGGCTCATCGCCCCCGCGGCGCAGAACCGACGGGTGCTACGGAATCAGTCGTCCTCGGGGGCGGGGTCGACCGATCTCGTGCCGATCCGGCCCAGCACCTCGTCGTGCAGGATGCCGTTGGTCGCGACGGCGTTGCCGCCCCACGGGCCGGGGGTGCCGTCCAGGGAGGTGAACCGGCCGCCGGCCTCGGTGACGATCGGCACCAGCGCGGCCATGTCATGCACCTCGAGCTCCGGCTCGGCCGCGATGTCGACGGCCCCCTCGGCCAGCAGCATGTAGGACCAGAAGTCGCCGTACGCGCGGGTGCGCCAGCACGCCTCGGCCAGGCCGAGGAACTCGTCGTAGCGCCCGACCTTGCGCCAGGAGCTGATGCTGGAGTGGGACAGCGACGCGTCGGTGATCGTGGCGACCTGGGACACGTGCATCCGCTTGGCGCTGGACAGGCTCCGCCCGCACCAGGCACCGGAGCCGCCCGCCGCCCACCAGCGGCGGTTCAGCGCGGGAGCGGCGACCAGGCCGAGGACGGGCTGGCCGTCGTCGACCAGCGAGATCAGCGTCGCCCACACCGGTACGCCGCGGACGAAGTTCTTCGTGCCGTCGATCGGGTCGATCACCCAGCGGCGGGGGCCGTGCCCGGTGGTGTCGAACTCCTCGCCCTGGACGGCGTCGCGGGGGCGGGTGCGCTTGAGCTGGTGCCGGACCAGCTCCTCGGCCGCCCGGTCGGCGTCGGTGACGGGGCTGAGGTCGGGTTTGGACTCCACGACCAGGTCGGCGGCACGGAAGCGGGCCACCGTCACGCGTTCGACCGCGTCGGCCAGCACGTGCGCCAGGCGCAGGTCGTCGTCGTAGGAGGGCACCGCCACACGCTAGCCCGTGGGAGCCCTGCGCGGCGCGACCGCCCCGGGCGTCGGCGAGCCTGCCGCGTCGCGCGCCCGCCGGACCGTGAGGAACAGCCGGTGCGCGGTGATCACCAGGGCCAGCCAGGCCAGGCCGAGGGTCCAGGCGACCAGCACGTCGGTCATCCAGTGGTGGCCGAGGAAGACCCGGCTCAGGCCCATGGCGAGGGCGAAGAGCGCCGCCACGGTGAGGGTGAGCAGGCGTGACCACCGGTGGTGCTGGCGCCGGACCAGCAGGTAGGCGATGAGCCCGGCGATCACCACGCTGTTGAGGGAGTGCCCGCTGGGGAAGGAGGGCGAGGACTCGAACGGCGCGACGGCGTCCGACTGGGGCGGCCGGACCCGGCCGACCAGGACCTTGCCGATGGTCGTCATGGACAGGGACCCGGCGACGGCGATCACCATCAGCACGAGCGGTGTCCGCGACCTCCAGGCGATGGCCATGGCCACGGTGACGACGGTCGCGAGGATGGTCATCCCGACCGGTCCGCCGAGGTTGGTGAACCACGTGGCGACATGGTCGGCGAGGGGCGTACGGAGGCGGATCGCCGTGTCCAGCGCCGGCCGGTCCAGCCCGGTGACGCCGTCGCCCTCCTCCACCGCGTCGTAGATCTCCGCGCTCACCCCGGTGAGCGCCGTGGCGAAGACGCCGCCGATGACCGCGATGACGACCAGCAGGGCGTGCGCGGACGTCCATCGGGCGCCGGTGAGCGCGACGGTGGCCAGCCACGCCCCGAAGCGGCTGGGCCAGGCGGTGAGGTCGCGGTCGCCGATGCGTTCCTCGGTCGGGGTGTCGTCGGAGAGGCGCATCCCACCATTGTCGGTGCCGGGTCCGGGCTGAACCAATCGGCGGTGGAGGCCGTTGTGTCGGGTGTCCGACCTCACGCTGCCCAAGACCTCCGGATGGTGCCCATGTTCGACACAGTCCTCGGCCTGCCGGTGCACGTCCTGGTGGTGCACGCCGTCGTGGTCGGGCTGCCGCTGATGGCTGTCGTGACCGCGGTCATGGCCCTGATGCCGACGTTGCGTCTGCGTTTCGCCTGGCCGGTCGTGGTGCTCGACGCGGGCGTGGTGGTCGCGACGTTCGTGGCACGTGAGAGCGGGGAGGTGCTGCAGCGGCGCCTGGGCGGCTCGGTGGCCCAGGAGCACGGCGCCCTCGGGCGGAACCTGCTGTGGTTCGCCGTCCTGGTGCTCGTGGCCGCGGTCGCGGTGGCGCTGACCCGTCAGCCCCGTCGCTCCAGCCGGGCGACGGCGGCCGCGGCGCTCACCGTGGTGGCGGGCGTCCTCGCGGTGTGGTGGACCGTCCGCGTCGGTCACACCGGCGCCGAAGCCGTCTGGCAGGGCATCGTCCAGAGCACCAACCACTGACCCGCAAACCTGGGGTTTCCCCTCTTCGCCAGGCCTGGCCTGCTTCCCGAGGCACAACCACCAGGTTTGCGGGGGAGGGAGTCAGTCCTCGGGGTGGGGGGAGCGGGCGCGCAGCAGCCGGCGCAGCGACTCCAGCCGTGCGGGACCCGCCGGGCCCGCACGTCCCGACTCCACCCACGCGTCGAGGCCGCACTCGGGTTCGTCGTGGGTGCAGCCGCGCGGGCAGCCATCGGTGCCGGCCGCCAGGTCGGGGAAGTGGGAGACGATCCGCGCCGGCTGCACGTGCGCCAGGCCGAACGAGCGGACGCCGGGGGTGTCGACGACCCACCCCTCGTCGCCGGGCAGCCGCAGCGAGATGGCGGAGGAGGACGTGTGCCGCCCGCGTCCGGTGACGTCGTTGACCACGCCGGTGGCGCGGCCCGCACCGGGCACCAGGGCGTTGACGAGGGTGGACTTGCCGACGCCGGAGTGGCCGATGAAGACGCTCACCTGTCCGACCAGCCGCTGCTGCAACGGTTCCAGCCCCCGCCACTGCCCGGTGTCGGGGTCGCGCGAGGTGACGACGTGTGGCACCTCGAGCGTGGCATAGGTCTGCAGGAAGGGCGTCGGGTCGACCAGGTCGGCCTTGGTCAGGACGAGCAGCGGGTCCATGCCCGCGTCGTACGCCGCCACGAGGCACCGGTCGATCATCCGCGGCCGCGGCTCCGGGTCAGCCAGCGCCGTCACGATGACGAGCTGGTCGGCGTTGGCGACGATGATCCGCTCCACCGGGTCGGTGTCATCGGCCGTACGCCGCAGCAGCGTCCTGCGCGGCGCCACGCGCACGATGCGGGCAAGGCTGTCCGCACCGCCGGAGGTGTCGCCGACCAGCCCCGCCTCGTCGCCCACGACGACGCTCTTGCGGCCGAGCTCGCGCGCCTTCATCGCCGTCACCACGCGCTCGCCGCCCTCGTGCACGAGCAGCGTGTAGCGACCGCGGTCGACCGCGGTGACGAAGCCGGGAACGGCGTCCTCGTGCGCCGGCCGGTCCTTGGTCCGCGGACGGGTGCCGCGGGGGTTCGGCCGGACGCGCGCGTCACTCTCGTCGTAGCGACGGGCTCGGGGACTCACGCGCCGTCCGCGGCGTCGAGCGGTCCGACCTCGCCGGACACCATCGCGCTCCACCGCTGCGGGAACCGGGGAAGCGTCTTGGCCGCGGTGTCGACGTTCTCGAGCACCAGGCCGGGGACGCGCAGCCCGAGGACCGCGCCGGCCATGGCCATGCGGTGGTCGTCGTAGGTGTGGAACAGCCCGCCGTGCAGTGGCGCCGGGGTGATCCGCAACCCGTCCTCGGTCTGCTCCACGGAGCCGCCGAGGGCGTTGATCTCGTCGGCCAGGGCGGTCAGCCGGTCGGTCTCGTGCCCGCGCAGGTGGGCGATGCCGCGCAGCCACGAGGGCGAGTCGGCCAGCGCGGCGACGGCGGCCACGACCGGGGTGAGCTCTCCGACGTCGTGCAGGTCGACGTCCAGCCCGCTGAGCTGGCCGGACCCGCTGACGGTGAGCCCGGCCCGGTCGAGACTCACCTCGGCGCCCATCGCGTCGAAGATGTCGCGGATCGCGTCACCGGCCTGGGTGGTGTGCTGGGGCCAGCCGGGCACCCGCACGCTGCCGTCGGTGACCAGCGCCGCCGCGAGGAACGCCGCGGCGTTGGACAGGTCGGGCTCGACCTGGACGTCCAGGGCGTTGATCTCGGACGGCTCGACCCGCCACGTGTTCGCGTCGCTGTCGTCGATGACGACCCCGACGTCGCGCAGCGCCTCCACCGTCATCTGGATGTGGGGCTCGCTCGGCACCGGTCTGCCCTCGTGGCGGACGACCACCCCCTGGTCGAACCGCGCGCCGGCGAGCAGCAGCGCGGAGATGAACTGCGAGCTGGCCGAGGCGTCGACCGTCACCGTGCCGCCGGGCAGGCCGCCGGACCCGACGACGGTGAAGGGGAGCCGGCCGCGCCCGTCGTCCTCGATCCGCGCACCCAGCTCGCGCAGGGACTCGATCACCGGCGCCATGGGCCGGTTGCGGGCGTGGGGGTCGCCGTCGAAGGACACCCGCCCGGACACCAGCGCCGCGACCGGCGGCAGGAACCGCATCACGGTGCCGGCGAGCCCGCAGTCGACCGTGGAGTCACCCCGCAGCGTCGCCGGCGTGACCAGCCAGTCAGCCGCCTCGGGGTCGTCGCCGTCGACGTCCTCGACCACCGCGCCCAGCGAGCGCAAGGCCTGCGCCATCAGCAGCGTGTCCCGCGACCGCAGCGGCCGCCGCAGCCGCGACGTGCCGTTGGCCAGGGCAGCCAGGACGAGGAACCGGTTGGTCAGCGACTTGCTGCCCGGGAGCGCGACGACCGCCTCCACCGGCTGTGCGGCAAGGGGAGCGGGCCAGTCGCCGGTCACCGTCGCAGGTGGTGCGTCCATCGGGGGGTGCGGTCCGGGCACGGGGCTCAGGTGAGCGCGTCGTGGGCGTGCGCCGCCATCAGGCGCGCCTCACGGCGGGCGCTCCTGGCGGTGTGACGGGCCACCTGCTTGGCCTCACGCTTGCTGAGCGAGGCCGTGCGGCGGGCGTCCTTGGCGGCCCGCTGGGCACGCCAGGACAGACCCGGCTTGCCGGCCGTGTCCACCGAAGCCAGCAGCAGGCCACCGAGCAGCCCGAGGTTCTTCAGGAAGTGCTGGCTCTGCGCGGCGCGCTTGGCCGGGTCGTGCTCCTGCCAGAAGGCGTGCCCCGCGTAGGTCGTGGGCGCCAGGGAGGCGGCGAGCACGAGCGAGGACAGGCGAGGAAGACGCCCCAGCGCCAGCATGCTGCCCGCGGCGACCATGGCCCCGGCGTTGGCCCGGACGAGCAGCTCGGGGTCGTCCGGGAGGTGCAGCGGCTCGGCGAGCGCGTGGATCACCGGCCCCGCAGCCTCGGCCCGCCCCTGAGGGTGGCGCAGCGAGTCGATGCCGCCCTTGATGAAGACGGCAGCAAGCATCGGGCGGGCAAGGCGGCGAACAACGGTCATCGGGTCTCCCTCTCAGCGTCCGGACAGGTCATACCGTAGTTGCTCCCCACGACCACCGCGTCCCTAGGCTGAGCCCATGTGCGGGCGATACGCGGCCACCTCCAGGCCCGAGGACCTGGTCGAGGAGTTCGACATCGAGCAGGTGATGACGGGTGAGTCCTCCCGCAGCCTGCTCAGCGCGCCGCAGGACCCGCCGCCCGGCGCGCCGGACTTCAACGTGGCACCGACCAAGCAGGCGCCGGTGATCCTCACCCGTGCGCCGCGGTCCACCGACCCGTCGTACGACGAGGACGCACCTCCCGTGCGCCAGCTGCGCCTGCTCACGTGGGGGCTGGTGCCGAGCTGGGCCAAGGACGTCAAGGTCGGGCTGAGGATGATCAACGCCCGGGCCGAGTCGGTCCTGGAGAAGTCGGCGTTCGCCAAGGCCGCAGCCTCACGCCGGGCGCTGGTGCCGGCCTCCGGCTGGTACGAGTGGCAGGTCAGCCCGACCGCCACCGACGCCCGCGGCAAGCCGCGCAAACAGCCGTTCTTCATCCACCACGCCGACGGTTCGCCGCTGGCAATGGCCGCCCTGTACGAGTTCTGGCGCGACCGCAGCGTCGAGGACAAGGACGACCCGCGGGCGTGGTTGACGACGTACACGATCATCACCGCCGAGGCCGAGCCGGGACTGGACCGGATCCACGACCGCCAGCCGCTGGTGCTCGAGCGCGAGGACTGGGCCGACTGGCTCGACCCGCACCAGCGCGACCTGGACGCCGTCCGCGCCCACCTGGGGTTCAGCCGCCCCGGCCGCTTCGACGCTTATCCGATCAGCAGTGCGGTCAACTCCTCGCGCAACAACGGTCCGCGCCTGCTCGAGCCCGTGGGGCGGGACGACCTCGCCGGCGTCGTCGACCCCATGACCGGTGAGGTCATCGGCGCCTGACCCGCGGCCGCCCGGGACGCTGTGCGGCGCGGCGCGCGTCTGGCACGATCGCCGGGACGACGGGCGACGTACGCCCCTGACGCGGGCGGAGGTGGGATCGGCATGCGGGTGCGGTCCAGCGTGCGGGTCATCCAGACCCCCGTCGGTACGGCGCGGGTGCACCTCGCCCGCCCGGACCGCCCGGACCGCCCGGACGGGCCGGTCGGCACGCTCGTGCTGGGGCACGGAGCAGGAGGCGGGGTCGGGGCTCCCGACCTCGAGGCGCTGACCGCCCTGACCGCCGACGGCTGGGTGGTCGCCCGGGTGGAGCAGCCGTGGCGGGTTGCCGGGCGGCGCATCGCCACACCGCCCGCACAGCTGGACGCCGCCTGGCTGGCGGTCCTGCACCGGCTGACCACCGGCCGCGCGCGCCTCCCGGTCCCGCTCGTGGTGGGCGGGCGCAGCGCCGGCGCCCGTGTGGCCTGCCGCACCGCAGCGGCGGTCGGCGCCACCGCCGTGCTGGCGCTGTCCTTTCCCCTGCACCCGCCGGGCCGGCCCGACAACTCGCGCGCTGACGAGGCGCGGCTGGTCCTCGATGCAGGTCTGCCGCTGGCCGTGGTCCAGGGGGAGCGCGACGCCTTCGGCGGACCGCAGGAGGTCCGCGCCGCGCTGGGGGAGCGGGCCGTCGTCAGGTCGGCGCGGGGCACGCACTCGTTCACCAAGGACCCGGCCGACGTGGTGGATGAGGTGCGCGGCTGGCTGGCCACGCTGCGGCGTACCGGCTGAGCCTGGAGGGCGTCGGCCGGGCCGACACGGGGAATGCCGGGGCGCAACGACGGTGTTGAACCCCGTGATCCCGAAGCGCCGAAGGAGAGTGTGCGTGTTCACTGCTGAACTGGCCCCCGTGACCGGCCAACCCCAGCTCAAGCTCGGCTCGGGAAGTGGCCAGCCCGCCGCGGCACTAGGCTGGGGGGTGATGACCGAGCAACAGCAGACCACCTCCGCCCCTGCCCCAGGAGACGAGCCCACCGTCGACGTCGGCGCCGAGACGCCGGCCGAGCGGGCGGCGCGCTTCGAGGCCGTGGCGATGCCGTTCCTGGACCAGCTCTACAGCGCCGCCCTGCGGACGACACGCAACCCGGCCGACGCCGAGGACCTGGTCCAGGAGACCTACGCCAAGGCGTTCGCCGCCTTCCACCAGTACAAGCCCGGAACGAACCTCAAGGCGTGGCTGTACCGCATCCTCACGAACACCTACATCAACACCTACCGCAAGAAGCAGCGCCAGCCGCTGCAGTCGGACGCGGCCGAGGTCGAGGACTACCAGCTGGCCCGGGCCGAGTCGCACTCCTCCGCCGGGCTCCGCTCGGCCGAGACCGAGGCACTGGACCACCTCCCGGACAGCGACGTCAAGCGGGCCCTGCAGGAGATCCCCGAGGACTTCCGGATGGCGGTCTACCTCGCCGACGTCGAGGGCTTCGCCTACAAGGAGATCGCGGAGATCATGGACACGCCGATCGGCACGGTCATGTCCCGGCTGCACCGCGGCCGGCGTCAGCTGCGCGAGCTGTTGACCGACTACGCGCGTGAGCGCGGCTTTGTCACCGAGGGGGCCACGTCATGAGCTGCGGCAACCACCACGACACCGACTGCTCCGAGGTCCTGCTGCGGATCTATGAGTACCTCGACGGCGAGATGGGGCCCGACGACCGCTCGCACATCCGCCAGCACCTCGAGGAGTGCGGCCCCTGCCTGCGTGAGTACGACCTCGACCAGATGCTCAAGGCCCTCGTACGGCGCTCCTGCACCGGCGAGTCCGCACCCAGCGAGCTGCGCATGCAGATCCTGGCCCGGATCACCACGGTGACCGTCGAGGTGCGCGACTGACGCGCGCCAGCCGATCCGCCGATGACAAAGGCCCCTGCTTCCTCAATGGAAGCGGGGGCCTTTGTCGTACGTCTGCGCGGCTCAGGCGTTGGGCTTGCGGCCGTGGTTGGCGGCGTTGCCCTTGCGGGAGCGGCGCTTGCGGGCGCGCTTGCTCATGTCTGCTCCAAGAAGTGGGTCACAACGGGTTCCCATGGGGACGATCCCCGGTATTCTCGCACAACCGGTCGGGGGGGCCGGCACGGGCTGGGGTTCCACCACCGCGACGTGCGGTGTCGAGGACGAGCCATCTGCAAAGAACCGGTAGCAAACAAGCCCTAATTGTCCCATTTCTGTGCAAGCAGCATCGTGGTTTCACCATCCCGAGGTCGCGAAACCCAACGGAGGGTCTGCAAACGGGATCAGCCTCGCAAACGGTGGAAATCTACAGATGTGCCGGCGACCACCGCGGCGCCCGGCCAGTGCCCAGCTCCTCTGGGCGTCAAACACCTTTGTGAAAGGAAACGCCCCATGAAGACGATCGTCAAGGCTATCGAGTCGATGCTCGCCCAGGACGCCACCCAGCAGTGGACCGCCGCGCCGAGCCAGCTCGCTCCGGTCGCGACCTGGAACTGGAGCTGACTCCTCCTTCCGCCCCCGCCCCAACCGCCTCGAAGGACTTCTGACATGACGAACAGCACCGTTCAGCACAGCAACTCGGTCTCCACGTGGAACTGGAACATCGCCGGCGCCAGCGCCGTGTCGACCTGGAACTGGAACATCTCGGGCGTGGCCTCGACGTGGAACTGGAACTGACTCCTAGATCCGCCCGCCTTCCCCGTCCCACTGCCTCGAAGGATCTCTGACATGACGAACAGCACCGTTCAGCACAGCAACTCGGTCTCCACGTGGAACTGGAACATCGCCGGCGCCAGCGCCGTGTCGACCTGGAACTGGAACATCTCGGGCGTGGCCTCGACGTGGAACTGGAACTGACTCCAGATCCGCCCGCCTTCCCCGTCCCACTGCCTCGAAGGATCTCTGACATGACGAACAGCACCGTTCAGCACAGCAACTCGGTCTCCACGTGGAACTGGAACATCGCCGGCGCCAGCGCCGTGTCGACCTGGAACTGGAACATCTCGGGCGTGGCCTCGACGTGGAACTGGAACTGACTCCTAGATCCGCCCGCGTTCCCCGTCCCACTGCCTCGAAGGACCTCTGACATGACGAACAGCACCGTTCAGCACAGCAACTCGGTCTCCACGTGGAACTGGAACATCGCCGCCGCTTACGGCACCTGGAACTGGAACTAGGCCCGTCTACGCATGTCTGATGGCTGCTAGACCGAGACCAGCCGAGCTACCAGCCCGTTCAGTCCCGAGCACCTCTCGACTGCACATCCCCGATTCATCGACGTCACGCCGGGCCACCGCGCTCTGAGCGGCCTCACGACACGAATCGGCCCGCGAGGCCAACGTCAGTTGGCATGCGAGGTGGGCTCTTGCCGGCGGGCAACCGCCCCTACGCGTGAACTCCGTCCGGGGGCCAAGGGCGCGCTGAGCGTCTGCCCTTCAATAGTCCTCCAGCATCTCCTGCCAGACTATCCTCAACCCTTATGAGCCAAACGCGCACAGGTGACAGTTCCCGCGCGGTTCTGATGTACGTAGGTCTCCTGGGCGCTGCGGCTCTGGCGCTGCTGGTTCCTGCGATCAAATACGGCCCCCTGCCGGATGACTGGACTCCCGTCGTCGTCCTGAGCGTACTGAGCTTCCTGAGTTGGCGAACCAAAGGAGAGCGCGTAGCGGAGCGGACGGCCCTATCGTTCGCGAGCATCATCATCTTGGCCTCCGTGGCTCTCACCGGCCCTCTGGGCGCCGCCGCCGTCGGAGCCGTGTCTCCCTTGGCTGGGGTCCGCCAACAGCCGGCGCAGCAGCGAATCTTCAACGTGGCCATGAACTCGCTCATTGCGGGACTTGCGGCTTTCGTCTACGTCGGGGCCGGTGGCCTGCCTGCTCATCAAGCCGTTGCCGAGCCGGTGCCGCTGATCGAACGAGTCGGCCTGCCACTTATCGCGGCCGACCTCGCGATGTGCGTCGCGAACGCCCTCCTGCTGGCTGGGGTCATGAGGCTTACGCGCGGGATACCCCTGCGCCGCTTCGTCACCGGCATGTTGACGTCGTCGGGGTCCGCCTACGTTGGGTACGGCCTGATCGGCTACCTCTTCGCCATCCTCTGGGTTCCCGCTGACGTCGGGCCGTTCAGTGCACTACTGGTTCTTTCGCCGCTTGTTTGTGGCACGGTGGGCCTTTGTCCAGTACGGCGAGGAGAACAACGCGCACGAACGGACGCTGAATGCGTTGGTGGCCGCGGTGGAGACCAAGGACGCCCGCACGCGCGGCCACAGTGCAACGCGTGGCCAGGTTGTGTGACTGATCGCCGGAGCGATGGGGCTGAACCACACCGACATCGCCTCACTGCGCTACGCGGGGATGCTGCACGACGTCGGGCTCCTGAGCGTCCCCAGCCGAATCCTGCGCAAGGTCGATGACCTCAGCGACGCGGAGCTGGCCAGCATCCGACAGCACCCGACCAAGGGGGCGGAGATCGTGCGCGACATCCAGTTCCTCAAGCCGGCGCTGAACGGCATCGAGCACCACCACGAGCGTTTCGACGGGCGGGGCTATCCCGTCGGGTCTGGCCGGCGACGACATCCCGCTGTTTGCCCGGATCGTCGCCGTGGCCGATGCGTTCGAGTCGCTGACCACGAGCAACGCGACCGGGCGGCGTTGCCCATCCCGGAGGCGCTGGAGGAGGTCGAGCGTCGCAGTGAGACGCAGTTCGACCCGGTGGTGGTCGCGGCCCTGCGTCGTGGCCTGTCCCGCGAGCCGTGGCCCGTTGCGGACACTGGACCTCAGCGCGGTCGCCGCTGGCGGACGTGGGTACGACCACGACGACCCGAGCCAGTCGGACTGCATGGCCGGCGTGCAGCCACGCGGTGCGGGGCCGGGCCCGTCAGTGGCGGACGTCGATGGAGGCGCGTCGTGAAGTGGCCGTCGCGGTTCGACATCGAGCAGGTGCTGGGGCTCCTCGGGCTGGTGCTGACGCTCTCGAGCCTGATCGTCGTGCTTCGCACATCGCGGACGGAACCGCGGAGCTGCCATGGGGACTCCTGGTGGCCTTCTTCCTGGCCATTGCCGGCGGTGAGTACCTCCGGGTCGAGATGCCGGGAAGCCGGGAGACGGCACCCATCTCGGTGGCGGCCGCCCTTGCTCTGGCCATGACGGCTGACGCGCCCAAGGGCTCTCCGGCACACGCTGAGCGTGGCGACGGTGGTGACGCTGACGGCGGCCGCCATGGCCGCCGGTCTGCTGCCGCTGCCCCGCCTGACGCGCCGAGCCCCGCGCGCCCGCGTTGCCGACATCGTCGGGCGGCTGGTCAGTGTCGCGGTCGCCGCAGCTGTTGTTCCGTGGCCTGCCGGTCTGGCACGGCAAGTCGGTGCTGCAGCTCCAGGGCGGCTGGAAGGCGCACTGGCTCGCCCTCGCCATGGTGGTCGTGTCGGTCGTCGCCCTCAGCACCGAGGCCGTGGTGGCGGCGGTGGCCCGCGCCGCGCGGGACCACGCGCCGCTGCTGCGCAGCCTGATCGACGAGACCCGCGGCGCCTTCGGGCTGACGGCCGCGCTCAGCACCACCGGCGCGCTGATCGCCCTGGCCGAGCGTCCTCTCGGCATCGTCGCCATCCCGCTCTTCCTGTTCCCGCTGCTGCTGACCCAGTTCGCCGTGCGCCGCTATGCGACGGTTCGCGCGACCTACCGTCAGACGATCCGTGCGCTGTCGCGGCTGACCGAGAGTCGGTGGCTACACCGAGGTCGGGCACGCGGCTCGGGTGGCGCACCTCTCCACCGCGATCGGGCGGGACCTCGGGCTCTCCGAGCGTGAGGTCCTCGACCTGGAGTACGCCGCGCTGCTGCACGACATCGGTCAGGTGTCGCTGACCGAGCCGATCCCCCGCGGAGCCACGGTCATGGCGGCACCGGCCGACCAGCGCCGGATCGCCCACGACGGCGCGGAGATCGTCCGGCAGACCGGCGTGCTGGACGACCGTCGCGCAGATCCTCGAGGCGCAGACCACGCCGTACCGGCAGGTGCGCGAGTTCGACGAGGAGCTGCCGGTGGCGAGCCGGATCATCAAGGTCGCCAACGCCTATGAGGACTTCGCCGGCGAGCGGCCCGGGGCCTCGCGCAGGGAGTCGGCGATGGAGCGCATCAACCTGGGTCTCGGCTACGAGTACGACCCCTCGGTGGTCGACTCCCTCGCCCGCGTGCTGCGCCGCAACGGCTGAGGTTCCCGCCGCGACGGAGCGGGCGCGCAGGGGAGTTGGCGCGCCGTACCGTCGGAGGAACGCACGAGGCGGGCAGGTCCGCGAGGACCTGCCCGCCTCGGCTGCGGGGCGGGAGCACTGCCCCCGTTCGCTCAGTGCTGGTCGGTCGTCAGCTCCGGCAGCGGCTGGACCCGGGGGTCGCCCGCGTCGACGAAGTAGTCGGGGGTGGCGGTCTTGTCCTCACCCTCGGGCGACTTCAGGGCCCGCAGGATCGGCGTGAGCACCGTCGCCACGAGGACGTTGATGACGAACGCCGTGAAGGCGATGTAGCCCAGCTGCCCGATCAGCTCCATCGGGGCCAGCGAGCCGGCGAAGTGAGGCACCGTCGGCGAGCTCACGTTGTAGGCCTTGAGCGTGCCGTAGACCATCGCGACGGCCCAGCCGGCCAGCAGCGCCCACCGGTGGAACCAGCGGGTGTAGAGGCCGAACACCACCGACGGGAGCGTCTGCAGGATCCAGATCCCGCCGAGGAGCTGGAAGTTGATGGCGTTCTGCTTGTCCATCGTCAGGACGAAGATCAGCGCCACGAACTTCACCAGCAGCGAGACCAGCTTGCCGACCTTGGCTTCCTGCGCGACCGTCGCGTTGGGCCGCAGCCACTCCCGGTAGATGTTGCGGGTGAAGAGGTTTGCCGCGGCGATCGACATGATCGCGGCCGGCACGAGCGCCCCGATCGCGACGGCGGCGAAGGCGACGCCGGCGAACCAGGACGGGAAGGAGTCCTCGAACAGCTGGGGGATGACCAGCTGGGCGTTGGGCTGGCCGTTCAGCCCGATCGGCTTGGTGCCGGCGGCGATCGCGACCCAGCCGAGCAGGGCCAGCAGGCCCAGGACGAAGCTGTACGCCGGCAGGATCGCCGCGTTGCGCCGGATCGTCGTCCGCGACTTGGAGGACAGCACCGCCGTGACCGAGTGCGGGTACATGAACAGCGCCAGCGCCGACCCGAGGGCCAGGGTGCCGTAGGCCCAGTACTGCGTCGGGGCCGGGATGAACGCGCCGGTGGGCTTGCCGGTGGCCGGGTTGGTCTTGGCCATCTTGGTCTGGGCCGCGTCGAAGATGTGGCCCCAGCCGCCGTACCTGGACGGCAGGTAGATCACGGCCACGATGATGACCAGGTAGATCAGGGCGTCCTTGACGAACGCGATGAGCGCCGGCGCGCGCAGCCCGCTGGAGTAGGTGTAGGCCGCCAGCACCGCGAAGGCGATGAACAGCGGCAGGTCGCGCGCCAGCGCACTGTTGCCACCGAGCCCGATGACCTCGAGGACGGCCTCGATGCCGACCAGCTGCAGGGCGATGTAGGGCATCGTCGCCAGGATGCCGGTGACGGCGACGGCCAGGGACAGCCCGCGCGAGCCGTAGCGCCCGCGCACGAAGTCGGCCGCGGTGACGTAGCCGTGCCGGTGGCTGACCGACCACAGCCGCGACATGAACACGAAGATGATCGGGTAGACCACGATCGTGTAGGGCACGGCGAAGAACCCGCTGACCGAGCCCAGCGCGAACATCGCCGCGGGCACCGCGATGAACGTGTACGCCGTGTAGAGGTCACCGCCGAGCAGGAACCACGTGACCCAGGTGCCGAAGCCTCGGCCACCGAGGCCCCACTCGTCCAGGCTCTCCATGCTCTCGGCCCGTCGCCAGCGCGTGGCGAGGAAGCCCATCACGGTCACGGCCAGGAAGAGCACGATCAGGACCGTCAGGGCGACGACGTTGACGCCGGTGTTCGGGGCGGAGGCGGCGGCAAGGGCGGTCATCGGTGGTCCTCGTTCTTGTCAGGCTCGACCATCGGACGGTGCGGACGGGCGCGCTGGACCAGCTTGAACGCCGCGTACGTGCACGCGGAGGCGAAGAAGACCCAGAGCATCTGGTACCAGAAGAAGAACGGCCACCCGCCCAGGCGCGGCTCGTCGTGGGCGTAGCTGGACACCCACATCAGCGCCACGATCGGCACGAGCAGCAGCACACCGGCGGCGACCAGCATCCCGGTGTGGGCCGGTGGGGCGGAGTTTCGAGGGTCAGGGCGTGGCAACGTGCACCTCCGGGGGCAAGGGCCGCCTCGTCGCGGCCCACCGAGGAACGTACCCCCTTCCCGCTGGCAACACCGGGACCCCAGCACCCGTGTTGACCTGCGGGTCCGTCTGGTCAAACGCGTCTGGCGCCACCGGGTGCTGGCTACGCTGGAGGCAGGGGAACGCGCGGTGGCGCGGGTCCGCCCGGGCGGCTTCACCGCACCATTGCGCGGCGGAGGAGCGGACCATGACCGGATTCATCCCGGCTGCCCGCCCACTCGTCGGTGACGAGGAGTGCCGCCGCCGTCGACCGGGTGCTGCGCAGCGGCTCGCTGGCCCAGGGGCCGGAGGTCGCCCGGTTCGAGCAGGAGTTCGCGGCACACTTCGCGCTCGGCCGACCCTGTGTCGCCGTCAGCTCGGGCACCGCGGGTCTGCACGTGGGGCTGCTGGCCAGCGGTGTCCGGGCCGGTGACGAGGTCATCGTCCCCGCGTTCACCTTCGCGGGCACCGCCAACGCGGTCGCCCTGGCCGGAGCGACGCCGGTGTTCGCCGACATCTCGCCGGTGGACTTCTGCCTCGAGGCCACCGCCGTCGAGCAGGCGGTCACCGGGCGGACCGTCGGCATCATGCCGGTGCACCTGTACGGGCACCCCGCCGCCATGCCGGCCCTGCAGGCGGTCGCGGACCGTCACGGTCTGCAGGTCTTCGAGGACGCCGCCCAGGCGCACGGGGCCTCGCTGCACGGCACGCCGGTGGGCGCGTTCGGCACGTTCGGGATGTTCTCGCTGTACCCGACCAAGAACATGACCAGTGGCGAGGGCGGAATGCTCGCGGTGGGCGACCCCGAGGTGGAGCGGTTGCTGCGGGTCTACCGCAACCAGGGCATGGAGCGCCGGTACGAGAACGAGGTGGTCGGCCTGAACGCGCGGATGACCGACCTCCACGCCGCGATCGGGCGCGTGCAGCTGACGAAGGTGGCGGCCTGGACCCGGCGACGCCAGGACAACGCGGCCCGTCTGGACGCCGAGCTCCGGGGGGTCACCGTGCCGACCGTCGCCGAGGGGGCGGTGCACGTCTACCACCAGTACACCGTGCGGGTGCCGCAGGACCGGGACGGGTTCGCCCGGGCGCTGGCGCGGGAGCATCAGGTCGGGTCCGGTGTCTACTACCCGGTGCCCGTGCACCGGCTGGCGCCCTTCCGCGCGATCGCCGCTGACGCCGACCTGCCCGAGACCGACCGCGCGGCCCGTGAGTGCCTGTCCCTGCCGGTGCATCCGTCCCTCACGGACGACGACCTGGACCGCGTCATCGCCGCGGTCAACACCGTGGCCGGCGCCGGCGCCTGATCGGGTACGACGAAGGGCCGCCCGCGGAGCGATCCGCGGGCGGCCCTTCGTTGGGGTCAGTGGTGCTCAGGAGGCCTTCTTGGTCTCCCAGAAGATCTCGGCGATCTGGTCGATCTTGGCGAGGAGCTCGTCGGCCTTGGCCACGTCGCTGGAGCCCTTGGTGCCGGTCGCACCGGCCAGCTTCGTCGCCTCGTTGAACAGGGTGTGCAGGTGGGGGTACTTCTCGAAGTGCGGGGCCTTGAAGTAGTCGGTCCACAGCACCCAGAGGTGGTGCTTGACCAGCTCGGAGCGCTGCTCCTTGATGAGGATCGAACGGACCTTGAACTCCTGGTCGTCCGAGGCGGCCGCCTTCTCGATGATGGCCTTGACCGACTGGGCCTCGATGCGGGCCTGAGCCGGGTCGTAGACACCACAGGGAAGGTCGCAGTGGGCGCTGACCTCGACAGGAGCGGCAAACAAACGCTGAATCATCCGGGTTCCCTTCGCTGCGAACAGGAGCCCTCAACCTACTCCGCCGGGCCGCCGCCTGCGAAGGGGGTGCGGCACGCGCAGGGCGCACGGCAGCCGCAGCAGCACCAGGGCCCGGACGTCACGGGTGGGGATGGCCCCGACCAGCCAGGAGTCGACGCCCTCACGGGGGTTGTCCCGCTCCACCCACCAGCCGTGGCCTCCGTCGGGCGCCGGGCGCGCCACCCGCTTCACGGCGAGCGGGCGCGGTGCGCCGCTGTCGTCGTCGGGCAGGCGCACCAGCGCCATCCGCCCGGGGCGCGGCCGTCACGCCGTACAGCACCACCAACCGGTCGCCCTCGTGCAGCGTCGGCTCCATCGAACGGCCCCTGACGTGGGCGAGTCCCAGCTTGGGCAGGCTCATCCTGGCTCCTCCACGGACGGTGACGGCGGATGCCGTGATCCTGTCACCTGCCACCGGGGCGGCGCGACGACCGTTCTGTCGCCACGCGAACCGGTCAGGGGGCTGTGCCGTGGCGTGGACCCAGGGCCGGGGCGGCCGGTGGGATAACCTACAGGCGGCCCGTGGGTCAACCCCTTTCGAACAGCGCTTGAACGGAGAAGTCTCAGTGGGTCGCACCGTCATCACCTTCGGCACCTTCGACGTGTTCCACGTCGGTCACCTCCGGGTGCTGGAGCGGGCCCGCGAGCTCGGCGACCGGCTGGTCGTCGGGGTGTCCGCCGACGCGCTGAACTTCTCCAAGAAGGGCCGCGTCCCGGTCTTCTCCGAGGAGGAGCGGTCCGCGATCGTCGGGGGCCTGAAGGTCGTCGACGAGACCTTCATCGAGGAGAGCCTGGAGCAGAAGCGCGAGTACATCGAGCGCTACGGCGGCCGACGTGCTCGTCATGGGCGACGACTGGGCCGGCAAGTTCGACGACCTCGGCGACATCTGCAAGGTCGTCTACCTGACCCGCACGCCGTCGGTCTCCACCACCGCGTTGATCGAGAAGATCTCCACCGCCGGCTCCTGAGCCCGGCGCCGGCCAGGTCCCGCACGTCCGCCACGTCCGGGCCGCGTCGACCCGAAGCCGGGCGGGTCCCGCCGTGGGTCAGCCGCGGGACGCGAGCTCCCTCCTCAGGGCGAGGCAGTCGTCGTACCGCGGGAGCAGGCCCTGCTCGCCGGCCCGGGACAGGGTGGGCGCCGCGGCGTCCTTCGGCGACAGCAGCGGCTCCAGGCCCTCGGGGAAGACCAGGCCCAGCTCGGGATCGAGCGGGTGGATGCCGTGCTCGCGGGTCGGCGAGTAGACGCTGGAGCACAGGTAGGTGACCGTCGAGTCGTCCTCGAGGGCGCAGATCGCGTGGCCCAGCCCCTCCGACAGGTAGACCGAGCGACGGTCCACCGTGTCCAGCAGCACGCTGTCCCACTGGCCGAAGGTCGGCGAGCCGGTGCGGATGTCGACGATGAAGTCCAGGAACGACCCGGCGACGGCGGTGACGTACTTGGCCTGCGAGGGCGGGACGTCGGCGAAGTGCACGCCGCGGACGGTGCCGCGCGAGGACACGGAGGTGTTGGTCTGCTCGATCCGCAGCCGGTGCCCGACGTGCTCGGCCAGGTGGTCGGCGCGGAAGGACTCCAGGAACACCCCACGGTCGTCGCGGAACTGCCGGGGCGTGACCTCCCACGCCCCTTCGACCTTCAGCGGACGGATCTGCATCAGGCGTCCTTCCCCTCGCTCAGCAGCCGGTGCAGGTAGACGCCGTAGCCGCTCTTGACCTGCTCGTCGGCCAGCACCGCGAGCTGGTCGTCGGTGAGCCAGGCGTTGCGCCAGGCCACCTCCTCCACGCAGCCGATCTTGTGCCCCTGGCGGGCTTCGATCACGTTGACGAACTGGCTGGCCTCCAGCAGCCCCTGGAACGTCCCGGTGTCGAACCACGCCGTGCCGCGAGGCAGGACGGTCACCGTGAGGTCGCCCCGGCGCAGGTAGGCCTCGTTGACGCCGGTGATCTCCAGCTCGCCCCGCTCGGAGGGCTTGAGGTCACGGGCGATCCCGACGACGTCGTTGTCGTAGAAGTACAGGCCTGGCACGGCGAAGGAGGACTTGGGCTCCGCGGGCTTCTCCTCGATCGAGAGCACCGTGCCGTCGCGGTCGAACTCCACCACGCCGTACGCCGTGGGGTCGGACACCCGGTGGGCGAACACGTGGCCGCCGCTGATCTGGGTGTTGGCCCGCAGCGCGGTGCCGAGGCCGGTGCCGTAGAAGATGTTGTCCCCGAGGACCAGCGCGACGCTGTCGGCCCCGATGAAGTCGGCGCCGATCAGGAAGGCCTGCGCCAGGCCGTCCGGGCTGGGCTGCACGGCGTAGTCGATCGACATGCCCCACGCGCTGCCGTCGCCGAGCAGCTGGACGAACTGGTCACGGTCGTGCGGGGTGGTGATGACCAGGACCTCCCTGATGCCCGCCATCATCAGCGTCGAGAGGGGGTAGTAGACCATCGGCTTGTCATAGACCGGCATCAGCTGCTTGCTGATGCCGCGGGTGATCGGGTGCAGCCTCGTGCCCGAGCCGCCGGCCAGGATGATTCCCTTCATGGGCCGAAGGCTAGCAACGAAGCCGATGGGCTCAGGGGAGGTCGGTTAGCCTGCGGCCATGCGATCTGCGTGCCCATCCCTGGCTGTCCCCGAGCGCCCGGCGACCTCCCGATGAGCCGCTGGCTGGTCACCGGCTCGGCCGGCATGCTCGGGCAGGACCTCACCACCGTCCTCGCCGGCGCCGGGCACGAGGTCACGCCGGCTCCCCGCGCGTCGCTGGATGTCACCGACCTCGAGGCCTGCCGGGCGGCCGTGCGCGGCCAGGACGTCGTCGTCAACGCCGCCGCGTGGACCGCTGTGGACGACGCCGAGACGAGCGAGGCGCAGGCGTTCGCGGTCAACGCCACCGGCGCCGCGAACCTGGCCCGGGCGTGCGCCGAGGCCGGCGCCGAGCTGGTGCAGGTCTCCACCGACTACGTCTTCGCCGGGGACGCCACGACGCCGTACGCGGAGTCCGCCCAGCTCGCGCCGCGGTCGGCCTACGGTCGCACCAAGGCCGCCGGCGAGTGGGCCGTGACCGCCCTGTGCCCGCGCAGCCGGGTGGTGCGCACCGCGTGGCTGTACGGTGCCGGCGGGCCCAGCTTCGTGTCCACCATGGCCCGCCTCGCGGCGGAGCGGGAGACCCTCGACGTGGTGGACGACCAGCACGGCCAGCCCACGTGGACGCTGGACCTGGCCCGCATCCTCGAGGCCCTGGTCAGCAGCGGCGCGCCGTACGGCACCTACCACGCCACCAGCTCGGGGGAGACGACGTGGTGCGGGTTCGCCCGCGAGATCTTCTCCGGCCTGGGTTTCGACCCCGCCCGGGTGCACCCCACGAGCACGGCGGCGTTCCCACGGCCGGCGCCGCGACCGGCGTACTCCGTCCTGGGGCACGACGCCTGGCACCGCGCGGGCATCGCCCCGATCCGGGACTGGCGCGAGGCCCTGGCGCAGGCTCTGCCGAGCATCGTGGCCGCCCGCTGAGTAGGGTCGGCGACATGCTCGCCGCCTACGCCGTCAGCCAGTCCAGCGACGACCCGCTCTCCGGTCTCGAGGTGGGCGAGCGCCCCCGGCCCGAGCCCCGGCCCGGGTGGTCGCTGGTGCAGGTGCGCGCGGCCGGGCTCAACCACCACGACGTCTGGTCGCTGCGCGGTGTGGGACTGCCCGCCGATCGGCTGCCGATGGTCCTGGGGTGTGACGGCGCCGGGGTCGACGAGGACGGCAACGAGGTCATCGTGCACGCCGTGGTCCCCTCGCAGGGGTGGACCGGCGACGAGACGCTGGACCCCCGCCGGACCTTGCTGTCCGAGCTGTACGACGGCACCCTCGCCGAGTACGTGCAGGTGCCCACGCAGAACCTCGTGCCCAAGCCGCCGGAGCTGTCCTGGACCGACGCCGCGTGCCTGTCGACCGCCTGGCTCACGGCGTACCGGATGTTGTTCGTCAACGCCGGGCTGACTCCCGGCGCGACGGTCCTGGTCCAGGGCGCCGGCGGCGGCGTCGCCACCGCGGTCGTCCAGCTCGGCGCGGCGGCCGGCTACCGGGTCTGGGTGACCTCCCGGGACGAGGCCCGTGGCGCACGGGCGGTCGAGATCGGCGCGGACCGCGCGTTCGGCCCCGGCGAGCGGCTGCCCGAACGGGTCGACGCGGTGATGGAGACCGTCGGCGCCGCCACCTGGTCGCACTCGGTGAACTCGCTTCGGCCCGGTGGGACCATCGTCATCTCCGGCGCCACGTCCGGCGACGCCCCGACCAGGGCCGAGCTGACCAAGATCTTCTTCCGGCAGCTGCGGGTGGTCGGCTCCACCATGGGCACGCGCGCCGAGCTGGAGCGGCTGGCGCGGTTCGTCGCGCACCGGGGCATCAGGCCGGTGGTCGACTGCGAGCTGCCGCTGGCGCAGGCCCGCGAGGGGTTCGCCCGGATGGTCGGCGGGGACGTCTTCGGCAAGGTGGTCTTCACGGTCTGAGCCCGGGTCGGTCTCAGACGGGCGGCCGGTAGAGCCGCAGCTCGCGCAGCTGGGCGTCGCGGGCGGCGCGCAGCCCCAGGCGCCGGACGCCGGTCGGCTGCCGCGCGGCGGGGGTCCTGCGCCGTCGCCCCGGCCGCAGCCGGCCCAGCGCGAGGGCGAGGTCAGTGCTGGTCAAGGACACGGCGGATCCTCCTCGCGGTGTCGTGCAGGATGTCGAGGATCTCCTTGCGTGTCGCGGCGTCGGTCTGCACGCGGCGTACGGCCTCGCGGACGTCGTGACGGAAGGCGTTGACCGCGGCGTCCAGGTCTCCGAAGGCCGGCCCCGAGCCGGAGCCACCGGTGGGCCACTGGTGGTCCTGCGTGCCGCCGGCCGGCGTGGCGGTCGCCCGTGCCTGCTTGGCGGCCTCGCGCAGCTCCTCCCGCAGGTTCGCCGCGCTGCCGTGCACGCGCTGGCGCACCTCGTTGGCCAGCTCGCGCACCGAGTGGTCGAGGTCCTGCTGCAGGTCGGCGAGGTCCGTGGCGCGGGCCCGGACCTCGGCCCGACCGCGCTCGGTGATCGAGTACGTCGCCTTGCGGCCCTCGTCGGAGCGCTCGACCAGGCCCTCCTCCTCCAGCTTGGCCAGCCGGGGGTAGACCGTGCCGGCGCTGGGGGAGTAGAGGCCGTTGAAGCGCTCCTCCAGGGCGCGGATGACCTCATAGCCGTGGCGGGGGCCCTCGTCCAGCAGGGCCAGCAGGTAGAGGCGCAGCTGCCCGTGGGCGAAGACGGCCATGTCAGCCCGCGCTCTGCTGGGTGGGGACGGTGTCCTGGATCGGCTGGGCCCGCAGCACCACGACGTTGCCGGACACGGAGTTGGCCTTGACCACCAGCGCCTGGTCGCCCTCGACGAGCTGGCCACCGCGCTTGCCCGAGGGGCCGGTCATCGACGTGCCGTCGATGACGACGGCGCCGGAGGCGGTGTGGGCGTTGACCGCGAAGCCACCACCGGCGGGGATCCGCACCGTGACGTCGCCGGACACCGAGTTGGAGTTGATCCGGGCGGTGCCCTTGAGCAGGTCGAGGGTGATGTCGCCGCTGACGCTGTTCAGCTTGATCTGCTCCAGCCGGCCGGCCTGCACGGTCAGCGGGCCGGACACCGAGTTGCCCTTGAAGTCGCCCTCGAGCTGGTGGCACTCGACCTCGCCGCTCACGGTGTTGGCGTCCACGTTGCCCACGATGTCGGCGAGGGTCAGCGAGCCGCTGACGGTGTTGGCCTTGACGCCTGCGCGCACGCCGGACACCAGGGCCTCGGCGCTGACGGTGCTGACCGCGACGTCGGTCGTCCTCGGCACGGAGAGGCTGAGGCGGGCGCTGAGCCGCTCGTGCTCCTTGCTGAACCGCTTGAGGCTCTCCCAGAGGTTGCCCTCCTTGTCCTTGACGTGGCTGACCTTCAGGGTCGAGCCGTCCCAGGTCACCAGCAGCGGCTTGCCGGAGACCGAGTGCACCTCCAGTCGGGCGGTGGGGGAGTCGTCGTGGGTGACGATGTCGACGCGGCCGGCGACGAGACCGACCTTGAGCTTGCGGACGGCCTCGCCCTCGCCGCCGATGTCGAGCACCTTGGGTCCGTCGATCTGCCAGTCCTGTGCCATGTCCGCTCCCGGGGTCCGAGGACGCGTTATATCGCGTCTGTGCCAGACACGTTATATCGCGAGTCTCGTCGCGGCAAGGGTTTGGCGACATCCACCTGCACCGGCCGCAGGCGGGGACGGACGTGGACGGGTCAGGCCGGCAGGTGCAGCCAGGGACCCCAGCCGCCGTGCAGGACCAGCCAGGCGATCAGGCCGTAGCCGGCCTGGCCGGGGTGGATGCCGTCTTCGGACGCGCTCAGCTCCGATCGCCACTGGTCGTGATCGGCGAGGGGGCGGTAGCAGTCGACGAAGGGCACGCTGCGGCGGGCGCAGACGTCGGCCTGGGCCTCCACGAGCACCTCGAGCCGACGGTTGAAGTCGGGGTCGAGGGTGGGCGGGGCGCCGACGACGAACGTCGCGATCCCGGTCGCGGCGGCATCGTCGATGATGTTGGCCAGGTTCAGCCGGGACCGGGCGGTCGTCGTGCCCGAGACCACGTCGTTCATGCCGACGCTGACCACCAGCCGCTTCTCGGAGCGGTCCTTCCATCGCGGCGGGCACTCGGTGCGCCAGCGAGCCAAGACCTCCGTGGAGGAGTCACCGCGCACCCCGAGGTTGTACGCCGTGAGGTCGACGTCCGGGTGCTCGGTACGACCCACGACCCGGGACACCCAGCCCAGCGCCTTGGGGTCTCCGTATCCGGACACGAGGGAGTCGCCGATGAAGACCAGACCCACGTCCCGCGGGCCCTCGGCGATGGAGAACTCGGCGCTGGGGTTGAACTCGGTCGGGATGTCGTGCTCCGTCATCGTGGTGTGGTCAGGGGTCACGCGGCCTCAGTCCTCGTCGTCGTCGAGGCGGGCCAGCCAGGTGGCCAACCGCTCGATGGGGGTCTCGAACTCGGGATGGAGGTCGACGAACGTGCGCAGCTGCTCAGCCAGCCAGTCCAGGGTGACCTCGTCGTCGCCACGCCGGCTGGCGAGCTCCTCGATACCGCGGTCGGTGAAGTACACGAGGGCGAGGCTATCGCGGGCACCCGCGCCACCGCACAGGGCGGCCACCGGGTCTCCGGTGGCCGCCCTGTGGCGGGATGTCTGCCTCGGCGCTGCGGCGCCCCGGCAGCCGTCGAGCGTCAGCGGTCGAACGCCTGCGCGACCAGCGCCGCCTGCTGCGCCGCGTGCTTCTTGCTGGAGCCGGTCGCCGGCGAGGCCGAGGCGGGCCGGGAGACCACGCGCACGGTGCGGCCCTCGGCGTGGGCGGCCAGCGCCTGCGGCAGGTTCATGGCGATGAACGGCCACGCCCCCTGGTTGGCCGGCTCGTCCTGCACCCAGACGATGTCGGCGCCCGGGTAGTCCCGCAGCGCAGCGGCGATGTCGGCGGCCGGCAGCGGCGCGAGCTGCTCGACCCGCAGGATCGCCGTGCTGGTGTCCTCGCGCTTGCTGCGCTCGGCCTCGAGGTCGTAGACGACCTTGCCCGAGGCGAGCAGCACCCGGGTGACGGCGTTGGCGTCCAGCGCTGCCGGGTCGGGCAGCACCGGGCGGAACCCGCCGGAGGTGAACGCCTCGACGCCGGAGGCGGCGGCCTTGAGCCGCAGCATCGACTTCGGGGTGAACACGATCAACGGTCGGCGCGGTCGGGCGTAGGCCTGGCGGCGCAGCAGGTGGAAGTACGACGCGGGCGTCGAGGGGTAGGCCACCGTCATGTTGTCCTCAGCGCACATCTGCAGGAAGCGCTCGATGCGGGCGGAGGAGTGGTCCGGTCCCTGGCCCTCGTAGCCGTGGGGCAGCAGCATCACGACAGAGGACCGCTGGCCCCACTTCTGCTCGGAGGAGGAGATGAACTCGTCGATGATCGTCTGCGCACCGTTGACGAAGTCGCCGAACTGCGCCTCCCACAGCACGAGGGCGTCGGGCCGCTCGACGGAGTAGCCGTACTCGAAGCCCAGGGCGGCGAACTCGCTGAGCAGCGAGTCGTAGAGCCAGAACCGCGCCTGTCCCTCGCCGAGGTAGAGCAGCGGGGTCCACTCCTCCGCGGTCACCTTGTCGATGAGGACGGCGTGGCGCTGCACGAACGTGCCACGGCGCGAGTCCTGCCCGGCCAGCCGGACCGGCACGCCCTCCTTCAGCAGCGAGCCGAAGGCGAGGAGCTCGCCCATGGCCCAGTCGATGCCGCCCTCGCGGACCATCGCGGCGCGCCGCTGGACCAGCTGCTGCAGCTTGGGGTGCAGGGTGAAGCCCTCGGGCATGTTCACGAACGCGTCGCCGATGTGCTGCATGTCCTCGGCCGTGATGGCCGTGTCCGTACGACGTGTCGGCGTCTGCTCGTCGGCCTCCTGCGCGGAGGGACGCTCCAGGCCCCCGTGGCCCTCGGAGTCACTGGCGGACAGCACGTCCGAGCCGGTGTCGGCGGCGCGGCTGGAGCGGGTGGCCTCCTTCGTCTCCACGAAGACCCGCTCGAGCTGCTGCTGGTAGTCGCGCAGGGCTGCCTCAGCCTCCTCGACCGAGATGTCGCCGCGGCCGATCAGCTGCTCGGTGTAGAGCTTGCGCACCGACCGCTTGGCCTCGATCAGGTTGTACATCAGCGGCTGGGTCATCGAGGGGTCGTCGCCCTCGTTGTGACCGCGGCGCCGGTAGCAGACCATGTCGATGACGACGTCCTTGTTGAACTCCTGGCGGAACTCGTAGGCCAGCTCGGCCACGCGCACGCACGCCTCGGGGTCGTCGCCGTTGACGTGGAAGACCGGGGCCTGGATCATCCGCGCGACGTCGGTGGAGTAGAACGACGAGCGCGACGACGACGGCGAGGTCGTGAAGCCCACCTGGTTGTTGATCACCACGTGGATCGTGCCGCCGGTGCGGTAGCCACGCAGCTGGGAGAGGTTCAGCGTCTCGGCCACGACGCCCTGGCCGGCGAAGGCCGCGTCGCCGTGCAGCAGCACCGGCAGGACGGTGAACGCCTCACCGGCGAGGTCGAGCCGGTCCTGCTTGGCGCGGACGATGCCCTCGAGCACCGGGTTGACCGCCTCGAGGTGGGAGGGGTTGGCCGCCAGGTAGACCTTGGTCATGGCGCCGTCCTCGGAGACGAACTTGCCCTCGGTGCCGAGGTGGTACTTCACGTCGCCGGAGCCCTGGACGGACTTGGGGTCCTGGGTGCCCTCGAACTCGCGGAAGATCTGCCCGTAGGACTTGCCGGCGATGTTGGCCAGCACGTTGAGGCGACCGCGGTGCGGCATACCGATGCACACCTCGTCCAGACCCTCGCCGGCTGCCCGGCACAGGATCCGGTCGAGCAGCGCGATGACGGACTCGCCGCCCTCGAGGCTGAACCGCTTCTGACCCACGAACTTGGTCTGCAGGAACGTCTCGAACGCCTCGGCGGCGTTGAGCCGGCGCACGATCCGCAGCTGCTCGTCCGCGGAGGTCTTGGCGTAGGGCACCTCGAGCTTGGACTGCAGCCACTGGCGCTGGTCGGGGTCCTGGATGTGCATGTACTCGACGCCGACGGTGCGGCAGTACGAGTCGCGCAGGATGCCCAGGATCTTGCGCAGCTTGAGCATCGGTGCGCCGCCGAACCCGCCGGTGGCGAAGTCCCGCTCGAGGTCCCAGAGGGTCAGGCCGTGCGTGGTGACGTCGAGGTCGGGGTGGCGACGCTGGCGGTACTCCAGCGGGTCGACGTCGGCCATCAGGTGGCCGCGGACGCGGTAGGCGTGGATGAGCTCCTGCACCCGCGCGGTCTTGTTGACGTCGTCGTCATGGCTGGCCGAGATGTCCCGGATCCAGCGGACCGGCTCGTACGGGATCCGCAGCGACTCGAAGATCTCGTCGTAGAAGCCGTTCTCGCCCAGCAGCAGCTGGTGGATGACCCGCAGGAAGTCCCCGGACTGGGCGCCCTGGATGATCCGGTGGTCATAGGTCGAGGTGATCGTGAGGATCTTGCTCACGGCGTTGCGGTTGAGCGTCTCCTGGCTGGCGCCCTGCCACTCCGCGGGGTACTCCAGCGCGCCGACGCCGATGATCGTGCCCTGGCCCTGCATCAGGCGCGGGACGGAGTGGACGGTGCCGATCGTGCCGGGGTTGGTGAGGCTGATGGTGGTGCCGGCGAAGTCCTCGACGGTCAGCTTGTTGGCGCGCGCCTTGCGCACGACGTCCTCGTACGCCGTCCAGAAGTGCGCGAAGTCCATCGACTCGGTGGACTTGATGCTCGGGACGAGCAGGGAGCGGGAGCCGTCCGGCTTGGCGATGTCGATGGCCAGCCCGAGGTTGACGTGGGCGGGCACGACCAGCGCCGGCTTGCCGTTCGCCTCACCGAAGCCGTTGTTCATCTCCGGCATCGAGGCCAGCGCCTTGACAATGGCGTAGCCGATGATGTGCGTGAAGCTGACCTTGCCGCCGCGCGAGCGCGCCAGGTGGTTGTTGATGACGACACGGTTGTCGATCAGCAGCTTGGCCGGCACCGCCCGCACGCTGGTGGCGGTGGGCACCTGGAGGCTGGACTCCATGTTGGTCACGACGCGGGCCGACGCGCCCCGCAGCGGCTTGACCTCGCCCTCGTTGAGCGGGCCGGGGGACTTCTTGGCGGGCGCCTCGCGTGTGATCGGCGTGGGCGTGTCGCCTCCCTGCTGGGCCCTCGGCGACGCTCGTCGACGGTTCCTTGGCCGCGGGCTTGGCCGGAGCCGCCGAGGCCGGGGCTGCCTTGGCCGCCTCCGTTGACCGGGACGCCTCGGGGGTCGGCGTCGCGGCGGTCTGGGGCGCCGGCGCGGCGGCGGGCTTCGCGGCGGGCCGGGGCGCCTCCTGGGGGGCGGGGCGCTGGTCGCCCTTCGGGGCGGGCGCCGCGGTGCTCGCCCCTGCCGCGGCCAGGCGGCCGTTGGTGCCCGGGTCTCCGGGCTGGTAGTCCTCGAAGAACTCCCACCACGCCTTGTCCACCGACTCCTTGTCCTGCTGGTACTGCTGGTACAGCTCGTCCACGAGCCACTCGTTGGGGCCGAAGGCCGCCAGGGGGTCGGTGCTGGAGGGCTGGTCTGGCACGGCGAATACGCCTCTTTCATCGCGTCGAGGACGGCGGACAGGATCGTGGCCCCCAGCCTATCCCTGCACGCCGGAGGCCACGTCCGGGCTGTCGCATTGTGTCCCGGGTTGCGCCTAGGTCACGTCGCGACGCACCGTCAGCACAGACCCGACCCCCGCCAGGACCGCGGCGTAGGCGATGAGGACCAGGGCTCCGCCCCACCACGACAGCGGGTCGGCCCCGGGCGCGCCACTGACGGACTGGACGATCGCTCCGGTGGCCTGGCTGGGGAAGAACCGGGCGATGTCGGCCCCCCAGCTCCAGTTGTTCAGCACCACGCCGGCGATGGGCTCGACGATCCAGGCCACGCCGATGGCCACGAGCAGGGCGGCGACCTGGTTGGGGATGAGGATCCCGGCGCCGAGGCCGATCAGCGCCCAGAGCCCGAGGACGAGCAGGCTCAGGGCCAGCGTCCGCAGGATCGGCGCCGGTCTCGGGGAAGGCAGGCAGGCTGCGCAGGGACAGGACGGTGGCGCCCACCCCGACCGAGCCGACCAGGAAGACCAGGCCGTAGAAGGCGCCGCTGCCGAGCAGCGACACCACCTTGGCCACCATGACCCGCACCCGGCGGGGGGTGGCCAGGAAGGTGCTGGTGATCGTCTTGTGCCGGTACTCCGCGCCGATGGCCATGACCCCGATGGCCAGCGTCATGAGGTAGGCGATGCTCAGGCCCGACACGTAGACGTTGGTCGCCGTCTGCAGCGGGTCCAGCTTCGGCGGGCCCCCGCTCCCGTTTCCGCCCCCGCCGAAGTCGCGGCCGGCGATGGCGGCGAACAGCCCGGCCAGCCCGGCGCCGGCGATGAACACGCCGATGGCCATGCCCCACCAGAGCCGGGTCGTGAACAGCTTGCGGAACTCCGCGGTGATCGCGCCGCTCATCAGAGCATCGCCCCTTCGTGTGCTGCAGAGGGCTGGTCCGGAACGGCGCTGCCCTCCAGGTTGCGGTTGCGGTTCTCGGGGTTGTCGGTGAGCTCGAAGAACAGCTCCTCGAGGTCGGTCTGGTGGGCGCGGAGCTCGTGGATCGGCAGACCGGCCCGCAGGGCCAGGTCACCGATCCGGGTCAGGTCGTCCCCGGTCGCGGTGAGGCGGTGGGCGTCCTGCACCGTCACGCCCAGGCCGGCGGCGCTGAGTGCGGCAGCCAGCGCGGTGGCGTCGCTCGTGGCTACGACCGAGGTCTTCTCGCCGTGCAGGGACTCCATCGACCCCTGGCGCACGAACCGGCCGTTGGCGATGATCACCACGTCGTCGACGGTCTGCTCGACCTCGCTGAGCATGTGGCTGGAGACGAGGATGGTCTTGCCCTGACGGCTGAGGTGGCGCAGGAACTGCCGCAGCCACCGGATGCCCTCGGGGTCCAGCCCGTTGGCCGGCTCGTCCAGCAGGAGCACCTGCGGGTCGCCCAGCAGCGCCGCGGCGAGCCCGAGGCGCTGGCGCATGCCCATGGAGTAGCCGCCGGCCCGCTTGCGCGCCGCGGCCGGGATGCCGACCAGCTCGAGCATCTCGTCGACGCGGGCGGTGCTGACGCCGGCCGTGTCGGCGAGGACGCGCAGGTGGTCGCGGCCGGAGCGTCCGGGGTGGAAGTTCGTGGCCTCCAGGGCGGAGCCGACCACCGTCTGCGGCTGCTCGATGTCGACGTAGCGCTGACCGCCGATGGTGGCCGTGCCCGAGCTGGGGCGCACCAGCCCGAGCAGCATCCGCAGCGTGGTGGTCTTGCCCGCGCCGTTGGGGCCGAGGAAGCCGGTGATCCGGCCGGGCTCGACCGAGAAGGACAGGGAGTCGACAGCGGTGAAGGTGCCGAAGCGCTTGGTGAGGTCGCGGACCTCGATCCGGGTGCCGTCGGTGCTCATGTGCTGATGTCCGGTGTCATGGGGCACATCCCACCACCCCTCCGGGGGAGGAGGGCAACCGGCTTTCCGCGTACCGGGCGTCGCGGGCAGGCAGCGCGCCTCCTCGGGCGCACCTTCCGGCGCATGGAGGGCGCATGGAGGGCGCATGGAGGGCGCCTCCAGGGTGCGTCGGGGGATCGCTGGTCAGCGAGGGGACCTCGGGCCTTCTAGGATGGGACCACTATGACGGAGTGGTTACTGGTCCTGCTCGGGGTGGCACTGACGGCCGGGACGGCGGTCTTCGTGGCGGCCGAGTTCTCCTTCGTGGCACTGGACCGGCCACAGGTCCAGCGGGCCGTCGACGAGGGCGACCACCGGTCCCGGCCGGTGCTCGCCTCCCTGCGCCAGCTGTCGACCCAGCTCTCCGCCGCGCAGGTCGGCATCACCCTGACGACGCTCGTCGTGGGCTACCTGGCCCAGCCCTCCGTCGGGCGGCTGCTCAGCGTCCCGCTCACCCGCCTGGGGCTGTCGGAGCCCGCGGTGGTGGCCGTGTCCGCCGGCCTGGCCCTGGTGGTGGCCACCGTGTTCTCGATGGTCTTCGGTGAGCTGCTGCCGCAGTTCCTCGGCATCTCCGCCCCGCTGCGGACCGCCCGCGTGGTGGCGGTGCCCGTGCGGGTGTTCTCGGTGCTCACCCGCCCGCTGATCATCGTGCTCAACGGCTCGGCCAACCTCGTGCTGCGCACGGTCGGCATCACGCCGCAGGAGGAGCTGTCCGGTGCCCGGACCCCGCAGGAGCTCGCCTCCCTGGTGCGCCGCTCCGCCGAGGTCGGCACCCTCGACGAGGGCACCGCGCTGCTCGTCACCCGCTCCCTGCACTTCGGCGAGCGCACCGCAGCCGACGTGATGAGCCCGCGCGTGCGCTGCACCGCCGTGGAGCGCACGGCGTCCGCCGGCGACGTGCTGCGGCTGGCACGCCGTACCGGGCACTCACGCTTCCCGGTGATCGGCGAGGACTGGGACGACGTGGAGGGGCTGGTGCACGTCAAGCGGGCGATGGCGGTGCCGCACGAGCGGCGGGACGAGGTGCCGGTCACCGCGCTGATGATCGACGTGACCCGGGTGCCCGAGACGATCCGGCTGGACCCGCTGCTGCTGCTGCTGCGCGAGGCCGGCAACCAGCTCGCCGTGGTCGTCGACGAGTACGGCGGCACGTCGGGGGTCGTCACCCTGGAGGACGTGATCGAGGAGATCGTGGGGGAGGTCAGCGACGAGCACGACCGGGCCCGGACCACCGGGCGGGCCGGCCCCGACGGCACCTGGACGGTGCCGGGGCTGTGGCGCCCCGACGAGGTCCGCGACCGGCTCGGCGCCCCGGTGCCGGACGGGTCGGCGTACGAGACGGTGGGCGGGTTCGTCATGGCCGTCCTCGGCCGGGTGCCGGTCGTCGGTGACGAGGTCGAGCTGACCAGGTGGGTCGCGCGCGTCGAAGCCATGGACGGTCGGCGGGTCGACCGGCTGCGCTTCACCCCCTCAGCCGAGCCGGCCGCGCCGGAGGAGGAGGCCGAGGCGATCGCCACCCTGCTGGCCGACGGCCCCACCTCGGGAGCTCGCTCATGAGCCACTCCGCCGCCCTGTGGCTCTCGCTCCTGCTGCTGCTCGGCAACGCCTTCTTCGTCGGGGCGGAGTTCGCCGTCATGGCGGCCCGGCGCTCCCAGCTCGAGCCGATGGCGGCCGCAGGGAGCAAGCGGGCCCAGGTCAGCCTCGAGGCGCTGGAGCAGGTCGCCTCGCTGCTCGCGTGCGCGCAGCTCGGCATCACGCTGTGCTCGGTGGGCCTTGGCGCCGTCGCCGAGGCGGCGCTGCACGAGATGCTCATCCCGGTGCTGCACGGCGCCGGTCTGTCCGAGGCGCTGGCGGCCCCGATCGCCCTGGCGCTGGCCCTGCTCGTCGTCGCCTACCTGCACGTGGTCATCGGCGAGATGGTGCCCAAGAACCTCGCCATCGCCGGCCCGGACAAGGCCGCGCTCGCGCTCGCCCCGCCGCTGCTGTACATCACCCGCGCGCTGCGTCCCGTGATCCGGCTGATGGAGGGCATCGCCAAGGGGCTGGTCCGCGCGCTCGGCATCGAGCCCAAGGACGAGCTCGCCTCCGCGTTCACCGCCCAGGAGGTCCAGCACATCGTGGCCGAGAGCCACCGCGAGGGGCTGCTCGAGGGCGACCAGCACGGCCTCGTGACCGGTGCCCTCGAGTTCAGCGACCGGGTGGCCGGTGACGTCGCCGTCCCGCTGGACCAGCTGGTCACCCTGCACGTCGGAGCCACGCCGGCCGACGTCGAGCACCTGGTCGCCAAGCGCGGCTTCTCACGGTTCCCGTTCATCGACGCGGGCGGCGAGGTCACCGGCTACCTGCACCTGAAGGACATCCTCTACGCCGACGAGGCCCAGCACGAGCAGCCGGTGCCCCTCAAGCGGGTACGCCGCCTGGCCACCGTGAGCGCCGGCGACGAGGTCGAGGACGTGGTGGAGACCATGCAGCGCACCGGGTCCCACCTCGCCCGGGTGGTCGACGCCGAGGGGACGGTGGTCGGGGTCGTGTTCCTCGAGGACGTCCTCGAGGAGCTCGTCGGCGAGGTCACCGACGCCAGCCAGCGCCCGCAGCTGCCCCAGCGCCGCTGACGGGCGCGCCGCAGGGCCGCGCCGGGCGGCGTACGGCCGCCGCAGGGCCGCGCCGGGCGGCATACGGCAGCAGCGAGGGCCGCGCCGGGCGGCGTACGGCGGCCGGCGGGCCGCGCCGGGCGGCATACGGCAGCAACGGCATTCGACCGGCGAGTGGGGCGGCATACAACGTCTGCGGCCTGGAAAGGCCTGGCCGGCGCCTGCGGGCCGTGGTGGTGCATCGGCGCCGCGATCTCCCTGAGGGAAGAAACGAGGCGCCCCCGGCAGGATTCGAACCTGCGCTTCCGCCTCCGGAGGGCGGCGCTCTATCCCCTGAGCTACGGGGGCCAGCACGGCCGGGGAACGTCTGACGGGGGCACCCGAGGGGCTCCGACACGGCGTATCCAGCGCGCCGGACGACAGTAGCAGCCTAGGGTGGCTTTCATGGAATGGGGCGTATCCGACGGCGGGGCCGAGCTGTCCTCGGCCGACAGCGGCGGAGGCAACGGGCGCGTCCTCGTCGTCGACGACACCGAGCAGATCCGGCACCTGATCCGGGTCAACCTCGAGCTCGAGGGCTATGAGGTCATGGAGGCCAGCGACGGCCAGGCCGCCCTGGAGATGCTGCGGGACACCACCCAGGCGCTGCCGGACGTCATCACCGTCGATGCGCTGATGCCTCGCCGCGACGGCTGGTGGACGGTCTCGATGATCCGTGCCGACCCCCGGCTCGAGTCGATCCCGATCGTCATGGTCACCGCCTCGGTCCAGCCGCACCACCGGGCCCAGGCCGAGCAGGCAGCGGTGGACGGCTTCGTGGCCAAGCCGTTCGAGCCTGACGAGCTGCTGGCCCTGATCGGCATCCTGGCCGTGGGCGGCCGGGTCTAGGGCGGTCCGAACAGCCCTGCGGTCGCACCGTCCGCGGACGGTGCGACCGCGGCGTGGACGTGTCCGGAGCGCTGCTGCGGCGCCCCTAGAATCGGGAGGGTGACCCCCGAACAGCTCGCGCTCGCCATCCGCTCTGTCCTGGCCGATGCCGTGGCCGCCGGCGACCTCGCCGTGGCCGTGCCGGAGGACGTGCGGGTCGAGCGGCCGCGCAACCGCGACCACGGCGACTGGTCCACCAACATCGCCCTGCAGCTGGCCAAGGCGGCCGGCGTGCCGCCGCGGGAGGTCGCGACCGTGCTCGCCACCCGCCTCGCGACGGTCGCGGGGGTCAAGGGCGTCGACGTCGCCGGCCCGGGCTTCCTCAACATCACCCTGGACGCCGCCTCGGCGGGCGAGCTCGCCCGCACCATCGTCGAGGCCGGGTCGGCCTACGGCCGCGGGGACGCCGAAGCCGGGCACCGGATCAACCTCGAGTTCGTCTCGGCCAACCCGACCGGCCCGATCCACCTCGGCGGCACCCGGTGGGCGGCCGTCGGCGACGCCCTCGCCCGGGTCCTGCAGGCCTCCGGGGCCGACGTCACGCGGGAGTACTACTTCAACGACCACGGCGCCCAGATCGACCGGTTCGCGCGCTCGCTGCTGGCCGCGGCCAAGGGCGAGCCCGCCCCCGAGGACGGCTACGCCGGGGACTACATCGGCGACATCGCCTCGCGGGTGATGGCGCTCGAGCCCACGATCCTCGACCTGCCGGACGACGAGGCGCAGGAACGCTTCCGGGCCGTCGGGGTGGACCTGATGTTCGACGAGATCAAGGCTTCGCTGCACGACTTCGGCGTGGACTTCGACGTCTACTTCCACGAGAACACGCTGCACGAGTCCGGTGCCGTGCAGCGCGCGGTCGACCGGCTGACCGGGCTGGGCGTCATGTACGAGAAGGACGGTGCCACCTGGCTGCGCACCACCGACTACGGCGACGACAAGGACCGCGTCGTCCTCAAGTCCGACGGGCAGCCCGCCTACATCTCCGGTGACCTGGCCTACTACCTCGACAAGCGCGAGCGCGGCTTCGACCGGGTGTTCATCATGCTCGGCGCCGACCACCACGGCTACGTCTCGCGGATGATGGCCATGTGCGCCGCGTTCGGCGACACCCCGCACGAGAACCTCGAGATCCTCATCGGCCAGATGGTCAACCTGGTGCGCGACGGCCAGCCGGTGCGGATGAGCAAGCGGGCCGGCACCGTCGTGGTGATGGAGGACCTCGTCGAGGCCGTGGGGGTCGACGCCGCCCGCTACGCGCTGACCCGCTCCTCGAGCGACTCGACCATCGACATCGACCTCGACCTGCTGGTCCGGCGGGGCAACGAGAACCCTGTCTACTACGTGCAGTACGCCCACGCCCGCACCTGCAACGTGCGTCGGCTGGCGCTGGAGGACGGGCTGCGTACCGAGGACGGCTTCGACCCCTCGCTGCTGACCCACGACACCGAGGCGGCGCTGCTGGCGATCCTCGGCGACTACCCGCGCGTGGTCGCGCAGGCGGCCCGGCTGCGCGAGCCGCACCGGGTCGCCCGCTACCTCGAGGACCTCGCCGGCCGGGCCCACAAGTGGTACGACGAGTGCCGCGTGCGTCCCAAGGGCGATGAGGAGATCACCGACCTGCACCGCACCCGCCTCTGGCTCAACGACGCGACCCGCGTCGTGCTCGCCAACGGCCTCGGCCTGCTCGGGGTGTCCGCCCCGGAGCGCCTGTAGTGCGCGCCCACGAGGCCGGGGCGCTCCACGCCGAGGGCAGCAGCGGACCGTCCTGGCTGCGTCCGCCGCAGGACGTCAACGCGCTGGTCCGCCCGTTGTGGGCGGCCAACGTCGACCGCCGTGACGACGGCGCGCTGAGCGTGGCAGGCCTCGACGTGCGCGAGCTGGCGCGGCAGGTGGGCACCCCGGCCTACGTCGTGGACGAGGACGACTTCCGCGGCCGGGCCCGCGGGTTCAGGCAGTCCTTCGACGAGGCCTTCGCCGAGCTGTGCGGCGGCGCCGACGTCTACTACGCGGGCAAGGCGTTCCTGTGCACTGCCGTCGCCCGCTGGGTGCGTGAGGAGGGCCTCTGCCTGGACGTCTGCTCCGGCGGCGAGCTCGCGGTCGCCATCCGGGCCGGCTTTCCGGGGGCGCGGATCGCCTTGCACGGCAACAACAAGTCGACGGCAGAGATCGAGGCGGCCCTGGCCCACGGAGTCGGCCGCATCGTCGTGGACTCCTTCGAGGAGATCGACCGCATCGCGGCCGTGGCCGCCCGGCTCGGGGTCGTCGCGCCGGTGATGGTGCGCGTCACCGTCGGGGTCGAGGCCCACACGCACGAGTACATCGCCACTGCCCACGAGGACCAGAAGTTCGGCTTCAGCCTGGCCGGGGGGCAGGCCGCCGAGGCCGTCCGGCAGATCCTGAAGCGGCGGAGCCAGATGTCGCTGCGCGGGCTGCACAGCCACATCGGCAGCCAGATCTTCGACGTGAGCGGCTTCGAGGTCGCCGCACGGCGCGTGCTCGACCTGCGCCTGCAGGTCGCGCGCGAGCACGGTGTCGAGGTGCCCGAGCTCGACCTCGGTGGCGGTTTCGGCATCGCCTACACCACCCAGCACGACCCGCTGACGCCCCGGGACCTGGCTGCCGGCATGGCCGAGATCATCGGGCGCGCCTGCCGCGCCGACGGCGTCAGCGTGCCGCGCATCTCGATCGAGCCGGGTCGTGCGATCGCCGGTCCGAGCACCTTCACGCTCTACGAGGTGGGCACCGTCAAGCAGGTCCTGCTCGACGGGAACGCTTCTCGCACCTACGTGGCCGTCGATGGGGGGATGAGCGACAACATCCGTCCCGCCCTCTACGACGCCGACTACTCCTGCACCGTGGCCAACCGGGTGAGCGAGCAGCCGCCGGCGCTCGGCCGCGTCGTCGGCAAGCACTGCGAGAGCGGCGACATCGTCGTCAAGGACGAGTTCGTGCCGTCGGACATCGCCCCCGGCGACCTGCTGGCCGTGCCCGGCACGGGCGCGTACTGCCGGAGCCTCTCCAGCCAGTACAACCACGTCCCGCGCCCGCCGGTGGTCGCCGTCCGGGACGGCGTGGCGCGCGTCATCGTGCGCCGCGAGACGATCGAGGACCTGCTGGGTCTGGACGTCGACTGATCCGGGCCGGTGGGCCGACCAGGCTGCAGGAGGCGGTGGCCGCAGGGCGGTCCAGGGTCCGGATGGCGGAACGACGGGAGTTCAGCACGTGGACAGCGGGCAGGATGACAGCGGGTTTCCCGGCGCCGGGCCGGGTGGAGGAGCGAGCGTGAGTGAGAGCGACAAGCGGCCACTGAAGGTGGCCTTGCTGGGCTGCGGCGTCGTCGGCACGGCCGTGGCCCGCATGCTGACCGACAACGCCGTGGACCTTGCGGCGCGGGTGGGCCGGCCGCTGGAGGTCGTCGGCATCGCGGTGCGCCGTCCCGGCAAGGACCGCTCGGCCACCGGCGTGGACCCGTCGCTGTTCACCAGCAACGCCGAGGAGCTGGTCACCCGCGCCGACGTGGTGGTCGAGGTGATCGGGGGCATCGAGCCGGCCCGCACCCTGATCCTGCGCGCGATGGAGCACGGGGCCGGCGTGGTCACCGCCAACAAGGCGCTGCTGGCCGAGGACGGCCCGACCCTCTACCAGGCGGCTGCCGACCACGGCGTCGACCTCTACTACGAGGCCTCCGTCGCCGGGGCGATCCCGCTGCTGCGCCCGCTGCGCGAGTCCCTGGCCGGTGACGACGTCCGCCGGGTCCTCGGCATCGTCAACGGCACCACCAACTACGTGCTGGACAAGATGGACTCCACCGGCGCCGGTTTCACCGAGGCGGTGGAGCAGGCGCAGGCCCTCGGCTACGCCGAGGCCGACCCGACCGCCGACCTCGAGGGCTTCGACGCCGCGGCGAAGGCAGCGATCCTGGCGTCGCTGGCCTTCCACACCCGGGTCAGCGGCAAGGACGTCTACCGCGAGGGCATCACCGAGGTCAGCGCGGCGGACGTCGCTGCAGCGCGCGAGATGGACTGTGTCGTCAAGCTGCTGGCCATCTGCGAGCGCACGGCGCCCGGCACCGCGGATGACGGCGTGAGCGTCCGCGTGCACCCCGCGATGATCCCGCGCACCCACCCGCTGGCCGGCGTGCGCGAGGCGTTCAACGCGGTCTTCGTCGAGGCGGACGCGGCGGGGCAGCTGATGTTCTACGGACCCGGCGCCGGTGGCGACCCGACCGCCTCCGCCGTCCTCGGTGACATCGTCGCCGTGGCGCGGCACCGGGTCGTGGGCGGACGCGGCCCGGGGGAGTCGACCTACGCCGACCTGCCGATCCTGGACATGGGCCAGGCCGCCACCCGCTACCACATCAGCCTCGACGTCCTGGACCGTCCGGGGGTGCTCGCCCAGGTCGCGACCGCCTTCGCCGAGCACGAGGTGTCGATCGAGACGGTGCGCCAGCAGCTGCTCAAGGTCGACCCCGACGGAGCCGGTGACCGGCGCGCCAGCCTCGTCGTGGTCACCCACACCGCCACCGACGCGGCGCTGTCGGCCACGGTCGACGCCCTCGCGGCGCTGCCGACCGTGCGCGGTGTCACGTCCGTCATGCGCGTCGAAGGAGAGTGACCATGGCTTCCCTGTGGCGTGGCGTGATCGAGGAGTACCGCGACCGGCTGCCGTCGCTCGCGGGTGCCCCGGTGGTCACCCTCGGCGAGGGCGGCACGCCGCTGGTCCTCGCGGCCCACCTCTCCGAGGTCGTCGGCGCCGAGGTCCACATCAAGTACGAGGGGCTCAACCCGACCGGCTCGTTCAAGGACCGCGGGATGACCACGGCGATCTCCGTGGCCGCCCGCGCCGGCGCCCGGGCCGTCATCTGCGCCTCCACCGGCAACACCAGCGCCTCCGCGGCCGCCTACGCCACCAAGGCGGGGATGACGTGCGGCGTGCTCGTGCCGGAGGGCAAGATCGCGATGGGCAAGCTCAGCCAGGCCATCGCCCACGGCGCCACGCTGCTGCAGGTGGCGGGCAACTTCGACGACTGCCTGACCCTGGCGCGCAAGCTCGCGGAGGCCTACCCGGTCGAGCTGGTCAACTCCGTCAACCCGGCGCGGATCGAGGGGCAGAAGACCGCCTCGTTCGAGGTGGTGGACGCGCTCGGGGACGCCCCCGACATCCACTGCCTGCCGGTCGGCAACGCCGGCAACATCACGGCGTACTGGCGCGGTTACCGCGAGTACTGCGTCGACGCTGCCCTGCCCGGCCCCGCCACCCGGCTGCCGCGGATGTGGGGGTTCCAGGCCGAGGGGGCGGCTCCCATCGTGCTGGGCCACCCCGTCGACCACCCCGAGACCATCGCCACCGCGATCCGGATCGGCAACCCGGCGTCCTGGTCGCAGGCCGAGCGGGCGCGGGACGAGTCCGGCGGCATGATCAGGGCCGTCTCCGACGCGCAGATCCTGGCCGCCCACCGGCTGCTGTCCTCCCGCGAGGGCATCTTCGTCGAGCCCGCGTCGGCGGCCAGCGTCGCCGGCCTGCTGGCGGCCGCCGAGGAGGGGCTGGTGCCGTCCGGCGCCCGCGTCGTCTGCACGGTGACCGGCCACGGGCTCAAGGACCCGCAGTGGGCGCTGAAGGACCTCGAAGGGGTCGACATCACCCCGACCCGGGTGCCCGTCGACGCCTTCACCGCCGCCGGGGCCCTCGGGCTGGAGGGCTGACCGTGGTGCGGTCCTGGCCGCGCGGCCCGGCACCGGGCGTGCTCGAGGTGCGCGTGCCCGGCAGCAGCGCCAACATCGGCCCGGGCTTCGACTCGGTCGGCATGGCGCTCGGGATCTGGGACACCTACCTCGTGTCGCTGACCGGCGCCCCGGGGCTGGAGATCGTGCTGGAGGGGGAGGGGGACGACGACGTGCCGCGCGACGAGCGGCACCTGGTCCACCGGTCGATGCTGCGCGCCTGGGCCGCGCTCGGCGTGCACCCGCCCGAGGGCATCCGGATGGTCTGTCGCAACACCGTGCGCCAAGGGCGTGGGCTGGGTTCCTCGGCGGCGGCCATCGTCGCGGGTGTCGTTGCCGCACAAGGGCTTCACGACGCGGCGCGGCACGGACCGGCCCACGACGTGGCTGGTTTCGACCGGTGCTTCACCAACGACCTCGCGAGCGCCGTGGAGGGTCACCCCGACAACGCCTCCGCCAGCGTCTACGGCGGCATGACCGTCTCCTGGGCCGATGACGCCCTCCCCGGCCGGGTGCACTCGGTGCAGCTGGACGTCCATCCCGACGTGGTCCCGGTGGTGCTGGTGCCCGCGACGACGCTGCCGACGTCGACGGCACGCGCGGTGCTCCCCGAGCGCATCCCGCACGCCCAGGCCGCTCTCAACTCCGGCCGCAGTGCCCTGCTGGTGCAGGCCGTGACCCGTCGCCCCGACCTCCTGCTGCCGGCCACCCGCGAATGGCTGCACCAGGAGCAGCGGAGGGCGTCCTTCCCGGCGACCATGGCACTGGTGGACACGCTGAGGGCGGGCGGTCATGCCGCGGTGGTCTCCGGCGCCGGTCCGAGCGTGCTGGTGCTGGCCACCACGGCCACGAGCCGGTCGGTGCGGGCCCTCGTGGACCAGCGGGTCTGGCACGTCCTGGAGCCGGGAATGCCCTCCACCGGCGCCAGCGTCAGGCGTGTTACATTGAGGGAGCAGCCGGCGGAGACCGCCGAGCATCGTGCGACATCGCAACGGCTGCACTAACCACCACGAGAGCGCAACGCCACGTTGCGTACGACGCACTGCGCGGCGCTCGTGGTTCTCTCCTGGTCAGGTTCCTCCTGATCCACATCCCCGGTCCCGGTTTCTTCCCGGACCGAATACGAGGGGGAAGGATCCTTCGTGACAGACACCACCGACTTCGCCGCGGCACCCGCCGCCGACGAGTCTCCCCGCCGCAGTGGCGGGCTCTCCACCATGCGGCTGGCCGAGCTGCAGGGCCTGGCCAGCAGCCTTGGCCTCAGCGGCACCGGCAAGATGCGCAAGGGGGACCTGGTCACCGCGATCCGCGCCCGCCAGAGCGGCGGCCAGGCCGCTGCGGCTCCCGTGGCCTCCTCAGCGCGCACGGCGTCCGTGACCTCGGACGCCTCCGGTTCCGAAGCCGCCGCGCCCGCGCAGGAGGGCACCACCGCGGCGCCGACGGGGCGTGCCGCCCGGACCTCCCGCCGCGCCGGTCGCCCGGCCGGCTCAGCCGACTCCGCCCCGGGAGGGCAGGAGTCCGGCGCCCCCCGTGACCACGACACCACGGGCACGCAGGACACGCAGGACACGCAGGGGACGCGGGGGACCCAGGGGGCTCACGACACGCAGGACACCCGGGCCGCGGAGGTTCGGGAGCCCCGTGACGGTGCTCCGGAGCAGCGCCGCGGCGAGCGGAGCCAGGACGGGCAGGGCCAGGACGGGCGGGGCCAGGGCGAGCAGGGCCAGGGCGAGCAGGGCGAGGCGAACCGCTCGCGGGGCCGGGGTCGCGACGACCGCTCGGACAGCCGTACCGACACCAGGGTCGACCGGTCGGACCACCGGAACGGCAGCCGCGGGGAGAGCCGGAGCGAGGACCGCCCGGAGCGCCGTGGGGACCGCTTCGACAACCGGGGCGAGAGCCGTGGGGACCGTTCCGACAACCGGGGCGAGGGCCGGGGTGACGGTGCTGACAACCGGAACGAGGGCCGCAGCGACCGCTCGGACAACCGGGGCGACGGCGGGTCGCGCTACGACCGCGACACCCGCAGCACGCGCAGCAACGAGGCGGACGACGACGAGCGCGGCGGTCGCCGCCGCAACCGTCAGCGCTCCCGCGACCGCAAGCGCGGCGGCACCCGCCGCGAGGGTGAGGGCTACGGCAGCGGCGGCTACGGCAGTGGCGGCGAGCAGGCCGACACCATCCACGACGACGACGTCCTGATCCCCGTGGCGGGCATCCTCGACGTGCTCGACAACTACGCGTTCGTGCGCACCAGCGGCTACCTCCCCGGCGACAACGACGTCTACGTGCCGCTGGGCATCGTCAAGAAGAACGGTCTGCGCAAGGGTGACGCCGTCACCGGCGCGGTCAAGGCGCTCGCCGAGGGCGAGCAGCCGCCGGCCCGCCAGAAGTTCAACGCGCTGGTCCGGCTGGACACGGTCAACGGCAAAACTCCCGAGGAGTCCCGCGGCCGGGTGGAGTTCGGCAAGCTGACGCCGCTCTACCCCCAGGAGCGGCTGCGGCTCGAGACCGAGCAGAACATCCTCTCGACCCGCCTGATCGACCTCATCGCGCCGATCGGCAAGGGGCAGCGGGGCCTGATCGTCAGCCCGCCCAAGGCCGGCAAGACGCTCATCCTCCAGGCGATCGCCAACGCCATCACCGTCAACAACCCCGAGGCGCACCTCATGATCGTCCTGGTGGACGAGCGCCCCGAGGAGGTCACGGACATGCAGCGCACGGTCAAGGGTGAGGTCATCGCCTCCACCTTCGACCGGCCGGCCACCGACCACACCACGGTCGCCGAGCTGGCGATCGAGCGGGCCAAGCGCCTGGTCGAGCTCGGGCACGACGTCGTGGTCCTGCTGGACTCGATCACCCGCCTGGGACGGGCTTACAACCTCGCCGCCCCGGCGAGCGGCCGCATCCTCTCCGGCGGTGTCGACTCCAGCGCCCTCTACCCGCCCAAGCGCTTCTTCGGCGCGGCGCGCAACATCGAGCACGGTGGCTCCCTCACCATCTTGGCCACCGCGCTGGTGGAGACGGGGTCCAAGATGGACGAGGTCATCTTCGAGGAGTTCAAGGGCACCGGGAACATGGAGCTGCGGCTGTCCCGCTCCCTCGCGGACCGACGCATCTTCCCGGCCATCGACGTCAACCCCTCCGGCACGCGTCGCGAGGAGATCCTGATGGCGGGCGAGGAGCTCAAGATCGTCTGGAAGCTGCGCCGGGTGCTGTCCGCCCTCGACCAGCAGCAGGGCATCGAGCTGCTGATCGACCGGCTGAAGAAGTCCAAGAGCAACGTGGAGTTCCTCATGCAGGTGCAGAAGACGTCCTCGATCCAGATGGACGACGACGCCTGACGGCAGCGCCACCGGCGGTCCTGCGGGAACGTGACCACGTCGTGAAGCCCGTTCAGCTAGTCTGAGCGGGCTTCACTACGTCAATTGGCGTAGTGACTCGACCTCGACGCCCCGTAGGAGCTGATCGAACGATGACGGCCGCCGCACCGGATCGAATCCTGGTCGCCGACGACGACGGGGACATCCGCGACCTGGTCGTCTTCAAGCTGACCCAGGCCGGGTACAACGTCGAGGCCGTCGAGGACGGCGCCGCGGCCCTCACCTCGATCGAGGCGCAGCTGCCCCGGCTGGCCATCCTGGACGTCATGATGCCTGGGCTCTCGGGCATCGACGTGCTGCGCAAGGTGCGGGCCGACGCACGGCTCAAGGACCTCGAGGTCATCCTGCTCACCGCCAAGTCCCGCGACATCGACGTCGACGCGGGCTTCGCCACCGGAGCCAGCGACTACGTCATCAAGCCGTTCAGCCCCCGGGAGCTGCTGCACCGGGTCAACGCGTTGGTGGCCCGGGCCACGGCGTGACCTCCCAGCTGCTGGTGCTGGCCGAGCTGCTCGTCGCGGCCGCCTGCCCCGGGCTGGTGCTGACAACGTTCTCTCGCGCGGACGCCGCGTCCGCGCCGCCCGTCGCAGGCGCCGCGCTGCTGGCCCCGCACCGCCCCCTGCTGCTCGCCGTCGCCTCGGGGGAGGATGCCGGAGGGCGGCGCCCGTGCCCGCCTGCAGCATCTGCCGGACCGCTCCTGGGAGCACGTCCGCGGAGCCGTCGTCGCCATGCTGGCCAAGGTCCGCGGCGCCCCGGCCGAGTCCCTGGTCGGTCTGTTGCAGGCGCACGGCGAGGTCGACCGGGCCACCGCCCGGCTCCGCTCCCGCTCGGCGGTGGGCCGCGCCCGCGGGGCGTACCTGCTCGGCCTGCTGCAGGACCCCAGGCACGTCCCGGCGTTGCTGCCGCTGCTGTCCGACCCCTCCGCCGGAGGTCCGCCTGGTGGCCGTGCGCTCGCTGGGGCTCGTCGGCGACCCCTCCGCGGCCGAGGCGGTCCTCGCCGCGGTGCCGTCGCGAGGCGGCCGCATCGGGGTGCCGGCGTGGGCGGCGGCCGAGGCGCTGATCGGCATGGGGATGGGCGTGGCGCCGGGCGTGCGCGCGGCGCTGGCCTCGGCCGACCCGGCCGTGCGCGGCGTCGCCGTGACGGTGGCCGGAGCGGCCACCCTGTCCTTCCTGCTGCCCCGAGCTCCGGGTCCTGTTGGAGCGCGACCCGTCGCCGGAGGTCCGCACCGGCGCGGCGGTCGCGCTGGGCCGCCTCGGGGGTCCTGCCGACGTGGGCGCCGCTCGCCCGGCAGACCGCCCCGACGCAGCCGGCCGCCCTTCGTCGTACCTGCGTGGCGGCGCTGGGCGAGCTGGGTGTCGCCGCGCGCGTTGTCGACCCTGAGCACCCTGCTGGAGGAGCAGGACCACCGGCTGGCCGAGCTCAGCGCCGAGGCGCTGGTGCGCATCGGGCCGCCGGGGCTCCACGAGCTCGTCACCGCCGCGAGAGGCATCGGCCCGCGCGCCTCCGTGGCCCGCGGCGCCCTGGACATGGCCCGTCTGCGCGGCGTGCTGCTGACCGGGCCGGCACGATGACGGACCTGTGGCCGGCGGTGCTGGATGCTCTGCGCACCTCCGTCGCTGCGGTGATGGCGGTGACCGAGCTCCCGGTGCTCGGATACTTCCTGGTCATCAACACCTCCTACCTGTTGCTCATCGGGTTCGCGGCCTGGGATCTCGTCCACCACCGCCGCCGGGCCGAGCACTCGGGCCACGACGAGACGGTGGCCAGCCAGCTCGCGCCCGGGGTGTCGGTCGTCGTCCCCGCGTACAACGAGGAGGCGGGGATCGTCGTGTCGGTGCAGGCGATGCTGGCGCTGCGCTACCCCCGGCACGAGGTGGTGGTCGTCGACGACGGCAGCACCGACGGCACGGCGGAGCGCCTGCGCGCGGCGTTCGACCTGGTGCCGGTGGAGCGGGGGCTGCCGGCCGACGTCCCGACGCGTGCGGCGGTCCTGGAGGTCCTGGTGCCCCGCAACGGCCGTACCCGGCTGGTCGTGGTCCGCAAGGAGAACAGCGGGCGGTCCGACGCGGTCAATGTCGGGATCAACGCCTCCGGCGAGCCCCTGGTGGCGATGGTCGACGCCGACTCGATCCTGGACCCCGACTCCCTCCTCGGGGTGGCCAAGCCGTTCGCGGACGACCCCATCCGCACCGTCGCCACAGGTGGGGCGATACGCGCCGCCAACGGCTGCAGCGTGCGCGACGGGCGCATCGTCCAGGTGCGCATGCCCGGCTCCCGGCTCGCCCGGATCCAGGTCGTGGAGTACCTGCGCGCCTTCCTGCTCGGCCGCACCGGATGGTCGCGGTTCGGTGCCCTGATCCTGATCAGCGGCGCCTTCGGCATGTTCCGCCGCGACGTCCTGGTGGAGGTCGGCGGTCTGGACGCCGACAGCATCGGCGAGGACTTCGAGCTGGTGATGCGCATCCACCGCCACCTCATGGACCAACGACGCGACTACCGCGTCGAGTTCGTGGCCGAACCGATCTCGTGGACCGAGGTCCCGGTCACCGCGAGGGTGCTGCGCAGCCAGCGCCGTCGCTGGCACCGCGGGCTGTGGGAGACGTTGTGGAAGTACCGCGGGATGGTGGGCAACCCGCGCTACGGCCGGGTCGGCCTGGTGGCGCTGCCGTACTACTGGGCCTTCGAGCTGTTCGCGCCCGCTGCTGGAGCTCGCCGGGACTGGTGCTCGTCGGCGCTCGGGCTCGCGCTCGGCGTCGTCGATCTGTCGTACGCCTACGTCTTCCTCGCCGTCGCCTACGGCTACGCCGTCCTGGTGACGCTCGCCGCGATGACGGTGGAGGAGCTGGCCTTCCACAAGTACGACCGCTGGCAGGACCTGAGGGCCACGCTCCTCGCGTCGATAGGGGAGAACGTCGGCTACCGCCAGCTCACGGCGTGGTGGCGGCTCGAGGGCTGGTGGGCCGGACTCACCGGCAGGAAGCAGGTCTGGGGCACCATGACGCGGCAGGGCTTCGCCGGGCAGGCCCCGCAGCACGGTGGGGAGCACGACCAGCGACGGCACCCGCCGATGACGGTGCGGCCGGCTGTGGCTCGGCACGGGGAGCACACACGTGGCTAGCCCCCTGCCCATCCGCCGACGGCTCCACCGCCTCGTGTGGCTCATGGGGTTCTTCATGCTCGCCATCGCCGTCCCGACGGCGGTGGTCCTGCAGGTGCAGGTGCGCAGCACCACGATGATCACGACAGTGGTCGCACCGGCGTACGACGCGAACCGGCAGGCACTGCAGGCAATGAGCGACGGCGAGACGGGGCTGCGTGGCTACCAGCTCAGCGGTGGAGAGCCGTCGCTGCTGCAGCCGTACAACACGGGGGAGCAGCGCACGGGCGCGGCGCTGCGGACGGTGCGGACGCTGCTCGAGCAGGCCGAGAAGGGCCGGCCGGACCGCGTGACCGTCCTTGCCGCCCACGCCGCGCAGGAGCGGGCGGCCGCGGACTGGTGGGCCTACGCCCGCCGGTCCGTGCAGGACTACCACCCGGGCAGCAACCCGGGCGTCGACCGGGGGAAGCCGCTGTTCGACGCGTTCCGTGCGGCCAACGCCACGGTCGGGCAGCGGCTGCAGGAGCAACGGGACGCCGGGCGCACCGCGACCGTCGACAACCTCAACCTCGACACCGTGGTGGTCCTGTTGACGGCACTGGTGGCGATGCTGCTCGCGGCCTTCGTGGGCCGGCGGATGACCCGTGCGCTGACCGTGCCGCTGCACGGCCTGCACGGGGTGGTGACCCGCCAGAACAGGGGGAGCGGGACCTGCGCGCGCGGGAGGACCAGCAGATCACCGAGATCCGTGACCTGGCCGCGGACTTCAACCGGCTGCTGGAGAACAACCAGCGCCTGAACCTCGAGCAGGCGCAGGGCCTGCTGATGCACCAGCTGACCCTGGACGTGGAGCGGGCGCTGCGCCGGGCGCCCGACGTCCAGGGCGCCCTGGACGTGCTCTGCGCGGTGCTCGGCGAGGGCCTGGGCGTGGACCGGGTCATGGCCAACACCGTCGACGACCAGCACCGGGTGCTGCGCGGCGCGCAGTGGCACGTCAGCACCCTGGCACCTCTCGGCGACGTTCCGGACGAGCTCGCGCCCCACGTCGGCCAGCTGGCCGAGCAGCTGTGGAGCGCGGCAGGGCGCCTGGCCATCCACGACTTCCTGGACCCGGAGGTGCAGGCGCAGGAACGGGCCCGCATCTTCACCGCCGAGACCCGCGCCCGATCCGTGATCATGGTCCCGATCGGGCTCGGTGACCGCGTGCTCGGCGTCATCTTCGTGCTGGCGGTGCACGAGCCACGCCGGTGGACCCGCGCCGAGGCCAATGCGGTCCAGCAGGTCGCCGCGTTCGCCGCCCGCGTCCTCGTGCAGGCCGAGCACGAGGCCAACCAGCGGGACCACGTCGAGCGGCTGGAGCGCCTGGACCGGCAGAAGACCGACTTCCTGTCGACGGTCAGCCACGAGCTGCGCACGCCGCTGACCTCCATCAGCGGCTACCTCGAGCTGCTGCAGGACGGTGACGCCGGCGAGCTCACGGCCGGGCCAGCGCTCGATGCTCGGCGTCATCGACCGCAACAGCACCCGGCTGCGGGGGCTGATCGAGGACCTGCTCGTCCTCAACCGGATCGAGTCCGGCGGCCTGCACGTGGAGCGCCACGACGTGGACCTCGGCGAGCTCGTGCAGCACACGGTCGAGGAGCTGTCCCCGCTCGCAGGGCGGGGCCGGGTGCAGGTCGAGGTGCACGACTGCGGAGGCGGCATGGTCGTGAGCGGCGACCAGGGCCACCTGCACCGCGCCATCGTCAACGTGCTGTCCAACGCCATCAAGTTCACCCCGCCCGGGGGGCGGGTCGAGCTGTCCCTCGAGGTGCTGCCGGACGAGCAGGACCCCGCCGGGCGCCGGGTGCGACTGCGTTGCCGCGACTCGGGCATCGGCATCCCCGCCTCGGACATGCCGCAGCTGTTCTCGCGGTTCTACCGGGCGGGCAACGCCACCACCGCCGCCATACCGGGCACGGGCCTGGGCCTGGCCATCGTCAAGACGATCGTGGAGGACCACGGCGGCCGCCTGGACCTCACCTCGGTGGAGGGGGAGGGCACCGTGGTGGCCATCGACCTGCCCCTGGCGGGAGCGGCGTCCCCCGCGGGAATGAGCACGCGCCCGGCCGTGTTTTCTCCATCGCTGCCGCATCTGGCAGACTGATGTGCTGGTTGCCGGTTCACGTGCACGAGCACGACCCGGCTCCGCCCCCACCACAAGGAGATCCACGTTGAAGAAGGACCTGCACCCCGCGTACGTCGACACCACGGTCACCTGCACCTGTGGCGCGACGTTCCAGACCCGCAGCACCGCCACGAGCGGCAAGATCGCCGCTGACGTGTGCTCCGCCTGCCACCCCTTCTACACCGGCAAGCAGAAGATCCTCGACACCGGTGGCCGCATCGCCCGGTTCCAGGAGCGCTACGGCAAGAAGGTCGCCAAGTAGCTTTCCGCATGCGCCGGTCCCCGACCTCACGGTCGCGGGGCCGGCGTTGCTCTTTGTCCGCACGTCCTTCGCACCACCGCGCATCATCGAGAGGGAAGGTCCCGCCATGGCGGACATGCTGGAGTCGGCCTCCGCGTTCGTGGAGGAGTACGCCGCGCTGGAGCACCAGCTGGCCGACCCGGCCACCCACCGGGACGACGCCGACCCGGTCGCGGTCCGCAAGCTGAACAAGCGCTACGCCGCGCTCGCACCGACCGTCGCGGCGTACCACGCGTGGCACGCCGCCCGGGACGACGTCGCCGCGGCCCGCGAGCTGGCGGCCGAGGACGCGTCGTTCGCCGCCGAGCTGCCCGAGCTGGAGCGGACCCTTGCCGCCACGGAGGACACGCTGCGCCGGATGCTCGTCCCGCGCGACCCCGACGACGACCGCGACATCATCCTGGAGGTCAAGGCGGGCGAGGGCGGGGAGGAGTCGGCGCTGTTCGCGGCCGACCTGCTGCGGATGTACCTGCGCTACGCCGAGCAGCGCGGCTGGGGCACCGAGATCATCGACGCCACCGAGTCCGACCTCGGGGGCTACAAGGACGTCCGGATGGCCGTGAAGTCCAGGGGCGTGCCGCAGCCGGGCGACGCGCCGTGGGCGCGGCTGAAGTACGAGGGCGGGGTGCACCGGGTCCAGCGGGTGCCCGTCACCGAGAGCCAGGGCCGCATCCACACCTCGGCCGCCGGCGTTCTCGTGATGCCCGAGGCCGACGAGGTCGAGGTCACCGTCGACCCGAACGACCTCAAGATCGACGTCTACCGCTCCTCCGGCCCCGGTGGGCAGAGCGTCAACACCACCGACTCGGCCGTGCGGATCACGCACCTGCCCACGGGGACCGTGGTCTCCTGCCAGAACGAGAAGTCCCAGCTCCAGAACAAGGAGTCGGCGATGCGGGTGCTGCGCGCCCGGCTGCACCAGATCGCCCAGGAGGCGGCCGACCAGGCGGCGTCGGCGGCCCGGAAGTCGCAGATCCGCACGGTGGACCGCTCCGAGCGGATCCGCACCTACAACTACCCCGAGAACCGCATCGCCGACCACCGCACCGGCTACAAGGCCTACAACCTGGACACCGTGCTGGACGGCGAGCTGGACCCGCTGGTGCAGTCGGCCGTCGACGCCGACGAGGCGGCCCGGATGACCGCGCTGGCGCAGGACTCCTCGGCGACGTGAGTGCCTCCCTGCGGGACGCGGTCCGGGCGGCGTCCCGGCAGCTGGCCGCCGCCGGCGTGGAGCAGGCCGACGTCGACGCCGTCGCGCTGGCCGCCCATGCCCTGCGCACCAGCACCGGCGACGTGCACCGGCTGATGGTCCTCGGTGCCGACGCCCCGCCCGGGCTGGAGGCCCTGGAGGACTTGGTGGCCGAGCGGGCCCGGCGCGTGCCCTTGCAGCACCTCACCGGCCGGGCGCCGTTCCGCCACCTCGAGCTGTCGGTCGGTCCGGGTGTCTTCGTCCCGCGGCCCGAGACCGAGATGGTCGCCGGCCTCGCCGTCCCGCTGCTGCGCGAGCTGGCCGACGCCGAGCGCCGCGCCCCGGTCGTCGTCGACCTGTGCACCGGGTCGGGAGCGATCGCCCTCAGCCTCAAGCAGGAGGTGCCGGCGGCGTCGGTGCACGCGGTCGAGCTGTCCGACCTCGCGCACGCCTGGGCGGTGCGCAACCGCGACGACCTCGGTCTGGACGTCGAGGTGCTGCTCGGCGACGCCACCACCGCCTTCGCCGAGCTGGAGGGCGGGGTCGACGTCGTGGTGAGCAACCCGCCGTACATCCCGGTGGGTGCCGTGCCCCACGACCCGGAGGTGCGCGACCACGACCCGGACGTCGCGCTGTACGGCGGCAGCGCCGACGGGCTGCGGATCCCCCTCGAGGTCGCCGCCCGCGCGGGGGTGCTGCTGCGCGACGGCGGGGTGCTGCTGATGGAGCACGCCGACGTCCAGGGACGCTCGCTGCCCGCCGCGCTGCGGGCCACCGGCGTCTGGACCGACATCGAGGACCACGACGACCTGGCCGGCCGGCCCCGCGTCGCCCGTGCCGTGCGTGCCCCTAGGCTCGCACCATGAGTCCTGTCTTCGACTGCACGACCGAGGAGGGCCGCGCCGAGGGTGTGGCGGCCGCCGTCGAGGCCGTCCGCGCCGGCGAGGTGGTCGTGCTCCCCACCGACACCGTCTACGGCGTGGGCGCCGACGCGTTCAGCCCGGAGGCCGTGGCCGCGGTGCTGGCGGCCAAGGGCCGCGGCCGCGAGATGCCTCCGCCGGTGCTCGTGCCCAGCCCGCGCACCGTCGACGGCCTCGCGACCGCGGTGCCCGAGTGGGCACGCGACCTCATCGCGGAGCTGTGGCCCGGGCCGCTGACGCTGGTCTTCCACGCGCCCGCCTCGCTGATGTGGGACCTCGGTGACACCAACGGGACGGTCGCCCTGCGGATGCCCGAGGACGACATCGCCCTCGCGGTGCTGACCGAGGTCGGCCCGATGGCGGTCACCAGCGCCAACCTCACCGGTTCGCCGGCCGCCACGACCGTCCTGGAGGCGGCGACCCAGCTCGGCGGCGCGGTCTCGGTCTACCTCGACGGCGGCCCGTCGCGCGGTGGCGCCGCCTCCACCATCGTGGACTGCACCACCGAGTCGCCCACCGTCCTGCGCGAGGGCGCCGTGAGCGCCGCGCGGCTGCAGGAGATCCTCGGCGACGTCCAGCTGTCGGTCTAGCGCTCCCGTGGCCACCATCCGGATCGGCATCTCCGGCTGGACCTACGCGGGCTGGCGCGGGCGGTTCTACCCGCCCGGCCTGGTGCACCGCCTCGAGCTGGCTTACGCCGCAGAGCGTTTCGGCTCGATCGAGATCAACGGGTCGTTCTACTCCCTGCAGCGCCCCAGCAGCTACCGCACCTGGCGCTCGCAGGTGCCCGAGGGCCACGTGCTCGCGGTCAAGGGCGGCCGGTTCATCACGCACATGAAGAAGCTCGCCGGCGTCGAGACGGCCCTGGCCAACTTCTTCGCCTCCGGCGTCCTGGCCCTCGGACCCGCCCTCGGCCCGGTGCTCTGGCAGCTGCCGCCCAACCTCGGCTACGACGCGGACCGGCTGCGCGCCTTCTTCGACCTGCTGCCTCGCTCCACCACGGCCGCGGCCCGGCTCGCGGCGCGCCACGACGAGAAGCTCTCCGGCGACCGGGTGCTGGACCCAGGCCGACGCCGACCGTCCGCTGCGCCACGCCCTGGAGGTGCGGCACGACACGTTCTGCACCGACGAGGCGGTCCAGCTGCTGGCCGACCACGACATCGCCCTGGTCGTGGCCGACACGGCCGGCAGGTGGCCGCTGCTCGAGCGGACGACGAGCGACTTCATGTACGTCCGGCTGCACGGCGACGAGGAGCTGTACGTCAGCGGCTACTCCCCGGCGGCGCTGGACTCCTGGGCCACGCGGATCCGCGCGTGGGCCGACCGGGGGCAGGACGTCTACGTCTACTTCGACAACGACGTGAAAGTGCACGCGCCGTACGACGCGCTGGGCCTGATGGAGCGGCTCGGCCTCCGGGGCGCCGACGCGCCGCCGGTCACTCCCGCACGAACGTGAGCAGCAGGAACGTGTAGTCCAGGCCGTAGCGCGGCCAGTGCACCGGTCGCTCGGCGTGCTCGAGGTCGAGCTCGCCCTGCAGCTGCAGCCCGAGCTCGCCGGCGGCCCACACCAGGTCGTGGATCTCCTTCGGGCCGAAGATGTGCACGTCCTGCCCGTACGCCGTGTGGTTGCTCGTGTCCGGCGGTGCCTGGTCGTAGTCGGTGGAGATCACGAGCACCCCGCCCGGGCGCAGGACCCGCGCCGACTCCGCCAGGAACGCGCGCACGTCGACGCCGTGCTCGATGACGCTCATGCAGGTGACCGCGTCCAGCGAGGCGGCCGGCAGCCCGGTCGCGGTGATGTCGCCGGGGCGGAACTCCACGACGCCGCGACGGGTGCTGCGGTGGAACTCCAGGTTGATCCCGCTGAGCCGGGTCAGGCCGTACAGCCGCAGCGAGGGCAGCACGGTGGAGTAGCGCGCGGCACCGGCGTCGAGGACCCGGGCGTCCGGCCCGACGTGCTCGAGCACCGCCCGCACCGCGCCCAGCACGTCCCAGTTCTTGGCGCGGGTGGGGTGCAGCGGCAGCCGCAGCCGCCGCGCCTGCTCCACGGCGGCGTCGACCTCGGCGGTGCTGTGCAGCACCGCGGTGCCCGGGATGCCCTCGGGCAGCGGCCGCACGGCGGCGGGGACCAGGGCGTGCTCCACCGTCCGGCGGGCACCCACCCGCCCCCAGAGGGCGAGGTCCGCGCCGACCTTGGCGGCGCGCATGGGCAGGCTGTGCGTGGCGGGGCGGGGGATCTTCACGGCGCCGACCCTACGCGGGAGGACGGTCGGCAGGCCACGATCGGGCGCGTGGACGCACCGCGGACCACGACGGCCACCTCCAGCAACAGGCAATACAGTGGCCGCTGTCACCGTTCGCCACCGTCCCCTCCGGCACCCCGGGAGCGCTCTTCATGACCTCAGCCGACCAGACCTTCTACGGCTCCGACTTCGGCCAGCTGCAGTCGCAGGACCCGGAGATCGCCGGCGTCCTGCTGTCCGAGCTCGACCGGCTGCGGGGCGGTCTGCAGCTGATCGCCAGCGAGAACCTCACCAGCCCGGCGGTGCTCGCCGCGCTCGGGTCGACCCTGTCCAACAAGTACGCCGAGGGCTACCCGGGCCGGCGCTACTACGGCGGCTGCTCCGAGGTCGACAAGGCCGAGTCCATCGGCATCGAGCGGGCCAAGCGCCTCTTCGAGGCCGACCACGCCAACCTCCAGCCGCACTCCGGCGCCAGCGCCAACCAGGCGGTCTACGGCGCGTTCTGCCAGCCCGGCGACACGATCCTCGCCATGTCGCTGCCGCACGGTGGCCACCTGACCCACGGCACCAAGGTCTCCTTCAGCGGCAAGTGGTTCAACGCCGTGCACTACGGGGTCGACCGCGAGACCGAGGACATCGACTACGACCAGGTGCGCGAGCTCGCCCTGCAGCACCGCCCCAAGGTCATCGTGGCCGGCGGCTCGGCCATCCCGCGGCTGATCGACTTCGCGTTCTTCCGCGCCCTCGCCGACGAGGTCGGCGCGATCTTCTGGGTCGACGCCGCGCACTTCATCGGCCTGGTCGCCGGCAAGGCCATCCCCAGCCCGGTGCCGTACGCCGACGTGGTCACCTTCACCACGCACAAGGTGCTGCGCGGGCCCCGCGGCGGGATGTTCGTCTGCAAGGCCGAGCACGCCGCCAAGATGGACAAGGCCGTCTTCCCGATGATGCAGGGCGGCCCGCTCATGCACGCCGTCGCGGCCAAGGCGGTCAACCTGCTGGAGTGCCTGCAGCCGGAGTACCAGGCCTACGCCGCCCAGGTCATCGCCAACGCCCGGCAGCTGGCCGCGTCGCTGGGGGAGCGGGGCATCCGCCCGATCACCGGCGGCACCGACACCCACCTGTCGCTGCACGACCTGCAGGGCGTCGGCGTCACCGGCCGCGACGCCGAGACCCGGGCCGACGCCGCCGGCATCGTCCTGAACAAGAACGCCATCCCGTTCGACCCGCAGCCGCCGAACACCGCCTCCGGCATCCGGGTCGGCACGCCGGCGGTCACCACGCAGGGGATGGGCACGGCCGAGATGGAGACCGTCGCGGACCTGATCCACCGGGCGGTCACCCGCACCGACGGCGACCCCGACCACGCCGTCGCCAAGGAGATCCGGGCCGAGGTGACCGACCTCGTCGGGCGGTTCCCGGCCTACCCTCGGGGCTGAGGACATCCGACCCAACCCGAGCGGGGCGCGTAGCTCGTGAAGGAGTACCTCCTGGTGTTCGTCGTGGCCGCGGCCATGACCTACGTCTCGACGCCCCTGGTGCGCTGGTTCGCCGTGCGCACCGGGGCCTTCACCGCGGTGCGCGAGCGCGACGTGCACGCCGTGCCGATCCCGCGGCTGGGCGGCCTGGCGATGCTGCTGGGCTTCTGCGCGGCGCTGCTGGTGGCCAGCCGGCTGCCCTACCTCAGCCAGATCTTCGGCACGGGGGAGATGAAGGGCGTCCTCATCGGCGCCGGCATCGTCTGCCTGGTCGGGGCGATCGACGACATCCGCGAGCTGGACTGGCTGACCAAGCTGGCCGGGCAGATCCTGGCCGCCGGCATCATGGCCTTCCAGGGGGTGCAGCTGCTGCAGCTGCCGGTCTTCGGCGTGACGGTGCTGCCGGCGCCGGTGCTCGTGGCGCTGACGATCCTCATCGTGCTGATCTCGACCAACGCGGTGAACTTCATCGACGGCCTCGACGGGCTCGCGGCCGGGGTGGTGGGCATCGCGGCGCTGGCGTTCTTCGCCTACACCTACCTGCTGTCCAAGACCTACGACCCGCCGAACGTCTTCTCCTCGGCCACCTTCATCACCGCGGCCCTCGTCGGCTGCTGCGTGGGGTTCCTCCCGCACAACTTCCACCCGGCGCGGCTGTTCATGGGCGACGCCGGCGCACTGCTGCTCGGGCTGCTGCTGGCCGCCGCCACGATCTCGATCACCGGCAGCATCGACCCCAGCACCAGCGTCAGCGGCAACTCCGCCGTCGCGATCTTCCTGCCCGTCGTGGTGCCGCTCGCGATCCTCACCCTGCCGCTGCTCGACGTCCTGCTGGCCGTGATCCGGCGGACGCGGGCCGGGCAGCGGCCGTGGCACCCGGACGCCGGGCACCTGCACCACCGCATGCTCAAGATCGGGCACACCCACCGGCGCGCGGTGCTCCTGCTCTACCTGTGGGCGGCGCTGCTCGCGATGGGCGCGGTCTCCTTCGCCTACGTCGACGGCTGGCTGCCGATCGTGGCCATCGCCGCGCTCACCGGTGCGGCCATCGTGCTGACCGTGTGGCTGCCCAGGTGGAGACCGCAGAGCCGCTTGTGATACCTTTCACAAGCAGCCACAGGAAGTCCACAGACTTCCGCAGAGCCCGACATGCCCCTTCGCGAGACGCATCGACGACGCCCACGATCAGGCAGGACCCACCGTGACCACATCCCTCCGCCAGCCCGGCACCGGCGCCCAACGCGCCGTTCGACGCGATGCTGCGCGGCGCCCTGCTGCCCAGCACCGCCGCCGGCGTGCTCGCGGCGGTCGTGCTGTGGGTCCTGCGCGACAGCGACGGCGGCCTGGCCGCGCTGCTCGGCGTTGCGGTCGCGGTGATCTTCTTCGCCGCCGGGCTCGCCGTCATGAAGCGCGTCGTCGGGGCCAACCCGCTGTCGGTGCTCGCCGGCGCGCTCGCGGTCTACCTCGGCCAGATCCTCTTCCTGGGCGTGATCATCCTGGTCCTGTCGGGGGCGCGCTGGCTGGACGGCACCGCCTTCGGCCTCGCCATCCTCGTCGTCGCCCTCGTCTGGCAGGTGTGCCAGGTGGTCGCCTTCCTGCGGATGCGCCACAGCGTGTACGACGACCCGTCCGGCGCCGCCGGCGACGCTGACCAGGCCGGTTCCGGGCGTGCAGCGGGGGAGGGTCGATGAGAGGCTGGACCGCGAACCGAGGAGCTGGCCATGACAGATCGCGACGGGTCCACCCCGACGAGCCGCGCGGACGACGCGCACCCGGGCTACGACCGGGTCGCTGCGCGCGAGACCGTGGTGATGTACAACGCCCTGGCCTACGTGCTGGCCGGCCCGCTGACGTTCGGCCCGGTCGGGCTGGGGACTCGACCACCTGCTGGGCACGTCGTTCCTGCTGCCGCTGGGCATCCTGGCCGGGATGGCGCTTTCGCTGTACCTCGTCTGGTTCAGGTACGGTTCGCAGTGAATCGTGCCGGTGAGACCTCTCCCCGGCACGATGACGGCTGCCGCCGCCGCGTTCCACCGATCGACGCAACAACTCGAGGAGACCCTGTGAGCCTGCACGTCCTGGGCGCCCCATTGGCCGGCCTCGTCGGCGCCGTTCCCGCCGCCGACGGCGCGGGCTACCAGGCGCCGACCACGCAGGAGTTCTACCAGCCGCTGATCGGTGACGGGCCGTTCGCCGTCACCCGCGCGAGCATCGTCATCCTCCTGTCGGTGGCGCTGATCGGGTGGTTCCTCGTGGCCACGACCCGCCGCGCGGCGATCGTCCCGGGCAAGGGGCAGTGGGTGACCGAGTCGGTCTACGGCCTGGTGCGCAACGGCCTGGCCCGCGACATCATCGGCAGCCACGACTTCATGCGCTTCGTGCCGCTGCTGTTCTCGATGTTCATGCTGATCCTCGTCAACAACCTCTTCGGCGTCATCCCGCCGGTGCAGTTCCCGACGATGAGCCGGATCGGCTTCCCGATCGCGCTGACGCTGATCGTCTACGTGACCTACCACTACCTCGGCATCAAGAAGCACGGCCTCGGCGGCTACTTCAAGAGCCTGGTGCCGCCGGGCCTGCCCAAGCGGCATCGTGCCGATGATCTTCGTGCTCGAGCTGATCACGTTCTTCATCACCCGCCCGCTGACCCTCGCGCTGCGACTCTTCGGCAACATGTTCGCCGGCCACCTGCTCCTGCTGCTGTTCATCACCGGCGGCCAGTACATGGTCATCCACGGCAGCTTCGGGCTGAAGATCGCCGGCGTGGGGTCCTGGGCCATGGCGTTCGTGCTGACGATCTTCGAGGCCCTGATCGAGTTCCTGCAGGCCTACATCTTCACGCTGCTGGCCGCCACCTACATCGCCGGCGCCCTCGCCGACGAGCACTGAGCCGACAGGCTCACCCGCGCTGCACGACCCACAACTGAAGACCCACCACACAGACTTCCGGACGGCGCCGTGCCGACCGGGACACCAAGAACGAAAGAGGATCACATCGTGACCGGCAACATCGCCATCCTCGGCTACGGCCTCTCCGCCATCGGCCCCGGTGTCGGCATCGGCCTGATCTTCGCCGCCTACATCAACGGCGTCGCCCGTCAGCCCGAGGCCCGCGGCATGCTGCAGTCCATCGCCATCCTGGGCTTCGCCCTCGCCGAGGCGCTGGCGATCTTCGGTCTGGTGCTCGCCTTCGTCTTCCAAGTAAGTCGGCGACCCACCACCCCAGCACCATCTTTTTGGCACCCAGGCACTAGGAGAACCCCGTGCAGCTATTCGCCAGCGCGACGACCGCGGTGCAAGCGGCGAGCGGCGAGGCCAACGCAGCTCCCGATCCTGCCCCACTACGGGGAGCTGATCTTCGGGCTTCATCGCGATCGCCATCTTGTACTTCATCGTCAAGAGCAAGGTCGTGCCCAACCTCGAGAAGGCCTACGCCGACCGCACCGCGGCCATCGAGGGCGGCATGCACAAGGCCGAGGAGGCCCAGGCCCAGGCCCAGGCCGCGCTCGAGCAGTACCAGGCGCAGCTGAGCGAGGCCCGCGCCGAGGCCACGCGCATCCGCGAGGAGGCGCGTGAGCAGGGTGCGGCGATCGTCGCCGAGCTGCGGGGCCAGGCCCAGGCCGAGGCCGCGCGGATCACCGAGTCCGCCAAGAAGCAGATCGGCGCCGAGCGCCAGCAGGCCCTCGTGTCGCTGCGCGGTGAGGTCGGCCGGCTGTCGACCGACCTGGCCAGCCGCATCGTCGGCGAGTCGCTGCACGACGAGACCCGCCAGCGCGGCATCGTCGAGCGCTTCCTCGCCGAGCTCGAGGCCGGCGAGATCCGTCCCGAGACCGTGGGCTCCAGCGCTGCTGGCGCCGGCTCGGTCAGCGCGCAGGACGCCTGATGCGTGGGTCGTCGCGGGGTGCGTTCGCCGCAGGGCAGCGCGCGCTCGTCCAGGCGCAGCAGTCGGGCATCGACTGGTCGATCCTGGTCGAGAACCTCTTCTCGATGACGGCGGTCCTCGACCAGAACGCGTCGCTGCGCCGGGCCCTCACCGACCCCTCGCGGGACGGTGCGGCCCGCCGCGGCCTCGTGTCCGCGGTCTTCTCCGGGCGCGTCTCGGAGCAGGCGGTGGCCGTCGTCGGCGAGCTGGCCGCGCAGCGCTGGAGCGAGGAGCGCGACCTGAGCGACGCCGTCGAGCTGCTCGCGGTCGAGACGGTGATCGCCTCGGCCGAGGCGGGCCACCGCCTCGACGCGGTCGAGGACGAGCTGTTCCGGCTCAGCCGCGTGGTCACCGGCAACACCGGCCTGCGCGAGGCCCTCTGGGACCGGGGCCGCAGCGCCGCGGACAAGGAGGCCCTCGTCGGCCGGCTGGTCGCGGGCAAGGTCGCTCCCGAGACCCTGCGCCTGGCCACCCAGGCGGTCCACGCGCCGCGGGGGCGCCACTTCGACCGCGTGCTCGAGCAGTACGTCGCGGCCGTGGCCCGGCGCCGCGAGCAGCTCACCGCCGTCGTCACCGCGGCCGTGCCGCTCGACGACACCCAGCGGCACCGGCTCGCGCAGGCCCTCAGCGGCATCTACGGCAAGCCGGTGCAGGTCAACGTCATCCTCGACCCCGAGGTCCTGGGCGGCATCCGGGTCCAGGTGGGCACGAGGTCGTCGACGGCACGATCCTGCGCCGGCTCGAGGAGGCACGGCGGTTGCTCGCCGGCTGAGCCGGCCACCGCCCGCACGCCGGCGCCCGCCGCAGCACCACCTGCACGACTGCACCACACCAGCACGGTTCACGAGAGTCCTCGGTCCGAACGGGCCGAACTAGAGGAGAAGAGACACTGATGACGGAGCTCACGATCCGTCCGGAGGAGATCCGGGACGCACTGGACAACTTCGTTCAGTCCTACGAGCCCGGCGCGGCCTCCCGCGAAGAGGTCGGCCGGGTCAGCGACGCCGGTGACGGCATCGCGCACGTCGAGGGCCTGCCCTCGGCGATGACCAACGAGCTGCTGGAGTTCGAGGACGGCACGCTCGGCCTGGCGCTCAACCTCGACGTCCACGAGATCGGTGTCGTCGTCCTCGGTGACTTCTCCGGCATCGAGGAGGGCCAGGAGGTCCGCCGTACCGGCGAGGTCCTCTCGGTGCCCGTCGGTGACGAGTTCCTCGGCCGCGTCATCAACCCGCTCGGTGTGCCGATCGACGGCCTCGGCGAGATCCAGGCCGAGACCCGCCGCGCCCTCGAGCTGCAGGCCCCCGGCGTCATGGCGCGCAAGTCGGTGCACGAGCCGCTGCAGACCGGCATCAAGTCGATCGACTCGATGATCCCCGTCGGCCGTGGCCAGCGCCAGCTGATCATCGGTGACCGCCAGACCGGCAAGACCACGGTCGCGGTCGACACGATCATCAACCAGAAGCCAGAACTGGGAGTCCGGCGACCCGGACAAGCAGGTGCGCTGCATCTACGTCGCGATCGGCCAGAAGGGCTCGACGATCGCCTCGGTGCGCGGCCACGCTGGAGGAGGCCGGCGCGCTGGAGTACACCACGATCGTCGCGGCCCCGGCCTCCGACGCCGCGGGCTTCAAGTACCTCGCGCCCTACACCGGCTCGGCCATCGGCCAGCACTGGATGTACGACGGCAAGCACGTCCTCATCGTCTTCGACGACCTGTCCAAGCAGGCCGAGGCCTACCGCGCCGTGTCGCTGCTGCTGCGCCGCCCGCCGGGCCGCGAGGCCTACCCCGGCGACGTGTTCTACCTGCACAGCCGCCTGCTCGAGCGCTGCGCCAAGCTGAGCGACGAGATGGGCCGCGGGTCGATGACCGGCCTGCCGATCATCGAGACCAAGGCCGGTGACGTCTCGGCGTACATCCCGACCAACGTCATCTCGATCACCGACGGCCAGATCTACCTGCAGGCGGACCTGTTCAACGCCAACGTCCGTCCGGCGATCGACGTGGGTGTCTCGGTGTCCCGTGTCGGCGGCGCGGCGCAGATCAAGGCGATGAAGGAGGTCAGCGGCCGGCTCAAGCTCGACCTGGCCCAGTTCCGCGCCATGGAGGCGTTCGCCATGTTCGCCTCCGACCTCGACCCGGCCTCGCGGGCCCAGCTGGCCCGCGGTGCCCGCCTCGTCGAGCTGCTCAAGCAGCCGCAGGCCTCGCCGCTGCCCGTCGAGGAGGAGGTCGTGGTCGATCTGGACCGGCACCACCGGCCAGCTCGACGACATCGCCGTCGAGGACGTCCGCCGCTTCGAGAGCGAGTTCCTGGACTACATGCGCCGCGAGCGCTCCGGCCTGCTCGAGGCGATCCGCGAGTCCAAGAAGCTCGAGGACGAGACCCGCTCGGGCCTCGAGGACGCCGTCGAGGCGTTCAAGGCGCAGTTCGGCGCCGGCGGCAAGGAGAACGTGCCGGTCGGCCACGAGGAGTCCGACGCCCTCCCGGACGAGGACGTCGCGCAGGAGCAGATCGTCAAGCAGCGGCGCTGACCCGGCTGCCGGGTGCGCACGGGCGACCGTGACGCACCCGGCCCCGGCCAGGGCAGGCGAGCACTCGCCGTACCGGCATCCGCACCGGGAACCTCAAGACCTTCGACACACAAGAGAGGCGGAAAGCTATGGGAGCGCAGATGCGGGTCTACCGCCAGCGCATCCGGTCCGTCCAGGCGACCAAGAAGATCACGAACGCCATGGAGCTGATCGCGGCGTCACGGGTCGTCAAGGCCCGCCAGCGGGTCGCGGCGTCCACGCCGTACGCCCGCGCCCTCACCCGCGCCGTCTCGGCCGTGGCGACGTACTCCAACGTGGAGCACCCGCTGACGGTCGAGCACCCCGAGGTGCGCCGCGCCGCCATGGTGATCATCACCAGCGACCGCGGCCTGGCCGGTGCCTACTCCTCGAACGTGCTCAAGGAGAGCGAGAAGCTCGCCGAGAAGCTGCGCGCCGAGGGCAAGGAGGTCGTTCCCTACCTCGTCGGTCGCAAGGCCGTGGGCTTCTACAAGTTCCGCCGGCGCGAGTCGGCCGCCACGTGGGACGGCTTCTCCGACAGCCCGTCCTTCGAGGAGGCCCGCGAGATCGGTGACCGGATCACGGGCGACTTCATCACGGCGTACGACGAGGGCGGCGTGGACGAGGTCCACGTCGTGTTCACGCGGTTCGTCTCGATGGTGACCCAGGAGCCCGAGGTCATCCGGCTGCTGCCGCTGGAGGTCGTCGAGGGCGAGGAGACCCCGGCACCGGACGAGGTGCTGCCGCTGTACGAGTTCGAGCCCAGCGCCGAGCAGGTCCTGGACGCGCTGCTGCCCGAAGTACGTCACGTCGCGGCATGTTCAACGCGCTGCTGCAGGCCGCGGCCTCGGAGCTGGCGGCCCGCCAGCGCGCGATGAAGTCGGCCACGGACAACGCCGAGGAGCTCATCAAGAACCTGACCCGGCTGGCCAACCAGGCGCGCCAGGCCGAGATCACCCAAGAGATCAGCGAAATCGTCGGCGGCGCCTCCGCCCTCGCAGACGCCAAGTAAGAAGGAAGAGTTCCATGACTGCCACTGTTACGGACAACGCCGGCCAGGCTGCTGCGGCGGGCGGCGTCGGCCGCGTCTCGCGCATCATCGGCCCGGTCATCGACGTCGAGTTCCCCGCCGACGCGATGCCCGAGATGTACAACCTGCTCACGACCGAGGTCGACCTCGGCGGCGAGAAGAAGAACCTCAACCTCGAGGTCGCCCAGCACATCGGCGAGAACCTCGTCCGCGCCATCTCGCTGCAGCCGACCGACGGTGTCGTCCGCGGTGCCACGGTGCGCGACACCGGCGGCCCGATCACGGTGCCGGTGGGCGACGTGACGCTGGGTCACGTCTTCAACGCCACGGGTGACGTGCTCGACCTCAAGCCGCGGCGAGAAGCTCGAGATCACCGAGCGCTGGGGCATCCACCGCAAGGCTCCGGCCTTCGACCAGCTCGAGCCCAAGACCCAGATGTTCGAGACCGGCATCAAGGTCATCGACCTGCTGACGCCCTACGTCCTCGGCGGCAAGATCGGCCTGTTCGGTGGCGCCGGCGTCGGCAAGACGGTCCTCATCCAGGAGATGATCGCCCGTGTCGCCAAGGACCACGGTGGTGTGTCGGTGTTCGCCGGTGTCGGCGAGCGCACCCGTGAGGGCAACGACCTGATCGTCGAGATGGAGGAGGCCGGCGTCCTCGGCCAGACCGCCCTCGTCTTCGGCCAGATGGACGAGCCGCCGGGCACCCGCCTGCGCGTCGCCCTGTCGGCGCTGACCATGGCGGAGTACTTCCGCGATGTGCAGAACCAGGACGTGCTGCTGTTCATCGACAACATCTTCCGGTTCACCCAGGCCGGCTCCGAGGTCTCCACCCTCCTCGGCCGCATGCCGTCCGCCGTCGGCTACCAGCCGACCCTCGCCGACGAGATGGGTGTGCTCCAGGAGCGCATCACCTCCACGCGTGGTCACTCGATCACCTCGATGCAGGCGATCTACGTGCCGGCCGACGACTACACCGACCCGGCCCCGGCCACGACGTTCGCGCACCTGGACGCCACGACCGAGCTCAGCCGCCCGATCGCCTCGCTGGGTATCTACCCGGCGGTCGACCCGCTGACCTCGACCTCGCGCATCCTCGACCCCCGCTACGTCGGCCGCGAGCACTACGACACCGCGGTGCGGATCCGCTCGATCCTGCAGAAGAACCAGGAGCTGCAGGACATCATCGCGATCCTCGGCATCGACGAGCTGTCCGAGGAGGACAAGATCCTCGTCAACCGGGCCCGGCGCATCCAGCGGTTCCTGTCGCAGAACACCTACGTCGCCAAGCAGTTCACCGGCATCGAGGGCTCGACCGTCCCGCTGTCGGACACGATCGAGGCGTTCACGAAGATCGCGGACGGCGAGTACGACCACGTCGCCGAGCAGGCGTTCTTCATGTGCGGTGGCCTCGACGACGTCGAGCGCCAGTGGAGCGAGATCCAGAAGAACAGCTGACCAGCAGTCGAGCTCGAGGCAGAGGGCCGGTACCCCGCGAGGGGGTGCCGGCCCTGTGCTCACCACCCCCAACTGTGTGCCGGTGGCTCGGCGAACGAGCCGCCGCGGCGGCCCGGTTCGCCGACGCGCGAGCACGAAGTGGACCCGAGGATGTGGACGCGCGCCAATGGTCATCCGGGCGCCGCTCGCCCGATAGACTGGCGCCACACGTTCGCGAGTGGAGGATCCTGTGAGTCAATTGCACGTCGAGCTGGTCGCTGCTGACCGCAAGGTGTGGGAGGGCGAGGCCCGCGAGGTCATCGCGCGCACCATGGAGGGCGAGCTCGGCATCCTCCCCGGGCACACCCCGCTGCTCGGCATCCTCGTCGAGGGCGACGTCCGGATCCAGTCCGCGTCCGGCCAGCAGCACACCGCGACGATCGACAACGGCTTCCTGTCGGTCGAGCACAACCGGGTCACCATCGTCGCCGAGGCGGTCGACGCCTCCTCGATCCGCGCCTGACACCTCGGTGCGCCAGCTGCTCTTCTCCAGCGAGATGCTGGTCGGCGCCTGCGTCCTGGCGGTGGTGCTCTACCTCGCCTGGACCTTCGCCCGCCGCCGGCTCATCGCCCACGGCGAGCCGCTGACCCTCTGCGCCATCCGGGAGGCTGCCCCGCAGTCGTCCTGGCGGTTCGGGCTGGCCCGCTACGCCTCCGGCCGGGTCGAGTGGTTCCCCCTCGGCGGCCTGCGGGTCCGCCCGTCGCGACGGTGGGAGCGCACCCGCCTCGAGATCGGCGCGCCGCACCCCCTCGACCCGCGCGAGAAGCCGACCGCACTGATCAAGGGCGCCGTCGGGATGGACTGCAGCCACGAGCTCGAGCGGTTCGACCTGGCGCTGGCGCCCGGCCCCTACACCGCGCTGCGGTCCTGGCTCGAAGCGTCCCCGCCCGGGCGCAACGTCAACGTCGCCTAGTCGGCCTGCTCGTCGTGGCTCTGCGTGCGCCGGCCCGTTCCCCGGCCCCGCCCGGCTGCGGTGCCCGCCCGCCGCCCGGCTCCCACAGCACGTCCCCGCCGATCTCCAGGTTGGCCACCCGGCCGAGGATGAACAGCAGGTCCGAGAGCCGGTTGAGGTACTTGGCCGTCAGCGGGTTGACCCCTCCGGGCGCGTCGCCGGCTGCGGGCTGGTCGCCGTACCGCTCCAGCGCGGCCCAGGTGGACCGCTCTGCCCGCCGCGCGACCGTGCGGGCCACGTGCAGGTACGCCGCCCCGGGCGTGCCCCCGGGCAGGATGAACGAGCGCAGCTTCTCCAGCTCGTCGTTGAACCGGTCGCAGTCGGCCTCGAGCTCGTCCACCCAGGCGTCCTGGACCCGCAGCGGCGGGTACTCATAGGACGCCGCCAGGGGCGTGCACAGGTCGGCGCCCACGTCGAACAGGTCGTTCTGCACCCGCCGCAGGACGGCGCGGACGTCGTCCCGCAGCGCGCCGCAGGTGACCGCCACGCCGACGGCGCTGTTGGTCTCGTCGGTGTCGGCGTAGGCAACCAGGCGGGGGTCGGTCTTGCTCGTGCGGCTGAAGTCCCCCAGGTGCGTGCTGCCGTCGTCGCCGGTCCGGGTGTAGATGCGGGTCAGGTTCACCATGGGTCGAATGGTCGCAGATAGGCTCGCGCGGTGATGGAGAGGTTCCGAGTGGTCGGTGGCACCAGCCTGCGTGGCGAGGTGCCGGTCGTCGGTGCGAAGAACAGCGCCCTGAAGCTGATGGCGGCTGCCCTGCTGGCCGTCGGGCGGACACGGCTGTCCAACGTGCCGGCGATCGTGGACGTGACGATCATGGCGGAGCTGCTGCGGCGGCTCGGCTGCACCGTCGACTACGACGCCGCCGCCGGCGTGGTGGAGATCGACGTGCCGGAGAAGATCGGCCACCGCGCCGACTACGACCTGGTCCGGGCCCTGCGCGCGTCGATCTCCGTCCTCGGACCGCTGGTGGCCCGCTGCGGCGAGGCTGACGTCGCCGTACCCGGCGGTGATGCGATCGGCTCGCGCGGTCTGGACCTGCACGCCGCCGGCCTGGAGACGCTGGGCGCGACGGTGCACGTGACCCACGGCTACCTCATCGCGGAGGCGCCCCACGGGCTGCACGGCGGCGACATCCGGCTGGACTTCCCGAGCGTGGGCGCCACCGAGAACGTCCTCAGCGCGGCCGTGCTCGCCAAGGGCCGCACCCGGCTGTCCAACGCCGCCCGCGAGCCCGAGATCGTCGACATCGCCGCCATGCTCATCTCGATGGGCGCGCGGATCGCCGGTGCCGGCACCTCCGTGATCGAGGTCGAGGGCGTCGAGGCGCTGTCGCCCGCCGACCACGCGGTCGTCCCGGACCGGATCGCCTCGGGCACGTGGGCGTTCGCCGCCGCCACCACGCGCGGCGACATCGAGGTCGTCGGCGGAGTGGCCGACCACCTGTCCGTCGTGCTGGACGCCCTCGTGCACGCCGGGGCGGACGTCGAGACCACCGGCCGGGGGTTCCGCGTGAGCGCCGGGGCCTCGCGGCTGTCCTCGTTCGACGTGGCGACGCTGCCCTACCCGGGGTTCCCGACCGACCTGCAGCCGTTCGCCCTCGCCTACAACGCCGTGGCCGATGGCAGCGCCATGATCACCGAGAACCTCTTCGAGGCGCGCTTCCGGACGGTGCAGGAGCTGGCCCGGCTGGGGGCCGACGCCCGCGTGGACGGCCACCACGTCATGGTCCACGGGGTCGGCCGCCTCTCCGGTGCGCCGGTCGAGGCCAGCGACATCCGCGCCGGCGCCGCCCTGGTGATCGCCGGCCTGGTCGCCGACGGGACCACCACCGTCAGCGGCGCGCACCACGTCGACCGCGGCTACGCCGGGTTCGACGAGGCGATGCAGGGGCTGGGAGCCGACGTCACCCGCGAGCCGGACGACGCGCCCTTCGCCTGAGCCGTCCGGTCGTGTCCGGATCGTTACGCGTCGTTTGCACACCAGCCGGTCCCCATGGGCGTGAATACAGGCAAACGCGGGTAAGGCGCGGTGGACGAAGGGGGGCAGAGATGTCGGCAGTGGCAACGGTGCAAGGACCGCCGGTGAGCGTGCTGGAGACGGTGGCGGGCGCGGAGGTCGTCGTGACCGGTCGCCTGGACGTGCACACGGTCGCGGACGTCCGGCTGCTGCTGCACGCCGTGCTGGACCGGGGGCAGGGCGACCTCATGGTGCACCTGGCCGGCGCCGAGGTGCACGACGCCACCGGGCTCGGCGTCCTCGTCGGCGCCCACCACCGGGCCCGTCGGGCGGGGCGCCGCCTCGTCCTCGTGGACGTCTCCCCGCGCCTGGACCGGCTGCTGCGCGGTCTCCCGCCTGCACAGGGTGCTGGCCCGGCACCCCGCTGCCTCGCCGGTCGCGTTGGTCGGTGTGTCGGCTCTCACCGCCTGAGGGCCTCCCCACCGCAGCCGCCCGCGGCTACCTTCGGCCCATGGGCGAGCAGAGCACGACCCCGCCGCGGCGGGAGCGCGACCAGCCGTGGGTGATGCGCACGTACGCCGGGCACTCCAGCGCCGCGGCCTCCAACGCGCTCTACCGGCGCAACCTCGAGAAGGGCCAGACGGGCCTCTCGGTCGCGTTCGACCTGCCCACCCAGACCGGCTACGACCCGGACTCCCCGCTGGCCCATGGCGAGGTCGGCAAGGTCGGCGTGCCGATCTCGCACATCGGGGACATGCGGGCGCTCTTCGCCGGCATCCCGGTTGCGACGATGAACACCTCGATGACCATCAACGCCACCGCGATGTGGGTGCTCGCGCTGTACCAGGTGGTGGCCGAGGAGCAGGCCGCCGAGGCGGCGGAGGCTGCCGGGGAGCCGGTCGACCCCACCGCGGTCGTCCGCGCGCTGGCCGGCACCACGCAGAACGACATCATCAAGGAGTACCTCTCCCGCGGCACCTACGTCTTCGGCCCGGCGCCGTCGCTGCGGCTGACCACGGACCTGGTCGCCCACACCGTCGAGGCGATGCCGAGGTGGAACCCGGTCAACATCTGCAGCTACCACCTGCAGGAGGCGGGCGCGACACCGGTGCAGGAGATCGCCTACGCGATGTGCACCGCGATCGCCGTCCTGGACGCGGTGCGCGACTCCGGCCGGGTGGCGCCCGAGCGGTTCGGCGAGGTGGTCGCGAGGATCTCCTTCTTCGTCAACGCCGGCGTCCGGTTCGTCGAGGAGATGTGCAAGATGCGCGCCTTCGTCGCGCTGTGGGACGAGGTCACCCGCGAGCGGTACGGCGTCACGGACCCCGCCCAGCGCCGGTTCCGGTACGGCGTCCAGGTCAACTCCCTGGGGCTGACCGAGGCCCAGCCGGAGAACAACGTCCAGCGGATCGTGCTGGAGATGCTGGCCGTGACCTTGTCCAAGGATGCGCGGGCGCGGGCGGTGCAGCTGCCGGCGTGGAACGAGGCGCTCGGGCTGCCCCGCCCGTGGGACCAGCAGTGGTCCCTGCGGATGCAGCAGGTCCTCGCGTTCGAGTCCGACCTGCTGGAGCACGAGGACCTGTTCGCGGGCTCGACCGTGGTGGAGGCCGAGGTGACCCGGCTGCTCGAGGGCGCGCGGGCCGAGATCGCCACCGTGCAGGGCATGGGCGGCGCGGTGGCGGCGGTCGAGTCCGGCTACATGAAGTCGGCCCTGGTGGCCGCGCACTCCCGGCGGCGCCAGCGGGTCGAGTCCGGCGAGCAGGTGGTGGTCGGCGTCAACCGGTTCGAGAGCACCGAGCCGAGCCCGCTCACGGCGGACCTCGGCAGCCGCGGTGCAGGGTGTCGACCCGGACGTCGAGGCCCGGGCGGCACTGGCCGTGGCGACGTGGCGGGCCGAGCGGGACGCGGGCGCCGGCGCGGAGCCGGCCGCGGCGCTGGTGCAGCTGCGCGACGACGCCGGGTCCGGCGCGAACCTGATGGAGGCGAGCCTGCGGTGCGCCCGCGCGGGGGTGACCACCGGGGAGTGGGCAGGGGTGCTGCGCGAGGTCTTCGGCGAGTATCGAGCCCCCACAGGCGTTTCCGGGAGCGTGGGTGTGGCCGGTGCCGGCCCGGACGGCGACCTCGCGGCGGTGCGTGAGCTGGTGCGCCGTACCGGGGAGGAGCTGGGGGAGCGGCTGCGGCTGCTGGTCGGCAAGCCCGGCCTGGACGGGCACAGCAACGGCGCGGAGCAGGTCGCCGTACGGGCCCGCGATGCGGGACTCGAGGTCGTCTACCAGGGGATCCGGCTGACGCCGCAGCAGATCGTCGCCGCGGCCGTCGCCGAGGACGTGCACTGCGTGGGCCTCTCGGTGCTGTCCGGCTCGCACATGCAGCTGGTGCCGGACGTGCTGGAGGGGCTGCGGGCGGCCGGCGCCGGTGACCTGCCGGTGGTCGTGGGCGGCATCATCCCCGAGGCGGATGCGCGGGAGCTGCGCCGTCTCGGCGTCGCGGCCGTCTTCACGCCGCGGGACTACTCGATCACCGCGACCATCGGCGAGGTCGTGCAGGTGGTGCGCGCCGCGCGAGGGCTGGACGTCGTCGCGCTCAGGCCGGGCGGTAGGTGAGCAGCACCGACCCCGTCGTGGTGGCCGTGCAGTCGACCAGCCGCAGCCGCCGTACCTGCTCGGCGTCCCGGAACAGCCTCCTGCCGCTGCCGATGACGAGCGGTGACACCGTGAGCGAGTACTCGTCCACCAGGTCGTGCTGCATCAGGGTCTGGACGAGGATGCCGCTGCCGAGGACGGCGATGGTCCCGCCTGGCTGCTCCTTGAGCCGGGCCACGGCCGTCGGGACGTCGCCCTGGAGGAGGGACGAGTGCTGCCACCCGACCTCCCGCAGGGTCGTGGAGGCGACGTACTTGGCCGTGCTGTTCAGGTGCGCGGCGAACGGGTCGTCCGCGGGTGCGGTCGGCCAGTGGCGGGCCATGATCTCGTAGGTCCTGCGGCCGAACAGGTAGGCGCCGGTCGAGGCCATGCCCTTCGCGGCGCTCGCGCCGAGGACCTCGTCGAAGTACGGGCGCTGCCACCCACCGTGCCGGAAGCCCCCGTCGGTGTCCTCCTCGGGAGAGCCCGGTGCCTGCATCACGCCGTCCAGCGACAGGAACTCGATGACCGTGAGCGTCCTCATGGGCAGTGCCTCTCTGCGGTGGGTGGGCCTCCTCGGTGGGGACCTCGGCGGGCGGCAGGACTCATCGCTGCGGCCGTCTCGCCCAGGCCGCCGCGAGCCGGCGGACGATCCGCTCCAGCCGCTCGGGGGAGGTGGCCAGGTTGACGCCGCACGTGGCCCTGCCCACCGGGGCCGAAGCGGGCGCCGTCGTTGACCAGCACGCGTCCCTCGCGCAGCGCCAGGCCCGCCGGGTCCTCGTGCCCGAGCGCGCGGACGTCCAGCCAGGCGAGGTACGTCGCCTCCAGCGGCCGCTGCCGCACGCCCGGCAGCAGCTCCGTGACGAGGTGGCCGAACAGGGTGCGGTTGGCGTCGAGGCGCTGCAGCAGCTCCTCCAGCCACGAGGTGCCTTGCCCGTACGCCGCGAGGGTGCCGACCACGCCGAGCGGTGAGGGGCCGTGGTTGGCGGTGTGCGGGAGGGCACGCAGCGCCGTCCCCGTCGCCGAGGGTGCCGGTGACGACCTGCGCGCAGCGCAGCCCCGGGACGTTCCACGCCTTGGCGGCCGACAGGACGGTCGTGGTGTGCCCGGCCGTGCCCTCCAGCATGGCGTAGGGCAGGTGGGCCGCGCCGGGAAGGACCAGCGGCGCGTGGACCTCGTCGCTGATCACCCGTGCCCCGTGCCGCAGGACGATGTCGCGCAGGCCCTCCAGCTCCTCCCGGCGGAAGACGCGGCCCCACGGGTTGTGCGGCTGGCACAGGAGCACGGTGCGGGCGCCTGCGGTGAGGGCGGCGTCGATGCGGTCGAGGTCCAGCGTCGCCGGGCCGTCCGGGTCCAGCGGGACGGGCGCCAGCGCGCGGCCGGTGAGCGGCACGACGTCCAGGAACGGCGGGTACGCCGGGGTCGGCACCACCACCGGGGCGTCCTCGCACAGCGTCCGCAGCACGAGCTCGACCCCGGCCATGACGTCCGGCACCAGCACCACGTGTGCCGGCTGGATGCCCCATGCCCAGCGCTGGGCGGTGAACGCGGCCAGGGCCTGCGCGACGCCGGTGCGGGCGTCGGCCGCGCTGTAGCCGACGGCCCCGCGGTCGACCGCGTCGTGGAGGGCCGCCGCCAGGGGTCCGGCGAGGGCGAAGTCCATCTCGGCCACCCAGGCGGGCAGCACGTCGGGACCTGCGGCCGACCACTTGGCGCCGGCCCGGTCGCGCAGCTCGCGGTCGCTGAGGTCACGCAGGGTCATGGGCCGATCGTGACAGGCGACGGCGATCTACAGTCGGGGAATGAGCGACCTGCAGTGCCCGGCCACGTTCCTCGTGGTGGGTTGGGGGCCGGTTCCGCACCGGACCGAGGGAGTCGAGGCCGCGCTGCGCGAGGGGCGCGGACGGCTCCCCGGGCTCGACGGCGTGGCCGAGCCGGACGGCGTGGCCGAGCTGGCCGACGAGCTGCGCGACCGCAGGATCGCCGCGGTCTGCAGCGGCTGCGACGCGACGGCGCTCGCGGCCGCGACGGCGTTGGCCCGGCGGCTGGGCGTGACCCACCGCAGCGTCGACGGACTGGACCCTCTGCCGGCTGCGGCTGCGGATCTGCGGCTGTGCGGGCCGGTCCGCCGGGCGCCGGCGCCCTCGGCCGCGCGCCACCGGGCGGCCCTGGACGCCCTCGCCGACCTGCACCGCGGCGAGACCGTGCTCGTGGTGACCGACGCCAGCGTGGTGACGACGCTGTGGCCTGCTGGCCGCGGCCCTGACGACGAGGACGGGCTGTCGCCGTACCGGCTGGTGACGGTGCAGGTGGACGGTGACGGGTGGCGGCTGCTCGGCCGGGCGGGCGGCGGCTGAGCGGCGGCCGAGCGGGTCAGCCGATGACGGTGGCCGCGGCGCGCCGGCCGTCACCGGCGGCGGACAGCCCTCCGTCGGCGTCGCGCAGCGTCGCCCCGACGCCGCCGAAGAACATGTCGCGGTGCCCGTGGACGCGGGCGGGCAGGCCGCTGCGCTGCACCGCCTCCTGCAGCGCGTCGTCGTCCTCGTGCTCGATCCGGGCCGACCCGTCCTCGAGGATGCTGACGTGCAACCGCGCCCGGTCGATCGCCGACTGCAGGTCGGCGCCCTCGAGGCAGAACGCCGCCAGCACCTGCAGGAGCGCCGTGGTGATGCGGTCGGCGCCCGGGCTGCCCACCGCGAGGCGGGCTCCGTCGCGGTGGCGGGCGGTCGTCGGCGCCATGTTGGAGGCCAGCCGGGTGCCGGGGGCCAGGGCGTGCAGCCCCCGGCGGTTGAGCTCCGGCTCGCCCAGGCAGTTGTTGAGCACCAGGCCGGTGCCCGGGACGGTGACGCCGGAGCCGTAGCCGGCCGAGGCGGTGATGGCGCAGGCCGTCCCGTCACTGTCGACGACCGACACGTGGGCGGTCGAGGAGGACGTCGGCAGGGCAGCCAGGTTCTGCTCGGTGACCGTGCGGATCAGGTCGCGGCCGGCTTCGAGCAGGTCCTCGGACACGTCCAGGTGCTCCCGCCGGTAGCCCAGCACCTCGCGCTGGATCCCGATGAGGTCGTCCGGGCCGGGGCACTCCCGGCGGGCCAGCATCAGCAGCATCGCCGTCAGCACCGGGCCGCCGATCGACGGCGGAGGGTTGGCCGCGATGCTCCAGCCGCGCAGCGTGCTCAGCAGGGCGGGCCGCTCCCGCGGGTCGTACGTCGCGAGGTCGGCCGCAGTGACCAGGCCGCCGCGGGCGGCCATGTCCTGGGCGACCTGCTCGGCGAGGTCGCCGGTGTAGAGGTCGGTCCATCCCCGGTGCGCCAGGTGGGTGAGCGAGCCGGCGAGCTCGGGGGAGCGGAGCGTCGTACCGGCGGGGTGGGGCACGCCCTCGGCGCTGTGGAAGGCGCGGGTCTGCTCGTCCCAGCCGAAGATCGAGTCGTGCACCAGGGCGAGGTAGCTGGCGGCCGCCGCACCGAGCGGGAAGCCGTCGCGCGCGGCGGAGATCGCCGGGGCGAGCAGCTCCGCCCACGGGGCGGCGCCGTGGCGTTCGTGGGCGCGCCCGAAGGCGGCGAGGGCCCCCGGCGTCGCGACCGAGCCGTGGCCGGCGAACACGGTGAGCCCGCCGCCGTACGTCGTGTGGATCTCACGCACGCCGGCGCCGAACCGCTCCCGCGGCAGGCCACGGCCGGGCATCTCGACGTTGCCGTCGACCACGACGGGCGAGCCGTCGGCCGGCCAGATGTTGACGAACGCGCCGCCGAGCGGGCTGACGACGCCGGGCTCGGTGACCGTGGCCACGAGCATGGCGGCGATGGCGGCGTCGACCGCCGTGCCGCCGGCGTGGATGAGGTCCAGGCCCGCCTGGGCGGCGAGGGGACTGGTTGCGGCTACTGCCGCGCGCCTGTTCACGGGTCGATTGTCGATCACCGGCGCGCGGACCGCCCGGAAGGGGTCAGAAGAGGCGGGTGGTCGACGTCGTCCATGCCGCGCAGGGCGTCGTAGTCCAGGGTCACGCAGCGGATGCCGCGGTCGACGGCGAGGGTCCGAGCCTGGGGCTTGATCTCCTGGGCGGCGAAGACGCCGGTGACCGTGCCGAGGTGCGGGTCGCGGTTCATCAGCTCGAGGTAGCGGGTGAGCTGCTCGACCCCGTCGATGTCGCCGCGGCGCTTGATCTCGACCGCCACGCTGGCGCCGCTGGCGTCCTTGCAGAGGATGTCGACCGGGCCGATCGCGGTCATGTACTCGCGCCGGACCAGCGTGTAACCCTCGCCGAGGGTGTGGATGTGCTCGGCCAGGAGCTTCTGCAGGTGGGCCTCGACACCGTCCTTGACCAGACCGGGGTCGATCCCGAGCTCGTGCGCGGAGTCGTGCAGCACCTCGTGCAGCCGCACCCGCAGCCGGTCGTCGGACTTGGCGTGCTGGACCACCCAGACGGCCGACACGCCGTCCGCGGCCTCGTGGTCCTCGGGGGAGACCTCGGCCATCGCGCACGGCGGGGACATCCAGTTCAGCGGCTTGTACGAGCCGCCGTCGCTGTGCACCAGCACCGAGCCGTCGGCCTTGACCATCAGCAGGCGGGTGGCCAGTGGCAGGTGGGCCTGGAGTCGGCCCTCGTAGTCCACGCTGCATCGAGCTATCACCAGTCGCACGACGGGGAAGCCTAACCGCTGGGGCGCAGGTCCTCCGACTCGGCGTCGCCCGGGCCCGACGCCGTGGTGCTCGTCCTCCGGCGGTGGCTCGGCCCGCCGCGCCAGCGCGATGCAGCCGCCCAGCGTCGCGGCGAAGCCCAGTGCCGCGACGACGGGGTAGCCGGCGCGGACGCGGTCGTGCAGCAGCAACAGGCCGATGGCCGAGGGCACCACCGTCTCGACGGCGAACGTCACGGCGGCCGTGGTCGTCACCGCCCCGCGGTCGAGCGCCAGGCCGTAACAGACCAGGGCCACCGCGGCGTACGCGAGGATCGCCCACGCGGTCGGGGACAGCAGGAGCCCCACCCACGGGTCGGGCACGACGAGGACGCGTGAGGCGACGCCGACGCCGCCGAACCCCAGCCCCGAGGCCACCGCCAGCAGCACCGCCGAGCGCGGGCCCCGGCGGGCCAGCCCGGCCAGCGCCACGGCCGCGACGGGTACGACGCCGGCCAGCACCACCCAGCGCGCGCCGGACCCGAGACGGACCGCCGGCTCCTCGGTGGCGCTCAGCGCGAGGGCGAGCAGGCCCAGCCCGACCACGGCGAGGGCCACGACCTCCCGCCGCTCCAGCCGGGCGCCGAGGAACAGCACCGCCAGCACCGCCGTGACGGCCACGCTGGAGGCGATCGCGGACTGCACGACGAACAACGGCAGGGTGCGCAGCGCGGCGATCGAGGCGAGGAAGCCGAGCCCGTCGAGGACCAGGCCCACGGCGTACAGGCGCCCGGCCCACAGTCGTGCGGGCAGCGACGCACCGGCTGGCACCAGGCGGAGGGAACTGCACGCCGGCGGCCTGAAGGACCGTCGCGGCGCCGTACAGGACGGCGGCGGCGAACGCTCCGAGCAGACCGGTGAGCACCCGGTGATCCTGCCACCCCCTCGTGGACGGCTGCGTGGCGTGGCGACAGGGAGGTGACCCTCCCTCGCCGTCTCCCATGCTGTCCGGACCCTCTGACAGACTCCGGGCATGGCACGGAACTTCGCACTCGTCGGCGTGATCGGACTCGGCACCATGGGCGCCGGCATCGTGGAGGTGTTCGCGCGCAACGGCATCGACGTCGTGGCGGTCGAGAGCACCCCGGCCGATGTCGTGCGGGGGCAGGGCGTGCTGCGGCACTCCACCGACCGCGCCGTGGCGCGCGGCAAGCTCGGCGAGGCGGAGCAGGAGGCGCTGCACGCGCGGGTGCGCTTCACCAGCGAGCTGACCGACCTGGCCGAGTGCGACCTGGTCGTCGAGGCGGTGCCCGAGCACCTGGACCTCAAGCGCGAGATCTTCGCCCGGCTCGACGAGATCGTGAAGCCCGACGCGGTCCTGGCCACCAACACCTCCAGCCTGTCGGTGACCGAGATCTCGGTGGCCACGCACAACCCCCGCCGCGTGGTCGGGATGCACTTCTTCAACCCCGCGCCGGTGCTGAGGTTCGTCGAGGTCATCCGCACGGTGGTCACCGAGGAGGCCGTGGTCGAGGACGTCAAGGCCCTGGCCGAGCGGCTGGGCAAGATGCCGGTCGTCATCGGCGACAAGGCCGGCTTCATCGCCAACGCCCTGCTCTTCGGCTACCTCAACCACGCCGTCGCGATGTTCGAGAGCCGCTACGCCAGCCGCGAGGACATCGACGCCGCCATGCAGCTGGGCTGCGGCCTGCCGATGGGGCCGCTCGCGCTGATGGACCTCATCGGCCTGGACACCGCCTACGAGATCCTCGACACGATGTACAAGCAGGGCCGCGACCGGCTGCACGCCCCGAGCCCGATCCTCAAGCAGATGGTCACCGCCGGGCTCAGGGGCCGCAAGAGCGGGCGCGGGTTCTACACCTACGACGAGGCGGGTTCATCACGCGTGGTGCCCGACGCCCTGACGCCCGCCGGTGACGCCGCTGCGGCGAGCGTGCGCCCGATCCGCAGCGTCGGCGTGGTCGGCTCCGGGACCATGGCCACCGGCATCGTCGAGGTCTTCGCCCGGGCCGGCTACGACGTGACCCACGTCGCGCGCTCGCAGACCAGGCTGGAGGCGGTCGCCGAGGCCGCTGACCCGCAGCCTGGAGAAGGCCGTGCAGCGGGGCAAGGTGTCCGACGAGGACCGCACCGCCGCGCTGGCGCGGGTCCGCGGCACCACGTCGCTGGAGGAGCTCGCCGCGGCCGACCTCGTGGTCGAGGCCGTCGTCGAGGAGCTGACGGTCAAGCGGGCGCTGTTCGAGAACCTCGACGAGATCTGCCGGCCGGGGGCGATCCTGGCGACCACGACGTCCTCGCTGCCGGTGATCGAGTGCGCGGCAGCCACCCGCCGGCCCCAGGACGTCGTCGGCATGCACTTCTTCAACCCCGCGCCGGTCATGACGCTCGTCGAGGTGGTCCACACGGTGTCGACGGCGCAGGACGTCGTCGACACCGCCCAGGACCTCTGCCGGCAGCTCGGCAAGCACCCCGTCACCTGTGGCGACCGGGCCGGGTTCATCGTCAACGCCCTGCTCTTCCCCTACCTCAACGACGCCGTGCGGATGCTCGAGGCGCACTACGCCGGCGCGGACGACATCGACACGGCCATGAAGACCGGCTGCGGCTACCCGATGGGCCCGTTCGAGCTGCTCGACGTGGTCGGCCTCGACGTCGCGCTCGCGATCCAGCGCGAGCTCTACCTCGAGTTCCGCGAGCGGGGCCTGGCCCCGGCCCCGTTGCTGGAGCAGCTGGTCACGGCCGGCTACCTCGGCCGCAAGGCGGGCCGTGGGTTCCGCACCTACGCCTGAGCGGGTTGGCCCGTTGTGCAGCGGGTACGTCGCCTTCGACGGGGCGCCGGCCGGCGCCCCGTCCGGGGCGCCCGTTGCCCCGTCCTGACAACACCGCGGAGGCAGCAATGACCGACAGCACGTCGAACCCCGAGGGCAACGAGGGCACCGCCGACGCCGGCGCCGAGGGCACGCCCGGTGTGCAGGACGGCGGAGCCGATGGGGGCGCCGACAGCGGCGCCCACGGCCCGGCCGACGGCGGTGCCGGGGGCACCGGCGGCGACGGCGGTGCCGATGGTGGTGCTGACGGCGGTGCCGATGGTGGCGCTGACGGCGGTGCCGATGGCGGCGCTGACGGCGGCGCTGACGGCGGTGCCGATGGCGGAGCCGGGTCTGAGTGACCTCAATCGTCTCGGGCGGCGTCACCGGGCAGCGTTCCGGTGCCGCCGCCCTGCGGCGCCTGGTCGGGGCTGACACCCAGGAGTTCGCGACCACCGTCTGGGGTCGCGAGCCGCTGCTGACCCGGGGTGCGGAGCTCGGCCGGTCCTTCACCGACCTGCTCGATGCCGACGCGGTCGACGAGCTGGTCTCCCGCCGCGGGCTGCGCACGCCGTTCCTGCGGGTCGCCCAGGACGGCACCGCCCTCGGCGACCGTGCCTTCACCGCCGGCGCCGGGGTGGGGGCCGGCGTGGCCGACCAGGTCAGCGACGACAAGCTCGTGCGCCTGTTCGCCGAGGGCGCCACCATCGTGCTGCAGGGACTGCACCGGCTGTGGCCACCGCTGACCGCGTTCTCCCAGGACCTGGCGGCCGACCTCGGCCACCCGGTCCAGGTCAACGCCTATGTCACCCCGCCGCAGTCGCGGGGCTTCAGCGACCACTACGACGTCCACGACGTCTTCGTCCTGCAGATCGAGGGGGAGAAGCGCTGGCGCATCCACGCGCCCATTCATCCCGCACCCCTGCGCACCCAGCCGTGGACCGGCCGGCGCGCCGACGTCGAGGCCGCCGCGCAGACCGAGCCGGTGATCGATGCGGTCCTGCGCCCGGGCGACTGCCTCTACCTCCCGCGGGGTTACCTGCACGCGGCCACGGCCCTCGGTGGCGTCAGCACCCACGTGACCATCGGCGTCCATGCCTGGCACGGCCACGTCCTCGCGGAGCAGCTGCTTGCCGTCGCCCTCGAGCGCCTGGCGGCCGACGAGGACGTACGTGGCTCGCTGCCCCTCGGGGTCGACGTCAGCGACCCCACCGGGCTGACCGTGGACCTCGAGCTCGTGCGTGCTCGACTGCTGCGTGCCGTGCAGGAGGCATCGGTCAGCGAGGTGGCCCGCCGGATGGCCGCGCTCGCCCGAAGCGCCCAGAGGGCGGCGCCCGTCGGCCCGCTGGCCCAGCTGCGCGCCTGCGCCATGCTCGACGACGCCGTGCTGAAGGTCCGTCCCCACCTTGCTCCGGCCCTCGAGCCCCAACCCGACGGCAGCGCTCTGCTGCGCAGCCGTGCGGGCGACCTGCTCCTGCGCGACGTCGACGTCGACGCCGTCATCCGACTGCTCGACGGCGACCCGGTCGCTGCCGCCGCGCTCGGTGAGGACCTGGCCCGCCGGCTACTGCTGTCCGGCGTGGCCGTCCAGGGGTGAGCGAGGCCGCGCCCCTGTGCGCCGACGGTGCCCGGGCGCGCGAGGACGACCTGGTCGGTACGGCGGCGCCTGCTCGCCGTTGGTTGCTGCTCGAGCACCCCGGCCCCTGGGCGGTCGACGCCCTCGGCGGCTCGGGGATCGCAGCAGGCGTCCAGGACCGCCTCCGCCGGGCCGCTGCCGGAGCCGGCGCCCGCATCCTGCTGGTGCGCCGGCCGGGGCGCCAGCCGGCGCGCCCGGTCCGACGCTGGGCGGTCGTGGACGCCGAGGCCGACGCGGACGCCGACGCCGACACGGGTTGGAGGACGCCGTCGGTGCAGTGGGGGTCCTGGAGCTCCGGTGCGGACCTGCTCTCCTGCGTCGATGCGCTGGCGGGTGGCCGCGGCGAAAGGGGCGCAGGCGCCGCCCCGGCGGAGCCGCTGCTGCTGGTCTGCGCGCACGGTCGCCATGACACCTGCTGCGCGGTGCGCGGCCGTCCGGTGGCGGCGCGCCTGGCCGAGCGCTGGCCGGTCGGCACGTGGGAGTGCTCACACGTGGGAGGGGACCGGTTCGCCGCCAACCTGCTGGTCCTGCCCGGCGGCGCCTGCTACGGCAACCTCGACCCCGGCAACGTCGTCGAGGTGGTGCAGGCGCACCTCGAGGACCGGGTCAGCGTGGACCACCTGCGCGGCATCAGCACCCAGCCGCCGGTGGGGCAGGCGGCCGTGGCCGCGGTCCTGCGCCGCTTCGGCCCGGCCGGCCTGTCGCAGGTCGTGGTGCGCCACATCCAGCAGCAGGGCGAGGAGTCGTGGTCGGTCAGGCTCACCGGGAGCGGACCGTTGCCGCGAGCCGTCCAGGCGACGGTCGTGCGCGGCCGCACGGCCCCGGCGAGGCTGACCTGCCGGGCGTCCGGCCCCAGCTCGGCCTACCGCTACGACGTCCCCGACCTGCGCGTGACGGGAGCGCCGTGACGCCCGCGCGTGGCGTTCGGCACAATCGAGCCATGCCCCGAGCCAACCGCCGTCGCCGTGACGAGGCACCGCTGAACCACGGCCGTGCCCTCGGTGGCGCCGCGCGGCGGGAGCAGCACGCCGGCGGCGAGTGGTTCGTCCGCGCCGTCACCGGCGCGGGAGCCACCCGTGCCTACCTGTGCCCCGGCTGCTCCCAGGACGTGCGACCCGGCGTACCGCATGTCGTGGTCTGGCCTGCCGACGGGGTCGGTGGGCTGGACCAGCGCCGGCACTGGCACTCCGCGTGCTGGGGCGCCCGCACCCGACGACCACCGCGAGGATCCTGGAAGTGACGACCGAGAGCATCAACGCCGCCGGCGCCGACGGGCAGGACGACCCGGTGGAGGTGCGGTCCGGCACCGTCCTGCGGGCCCGCCGCGAGGACATCGAGCTGCACACCGCCGACGGGCTCACGCTGGTCGGCGAGCTGGCGCTGCCGCCGGACCGCGACCCCGTCGCCACGCTGGTGACACTTCACCCGCTGCCCACGCACGGCGGCTTCATGGACAGCCACGTCCTGCGCAAGGCGTCCTACCGCCTGCCCGCCCTGGCCGACATCGCCGTCCTGCGCTTCAACACCAGGGGTACGACGTCCCCGCGCGGCACCTCGGAGGGCGCCTTCGACGAGGCCCGCTCCGAGCGGTTCGACGTGGCGGCGGCCATCGAGTTCGCCGAGTTCCACGACCTGCCGCACCGGTGGCTGCTCGGGTGGTCCTTCGGCACCGACCTGGCGCTCATGCACGGGCACGACCCAGCCGTCGAGGGCGCGATCCTGCTCAGCCCGCCGCTGCGGTTCAGCGGTGCCGAGCACCTGCAGGCATGGGCTGACGGCGGCAAGCCGCTCGTGGCGCTGGTTCCCGAGCACGACGACTACCTGCGCCCCGCGGAGGCAGCCCGGCGCTTCGCGGCGGTGCCGCAGGCGCGGGTCGTCGGCGTGGAAGGAGGGCGGCACCTGTGGGTGGGGGAGACGCTCGTGCGCCGCGCGCTGGATGAGATCGTCGCCGTCGTGGCTCCGGACCGCGGGCCGCTGCCGCGCACGGTGCCCGCGTCCCTCGTCGAACCCGGTGGGGCAGACGCCGCGGAGGCGGTGGACCCCGCGGACACCGACACCTGAGACGCCGCGGGCTGAGCCCGGACGGCTGAGCCCCCGGGTCGCTGCGCCGGACGGCTGGGCCTGGACGGCCGAGCCGGGAGGCTCAGGTCCGGCGCTGGCGCGGCACGAGCACCTCTTCGTACAGCAGCAGCAGGCCGGCGGCCACCGGGATCGCCAGCAGGGCTCCGAGCATCCCGAGCAGCGCGGCGCCGGCGAGCGCGGCGACGACGGTCATCGCGCCCGGCACCGAGACGGTGCGCTGCATGATCCGCGGCGCGATGACGTAGTTCTCGATCTGCTGGTAGACCACGTAGTAGATGAGGGCGATGACCGCCTTGCGCGGCTCGTCGAAGACGGCGACCGTGCAGACCAGCGCCGCGCCGAGCGTGGCGCCGACCATGGGCAGCAGCCCGAGGAAGCCGACCGCGACCGCGAGGACCGCGGCGTACGGGATCCCGACGATGGTCATCATGATCCAGCTCGCCGTGGCGTTGATCGCCGCGACGGCGACCTGACCGATGGCGTAGCTGCCGACCCGCCGCATGATCTCCTCGGACAGGGAGACGACGCGCGGGCGTCGACTGGCGGGCACCATCCCGTACGCCGCCTGCTTCACCTTGGGCAGCGAGGACAGGAAGTACAGCGTCAGCACGAGCACGGTGAAGAACGAGAAGAAGCCCGACAGGACCGCCTTGCCGGCGCCGAGGACACCGCCGGCGATGCCGCTCATGAAGTTGCCGTCGGTGACGCGGTTCTGCAGCTCGGCCTGGAGCTTGTCGGCCACCTGGTAATGGGTGTCGAGGTCGCGCACGAGCCGGTTGTTCAGCACGCCGTTGAGGTAGGTGGGGGCGTTCTCGGCCAGCAGGGTGCCCTGCTGGACCACCGGCGGCACGACGATCAGGCCGAGCGAGACGAAGACGGCGACGAGGCCGACGAAGACGGTGGCCACCGCGAGCGAGCGCTTGAGGTCGCGGCGGACCAGTGCCTCCACGATCGGGTTGAGGGCCAACGTGATGAACAGTGCGACGACCAGCAGCGTGATCACCTGCGCCAGCTGCCCCACCATGTGCCAGAGACCGACGGCCAGCAGGACGCCGAGAGCGCCGAAGAAGCCGACGTAGACGGGGGACTGGCGGTTCAGCGGGCGCCCCGCCTTGCCGTAGCTGCTGCGATGGGGCTGGCCGTCGTGCCCGATGGCGGTCGCGCCCTCGGGCGCACGGCCCTGTGCCGGGTCCTGGTCGATGGCCGCGTCGGCCGCGTCAGCCGCGTCGGCTACGGCCGCCGGGTCGGCAGGTCCGTCGCTGATCCCCACGGCGCCGTCGAGCGGGGGAAGGGTGTCGGAGATCAGGTTCGGTTCGTGCCGCGGCGGAGCCTCGTCGTACGGCCGGGACCGGTAGCTGTCGCGCAGCGCCGTGCGCTGTCGCTCCCGGTAGGCGGTCCATCGTCGCAACACTCCTGGTCTCACGCGGGGAGCCTAGTGCCCGGGGAGGACCGACCGAGCTGCGAGGCGGCCGTCGTCGTCCGCGAGGCGGCCGCCGTCGTCCGGGCGCGCCGGCGCTGTGGCTGCTCAGACGTTGCGGAACCGGTTGATCGCCGCCAGGTGTCGCTGCCGCAGGGCCGGGTCGGTGACGCCCAGCCCCTCGGTCGGCGCGAGAGCAAGGACGCCGACCTTGCCCTGGTGCAGGTTGCGGTGGACGTCGCAGGCGGCCTGGCCCACGTCCTGCAGGTCGTACGTCCGGCTCAGCGTCGGGTGGATCAGCCCGCGCACGACCAGGTCGTTGGCCTCCCACGCCTCCCGGTAGTTCGCGAAGTGCGAGCCGATGATCCGCTTGAGGTTCATCCACAGGTAGCGGTTGTCGTACTCGTGCAGGAAGCCGCTCGTCGACGCGCACGTGACGATGGTGCCGCCGCGGCGCGCGACGTAGACGCTCGCCCCGAACGTCTCCCGGCCCGGGTGCTCGAAGACGATGTCGGGGTCGCGGCCGCCGGTGAGCGCCCGGATCGTCGTACCGAAGCGCTTCCACTCGCGGGGGTCCTGGGTGCCGTCGTCCCGCCAGAACGCGTAGCCCTCGCTGCTGCGGTCGATCACCAGCTCGGCCCCCATCCGCCGGCAGATGTCGGCCTTCTCCGGGCTGGACACGACGCAGACGGGGGTGGCGCCCGAGGCCAGCGCCATCTGGGTGGCGTAGGACCCGAGGCCGCCGCTGGCCCCCCAGACCAGGACGACGTCGCCGAGCTTCATCCCGGCGCCGTTGCGCGACACCAGCTGCCGGTACGCCGTGCTGTTGACCAGCCCCGGGACGGCCGCCTCCTCCCACGTCAGGTGCGGCGCCTTGGGCATCAGCTGGTTGGTCTTGACCAGGGCGAGCTCGGCCAGGCCGCCGAAGTTGGTCTCGAAGCCCCAGATCCGCTGTTCCGGGTCGAGCATCGTGTCGTTGTGGCCGTCGGCGTGCTCGAGCTCGACCGACAGGCAGTGGGCGACCACCTCATTCCCCGGCTTCCACGCGTTGACCCCGGCCCCGGTGCGCAGCACCACGCCGGAGAGGTCGGAGCCGACCACGTGGTAGGGCAGGTCGTGCCGCCGGGCGAGGGGGGAGGTCCGGCCGTAGCGCTCCAGGAAGGTGAACGTCGAGACCGGCTCGAAGATGGAGGTCCACACGGTGTTGTAGTTGATCGCGCTGGCCATCACGGCGACGAGCGCCTCGCCCGGCCCGAGCTCGGGGACGTCGACCTGCTCCACGTGCAGGCTCTTGCGGGGGTCCTTGTCCCGGCTGGCCATGCCCGCGAACATCTCCTGCTCGTCCCGGTGCACCGTGACCGCCCGGTACGTCGGGGGGAGCGGCAGCGACGCGAAGGTGGCCGCGTCGCGCTCGCCGGACAGGATCGCCTCACGGATGGCTCGCATGGTGGTCTCCTCGGCAGGGAGTCGTGGAGCCGGGACCGGGGCGGCCGGCGTCCTTGGCGGCGAACCTAGTGGTGGCCACCACCATCCGGTAGGTCCGTGAGACCCCCGCCACACCGTGACCTGGCTCACCCGCAAACCTGCCGGTTCTGCGCGCCTCACTCCCACAAACCTGCCGGTTCTGCTGGCGTCACCGGCGACCGGCCGGTGGGTCAGTGCGCCTCTGCGGGCTCGACCAGCTCCACGAGGACGCCGCCGGCGTCCTTGGGGTGGACGAAGTTGATCCGGCTGCCCGCGGTCCCGCGGCGCGGCTCGTCGTACAGCAGGCGCATCCCGCGCTCGCGCAGCGTCGCGGACACGGCGACGACGTCCTCCACCCGGTAGGCGACCTGCTGCACGCCCGGCCCCGAACGGTCCAGGAAGGTGGCGATGGTGGACTGCGGCGTGAGGGGTGCGAGCAGCTGCACGCACGACCCGGAGTCGCCGACGGCCATCATCGCCTCGCGCACGCCCTGCTCCTCGTTGGTCTCCTCGTGCACCAGCCGCATGCCGTACGTGTCGCGGTAGAACGCGATCGCGGCGTCGAGGTCGTGCACGGCCACGCCCACGTGGTCGATGGCGGTGAAGAGCGGATCCGGCTGTTGGGTCATGCCCGTCACCCTAGGCAGTACGGCGGGCCGGCGTGACATCCGCGCGGCGGCCGCGACCACGGCCGCACCTTGCGGCCGGGCGTTAGAGTGACGGCGAACCCACCGATGTCGTTGGAGGCACAGCAGATGAGCACACCGACCGAGCGCACGGACGCCACCACGAGCGTCATCGTCGCCGGAGCCCGTACGCCGATGGGTCGCCTCCTCGGCTCCCTCAAGGGGTTCTCCGGGGCGGACCTGGGCGGGGTGGCGATCAAGGGCGCGCTCGAGCGCGCCGGCGTCAGGGGCGACCAGGTCGACTACGTCATCATGGGGCAGGTCCTCACCGCCGGCGCCGGCCAGATCCCGGCCCGCCAGGCGGCGGTCAAGGCCGGCATCCCGATGACCGTCCCGGCGCTGACGATCAACAAGGTGTGCCTCTCGGGCATCGACGCCATCGCCCTGGCCGACCAGCTCATCCGCGCCGGCGAGTTCGAGATCGTCGTCGCCGGGGGCCAGGAGTCCATGACCAACGCCCCGCACCTGCTGGAGAAGAGCCGCGAGGGCTTCAAGTACGGCGACGTCGCGATGCGCGACCACATGGCCTTCGACGGGCTGTGGGACGCGTTCACCGACCAGGCGATGGGACTGCTGACCGAGGCGGCCAACGTCGGCGACGCCGAGTTCTCGCGGGAGGAGCAGGACGCGTTCTCCGCGCGCAGCCACCAGCTCGCGGCCAGGGCCTGGAAGGACGGGGTGTTCGACGACGAGGTCGTCCCCGTCTCGATCCCCCAGCGCAAGGGTGAGCCGCTGGAGTTCCGCACGGACGAGGGGATCCGCGCCGACACGACGACCGAGAGCCTGGGCCGGCTGCGACCCGCGTTCAGCAAGGACGGCACGATCACCGCCGGGTCGGCGTCGCAGATCTCCGACGGCGCCGCCGCGGTCGTGGTGATGAGCAAGGCCAAGGCGCAGGAGCTCGGCCTGACCTGGCTGGCCGAGATCGGTGCGCACGGCGTTGTCGCGGGCCCGGACTCCACGCTGCAGAGCCAGCCGGCGCGCGCCATCGCCAAGGCCTGCGAGAAGGAGGGCATCACGCCCGCCGACCTCGACCTGGTCGAGATCAACGAGGCGTTCGCGGCGGTCGGGCTCGCCTCGACCAAGGAGCTCGGCTTGAACCCCGACAAGGTCAACGTCAACGGCGGGGCCATCGCCCTGGGGCACCCGATCGGCATGTCCGGTGCCCGGATCGCCCTGCACCTGGCGCTGGAGCTCAGGCGTCGCGGCGGCGGCGTCGGTGCGGCGGCGCTCTGCGGCGGTGGCGGCCAGGGCGACGCCCTCATCGTCCGGGTCCCGCGGGCCTGAGCCGGCCCGGAACACAGCGACCCCATGGCACGACGGCCCGTCGACGTCCCTGCCCTCGTCGAGGCGGCGAGGGCAGGATCGCCACGAGCCGTTGCGCGCCTGATCTCGCTCGTCGAGGACGGCTCCCCGGCCCTGCGGACGGTGATGGCCGCGCTCGCGCCGTACAGCGGGCGTGCCCACATCATCGGGATCACCGGCAGCCCGGGCGTGGGCAAGTCCACCTCGACCAGCGCTGTCGTGGGCGCGCTGCGCTCGCGCGGACCAGCGGGTCGGGGTGCTCGCGGTGGACCCGTCCTCGCCCTTCTCCGGCGGAGCGCTGCTCGGCGACCGCGTCCGCATGCAGGACCACGTCCTGGACCCCGAGGTCTACATCCGGTCGATGGCGAGCCGGGGGCACCTGGGCGGGCTGTCGTGGACGACGCCGCAGGCCCTGCGGGTGCTCGACGCCGCCGGCTGTGACGTCATCCTCGTCGAGACCGTCGGGGTCGGGCAGAGCGAGGTCGAGGTCGCCGGGCTGGCGGACACGACCATCGTGCTCCTCGCGCCGGGCATGGGCGACGGCATCCAGGCCGCCAAGGCGGGGATCCTCGAGATCGGGGACGTCTTCGTCGTCAACAAGGCCGACCGTGACGGCGCTGATGCCACCGTGCGCGACATCCGCCACATGATCAGCCTCGGCGACCGCAGCGAGCCCGGCCTGTGGCGGCCGCCGGTGCTGAAGACCGTTGCCGCTCGGGGCGAGGGCATCGGCGAGGTGATGGAGTCGATCGACAAGCACTACGCCTGGATGGAGTCCTCGGGCGTGCTGCGTGAGCGGCGGGTGCGCCGCGCCGGTGACGAGATCGAGTCGATCGCCTTGCAGGCGTTGCGTTCCCGTATGGGCGACCTGCGGCATGGTCGCGGGGTGGACGAGCTGGCGGAGGGCGTCGTGGACGGGACGAGCGATCCCTATGCGGCGGCGGAAAAGGTCCTCGACGCGCTGACCTGAGGTGTCCAGCGGCTCCGCCGGTCGTTGGTGGGCTGGCGGAAAACCGGGTGCGTCCCGGCCGCCGCGTCCCTACCGTGGGACTCATGGACCTGCGCCGCGTCGACGTGTTCGACGACGCCGAGCTCGAGCGTTGCCACGAGGTGGTGGCAGCCGCCGAGCGGCACGAACGCCCTTACGCCACACCATGGTCGCTGCACGAGGAGCGCGCGCTGTACCGCGCCGAGGACCCCGCTGAACGCCGCGAGGTGTGGGCGGTGGGGGACGAGCGCGGCGTCACCGGCGTCGTCGTGATCGAGCTGCCGCTACTGGACAACACCGACATGGTGTGGGCCGAGGTCCATGTCGACCCCGAGGCCACCGGGCACGGGTTCGGTTCTGCGCTGGTCGATCTCGTCGTCCGTCGGAGCAAGGAGGAAGGACGCGGCACGATCCTCGTCCCCAGCGCCTATGCCTTCGACCGACGCGACGACCATCCGTACCGACGCTTCGCCGAACGGCGCGGTTTTGCCCTCGCCAACACCGAGGTGCACCGGGTGCTCGACCTCCCCGTCGACCAGGACCAGCTCGAGGCGATGATCCGTGAGGCGGCGCCGCACCACCCGTCATACACGATCGAGCGGTACGTCGACGGAGTGCCGCCCGAGCTCCTGCCGTCCTACTGTCATGTGCACAACCAGCTGGTGTTGGACGCCCCGACCGGCGACATCGAGTTCGAGGCGGAGGCGCTCACCCCGGGGATCTGGCTGGAGCTCGAGGCCCAGCTGCGTGCTGCTCGACGGCTGCGCTCGACCGTGGTGGCGCTGGACGGCGACCGTCAGGTGGTCGGCTACAGCGACGTGTCCATCCCGCTGGACGACCCCGAGAACCTCCACCAGTGGGGGACGCTGGTGCGCCGCGACCACCGCGGTCACCGTCTGGGCCTGGCGCTCAAGGCGCGCAACCTGCTCGAGGTCCAGCGCGAGCACCCTGGGCGACGGGCGCTGCACACCGCCAATGCGGAGGTCAACGAGAGCATGATCGCCATCAACGAGCGGCTCGGCTTCCGACCCGTGGAGATCTACCCGGAGTTTCAGCGCCGCCTCTGACATGGGGGTCCGCCTTGCCATGCGGCGGCCACGTCGTGGACCAGACCCTGGCGACGACGGGTTTCTGACGGCGGCGCTGACGTACTGCCGCAGCAGTATCAGACCCGACCCGGTGACTTCGCTGGTCGAGGCATACCGGCTCTTCGGACTTGAGCGTGGGTGAGGTGCTCATCGGGGTCGGCGTGGCGGTACGCACGTTAGGGTGTCGGGGCCTTCAAGATCAGAAGTGACCAAGCGCCTGATCGAACAGAAGACCCCGACTTGGACCACTGCACGCGCGCCTCAAGCGACCCTTGGTGCGCCCGCGCCGATGCCTTGTTCAGCGTCGCCGGGATCCACGTCTTGGCCGTCGAGCGGGACGAGTCTAGTCGGCGGCAGCTGACGGTGGAGACCGACGACGACATCGGTGGATGCCCCACGTGCGGGGTGGTCGCGATCGGGCACGGCCGACGCGTCCATGTGGCCGCGGACGCGCCCTGTTTCGGCGTGCCGACCGTGGTGCGGTGGCGAAAGCGGCTCAGGCGATTCGGGAGGACACCTGCCCGGTCACGACGTTCAGCGAGCGGCACGAGCTGCTCGCAACGCGGGCGCGGCTGACCCGATGGGCGATCGTCGTGGGCCACCGACGCCCTGGCCCACGACGACACCACCGTCTCGGCGTTGGGCCGCCACCTTGAGGTGGACTGGCACACGTGCTGGTACGCCATTGAAGTCGAGGCCAAGCAGCGGTTTCAAGGTTGGGGGGCGAAAAGTTTGCCCCCCAACCTTGAATGGCAATACCTTGCAACGCGCGCAGAATGCGGGCTTTAGTGAAATCGAAGTTCGCTAGATGTCAAGAGAAGCTTCGTACCGTTAGGTGGCCAGTGCACCACCAAGTGCGCGTGGAGTGATACGTCTTTCCAGCCGCGACGGACTGGTCCCCTTGAAAGTACGTGCCGCAGTATTCGTGTGCGGTGACTCGATGCGAGGTGCAGTTGACGATGGTCAAGCCGAGGTCACTTGTGGAATACCAAGAAGGGCACGAACCCCCTCCGCCCCCTCCGCCGGTGCTCGCCATCGCCCCTGGCACGGGCGCGACCGAGATTGCAACGCCAGTCGCCAGTGACGCCGCTGCGATCCGCAATGCGGTCATCTTCATTCGCTGTTCCCCCCACGTGTAAAGCCGACATGGTTGTCGGTGGCCGGAACGATAGTGGTGCATCCCCGTAAGGGCAACAGCAATCCTGAGTGACCTTCGGCGGGGTCGGGGGTGGGGATGTGCAGGTTCGCCGTTCGGGCCAGCCCGCTCCAAGCGCGACGGCGACTGGTGCCCTCTACGCAGTCGCTTCCTTTGCTGGTCGGTACGGAAACGGGCCAGCACGTGCACGCCGTCGGGGCTTTGTCATCAAGGCCTTCCACCACAAAGCCCACGACGCTGGGAGTCGGGATGACCTGTGATCCAGCGAACGTCCGGCTGACCGGGCGTCGCTATAGACGCCGCAGTCGGACGTGGGAGGGGAGTCAAGTTGAACTTGGGGTTCTGAGCAACTGGAGAGTTGTTGCTGGGGACCGTGGAGCGTCCTCGGCAGTCCGCTGTGCTGCTCGACGCGGCGCGGGGGCCCGGACTTCTGGGCCCACGCCGTACTCTGGCCGTCATGTTGGTTGCCTTCTCCGTCGCCCCGTCCGGTTCCACCGACGCCTCGCAGGCGGACGGCTCGGTGAGCCAGGCTGTCGCCGCCGCCGTCCGCATCGTGCGCGACTCCGGCTTGCCGCACCGCACGGACTCCATGTTCACGACGGTCGAGGGCGAGTGGGACGAGTGCATGGACGTGGTCCGGCGCGCGTGCGAGGCGGTCGGGGAGTACGGCCCCCGCGTCAGCCTCGTCCTCAAGGCTGACATCCGGCCGGGCCACACCGGCGAGCTGACCGGCAAGCTCGACCGCCTCGAGCAGGTCATCTCCCGCGACACCGGTGCCTGAGCGCGGCAGACGCACAGGCAGGTGAACGGGCCTGGCGGGCTGCGGCGGTTGGCGTCGGTGAAAGGCATCGTGTCGGCGTCGGGACGGGCGCCCGAGGAGCCCTTGCTCTGCGTCGTACCGACGCTTGGACGGGTAGGTTCGCCGGCAGGGGAGCGTCGCTAGCGTGGCGGTGTGTCCTTCTCCATCCCGCTGCCGTTCGACCCGATCCGCCGCGCCGCCGAGCTGTGGCGGGCGCGCTGGGGCCCGCGGTCACAGTTCGCCGCGATGGCGTCGGCGACGTCTGTCATGCGCGTCCAGCAGCTGCTGCTGGCCAGGTTTGACGCGACGGTCGGCCGCCACGGCCTGACGTTCGCGCGCTACGAGGCGCTGGTGCTGCTGGCCTTCAGCCGCGAGGGGCGGCTGCCCATGAGCAAGGTGGGCCAGCGGCTCATGGTCCACCCGACCAGCGCCACCAACATCATCCAGCGGCTCGCCGCGCAGGGGCTCGTCGATCGCAGCCCCAACCCGGCTGACGGCCGCGGGACCCTCGCGGCGATCACGCCGTCCGGCCGGGAGGTGATGGAGCGCGCCACCCGTGACCTGGTCGACGACGGCTTCGGTCTGGGCGCCCTCACCCCGCGGGAGCTCGAGCAGCTGTTCCGGCTCCTGCGCAAGGTGCGCCTGGAGGCCGACGACTTCGAGGACGACGATGCCCAGGACCACAGCCTGGACCTCGGCCACGACGTCAGCCAGCGCCCGGCCGACGTACCGGCTGCCACGACCGCCAGGTCGGTCTCCACCGTGGGATCGCGTGCGACCCGGACGACGGCGGCTGGGCCGGCGGAGCCGGGCCGTGACACCTACTAGGACGTCCAAGTAAGTTGGGGGCATGACCACCGCCCCGCAGGACCCCCGCACGGCACCTCCCACGCCCCCGAGCGCACCGGCCGACGGCCGGTCCCGGTGGCAGCAGCGGTACGACGCCGCGCAGGCGCGCGGCCTGGTTCGCGAGGCGGACTTCACCACCCTCTCGGGCACGACCGTGGAGCCGGTCTATGGTCCGGACCCCGAGGGGGAGGCGGGCGACGAGCGGATGGCCCGGATCGGATGGCCGGGGGAGTTCCCGTTCACCCGCGGCCTGCACGCCACCGGTTACCGCGGCCGCGCCTGGACGATCCGGCAGTTCGCCGGCTTCGGCAACGCGGAGCAGACCAACGAGCGCTACAAGATGATCCTCGCCCGGGGTGGCGGCGGCCTCAGCGTCGCGTTCGACATGCCCACGCTGATGGGCCGCGACTCCGACGAGGCGCTCAGCCTCGGCGAGGTCGGCCACTGTGGGGTGGCGATCGACTCGCGCCGCCGACATGGAGACGCTGTTCAAGGACATCCCGCTCGGCGACGTCACGACGTCGATGACGATCAGCGGGCCCGCCGTGCCGGTCTTCTGCATGTACCTCGTGGCAGCCGAGCGCCAGGGCGTCGACATCGGCGTCCTCAACGGCACGCTGCAGACCGACATCTTCAAGGAGTACATCGCCCAGAAGGAGTGGCTGTTCGAGCCGGGCCCGCACCTGCGCCTGATCGGGGACCTGATGGAGTACTGCGCCGAGAAGATCCCGGCGTACAAGCCGCTCTCGGTGTCCGGCTACCACATCCGCGAGGCGGGCTCGACGGCCGCGCAGGAGCTGGCCTTCACCCTTGCCGACGGCTTCGGCTACGTCGAGCTGGGGCTCTCCCGCGGCCTGGACGTCGACGTCTTCGCCCCGGGCCTGTCCTTCTTCTTCGACAGCCACCTGGACTTCTTCGAGGAGATCGCCAAGTTCCGCGCCGCGCGGCGCATCTGGGCCCGCTGGATGCGCGACGTGTACGGCGCCACGTCGGACAAGGCCCAGTGGCTGCGGTTCCACACCCAGACCGCCGGTGTGTCACTGACCGCGCAGCAGCCGCTCAACAACGTCGTCCGCACCGCGGTCGAGGCCCTCGCCGCCGTCCTCGGGGGCACGAACTCACTGCACACCAACGCCCTGGACGAGACGCTCGCGCTGCCGACCGAGCAGTCCGCCGAGGTGGCGCTGCGCACCCAGCAGGTGATCATGGAGGAGACCGGCGTCGTCAACGTCGCCGACCCGCTCGGCGGCTCCTGGTACGTCGAGGCGCTGACGGACCGGATCGAGGCCGAGGCCGAGGCGATCTTCGACAAGATCCGCGCGATGGGCGAGGTCGGCCGGACGCCGGCGCCCGGCTCGGACCGGATCGAGCACGAGGTCGGCCCGATGACCTCGGGCATCCTGCGCGGTATCGAGGACGGCTGGTTCATGTCCGAGATCGCCAACGCCGCCTTCGACTACCAGATCGCGCTGGAGAAGGGCGACAAGAAGGTCGTCGGGGTCAACTGCCACACCGAGTCGGTCAGCCACGAGCTGGAGATCCTGCGGGTCAGCCACGAGGTCGAGCGCGACCAGGTCGTGGCGCTCGGGGCGCGCAAGGCCGCCCGCGACGACGCGGCTGTGACCGCTGCGCTCGCCCGCATGGTCGAGGTCGCCGGTACGTCGGAGAACATGCTCCCCGCCATGCTGGAGGCGGTCCGCGCCGAGGCCACGCTCGGTGAGATCTGCAACGCGCTGCGCGACCTGTGGGGCATCTACCGGGAGCCGGCGCGGTTCTGACGCAGACCGGTCGTCGGGTCGTGTCATCGGGGCGGGGTCACCGGCGACGGTCGGCTGACCTCGCCTGACAGGGGGCGTCTCCCCGGCTCGGGGGGATTTGTCCCGGGGCCCGGGGCTGTGCTTACAGTGGACGGGAGGCGGCCGGGGGACCCCTCATTTCCCGACCTACCGAGCGTGAGGACCTGAGCCGTGCCCGCAACCGCACGACGCGTGCCGCGTGCCGCTGCCCTCCTCGTGGCGGTGGTCGGCCTGGTCCTGCTCGTCCTCGGCGCCGGGGCCGCCATCGGGCTGGGCCCCTCGGGGCGGGCTGAGTTCAGCGGCAGCCGGCAGACCCCGGGCCTCCTCGTGGTCGGCTCCCCGGTCCTCGCCCGCGTCGACGCGCCGGTCGAGGTCAGCGTCAGCCGCGTCGACGGAGGAGCGGTCTGGCTGGGCCTGGCGCACGACGCCGACGCCCGCGCGGCGCTCGGCAGCAGCCCGTTCCTGTCGGTCGACCGGGTCCACTACCCCTCCGGTGGCGTGGACACCCACACCGCCGGCACGGGCGCCAGCACGGCTGCCCGACTGCCGGGCGGGGACGTCTGGCAGCAGACCGGCACCGGCACGGGCACGGCGCGCCTGGTGGTGCAGCCGGGCGACGTCCCGCAGAGTGTGGTTGCCTCCTCCGGCAACGCCGCCGCGCTCGGCCGGGTCCGCACCACCCTCACCTGGGAGAACCGGACCTGGTTCGTCGAGGCGCTCGCCGCCGCCGCCATCGGCCTGGTGCTCGCCGTGCTGGCCCTCGGGTTCCTCTGGCGGCCCCGTCGACGCCGCGCGGTCGGGGAGGCGCGCCACCGCGTGGCCCAGGGCCGGCTGCCGGTGAGCAAGGGCCTGGTGAACCGCCGGGGCACCACGCCGCAGCGGTCGGCGGATGCGTCCTCGGCCGCGCCTTCGGGTGGCACGGGCGACGTCCCGGCCGCGCCTTCGGGGCGCCCGGACCCCGCGGCCAACCGTGCCGTCACGACGTTCCCGGGCCCGCACGCGAAGGGAGACACGGCATGAACCGCTCGCTCCGCTCCCTCGCCCTCACCGCGGGCGCCGCGGTCGCGCTGAGCGGCTGCGCCGCTGTGGGGCCGGTCGTCGGTCTGCACGAGGCGCCGGCTGCGGTTACCAGCGTGGCACCCCTCACCCCCGCGCACGCCCGCGACATCGTCAGCCGGGCCTTCACGGCAGCCTCGCAGGCCGGCAGCACCACCGGTGCCGCGGCCGACAAGGCGCGCGCCACGGCCTACACCGGGTCGGCCCTCACCGCCGCCGCGGCGCGCACCGGCCTCGACTCCCTGCAGCCGGGCCTCGGCGGCAGCTCGCCGGCGCTGTCGCCGTCCCAGCCGGGGCTGCTCGCCCTGTCACGGGGGTTCGGCTGGCCACGGGCGATGGTGGCCCAGACGGTGCCCTCGGGTGGCAGCCTCCCGGTGCTGCACCTGCTCACCTCACCCGACGCGCTGACGCCGTACCGCATCGCCGCGTCGGCCACCATGCTGCCGAACTCCACCGTGCGGCGGTTCGACCCGCTCCCGCAGGGGTCGCGGCTGCTCACCGACGGCACCGACCTCGCGGTCGCGCCGACGGCGCTGGTCACGCAGTACGCCGGGTCGCTGTCCTTTCCGGCGCGGACCGTGGCCGACCCCGCGTTCACGGCTGACCCGTTCGCCGGACAGGTGCGCCAGAACGCCAGCACGCAGGCCGCGTCGGTCGCGGCGCAGTCCGGCTTCACCCAGCGCCACGACGTGGTGCCGGGCAGCACGTACGCCGTGCAGCAGGCAGCCGGCGGAGCGCTCGTCTTCTCGGTGCTCAAGCGCACCGACACGTTCACGGTCAGGAAGGGCCAGAGCCTGACCGCGCCGAAGGCGTTCACGGCACTCGTCCCCGGCCGGACACGGATCACGTCCAGGGCGACCATGACCACCCTGGAGTTCGTCGTGTTCGGGGTGCCGGCGAGCAGCGGTGACGCGACGCTGGTGGCCGCGTCCGAGCAGCTCGTCTCCGCGGCAGGGTCCTGACCCGCGCGCTTGCTCCGTCATAGAGAATGGACCCATGACACAGCAGCCGATCAGCGCGGCCTTCCTCCGCGGAGCCGTCGACCTGTCCTCGCTCGGACGCCCCGCGGCCGGGCCGGCCGCCGCCGGCGCGGCAGACCCGATCATCACCCAGGGGACGGACGCCAACTTCAACGACATCGTCAGCGCGAGCATGAACGTGCCGTCGGTCGTCGTGCTCTGGTCGCAGGGGCTGCCGGCGTCCGGTGAGTTCGTGGACGTCGTCGCCGACCTGGCCCGCTCCTACGAGGGCCGCTTCCAGGTCGTCTCGGTCGACGTCGACGCCAACCCCGGGCTGCTGCAGGCCTTCCAGGTGCAGTCCGTGCCGGTGACGCTCGGCCTCATCCAGGGCCAGCCGGTGCCGCTGTTCGCCGGGGTGCAGTCGCCCGAGCACGCCCGCGCCTATGTCGATGAGCTGCTCAAGCTCGCTGCGCAGCACGGCGTCACCGGCCGCGTCGACACCGGTGCGGCGCCGGAGGGGGCCGTCGAGGAGGAGCAGCCGCTGCCGCCGCTGCACCAGCAGGCGTTCGAGGCGATCGAGCGGGACGACCTCGACGGCGCCGTCGCCGCCTACCAGCAGGCGCTGAAGGAGAACCCCGCCGATGCCGAGGCGTCCCTCGGACTGGCCCAGGTCAAGCTGATGCAGCGGACCGCGGACGCCGACCTGGTGGCCGCGCGGGCAGCCGCGGCGGCCGACCCCACCGACGTCCCGGCCCAGACGCTGGTCGCCGACCTGGACCTCCTCGGCGGACACGTCGAGGACGCCTTCAGCCGCCTGGTCGAGACCGTGCGCAACACCAGCGGTGACGAGCGCAACGCCGCCCGCGAGCACCTCCTCGAGCTGTTCCAGGTCATCGGGGCCGGCGACGAGCGCGTCGTCCGCGCTCGCCGTGCACTGACCAGCGCCCTGTTCTGACCCGGCCGTGACTGGTTCCGCTCCGGCGAGAAGGCGCCCGGCGGCGAGCTCTCCAGCCGTCGCGGGGCCGCCCAAGGTCCTGGACCGCTGGGTCCACTTCCGGATCCCCGACCCTGACCACCGCTTCGCGGGCCTCACCCTCGAGTGCGACGCGGTGGTCAAGGGTGCCGGCCGGTCGTTCGCCCGCCGTGACGGGCGGTGGGAGCTGCGGATCCCGCGGCCGTCGCTGGCCCGGCTGGAGTACCAGCTCGGCGTCGTCGACGACCACGGGCAGGCCCGCAGCCAGGTCGACCCGGAGAACCCTCTGCGGGTGGACACCGCCTTCGGCCCGAAGTCCGTCGTCGAGCTCCCCGGCTACCAACCACCCCGGTGGCTCAGCGGGCCCGCCGTGGAAGGTCGCTACGAGGCGTTGGAGGTCCGCGGCGAGACCACCGACGCCCTGCCGGTGACCGTCTGGTCGCCCGAGGGGACGACCGCGCGGGACCCCTTGCCCCTGCTGCTGGTCCAGGACGGACCCGAGTACGACGTGCTCGCGTCGCTGAGCCGGTACTCCGGAGCGCTCATCGCCGCCGGCAGGCTCCCGCCCCACCGGCTGGCGCTGCTCGAGCCCGTGCAGCGCAACGCGTGGTACTCCGGCTCCCCGCAGTACCTGCGCACGCAGATGGGTGCCGGACTCGCCCGGCTGAGGCGGGACTACGCGGTCCAAGGCGACGTGGCGGTGCTGGGTGCCAGCCTCGGTGGCCTGACCGCACTGCTGGCCGGCCTGCACACCCCCCAGGGGGTCGGCGCGGTCTTCAGCCAGTCGGGCTCCTTCTTCCAGGTCCAGCACGACGACCGGCACGAGTCTGTCGCGACCTTCCCGTACTACTGGCGCATCGCCCAGCGGGTGCAGGCCATCCTCGACATGCGACGCACCGACCGGCCGCTGCGGATCGGACTGACCTGCGGCGCCCTGGAGGAAAACGCCCGCAACAACGCCTCCATGGCGTCCGCCCTCGCCAGGGCCGGGCACCGGGTCGACCACGTCGAGCTGCCGGACCTGCACAACTACACCGCCTGGCGCGACGCGCTGGACCCGCACCTCACCGATGTCTTGCGAGATTGCTGGCGTACGACAGGATGAGGCCGTGCACGCGCAGCGCATCGAGCTCCCGGTGCCGGGGACGGACCACCGTCTCGGCGTGATCCGGCACGGCCACTGGGGTCGGCCGGTGCTGGTCTTCCCCAGCGAGGCGGGCCGGGCCGAGGACTTCGGCGACCACGGCATGGTCGCCGCGGTGCAGCACCTGGTCGACCAGGGCCGCGTCAGCTTCTTCTGCGTCGACTCGGCGGACGCGTGGTCGTGGTCGGACACCGGCGCCCCCATCGAGGAGCGCGCCCGCCGGCACGCGTCGTACCACGCGTGGCTCGAGCAGTCGGTGGTGCCGTGGATCGCCGACCAGGTCGGTCCCGGCCAGGAGCTGATCACCCTGGGCGCGTCGATGGGGGCCTACCACGCGGTCCACTTCGCCTTCCAGCGGGCGGACCTGGCACCCCTTGCGATCGGGCTCTCCGGCAACTACGACGTGGGGGAGTGGCGCAGCTGGGGCGACCGCGGCGACGCGACGTACTTCGCCAACCCCAGCGACTACGTGCCGGGGCTGGAGGGCGACCACCTGGCCTGGCTGCGCGCCCGGCTGTCGGTGCTGCTCGTCTGCGGGCAGGGTGCCTGGGAGACACACCCCACCGGGGCCCTGCCGTCGACGCAGCGGTTCGGCGACCTGTTGCGGGACAAGGGCATTCCCCACGAGGTCGACCTGTGGGGCTACGACTCGGCCCACGACTGGCCGTGGTGGCAACGACAGCTGGCGCACCACCTACCGCGATTCGTCTGAGGAGGACGCATGACCACCCCCGTGACATCCCAGGAGCACCTCATCGGGCTGCTGCTCGGTGCCGAGGAGGACTGGCCGACGGCATTCGAGGCGCTGGCCCGCCGGCTCGGCGTCCTGCACGACGCCGAGGGCAGGAGCCACTCCCTGCGCACGGAACGGGTCACCATCGAGCCGTTCAACCTGCGGGACGAGGTCCGCCAGGAGCTGGTCATCGACCGGCTGGCGTACTGGTACTACCACCCGCGCGAGTGGCTGAAGAAGGCCGCGCTGATGGACGACGTCTACCTGCTCAACTCCCCGTTCACGTTCCAGTCGATGGAGAAGCACTCGGCGTACTGCGCCATGCTCCGGCTCGGGATGAACGTCCCGGAGACCGTGCTCGTGCCGTACAAGAACCCCATCGACAACGCGCGCTGGGCCTACACCTCGGCCCGCTACAACCGGGAGTTCGACCTCGACGCGGTGGCGGAGTCCCTGGGCTACCCGCTGTTCATGAAGCCGTTCGACGGGGGCGGCTGGCGCGGTGTCTCGATGATCCGCGACCGCGAGGCGCTGCACCAGGCCTACGACGAGTCCGGCGAGATGCTGATGCACCTGCAGCAGGCCGTCTCGGGCTACGACGTGTTCGCCCGCGCGCTCACCATCGGGCCGGAGACGATGGTGATGGACTTCCGGCCGGACCAGCCGATGCACCGCCGGTACGCCGTGTCGCACGGCTTCCTCTCGCCGCAGGTGGGCGCGGAGGCCGTCACCATCGCCCAGACCGTCAACGCCTTCTTCCGCTGGGAGTTCAACTCCTGCGAGATGCTGGTCCGCGACGGGGTCGTCTACCCCATCGACTACGCCAATGCCTGTCCCGACGTCGCGGTCACGTCCCTGCACTACTACTTCCCGTGGGCGATCGCGTCCCTGCTGAAGTGGTCGGCGTTCTGCCTGGTCACCGGTCGGAAGGCGCGCACCCAGGTCGACACCGACCCCTGGTTCGCGGTCGCGGACGACCAGGGACTCGACTACGCGGCGAAGCTCAAGGAGTACCAGCGGCTCTCGGACGAGCACTTCGAGCTGGAGCGCTACCAGGAGTTCTGCCGCCTCTCCCTGCCGCACGTCGACGAGATGGTGCTGGACTGGGTGCAGTCCCCGGAGTTCGACCAGATGCTGGCGAGCACCGTGGCCACGACCTACCCCGCGCACGAGCACGAGCAGTTCCTCGCCCACTTCCGCGGCCTCATCGACCTGTGGGTGGACGACGAGTCCGCCCGGCTGGGGGCCTGAGGGCCATGAGGTTCCGGACGACGGTGGTGCTGGGCGGGAAGACGGCGACGGGTCTGCGGGTACCCGAGGAGGTGGTGGCCGACCTCGGCGCCGGCAAGCGACCGCCCGTGTGCGTGACGGTGGGCTCGCACACCTACCGCAGCACCGTGGCGGTCATGAGCGGCGCGTTCATGATCCCGCTCAGCGCCGAGAACCGCCAAGCCGCGGGGGTGTCGGCGGGCGACGAGGTCGACGTCGAGCTGGAGCTGGACACGGCGCCCCGGGAGGTGACGGTGCCCGCCGACCTCGCCGAGGCCCTGGACGCCGACGGGTCGGCACGGCGCAGCTTCGATGCCCTCTCCTACAGCAACCAGCGGCGGCTCGTGCTGTCGGTCGAGGCGGCCAAGGCTCCCGAGACCCGCCGGCGCCGGATCGCCAAGGCGGTCAGCGAGGTCCGGCAGCCCGCGGGCTGACCCGTCCGCGACCGGACCGGTCGCCCCGGGGTCGGCCCCGGAGGGCGGGGCCGACCCCGGAGCGGGTCAGCCGGTCAGGGCCGCCGACACCACCTCGCGGGCCTCGGACTGGACCTGCGCGAGGTGCTCCTGGCCGCGGAAGGACTCGGCGTAGATCTTGTAGACGTCCTCGGTGCCGGACGGGCGGGCCGCGAACCACGCGCTCTCGGTGGTGACCTTGAGGCCGCCGATCTTCGCGCCGTTGCCCGGGGCCGAGGTGAGGCGCGCCGTGATCGGCTCGCCGGCCAGGCTCTGGGCCGTCACCGCGTCGGGGGAGAGGGCACCGAGGCGCGCCTTCTCCTCGCGGGTCGCGGGTGCGTCGATGCGTGCATACGCCGGGTCGCCGTACCGCGCGGTGAGCTCGCCGTAGTGCTGGCTGGGGGACTTCCCGGTGGCGGCCAGGATCTCCGAGCCGAGCAGGGCCAGGATGATCCCGTCCTTGTCGGTGGTCCAGACCGAGCCGTCGCGGCGCAGGAAGGACGCCCCGGCGGACTCCTCCCCGCCGAAGGCGATCGAGCCGTCGATCAGGCCCGGCACGAACCACTTGAACCCGACGGGCACCTCGGTGAGGGTGCGGCCGACCGACTCGGCGACCCGGTCGATCATCGAGGAGGACACCAGCGTCTTGCCGATCGCCGCCGACGTCGGCCACTGCGGCCGGGCCCCGCCGTAGAGGTAGCGGATCGCCACCGCCAGGTAGTGGTTGGGGTTCATCAGCCCGGCGTCCGGGGTGACGATGCCGTGCCGGTCGGCGTCGGCGTCGTTGCCGGTGGCGATGTCGTAGTCGTCCTTGCGGCCGATGAGCGAGGCCATGGCGGACGGCGACGAGCAGTCCATCCGGATCTTGCCGTCCCAGTCCAGCGTCATGAACCGCCAGGTCGGGTCGACCAGGGGGTTGACCACGGTCAGGTCGAGCCGGTGCCGCTCGGCGATCTCGCCCCAGTAGTCGACGCTGGCACCGCCGAGGGGGTCGGCGCCGATGCGGATGCCGGCCTCGCGGATGCGGTCGAGGTCGACCACCGAGGGCAGGTCGTCGATGTAGGTGCCCATGAAGTCGTAGGACCCCGCCGCCGCCCGCGCCCGGGCGAACGGGATCCGGCGCACACCGTCGAGGCCGGCCTCGATGAGGGCGTTGGCGCGCTCGGCGATGACGCTGGTGGCATCGGTGTCTGCGGGGCCGCCGTGCGGGGGGTTGTACTTGAAGCCGCCGTCGGAGGGCGGGTTGTGCGAGGGCGTCACCACGATGCCGTCGGCCAGGCCCGGCCCGTCCATCGCCTTGCCGCGGTTGGCGCGCAGGATGGCGTGCGAGACGGCCGGGGTGGGCGTGTAGCCGTCGCGGTCGTCGACCAGCACCGTGACGTCGTTGGCCACGAGCACCTCGAGTGCCGACGCCCAGGCCGGCTCGGACAGCCCGTGGGTGTCTCGACCGACGAACAGCGGGCCGTCGTAGCCCTGGCCCTTGCGGTAGTCGCAGATGGCCTGCGTCGTGGCCAGGATGTGCGTCTCGTTGAACGCCGTCCGCAGGCTGCTGCCACGGTGCCCGGATGTGCCGAAGGCGACGCGCTGGTCGACGTCGGTGGGGTCGGGCACCTGGGTGTAGTACGCGGTGACCAGGTGAGCGACGTCGACCAGGTCGGAGGCCTGGGCCTGCGTGCCGGCTCGGGGGTCGTTCATGCTCACTCCTTCTCGGTCGTGCGCTGCGGCGCGGCACCGGCGTCGCCGGTCCCGCTGGTGGACCGCGTGGACGGCGTGGGCGGCGTGGACGCGTCGGCCTCGGAACCGGCCGCGGGGACCACGCCCTCGGTCATGGCGTGTCCCTCGGATGCCGACGTGCCACCGGAGGAGGACCCAGCCACGGTCGGGCCCTCGGACAGCGACGTGCCGCCGGCCATGGCCGTGCTGCCGGTCCGCCCGGAGGTGCCGACGGCGCGCGCGGCGCCGCTGGCCCCGGTGCTCGCGGGGACGACGCGCTCGGCCGGCTCCAGCCAGACCGCGCCCAGGGCCGGCAGGGTCACCAGGGCCGAGCAGGGCTGCCCGTGCCAGGGCACCTCCTCGGCCACCACGGACCCGAGGTTGCCGATGCCCGAGCCGCCGTAGCTCTCGGCGTCGGTGTTGAGGATCTCGTTCCACCGGCCGGCGTGCGGCAGGCCGACGCGGTACTGGTGGTGCTGGGCTCCGCTGAAGTTGGTGATGCTGGCGACCACCGGCACTGCGCCGTCCTGGTCCGGCTCGCCGAAGCGCAGGAAGGAGAACGTGTTTCCCGCCGCGTCGTTGGCGTCGATCCACTCGAAGCCGCGGGGTTCGTGGTCGAGGCTACCACAGCGCCGGGCGGGAGGAGTAGGCGCGGTTGAGGTCCTTGACCATCGCGTGCACGCCGTAGTGCGCCGGCTGGTCCAGCAGCCACCAGTCCAGGCTGCGGCCGTCGGCCCACTCGCCCTCCTGGCCGAACTCCGAGCCCATGAAGATCAGCTGCTTGCCGGGGTGGGACCACATGAACGCGAAGAAGGCGCGCAGGTTGGCCAGCTGCTGCCAGCGGTCACCGGGCATCTTGCGCAGCAGCGACCCCTTGCCGTGGACCACCTCGTCGTGGCTGATCGGCAGGACGAAGTTCTCGCTCCAGGCGTACATCAGCGAGAACGTCACCTGGTGGTGGTGGTACTGGCGGTGGACCGGCGCGTTGGCCAGGTAGGCCAGCGAGTCGTGCATCCAGCCCATGTTCCACTTCAGCCCGAAGCCCAGACCGCCCAGGTGCGTCGCCCGGGTCACGCCCGGCCAGGACGTGGACTCCTCGGCGATCATCACCGCGCCGGGCACCCTGCGGTAGACCGTCGCGTTGGTCTCCTGCAGCAGCTGGACCGCCTCGAGGTGCTCGCGGCCGCCGTACTGGTTGGGCACCCACTCGCCGTCCTTGCGCGAGTAGTCCAGGTAGAGCATCGAGGCCACGGCGTCGACGCGCAGGCCGTCGATGTGGAACTCCTCCAGCCAGTAGAGCGCGTTGGCCACCAGGAAGTTGCGCACCTGCGGGCGGCCGAAGTCGAAGACGTGCGTGCCCCAGTCGGGCTGGTCACCGCGGCGCGGGTCCGGGTGCTCGTACAGCGGCTGCCCGTCGAAGCGGGCCAGGGCGAAGGCGTCCTTGGGGAAGTGCGCGGGCACCCAGTCGAGGAGCACGCCGATCCCGTTGCGGTGCAACGTGTCGACGAGGTAGCGGAAGTCGTCGGGCGAGCCGAAGCGGGAGGTCGGCGCGTAGTAGCCCGTGACCTGGTAGCCCCACGAGGGCCCGTAGGGGTGCTCCATGACGGGCAGCAGCTCGACGTGGGTGAAGCCGAGGTCCTTGACGTAGTTGACCAGGTGCTCGGCGAGGTCGCGGTAGCTCTCGCCCTGACGCCACGACCCGAGGTGCACCTCGTAGACGCTCATCGCCCCGGTGTGCGGGTTGGTGGCCGCGCGGTGCTGCATCCAGTCGCCGTCGTCCCACCGGTACGCCGAAGCGGTCACGACCGACGCGGTGGCCGGGGGCTTCTCGGTGGCGCGGGCCAGCGGGTCGGCCTTGGTCCGGCGCTGGCCGTCGGAGCCCAGGATCTCGAACTTGTAGCGCGTCCCCGGGCCGACGTCCGGGACGAACAGCTCCCAGACGCCGGTGGAGCCGAGCGCGCGCATCGGGTGGGCGACGCCGTCCCACTGGTTGAAGTCCCCGACCAGCCGGATGGCCCGGGCGTTGGGCGCCCAGACGGCGAACGAGGTGCCGTGCACCGGCCCCATGGCGCCGGGGTAGTCGCGGACGTGGGCGCCCAGGACGTTCCACAGCTGCTCGTGCCGGCCCTCGCCGATGAGGTGCAGGTCGACCTCGCCCAGCGTGGGCAGGAAGCGGTAGGGGTCGTCCTGGCGGTGCTCGACGCCGTCGGAGTAGGCCACCAGCAGGCGGTAGTCGGAGACGTCCGGCGTCGGCAGCGTGGCGACCCACACGCCTTCGTGCTCGTGGGTGAAGTCCACGGTGGACCCGTCCGGCAGCTCGGCACGGACGCTGCGGGCCAGCGGCTTGAGGACGCGGACCGTGACGCCACCGTCGTGCGGGTGCGGCCCCAGCAGCTCGTGCGGGTTGTGGTGCACGCCGTGCAGGAGGCGGTCGAGCTCGGTGCGGGCGATCGGCGCGGGGGTGGGGTGCGCAGTCGGGGTCATCGGGTGCTCCTTGCGCTGTCGGTGAGTCGGGCGATGGCGGCCACCGGGATGGACAGCCAGCTGGGACGGTTGCGGGCCTCGTAGACCACCTCGTAGAGGGCCTTGTCCAGCTCGAGGGCGGCCAGCAGGGCGTGGTCCTCGCGCGGGTCGCGGCCCGACCGCTCGGCGTAGCCGTCGAGGAACGCCGTCGCGGGCCGCCTCGCGCCCACGCGGTGGCCGAGGAGCCGGGGTGCGACTGCTCCCAGGACCCCGCCGCGTAGTCGAAGGACCGGAGCATGCCGGCGACGTCACGCAGGGTGAGGTCCGGGACGCTCCGCTCGGCGAGGGGGCGCAGAGGCTCGCCCTCGAAGTCGAGCAGGACCCAGCCACGGCCGGGGACGTCCAGCACCTGGCCGAGGTGGTAGTCGCCGTGGATGCGTTGCAGGGCAGGCCAGGGGGCGGTCGCGGCCGCGAGGAAGATCTCGCGCGCGGCCTTGTCGTAGCTGGCCAGCGCGGGGACCTCGTTGTTGGCGTTGGCGTGGCGGGACTGCATGCTGGCCAGGAGGTCGGCCCGGTCGTTCTCGCTCGCCTGGACGGTGGGCATGACCTCGGCGAGCGTGGCGTGCACCTCTGCCGTGGCCGACCCGAGGGCGCGGGCGCGCTCGCTGAAGTCCTCATCGCGCGCCACCGCGTCCGCGGCGACGCGCCAGGCGTCCTCGACGCCGGGCAGGAACTCCTGGGCGAACGCGAGGTGCCCTGACGGCTGTGCCGCCGGGGCGGCGCTCGTCGGGCCACTCACCGGAGACGTGGCCGAACGGCCTCGGCACCAGCGTCGAGCCGCCGAGGGCCAGGGCCGACTGCACGACGACGTCGGGGTTGTCACCATGGTGCAGGACGCGGAACACCTTGCAGATCAACGGTTGTGGCACGCCGTCGTCGGTCGAGGTGTCGTAGATGATCGAGGTGTTGGACTGCTCGCCGCGCAGCACGCGGGACGCGACGACCCGGAGGGCGGGGCTCCCGGGCTGCCGGTGCCCGCGAGCCCGCGTGGCGCCGTCGGGGTCCGCGGAGCCCACCGACGTCTCGGCCAGCATGCTCTGCAGGAGGACCTCGGCGAAGACGGGGTCGCGCGGACCGTCGTAGACGTAGCGGGTGCCGCTGGTCGCGTCCTCGAGGGTGCCGACCAGGGCGTCGTCGCCACCGGGTAGCCGGGTGTCGCGGTAGCTGAGCGGCACCTGGTAGACCGTCGGCTCGGCCGCGGACTCGTCCAGCACCAGGAGGGTCTCGAGCGTCGCGCGCCGGTCCGGGTCCTCGTGGCGCAGGACACCGACGAGGCGCAGCGTCGGGACCCGGCCGCGGCCGACGAACCAGCGCTGCTGCTCCACCCACGCCGGCAGGAACGACCCGACCGACGCCGACAGCGGCGTACCGGCCTCAGTCATGGCTGGCGCCGGGGATCAGCCGCAGCCAGAAGAAGTCCCGCGAGCCCGTCGTGATGGTCAGCGTCGCCTCGTCGGTGACCGAGGGGAAGCCGCTGCCGCCGAAGAGGTCGACCACGGCCGCACCCTTGAGCTGGTCGGGCAGCCGGATGACGCTGGCCTGCGGGCGGCTCGACATGTTGTTGACGCAGAGCACCGTCTCGGGCTCGACGTCGTCGAACTCACCGCCGTCGACCGTGCGCAGGAACGCCAGGATGGTGTCGTTCTCGGCCGGGCACACCTCGAACGAGCCGAGCCCGAACACCGGGTGACGCGAGCGGATCTGGAGCATGCCGCGCAGCCAGTGCAGCAGCGAGGAGCTCGAGGCGATCTGGGCCTCGACGTTGATGTTGTTGTAGTGGTAGACGAGGCTGGAGATCACCGGCAGGTAGAGCTTGCCCGGGTCGACGCTGGAGAAGCCGGAGTTGCGGTCCGGCGTCCACTGCATCGGGGTCCGCACCGCGTCGCGGTCGCTGAGCCAGATGTTGTCGCCCATGCCGATCTCGTCCCCGTAGTAGAGACAGGGCGATCCGGGCAGGGACAGCAGCAGCGCGTGGATCAGCTCGATCTCGGCGCGCGAGTTGTCCAGCAGCGGCGCCAGCCGGCGGCGGATGCCGACGTTGGCGCGCATCCGCGGGTCGGGGGCGTACCACCCGTACATCGCGCTGCGCTCCTCCGGCGAGACCATCTCGAGGGTGAGCTCGTCGTGGTTGCGCAGAAACGTGCCCCACTGCGTGCCCTGCGGGATCGGCGGGGTGTCGGCCAGCACGTCGATGATCGGCGCGGCCTTCTCCTCGCGCAGCGAGTAGTAGAGCCGCGGCATGACGGGGAAGTGGAAGCACATCTGGCACTCCGGGGCCTCCTCGGTCCCGAAGTAGTCCACGACCTCCGAGGGCAGCTGGTTGGCCTCGGCCAGCAGCACGCGCCCGGGGTACTCCTCGTCGACCATCGCGCGCAGCTTGGCGAGGAACTCGTGCGTCCGGGGCAGGTTCTCGCAGTTCGTGCCCTCCTCCTCGAAGAGGTAGGGCACGGCGTCGAGCCGGAAGCCGTCGATCCCGAGGTCCATCCAGAAGCGGACGATGTCGAACATCGCCTCCTGCACGTCGGGGTTCTCGAAGTTGAGGTCAGGCTGGTGGGAGAAGAACCGGTGCCAGAAGAACTGGCGCCGGATCGGGTCGAACGTCCAGTTGGAGACCTCGGAGTCGACGAAGATGATGCGTGCGTCGGCGTACTTCTCGTCGTTGTCGGACCACACGTAGAAGTCGCCGTACGGGCCCTCGGGGTCGGCGCGCGAGGCCTGGAACCACGGGTGCTGGTCGGAGGTGTGGTTCATGACCAGGTCGGTCACGATGCGGATGCCGCGGGCGTGGGCCTGCGAGACCAGCTCGGTGAACTCCGGCAGCGTCCCGAACTCGGGCAGCACCGCGGTGTAGTCGGAGATGTCGTAGCCGCCGTCGCGCAGCGGCGAGGCGTAGAACGGAGGCAGCCACAGGCAGTCGATGCCGAGCCACTGCAGGTAGTCCAGCCGCTGCACCAGGCCGGTGAAGTCGCCGGCGCCCGAGCCCTTGGAGTCGGCGAACGCCCGGACCAGCACCTCGTAGAACACCGCCGTGCGGAACCAGTGCGGGTCGTGCTTCAGGCCTGGTTGAGACAGGTTGAGCCCCTGCATCAGAACCTCCTCATCTGGATCACGTGCACGGGTTCGGCGTCGGGGCCGAGCCGCACGAACGCGTGCTCGCCCCACTGCCAGGACTGGCCGGTGATCAGGTCGTGGGCCACGAACGTGTCCTGGTAGCCCAGCCCGAGGGCCGGCATGTCGAGGTGTACCCACGTCTCACGCGTGGCATGCGGGTCGAGGTTGGCCACGACGATGATGACGTCGTCACGCCCGTCGACGCGCCGGCGCTTGGAGAACGCCATGACGTTCTCGTCCTCGACGTGGTGGAAGGCGATGTTGCGCAGCCAGTGCAGCGCGGGGTGCGCGGCGCGGATCTGGTTGATCTGCGTGAGGTACGGCGCGAGCGACTGCCCCTCCTTGGGGCCGCCGGGCTCGTAGTCGGCCCAGTGCCGGTCCTTGTACTCGTACTTCTCGTTGTCGATCTGCTCCTCGACACCGGGCCGGGCGACGTGCTCGACCAGCTCGTAGCCGGCGTAGATGCCGTAGGTCGGCACCAGCGTCGCGGCCAGCGCGGCGCGCAGCTTCCAGGCGGTCGGGCCGCCGTACTGCATGTAGGGCGTGAGGATGTCGTGGGTCGTGGGCCAGAACGAGGGGCGCATGTACGCCGCGGACTCACCGGCGAGCTCCTTGACGTACTCCTCGATCTCCCACTTCTGGTTGCGCCAGGCGTAGTAGGTGTAGGACTGCTGGAAGCCGACCTTGGCCAGGGTGTGCATCATCGCCGGGCGGGTGAACGCCTCCGCGAGCCAGATCACCTCGGGGTGGGCGGCGGCGACGTCGGCGATCAGCCACTGCCAGAACTCCACCGGCTTGGTGTGCGGGTTGTCGACACGGAAGATCTTGACGCCGTGGTCGATCCACACCTGGATGACCCGTCGCACCTCGGCATAGGCGCCGCGGGGGTCGTTGTCGAAGTTGAGCGGGTAGATGTCCTGGTACTTCTTCGGCGGGTTCTCGGCGTAGGCGATCGAGCCGTCGGCGCGGGTCGTGAACAGCTCGGGGTGGGTCGTCGCCCAGGGGTGGTCGGGGGCGGCCTGCAGGGCGATGTCGAGCGCCACCTCCAGGCCGAGCCGCTCCGCCTCGGCGACGAACCGGTCGAACGCGTCGAAGTCGCCGAGGTCGGGGTGGATGGCGTCGTGGCCGCCCTCGACCGAGCCGATGGCGTAGGGGGAGCCGGGGTCGTGCTCGCCGGCGTCCAGGGTGTTGTTGGGACCCTTGCGGTTGACCCGGCCGATCGGGTGGACCGGCGTGAGGTAGACGACGTCGAAGCCCATGTCGGCGATGGCCGGCAGCCGGCGCTGCGCGGTGTCGAACGTCCCGCTCCTCCAGAGCCCCGTCGTCGGGGTCGCGGGTGGCGCCCTCGGAGCGCGGGAAGATCTCGTACCACGCGCCGTACAGCGCACGCTCGCGCTCGACCAGCCACGCGTGGCTGCGGCTGGAGGTGACGTCATCGCGCAGCGGCCGGGCCAGCATCTCGGCGCGGACCTCGGGGGAGGTGCCGGCCCGCAGCCGCGCCTCGGCCGGGCGGTCGGTGTCGCGCAGGGCGGTCACGGCGTCGGTCAGGGGGGCGGCCTGCTCGGGGGTCCGCGCAACCTCCTTGAGCGCGCGCTCCAGGACCCGGGCGCCCTCCTCGAGCATCAGCTCGGTGTCGACGTCGGCCTCGACCTTGATCGTGGCGTCGTGGTCCCAGGTGGCGTAGGGGTCGGACCACCCCTCGACGCGGTAGGACCACAGGCCGGTGCGGCCGGCGCTGACGGTGGCGGACCAGTGGTCCAGGCCGGCGCTCAGCAAGGTCATCGGGACCTCGGTCTCCGCGCCGGTCGGGTCGGTGAGGACGACGGTCGCGTTGACCGCGTCGTGGCCCTCACGGAACACCGTCGCGGTGACGTCGAACTCCTCGTGGACGACGGACTTGGCCGGGAAGGCGCCGCCGTCGATGTCGGGTGCCACGTTCAGCACGGGGATGCGTCCCAGAGGGCGCTGGGCAGCAGGGGGCAGGGGGCTCGCTGTCACGCGGACGACGCTACCGGGTCCGGGGGCGCTCGCATCCCCGGGCCACCCGGCCAGTCCAACCTGCAAGACCGTGAAAACTCTGCAAGAACCTGACAATCACGCGGGCCGTCAGTCCCCTATGCTTCGGTCCCGTGAAGGCCATCCGTCGCTTCAGCGTCCGCACCGTCCTGCCCGAACCCATCGCCGCGCTGGGGGACCTCGCCAGCAACCTGCGCTGGTCGTGGCACCCACCGACGCGTGACCTGTTCTCCCAGATCGACCCCAAGCGCTGGGCCAAGGTCCGCAAGGACCCCGTCCGGCTGCTCTCCGCCCTGTCCGCCTCCGAGCTCGCCGCCCTCGCCGACGACGAGGTGTTCGTCGCGCGGGTGCACGCCGCCGCCGCGGACCTGCAGACCTACTGCACCGAGCCGCGCTGGTACCAGGGCTGGGCTGCCACCGTCGAGGGCGGCGCACCGGCCTCGATCGCCTACTTCAGCCCCGAGTACGGCATCACCGAGGTGTTGCCGCAGTACTCCGGCGGCCTCGGCATCCTCGCGGGCGACCACCTGAAGTCCGCCTCCGACCTCGGCGTCCCGGTCGTGGGCGTCGGGCTGTTCTACAAGACCGGGTACTTCAAGCAGTCGCTGAACCTCGACGGCTGGCAGCAGGAGGACTACCCGGTCCTCGACCCCGACGGCCTGCCCCTGTCCCTGCTGCGTGAGGCCGACGGCACCCCCTGCCGGATCACCCTCGACCTACCCGGTGGCCGCACCATGGCGGCCCACGTCTGGCGGGCCCAGGTCGGGCGCGTCCCGCTGCTGCTGCTCGACTCGGACGTGCAGGAGAACGACGACTCGGTCCGCAACATCACCGACCGGCTGTACGGCGGCGGCGGCGAGCTCCGCCTGCAGCAGGAGATGCTGCTCGGCATCGGCGGCGTCCGCGCGCTGCGGCTCTGGTCCCGGCTGACCGGCGCCCCCGCCCCGGACGTCTACCACACCAACGAGGGCCACGCCGGCTTCCTCGGGATCGAGCGCATCCGCGAGCTCACCACCTTGCACCGGATGAGCTTCGACGAGGCGCTCGAGGCGGTGCGCTCGGCGACCGTGTTCACCACGCACACCCCGGTCCCCGCCGGCATCGACCGGTTCGGCGCCGACCAGATCCAGATGTACTTCGGCGGCGACAACGCCCTCGAGGGTGTGCCGGTGGAGCGGCTGCTGCAGCTCGGCGCCGAGAACTACCCCGGCGGCGAGCCGGGCGTGTTCAACATGGCGGTCATGGGCCTGCGCCTCGGCGCCCGCGCCAACGGCGTCTCCCAGCTCCACGGCGTCGTGAGCCGTCACATGTTCGACGGGCTGTGGCCGGGCTTCGACGACACCGAGGTCCCGATCACCAGCATCACCAACGGCGTCCACGCGCCGACCTGGGTCGACCGCAAGGTCTATGAGCTGGGGGCCAAGCACCTGGGCACCACCGACCTGGACCGCGACAACGCCTGGGAGCGGATCGGTGCCGTCCCCGGGGACGAGATCTGGGCGACCAAGCGCGAGCTGCGCGCGCAGCTGGTCAAGGAGGCCCGCCGCCGGGTGCGCTCCTCGTGGGTGAAGCGGGGTGCGAGCCGGGCCGAGCTCGGCTGGGTCGACAACATCCTCGACCCCGACGTCCTGACCATCGGCTTCGCCCGACGGGTCCCGACGTACAAGCGGCTGACCCTGATCCTGCGCGACCCCGCGCGGCTGAAGCGGCTGCTGCTGGACCCGGCGCGCCCGATCCAGCTCGTCATCGCCGGCAAGTCCCACCCGGCCGACGAGACCGGCAAGAAGCTGATCCAGCAGATGGTGAAGTTCGCCGACGACCCCGAGGTCCGGCACCGCATCGTCTTCCTGCCCAACTACGACATCGCCATGGCGCAGTACCTCTACCCCGGCTGCGACGTCTGGCTGAACAACCCGCTGCGCCCGTTCGAGGCGTGCGGCACGTCGGGGATGAAGGCCGCGCTCAACGGCGGCCTCAACCTCTCGATCCTCGACGGCTGGTGGGACGAGTGGTACGACGGCGAGAACGGCTGGGCCATCCCGACCGCGGACGGCGTCGAGGACCCCGACCGTCGCGACGACCTCGAGGCGGCGGCGCTCTACGACCTGATCGAGACCTCGGTCGCGCCGCGCTTCTACGACCACGACGACGACGGGCTGCCCCAGCGCTGGCTGTCGATGATGACCCACACCCTGACCACGCTCGGCCCGAAGGTGCTCGCCTCGCGCCAGGTCAAGGACTACACGGTCGAGCTCTACGGCCCGGCCGCCCGCGCCGGGTGGGCCCTCAACGGCCCGGAGTACGCCGGTGCCAAGTCGCTGGCGGCGTTCAAGGCCAAGGTGCGTGGTGCCTGGTCGGGCGTGCGGGTGGACCACGTCGAGTCCTCCGGTGTCTCGGACTCCCCGCAGGTCGGGGACCGGCTGCACGTGCGGGCCTTCGTCGTCCCTGGGCGAGCTGTCGCCCGATGACGTGGAGGTGCAGGTCGTGCACGGGCGCACCTCCGAGTCCGACGACCTGCGGGACGTCGAGACCGCGCCGCTGACGTTCGCCGAGTCCTACGAGGGTGGTCGCCACCGGTTCGAGGGCGACCTGGTGCTCTCGCGCACGGGGGCGTTCGGCTACACCGTGCGGGTGCTGCCGCACCACAGCGGCATGACCAGCGCTCCCGAGCTGGGGCTGGTCGCCAACGCCTGACCCGCGTCCGCCCCAGGACCCTCCCGCCGTGCCCACGGCGGGAGGGTCCTGCTCGTCGGGTGGCGGCAAGGCACCGGTCGCTCCCGCCGCGCGAGCGGCCGGCCGTCCCGGCCGGGTCAGCGGTGCTCGGCGTACACCCGCAGCGAGGCCGCGGTCATCCGGACGCGGGTCCCGGGGCGCACCGGCGGGGCGCCGTGGACGGGCCGCTCGTCGGCGCTGTCCCAGAGCAGCTCGAAGGCCGCCACCCAGCCGAGGGCCGGCAAGCGTCACCATCGTGTCCACCGCCTCGCCGTTGAGGACGAGGTAGAGGGAGGTGGCCTCCTGCGAGGAGCCGTCGAGGTGCATGGCGAGGGTGCGCGTGTGCGGGTCGTCCCAGCGGCCGTTGGTCATCGCCTGGCCGTCGGCGGCGAACCACTGCAGGTCGGCTCCGCCACCGTCGCCCGACGGGCGACCGGTGAAGAAGGAGCGCCGCCGCAGCACCGGGTGGGCGGCGCGCAGGCCGGTGAGGTACCGGGTGGTCGCCAGCAGGTCGGCGCGCTGCTCGTCGAGGTCCCAGTCGAGCCAGGAGACCTCGTTGTCCTGGCAGAACGCGTTGTTGTTGCCGCGCTGGGTGCGGCCGATCTCGTCTCCGCCGTTGAGCATCGGCACGCCGGTGGCCAGCAGCAGGGTGCCGAGGAGGTTGCGCACCGACCGCCGGCGGGCGCGCAGCACGTCCTCGTCGGCGTGGGCGCCCTCGACGCCGTGGTTCCACGACCGGTTGTCGCCGTGCCCGTCGCGGTTGCCCTCGCCGTTGGCCCCGTTGTGCTTGCGGTCGTAGGCCGTCGTGTCGGCGAGGGTGAAGCCGTCGTGGGCGGCGACGTAGTTGACCGAGGCGATCGGGCCGCGGTCGCGTGCACCGAAGAGGTCCTGCGAGCCCGGCGAGCCGGGTGCCCAGCTCGCGCACGCCGTGGCCGGGCTGGCCGTGGGCGGACCGGGCCGACGTCGGGCAGCCAGAACGAGCGCACGGCGTCGCGGAAGCGGTCGTTCCACTCGGCGAACGGCGGCGGGAACTGGCCGGTGCGCCAGCCGTGGACGCCGACGTCCCACGGCTCGGCGATGAGCTTGACCCGGGACAGCACCGGGTCGGTGCGCAGCGCGACGAGGAACGGGTGGTCGGGGTCGTAGCCGTCGTCGCGGCCGCGCCCGAGCGCCACGGCCAGGTCGAAGCGGAACCCGTCGACGTGGCACTCGCGGACCCAGTACCGCAGCGAGTCCAGCACCATGCGGCAGACCACCGGGTGGCGCAGGTCCAGGGTGTTCCCGCAGCCGGTCACGTCGATGTCCTGCCCGCGCTCGTCGAGGCGGTAGTAGGCCCGGTTGTCCAGCCCGCGCCAGGACAGCGTCGCGCCGTCCCGTCCCTGCTCGGCGGTGTGGTTGTAGACCACGTCGAGGATCACCTCGAGGCCCTCGCGGTGCAGGGCCTTCACCATGTCCTTGAACTCCTCGCAGCGCACCCTGCGGGCCGGCCGCGGCGGCGTACGGCGCGTGCGGGGCGAAGAAGCCCAACGTGTTGTAGCCCCAGTGGTTCGCCAGGCCGCGCTGGGCCAGGGCCGGCTCGGAGGTGAACGCCTGCACCGGCAGCAGCTCGACGCTGGTCACGCCCAGCGCGGTGAGGTGACGCAGCGTCGCGGGGTGGGCCAGGCCGGCGTACGTGCCGCGCAGCTCCTCGGGCACGTCGGGGTGGCAGCGGGTCAGGTTGCGCACGTGCGTCTCGTAGAGCACCGTCTCGGTCCACGGCACCAGCGGGGGCGCGTCGTCCCCCCAGTCGTAGGTGTCCGCCACGACGACGCACCGGGGCATGTACGGCGCGCTGTCGCGCCCGTCGCGCACGTCGGGGTCGCCGCGCAGCTGGGCGTCGACCCAGTGCCCGAACACCTCGGGGCGCCAGGTCACGTCGCCCTCGATCGCCCTGGCGTAGGGGTCGAGCAGCAGCTTGTCCGGGTTGTGGCGCATGCCCTCGGCCGGACGCCACGGGCCGCGCACCCGCAGGGCGTAGCGCTGACCGGCGCCGATGCCCGGGACGAAGCCGAACCACGTGCCGTGGGTGCGCTCCTCGAGCCGGACGGTGCGCCCGGGGTCGTCCGCCGGTGCGCCCTCGTCGAAGAGCACCAGGTCGACCCCGTCGGCGTGCCCGGCGTAGAAGGCGAAGTCGACCCCGTCGTGGTGCAGCGTGGCGCCGAGAGGCGGGGGAAGGTCACGGCGGGGGCGCATGGCCCCCAGCGTAGGCAGTCGTTACGTTAGGACCATGAGCGATCCGACATCCCTGCCCAACTTCCCGCCCCCGGCCAACGAGCACCCCCTGCGCGGGCGGGTCCTCGACATCCTCCAGGACGAGGGCTTCCAGCCCGACATCGACTCCGACGGTGACGTGGCCTTCAAGGTCCAGGGCCAGCAGCTGTTCGTGCGCTGCCTCGAGGGCGACTTCACGATCATGCGGGTCTTCGGCCAGTGGCAGATCGGCGAGGACGTCCCCCAGGACCTGCTGACCCAGCTGCAGGCCTGCAACGACCTGACGCTGCGGCTGAACATCGTCAAGGCCGGCATCGCCAACAACACGCTGGTCGTCACCGGCGAGCACGTGGTGTCCCCCGAGACCGACGTCGCGGTGCTGCTGCAGGTCACCACCCAGCTGGTGCTCTCGGCGGTGCACATGTGGCACGAGCAGATCACCGGTGGCCCCGGCGACGACGCCGGCCCCGAGGTCCAGGCGTGACCGACCTCGTCCGGCTCGAGGTCGAGGGGGGCATCGGCACCATCCGGGTCGACCGGCCGCCGATGAACGCCCTCAACATCGAGGTCCAGGAGGGTCTGCGCGCGGCGGCCGCCGAGGCCTCGGACCGACGCGACGTCAGCGCCGTGATCGTCTACGGCGGCGAGAAGGTCTTCGCCGCCGGCGCCGACATCAAGGAGATGCAGGCCATGTCCTACACCGACATGGTCGACCGCTCCGGCGCCCTGCAGTCCGCGTTCACGGCCGTGGCCCGCATCCCCAAGCCGACGGTGGCGGCCGTCACGGGCTACGCCCTCGGCGGCGGCTGCGAGCTGGCGCTGGCCTGCGACTTCCGCGTCGTCGGTGACAACGCCCGCCTCGGCCAGCCCGAGATCCTGCTCGGCCTGATCCCCGGCGCGGGTGGCACCCAGCGCCTGGCCCGCCTGGTCGGACCGGCCCGGGCCAAGGAGATCATCTTCAGCGGGCGGTTCGTCGCCGCCGACGAGGCCCTGCGGATCGGGCTGGTCGACGAGGTCGTGGACGCCGCGGACGTCCTGCCGGCGGCACGCCGCCGCCTCACGCCGTACGTCGGTGGTCCGGCGTACGCCATCCGTGCCGCCAAGGAGGCGGTCGACCGGGGGCTGGAGGTCGACCTGGACACCGGCCTGGAGATCGAGCGGATGCAGTTCGCCGGCCTCTTCGCCACCCGTGACCGGGAGATCGGCGTGGCCTCGTTCGTCGAGCACGGGCCCGGCAAGGCCCGGTTCGAGGGGCGATGAGCCGGTGACCGCCCACGAGCCCGTCGCCGTGGCGACCGCCGAGGACGTCCGGCGCGCGTACGACGACAACACGCTGGCCCAGGTGCTCTACCACGACTGGGAGGCGCAGACCTACGACGAGAAGTGGTCGATCTCCTTCGACGAGCGGTGCATCGACTACGCCCGCGACCGGTTCGTGGCGATCGCCGGCGACGAGGGCTGGCCCTACGCCACCGCGCTCGAGCTCGGGGCGGGCACCGGCTTCTTCTCGCTGAACCTCAAGCAGGCCGGGGTGCTGGACCAGGTGCACGTGACCGACCTGTCGCCCGGCATGGTCGAGGCGGCGCAGCAGAACGCCGCCCGGCTGGGCTTCAGCGTCGAGGGGCGCGTGGCGGACGCCGAGCGGATTCCCTACGACGACAACACGTTCGACGTGGTTGTCGGCCACGCGGTCCTGCACCACATCCCGGACGTGGAGCAGGCGATGCGCGAGATGCTGCGCGTGCTCAGGCCCGGTGGGCGGTTCGTGGTCGCCGGGGAGCCCACGCGCATCGGCGACCGCTACGCCCGCGCGCTGGGCCGGGTCACCTGGAAGGTCGCCACGACGGTCACCTCGCTGCCGCCGTGGCGCGAGACGTGGGCCCGCGAGCAGGAGGAGCTCGACGAGTCCTCCCGGGCGGCGGCGCTGGAGGCGGTCGTCGACCTGCACACGTTCGACCCCGGTGAGCTGGCCCGGACCGCGCTGCGGGCGGGCGCGGTCGACGTCGGCACGACCACCGAGGAGCTGACCGCGGCGTTCCTGGGCTGGCCGGTGCGCACGTTCGAGGCCGCCGTGCGCCCCGGCGCGCTCGGCTGGGGCTGGGCCTCCTTCGCGTTCGGCTCGTGGAAGCGGCTCTCCCGGCTCGACCGCGCCCTGTCCCGGGTGGTCCCGCAGCGGTTCTACTACAACGTCGGCATCACCGGCGTGAAGCCGTCCTGAGCGGCCGTCGGGTCGTGGGACTGCTCCGGCAGGTGGGCTGGGTCGTCGCGCACCGGGCCTACGGCCGCCACCACCTGCTCAGCTACCTGCGGATGGCGCGGGCGGTGGCGACCAACCCGGGGCTGACCTTCGAGGGCCCCGCGTTCATCAGCAAGGACGTGCGGTTCGAGGTGCGGGACGGCTACGCCCGCATGGTGGTCGGCGCCTACACCCACTTCGGGCACGGGGCCCGCATCCGCGCGCACGAGGGCACGGTGCGGATCGGCGCCAAGACGGTGATCGGGATCCGCAACACCGTCAACGGCTACCTCGACATCCGCATCGGCAAGGCGTGCCTGCTCGGCGACGACGTCTACATCTGCGACTTCGACCACCGCACGGAGGACCCCGCAGTCCCCATCAAGGACCAGGGCCTGGTCAAGTCGCCGGTGCGGATCGGGGACGACGTCTGGATCGGCACGAAGGTCACCGTCCTGCGGGGCACCGACATCGGCCCGGGCTCGGTCGTGGCGGCGAGCGCCGTGGCGCGGGGAGTCCTTCCCGCGCGCGCTCGATCGTGGGCGGCGTGCCGGCCCGGCTGCTGCGCCCGCGCTAGCCCCGCGGCGTACCGGCTGCCGTGCCGGCGGTCCGGGCATCCAGCCACGGGAACGTCAGGTCGGTGCCGGCCTGGCGCCGTGCCTCCTCCCGGGCGCCGGTGGCGTCGCCGCCCTCCACCAGCGACGCCAGCCGGTGGAAGTCGTCCCGGTGGCCGGCCGCCCGGCGGCGCGCGTAGTCGACGGCCTGGTCGCGGGTGACCATGAACGCCCAGTCGCTGCTGAGCGCGTTGAGCAGGGTGCGCAGCAGCTGGTCCAGGTCCGGGCGCCGCTCGCCGAGGCGGTGGCCGTCCCGCTCGGCGGCCATCACGGACAGCCAGCGCCGTTGCAGCGCAGCGTTGTCCGCGACGATGGTGGACACCTGCGGGCCGTCCCACACCGAGAAGTCCTTGCCGGCGCCCCACGAGCCGGAGCCGAGCTCCAGCGGCCCCTCGATGTGCCCGTCGGCCAGGGCCCGCTCGAGGGTGGTGACGTTGACGCCGGCGGCACGCAGGGCACGGACGGCCTGGCCCAGGAACGCCGGTCCCTCGTGCCACCAGTGCCCGAACAGCTCGGTGTCGTACGCCGCGACGACCAGGCCCGGCCGGCCGCGCTCGTGCCGCAGCCGGTGCAGCCGGCCGGTGACCGCGGTGACGAACGAGGCCACGTCCCGGCGCACCTGCGCGGCCGCCGCCTCCGGGTCGTACGGTGCCTTGGCCGACGGGGGCACGTCCTGCCCGGTGATGGCCCACAGGTGCGCCCCGGTGACGGCTCGCGTGCGTGGAAGTCGCGGTACGCCGCCGCGGTGGGGTAGCCCGAGCGGGAGGACCAGATGAGGTTGGTGACCTCCAGGTCCCGCGGCACCGCCACGACGTCCGTGCCGTCGACCGTCCAGCCGGCGGAGGGCGCGCCGCCGCTGTCGGTGACGGTCTGCTCGTCGACGAGGAAGTGGGTCACCCCCTGGGCGGCGAGGTGGTGGCCCAGGCCCGGCCGGTAGCCGCACTCGGGGGACCAGATGCCGGCCGGCTGGGAGCCGAGCCGCCACCGGCTGTCCTCGAGGCCGACCTGCAGGGCGACGTCGACCACCTCGGGGAGCAGCAGCGGCAGGAACGGGTGCGTCGCCGGGCCGCCGAGCAGCTGGACCACCCCGGCGTCGGCCAGCGAGCGCAGCACCGGGGAGCCGCCCGAGCGCCAGCGGGTCTCCAGGGCCCGCGACGCCCTGGTGGCGGTGGCGTACTCGTAGCGCGCGAGGCGCGTCGTACGGTCGCCGGCTCCGACGGCCAGCTCACGGCAGCGCAGCTGCCAGAGGGCCGCCCAGGTGCGCGCCTGCTCGACGGCGTACGGGTCGTCGAGCTGGGCGGCCAGCACCGGGGTCACGCCGAGCGTGAGGACGTCGCGGTGGCCCTCGGCCGCGAGCGCGTCGAGCTCGGCCACCAGCGGGACGTAGCTCTCGACCCACGCCTGGTGCAGCCACTCCTCCCCGAGCGGCCAGACACCGTGGTGCTGCAGCCAGGGCAGGTGGGAGTGCAGGACGAGGCACAGTGCGCCCGGCACGGTGCCGGCGGCGCCGTGGTGGGAGGAGGTCATGGGACCGACCTTGGCACGCTCGTCGTACGGCGCCGCGGTCGCCCTCCGGCGCCCTGCGGGGGAGCGGGCCGGCCGGTGCGGATGTGCCCACCGTCACCCCGTTCGCCTCTCGGAGCCGGGGCTACCGGTGGGTAACATCGGGCCGCAGGGCGCAGGGCGACCGCGGGCACCGGCCGGCGGCTGCAAGGATGGCCCGACCCAAGGAACCAACCGAACCTACGGAAGAGGACGCGCGAGTCATGAACATCGTCGTCTGTGTCAAGTACGTGCCGGACGCCCAGTCGGACCGCACGTTCACCGAGTCCGACAGCACCACCGACCGGGTGGGTGTGGACGGGCTGCTGTCCGAGCTGGACGAGTACGCGGTCGAGGAGGCGCTGAAGATCGCGCAGGCCGCCGAGGGCGACTCGAGCGTCACGATCCTGACCGTGGGCCCGGAGCAGGCGGCGGACGCGATCCGCAAGGCCCTGCGGATGGGCGCCGACAAGGGCGTCCACGTCAGCGACGAGGCGATCCACGGCTCCGACGCCCCCGCGACCTCGCTGGTCCTGGCCGAGGCGATCGGCAAGATCGGCGCCCCCGACCTGGTCCTCACCGGCATGGCCTCCACGGACGGCTCGATGAGCGTCGTCCCGGCCATGCTCGCCGAGCGCCTCGGGCTGCCGCAGGTGACGTTCGCCTCCGAGCTGACCGTCGAGGGCGACACGGTGACGATCCGCCGCGACGGCGACGTGGCGTCCGAGACCGTGCAGGCCTCGCTGCCGGCGCTCGTGTCGGTGACCGACCAGATCAACGAGCCGCGCTACCCCACGGTCAAGGGGATCATGGCGGCCAAGAAGAAGCCGGTCGAGACGTGGTCGCTGGCCGACCTCGGCGTCGACGCCGAGCTCGTCGGCCTCGGAGCGGCCTGGACCCGGGTGGACTCCTTCACCCAGCGGCCCCCGCGCACCCGCGGCCAGATCGTCCCGGACGAGGGCGAGGGCGGCACCAAGCTGGCCGAGTTCCTCTCCGCCCAGAAGTTCATCTGAGCCGGTCGGCACCGAAGGGAATCCCACGCATGTCTGAAGTCCTCGTCCTGGTCGACCACGTCGACGGGACCGTCCGCAAGAGCACGCTCGAGCTGCTCACCATCGCCCGCCGCCTGGGCGAGCCGTCCGCCGTGTTCGTCGGCGCCGGCCTGGAGAACGCCACGGAGTCGCTCGCCCGGTACGGCGCGCAGAAGGTCTACCGGGTGGAGAACCCGGAGCTCACCGACTACCTCGTCGCGCCCCGCGCCGAGCTGCTGGCCCAGCTCGTCGCCTCCGCCTCGCCGGCGGCGGTGCTGATCTCCTCCTCCACCGACGGCAAGGAGATCGCCGCACGCCTGGCGATCAAGACCTCCTCGGGCCTGATCACCGACGCCGTCGACGTGCAGGCCGGCCCCGACGGTGTGCAGACCACGCAGTCGGTCTTCGCCGGCAGCTACACCGTCACCGCCACGATCACCCGCGGCACCCCGATCGTCGTGGTCAAGCCCAACTCGGCGACGCCGGAGGAGGCCCCGGGCGCGGCCGCCGAGGAGGCCGTGGAGGTCACCGTCTCCGAGGCCGCCCGTGCGGCCCGGGTCACCGACCGCCAGCCGCGCGCGGCGACCGGCCGTCCCGGCCTGACCGAGGCCGCGATCGTGGTCTCCGGCGGCCGTGGCACGGCGGGGGACTTCGCCCCGGTCGAGGCGTTCGCCGACGCCCTCGGTGCCGCCGTCGGTGCGTCCCGCGCCGCGGTCGACGCCGGCTGGTACCCGCACACCAACCAGGTCGGGCAGACCGGCAAGCAGGTCTCACCCCAGCTGTACGTCGCGGCGGGCATCTCCGGCGCGATCCAGCACCGCGCCGGGATGCAGACCTCCAAGACGATCGTCGCGGTCAACAAGGACGAGGAGGCGCCGATCTTCGAGCTGGTCGACTTCGGCGTCGTCGGTGACCTGTTCTCGGTCCTGCCCCAGGCCACCCAGGCGGTCAAGGCCGCCAAGGGCTAGACCCTTCCTGCCGTACGACGCGCCCGGCCCCGCCCCGTGCGGAGCCGGGCGCCGTGCTGTCCTCCCGCAAACCTGGGGTTCTGCCGACCGCCCCTCCCGCGGCTGGGCCGGCGCCCCGGCGTCAGCGCGGCACCTAGACTTGGACGGTGCCTGGTTCCCCCGTCTACCTCGACCACGCCGCCACCACCCCCGTGCTGCCGGAGGTCATCGAGGCGATGACGGCCGAGATGGCCGTCGTGGGCAACCCCTCCTCGCTGCACACCTCCGGCCGTCGGGCCCGGCGGGTGGTCGAGGAGTCCCGTGAGTCGATCGGCCGGGCGCTGGGCGCCCGCCCGTCCGAGGTGCTGTTCACCTCCGGCGGCACCGAGTCCGACAACCTGGCGATCAAGGGCCTGTTCCACGCCCGCCGGGACGCCGACCCCCGCCGGGTCCGCCTGCTGGTCAGCGCCGTCGAGCACCACGCCGTCCTGGACTGCGTCGACTTCCTGGTCGGCGCCGAGGGCGCGGTGGTCTCGTGGCTGGAGGTCGACCCCCAGGGGCGGGTGCGGCCCGAGACGGTGCGCGCCGCGATCGAGGACGACCCCGCGTCGGTGGCGCTGGTCAGCGTGATGTGGGCCAACAACGAGGTCGGCACGGTGCAGCCCGTGGCGGAGGTCGTCGCCGTGGCCCACGAGCACGGCATCCCGGTGCACACGGACGCCGTACAGGCCGTCGGCGCGGTCCCGGTCGACTTCGCCGCCTGCGGCGCGGACCTGCTGACGTTCAGCGGGCACAAGATCGGCGGCCCGCAGGGGATCGGCGTCCTGCTGGCCCGACGGGACGTCCGTCTCGTCCCCCTCACCCACGGCGGGGGCCAGGAGCGACAGCTGCGCAGCGGCACGCTGGACACCCCCGCGATCCGCGGCCTCGCGGTCGCGGTCGGCGTGAGCGTCGGCCGCCGGGAGGCCGAGGCGGCCCGGCTGGTGGCGCTGCGCGACCGGCTGCTCCTCGGCGCGATGGCCTCGAGCCACGACGTCACCGTCTCGGGCGACTGGCGCGAGGGCGACGGCCTGCACCGCCTGCCCGGCAACGCGCACCTGCTGGTCCCCGGCTGTGACGGCGACTCGCTGCTCTACCTCCTGGACGCCGCCGGGGTCGAGTGCTCCACCGGGTCGGCCTGCCAGGCGGGGGTGCCGCAGCCCAGCCACGTCCTGCTGGCGATGGGCGTGCCGGAGGCGCACGCCCGCGGCGCCCTGCGGGTGACCCTGGGACACACCTCCACCGACGCCGACGTCGACGCGTTCCTCGCTGCGCTCCCGGCCGCGCTGGACCGGGCCCGGCGTGCCCAGGTGGCCACCTCGGCCGGGGCCAGGCGCTGATGCGCGTCGTCGCCGCGATGAGCGGAGGAGTCGACTCCGCGGTCGCCGCCGCCCGGATGCTCGACGCCGGTCACGACGTGGTGGGGGTCCACCTCGCGCTGAGCCAGTCGGCCGCGACCCTGCGCGAGAGCGCCCGCGGCTGCTGCACGATCGAGGACGCCGGCGACGCGCGCCGGGTCGCCGACATGCTGGGCATCCCGTTCTACGTGTGGGACATGGCCACCCGGTTCCGCGAGGACGTCATCGAGGACTTCGTCGCCGAGTACGCCGCCGGGCGCACCCCCAACCCGTGTCTGCGCTGCAACGAGAAGATCAAGTTCGCCGCGCTGCTGGACAAGGCGCTGGCCCTCGGCTTCGACGCCGTCGCCACCGGCCACTACGCCCAGGTCGTCGAGCACCCGGACGGGCGACGCGAGCTGCACCGGGCGGTCGACATGGCCAAGGACCAGTCCTACGTCCTCGGCGTCCTCGACGAGGACCAGCTCGCGCGGTCGTTCTTCCCGCTCGGGGACACCACCAAGCCCCAGATCCGCGAGGAGGCCCGCGAGCGCGGGTTCTACGTCGCCGCCAAGCCCGACAGCCACGACATCTGCTTCATCGCCGACGGGGACACCCGCGCGTGGCTGTCCCAGCGGCTCGGCGAGCAGGCCGGTGACATCGTCGACACCGACGGCACCGTGCTCGGCCAGCACCGGGGCGCCTACGCGTTCACCGTCGGCCAGCGCAGGGGCCTGCACCTCGACCGGCCCGCCGCCGACGGTGCGCCGCGCTACGTCGTCCAGGTGCAGCCTCGGTCCAACACCGTCGTCGTCGGCACCGCCGACCTGCTCGGCGTCGACACCCTCACCGGCGACCACGCCCGCTGGTGCGGGCCGCCGCCGCAGGGCGTCGTACGCCTCGGCGCGCAGGTGCGCGCGCACGGCGAGGAGGTGCCCGCCACCGCCTGGGCCGACGGGGAACGGGTCGAGGTGCGCCTGGAGCGGCGCATCCGCGGGGTGGCACCCGGTCAGTCCGTCGTGCTGTACGACGGCACGCGCGTCGTGGGCTCGGCCACGATCAGCGCCGCCGCGACCAGCCGCTGAGCCACGCCCCGCCTCGCCGCCTTCCCGCTGCACCGGACGCACCGGCAGTGCCCGAATTCGGACACCAGGTGCCCGAATTCGGGCACTGCGGTGCGTCCGGTCGATGACGGCGGTCGGTGAGGGCGGGTTGCTGGATGAGGGTGGTCGGTGGCGGCCGTTAGGCTCGCGCGGTGAGCAGAGCGAGCGGCATCGGATCCTGGCCCGGCACCTCCGTCCGGGAGGCGCTCGCCGTCGTCCGCGACGTCCTGTCCGAGGACGGGCTGCCCTACCTGCCCGAGCTGCCGGCGCGCGGGCCGGGCTCCGACATGGTCGGGCGAGCCGCCGGCCTGCTCGTGGACCTGGCGGTCGACCTGCAGCCGATGGGCTGGCGCTTCGTCGACCGGCCCGGGCCGCGACGCCTCGCGCACCGCGTCCCTGTGGCGGGAGGACCTCGACGAGCTGGCCGAGGCGTTCGACGGCTACACCGGCGAGCTCAAGCTGCAGGTGGCCGGCCCGTGGACCCTGGCCTCGTCGGTGTGGCTGCACCGCGCCGAGCGTGCGGTCGTCGACGAGGGCGCCACCCGCGACCTCGTCGCCTCCCTGGCGGAGGGCGTGCGGGTCCACCTGGGCGAGGTCCAGCGCCTGGTGCCGGGCGCCCGGCTCGTGCTGCAGCTCGACGAGCCCGGCCTCCCCGCCGTGCTGGCCGGCCGGCTGCCCACCGCCTCGGGCTACGGCATGCTCCGGGCGGTCGACCCCCAGGTGGCGGCCGGCCGGCCTTCGCGACGTGCTCGCCGCCGCGGACGGGCGGCGTACGGCGATCCACTGCTGCGCCCCGGACCTGAACTGGCCCCTGTTGCGGGGCACCGGCGCCTCCGCGCTCGCGGTCGACACGACGCTGCTCGGCCCCCGCGGGTGGGAGTCGGCCGCGGCGACGGTGGAGTCCGGGGTCGCGCTGTGGGCCGGCGTGCTGCCCACCGACGGCAGCCAGACCAGTGTGTCCGGCGTCCTCGGCCCGCTCGTCGACCGCTGGCGCGAGGTGGGACTGCCCGTCGCCGTCCTCGACGCCGTCACGGTCACGCCGACGTGCGGGCTGGCCGGGCTCACACCCGAGCAGGCCCGCGGCGTTCAGGAGATGGCCGCCGACACCGCGCGTGCCCTCACCGAGACCGCCGGGAGCTGAACCGCCGATGACCACCAGGCCCGCCACACCCGTCCCACCCGCGACGCGCGCCACCGGCCGACCCGGCGGCACGGTCCTCCCGCGTCCCGTGGCCCGCGAAGTTCGGCGCGCTCGCGGTCATCTGGGGCGCGAGCTTCTTCTTCATGAAGATCGGTCTGCGCTCCCTGGCGCCGCTGCAGATCTCGGGGCTGCGGATCTTCAGCGGCGCGGCCGTCCTCGTGGCGCTGCTGTCGGCGTCCCGCGGGCGGCTGCCGCGCGACCGTGCCGTCTGGGCGCACCTCGTGGTCTCCGCGTTCTTCCTGTGCACCCTGCCGTTCAGCCTGTTCGCCCTCGGCGAGGAGCGCGTCAGCTCCGCCCTCGCCGGCATCGGCAACGCCACCACGCCCATCGCCACGGTCGCGTTCAGCCTGCTGCTCCTGCGCGGCGACGTCCTCGGCCGGCGCAAGGTCATCGGGGTCCTCGTGGGCTTTCTCGGCGTCCTGGTGATCATGCAGCCGTGGACAGGCCACCGGGCGGCCGGACCTCGTCGGCTTCGGCATGACCCTGGTCGCCGGCGCGTCGTACGGCCTGGGCTGGACCTACAACAAGCGGTTCCTGCGCGGCAGCGACCTCGGTGGCCTGTCGCTGCCGGCCGCCCAGCTGACCGTGGCCGCCGCCCAGATGGTGGTCGTGCTCCTGGTCTGGTGGGCGACCGTCGCCGACCGGCTGCCCGCACCGTGGTCGGTCCACGCCCAGGTCGGCGGCGGGTCCGTGCTGGCGCCGCTGCTGGCGGTGCTCGTCCTCGGTGTCATGGGCACGGGGATCGCGTTCTCGCTGCAGTTCGACGTGATGCGTGAGGCCGGCCCGACCGTCGGGGCGTCGGTGACCTACCTGATCCCGGTGGTCTCCGTCGCCCTCGGCGTGCTGGCGCTGCACGAGCGGCTGCAGTGGCCCCAGCTGCTCGGTGCCGGGGTCGTCATCGGGGCGGCGCTGCTGATCGGCCGGCCACCGGCCCGGCGGCGTGCGCGCCGCCGCAGGCGGAGTGCCGGACGGCGGCGCCGGCGCGCGGTGACATGAGTGGGCGGGCTGTCGGTGGCGTGCGGCAGGATGAGGCCATGAGCGACGCTGCCCCCGCCGAGCTGGTCGACGCCCCCGACGAGGTCCGGCACGAGTGGACCGACCTGGCCGAGCAGGTGCGGGCCCACCAGTTCGCCTACCACGTGCGCGACGCGCCGACGATCAGCGACGGCGAGTACGACGCGCTGGTCCGCCGCCTGAGCGGGCTGGAGGACGCCTACCCGGGGCTGCGCACGCCCGACAGCCCGACCCAGCAGGTCGGCGCGGCGTTCTCCACCGACTTCGCCGCGGTCGACCACCTCGAGCGGATGCTGAGCCTGGACAACGTGTTCAGCGCCGAGGAGCTCGCTGCGTGGGCGCTGCGGGTGTCCCGGGACGCGGGCGGTGCGGCGTTCCGCTTCCTGTGCGAGCTCAAGATCGACGGCCTCGCGATCAGCCTGCTCTACGAGCGGGGCCGGCTGGTGCGGGCCGCGACCCGGGGGGACGGCCGCACCGGTGAGGACGTGACCCACAACGTCCGCACCATCGAGGGCATCCCGCACCGGCTCGCCGGCACGGGCCATCCCGAGAGCGTCGAGGTGCGCGGTGAGGTCTTCTTCCCCGTGGCGGCCTTCGAGGAGCTCAACGCGAGCCTGGTCGAGGCGGGCAAGGCGCCGTTCGCCAACCCGCGCAACGCCGCTGCGGGCTCGCTGCGCCAGAAGGACCCGCGGGTCACGGCGACCCGGCCGCTGCGCATGCTGGTCCACGGCCTGGGCGCCCGCCGCGGTTTCGACGTCGAGCGCCAGAGCGAGTCCTACGCCGTGCTGCGCGACTGGGGCCTGCCGGTCTCCTCCCACTTCAGCGTCGTCGACGAGATCGAGCAGGTGCAGGCCTACGTGCGGCACTACGGCGAGCACCGCCACACGGTCGAGCACGAGCTGGACGGCATCGTGGTCAAGGTCGACGAGGTCGCGGTCCAGCGGCGGCTGGGGTCGACCTCCCGCGCTCCCCGCTGGGCGATCGCCTACAAGTACCCGCCGGAGGAGGTCACCACCAAGCTGCTCGACATCCGCGTCAACGTCGGGCGCACCGGCCGGGTCACCCCGTACGGCGTCATGGAGCCGGTCAAGGTGGCCGGCTCCACCGTCGAGATGGCCACGCTGCACAACGCCTTCGAGGTCGTGCGCAAGGGCGTGCTGATCGGCGACACCGTCGTCCTGCGCAAGGCCGGTGACGTCATCCCCGAGATCGTGGGGCCCGTGGTCGACCTGCGCGACGGGTCCGAGCGCGCCTTCGAGATGCCGACGCACTGCCCCGAGTGCGGCACCGAGCTCGCGCCGCAGAAGGAGGGCGACAAGGACATCCGCTGTCCCAACAGCCGCTTCTGCCCGGCCCAGCTGCGCGAGCGGCTGTTCAGCCTGGCCGGCCGCGGCGGCTTCGACATCGAGGCGCTGGGTTGGGAGGGCGCGACCGCGCTGCTCGAGGCCAAGGTGATCGCCGACGAGGGCGACCTGTTCGACCTCGGCCCGGCGCCGGACGGTGACACCACCGCCGCCGTCGCGCGCCTGGCGACCGTCGCGCTCTACACCCGTGCCGCGAAGAAGACCGACCCGCCCGAGGCCGTCGTCGGCGGCCGGGTGCTGTCGGCCAACGGCACCAAGCTCATCGCCAACCTGGCCACCGCCAAGACCCAGCCGCTGTGGCGGGTGCTCGTGGCGCTGTCGATCCGCCACGTCGGCCCGACCGCCGCGCGCGCCCTGGCCGGGCACCTGCACACGATGGAGGCGATCCGCTCCGCCAGCCGCGAGGAGCTCGCCGCCGTCGAGGGCGTCGGCGGCGTGATCGCCGACTCCGTGGTCGAGTGGTTCGCCGTCGACTGGCACCAAGCGATCCTCGACAAGTGGGCCGCTGCCGGCGTGCGGATGGCCGATGAGGTCGACGCGTCCACGCCCCGCACGCTCGAGGGGCTGACCGTCGTGGTCACCGGCTCGCTCGAGGGGTTCTCCCGCGACGAGGCCAAGGAGGCCATCCTCGCCCGCGGCGGCAAGGCCTCCGGTTCGGTGTCGAAGAAGACCGACTACGTCGTGGTGGGCGACAACGCCGGGTCCAAGGCCGACAAGGCGACCGAGCTCGGCGTGCCGGTGCTCGACGAGGCGGGCTTCCGACGCCTGCTCGAGCAAGGCACCCCCGACTGACCAGCTGTGCCGCCGGTCTGGTGGGCTCGCGCGACGGCGCTCGACAAGGAGAAGCCATGACATCCGTTCCCCCGTCGGACACGCTGCGGGCCACGGAGCTCGTCGACGTAGACCTGCGCGGTGCCAGGTTCGTCAGGGCTGACCTGTCCGGCGTCGTGATGCGCGCGGTCGACGTGGCCGGGGCGGACATCGACGCACCGTGGCTCTTCGACGGCGAGAGCGTCCTGCGCGTCAATGGCGTCGACGTCATCCCCTTCGTCGAGGCCGAGCTCAACCGTCGCTTTCCCGGGCGCGCTGATCGGCGCGCCGCAGACCCGGACGGCCTGCGTGCGGCCTGGGCCGTGCTCGAGCGCACCTGGGCGGCCACGCTCGAGCGCGTCGCGGCGATGCCGGCTGGCACCGTCGACGTGTCCGTAGACGGCGAGTGGACGTTCGCGCAGACGGTGCGGCACCTGGTCATGGCCACGGACACGTGGCTGGGCCGGGCGGTCCTGCAGATCCAGCAGCCCTTCCATCCCATCGGTCAGCCGAACGCCGAGTACGAGACCGACGGCTACGACCTGTCGGTCTTCACGACGGCCACCCCGTCGTACGCCGAGGTGCTCGAGGTCCGGGCGGGTCGCGTGGCGATGGTGCGCGACTTCCTCCAGGCGGTCACACCGGATGAGCTGGCGGCGCCGCGCCGGAACCCCTGGGACCCTGGACACCAGGAGACCGTGCTGTCGTGCCTGCACGTGATTCTGCAGGAGGAGTGGGAGCACCACCGTTACGCCGTACGCGACCTCGACGCGATCCAGGAGAGGGGCGACTGCCCCTGAGCGGCGCCACGGAGGCGGCGATGGCCGCCCGTCGCAGCACCCTGGACGTCCCAACGACGACACCGTGGACCGGTTTCTGCGGGACCGTCTCCGCGGGGATGTGGGACGCTGGCATGGTGCCTTGGGTGCCCGAGCTGTTCACCGCTCCAGTGCTGCAGCGGCTGGTGGACCAGCGGCGGCGGGATGAGCTTGTGGCCGTGCCCTACTTCGAGGGGCTGATGGCAGGGGAGCCCGACGCACTGGTCGAGTCCTTCGCCGGCGAGCCTGAGGTGCACGACCCTCTCCGCGGACGGGTGCGGGGTGTACGGGCGTTCAGGGCGTTCGCTGCAGAGAGCAGCGCGTGGCTTCGGCAGCACCACCTCAGGGTCCAGGCGGTTGAGCACGTCATCCTCGAGCGGCAGGGCTTCGAGGAGGTGACTCTCCAGCTCGACGGTGACGGCGGCCCCTTCGACCTTCCGGTCGCGGTCGTCGCCAACCGCGCGTCCGGCGGTCTCATCGAGGAGCTGCGGATCTACTTCGGCACCCGGGCGCTGACCGGCCGCCACGTGAACCGACCGCCACTGCTCCAGCCCGACTCGCAGCTGCATGAGTCCGAGGTGGTTGCGGACTACCGGCGCGGGCTCGCGGCAGGCGACATCGACGCGCTGGTCGCGGCGTTCGAACCGGACGGCTACGTCCGGGAGCCTGCGGGCAGTCAGGACATCTACCAAGGGTCGGATGGCCTGCGCGCCCTCTACGAGCGATGGTTCTCGAACGGCGGCGGCCTCACGCTGGAGACCTGCGCCCTCGTCGACGACGGGCGTGCGTGCGCCGTGGAGTACAACCTCGTGCGGCGGGGCAGGACGCAGCTGCCGCCGCGCGCCGGGGTCGCCGTCCTGGTCCGGGGCAGCACCGGCAAGCTGGCCGCGGTCCGCGTGTACGACGACGCGGCATCGCCGCTCGTCGATGAAGACGGGTCAGCGCCGCCGCCCGGCCCGGGGAGGTAGCCGCGGGAGCACAGGTCAGGGGGCCGTGGACTGCACCACAGGCCTGCGGTTCCAGCCGTGGAAGGGCGAGTGGTCGCCCGAGTCCCAGGCCTCGCGCAGCCCCGGGCTGCTGAGGTCCCAGTCGGGACGGATCTCGCTCGTGACGGCCCGCAGGTCGTGCCAGAGGTCGACGACCGACGGGCGGCCCCAGAACCAGTAGCCGTTGTAGACGCTGTGGACGACCAGCCCGGGCTTGAGCACGATCGTGTGGGGGATCATCGGGTCGTGCTCGGGGTCGGTGTACTCCTGGATGTCGAGGTCCCGCTGGACGATGCGCCCAGGGTCGGCGAGGAAGGTCCACTGGGCGCCCACCGAGGCGCGGAACTCCTGGAGCTCGTGGTGCTCGTCGGTCGTGATCGTGACGATCCGGGTGTAGGCCACGGCGATCTGCGGGTAGAACGCGGCGAGCTCGAGGTGCTGCTGGTGCTCCTTGGGGCAGTAGTGCCCGCGGGCCAGCGTGAGGATAAGAGGGTCTTCGCCCTGGAGGTCGCTGAGCCGCCGAACGACGTTGGTGTGGTCGGGGAGCTCGTAGTCCGGGAACGTTCCGCCGGGGCGATGTCGGGGCGCATGGTGCCCACCTTCCACGTGGCGATGCGAACGGCGGCCGGGTCAGCCGAGGAGGAGCTGCTGGCCGCCGTCGATGTCGAACGTCGCCCCGGTCAGGGCGGTGTTGGTCATGATGTGGACGGCGATGGTCATGGTCCCTCCTGGGGTCAGCGCCCTCGCGGCGGTCCCGCGCCGACGGGCTTGTGCGCGGCCGCGATCTCGGCCGCGAGCGCCTTCAGCGCGGCGACGTAGATCTCCGAGAACGTGGGGAACGGCTGGATCGTGTCGCGCAGGACGTCTAGCGGGACGTGGGCGCGGATCGCCAGCGTGGCCTGCTGGAGCCACTCGCCTGCCTCCGGCCCCAGGGCGTAGGCGCCGGTGAGGCGCTCCCCGTCGCTGAGCAGAGTCAGGAAGCCGGGGGACTCGGCGTACGCATGGGTGTAGGTGGCGGTCTTGGCGACCTCGGAGACCAGGGCGGTGGCACTGAAGGAAGCCTCGGTGGCGCCGACCGCGGCGGCCTGCGGGTCGGTGTAGGTCACGCGCGGGCACGGCCTCGTAGCTGGCCTCGCGAGGGTCGCCGAGGATGTTGGCCGCCACGACCTCGCCCTGGTACTTGCCGACGTGGGTCAGCGGCCAGAGGCCGTTGACGTCGCCGATGGCCCACAGGCTGCTCCGCCACCCGCAGGTGCGCGTCGACCGGAACTCCGTAGGCGTCCGGCTCGACGCCGACGGTCTCGAGGCCGAGCCCGCGCACCCGCGGGCGCCGGCCGGTGGCGACCAGCAACCGGTCGCCGCGCAGCTCGCGCCCGTCGTCGAGCTCCAGGACGTAGTCCTCGCCCTCGCGTCGGGCGGCGGTCGCGTTCACGGACAGCGCGAGCTCGATGCCCTCGCGCTCGAGGACCTCGCCGAGGGCCTCGCCCGAGCGGCGCCGGCTCCCGGGCGAGCAGGTGGCCGGCCATGTCGACCACCACCGCCGCGCCGCCGAGCCGGCGCACCACCTGTGCCATCTCCACGCCGACCGGTCCGCCGCCCAGGATGAGCAGGCGGCGCGGTACGGCGGTCATGGAGGTCGCCTCCCGGCTGGTCCAGACCCCGTCGAGCTCGCGCAGGCCCGGCACCGGCGGCACGACCGGGTCGGCGCCGTTCGCGAGCACGACGTGGTCGGCGGTATGGGGCACGCCGTCGACCTCGACGACGCCCGGCCCCGCGAGCCGGCCCGTGCCGCGCAGCAGGTCGATGCCGGAATCGGCCAGCCAGCGCTCCTGCCCGGCATCGGAGTAGTCCGAGACCATGAAGTCCCGCCAGGCGAACACCGCCTCGACGTCGACCTCGGCCTTCGCTGCCGCGTCGCGCGCGCCCTGGACCGCCTCACCCGGCCGCAGCAGCGTCTTGGACGGAATGCAGGCCCAGTACGAACACTCCCCGCCCACGAGCTCGCGCTCGACGACGGCCACGCGCAGGCCACCCTCGGCCAGGGCGCCCGCGCAGTGCTCACCCGGCGAGCCGCCGCCGAGCACGATCACGTCGTACTCGCTGGTCATGTCGGTGGCTCCTCGCCGGCGCGCTCACGGACCATGTACAGCGCGTACCAGTCCGGCCAGTTCGGGTCGGCCTCGCCGGTCCGCTCCTCGTGCTTGCCGTGCGCTTCGGACGCCCGCCTGAGGGCTTCCGAGAGGTCGCCCACGGAGGCGTACGTCGTGTCCATCAGCCTCTCCCCTCAGCGGCCCGGAAGCCGCGTCTTGATCTCCTGCAGCACCCAGCCGTTGCCGTCCGGGTCAGAGAAGGTGGCGAACGAGCCGTAGTCGGCATGTCCTGGCGCCGGACCGCTCAGGCGCCCCTCGGTCCCGGCGTGATGGAAGACCCCGGTCACGTCGTGGAACGGCTCGCTGACCTCCACCCCCCGCCCGATGAGGTCGGCACGGGCTTCGTCGAGGTCGTTCACCGCGAGGTGCAGACCCTCGAACGAGCCGGGCGGGGCCGAGGTGACTCCTTCGCCGAAGATGATCGAGCAGCCGGAGCCCGGAGGCGTGAACTGCACCAGCCGGTAGCCGCTCCTCGACGGCGAGCTTCGGCGTCGAGCCGCCACCCCAGCGACTCGTAGAAGCCCTTGGCGCGGTCAACATCCGAGACCGGCAGGACCACGACCTCGAGCCTGACCTCCCCCGGCCGCACCGGCGGGCTGCCGGTCGCCGTTTCGCTGCTCGCCTGGACGCTGTTCATGGTCGGCCTCCGTCGGTTGGTGGCACCTGACAGGGCGACGGGGCCTCGGCGACTGGCGAAACGAACGACACCGACCGGGCGCCGGCCGTCGCTGCGGCGCCTGCGGGCTGGGAGTCGCACGGACCTCTATTGACCGCCGTCTGGGCAGGTCCTCGATGGAAACGCCCTGTAGTACTGGACTTTCGCGCCTTTTCCACTTGCAGTCAAGGTGCCGGCACGCGGCTCGGCTGGTCCGCGTCGTGGTCGGACGGTGGCCGTCTGCGTCAGCTGACGAGGCCGTCAACAAGGGCGATGCGTCCTCGCCCACGACCGTGCCGCGGACGACTCGGCAACCGATCTACGTCACTGCCGAGGAGTCGACTGGGTCGCATACTCACGGAGTCGTAGGAGCTCGTCCAGCAGGCGGTCGGCGCGGCGGTCGATGAGGTTCCTGAACATGAGGTCGGCGCGCGGGCCGGTGCGGTGAGCCGCCCGAAGGGCGGGGATGCCACGCAGGTCCTCCTGTATCGCCTCAAGGGAGCGAGGCGCTGTCCTCATGGGATTGACGCACCCACGGCGACGGCGACCTGCGATCGGCGACCTGGCCCGAACGACGTCCGCTTTTTCGCAACCGGCGGTGTGGCGGCCGTCGCGGGGAGCAAGCCAGGGCCGTCCCTGACCTCCGTCAGCTGCCGGCGAAGGGCCTGTAGGGCGTAATGCAACCGGGACCGCACGGTCCCCACCGGCACCCCCAGGGCAGCGGCCACTCGCTCCGCGGGCAGGTCGCGATAGTAGGTCTCCATCAGCACATCCCGGTGCAGAGGCGACAGCTGCTGCATGGCGCCTGCGAGGAGCTGCCGGTCCAGCAGCGTGTCGTAACCACCCTCCGCCTCGCCGTCGAGCAGGGCGTCGTCGACGAGCCTGATATGGCGATGCCGCGCCGCCCGCGCCCTGTCGATGAGGATGCGGCGCAGCACCTGACGCAGCCACGGCCTCGCAGGTCGGTCGTCCTGGAGCAGGCGGGGAAGGTGGCGCCACGCGCGCAGGAAGGTCTCCTGCAGCGCGTCCTCGGCCGCCATCCGGTCATGGGTGAAGTGCTCGGCGTAGGCCAGCAGCGCGCGGGCGTGCTCCCGGTACAGAGTCCGCAGGGCGTCCTCGGGGCTGGCAGGTGGTGGCTGCCGGGCCACAGATACATCGGTCATGTCTACTAACACGGTTAGTAGTTCCGCCCGGTTCAGCGGACTGTGCCGGTCTTTGGGCCTGAATGTTCACCGTCGACTGGTCGTGTCAGTAGTCGGCGGGTGCCCGGTTTCGTGGACCCGTTTCCCTGTTACAACTCACGTTTCGAGGCGAACATGAAACGCACGTACTTCCTCGGGGGCATCGCAGCGGCCGCTGTCCTCGCCGCCGGTGGCATCGGACTGGACGCGGCGGTGTCGCAGAACGGCGCCCACGCCGGATCCCTCTACGGAGCATCCTCCCGCGCACCGGCGGCGCCGGCCCCCAGCATCGCCACAGCGGCGTTGGCGCCCGGGACTGCGCTGGTGGACCGTGCCGGGCGCACGCTCTACCTGTTCGAAGCCGACTCCCAGGTCAAGTCGGCCTGCAGCGGTGCCTGCGCACAGGTCTGGCCGCCCCTGCTCACCGATGGCGCGAGGCCCACGGTCTCCTCCCCGGTGCAGGCACGCCTGCTCGGCGCTGTGACACGCAGCGATGGCACCCGGCAGGTCACGTACCACCACCACCCCCTGTACCTCTACGTCGGGGACAGACAGCGCGGCGACGCGCGTGGACAGGGGCTGGACCAGTTCGGAGCCGGCTGGTACGTGGTGACTGCGGCCGGCGACAAGATCGACTCCGGCGACGAGGCTGCTCCGCCCGCAGCAGGCGCAAACTGGTAGCGGGGCCCGGCTGGCGCTCCGACGCGCGGGACACGTCGCCCGGATCCGGATGACGTGCGCCGCGGCCAGGACCTCCACGCAAGCGCTATCGCAGGGCCAACAGCGCGGGCGCGGTGGCGAGCAGGAGCGGCCCAGCGGTGACTGCCACCACAGCCGAGCGAGCGAGGGTGCGGCGGCGGAGCGGTAGCCGGTCCGGTGGCCGCAGCAGGCGGTGGATCCGCGCGACGGCGTCCGCCCCGGCTGCGGTTGCCGGGGTCCGTTCCCGCGGTGAGCCGCCCGCCGCCGATGCGCCGGCGCTCCCCACCGCAACCAGGGCGCTCGCAAGTATCAGTGGCTCGTGCTGGTGCACGGCGAGCTCGTCGGCGTCCATCTCGAGGAGCCGGCCCAGGCGAGCGGGTGTCTCGCGCAGGACCGGGACGAACGGCAGCGACTGGGCGGCCAAGGCTGCGGCGAGCTGCCACCGGTGGTGCCGGGCCCCCAGGTGTGCCAGCTCGTGGGCCAAGACGGCGCTCAGCTGCCGTGCGGTGAGGATCTCCATGGCGCCGCTGGTGACGACGACAGTGGGGCGTCGTCCCGCGAGGCTGTAAGCGGCCGCGCCCGGGGTGTCGAGGACCACGATCGGCGGGGAGGCCTCCGCGAGCCTGCGTCCGGCCAGGCGGATCAGCAGCCGGTGACGGCGCTGCTCGGTCCGGCGGTCGAGGGACAACCGACCCGCAACGAACACCATCCGCGACGCCAGGCCTGTCGACAGCGCCTGCCCCAGGACGACGACCCCCGCACCACCGGGTGAGCCGTAGGCGGCGCGCAGGCGGGTGAGGCACGCCCCGACCAGGGAACCGATGTCGGTCGTCAGGGCGCTGGCCGGGAGCAGGAGCGTGACGCCGGCCAGCAACAGCGCGAAGAGGACCGACCATGCCGCGGCCAGCACCGCGGCGGCTCCCAACCGTGGCGCCCGCACCAGCCAGCCCGACCGGCGGAACCCCGCCGGGCCGAGGACGCCGACGACGACTGCGTAGAGCACCAGGGCTACGCCGACCGTCATGACGGCGGCCCTTCGGCGGGGCGGTCGCCGGGGCTTCGCAGCAGGTCGGCCAGCGCGGCGGCATCCTGGGGGTCCATCTCCTCGACGAACCGGGCCAGCACGCCGGCCCGGTCGTCGCTGACGGCAAGGGCCTCACGCATCAGGGTGGCCGTGTACGCCTGCCGGCCGAGCACCGGCGAGTACCGCCAGGCCCGGCCGTCCCGGACGCGGTCGAGCCACCCCTTGCGGTGCAGGTTGTCCATGACGGTCATGATCGTGGTGTAGGCCAGCGCCCGCTGCGGGCGCATGAGGTCGACCACGTCCCGCACGAGCAGCGGTTGCTGTGCGTCCCATAACAGCTCCATGACCGAGGCCTCGAGGTCACCAAAGGGGCGTGATCTGCGCGGCGGTGGCATCGGCACTCCGGTTAGCTCGAGCGGCGGACAACGTCCTCCTGCGGTACACGATCGAACCATCCGCCGGGTTCATCGGTGACCACGAGCGAGGGACACCCCTGGCGGGGGCCTCGGCTCCGCCGGTCCGTCAGAGCCCGGCCGGGAAGGTGTAGGGCTCGAACGGGACCACCGGGCCCACGTCCAGCTGGAGGACCGTATGGCGATCCAGCTGGATGTCGCGAGGGTCGCCACAGAACGGTGTGCCGTCGACGATGGCGGTGATCCGGCCGCGGTGGGGTCCGACCTGCGTCTGCCCGAGCGGCTCGCCCCAGATGTCGAAGAACTCCCCTAGCGTGTAGTTCCTGAGCACGGGCGACTCGACGTGGATCACGCCGCTGGTGTCATGGGTGTGCAGCCCGTAGAACGCGGCGCCGCCGGCCACGAACGGCCCGTCGGCGGTTCCCGTGAGACGCAGTGGTGGTACCACGCCGATTCCGTACGGGATGGTGCGTCGCTGCCCGTTGACGAAGACGGCGAGGTGGGCGTGGAGGTGCAACGCCACCTGCTCGCCGCCGGCGCCGATGCCGTCTACGACCCCGCCGGACGCCCCTCCGGTGACCGGCGCGAGAAGGGGCGCGGTCAGGCCGGCGGCTACCACGGCGGTGCCGCCTCCGCCACGTGCGACCAGCCCAAGTGCGGACAGGACCGCGAGCAACGTCGCGGCTGCGACCAGGAGGCGCCGGCGGGGCCCCTGACCCCGCCGCCCTCCGTACCGGTCCGACGTGGAGCGTTTCGCTCTCCCGTCCACCGTCATCACCCGGTGGTGTGCCGGTGTGCCGGGAACCTGCGCATGACCTCGGCGGCAACCTGCCGGCCGAGCGCCTGGCCGGCGCGGTGGTCGATGCGGGTGTGCTGACCGGCCCAGATCCGGCTGAGGCCGGCGTCGTCGGCGGCCGCGGACAGGCTGTCGAAGCGGCGCGTCACCCCGGGGTCGGCCGCGGAGCTGATCGCCAGGCTCTGGCGGGTGCCGTAGAAGGCGGCCAGCACGCTGGCGGCTGCCTCGCTGATCGCGCTGTGCGCTCCGGGATAGGAGGGGTCCGGGGCGGTCTTGGTCAGCGGAACCCACGTCGGGTCCGCCACGATCGCCGGGTCGCGCCGGACGCCGAGCTGGATCGCGGTGACCGGTCGCCAGACGCGCCAGTGGTACTTGGCGTCGTACAGGGCGGTTGTCGTGTCGGCCAGCGACAAGTCCAGGGCGGACAGGACGGTCGTGGCCTCGGTGAGGCTGGCGTGGCCGTCGGCGAGCAGGCGCTGGGTGGCCTGGTTCCACGTGTTCCAGACCGGAGCGCCGCTCCAGAACTTCGCGGCCACGGTCTCGTCCGCGGTGCGGGTGGTGCTCGAGGGGCGCCCGACGCTCCTGACCTCGGCCAGCGCGGTCGCGTACCGGGCGCTGGTCACCGGCGGCGGGGCGGCCGGGCGGAACTGCCCGGACTCCGCGAGCACGAAGGGTGCCACCTTGCCCCACGAGGTGTAAACGGGTGCGGCGAACTTCGGCGGGGTGGGGCGGTAGCTCCCAGGGCGGGTGCCGGCCGGAAAGGGCGCCGGGACGGCCGAGGAGCCGTCGGACGCGCGCAACGCGACGAGCTGGTTCGCCGCGGCCCGGCCGACCCGCACGCCGTCGTCCTTGGGTCGACCGCGCGGGATGTCGGCGAGCTGACCGCGCAACCGGGCGTCCAGGCCGGTCCTCAGCGACGGGTACAGCGCGAGCAGGACGTCGTGCGCCGCCTGGTCGGCAGCGGCGTCCGGACGTGCGTCGCCCGGCGCCGGGACGGCACGGTATGGCGGCCCGCCGTGGGTGATCGAGTCGACGGCGTCGTACTCGGCGGCTTGCAGCATGGCGAAGCTGCGGGTGGGGTGGACCGTCGGCGGCCTGGCACCGGGCGGCCCGAGGATCGAGATCAGCTGCTGGTTCCAGTCGATAACCGACTGCCCGGACCCGGGCTTGTCCGCCACGGCCGTCCGTGGCGCGGTGCCGACCGAGGCCGGCGCCAGCATGGGGATGGCGACGCCCGCAGCCGTGGCGGCGGCGGCCAGGGTGAGAATCAGGGAGGTTGGTTTGCGCATGCTGCAGCCCTGCCGATCGTGTGGAGGTGTGCCCGGGAGACCCCGGGCCGGCGCCGCGGAATTTCCGTCGGTGCACTCCTCCAAGCACGTTGGCGGCGCCGCCTTCATTCACGCGAGGCGTCGGCTTTCCAGCCGCCACCACTCACACGGTGACCGGTGGCGGCCCGCCGAGCGGAATCGCGTCTGACGGGAGCGAGTTCCGGCACACCGGCTCTTCACGTCAGTCGACCGTCACTGAGGAATACGTCGAGACGCGGCGCGCTTGCCACGGGGGAGTGGCTGGCGGTGAAGCGCGCCTGGCGCCCACGTGGTCGCCTGGCGCCGACAGGAAGGATCCGGGATGCACGCGTTGCAGTTCACGACCTACGGCGGGCCTGAGGCGCTGACCTGGGGGGAGGCGCCCGATCCCCACCCCGGACCGGGCCAGATCAGGATCACGGTCCGCGCGGCGAGCGTGAACCCGATCGACTGGAAGATCCTGTCCGGCGCGATGTCCGGCGGGGAGCCCCTGGAGGGCACCGGTTTCCTCGGGGTCGACGCCGCCGGGGTGGTGGACGAGGTCGGTGAAGGCGTCTCGGACGTCGCGGTCGGCGACGAGGTCCTGGGAACCGGCGCCGGCACCCAGGCGGAGCTGGCCGTCCTGGATGCGTGGGCCGGGAAGCCTCCCGCCGTGGACTGGGCGGTCGCGGCTGCGGCCTGTGTGTCGGGTGAGACCGCCGAACGGGGCCTTCGCCTCCTCGGCGTCGAGGCCGGCACCACCGTGTTCGTCGACGGCGGCGCCGGCGGGGTCGGGGCGACCACGGTGCAGATGGCCGTCGCTCGTGGCGCAAAGGTCATCGCCTCCTCCAGCGAGGCGAACCATGGCTACCTGCGCGAGATCGGGGCGACTCCCGTGCTGTACGGCGACGGGGTTGCCGCCCGCGTGCGGGAGGCTGCCGGTGGCCCGGTCGATGCGGTCTTCGACGTGGCCGGCAAGACCCCGGCCAAGGAGCTGGTCGGCCTCGTGGCCGAGCCCCCGCAGGTGCTCTCCATCGCCAACTTCGATGCGGTCAGCGCCGGGGCCCGGGTGACCGGCGGCGGCGCTGACAGCCGCACGAAGGAGGCGCTCGCCATGGTGACCGACCTGCTCGAGCGCAACAGCCTGGTCATCAAGGTCCAGACGTTCCCGTTCGAGCGGGCGGCCGAGGCCTACCGCATCAGCAGGGCCGGTCACGTCCGGGGCAAGCTCGTCCTCGTCCCCTGACGGCGCTGAGGGGCGGCCCCGCGTGTCGCGACCCGCGGCGCCGCCTTCTCGCGGGTGAGGGCAGAATCCTGCGGTCGCGGGTGTTCATCTGTTGGTCATGAACGGTTGGCTCGATACTCACGCCTGGGTCGGGGCGGGAGGGGTGAATGAGGCCCCACAACAGTCAACCCAGGTGAATGGAACTCAATGAGCCTCAAGCGTTCTCCCCGCGTGCGGATGGCTACCCTCGTCGCCACGGCTGCCGTGGTCGCCCTCCCGGCAGCGGCCGTGGCGGCCGGAGCCCACCCGGACCACACCCAGGCGGCCAGAAAGGCCATCCAGGGTGGCAAGGCCCGCAACGTCATCCTGCTGATCGGCGACGGTATGGGCGACAGTGAGATCACGGCGGCGCGGAACTACTCCGTCGGTGCCGCCGGCCGGTTGAACCTGGACCGGCTGCCCCTGACGGGCGCCTACACGACGTACGCGGTGCAGAAGGACAACCCCAGCCTGCCCGACTACGTCACCGACTCCGCTGCCTCGGGCACCGGCTGGGCCACCGGGCACAAGACCTACAACGGCGCGATCTCCGTGCTGCCGAACGGCAAGCCGGTCCAGACCATCCTCGAGAAGGCGAAGGCGGCCGGCTTCCGCACCGGCGACGTCACCACTGCCGAGCTGCAGGACGCCACCCCGGCCGTGCTGGCCTCGCACGTGGTCAATCGGGACTGCAAGGGACCGCAGTCCATGACGGCGTGCCCGGCCAACGCCACCACCAACGGCGGAGCGGGCTCCATCGCCGAGCAGATGGTCGCCACGGCGCCGGACGTGATGCTCGGCGGCGGCAAGCAGTACTTCGACCAGACCGTCCAGGCCGGCCGGTTCCAGGGCATGTCCGTGCTCCAGCAGGCCCGGGCGCGCGGCTACCAGGTCGTCACCGACGCCGCCGGTCTGACCGCGGCCAAGCCGAGGACCCCACTGCTGGGCGTCTTCGCGCCGAACAACCTGGACCTCGAGTGGACCGGGCCGAAGCCGACGCCCACCGGGACGCCCGTCAGCACCTGCAGCCCGAACGTCAGCCGCTCGGCGGCCCAGCCGCACCTGTCCGACATGGCGGACAAGGCGATCCGGCTGCTGGACCGGGAGAGCCGGGGGAGCAGGAAGGGCTTCTTCCTCCAGATCGAGGGCGCGTCCATCGACAAGCAGGACCACGCCGCCAACCCGTGCGGCCAGATCGGTGAGAACGTGGCGTTCGACGCCGCGGTGAAGAAGGCTCTGGACTACCAGCGTGGCAACCCCGACACCCTCGTGGTCGTGACCGCAGACCACGGGCACACCAGCCAGATCGTCGAGGCCGGGAGCACGACCACCGGCGCAACCGCCACGCTTCGCACCAAGGACGGTGCGGACATGACGCTCAGCTACGCCACCGCACCGCTGAGCGGCTCGCAGCAGCACACGGGCACCGAGGTCCGCATCGCCGCCGGTGGCCCACAGGCTGCCAACGTGCTCGGGGTGACCGACCAGACCGAGCTGTTCCACACCATGGGGCGCGCACTCGGCCTGTCCTAGCCACACGAGCAGGCGCGCCGCCCCGGACGATGGTCCGGGCGGCGCGTCCTGTCGTTCGCGCCCCTACTCGCCGTGCAGGTCGCCGATCGCGGACTCCCACTCCTCCAGTGCCTGCTCGACCGGACCGCGCGGGTAGGACGGCAGCCAGTGCACGACCCGCCGGAAGCCGGCCTGCTCGTACTGCTCGAGCACGCGCGGGTCGGCCGGCACGCCCATCACCATGAGGTCGACGTGGCGGTCGGCTCGCAGGCGCAGCTCGCGGGCCCGCTCAAGGACGGCCGGGGCGTGGTTCGGGAACCACGCGTCCCCGAGGGCGAGCACCCGGTCGTGCACCGTCGGCCCCAGACCGCCGACGAGCACGGGTGGGTGCGGGCGCTGGGCGGGCTTGGGCCACGACCAGATCCGGTCGAAGCTGACGTGCTCGCCGTGGTACGTCGCCTCGTCCTGGGTCCAGATCTGCTTCATCGCCTCGACGCGCTCGCGCAGCACCGCCATCCGCCGCCGAGGGTCGGTGCCGTGGTTCTGCATCTCCTCGCGGTTCCAGCCCGCTCCCACACCGAACTCCATCCGACCACCGGAGAGCACGTCGACGCTCGCGACCTGCTTGGCGGTGATGATCGGGTCACGCTGGGCGACGAGGCAGACGCCGCTGCCCACCCGCAGGCGGGAGGTCGCGGCGGCCGCGGCGGTGAGGGTCACGAACAGGTCGTGGGTGTGAAGGTACTTGCGGGGCAGCTCACCCCCGCCCTCGTACGGCGTCGTACGGGCCGCGGGGATGTGCGTGTGCTCGGCGAAGAAGAGGGACTCCTGTCCCGCCTCCTCCACCAGGGCAGCGAGGGCGCCCGGGTCCATGGCGTCGTGGGTGGCGAAGTAACCGACTCCGAACTCCATGCATCTCACGGTACGACCCATCACACCGGTCCGCGCCCGGTGACCCGCGACAGCGAGGGGTTGGACCGTGGAGGGCGCGGTGGTGGTCCACCGGGCCGGGCCCGGCCCGGCCCGGAGGGAACCAGCGCACCGGGCCGGAGCGGTTGAACGGCGCGCAACCGGCGCACTAGCGTGGGGGGAACCGGAGACCGTTCGCGATCCGGCGCAACCCACCGTGAAGGACCGCGTGTATTCCGGAGGGCAGGTTGGCCGACACACTTGTCTCCGTCAACGTCGGGATGCCGCAGGACGTCGCCTGGCGCGGGCGCACGGTCCACACGGGGATCTGGAAGTCCCCGGTCTCCGGGCCGGTCATGGCCCGCACGCTGGACCTCGACGGTGACGGGCAGGGCGACCTCGAGGGACACGGCGGGGAGCAGCGCGCGGTCCTGGTCTACCAGCTCGACTCCTACCGTTACTGGCAGCAGTACTTCCACCGGGACGACTTCTCCTTCGGCATGTTCGGCGAGAACTTCACCGTCGACGGCATGGCCGACGCCGACGTCTGCGTGGGCGACCGGTACCGCATCGGCGCAGCCGAGTTCGAGGTCACGCAGCCGCGGACCACCTGCTACCGCGTCGGGCTGCGCCTCGGCGTGCCCGAGATGCCGGCGCTGCTGGTGAGCCATCACCGTCCAGGCTTCTACCTGCGGGTGCTCACCGAGGGTCCGGTTCGGTCCGAGGACCCGATCGTGCGAACGTACGAGGACCCGCGGCGTCTGAGCGTGGCCGACGTCGACGCGCTGATGTACCTACCGGACCCCGACCCGGCGGCCGTCCGCAGCGCGCTGGACATCGGTGCCATCAGCCCCGGCTGGCGACAGTCCTTCGAGGAGCTCGCCGCCACCCCAGCGGCCGCGGACGGCGCCGCCACCACGGGGTCGCGGCTGGGCTGGGAGGGCTTTGCCCCCCTCCGCGTCGCCCGGATCGTGCACGAGACCGACTCGGTCAGCTCGGTGTACCTGGCGCCGACCGACGGCCGGCCCCTGCCCCTGCCGCTCGCCGGTCAGTACCTGGCCCTGCGCCTGCCGGTGAACGGGCACCGCGTGGTCCGTACCTACTCGCTGTCCTCCGCACCCGACACCGAGCTGTACCGGCTCAGTGTCAAGCGGGAAGAGGGCGGCGTCGGCAGCGGCTACCTGACGTCTGCGCTCGCGGTGGGCCAGGACCTCGAGGCGGCGAGCCCGCGGGGGGACTTCGTCCTCGTCGACGCGGCCACCCCCGTCGTCCTCGTGTCGGCCGGCATCGGCGTGACCCCGGTGCTCGCGATGCTGCACGAGCTCGTGCGGCAGGACAGCCAGCGGGAGGTCTGGTGGCTCAGCGCCGCACGGACCCCGGCCGAGCACCCGCTGGCGCGGGAGGCGCACGACCTGGTGTCCCGCCTGCCTCACGGTTCCGAGCGGCTGTTCTACAGCGCGGTCCACGACGAGGACCTCGTCCCGCCCGCCGTCGCGGGGCGGCTGTCCGGGGACCGGATCGCCCGCCTCGGGCTGCCCACCGAAGCGACGGCGTACCTGTGCGGCCCGGAGCGGTTCATGGCCGACGTGCGCGCGGGGCTCCTGGCTCTCGGGGTGGCGGCCACGCAGATCCGCGCCGAGGTCTTCGGGTCGCGGACCGCGATCAACCCCGGCGTCGTGGGCGGTGCGGTCCGCGCGCCGCACCCGCCGGCGGTCCCCGGCGACGGACCGTTGGTGACCTTCAGCCGCAGCGGCCTGTCGGTGCCCTACGACACGGCCCAGCACAGCCTGCTGGAGATGGCCGAGCTGTGCGACGTCCCGACGCGCTTCTCGTGCCGCATGGGTGTGTGCCACACCTGTTCGACGGCACTCCTGGCCGGCCGGGTGGACTACGCGCCGGCTCCGCTCGAGCCGGCGGCGGCCGGGGAGGCGCTGCTGTGCTGCTGCCACCCGGCCGGCGACGTCGTGTTGGACCTGTGAGGCGGGGCGCCGCGGTCGCCCGCCGCCGTGAGCCCCGGGCTCCGTCCACCACGCTCGGGGGAGCACCGAAGGGCCCCCTAGACTGAGGGCCATGTCCGCCCTCACCCGCGACGAGGTCGCCCACCTGGCCATGCTCGCCCGCATCGACCTCAGCGACGCCGAGCTCGACCGGATGTCCGGCGAGCTCGCCGTCATCCTCGAGTCGGTCGAGCGGGTCGGCCAGGTCGCCGCCGACGACATCCCGCCCACCTCGCACCCGCTGCCGCTGACCAACGTCACCCGCCCGGACGAGGTGCGCCCCAGCCTCGGCGCCGAGGCCGTCCTCGCGGGCGCGCCGGCCGCCGAGCAGCAGCGCTTCGCCGTGCCCCGGATCCTGGACGAGGACTGAGCGGCCCGCGCCGCCGTCCCCGACCTTCCTCCTCGAACAAAGGTGCATCTGTGAGTCCTGACATCACGCGCGAGAGCGCTGCCTCGATCGCCGACGCGTTGTCCCGCAAGGAGATCAGCGCGGTCGAGGTGACGCAGGCGCACCTCGACCGGATCGGCGCCGTGGACGGCGACGTCCACGCGTTCCTGCACGTCGACACCGACGGCGCGCTGGCCGCGGCCCGCGACGTCGACGCGCGACGGGCTGCGGGGGAGGAGCTGCCCGTCCTCGCCGGCGTGCCGATCGCCGTCAAGGACATCGCCGCCACCCGGGGCCTGCCGACCACCGTCGGCTCCCGGATCCTGGAGGACTGGATCCCGCCGTACGACGCCACGATCGTGACCCGCCTGCGCGCGGCCGGCATGCCGATCCTCGGCAAGACCAACATGGACGAGTTCGCGATGGGCTCCTCCACCGAGCACTCCGCGTACGGCCCCTCGCACAACCCCTGGGACCTCGAGCCGGATCCCCGGCGGCTCGGGCGGTGGCTCGGCCGCCGCCGTCGCGGCGTTCGAGGCGCCGCTCGCCATCGGCACCGACACCGGCGGGTCGATCCGCCAGCCGGCCGCCGTCACCGGCACGGTCGGGATCAAGCCGACGTACGGCGGGGTGTCCCGCTACGGCCTCGTCGCGCTGGCCAGCAGCCTGGACCAGGCCGGCCCGGTGTACCCGCACGGTGCTCGACGCCGCGCTGCTGCACGACGTGATCGGCGGCCACGACCCGATGGACTCCACCTCGCATCGACGCCCCGGTCCCGCCGGTCGTCGAGGCCGCGCGCCGCGCCGACGTCAAGGGCATGCGGATCGGCGTCGTCAAGGAGCTCGGCGGCGAGGGCTACCAGGCCGGGCGTCCGCACCCGGTTCGAGGAGTCGGTGCAGCTGCTCGTCGACGCCGGCGCCGAGGTCGTCGAGGTGTCCTGCCCGAGCTTCGACTACGCCCTCGCGGCCTACTACCTGATCCTGCCGAGCGAGGCGTCCACCAACCTGGCCAAGTTCGACGCCATGCGCTACGGCCTGCGGGTGCTGCCCGAGGGCGTCGACTCCCCGAGCGCCGAGCAGGTCATGGCGGCGACCCGCGACGCCGGCTTCGGCGACGAGGTGAAGCGCCGGATCATCCTGGGCACCTACGCCCTGTCCAGCGGCTACTACGACGCCTACTACGGCCAGGCGCAGAAGGTCCGCACGCTGATCTCGCGCGACTTCGCCGCCGCGTTCGAGCAGGCCGACGTGCTGGTCTCGCCCGACGGCGCCGACCACGGCGTTCAAGCTCGGCGAGAAGCTCGACGACCCGATGGCCATGTACCTCAACGACATCGCGACGATCCCGGCCAACCTCGCCGGCGTGCCCGGCATGTCGCTGCCCAGCGGGCTGGCCGACGAGGACGGGCTGCCGGCCGGCATCCAGATCCTCGCGCCGGCCACCGCGCGACGAGCGGCTGTACGGCGTGGGCGCGGCCCTGGAGGCGATGCTCACCGAGCGCTGGGGCGGCCCGCTGCTGACCAGGGCGCCCGAACTCACGACCGCGACGGAGGTCCGCGCATGAGCACCACCACGGCCGAGCCGGTGATGGACTACGACGAGGCGCTGCGGCGGTTCGACCCGGTCATGGGCCTCGAGGTCCACGTCGAGCTCAACACCGCCACCAAGATGTTCTGCGGCTGCGCGACCGGGTTCGGCGCCGAGCCGAACAGCCAGGTCTGCCCGGTCTGCCTCGGCCTGCCCGGCGCGCTGCCGGTGGTCAACGCCAAGGCGGTCGAGTCGGCGATCCGGATCGGCCTGGCGCTCAACTGCGAGATCGCGCCGTGGTGCCGGTTCGCCCGGAAGAACTACTTCTACCCGGACATGCCGAAGAACTTCCAGACCTCGCCAGTACGACGAGCCGATCGCCTTCGACGGGCTACCTGGACGTCGAGCTCGAGGACGGCACCGTCTACCGGGTCGAGATCGAGCGCGCCCACATGGAGGAGGACACCGGCAAGTCGCTGCACGTCGGCGGCGCCACCGGCCGGATCCACGGCGCCGACTACTCCCTGGTCGACTACAACCGGGCCGGCATCCCGCTGATCGAGATCGTCACCCAGCCGCTCACCGGGGCGGGGGAGCGGGCGCCCGAGGTGGCCAGGGCCTACGTCGGCGCGCTGCGCGAGCTGCTGCGGGCGCTGCGGGTCAGCGACGTCCGGATGGAGCAGGGCTCGATGCGCTGCGACGCCAACCTGTCGCTGCGGCCCAGGGCCGAGGGGAACGACGCGGCGGCGCAGGACGCCGTACCGCTCGGCACGCGCACGGAGACCAAGAACGTCAACTCGCTGCGCTCGGTGGAGCGGGCGGTCCGCTACGAGATCACCCGGCACGCCGCGATCCTCGCCGGCGGCGGGTCGATCCTGCAGGAGACCCGGCACTGGCACGAGGACACCGGTGTCACGACGTCCGGGCGGCCGAAGTCCGACGCCGACGACTACCGCTACTTCCCCGAGCCCGACCTCGTGCCCGTGGCGCCCGACGCGGGCGTGGGTGGACGAGCTGCGCGGCACGCTGCCCGAGCCGCCGCCGGAGCGTCGCCGGCGCCTGCAGCAGACTGGGGCTTCTCCGACCTCGAGATGCGCGACGTGGTCAACGCCGGCGCGGTCGAGCTCATCGAGGCCAGCGTCGCCGCCGGCGCGACCCCGGCCGGCGCCCGCAAGTGGTGGACCGGCGAGATCGCCCGCCGCGCCAACGTCGAGGCCCGCGACCTCGCGGACTTCGGGGTGACGCCGGAGCACGTCGCCGAGCTCGACGCGATGGTCGGCGCGGGGCGGCTCAACGACTCGATGGCCCGGCAGGTGCTCGACGGCGTGCTCGCCGGGGAGGGCAGCCCCCTGCAGGTGGCCGACGCCCGTGGGCTGGAGCTGGTCAGCGACGACGGCGCGCTCGCCGACGGCGGTCGAGGCCGTCATCGCCGCCAACCCGGACGTGGCGGCGAAGATCCGCGACGGCAAGGTGCAGGCGGCCGGCGCGCTCATCGGCCAGGTCATGAAGCAGATGAAGGGCCAGGCGGACGCGGCCAGGGTGCGCGCGCTCATCCTCGCCCAGCTCGGCGTCGACGGCTGACCCCGCTGCGGCCGCCCGGCCGCCCGGCCGCCCCGAGGTGGCGCACCCGGCGGCCGCACCGGGGTGAGCCGGTCAGCCGACCGACGGCGGCAGGATGATCACCCGGTCGTCGTCGGCGGCGGGCTGCCCGCGGAAGGTGTTGCTGGTGACGATCCACAGCCGGCCGTCCGGCCCGGTGACGACGGTCCGCAGTCGTCCGTACCGTCCCGCCAACAGCTTCCGGGGGGTGCCCGCGCTGCCGTTCGCGACGGGCACCTGCCACAGCGCGCGGCCCTGCAGGGCGGCGACGTAGACGTTGCCGTCGCGGCCGACGGCGATGCCGCTGGGTGAGGCGTCGTCGGTGGGCCACTGCACGAGCGGGTCGGTGAAGCCTGCGCGGCCGGCCTTGCCCTCGACCGTCGGCCAGCCGTAGTTGGCGCCGGCCTTGATCAGGTTGAGCTCGTCCCACGTGTCCTGGCCGAACTCGCTGGCGTACATGCGTCCGGCGCCGTCCCACGCCATGCCCTGGACGTTGCGGTGGCCGAGGCTCCACACGGGTGAGCCGGGGAAGGGGTTGCCCGGCGCCGGTCTGCCGTCCGTGGTCACCCGCAGGATCTTGCCGCCGAGTGAGGAACGGTCCTGTGCCGCAGGGCGGTTCCCGGCGTCGCCGGTGGAGACGTAGAGATAGCCGTCCGGCCCGAACGCCAGCCGGCCGCCATCATGGTGGTTCGCCTTGGGGATGCCCTCGACGATGACCGGCCCCGGCCGAAGGACGTTGTCCTGCAACGTCATCCGCATCACGCGGTTGTCCGAGGCCGCTGTGAAGTAGACGAAGACGCTGTGGTCCGAGGCGAACCGGGGAGAGACGGCGATCCCGAGCAGGCCCGCCTCACCGAGCGGCTGCACGCCGGGGACGGTGCCGAGCCGGACCGGCGCGGCACCGTCAGCGCGAACGCGCAGCACCGTGCCGTCGTCCCGCAAGGTCACCAGGGCGGACCCGTCGGGGAGGAAGGCCAGTCCCCAGGGCACCTTCAGTCGGCTGGCCACCGTCACCGGTGTCGTCGGGAGCGCTGTGGCGGGGGAGCGGATCGCGGACGCGGAGGCCCGGGGCGACGTGCCGGTACCGGTGCCGGAACCGGGCGTCGGGCTGCCGGCGCCCAGTGTCGCTCGACGAGCTCGCGGAGGACCCGGTGGGGGAGGGGGCGCCGTTCCCGGCAGCCGAGCAGGCGCCGAGGGGCAGCAGGGAGACGGCGACGAGCAGTGCCAGTGAGCGCATGACCCATTGTGGCCGATAGCGTGCGGGCCATGCCTCTGGTCTCCCTGCCCGACACCGAGTGGATCGAGATGGTCGGCCCCGTCGCCGGCGTGGAGGCGGTGCCGTGGGACATCGTCTCCGAGCCGCCCCGGCCCGACGAGATCGAGGTCGTCGTCCCGCCGTACATCGGGAGCCGGGAGCCGCTCGCGCGCCTCGCGACGCTGCCCTCGCTGCGTCTGGTCCAGCTGCTGACCGCCGGGTACGACGACGTGCTGCCCCTGGTCCCGCCCGGCGTGGTCCTCGCCAACGCCGGCGGCGTGCACGACGCGTCCACCGCCGAGCTGGCGGTCGGGCTGATGCTGGCGTCCCTGCGCGGGTTCCCGGAGATGGTGCGGGGGCAGGACCAGGCGCGGTGGGTGCCGGTCGGTGGCCGTCCGGCGCTGGCCGACAAGCGCGTCCTGGTCCTCGGCTACGGCTCGATCGGCCGTGCGGTCGCGCGCCGCCTCACCGGCTTCGAGGTGTCGCTGACCGCGGTGGCCTCGCGGGCCCGCGAGGGGGACGACCTGGTGGGCCAGGTCCACGGCATCGACGAGCTGCACGACCTGCTGCCCCAGCACGACGTCGTGGTGGTGATCGTGCCGCTGAGCAAGGCGACCACCGGCCTGGTCGACCGGGCCTTCCTGGCCGCGATGCCCGACGGTGCCCTGCTGGTCAACGTGGCCCGCGGCAAGGTCGTCGACACGGACGCCCTGGTCGAGGCCACCGCCACGGGCCGGATCATGGCGGCCCTGGACGTCACCGACCCTGAGCCCCTCCCCGACGGCCACCCGCTCTGGCGCTGCCCGGGGGTGTTCATCACCCCCCATGTCGGTGGCGACACGAGCGCGTTCACGCCCAGGGCGGTCGGCCTGGTCCGCCGGCAGCTCACCGCGCTCGTCGCCGGCGAGCCGTTGCGCAACGTGGTCAACGGAGGCTGAGGGGTCGGCACCACTTTCGTCACATCGTTGCGGACTGTCGGTGCCCGGGGCCAGACTCCAGCCATGCAAAGCACTGTGGTGGCGGTGGGGACACGCAAGGGGCTGTGGCTGGCGCGCAGCGAGGACCGGCAGCGCTGGTCGGTGGAGGGCCCGCAGTTCCTCATGCGCGAGGTGCCCAGCCTGGGCTTCGTGCCACGGGACGGCGGGGTCCGGCTGCTGGCGGGGGTCCGGTCCGAGCACTGGGGGCCGACGGTGATGCACTCCGATGACCTGGGTGCCACCTGGCAGGAGCGGCCCGACGGCGCGGCCATCAGCTTCCCCGACGACACCGGGGCCGCGCTCGCGCGCATCTGGCAGATCACGGCCGACCCGCACGACCGGGAGGTCGTCTGGGCGGGCACGGAGCCGCACGCGCTCTGGCGCAGCGCCGACGGCGGGACGTCGTTCGAGCTGGTGCGTGGCCTCTATGACCACCCCCACCGGCCGCTGTGGGGCGAGGGCTTCGGCGGTGGCGCCATCCACACGGTCCTGCCGGATCCGCAGGACCCCGCCCGCATGCTCGTGGCCATGAGCACCGGCGGGGTCTACACCACCGCCGATGGCGGTGCGACGTGGGAGGCCAGCAACAAGGGCATCGAGGCCCGTTACGTGCCCGACCCGTTCCCGGAGTTCGGCCAGTGCGTCCACAAGGTCGCCCGTGATGCCGCGGACCCCGGCCGGCTCTACCTCCAGTGCCACCACGGGGTCTACCGATCGGACGACCACGGCGCGAGCTGGCAGTCCATCGCCGACGGCCTGCCCACCGACTTCGGCTTCACCGTGCTGACCCACCCCCGCCGCGGCGGCTCGCTCTGGCTCGTGCCGGTGGTTGCCGACGCCGAGCGGATCCCCCCGGACGCCCAGCTCCAGCTGCAGCACTCGGTCGACGCCGGCCGGACGTGGCAGACGCAGGCCGAGGGCCTGCCACACCCGTCCTACACCTGCGTGCTGCGCGACGCCGCCGCCGTGGACACCCACGAGGAGGCGGGCGTCTACGTCGGCACCCGCAACGGCGACGTCTTCGCCTCCGCCGACGAGGGCGCGACGTTCACCCGGCTCTTCGAGCAGCTGCCCGACGTGCTGTGCGTGCGGGTGGCGGTGCTGCCGTGACCGGTGCGGTGCGCATCGTCCTGCCCGGCGTGCTGCGTGAGGACGCCGGCGGCGTGGCCGAGCTCCACGTGCAGCTCGAGCACGCCTCCTCGCTGGGCGACGTCCTCGATGCTGCGACGACCGACCGGCCACGGCTCGGCGTGCGGATGCGCGACGAGACGGGGGCGCTGCGCCGCCACGTCAACGTCTTCGTCGACGGTGAGGACGTCCGCCGCGGTGCCGGGCTGGACACTCCCGTGGACGGCGGTGCGGTGGTGCACGTCCTGCCTGCGGTCTCCGGCGGGTAGCCAGCCGCACGGCCCGCCAGGCGTCCGCTCGCGTGGTCCTCAGTCGCCGGAGCTGACCGCGTCGAGCACCAGGGGCACGTTCGCCGGCCCGGGACGTGGCGGGGCGCCACGGTTGTCGGGGATGCTGGCGCCATGAGCACCCAGCGACCCGACCGGATCCTCGTCCTGCTGCGCCACTCCAAGGCCGAGCACGTCGCGGGAAAGGCCGACCTCGCTCGCGAGCTCACCGGTCGCGGCCACCGCGACGCGGTCGCGGTCGGGGAGTGGCTGGTGCAGCACGTGCCGGTGGTCGACCAGGTGGTGTGCTCGCCCTCGATGCGCACCCGCCAGACCTGGGAGGGCGTCCGCCGGGGCGGGGTGTCCGCCGGCTCGGTCGACGAGCGGGCCGAGGTGTACGACGCCGACCCGGGCACGCTGCTGGACGTCGTCCGCGGCGCCCGCGACGACGTGCGGTGCCTGCTGCTGGTCGGGCACGCACCGGGCGTGCCGCTGCTGGTCGAGGAGCTCGCGCAGGCCGGCGCGGGGGAGCCGCTGCCGGACGGCTTCCCGACGTCCGCCCTCGCGGTGCTGCGGTTCGCCGGCCACTGGGGCGACCTCGAGCCCGGCGGCGCGCGGGTCGAGCGGGTGGCGGTGCCGCGGGCCGGCTGAGGCGCCCAGCCAAGGCCGCGCGACCGCGCAGCGAGACCGCCGTCCCACCTCGTGGACCGGGTCCTAGACTCCCGAGCATGACGCAGACGCCCTCCGCATCCTCCGGCCAGCCCGACATCAAGCCGCGCAGCCGCGACGTCACCGACGGCCTCGAGAAGGCCGCCGCGCGCGGCATGCTGCGCGCGGTCGGCCTCGGCGACGACGACTTCGCCAAGCCCCAGATCGGTGTCGCGAGCTCCTGGAACGAGATCACCCCCTGCAACCTCTCGCTCGACCGCCTGGCGAAGGCGGTCAAGGACGGGGTGCACGCGGCCGGCGGCTACCCGCTGGAGTTCGGCACGATCAGCGTCAGCGACGGCATCTCGATGGGTCACGAGGGGATGCACTTCTCCCTCGTCAGCCGCGAGATCATCGCCGACTCGGTCGAGACCGTCATGCAGGCCGAGCGCCTCGACGGCAGCGTGCTCCTCGCCGGCTGCGACAAGTCGCTGCCCGGGATGCTCATGGCCGCGGCCCGGCTGGACCTGGCCAGCGTGTTCCTCTACGCCGGGTCGATCCTGCCGGGCATCGCCAAGCTGAGCGACGGCTCCGAGAAGACCGTCACGATCATCGACGCCTTCGAGGCGGTCGGGGCCTGCGCCGCCGGGCGGATGAGCCGGGCCGACGTCGATGCGATCGAGCGGGCGATCTGCCCTGGCGAGGGCGCCTGCGGCGGGATGTACACCGCCAACACCATGGCCAGCGTGGCCGAGGCGATCGGCATGTCGCTGCCGGGCAGTGCCGCCCCGCCGGCGACCGACCGCCGTCGCGACGGCTTCGCGCGCAAGTCCGGCGAGGCCGTGGTCGGGCTCCTGCGCCGCGGCATCACCGCCCGCGACATCATGACCAAGGAGGCGTTCGAGAACGCCATCGCCGTGGTCATGGCCTTCGGCGGCTCGACCAACGCCGTGCTGCACCTGCTGGCGATCGCCGCGGAGGCCGAGGTCGACCTGACCCTGGACGACTTCAGCCGGATCGGCTCCCAGGTGCCGCACCTGGCCGACGTCAAGCCGTTCGGTGAGTACGTCATGACCGACATCGACCGGGTCGGCGGCGTGCCGGTGGTCATGCGTGCGCTGCTCGACGCCGGCCTCATGAACGGCGACTGCCTCACGGTGACCGGCTCGACGATGGCCGAGAACCTCGCCTCCATCAGCCCGCCGGACCTCGACGGCAAGGTGCTGCGCGCGATGAAGGAGCCCATCCACCGCACCGGAGGCCTCACCATCCTCAAGGGCACGCTGGCGCCGGAGGGCGCGGTCGTGAAGTCGGCCGGCTTCGACAGCGAGGTCTTCGAGGGCACCGCCCGGGTCTTCGACGGCGAGCGCGCCGCGATGGACGCGGTCGAGCAGGGCTCGCTGAAGGCGGGCGACGTGATGGTGATCCGCTACGAGGGGCCCAAGGGCGGTCCGGGGATGCGCGAGATGCTGGCCGTCACCGGCGCGATCAAGGGCGCGGGGCTCGGCAAGGACGTGCTGCTGCTGACCGACGGCCGGTTCTCCGGCGGCACGACCGGGCTGTGCATCGGCCACGTGGCACCGGAGGCCGTCGACGGCGGGCCCGATCGCGTTCGTGCAGGACGGCGACCGCATCCGCGTCGACGTCGCCGGCGGCGTGCTCGACGTGGATGTCGACGCCGCCACGCTGGCCCGGCGCGCCGAGGGGTTCACCCCGCCCGCGCCGAAGTACCCCACCGGCGTCCTGGCCAAGTACCGCAAGCTGGTCGGCAGCGCCGCCGGGGGCGCCGTCTGCGGCTGACCGTCGGGGCATGGGGCAGGCGGTGACCGGGCCGGCGCGGCCCGGTCACCGTGGTCCCCGTCCCACAGCGCGGACATGCTGTCCGTATGGCGAGACGGGACGGGGAGCCGGTTGACACTGGGAACGCCGCTGGAGGACGGTTACCTCGTGGCCCGAATCCTCGTACTTCCCTAGCGCGCAGACTCCCGCGGAGTCCGTGCGCTGCCCCTCCTGTCCGACCTCCGGACCGAGGGGTTTTTTCATCTCCGAGGTCCGCGACGCGGGCAACCAGGGCCCGATGAGGGCCCGACCACAGGCACGGAACGCACTCGAAAGTGGGAACGACAGTGACGGACGGCAAGGCCGCACGGCCAGCCTCGACGGCGGGGCGCCCCAGCCCCCAGCACCCTTCTCCGGCCGACCTCGCGACGGCGGTACGGCCCTCCGGCCCGGTCGAGGTCACCGGCGCGCAGAGCCTGGTCCGGTCCCTCGAGTGCGTCGGGGTCGACACGATCTTCGGCATCCCCGGCGGGGCGATCCTCCCGGCGTACGACCCGCTGATGGACTCCACCAAGGTCCGGCACATCCTCGTCCGCCACGAGCAGGGGGCCGGCCACGCGGCTGAGGGATACGCCTCCGCGACCGGCAAGGTCGGCGTCTGCATGGCCACGAGCGGCCCGGGTGCCACCAACCTGGTCACGCCGATCGCCAACGCCTACATGGACTCCGTGCCGATGGTGGCCATCACCGGCCAGGTCTCGTCGTCCTCGATCGGCACGGATGCCTTCCAGGAGGCCGACATCCGTGGCATCACGATGCCGATCACCAAGCACAACTACCTGGTGACCGACCCGGCGCAGATCCCCCGCGCGATCGCCGAGGCCTTCCACATCGCCTCGACGGGTCGTCCCGGCCCGGTCCTGGTCGACATCAGCAAGGACGCGCTGCAGGCCACGACGACGTTCTCGTGGCCGCCGAAGATCGACCTGCCCGGCTACCGCCCGGTCGCCCGGCCGCACCACAAGCAGATCCGGGAGGCGGCCCGGCTGATCGGGCAGGCGCGTCGCCCCGTGCTGTACGTCGGTGGCGGCGTCATCCGCTCCGGCGCCAGCGACCAGCTGCGCCGCTTCGTGGAGCTGACCCAGATCCCCGTGGTGACGACGCTGATGGCCCGTGGCGCCGTCCCGGACAGCCACCCGCTCAACCTGGGGATGCCCGGCATGCACGGCACCGTCTCGGCGGTCACGGCCCTGCAGAAGTCCGACCTCCTGATCACCCTCGGCGCGCGTTTCGACGACCGCGTCACCGGCCAGCTCTCGACGTTCGCGCCGGAGGCCAAGGTCATCCACGCCGACATCGACCCGGCCGAGATCTCCAAGAACCGGGTGGCCGACGTGCCGATCGTCGGCGACTGCAAGGACGTGGTCACCGAGCTCATCGCGGCCGTGGGCGCCGAGCAGGAGGCCGGCCGTGGAGGGGACTACGCGGCCTGGCGCGCGCAGGTCCTGGACTGGAAGGCCACCTTCCCGCTGGGTTACGCCGCGTCCGAGGCGAACTCGGTGGCGCCGCAGCACGTGATCGAGCGACTGGGCGCCATCTCGGGGCCGGAGTCGATCTTCGTCGCCGGTGTCGGCCAGCACCAGATGTGGGCCGCGCAGTTCGTGCAGTACGAGCGCCCGAACAGCTGGATCAACTCCGGCGGCCTTGGCACCATGGGCTTCTCGGTCCCGGCGGCCATGGGCGCCAAGGTGGCCGAGCCCGGCCGCACGGTCTGGGCCATCGACGGTGACGGCTGCTTCCAGATGACCAACCAGGAGCTGGCGACCTGCGTCATCAACCACATCCCGATCAAGGTCGCGGTGATCAACAACTCCAGCCTCGGCATGGTGCGCCAGTGGCAGACGCTCTTCTACAACGAGCGCTACTCCAACACCGACCTGCACACCAGCGTCGAGCGCCGGGTGCCCGACTTCGTCAAGCTCGCCGACGCCTACGGCTGCGTCGGGCTGCGCTGCGAGTCGGCCGACGACATCGACGCCACCATCGCCAAGGCCATGGCGATCAACGACGTCCCGGTGGTGGTCGACTTCGTGGTGCACCGGGACGCGATGGTCTGGCCGATGGTGCCGGCCGGCGTCAGCAACGACAAGATCCAGAACGCACGCGGCATGGCGCCGGTGTGGGACCGCGAGGAGTAGGCAGCATGAGCAAGCACACCCTGTCCGTGCTCGTCGAGAACAAGCCCGGTGTCCTCGCCCGGATCGCAGGCCTGTTCTCCCGCCGCGGCTTCAACATCGACTCCCTCGCGGTCGGCCCGACCGAGCACCCGGAGGTCTCGCGGATGACCGTCGTGGTCGACGTCGAGGAGCTGCCGCTGGAGCAGGTCACCAAGCAGCTCAACAAGCTGGTCGAGGTGATCAAGGTCGTCGAGCTCGAGCGCGGCGCCTCGGTGCAGCGCGAGATCCTGCTGGTCAAGGTCCGCGCCGACCTCGCCACCCGCTCGCACATCCTGGAGACCGTGCAGCTGTTCCGCGCCAAGGTCGTCGACGTCTCGCAGGACGCCGTCGTCATCGAGGCGACCGGCAACGGCGACAAGCTCGAGGCGCTGCTGAAGGTGCTGGAGCCCTTCGGCGTCAAGGAGCTCGTGCACTCGGGCATGGTCGCCGTCGGTCGCGGTGCCCGCTCGATCACCGACCGGGCGCTGCGGTCGGCCTGACCGCGGGCCTTCCGGGCCGGTCGACGCCGGCCCCCACCATCCACCCTGTACGACACCGAGCAACACGTAACGAAGGAGTGCCCGCCGTGGCCGAGATGTACTACGACGACGATGCCGACCTGTCCGTGATCCAGGGGCGCAAGGTCGCCGTCATCGGATACGGGAGCCAGGGACACGCCCACGCGCTCAACCTGCGCGACTCGGGCGTCGACGTGCGCGTCGGCCTGGCCGAGGGCAGCCGTTCGCGGGCCAAGGCCGAGGCCGAGGGCCTGCGGGTCCTCTCCGTCGCCGAGGCGGTCCAGGAGGCCGACCTCATCGTCATCCTCACCCCCGACCAGGTGCAGCGCACCGTCTACGCCGAGTCGATCGCCCCCCACCTCCGGGACGGCGCGGCGCTCTTCTTCGGCCACGGCTTCAACATCCGCTTCGGCTACATCACGCCGCCCGAGGGCGTGGACGTCGCCATGGTCGCGCCCAAGGGCCCGGGCCACCTCGTGCGCCGCGAGTACGTCGACGGGCGCGGCGTCCCGGTGCTGCTGGCGGTGGAGAAGGACGAGACCGGCAAGGCCTGGGACCTCGCCAAGTCCTACGCCCGCGCCATCGGGGGCCTGCGGGCCGGCGGCATCCGCACCACCTTCACCGAGGAGACCGAGACCGACCTGTTCGGTGAGCAGGCGGTCCTCTGCGGCGGTGCCTCCCAGCTGGTGATGTACGGCTTCGAGGTCCTGACCGAGGCCGGCTACCAGCCCGAGGTCGCCTACTTCGAGTGCCTGCACGAGCTCAAGCTGATCGTCGACCTGATGATCGAGGGCGGCATCGCCAAGCAGCGCTGGTCGATCTCCGACACCGCCGAGTACGGCGACTACGTGTCGGGCCCGCGGGTCATCGACCCGCACGTGAAGCAGAACATGCAGGCCGTCCTGAAGGACATCCAGGACGGCACCTTCGCCCAGCGCTTCATCGACGACCAGGACGCCGGCGCGCCGGAGTTCACGGCGCTGCGCGAGAAGGGCGCCCAGCACCCCATCGAGGCCACCGGGCGCGAGCTGCGCGGGCTGATGAGCTGGATCAAGGCCGACGACAGCGACTACGTCGAGGGCAACGCCGGCCGCTGACCGCGACGACCGATGCCCGAGCCGCCCCGGTGCCACCGCACCGGGGCGGCCGCGTGCGAGGACCGATAACCGGTCCACATCGCGGTCCGCCGTGTAATGCTCGAGGCATCGTTCCTAGACTCGCGAGCGGGCACAGCGCGGTGCCGAGCAGCACGCAGGCTGCACCGGCCCGGCCGCCCCGCGGACGGGTCCCCTCCTCCTCGAGCCGTGAAGGACAGGTCAGTGACCAAGCCCGTTGTCTTGATTGCCGAAGAACTCTCGCCCGCCACCCTCGACGCCCTCGGGCCGGACTTCGAGGTCCGGCACTGTGACGGCGCCAACCGCGACGAGCTGCTCCCGGCCCTCGCCGACGTCGACGCCGTCCTCGTCCGCTCGGCCACGCAGATCGACGAGGAGGCCCTCGCGGCGGCCTCGCGGCTGAAGGTCGTGGCCCGCGCCGGTGTCGGCCTCGACAACGTCGACGTCAAGGCGGCCACCGTCGCCGGCGTCATGGTGGTCAACGCCCCCACCTCCAACATCACCTCCGCGGCCGAGCTCGCCGTCGGGCTGCTGCTGGCGACGGCGCGCAACATCGCGCCGGCCAACCAGGCGCTCAAGGGCGGGGCCTGGAAGCGCAGCAAGTACTCCGGGGTGGAGCTGCTCGACAAGACCGTCGGGATCGTCGGGCTGGGCCGGATCGGCGTGCTCGTCGCGGAGCGGCTCGCGGCGTTCGGCATGAAGGTCGTGGCCTACGACCCCTACGTGAGCGCGGCGCGCGCCGGCCAGCTCGGCGTGCAGCTGCTGTCGCTGGAGGAGCTGCTGGGACAGAGCGACTTCATCACCGTCCACCTGCCCAAGACCGCCGAGACCGTGGGCCTGATCGGCGAGGAGGCGCTGAAGCTGGTCAAGCCCTCGGTGCGGATCATCAACGCCGCGCGCGGCGGGATCGTCGACGAGCAGGCGCTGGCCGACGCCCTCCGCGAGGGCCGGGTGGCCGGCGCCGGCATCGACGTCTACGCCAAGGAGCCGTGCACCGACTCGCCGCTGTTCGCGTTCGAGTCTGTCGTGGTCACCCCCCACCTCGGCGCCTCCACGGACGAGGCGCAGGAGAAGGCCGGGGTCGCCGTCGCGCGGTCGGTGCGCCTGGCGCTCGGCGGCGAGCTCGTCCCCGACGCGGTCAACGTCTCCGGCGGTGTCATCGCCGAGGAGGTGCGCCCCGGCATCTCGCTCGTGGAGAAGCTCGGCCGCATCTTCACCGCCCTCGCCGGCGCGGTGCCGGCGCAGATCGACATCGACGTCCGGGGCGAGATCACCCAGCACGACGTCAGCGTCTGGCGGCTCGCCGCCCTCAAGGGCCTGTTCCAGGACGTCGTCGAGGAGTCGGTGTCCTACGTCAACGCCCCGCTCATCGCCCAGGAGCGGGGCTGCGAGGTGCGCCTGCTCACCGAGCCGGTCAGCCCGGACTTCCGCAACGTCACCACGCTGCGCGGCACGCTGGCCGACGGGTCCGTGGTCAGCGTCGCGGGCACCCTCACCGGGCCGCGCCTGGTCGAGAAGGTCGTCGCGGTCAACGGCTTCGACCTCGAGGTGCCGATCTCGGAGCACATGGCGTTCTTCCGCTACGTGGAGCGGCCCGGCATCATCGGCATCGTCGGGCGGGTGCTCGGCGACGCGGACGTCAACATCGCCGGCATGCAGGTCGAGCGCGACCGCCAGGGCGGCGAGGCGCTGTCCGTGCTGACCGTCGACACCGCCATCCCGGCGGGTGTCCTGGCCGACATCGCCACGGCCATCGACGCCAGCGACGCCAAGGTGGTCGACCTCGACGGCCGCTGAGCCGCCGTACGGCACGCAGCAGCAGAAGGGCTCCGGCGACCTCGCCGGGGCCCTTCGGCGTGCCCCCGCCGTGGGCCGCGCCGTCGGTCCGGCGCGGGCCGCCTTCCGTCTCGCACAGCGAGATCCCGGTGTCACATAGTTGGACGTCCCACTACCGTTGACAGCATGACGCAGCAGGTGATGCTCCTTCTTCCCTGCCGCGGCGAGCTCCGGTCCATCAGCGCCCTCGCCGCGGAGACCCCGCGCGATGCTGATGAGGTGGCCGCCACGCCTGGCCACCGTCGGACCCCCCGAACCCGTGATCTGCCAGCCCTCGTGGCACGAAGGACGTGAGCACTATGAGTGAAGAGCAGGAAGCAGCCCGCCGGGCCCTGCAGGAGTCGATGGACCTGCGCGAGCAGGGTCACACCGACGAGTAGCACAGCACGACCGCACACGAGCGAGCGACGCCGGAGCACTCCGGCGTCGCTCGTTCTGTGAGACGGACGTTCCATCCTTCGGGACGGTCTCTAGGGTGGGTCCATGGTTGAGGAGCACGCGACGCAGTCGCTGGACATCGCGGTGATCGGTGGGGACGGCATCGGGCCGGAGGTGGTCGCCGAGGGGCTGAAGGTCCTGTCCGCGGTCACCGCCGAGGGGGGACCCAAGGTCACCACGACCGACTACGACCTCGGAGCGCGCCGGTGGCACGCCACCGGCGAGACCCTGCCGGACTCGGTCCTGGAGGAGATCCGCGGTCACGACGCGATCCTGCTCGGCGCCGTGGGCGACCCTGGCGTGCCCAGCGGTGTCCTGGAGCGGGGCCTCCTGCTGCGCCTGCGCTTCACCCTCGACCACTTCGTCAACCTGCGCCCGGCGCGCCTCTACCCGGGTGTGGCCAGCCCCCTGGACGTCGAGCGGGTCGCGCCCGGCGGCATCGACTTCGTCGTCGTGCGCGAGGGCACCGAGGGCCCCTACACGGGCAACGGCGGGGCGCTGCGGGTCGGGACCCCGGCCGAGGTGGCGACCGAGGTCAGCGTCAACACCCGCTACGGCGTGGAGCGCGTCGTGCGCGACGCCTTCGCCCGCGCCCGGGCCCGGGAGCGGCGGCACCTCACGCTGGTCCACAAGCACAACGTGCTGTCGTACGCCGGGCACCTGTGGCGCAGGACCGTGGACGAGGTGGGCAGCGAGTTCCCCGACGTCAGCACGGACTACCTGCACGTCGACGCGGCGACGATCTTCCTGACGACCGACCCCGGTCGCTTCGACGTCATCGTGACCGACAACCTCTTCGGTGACATCCTCACCGACATCGCGGCGGCGGTCGCCGGTGGCATCGGTCTGGCCGCCAGCGGCAACATCAACCCCGACCGGTCGGTCCCCAGCATGTTCGAGCCGGTGCACGGCTCGGCTCCCGACATCGCCGGCCAGGGCAAGGCCGACCCGACCGCGACGATCCTGTCGGTGGCGATGATGCTCCAGCACCTGGGGCGCCCGGACGAGGCTGCTCGCGTCGAGGCGGCGGTGGCGGCGGACCTCGCCACGCGCGGCGACGTCGTCCGCTCCACCGTCGAGATCGGCGACGCGATCGCCGCCCGGGTCGGCTGAGGCGGGCTCCCGTTCACCGGGGCACGGCCGGCTGTGGGCCGGCCTCCCGGGTAACCTGCTTGCGAAATCCCCGCCTGGTCAAGGAGGACCCATGTCCGCGGCTGCACTTTCGTTCCCCGTCTCCCTGCGGCAGGACCCGCTGCCGGCCGAGCAGCGGGAGGCCGTCCTGGCGAGCCCCGGGTTCGGCAAGACCTTCACCGACCACATGGTGCTGGCCACCTGGTCGGCCGGCCAGGGGTGGCACGACGGCAAGGTCACGGCGTACGGGCCGCTGCTGCTGGACCCCTCTGCCGCGGTGCTGCACTACGCGCAGGAGATCTTCGAGGGCCTGAAGGCCTACCGGCACGCGGACGGCTCGGTCTGGACCTTCCGACCCGAGGCCAACGCGGCCCGGTTCGCCCGCTCGGCCGGACGGCTGGCGCTGCCGGTCCTGCCCGAGGAGGACTTCCTGGAGTCCCTGCGCGCGCTGGTCAGCACCGACGAGGCCTGGGTGCCGGCCGGGGACGGCGGCGAGGCGAGCCTGTACCTGCGGCCCTTCATGTTCGCCTCCGAGGCCTTCCTCGGCGTGCGGCCGGCCACGGAGGTGACCTACTGCGTCATCGCCTCACCGGCCGGCCCCTACTTCGCCGGCGGGCTGAAGCCGGTGTCGATCTGGCTCTCCACCGCCTACACGCGCGCGGCGCCCGGCGGCACCGGCGCCGCCAAGTGCGGTGGCAACTACGCCGCCAGCCTGGCCGCGCAGGTGGAGGCGAGCGCCAACGGCTGCGACCAGGTGGCCTTCCTCGACGCGGTCGAGCGCCGGTGGGTGGAGGAGCTCGGCGGGATGAACCTCTACTTCGTGCACCGTGACGGCAGCATCGTCACCCCCGAGCTCACCGGGACCATCCTCGAGGGCGTCACGCGATCCTCGATCCTCGAGCTGGCCGAGGAGCTGGGCCACCCGGTCAAGGAGCGGCGGATCTCCATCGAGGAGTGGCGCGAGGGCGCGGCCTCCGGCGACATCACCGAGGTCTTCGCCTGCGGGACGGCGGCGGTCGTGACACCCGTGGGCCGCCTGGCCTGGGACGGCGGCGAGGTGCGCACGGGGGACCCGGACGTGGACGGTGGCGTCGGACCGGTCACCGCCGGTCTGCGCCGGGCGCTGCTGGACGTGCAGTACGGACGCACGCCGGACACCCGTGGCTGGCTCACCCGCCTGGCGTAGTTTCGGGCCGCAAGATCTTCGGTCGGAACGGCGTAGGGACAGGACAGAATGACGAATTTTGCCATTCCTTTACCTGTTCCGGCCCTGATCCATAGACTTCCCCTCGACCGCAGCCTCAGGGCAGCGCGGTCGAAGTGGGAGCGGCACCGGGCCGCCCCTTCGCCTCAGGGGAGATTCTCGATGTTCAAGGGCCGTCGTTCGGCGCGTCAGCAGGCGATCCAGGCAGCGCAGGCCGCCACCGCCGCCAACCTGGGTCGTGCGACCGCCGGTGCCATGAGGCTCGCCCCGTCGTCTCCGGGGGCGCTCGACCTGACGGTGGTCCGCCCCGGTCGTTACGTCATGACCGACCGGATCGGCCGGCAGGTCGGCGAGATCCACGGCGACTACGTCATCGGCTTCCGCTCGCGCTACCAGGGCCTGCAGCGCAGCTTTCCCACGCTCGAGGAGGCTCGCGCCCACGTCGAGCAGCTGTGGCAAGGGAGCCGCTCCTCCCTCGCCGTCTGACCGGCGGCGCCGGGGCGGCACGGCCGGGCCTGCCGCGCGGATAGCCTGTCGCCGACGTCCCGGACGACAGGAAGGCCCCTCCCGCATGACCTCGCCACCCCCCGGCCCGTACGCCGAGCACGCTGCGAGCCGCCGGGGGGCCGGCGCGTGAGGGCTCTGGTCTATGAGTCCTTCGGCGGCCCGATGGTGGTCCGGAACGTACCGGCTCCGGCCGCGGCACCCGGCGGTGTCGTGCTCCGCGTCGGGGCCAGCGGCATCTGCCGCAGCGACTGGCACGGCTGGCAGGGCCACGACCCCGACATCACGCTGCCGCACGTGCCGGGTCACGAGCTGGCCGGCACCATCGCGACGGTGGGCGAGGGCGTGCACGGCTGGCGGGTCGGCGACCGCGTCACGGTGCCCTTCGTCTGCGCGTGCGGACGGTGCGCCCGCTGCGCGGCCGGCGACCAGCAGGTCTGCGCGCACCAGACCCAGCCGGGCTTCACCCACTGGGGTTCGTTCGCCGAGCTCGTGTCGATCGAGGCCGCCGACGTCAACCTCGTGGCGCTGCCGGACGAGCTGTCCTTCGCCGTCGCGGCCAGCCTGGGCTGCCGCTACGGCACCGCCTTCCGCGCGGTCGTCCACCAGGGCAGGGTGCGCCCCGGGGAGTGGGTCGCCGTGCACGGGTGCGGCGGGGTGGGCCTGTCCGCGATCCAGGTCGCGGTCGCCGCCGGGGCGCGGGTCGCCGCCGTCGACGTCGCCCCCGGAGCCCTGGCCCTCGCCCGCGAGCTCGGGGCGCAGGCGGTTCTCGACTCGCGCGGACTGGACGCGGCGGCCGTGGCGGACGCGGTGCGCACCGTGACCGGCGGTGGGGCGCACCTGTCCCTCGATGCGCTCGGCAGCCCCGGCACCTGCGTCGGCTCGGTCCTCAGCCTGCGGGCGCGCGGCCGGCACGTCCAGGTGGGGCTGCTGCCGCCGGAGCTCGGGCGGCCGGCCGTGCCGATGGACCGGGCCGTGGCCCTCGAGCTGGAGCTGCTCGGCAGCCACGGCATGCCGGCACACGCGCTATCCGGAGATGCTGGGACTCATCGCCGCCGGCCGGCTGCACCCTGAGCGGCTGATCACCCGCGACCTCTCCCTGGACGAGGCCGGCGGGGCGTTCGCCGACCTCGGTGCCGTCCCCGGCATCGCGGTGGTCACCCGGTTCTGAGCCTGCGCCGGACCCGGGCGGGCGCCGCGCCGGGGAGACGTCCGCACGCCCCATTGACGGGACCCTCGGCACTGGTCTTGACTGCACCCCAATCACAGCGTCGCCGGCCGTACGGTCGTGCGAGGACTCGTCCGAGGTGACCGATGAGCATCTCCGAACCCGAAGCGGGCGCCGAGGACGCCGACGCCGCCCGCCTGGCCGAGCTGGGCTACACCCAGGAGCTGCACCGCGGCATGAGCGGCTTCTCCAACTTCGCCGTCTCGTTCTCCATCATCTCCGTCCTCGCCGGCTGCATCACGACGTACTACCTCGCCATGGACGCGGGTGGCCCGGTCGCGATCACGCTGGGCTGGCCGGTGGTGGGCCTGTTCGTGCTGTGCGTCGCTCTGGCCATGGCGGAGGTGTGCTCGTCGTACCCGACCGCCGGCGGTCTCTACTTCTGGGCGGGCCGCCTCGCACGCCGCAACAAGCGGGTGTGGGCCTGGTACGTCGGGTGGTTCAACGTCCTGGGCGAGATCGCCGTGACGGCGGCGATCGACTACGGCGCCGCCGTCACGTGGATGGCCCTGCTCAACCTCGTGTGGGGAGTGACGGTCTCGCCGGGCGACGATCTTCCTGGCCTACGTGCGTGATCCTGCTCCTGCACGGGCTGCTCAACACCTTCGGGGTCAACCTGGTCAAGCTGCTCTCGGACGTCAGTGCCTGGTGGCACCTGGCCGGTGTCGCGGTCATCGTGCTCGCCCTCGCCTTCGTGCCGGACCGGCACCAGTCGCTGACGTGGACGTTCACCGAGTTCCGCAACACGACCGGCTGGGCCAGCCCGGTCTATGCCATCCTCATCGGCCTCCTGATGGCCCAGTACACCTACACCGGGTACGACGCCTCCGCCCACGTCGCCGAGGAGACGCGCAACGCGGCGCGTGGACGCACCCGAAGGGCATCGTGTCGGAGCGTCTGGGTCTCGATCCTCGCCGGGTGGGTCCTGCTCATCGCCGTCACGGCGTCGATCCAGAGACTACCGACGCCGACGCGCAACAGCCCGACCGGGCTGCCGCCGGCGCAGATCTTCATCGACGCCGCCGGCCGGACCGATCGGCCTGTTCCTGCTGTTCATCTGCGCCGTCGCCCAGTTCTTCTGCGGGATGGCGTCGGTGACCGCGAACTCCCGCATGTCGTACGCCTTCTCGCGCGACGGCGCGCTGCCGGGATCGCGGCTCTGGGCCAGGGTCAACCCGCGGACCGGGCACCCCCACCAACTCGATCTGGCTGTGCGTCGGGTGCTTCGCTCGTCCTCGCGAGCGCCCGCGCTGAAGAGCATCATCGCCTACGGTAGCGGTGACCTCGATCGCCGTCATCGGGCTCTACATCGCCTACGTCGTACCGGTTCCTGCTGCAGACGCCTCAACCACGCAGTTCCGCACGGGCGCCATGGCACCTCGGCCGGTGGAGACGCACCGCTCGGCTTGGATCGCGGTCGTCTGGGTGCGTGTTCATCGTGATCCTCTTCATGCTGCCGCAGTACAGCGCCGGGCACCGGCGACACGTTCAACTACGCGCCGGTCGCCGTCCTCGTGGTGCTGCTGCATCGCCGCGTATCTGGTTCGCCCGCGGCCGTGCACCACTTCATGCGCGATGTCCCGAAGGGGCACGACACCAGGCCCGCCGACGAGATCTTCACGAGTGAGATCCGTGGCACGGACACGAGGAGGGCGATGACCGCTCCACCGATGCTGACCATCGAGCGACTGGTCGCCGACATCGAGGCGGGCACGGTCGACACCGTGATCTGCGCCTTCACCGACATGCAGGGGCGGTTGCAGGGCAAGCGGATCCACGCCCCGTTCTTCCTCGACACGGTGCTGGACCACGGCACCGAGGGCTGCAACTACCTGCTGGCCGTGGACGTGGACATGAACACGGTGGACGGCTATGCCATCAGCTCCTGGGAGCGCGGCTACGGCGACATGATGTTCGACCTGGACCTCGACACCCTCCGGCGCACCCCGGGCCAGCCCTGGTCGGTCACGATCCAGTGCGACCTGTCCTGGACCGACGGCAGCGGCCCGGTGCGGCAGTCGCCCCGGTCGGTGCTGCGCACCCAGGTCGACGCGGCGGCAGACCTCGGCTACGTCGCCCTGGCCGGCACCGAGCTGGAGTTCATCGTCTTCGAGGACTCCTTCGACCAGGCCTGGGACCGCCGCTACGAGGGCCTGACCGGGGCCAACCGCTACAACGTTGACTACTCGATCCTCGGCGGCACCAGGGTCGAGCCGCTACTGCGGGACATCCGCAACCAGATGTACGCCGCCGGGGTGATGGTCGAGAGCGCCAAGGGCGAGTGCAACCCGGGCCAGCACGAGATCGCGTTCCGGTACGACGACGTGGTCCGCACCTGCGACAACCACGCCGTCTACAAGACCGCCGCCAAGGAGATCGCGGCCGCCCACGGCCAGTCCCTGACGTTCATGGCCAAGTACGACGAGCGCGAGGGCAACAGCTGCCACATCCACCTGTCGCTGCGGGGCGAGGAGGGGGAGATCGTCTTCGCCGACGACAGCCGGGCCGGCGGCCACAGCGAGTTGTTCGACTCCTTCATCGCGGGGGTGCAGGTGACGCTGCGCGAGCTCACGCTCTTCTACGCCCCGAACGTCAACTCCTACAAGCGATTTGCGCCCGGCTCGTTCGCCCCCACCGCCGTCGCCTGGGGCCACGACAACCGGACGTGCGCGCTGCGCGTGGTCGGGCACGGCGCAGGGCTGAGGGTCGAGAACCGTCTGCCCGGCGGGGACGTCAACCCCTACCTGGCCGTGGCCGCCATGCTGGCCGGGGGCCTGCACGGCGTCCGTGAGCGGATCCCGCTCGAGCCGCCGTGCGAGGGCAATGCCTACGTCGCGGACAAGGCCCAGGTGCCGACCACGTTGGCCGAGGCGCGCGAGCTCTTCGCCGGGTCCGCGATCGCTCGAGCGGCGTTCGGCGACGACGTGGTGGACCACTACGTCAACGCGGCGGACGTCGAGCTCGCCGCGTTCAACGCCGCCGTCACCGACTGGGAGCGGATCAGGGGGTTCGAGCGGCTGTGAGCGGACTGACGACCGACACCACCGAGGCCGGCGACGGCGCCGAGCACGTGGTGCTCAACCCCTCGACCGGCCAGCCGGTCGCGGCGGTGCCGCTGGCCTCGGTGGAGCAGACCGACGCGGCGATCGCCAGGGCGCAGGCGGTGGGACCCGCCTGGAGGGCGGTCAGCCCCGCCGACCGCGGCCGGCTGCTGCGGCGGTTCGCCGAGGTGGTGGACGCCCACGTCGAGGAGCTCGCCGCCCTGGAGGTGCTCGGCGCCGGGCACACGATCGCCAATGCCAGGTGGGAGGCCGGCAACGTCCGCGACGTGCTGGCCTACTACTCGGCCGCGCCGGAGCGCCTCTTCGGCCGGCAGATCCCGGTGGCCGGCGGGATCGACCTGACGTTCAAGGAGCCGCTCGGCACCGTCGGGATCATCGTCCCGTGGAACTTCCCCATGCCCATCGCCGGGTGGGGCCTGGCGCCGGCGCTGGCCGCCGGCAACACCGTCGTCCTCAAGCCGGCCGAGCTGACGCCCCTGACGGCGATGCGGCTGGGCGAGCTGGCCCTGGAGGCGGGGCTGCCCGAAGGGGTGCTGACGGTCCTGGCCGGGCGCGGCTCGGTCGTGGGGGAGCGGTTCGTCACGCACCCGGCCGTCCGCAAGATCTGCTTCACCGGCTCCACGCAGGTCGGGCAGCGGATCATGCGGGGGGCCGCCGACCAGGTGAAGCGGGTGACCCTCGAGCTGGGCGGCAAGAGCGCCAACGTGGTCTTCGAGGACGCCGACCTGGAGCGGGCCGCGGCGACGGCGCCCATGTCGGTCTTCGACAACGCCGGCCAGGACTGCTGCGCCCGCAGCCGGATCCTGGTCCAGCGCAGCGTCTTCGACCGGTTCATGGCGCTGTTCGAGACCGCCGTGCGGGACGTCGTCGTGGCCGACCCCGCGCAGGAGACGACGCAGATGGGGCCGCTGATCAGCGCCGGCCAGCGCGACCGCGTCCGGTCCTACGTCGAGGACGCGCCGGACGAGGTCGACGTCGCCTTCCGCGGGGAGTGCCCCGCCGGTGACGGGTTCTGGTACCCCGCAACGGTCGTCCTGCCGCGTGGGCCCGGTGACCCGGTCTGGCGGGAGGAGGTCTTCGGTCCCGTGGTGGCGGTGATGCCGTTCGACGACGAGGCGGACGCGGTCGCCAAGGCCAACGACACGGCGTACGGGCTGTCGGGGTCGATCTGGACCCGCGACCTGGGGCGCGCCCTGCGCGTCTCCCGCGGCATCGAGGCGGGCAACCTGTCGGTCAACTCCCACAGCAGCGTGCGGTACTCCACGCCGTTCGGGGGGTTCAAGCAGTCCGGGCTGGGCCGCGAGCTCGGGCCCGACGCGCTGGATGCGTTCACGGACGTCAAGAACGTCTTTCTCTGCACCGACTGACCGCCCGCGAGGGCCGAGGAGAGGCTTGGCATGGCAGGACGACTCGAGGGACGGGTGGCCGTGGTCACCGGTGGCGGGAGCGGCATCGGGCTGGCGACGGTGCGGCGGTTCGCGCAGGAGGGCGCGCGGGTGGTCATCGGCGACGTCGACGAGGTCGGCGGCAAGGCGGCGGCCGAGGAGGTCGGCGGCGCCTTCGTGTCCTGCGACGTGACCGACGCCGCGCAGGTCGACACGCTCTTCGCCACGGCGAAGGAGCGCTACGGCAGCGTCGACGTCGCCTTCAACAACGCGGGGATCTCCCCGCCCGAGGACGACTCGATCCTCACCACCGACCTCCAGGCGTGGCGACGGGTCCAGGAGGTCAACCTCACCAGCGTCTACCTCTGCTGCAAGGCGGCCCTGCCGTACATGCTCGAGCAGGGCCGGGGCTCGATCATCAACACCGCCTCCTTCGTGGCGGTCATGGGCGCGGCGACGTCCCAGATCTCCTACACCGCCAGCAAGGGCGGCGTGCTGTCGATGTCGCGCGAGCTGGGGGTGCAGTTCGCCCGCCAGGGGGTCCGGGTCAACGCCCTGTGCCCCGGCCCGGTCAACACCCCGCTGCTGCAGGAGCTGTTCGCCAAGGACCCGGAGCGGGCTGCGCGCCGGCTGGTGCACATCCCGGTCGGCCGGTTCGCCGAGCCCGAGGAGCTCGCCAACGCGGTGCTGTTCCTCGCCAGCGACGAGTCCAGCTTCGTCACCGCGTCGACGTTCATGGTCGACGGCGGCATCTCCGGCGCCTACGTCACCCCGCTCTGAGCATGGCCACCGGGGCGCGCCCGGTCATCGGGATCACCTGCTACGTCGAGCGGGCCTCCCGCGGCGACTGGACCGACCAGCCCACGGCGCTGCTGCCGCACGACTACGTGCGGCACGTCGAGCGCGCCGGAGCCATCGCCCTGCTGGTCCCGCCGCGGGTGGACGCCGACGAGGAGCTCGCGGCCGCCCTGGTCCAGCGCCTGGACGGGCTCATCCTCGCCGGCGGCGCGGACGTCGACCCCAGCCGGTACGACGCCGCGCCGCACCCCCGCGTCCAGGAGGCACGGCCCGAGCGCGACGCGCTCGAGCTGGCGCTCGCCGCGGCGTCGTACCGTGCCGGGCTGCCGGTGCTCGGCATCTGTCGCGGCATGCAGGTCATGGCGGTGCAGGCCGGCGGCACGCTGGAGCAGCACCTGCCCGACCGGGTGGGGCACGACCGGCACTCCCCGGGTCCCGGCGTCTACGGCTCGCACCCGGTGCGCACGGTGCCGGGCACGCGCGTGGCGCGGCTGCTGGGGGAGGAGGAGGTCGTCGCCAGCTACCACCACCAGTCGGTGCTGACCCATCCCGGCTACACGGCCGCCGCCTGGTCCGACGACGGCACGCTGGAGGCGATGGAGGATCCGGAGTCGAGGTTCCGGCTGGCGGTGCAGTGGCACCCCGAGACGGGTCCGGACGCGCGCCTGTTCGAGGCGCTCGTCGCGGCCGCGCGCACGCCGGAGGGCTGACGGAGGGGAGGCGCCGCCGCGTCGCCCACATCCCGAGACGGCGGTTCACACTCCGGACACCCGGTGGCAGGCTGCCTCTCGTGAAGACCTCCTGGGCCGACGTGGCCACCGCCACCCTCATTCTCGACTAGCGCGACGGGCACCCCCCGCCGCGCGAACCTCCCGAACCCGGGGGGTTTTTTTGTTGCCGGAGCACACCCCGCTCCGTGCGGCACCGCGCAGCGGGACGAGAAGAAGCCAGGAAGTCCGAACGGGGCACGGTGTGCCCCGGGTCCACCGGCGAGGTGGCCCGGGGCAACCGGCACCATGGAAGGCACAGAAGCGATGCGACCGAGACGAGAACGACGATGAGCGAGCTGCACGTCTACGACACCACCTTGCGCGACGGCGCGCAGCAGGAGGGCCTCAACCTCTCGGTCGCCGACAAGCTGGCCATCGCCGCCCACCTGGACGACCTGGGGGTGGGGTTCATCGAGGGGGGCTGGCCCGGCGCCAACCCCAAGGACACCGAGTTCTTCGCCCGGGCGCGGCAGGAGCTCTCGCTGCGCCACGCCACCCTGGCCGCCTTCGGGGCCACCCGCCGCGCCGGCACGTCGGCCTCCCTCGACCCGCAGGTGCTGGCGCTGCTGGACTCGGGGGCCCCGGTCGTGACGCTCGTGGCCAAGAGCCACCTGCGCCACGTGGAGACCGCCCTGCGCACGACCGGCGCCGAGAACCTCGAGATGGTGCGCGACACCGTCTCCTTCCTGCGCGGCGAGGGGCGGCGGGTGTTCCTGGACGCCGAGCACTTCTTCGACGGCTACCTCGCCGACCGTGCCTACGCCCTGGAGGTGCTGCGCACCGCGGCCGACGCCGGCGCGGAGGTCGTCGCGCTGTGCGACACCAACGGCGGGCATGCTGCCGCCGCAGGTCGGGGACGTCGTGGCGGACGCCCTGGACGCCACCGGGGTGCGCCTGGGCATCCACTGCCACAACGACACCGGCTGTGCGGTGGCCAACTCCCTCGCCGCGGTGTCGGCGGGCGCCAGCCACGTGCAGGGGACCATCAACGGCTACGGCGAGCGCACCGGCAACGCCGACCTGCTCACCGTGGTGAGCAACCTGCAGCTGAAGCAGGGCCGCGAGGTCCTGCCCCCCGGACGCCTCCAGGAGGCGACCCGGATCGCGCACGCGGTGAGCGAGGTGACCAACGTCCCGCCGTACAGCCGGCAGCCGTATGTCGGTGCCAGCGCCTTCGCGCACAAGGCCGGGCTGCACGCGAGCGCCATCCGGATCGACCCGGACCTCTACCAGCACACCGACCCGCTGGGGGTCGGCAACGACATGCGGATGCTGGTGTCGGACATGGCCGGCCGCGCGAGCATCGAGCTCAAGGCCCGCGAGCTGGGCTACGACCTCGCCGGCCAGGACGAGCTGCTCACCCGGATCGTGAGCCAGGTCAAGGACCTCGAGCTGCGGGGTTACACGTTCGACGCGGCCGACGCCTCCTTCGCCCTGCTGCTGCGCGGCGCCGTCCGGGGGGAGCGGCTCAGCTACTTCGACGTCGAGTCCTGGCGCGTCATCACCGACTCCGTCGGCGCGGGGGAGGCGCTGTCCGAGGCCACGGTCAAGCTGGTCGCCGCCGGCCGCCGCGTGGTCGCCACGGGCGAGGGCAACGGCCCGGTCAACGCCCTGGACCACGCGCTGCGCCAGGCCCTCACCACCGCCTACCCCGAGATCGACAAGCTGGAGCTGATCGACTTCCGGGTGCGCATCCTCGATGCCGCCCACGGCACCGACGCCGTCACGCGGGTGCTGATCGAGACCTCGGACGGCACGACGTCCTGGGAGACGGTCGGGGTGGCGCCGAACATCGTCGAGGCCAGCTGGCTGGCGCTGGTGGACGGCATCACCTACGGGCTGCTGCGCCAGGGCGTCCCGGTCCGCTGAGAGCGGCCGGCGCGTGATGCGCCGGACCTCTCCCGCGGGCGCGCCGGAGGGGGCAGGATGGCAGGGTGAGCGAGAGCCAGCACGACCCCGGCACCGGCGGCATCCTTCCCTCCGTGCGCATCGGCACCCCCGAGCGGAACGCGGCGGTGGCCGCCCTCGACACGCACTGGCACGCCGGCCGGCTGGACCCCGGCGAGCACGAACGGCGCACCACGCTGGCCAAGGCCGCACGCACGCGGACCGAGCTCGACGCGCTCTTCGCCGACCTGCCCGACCGGGTGGCACCGCGGCCGCCCGCACCGGGCCACGAGGTGGTCCACGGGCCGGCTCCCGCCGGGTCCGCCCCGGTGCCGGTGCCCGAGCCGGCCGTGCCGGTCCTGGGTGGGATGCTCGGGCGCCACCGCGACACGGTGATGGCGCTGACGCCGTTCATCGCCCTGGCGCTGTTCTTCCTGACCTACCGCTGGCTCTGGTTCCTGCTCATCCCCGTGATGGGGATCCTGCTCTTCGGGGCGGACGACCGGAAGGGCCGCGGCCGCCGCCGGGGCTGCTGAGCCGCGGGCTCAGGCGCGAGCCTGCACGGGCGAGAGGGGAGCACCTGCGCCCAGCAGCACGTCGCAGGCCTGCACGAGCCGGGCGCGCAGCGCCTGCGCGCGCCCCGAGAAGGCGCGCTGCGCGGCGACGTACTGCGCCTTGCCCTCGCTGGTCTCGATCCGCACCGGCTCGACGCCGAGCTCGCGCAGGTCGTACGGCGCCGCGCGCATGTCCAGCTCGCGCACCTCGCGCGCCAGCTCGAAGCAGTCCACCGTCAGCCCGCTCGGCAGCCCGGGGCTGAGCTTGTACGCCCACTTGTAGAGGTCCATGGTGGCGTGCAGGCAGCCCGGCTGCTCCAGGTCCGCCTGTGCCTGACGGGTGGGGGTGAGGGCGTTGCGCGGCCGGGCCGGCGGCGTGAAGAAGCGGAACGCGTCGAAGTGCGAGCAGCGGATCGAGTGCTGCTCCACGACCTCGTCCGTGCCCTCGGGGCCGAGGCGCAGCGGCCAGTCCGCGTGCCTCACCTGCTCGGGGTCCTGCCGGTAGACCATGGCCCACTCGTGCAGGCCGAAGCAGCCCAGGTGGGCGGGGCGCGACGCCGTACGCGCCAGCAGGTCGCGGATGAAGCGCACCGAGTCCCCGCGGGCGGCCACCAGCTCCTCGACGTCCAGGACGGCGCGGTCACCGTCGAGCCGGTAGAAGCGCCAGTCGCGCCGGTCGTCGCCGCCGGCCAGGGCCACGCCCGGGCCGGGGTGCCACCGCCGCAGCTGGGCCGGGCGGTGGGAGTAGTACGTGAACAGGAAGTCGGCGACCGGGTGCCGTCGGCCGTCGGCGCGGCGCGTCAGGTGCTCCGCGGTGAGGGCGTCCACCCGCTGCTCGTGGGCGCGCTCCAGCGACCGCCACTCCGGCTCCGGGACCGTCCGCACCACCACGGGGTCCAAGGGTACGGGGCCGTGTGGGTAGCCTCGTGCCGTGCGCATCGCGAGATACACCACAGGTGAGGACCCGACCTACGGCATCGTCCACGGAGAGCCCGGGCAGGAGGTGGTCGCCGAGATCCAGGGTGACCCGCTGTACCAGCCGGTCGTCCCCACCGGCGTCCAGGTGCCGCTGCAGGAGGTGCGGCTGCTCGCGCCGGTGATCCCGCGCAGCAAGGTGATCGGCATCGGCAAGAACTACGCCGACCACGCCGCCGAGATGGGCGGCGAGGCGCCGGCCGAGCCGCTGATGTTCCTCATCCCCAACACCGCCGTCGTCGGCCCCGGCGACCCGGTCGTCCTGCCGCGGCAGACCTCCGAGGTGCACTACGAGGGGGAGCTCGCCGTCGTCATCCGCCGGATCTGCAAGGACGTGCCGCCCGAGCGGGTCAAGGACGTCATCTACGGCTACACCTGCGCCAACGACGTCACCGCGCGCGACCTGCAGCGTGCCGACGGGCAGTGGGCCCGCGCCAAGGGGTTCGACACGTTCTGCCCGCTCGGGCCGTGGATCGAGACCGACCTCGACCCCTCGGACCTCTCGCTGGTCACCCGCCGCGACGGTGAGGTGGTGCAGGACGGTACGACGGCCGACATGGTGCACGACGTCGCCGCGCTGGTCTCCCACGCCTCCCAGGCCTTCACGCTGCTGCCCGGCGACGTCATCCTCACCGGGACCCCCGCCGGCGTCGGCCCGGTCGTCAGCGGCCAGCGGGTCGAGGTCGAGATCGAGGGCATCGGCACCTTGTCCAACCCCTTCCTCCGCCGCGACTGACGCTTCCGTCCGTGCACGCGGCCGCCGATAGGCTGGCCCCATCATGACTACCGCACCGACGACCGCACCCCACGCCGCTCCCGAGACCGACACCGAGCACGCCGAAGCCTCCGGCAGCTCGGTCCGGGTCCGCTTCTGCCCCTCGCCCACCGGCACCCCGCACGTCGGGCTGACCCGGGCCGCCCTGTTCAACTGGGCCTACGCGCGCCATACCGGTGGCACGTTCGTCTTCCGGATCGAGGACACGGACGCCAACCGGGACAGCCAGGAGAGCTTCGACCAGATCGTCGACGCCCTCGGCTGGCTGGGCCTGGACTACGACGAGGGCCCGGGCGTCGGTGGTCCGCACGAGCCGTACCGGCAGAGCGAGCGCCGGCCGCTGCACCTGAAGGTGGCCCAGGACCTGCTGGCGGCCGGCTTCGCCTACGAGTCCTTCTCCAGCAACGAGGAGGTCGAGGCCCGGCATCGCGCGGCCGGGCGCGACCCCAAGCTGGGCTACGACAACCACGACCGCGACCTGACGCCGGAGCAGAAGGCCGCGTTCCGGGCCGAGGGGCGCCAGCCGGTGCTGCGGGTGCGGATGCCCGATGAGGACATCACCTTCACCGACCTCATCCGCGGCGACGTGACCTTCCGGGCCGGCTCGGTGCCGGACTTCGTGATCGTCCGGGCCACGGGGGAGCCCCTCTACACGCTGGTCAACCCGGTCGACGACGCGGCGATGGGGATCACCCACGTGATCCGCGGCGAGGACCTGCTGTCCTCCACCCCGCGCCAGATCGCGCTCTACCGTGCCCTGGTCGCGGTCGGCGCCGCCACGCGCGTCCCGGTCTTCGGGCACATGCCGCTCGTCCTCGGCGAGGGCAACAAGAAGCTGTCCAAGCGTGACCCGCAGTCCAACCTGTTCCTGCACCGCGACCGCGGCTTCATCCGCGAGGGCATGATCAACTACCTGGCCACCCTGGGCTGGGCCATCGCCGACGACCACGACCTGTTCTCCCCGGACGAGCTCGTGGCGGCGTTCGACATCCACGACGTCAACGCCAACCCGGCCCGGTGGGACCAGAAGAAGGCCGAGGCGATCAACGCCGAGCACATCCGTCGCCTGGCGCCCGAGGACTTCACCGCCCGCCTGGTGCCCTACCTGCAGCGGGACGGCGTGCTGTCGACGCAGCCGTCCGATGCCGACCTCGAGCGGCTTGCCGCCGTCGCCGCGCTGGTGCAGACGCGGGTCAACGTGCTCTCGGAGGCCACGCCGATGGTGGCACCGTTCTACCTGGCCGACGACGCACTGCCGGTGGCCGATGACGCGCGCGCGCAGCTGAAGGACGACGCCGCCCAGGTGCTCGACGCCGCCCTGGGCGCGCTCGAGCCGGTGGGGCAGTGGCGGGCCGCCGACCTCGAGGCCGCGCTGCGGTCCGCGCTCATCGACGGGCTGGGCCTGAAGCCCAAGCTGGCGTTCGGCCCGCTGCGCACGGCGGTCTCGGGGCAGCGCATCTCGCCGCCGCTGTTCGAGTCGATGGAGATCCTCGGTCGCGACTCCACCGTGGCCCGCCTCCAGGCGCTGCGGGCCTCGCTCTGATCCCGACGGCGTTCGGGCGCGGCACGATCCGGGCTCTGCTGCTGGACGTCGACGACACCCTGGTCGACACCCGGGCGGCGATGGTGTCGGCCGGCGGCGCCGCCGCGGCCACGCTGTGGCCGACCGCGCCGGCAGAGGTGCACGAGCAGGCCGGCGTGCACTTCCACGGTGACCCCGGCGGCTGGTTCCGTCGCTACGCCTCCGGCGAGATCGGGTTCGACGCCATGCGCGCAGCCCGGGTGGCCGACCTCATCGCGACGTTCGGGCTCGCGGAGCTGGAGGACGCGCACGGGCGGTTCGAGCAGGCCTACGCGCCCGCGTTCCGCGACGCGCTGCGGCTCTTCGACGACGTGGCCGACCTGCTGCATACCGCCGCCCGCGCCGCCCTGCCCGTGGGCCTGCTGACCAACTCCGCGGCCCACGCCACGGCTGAGAAGCTGGAGGTGGTCGAGCTCTCCGGCGCCTTCCCTGTCGTGGCCACCACGGACACCCTCGGCTTCGGCAAGCCGCACCCGCGGGCGTTCCTGCACGCCTGCGAGCGGATGGGCTCGGAACCGGCCCGCACCGCCTACGTCGGGGACGACCTGGTCGTGGACGCCCTGGCGGCACGCGAGGCGGGCCTGGCCGGGATCTGGCTGGACCGGCGCGGCACCTGGGCCGGGGGCGACGTGGGGGTGCCGGTGATCCGGTCCCTGGGTGACCTGGGCCGGCTGCTGCCGGGCGGCTGAGGAGGCGGCTGGGCGGGCGGCTGAGGAGGCGGCGGGGCGGGCGGACGTCGCGGGAACCGAGGGGCCCGAGCCGTTCCGGGGCACCGTCGCCGGGCGGCCGATTTGGGAACGCGGCGAACGGGCCGGTAGTATCTCGCCTCGGTTCACCGTCCGTTTGCCGCAAGGCTTCGGGGGCGGTGATACCCCTTGGGGTATGGTGTAATTGGCAGCACGACTGATTCTGGTTCAGTTAGTCTAGGTTCGAGTCCTGGTACCCCAGCGCTGGTCGGTCCGCTCTTCCCGGAGAGCGGCTCGATTCGGAGAATCCCTGCCGATGCAGGTAGGGTTTCCACCGCTGACACCACGCGCAAGCGGGTCGGACAGCAACCAGCTAGGGCCCCGTTGTGTAGCGGCCTAGCACGCCGCCCTCTCAAGGCGGTAGCGCGGGTTCGAATCCCGTCGGGGCTACATCAGGACCGAGGTCCCCGTCCACTGCGGACGGGGACCTCGGTCGTGTGCGGCCCCATCCCCTGCGCCCGGCACTGCCCGTCTTGGTCTGGCCCGGCCGGGCCAGGCCCCAGAGGGGTGGCTCAGGCGGGCTGGTTGGCCTGCTGGGCGCGGCGCAGGACCTCGGTGAGCTTGTTGGCTCCGGCGACCACGGTGGCGGCGTGCATGCGACCCGGCTGGCGCGAGATGCGCTCGATCGGGCCGGAGATGGAGACGGCGGCCACCACCCGCCCCGAGGGGCCCCGGACCGGGGCGGAGACCGAGGCCACGCCGAGCTCGCGCTCGCCGACGCTCTGGGCCCAGCCGCGGCGGCGGACCCCGGACAAGGTGGTGGCGGTGAACTTGGCGCCCTGCAGCCCGCGGTGCAGCCGGTCCGGCTCCTCCCAGGCGAGCAGCACCTGCGCCGCGGAGCCGGCCAGCATGGACAGGTTGGCGCCCACCGGGATCGAGTCGCGCAGGCCCATCGGCCGCTCCGCGGCCGCGACGCAGATGCGCTGGTCGCCCTGGCGCCGGAAGAGCTGGGCGCTCTCGTTGGTGTGGTCGCGCAGGGCGCCCAGGACCGGCCCGGCCGCGGCCAGCAGGCGGTCCTCACCGGCCGCCGAGGCCAGCTCGCCGAGCCGGGGCCCCAGCACGAACCGGCCCTGCATGTCGCGCGAGACCAGCCGGTGGTGCTCGAGCGCGACGGCGAGCCGGTGGGCCGTGGGGCGGGCCAGCCCCGTGGCCCCGACGAGCTGGGCCAGCGTCGAGGGGCCGGCCTCGAGGGCGCCCAGCACGATGGCGGCCTTGTCGAGAACGCCGACGCCTGAGGAAGTGTCCATGCGCTGATATTGACGTCTCATTGCCTGAGACGCAAGTTCACCCGCCCGGCAAAGTGCGCGAACCTCGCGGAAAGACGACAGCTCGCCACGACGCGGTGACGGAGGACAGGACATGGCAGGCACACTCGCCGAGAAGGTGTGGGAGGCGCACGTGGTGCGCCGGGCCGAGGGGGAGCCCGACCTCCTCTACATCGACCTGCACCTGCTGCACGAGGTGACCAGCCCCCAGGCCTTCGACGGGCTGCGCCTGGAGGGCCGCAAGGTCCGTCGGCCCGACCTCACGCTGGCGACCGAGGACCACAACGTCCCGACCACCCCGGGCCCGATCACCGACCCGGTCAGCCGCACCCAGGTCGAGACGCTGCGCCGCAACTGCGAGGAGTTCGGCGTACGGCTGTATCCGATGGGCGACGCCGACCAGGGCATCGTGCACGTCGTGGGCCCGCAGCTCGGGCTGACCCAGCCGGGGATGACGGTGGTCTGCGGCGACAGCCACACCTCCACCCACGGAGCCTTCGGCGCCCTGGCCTTCGGCATCGGGACCAGCGAGGTCGAGCACGTGCTGGCCACCCAGACCCTGCCGCTCAAGCCGTTCCGCACCCTCGCGGTGAACGTCGACGGGACGCTGCCCGCCGGGGTCACCGCCAAGGACGTCGTCCTGGCCGTCATCGCCAAGATCGGCACGGGCGGTGGGCAGGGCCACGTCCTGGAGTACCGCGGGAGCGCCATCGAGGCCCTGTCGATGGAGGCGCGGATGACCGTGTGCAACATGTCGATCGAGGCGGGTGCGCGCGCGGGCATGATCGCCCCCGACCAGACGACCTTCGACTACCTGCAGGGCCGGCCGCACGCGCCGACCGGCGCCGACTGGGACGCCGCGGTGGCGGAGTGGTCGCGGCTGCGCAGCGACGACGACGCGGTGTTCGACGCCGAGGTGCACCTCGACGCGGCGGAGCTGGCGCCGTTCGTCACCTGGGGGACGAACCCCGGCCAGGGCCTGCCGCTGTCCGCGAGCGTGCCCGACCCCGAGTCGTACGCCGATGAGTCCCAACGCGCCTCGGCCGCCCGGGCGCTGGCGTACATGGGCCTCGAGGCGGGCACGCCGCTGCGCGACATCGCCGTCGACACCGTCTTCGTCGGGTCCTGCACCAACGGCCGGATCGAGGACCTGCGCGCGGTGGCCGAGGTCGTTCAGGGGCACCAGGTCGCCGAGGGCGTGCGCCTGCTCGTGGTGCCCGGATCGGCGCGGGTGCGGCTGCAGGCCGAGGCGGAGGGCCTGGACAAGGTCTTCCTCGAGGCCGGCGCCGAGTGGCGTCTCGCGGGCTGCTCGATGTGCCTCGGGATGAACCCCGACCAGCTGGCGCCGGGTGAGCGCAGCGCCTCGACGTCCAACCGCAACTTCGAGGGACGGCAGGGCAAGGGTGGGCGCACCCACCTGGTCAGCCCGCCCGTCGCGGCGGCGACCGCGCTGCGCGGCACCCTCTCCAGCCCCGCAGACCTCTGAGACCGAAGGGAATCGCGCCATGGATGCGTTCACGACCCACACGGGCGTCGGTGTGCCGCTGCGCCGGGGCAACGTCGACACCGACCAGATCATCCCCGCCGAGTACCTCAAGCGGGTGAGCCGAACCGGGTTCGAGGACGGCCTGTTCGCCGCCTGGCGCGGCGACGAGACGTTCGTCCTGAACGCGCCGCACTACGCCGTCGGGTCGGTCCTGGTGGCGGGGCCCGACTTCGGCACCGGCTCCTCCCGCGAGCACGCGGTCTGGGCCCTGATGAACTACGGCTTCCGCGTGGTCATCTCCTCGCGCTTCGCCGACATCTTCCGGGGGAACAGCGGCAAGGCGGGTCTGCTGACCGCGCAGGCGGACCAGGGCGACGTCGAGCTGCTCTGGAAGCTCCTGGAGAACGAGCCCGGGACCGAGGTCACCGTGGACCTGCGCAGCCGCACGATCACCGCCAAGGACATCGTCGCCCCGTTCGAGGTGGACGACTACATCCGCTGGCGGCTGCTCGAGGGGCTCGACGACATCAGCCTGACCCTGCGGCACGAGGCCGAGATCACCGCCTTCGAGGCGTCCCGGCCTGCCTGGAAGCCCGCCGTCCTCGCCGGGTGAGCCGCGCTGGCGCCGCGACACGGGCCGCGCGCCAGATTTTTTTTCGGACGGGGTGCTCGCCTGCAGCGGGCGCCCCGTCCGGGGGTCTCGGGCCCCTTCCGTGGGCGTGCTCCCGGCCGACCGGGCGGATGAGGGTCCCTCAGGGTCCCTGCTCGATCACATTGTGCGGCAACAGTTTTCGCGGAGTCCGACGGACGGGTGAACACAAACCCGCAGGTCAGCGGCGCTGCCGGGCGGACCGGGTCGCCAGCGTGCACAGAGGGTGCCTGAGGGCCTTGAAAGCCGTTGGGAGACAACGTATCCGAGGGGTTCTGTGGTGGACTCCGCGTGCAAGGGGGCCTAACGTCGTCTCACGTCGGGCGCCAGCTCGACGGCGCCACTCGCCGGGCACAGCCCAGGCGACTGTTTCCTCTGGAGGGGAAAACCGTGAACAAGGGAGATCTGGTCGACGCGCTCGAAGGGCGCCTCGGCGGCAGGAAGGCTGCTTCTGAGGCCCTGGAGGCCGTGCTCGACGTCATCATTCGTGAGGTGGCCCGGGGCGGCAAGGTCGGTATCACCGGCTTCGGCACGTTCGAGAAGGCCGCCCGAGCAGCCCGCACCGGCCGCAACCCGCGCACCGGTGAGACCGTGAAGATCAAGAAGACCGCGGTCCCGAAGTTCAAGGCCGGCACCGCCTTCCGCACGGTGGTGGCCGACCCCCGCCAGCTGCCCAAGACGACCGCCGCCGGCGCCCGCGCTGCCGCCGGGAGCCGCGCTGCCGCCGGGACCGCCGCCACCGCCAAGAAGGCGGCGCCGACGCGCAAGGCGGCCGCCACCAAGACGGCCGCGACCAAGACGGCGGCGACGAAGACGGCCGCGACCACCAGGACCGCTGCCAGCAAGGCCGCGTCGACGAAGACGGCTGCCACCAAGACGTCGGCGCCGGCCCGCAGGGCGGCGGCCACCAAGAGCGCTGCCACGTCCACCACGGGACGGACGGCGGCCGGCAAGAAGGCCGCTGCCACGACGAAGACCGCTGCTGCGACCAAGGCCACCACGCCGCGCAGGACGGCAGCCGCCACCAAGGCCGCGCCGGCCCGGGCCACGGCGCGCAAGGCCGCTCCCGCCGCGACCACCGCCACCAAGGCGACGTCGACCAGGGCGACCGCGAAGAAGGCCGCACCGGCCAAGGCGGCGACGTCCACCCGCACGGCCGCGGCCAAGAAGGCCGCTCCCGCTGCGAAGACGGCCACCCGTCGGGCGGCCAAGAAGGCCTGACCAGCGGCCGATCCGAGCCCGAAGGGGCGACACCGACGGGTGTCGCCCCTTCGGGCTGTGCGGACCGTCTCGCGGTCAGCGGATCGGCTGGTCCGGCCCCACGCCGACGATCCACAGCCGGGTGACGGCGCCCTCGCCGACCTCGATCGAGACGCGCTGCCCAGGGCGGGCAGAACGCAGCCCGCTGGCGGCGAACACCTCACCGGCGAAGGGCAGCTCGTGGCCGTCATCCAGCAGCACGCTGCCGGAACCGCTGGCGTGCTCGAAGCGGTGCACCGTGGCTTGCATGGGGTCAGGCTAGTCGTGCGCAGTCGCAGGCGAGGACCGCAGCGGTGCGTGGCCCCACCCCGAGCGCGACCGCGCGGCCCAGCGCAGCGTCGTCGTCCACGTCCGAGCGCAGCGGGGCCAGGTCGAGGTCCAGCCGCGTGCTGTGCCGGGCATGCGCGAGCGCCGAGCCGGCGCCGAACGCCGGGACGAGGTCCGGCAGTGCCCGGGCCGTCAGCAGCACCGTGCCCGTGCCCTCGGCGTCGGGGACGAAAGCCGTTCGGTGCCGGCCACAGGCCCGCAGCGCCCGGGACAGCACGGCGGGCGTCAGGGTCGGCAGGTCGCCGAGCAGCACCCCGACCGGACCGTCCCCGGACGTGGCCGAGATGTGCTCGAGACCGGCCCGGATGGCGCTGTTGAGACCGCCGCCCGGGTCCTCGACCACCCGGGCCCCGAGCCCCGCCGCGAACGAGGTGGTCCCGCTGTCGGAGGTGACGACGTGGACGTGCGGCGCCGGAACGGTCTGCGCGACCGCAGTCACGGTGTCGAGGGCGAAGGCGTGCGCCAGGTCGGCGCGTCGGATGCCGGGTGGGGGGTGCAGCCGGCTCTTGGCCGAGGCCGAGTCCTTGACCGGCACCACGATCCGCCACGAGGAGATATCGGGAGCACTCATCGAGACGATCGTCTCAGGCCGGGCGCGCCTGCCTCGACACCGGCCTGCACTCGGGCGAGGATGACCGGCATACGGACGAGCCCGCACGCGGCTGGTCCCTGCCATGGCGGAAGGGTGGAAGCGAGTGCGGCGGATACGCCCGGATCGGCAGCTGCCATGGTCCTACCGGTTCGTCGCGACCCTGCTGCGGCTGGGAATGCAGCCCCTGACCCGCCGCGACTGGCGGGGAGCCGAGCACCTCCCGCGCACCGGCGGGTTCGTCGTGAGCCCCAACCACCTGTCGTACGCCGACCCGATCGCCTTCGCGCACTTCCTCTACGACAACGGCCACCCGCCGTTCTTCCTCGCCAAGGACAGCGTCTTCCGCCTCCCCGTGATCGGCCGGATGCTCGCCCACGCCGAGCAGATCCCCGTCTACCGTCGCACCAGCCAGGCGACCGAGGCCTTCCGTTCCGCGGTGGACGCGGTGCACGAGGGCAAGTGCGTGCCGATCTTCCCTGAGGGCACCCTGACCCGTGACCCGGACCTGTGGCCGATGACCGGCAAGACCGGTGCCGCGCGCGTCGCGCTGACCACCGGGTGCCCCCTGGTCCCGGTGGCGCAGTGGGGTCCCCAGGAGCTGCTGGCGCCGTACGCCCACCGGCCCCGGCTGCTGCCCCGCAAGACGATGCACGTGTGGGCCGGGCCGCCGGTGGACCTGGCGGACCTCCAGGGCCGCCCGCTGACGCGTGAGGTGCTGGGCGAGGCGACGGACCGCCTGCTCGATGCGATCACCGCCCTGCTGGAGCAGATCCGCGGGGAGCAGGCGCCCGCGGAGCGGTTCGACACCCGCGTCGCCGGCCTGCCCGACACCGGCGACCCCCGCCGTGCCGGGACGGGCCGTGCCGGGACCGGCCGGCGCCGCCTCCACCTGCCCCGACCGAGAGGACCCAGGCCATGAGGCGCGCAGCCGTGTTCGGCTCCGGCAGCTGGGGAACGGCGTACGCCGCGATCCTGGCCGACGCCGGCAACGAGGTGCGGATGTGGGGCCGGCGCGCCGAGCTGGTCGCCCAGGTCAACGAGCAGCACGTCAACGCCGACTACCTGCCGGAGCTCGTCCTGCCGGCGGCGGTCACCGCCACCACGGACCCCGCCGAGGCGGTCAGCGGCGCCGAGATCGTGGTGCTCGCGGTGCCGTCGCAGTCGCTGCGGGCCAACCTGGCGGCCTGGTCGGACCTGCTGCCGGCGGACGCCGTGGTCGTGTCGCTGATGAAGGGCGTGGAGATCGGGACCACCAGGCGGATGAGCGAGGTGATCGCCGAAGCCGGAGGCGTGGCCGCGCAGCGCATCGCCGTCGTCTCCGGTCCCAACCTCGCCCACGAGATCGCCGCCCACCAGCCGGCCGCCACGGTCGTGGCGAGCATCGCGGAGGCGACGGCCGAGCTCGTGGCGGACGCGTGCGCGACGTCGTACTTCCGTCCCTACACGAACACCGACGTCATCGGCACCGAGCTCGGCGGCGCGGTCAAGAACGTCGTGGCCCTCGCCGTCGGCATGGCCGAGGGCATGGGCATGGGGGACAACACCAAGGCCACGATCATCACGCGGGGGCTGGCCGAGACCGCGCGTCTCGGAGTCGCGCTGGGGGCGGACCCCGCGACGTTCGCCGGCCTGGCCGGTGTGGGCGACCTCATCGCGACCTGCATGTCGCCGCTGTCGCGCAACCACACCGTCGGGGTGAACCTGGGCAGGGGCATGAGCCTGCAGGAGGTCGTCGCGGTCACCCGGCAGACGGCCGAGGGCGTCAAGTCCTGTGAGGCGATCCTCGAGCTCGCCCGACGACACGGCATCGACGTGCCGATCGTCGAGAACGTCGCCGCCGTCGTGCACGACGGTGCCAGCCCGTCGAAGGTGGCCGAGAGCCTGATGTCCCGGGCACGCAAGGCCGAGACGACCTGACGACCGGCCGGCCACCTGCAGCCGCAGGCGGGCGGCTCAGGTCTCCGCCGGCTCCAACGACCGCAGGGCGTCGTCCAGGTCGCGCCAGAGGTCATCGACGTCCTCGACCCCGACGCTGAGGCGCAGCAGGTTCTCGGGCACGGTCAGCGGCTCCGAGGGGTGGCGGCGCCGGCGCTCGATCAGCGACTCGACGCCGCCGAGGCTCGTCGCATGGGTCCACAGCCGCGTCGCCGAGGCCACCAGCTCGGCGCCCTCGACGCCGCCCGGCACCTCGATGGCCACGATCGCCCCCATGCCGGGGTAACGGACCCTCTCCACCTGGGCGTGGCAGCCCAGCCGGCGGGCGAGCTCCGCGGCGTTGGCGCTGGCCCGCTCGACGCGCAGGTGCATCGTGCGCATCCCGCGCAGGGCCAGCCAGGTCTCGACCGGTCCGGCGATCGCCCCGTGGATCAGCCGGTGGTGCAGGAGCCGCTCGTGCGCGGCGCGGCCGGCCTCCGTGTCCGCGGTCACGGTGGCGCCGAGGATGACGTCGGAGTGCCCGGCCAGGAACTTGGTCACCGAGTGCATCACCACGTCGGCCCCCATCGCGAGCGGCTGCTGACCCAGCGGCGTGGCGAAGGTGTTGTCGCACACGGCGATCGCCCCCTCCTCGTGGGCCACCGCGACGATGGCGGGCAGGTCGGCCACCTCCAGCATCGGGTTGGTCGGCGACTCGGCCCAGAGCAGGTCGGCACCACGCAGCGCGGCGGTGACGGCCGTGGTGTCGCTGATGTCGACCCGCCGTACGGTCATCCGACCGGCCGCGGCGAGGTCCTCCAGGATCACGCCGGTGCCGTTGTAGGCGTGCGTCGGTGCCACGACCACACCTCCCTCGGGGGCCAGGGACAGCGCCGCGGCGATGGCCGCCATGCCCGAGGCGAAGACCAGTGCGGCACCGCCCTCCAGCGCCCCGAGCGCCTCCTCGAACGCCGCCCACGTGGGGTTGCCGGCGCGGGCGTAGTTGACCGGGCCGTCGGCGACGTACGTCGAGGAGAGCTCCAGCGGGGCGTTCACGCCTGCTCCCGGCACGCGCGGCTGGCGGCCGGCGGACACCAGGATCGAGGCGGGGGCGAGGGTCTCGGGGTGCAGGTCGTCCACGGGCACAGGCTAGGCGCCGCCCGGAACGCCTGCACCGGTGCCCGGATGGCGGGCGATAGGGTCGCGTCCGATGAGCACCCTTGACACGCCCCGAAGCCCAGAGCCCGGCCCTGCCGGGCGCCGTCCCCGCGTCGCCCTCGTCTTCGGCGGCCGCTCCTCGGAGCACGCCGTCTCCTGCGCCACCGCGGCCGGGGTGCTGCGGGCGATCGACCGCGACGCGTACGACGTGGTGCCCGTCGGCATCGCCAAGGACGGCCGGTGGGTGCTCGTCGCCGACGAGCCGGCGCCGCTGGAGCTGCGGCCGGGCCACGTGCCCGAGGTCGACGGCGCCGGCGCCGGCGTGGTCGTGCCGCTCAGCACCACCGACCGGGCCCTGACGGTCCTCGAGCCGGGTCATCCGCCGCGCGAGCTGGGCGAGGTCGACGTCGTGTTCCCGCTGCTGCACGGGCCGTTCGGTGAGGACGGCACCCTGCAGGGCATGCTCGAGCTGTCGGACATCCGCTACGTCGGATCCGGCGTGCTCGCCTCCGCGGTGATGATGGACAAGCACTACATGAAGCTGGTCTTCACCGGGCACGGCCTGCCGGTGGGCCCGTTCGTGGTCATCAACGACCGCCAGTGGCAGCAGGACCCGGCCGCCGCGATGGACGCGGTCGCCTCGCTCGGCTGGCCGGTGTTCGTCAAGCCCGCCCGGGCCGGCTCGAGCATGGGCATCACCCGGGTCACGCAGCCCGAGCAGCTCCAGGCGGCCATCGAGGCCGCCCGCGAGCACGACCCCAAGGTCGTGGTCGAGGCGGCGATCGTCGGCCGCGAGATCGAGTGCGCGGTGCTGCAGGGCCGCGACGGCGCCGCTCCGCGCACCAGCGAGGTCGGCGAGATCGCCGTGGTCCAGGGGCACGAGTTCTACGACTTCGAGGCCAAGTACCTCGCCGAGGCCGACGTACGGCTGTCCTGCCCGGCCGACCTGCCCCAGGAGGTCTCCGACGAGGTACGCCGGGTGGCCGCCGCCGCGTTCGAGGCCGCCGGCTGCGAGGGGCTGGCCAGGGTCGACTGCTTCTACACCGAGAACGGCGACGTGGTCCTCAACGAGATCAACACGATGCCGGGGTTCACGCCCCACTCGATGTACCCGCGGATGTGGGCTGCCTCGGGTCTGGGTTATCCCGAGCTGATCGACGAGCTGGTCCAGCTCGCCCTGACCCGCCGGACCGGCCTGCGCTGACCCGCGCTGCTCCGACGGCTCAGCCGCTGCAGCGGCGCTCGCCCTGGGGGACGGCCTGCGCCGCCCGGGTGAACGCCCCGAGCAGCAGCGGCTCGGGGCTGTAGTCGCTGGGCACCAGGACCTCGATCGCGGGCGACCGGCCGTAGGTGGTGAAGCGGACACCGTCGCTGAGCCGGTGGGCCACCCAGTCCACCCCGCTGACACCCAGGCACTGGTCGGTCGTGGGACCGGGCTCCGGCAGACCGCAGCGGGCGATCACCGGCGGGTCGCCCCAGGCGTGCACGGCCGGGGCGGCGGGGGAGGTGTCCACGGCGGCCTTGCCACCGACGGTGGTGGGCCACCGTGCGGCGACGGCGGCGCAGGCGGCCGACGACCCGCCGGCAGGCACGCTCACCTCCACCCCCGAGGAGCAGGAGGCGAGCAGGAGCGCGAGCGCGCAGAGGGCCGTCAGGGTCCCGGCGCGGGCGGCACGGCGCGGAGTCGCCCCGACCGGCGGGCGCCGCCACGCTCCGGCGCGGTCCACGAGGCCGACCGGCGCGGGCAGTTCCACCGTGGCCGCGGTGCTGCGGTGGTGGTGGCTCAGACGTGGACGACCGTGCACGTCAGCGTGCGGGTGATGCCCGGGACGTCCTGGATGCGGGCGATGACCAGCTTGCCGAGCTCGTCGACGTTGCGGGCCTCGACGCGGGCGATGACGTCGTAGGGGCCGGTGACGTCCTCGGCCAGGGTGACACCCGAGATGCTGGCGATCTGCTCGGCGACCGTCGCCGCCTTGCCGACCTCGGTCTGGATGAGGATGTAGGCCTGGACCACCACGACGCCTCCACGGGATAGCTGTTGGGGGCGGATGCCCCGAGCGAGCTGGCTGCCCGCACCGGTCCCGTCCGGACCGGCCGTGGCAGACGCTACCGTGCCGTTGCACGTCCCGTCCCCCAGGAGGTCACATGTCGGGCCCGGACCCGCACCGCACCCTCGCCGGCCTCGGCGAGGACGCCCTGCTGGCACGCATCTTCCCCCACCTGCCCGGAGGTCGCGGTGTGCTGCTCGGTCCGGGCGACGACACCGCGCTGGTCTCCGCTCCCGGCGGCAGCGTCCTCGCGACCACGGACGCGCTGGTGCGGCAACGGGACTGGCGCGATGACTGGTCCACCGGAGCCGACGTCGGCGCCAAGGCCGTGGCGCAGAACTGCGCCGACATCGCGGCAATGGGCGGCGTGCCGACCGGCCTGCTGGTCACCCTGGTGGCCGAGCCGGCGACCAGCCTGGCCTGGGTGGAGGACTTCGCCCGGGGGCTCGGCGAGGCGGCGCGGGCGGCAGGGGTCCCGGTCGTCGGTGGTGACCTGTCCTCGGCGCCGGAGGGGACCCTGGTCGTGTCCGTCACCGCGCTGGGGGAGCTGGCCGGCCGTGCCCCGGTGCTGCGCTCAGGGGCGCGGGTGGGGGACGTGGTGGCGCTGGCCGGCAGCCTGGGGCGCTCGGCGGCGGGCTTGCTGCTCCTGCAGCGCTCCCAGGCCGGTCGCGCTCCGTGCCTGGTGGACTACCACCGCCGGCCGACGCCCGACCTCGCCGCCGGGCCGGCGGCCGCCGCAGCCGGTGCCACCGCGATGCTCGACGTCAGCGACGGGCTGGTCCGTGACGCGGGGCGCATCGCCCGGGCGAGCGGCGTGGCCATCGACCTCGCCGCGGCGCTGATGGAGCCGGACGTGGCAGCGCTCGCGGGCGCCGTGGGGGAGGAGGACGCCCGCCGGTGCGTGCTCAGCGGGGGTGAGGAGCACGCCCTGCTCGCGTGCTTCCCCGCCGGCGCCGCCCTGCCGCCGCGATGGCGGCCGCTCGGGACGGTCGTGCGGGGTGCGGGTGTGCTCATCGACGGTGCGCCGCAGGGACCCGGTGGCGGGTGGGACCACTTCGGCGGCTGAGCCGCTCGATGGAGCGCCGCGGGAACGGCGAAGCCGACCTCCCACGGTGGAGGTCGGCTTCGGGATGCCGGTCAGTCGGGAGCGCTCAGCGCTTGACCTTGCCGGCCTTGAGGCACGAGGTGCAGACATTGAGACGCTTCGGGGTCACACCCGCAGCACCGACCAGAGCCTTGACCCGCTGGATGTTGGGGTTCCAGCGACGCTTGGTGCGGCGGTGTGAGTGCGAGATGTTGTGACCGAAGCTCGGTCCCTTGCCGCAGACGTCGCAGTTGGCAGCCACGGGTATCTCCTGAAATCGATGATGAACAGATCCTGGGCCCGTGGCAGGCATGATCACCACACCGACCAGGGGGAACCGGGCAAGCGTAGCCGGTGGAGGGGGCGCAGCCAAAACGCGGCCCGCGGGCCAGCGGTGACCCCGCCCGCCGGTTAGCCTCACCGCAGGATACGAGGAGGGAACGGACGTGAGCGAGGACGACCAGGGACGTCAGCGCCTCGAGCGGCTCGACGCGCTCGCGGCCCGGCGCTGGGCCCTGACCACGCGCGCCGTGTTCGCCGCCCGCCGCAGCGAGATCGACGCGCTGAACGTCTTTCCCGTGCCCGACGGCGACACCGGCACCAACCTCTACCTCACCCTCGACTCCGCGCTGGACGCCGTGCGCGCCAGCGGCGCGCGCGAGTCGGCAGGGCAGCCGGACCTGGCGCGCGACGCGGAGAGCCTGGCCCGCGCCACGCTGCTGGCCGCCCGCGGCAACTCCGGCGTCATCCTCAGCCAGCTCGTGCGCGGGCTCAGCGAGGTCGTCGGCCAGGAGGCGGACCGTGCCGGCGGCCTCGACGGCCGCACCCTGGCCAGGGCGCTGCGGCGGGCCGGCGACCTGGCCCGGGCGAGCGTCACGCGGCCGGTGGAAGGCACCATCCTGTCGGTCGCCACCGCGGCCGCCCTCGCCGCCGAGGGGGCCGCGGCCGCAACGGGCTCCACCCTGTACGACGTCGCCGGTGCCGCCCTGTCCGCGGCCCGGACCGCGCTGGACGAGACGACCAACCAGCTGCCGGCGCTGGCCCGCGCCGGGGTCGTGGACGCCGGCGCCGCCGGCTACGTCCTGGTCCTGGAGTCCCTCGTCCACGTGATCTCCGGCGCGGGCGCGCACGGTCGCGGCGGCGGAGACCTCGGCTCGCTCGCCCACCCTCAGTGGGCCCCCTCCGGCGCCCCCGCCGAGGGCGGGCCCGGTGACGCGGGCGGTCCGGCGTACGAGGTGATGTTCCTGCTGGCCGACAGCGACACCGGCCGCGTCGCGGCGCTGCGCAAGGCGCTGGACGACCTCGGCGACTCCCTGCTCGTGGTCGGCGGCCCCGACCTGTGGAACGTCCACGTCCACGTCGACGACGTGGGCGCCGCCCTGGAGGTCGGCATGGGAGCCGGACGCCCGCACCGCATCCGGGTCACCCACCTGGCCGAGCGGAGCGGGCCGCGCCGGTCCGGGCCGGTCACGCCGGTGGCGGTGGTGGCCTGCGTCCCGGGGGAGGGGCTGGCGGACGTGTTCCGGGCCTCCGGCGCGGGTGTGGTGCACAGCGCTCCCGGGCGGCGCGCGTCGGCCGGGCAGATCCTCGCGGAGATCCACGCGGTGCACGCCCTCTCGGTCATCGTGCTGCCCAACGACAGCGACACCCAGCTCGCCGCCGAGGCCGCGGCGCGGGCGGCCGCCGACGAGGGCGTCGAGGTGCACGTCGTGCCCTCCCGGGCCGTGGTGCAGGGCGTGGCCGCGCTGGCGGTCTTCGACCCCGCCCACGACCCGGCCGCCAACCTGCGGGCGATGCACCGCGCGGCGGCGGCGACCCGGCACGGCGCGGTGTCCGTGGCCAGCCGGGAGGCGCTGACCGACGCCGGCCGCTGCCGTCCCGGCGACGTGCTCGGGCTCGTCGACGGCCAGATCGTGCTGGTCGGCAGCGACCTGGCCCGCGTCGGCGGGGAGGTGCTCGAGCGGCTGCTCGGCGGCGGCGGCGAGCTGCTGACCGTCGTCACCGGCTGCGACGCCCCTGCGGGCCTCGGGGGCGCCCTCGCCGCGGCGGCCCGCACCCGTCGCCGGGACGTCGAGGTGTCGCTGATCCACGGTGGACAGCCCACCTACCCGTTGCTGCTCGGAGTGGAGTGAGATGGCCGGCCTCGACACACCCCTGGTCACGCTGCTCGGCCCGACCGCCACCAAGCTGGCCAAGGCCCGCGACGTGCACACCGTCGGCGACCTGTTCGGCTTCCTGCCCCGGCGCTACCTCGACCCCGCGACCAAGACCGACTTCAGCACGCTCAAGGAGGGCGAGTACACCGTCCTCGTGGCCACGGTGAAGTCGGCGACGACCCGCCCGATGCGCCAGCGGCGGGGCATGATGCTGACGGTCACCGTGACCGACGGGACACGCGACCTGACGGTGGCCTTCTTCCGCCCCTACGGGCACGAGGGGCGGCTCCTGCCCGGGCGCACCGGCCTGTTCGCCGGCAAGGTGCAGCGCTACGGCTCGACCTGGCAGCTGGCCCACCCCAACTACGAGCTGTTCGACACCGAGGACACCGACGCGGCGCTCGGGATCTACGCCGGAGGGCTCGTTCCGGTCTACCTCCATGTGCCCAAGCTGGACTCCTGGGCCATCACCAAGTCGGTGCGGATCGTGTTCGACCACCTCGATGAGGTCGACGACCCGGTCCCGGCCGCGGTGCGCCGGAAGCGGGGGCTCGTTCCCCTGCTCGAGGCCTACCGGCTGGTGCACCTGCCCAGGGACCGCGCCGACGTCCGGCGCGGCGAGCACCGGCTCCGCTACGACGAGGCCTTCACCGTGCAGGCGATCCTGGCCCAGCGGCGGCGCGCGAACGACGACGTGCGCACCACGGCTCGCCGTCCGCGCCCGGGCGGGCTGCTGGAGTCCTTCGACAAGCGGCTGCCGTTCGAGCTGACGGCCGGTCAGGTCGCGGTCAGCGAGCAGATCGCCGGCGAGCTGGCGCTGGAGCACCCGATGCACCGGCTGCTGCAGGGCGAGGTCGGCTCGGGCAAGACCATCGTGGCGCTTCGGGCGATGCTCTCGGTCATCGACTCCGGTGGGCAGGCCGCGCTGCTGGCGCCCACGGAGGTCCTTGCGGCGCAACACTTCCGGTCGATGCGCACCATGCTCGGCGACCTCGCCGAGGGGGGCATGCTGGGCGGCAGCGACGTGGGCACCCAGGTGACGCTGCTGACGGGCAGCCAGCCCACCGCCGTACGCCGCAAGGCACTGCTGGACGCGGCCTCGGGCGATGCCGGCATCGTCATCGGGACGCACGCGCTGATCCAGGAGCACGTGTCCTTCTTCGACCTCGGGCTGGTGGTCGTCGACGAGCAGCACCGGTTCGGGGTCGAGCAACGAGAAGCCTTGCGCAGCAAGGGCAGCCAGCCCCCGCACGTGCTGGTCATGACGGCTACGCCGATCCCGCGCACCGTCGCGATGACCGTGTTCGGCGACATGGAGACCTCCACCCTCACCGAGCTGCCCCGCGGGCGGTCCCCGATCGCCTCGCACGTGGTGCCGGTGGTCAACCCCAAGTGGGTGCGGCGCACGTGGCAGCGGGTCGCCGAGGAGGTGCGCCAGGGACACCAGGCCTACGTCGTCTGCCCCCGCATCGGCGACGACGCGCAGGAGGCCGGCCCCGGGACACCCGGTGCCGCCGCGGCGAAGGGACGGGCCGCCACCCGCGGACCCGAGGACGGCGACCCGCAGGAGTGGCTGCCGGCCGACGGGGACGGTGAGGACGCGGAGGACACCGGTCCGCAGCGCGAGCTGCGCAGCGTCCTGGGCGTCGTGGAGGAGCTCCGCGCCGAGCCGTCCCTGCAGGGGTTGCGGGTCGAGGTGCTCCACGGCCGGATGGCACCCGAGGACAAGGACGCCGTGATGCAGGCCTTCGCCGCGGGGGAGGTCGACGTCCTGGTCTCCACGACCGTGATCGAGGTCGGTGTCGACGTGCCGAACGCGACGGTCATGGTGGTCATGGACGCCGAGCGCTTCGGCGTCTCCCAGCTGCACCAGCTGCGCGGGCGGGTGGGGCGCGGCGCTGCCCCCGGCCTCTGCCTGCTGATGACCGAGACCGAGCCCGGCCCCTCGCTGGAGCGCCTGGAGGCCGTCGCCGCGACGACCGACGGGTTCGCCCTGGCCCGCCTCGACCTCGAACAGCGCCGCGAAGGGGACGTGCTCGGCGCCCGCCAGAGCGGCGGCCGCTCCCAGCTGCGGCTGCTGCGCCTGCTGCGCGACGAGGACCTGATCCTCCAGGCCCGCGAGGACGCCTTCGCGGTCGTGAGCGAGGACCCGGCGCTGGAGCGGCACCCGGTGCTGCGCGAGCTGGTCGCGTCCGCGCTCGACGAGGAGCAGGCCGCCCACCTGGAGCGCGGGTGAGCCGGCCGTGACACGGATCATCTCCGGGCTGGCCGGTGGCCGCCGGATCCAGGCGCCGCCGGGCAGCAGCACCCGCCCCACCAGCGACCGCGTCCGCGAGGCGCTGTTCTCCCGCCTGGAGCACCTGGACGTGCTGCGGGGCGCCCGGGTGCTCGACCTCTACGCCGGGTCGGGAGCGCTCGGGCTGGAGGCGGCCAGCCGCGGCGCCTCGGCCGTCGTCCTGGTGGAGCAGGCGCGCCCGGCCGCCGCTGCCATCCGCCGCAACGTCGCGTCGCTGGCGGACGTGCTGGGCGGGGTGAGCGTCCGCGCGGAGCCGGTCGAGCGGGTCCTGGCCACGCCACCGGCGCCCGTGGACCGCTTCGACCTGGTGCTGCTCGACCCGCCGTACGACGTGGCTGAGGACGCGCTCGCCGGCGTGCTCGGTGCGCTCGTCTCCGGGTCGTGGCTGGACCCCGAGGCGCTGGTGGTGGTCGAGCGGTCGGCGCGCTCGCCCGAGCCCCGGTGGCCCGACGGGCTCGTCACCACGGTGGAGCGCCGCTACGGCGAGACGGTGATGTGGTTCGCCGACGTCGCCGGGCCGGTGGCGGTGGCCTGACCCGGGTGCCGGGGCGGCGGCGCGGCAGGGGATGCTGTGCGCCATGACCGACCTCTACCTCCCGCGCCCGACCACCGGTGACGTCGTGGACCTCATCCTGGACGACCACCGCCTCTTCGAGGACCTGCTGCGCCAGCTGCGCGACGCCACCGCCGACCGCGAGGCGGCCCGCAGCGCCCTGGCCGCCGTCCTGGTCGCCCACGGCGAGGCCGAGGAGGCCGAGGTCTACCCCCAGCTCGTGCGCAAGGACGCCATCGAGGCCGAGGAGGCCGAGCACGGAGAGCACGAGCACGCCGAGGGCAACCAGGCCCTGCTGGCGCTGCTGGAGTGCCGCGGCACGGACACGCAGAAGTTCGACGACGCCGTCGAGGAGCTGGCCACCGCGCTGAACCACCACATCGGCGAGGAGGAGCAGACCATCCTCAACCCGGCCCGCACCGACGTCGACGACGCCACGCGGCAGCGGCTCGGGCTGGCGTTCGCCACGGCGCGCAACCAGCACCTGGACGGCGACGCGGGCGCGGTCGACAACGTGCGGCGCATCGTCGAGCGCGACCAGCGACAGGGCAAGCTGGACGACGACGAGCAGGAGTGAGCGCTCCCTGCCGGGCCTCGGGTGCGCTGCTAGGTTCGCGGGCGTGACGACGACACGGCGGTGCGTGTGCCCCGGCTCCTACGACCCCGTCACCCGCGGCCACGTCGACGTCCTCACCCGGGCCGCGGCGCTGTACGACGAGGTGGTGGTCGCCGTGCTGCACAACCCGGCCAAGCAGGGCACCTTCACCGTGGACGAACGGGTGGACCTGCTCGGTCGCGCGCTGGCGGACGTGCCGAACGTCCGGATCGAGCCGTTCGCGCGGGTCCTGCTCGTGGACGTCTGCCGGGAGGTCGGGGCGCAGGCCATCGTCAAGGGCCTGCGGGGAGACACCGACTTCGCCTACGAGCTGCCGATGGCGCTGATGAACCGCCACCTCACCGGTGTCGAGACGGTCTTCCTGCCCGGCGACCCGGAGTTCGCCCACGTCTCGAGCTCGCTGGTCAAGGAGGTCGCGGCCCTCGGCGGCGACGTCGAGGGCCTGGTCCCCGACGCCGTGCTGGAGGCGCTGCTGGCCCGGGTCCGCCCGGCGCTGGAGGCGTGAGCCACCTGGCGGGTCCACCCCGGCGCACCGACCCGCATTTGGGCGCAGGGGCGACTCTCCGGTAATCTCTGGCGTCGGTCTACGTCCACGTGACGAGGACCGGTCCCCCTCGGCACACACACAGTCTCTGGAGCCATGAACCGCCTCGATCCGCGCCTGCCCCTGGTGTTCGACATCAAGGACCTCGGCCGGCGTCCCGGGGCCATGGTGAAGCGGACGCTGACGGTCGAGGCACCTGAGGACCTGGGCACCGACGTCATCGCCATCCCTGCGGGCCAGCCGCTCGAGCTGGACCTCAGGCTGGAGTCGGTGCTCGAGGGGATCCTGGTGAGCGGCTCGGTCAGCGGCACGGCGAACGGCGCCTGCGTGCGGTGCCTGGACCCGGTCACCGCCCCGGTGACCGCACAGCTCCAGGACCTGTTCGTCTACGCCGATCGCGCGGAGCACGCCCACGAGGTGGGCGCCGACGACGACGAGGACGAGGTGCGCGAGGTCGTGGGCGACCTGATCGACCTCGAGCCCGCGCTCCGGGACGCAGTGGTGCCTGCCCTGCCGTTCCAGCCGGTGTGCCGGGAGGACTGCCCGGGTCTGTGCTCCGAGTGCGGAGCCCAGCTCGCGCAGGACCCCACGCACCACCATGAAGTAATCGACCCGAGGTGGGCGGCGCTCCAGGGCATCGCCGAACCTCCCAGCGGTAACGAAGAGAAGAGGAACTGACGTGGCTGTCCCGAAGCGGAAGACGTCGCGCTCCAACACCCGTTCGCGTCGTGCGAACTGGAAGGCGACGCCCACCACGCTGTCCGCCTGCCCGCAGTGCTCTGCCCCCAAGCAGCCGCACATCGCGTGCCCGTCCTGCGGCACCTACGCGGGCCGCCACTACGGCGTCGCGGAGCGCAGCGAGCACCAGGGCTGATCGGCCCGACGTACGTGAGCCCTTCTCCGTCCTCCAACGGGAACAGCTCGCCGCAGCGGCCCGTCGACGCGTTCGCCCGCTACCTCCTCGAGGTCGTGGGCGAGCCGGTCGACGAGCCGCTGCTGCTGCGTGCCCTGACCCACCGCTCGTACGCGTACGAGAACGGCGGCCTGCCGCACAACGAGCGCCTGGAGTTCCTCGGCGACTCGGTCCTCGGGCTCGTGGTCACCGACTCGCTGTACCGCGAGCACCCTGACCTGCCCGAGGGGCAGCTGGCCAAGCTGCGCGCGGCGGTGGTCAACATGCGCGCCCTCGCCGACGTCGCCCGGACCCTCGGTCTCGGGGACTACCTGATGCTCGGTCGCGGCGAGGAGAGCACGGGCGGACGGAACAAGCCCTCGATCCTCGCCGACACGATGGAGGCGGTCATCGGGACGGTCTACCTGTCCGCGGGCATGCCGGCGGCGGCGACGTTCGTGCACCACCTGCTCGACCCGCTGATGCGCAGCTCCGCCAGCCTCGGCGCCGGCCTGGACTGGAAGACGAGCCTGCAGGAGCTGACCGCCTCGGCCTCGCTCGGCGTCCCGGAGTACCGCGTCACCGAAGAGGGGCCCGACCACGAGAAGGTCTTCACCGCCCGCTCGGTCGTCGGCGACGAGGTCCTCGGCGAGGGCGTGGGCCGCAGCAAGAAGGAGGCGGAGCAGAAGTCAGCCGAGATCGCCTGGACCGAGCTGAGCCGGCGCGCCGAGGCTGCCCTGGTCCCACCCTCCACGCCCGCGAGCACCGAGGCCGCCGACACCGCGGATGCCTGAGCTGCCGGAGGTCGAGGTCGTCCGGCGGGGGCTGCAGGACCACGTCGTGGGCCGGCGCCTCGGCGCAGCGCAGTTCCTCGGCAGCCGCGTCGCCCGCCGGCACCTGCCTGGGCCCGCCGACCTCGCCGCCCGCGTCACCGGCAACGCGGTGCTGGCGGCCGAGCGCCGGGGCAAGTACCTCTGGCTCGTCCTGCAGGCCCCTGATGCCCATCGCCAGGCGCTGATCATCCACCTGGGCATGAGCGGACAGCTGCTCGTGGAGGCGGCGGACGCGCCGGCCGAGAAGCACCTGCACGCCTCGTTCGACTTCGAGGACGAAGGACCCCAGCTGCGCTTCGTCGACCAGCGCACCTTCGGCGGGATGGCCCTGGCCGACCTCGTCCCCGACGTCGCCACGGCCTCGCCCACCACCGGCCGGCCGTGGGGGGTGCCCTCGACGATCACCCACATCGCCCCCGACCCCTTCGAGCCGGGCTACGACCGTGCCGCCGTGGTGGCGCGGCTGCGGACGCGCCGTACCGGCATCAAGCGGGCCCTGCTGGACCAGGGGCTGGTCTCGGGCGTGGGCAACATCTACGCCGACGAGGCCCTGTGGCGCGCGAGGCTGCACGGCGAGCGCGAGGCCGCCACGCTGACCCGCCCGGCCCTCGGCCGGCTGCTGGACCACGCCGCGGAGGTGATGCAGGCGGCGCTCGACCAGGGCGGCACGAGCTTCGACGCGCTCTACGTCAACGTCAACGGCGCGAGCGGCTACTTCGACCGGTCGCTCCACGCGTACGGGCAGGAGGGCCGGCCGTGTGCCCGCTGCGGGGCGCTCATCCGGCGCGAGTCGTTCATGAACCGCTCGTCGTTCTCCTGCCCGCGCTGCCAGCCGCGACCGCGCAGCGCCCCGCGGTCCTGAGCCGGCCCTCCCGCACCCGCGGCGCTCACTCGCCGGGGTAGGTGACGCCCAGCTCGGCGCGGACGCCGTCCATGAGCTCGAGGATCGCCACCGTCTCGCCCTGCGGCACCAGCGGGCTCTCCAGCAGGCCGGCCCGCAGGCAGCGCCCCACCTCCTCGATCTGCGGCACGTAGCCGGCCGGCTCGGTCTCGACCCGGCGGACCTCGCCGTCGATGCTCACCAGCATCGTGGTGGGGACGAAGAAGGTCGGCTCCAGGCTCAGCCAGCCCCGTGTCCCGGAGACGGTGGCCCGGCATGACGTCGTGACGGCCGAGGAGCTGAACAGCTGGGCGATGGCCCCGTCGTCGCGGGACCACTGCATCGCGACCGTCCGGTCGACGCCGGTCGGTGCGAGGTCGCCGCTGACCTGGACCCGGTCGGGGGCGCCCAGGAACAGCCACGCGAACGTCGCGGGGTAGATGCCGAGGTCGAGCAGGGCGCCGCCGCCGTTGTCGCGGTCCAGCAGCCGGTGTCCCGGGTCGTAGTCGAGGGCGAAGGCGAAGTCGGCCTGGACGGCGCGCACCGCACCCAGCTCTCCAGCGGCGACCAGGTCCAGCGCCTGCCGGACCAGCGGGTTGGTGCGCATCCACATGGCTTCCATCGCGAAGACCCCGACCTTCGCGGCGGCGGCGAAGACCTCACGGGCCCCGCCGGCGTCGAGGGTCAGCGGCTTCTCCACGAGGACCGGCTTGCCCGCCTCGATCGCGGCGAGGGCCTGCTCCCGGTGGAACGGGTGCGTGGTGGCGACGTAGACGACGTCGACCTCGTCGTCGGCGTACAGCTCGTCATAGCTGCCGAAGCTGCGCGGCGCGTCGTAGCGCCGCGCGAACTCCGCGGCGCGGTCGGCGTCGCGCGCCGCCACGGCGGCGACGACGTGGCCGTCGGTGCGGGAGATGTCCGCAGCCAGGGAGGAGGCGATGCCGCCCGCTCCGAGGATGCCCCAGCGGACCGGGCGGGTGGTCAGGTCGGAGTCGGTCACGGGACCAGACTCTAGGAGACGCCGGCGCGGCGCGCGGGGCGACCGGTCCGGGAACCGCGGACCGGTCCGGGAACCGGTCCGCGGGCGGGTCCGTAGGATCAGCGTCCATGGAGCGCGCGACGATCTTCGTGCAGGGTCGGGTCCAGGGTGTGGGGTTCCGGTGGTGGGTCCGCTCCCGGGCGCTCGAGCTCGGCCTGGTCGGGTTCGCCCGCAACCTGCCCGACGGTCGGGTGGAGGTCCTCGCCCAGGGCGAGCCGGAGGCCGTGGGGACCCTGCGCCAGCTGCTCGAGCGCCCCGACGCCCCTGAGCGCCCCGGCACGGTCACTGGCTGCACGGTGCAGCACGGCAGCCCACGCGAGGACCTGCGGGGCTTCACCGAGCGCTGATGACAAGGCCGGGAGCCCGTTGACCTGCGCGGACGGCGGTGGGACTCTGGGGTGGCACCCGCCGCACGGTTCTGCGGGGAGCGCCCACCCATCACCCTCCGCCACGAGCGGAGCATCCTGACGGAGCTGGTATGGCAAAGGCCCTGCTGGGTCATCGAGTATTCCGGGACGATCGGCTCATGCTGGAGGCTGCGCGCCTCCGCAACCGCGTCCGCGACCTCGAGGACCTTGTCGAACACCTCGAGCACGACAACGCGCGGCTGCGTGCCCACGGTGTCCCGGACGTGTCCCGGATCGGTGAACAGGTGGTCGAACCGGTCGGTTAGCACCGCCCCGCAGCAGAGCAGGTCCCCGGGGTCGCCCGGTGCCGCCGGTACAGTGAACGGCGTTCACCACCGGACCGAGGAGCCCCGCGACCCGTGTACGTCAAGAGCCTGACCCTGCGGGGCTTCAAGTCCTTCGCCTCCGCGACGTCGATGCGGCTCGAGCCGGGGATCACCTGCATCGTCGGGCCCAACGGCTCGGGCAAGTCCAACGTCGTCGACGCGCTGGCGTGGGTGATGGGGGAGCAGGGCGCCAAGAGCCTGCGCGGCGGCAAGATGGAGGACGTCATCTTCGCCGGGACGTCGGGGCGGGCGCCGCTCGGGCGCGCCGAGGTCGCGCTGACCATCGACAACACCGACGGCGCCCTGCCGATCGACTACACCGAGGTGACGATCAAGCGGACGATGTTCCGCAACGGAGGGTCCGACTACTCCATCAACGGCACGTCGTGCCGGCTGCTGGACGTCCAGGAGCTGCTCTCCGACTCCGGCATCGGCCGCGAGATGCACGTCATCGTCGGCCAGGGGCAGCTCGATGCCGTGCTGCGCGCCACGCCCGAGGAGCGGCGCGGGTTCATCGAGGAGGCGGCCGGCGTCCTGAAGCACCGCAAGCGCAAGGAGCGCGCGCTGCGCAAGCTGGAGACGATGGAGGTCAACCTCACCCGGGTCCACGACCTCACCGGGGAGATCCGGCGCCAGCTCGGGCCGCTGGGCAGGCAGGCGGAGGCCGCCCGCAAGGCCGCGGTGATCCAGGCCGACGCCCGCGACGCGCGCCTGCGGCTGCTGGCCGACGACCTGGTCCAGCTCACGAGCACGCTGGAGCAGGAGGTCGCCGACGAGACCGCGCTGGTGGCGCGCCGTACCGAGGTGGAGGAGGCGCTGAGCGGTGTCCGGGCCCGGCTCGGCGTGCTGGAGCAGGAGGCGCAGGAGGCAGCCCCCGAGCTGGCCCGCGCCCAGGAGCAGTGGTTCGCCCTCTCCTCGCTGCGGGAGCGGCTGACGTCGACGCAGTCGCTGGCGGCCGAGCGGGTGCGCCTGCTCTCCGAGGACGACACCGAGGCGCCGCCGTCCGGGCGTGACCCGGACGCGCTTGCGCGCGCAGGCCGCGCAGGTGCGTCAGCAGGAGCAGGCGCTGCTGGCCGAGATCGTCGAGGCCAAGCAGGCCCTCGCCGCCGCGGTCGGCCACCGGGCCGAGACCGAGAGCGCCCACACCGCCGAGCAGCAGCGGCTCGCCCGACTGGTGCGGGCGGCCGCCGACCGGCGCGAGGGCCTGGCCAAGCTGGCCGGCCAGGTCGGTGCCCGGCGCAGCCGGATCGAGGCGGGAGAGGCCGAGATCGGCCGGCTGCGCGCGAGCCTGGAGCAGAGCCGGTCGCGCGCCGCCGCCGCCGAGCGCGAGTTCGCCGACCTCGAGGCCTCCGTCGCCGTCGAGGAGGAGGGCGAGGAGGGGCTGGACACCGCCCACGAGCGCGCCGCCGCCGAGCACGAGCAGGCCGAGGCGGAGGTCGAGAGGTGGCGCGAGGCCGAGCGCGCCGCCGAGCAGCGACCGCTCCAGCGCCGCGGCCCGGCTCGAGGCCCTGGAGCTGAGCCTGCGCCGCAAGGACGGCGCCGCCGCGCTGCTGGCCGCGACCGACCGCCGGCCCGGCATCAGCGGCTCCGTGGCCGCCCTGCTCCAGGTGGACCCCGGCTCCGAGGCGGCGGTCGCGGCGGCCCTCGGCTGGGCCGCCGACGCGGTCGCCGTCGAGACCGTCGAGGCCGCCGCCGGGGCGGTGTCGCTGCTGCGCGAGGACGACGCCGGCCGGGCCGTCCTGCTCGTCGGCGCGTCGGCGCTGCCGGTCGACCCCGCGACGTGGCCCGAGCTGCCGGTCGCGGCACGCTGGGCCCGCGACGCGGTCACCTGCCCCGACGGCCTGCGCCCCGCGATCGACCAGCTGCTGGACCGGGTCGCCCTGGTCGACGGCACCGCCGCCGCCCTCGAGCTGACCGGGCGCGCAGAGGGCGTCACCGCGGTCACCGCGGACGGCGACGTCTTCGGGCCCGGGGTCGTGCGCGGCGGCAGCGCCTCCGCGCCCAGCCTGATCGAGGTGCAGGCGGCGGTCGACGATACCCGCCAGAGCCTCGACGCCGCCGTACGCCGCGGGGAGCAGGCCCGGTTCGCCCTCGCCTCCGCGCGGGAGCGGCGTCCGCGTCGCCGCCGACGCCGTCGAGCACGCCCTCGAGCGGCTGCACGAGTCCGACGCCCGGATGGCGGCGGTGGCCGAGCGGCTCGGCCAGCTCGGCTCCGCGGTCCGGGCCGCCCGCGCCGAGTCCGAGCGCACCGAGCAGGCCGTCGCCACCGCCGAACGCGCCCTGGTCAGCGACCGCGAGGAGCTGACCGCCCTGCAGCAGCGCCTCGACGACGCCAGCGCCGAGCCCGGCGAGGAGGAGCCGTCCACCGACGAGCGCGACCGGCTCGAGCAGGCCGCGACGGCCGCCCGGGCCGCCGAGACCGAGCTGCGCCTGACCCTGCGCACGCGGGAGGAGCGCGCCCGGGCGATGGCCGGGCGCGCCGACTCCCTGGAGTCCGCCGCCCGCTCCGAGCTGGCGGCCCGCGAGCGGGCCGCCGCGCGCCGGGAGCGGCGCCGCCGGGAGGCCGACGGTCGCGCGAGGCGGTGCGCCAGGGCGCGTCGTACGCCGCCGCCGCGGTCACCTCCTCCCTGGAGCTGGCCACCACGGCGCGGGCGGCGGCCGAGGCGGCCCGCACCGAACGCGAGGCCGGCCCTGGCCACGGTGCGCCGCGAGATCAGCACCCTCGGGGACGAGCTGCGCGAGCTGACCGACTCGGTGCACCGCGACGAGGTCGCCCGCACCCAGCAGCGGCTGCGGATCGAGACGCTGCAGACCAAGGCGCGTCGAGGAGCTCGGCATCGACCCCGACGTGCTGGTGGAGGAGCTTCGGCCCGCACCAGCTGGTGCCCGTCGTGCCCGACCCCGAGATGAGCGCGGAGCAGGTCGAGGCGCTGCAGCCCCAGCCGTTCGTGCGCGACGTCCAGGCCAAGCGGCTGCGCTCGGCCGAGCGCAAGCTGAACCAGCTCGGCAAGGTCAACCCGCTGGCGCTGGAGGAGTACGCCGCCCTCGAGGAGCGGCACAAGTTCCTCACCGAGCAGCTGGAGGACCTCAAGAACTCCAAGCGCGACCTGCTCGACATCGTCCGCGAGGTCGACGAGCGGGTCGAGAAGGTCTTCACCGAGGCCTACCACGACACCGCCGCGCAGTTCGAGCGCGTCTTCGAGCGGCTCTTCCCCGGCGGTGAGGGCCGGCTGGTGCTCACCGACCCGGACAACATGCTCACCACCGGCATCGAGGTCGAGGCGCGGCCGCCGGGCAAGAAGATCAAGCGGCTCTCGCTGCTCTCCGGCGGCGAGCGGTCGCTGACCGCCGTGGCGCTGCTCGTGGCGATCTTCAAGGCGCGGCCCAGCCCGTTCTACATCATGGACGAGGTCGAGGCCGCGCTCGACGACACCAACCTCGGCCGGCTGATCACGCTGTTCGAGGAGCTGCGCGACTCCAGCCAGCTCATCGTCATCACCCACCAGAAGCGCACGATGGAGATCGCCGACGCGCTGTACGGCGTGACCATGCGCGGCGACGGGGTGACCACGGTGGTCTCCCAGCGGATCCGCGACGTGCAGAGCGCCTGACGCGCCGTCCGGCGGACCGCGGCCGCGGGCCGCGCGGGCGATGACAGTTCGGTAAACGCCCGGGTGAAGCGGGTCACAGCCACGGCGTGCCGGGCGGTCGACGTGGCCGCGCAGCAGGCACCCTTGAGGCATGGTTGCCCTGATTCTCGGTCTGCTGCTCTGTGTCGGTGTCGCCATGGTCGTGGTCGGGCTGGTCGCCGTGCCGGCCCGGCGGGAAGGTCGCGACGTGCTGACGCCCCGCGGTGAGCAGGTGCTGACCCGGGTGCTGGAGAAGGACCCCGAGGCGCTCCGCCGACCTCCGGGGCGCCCGCGCGCCGCCCGGCGCCGCGCCAGGTCGGGCGACCCGCCGACTGGCCCGCCGACTGACCCGCCGACCGGCCGCGCCGGGCCACCCGCAGCGGCCCGGCGAGACGTCGTACGCGCCGGGGTTTGTCTGGGAGAATCGGCGACTGTGAGCCAACTCCAGGAAATCATCGCCATCGCCGTGATCGTCGCGATCACGGGCGTCGGACTCGTCGTGGGGCTGCTGCGACCCGGGGGACGGTCGACCAAGGAGCTGCCGCCGAAGGCGCCGCAGCCCGGCCGTGACTACGCGCCGGGCGTGGGCGACGACGCCGCGGAGCCGCGGGACACCCCGACCCGCCGGATCGAGGACATCGCCGGCCTGGACACCCTCCAGCCTCCCGAGGTGGAGGAGGAGCCGGAGATGCCGCTCGCGCCCCAGCCTCGAGCGCCCGGCGCCCGCCGGTGGCCGGCTGCAGCGCCTGCGGTCACGCCTGGCCCGCTCCAACAGCGCCTTCGGGCAGAGCCTGCTGGGGCTGCTGTCCCGCGGGGGCCTGGACGAGCAGGCGTGGGAGGACGTCGAGGACACGCTGCTGGCCTCCGACCTCGGCGTCGAGGCGTCGATGGAGCTCGTCGACTCGCTGCGCACCCAGGTCAAGGTCGAGGGCGCCCGCGACGAGGAGACCGTGCGCGGGCTGGCTGCGCGCCGACCTGCTCGAGCTCGTGGACCCCGGCATGGACCGCTCGATCGCCTCGTCCCGCGTCGAGTCGCGCCCGGCCGTCATCCTCGTGGTCGGCGTCAACGGCACCGGCAAGACCACCACGGTCGGCAAGCTCGCCCGCGTCCTCGTCGCCGAGGACAAGGACGTCGTGCTCGGCGCGGCCGACACGTTCCGTGCCGCCGCCGCGGACCAGCTGCAGACCTGGGGCGAGCGGGTCGGCGTGACCACCATCCGCTCCGACCGTGAGGGCGCCGACCCGGCCGCCGTGGCCTTCGACGCCGTCCGGGGCGGTGCCGAGCTCGAGGCCGACGTCGTGATCATCGACACCGCGGGCCGGCTGCACAACAAGGTCGGGCTGATGGACGAGCTCGGCAAGGTCAAGCGGGTGGTCGAGAAGCAGAGCCCCATCGACGAGGTGCTCCTGGTCCTGGACGCCACGACCGGGCAGAACGGCCTGCGCCAGGCCGAGGTGTTCGCCGAGGTCGTCAACGTCACCGGCATCGTCCTGACCAAGCTCGACGGGACCGCCAAGGGCGGCATCGTCGTCGCGGTCCAGCGCAAGCTCGGCGTGCCGGTCAAGCTGGTCGGCCTCGGCGAGGGCCCGGACGACCTGGCGCCGTTCGACCCCGAGGCGTTCGTCGACGCGATCGTCTCCTGACCCGGCCGGCGCCGCGGCGGCGCGGCGCCTCAGCTCGCGCGGTCCCCGACCCGGTCGTCGACCGGCTCGTGGACCTGGTCGGCTCCGGGCGGCGCCGTCATCGCCCACCGGATGAGGCGGGTGGCGGCGCTGCCGACGGGCAGGCCCACCAGGCGCTCGGAGACCGGCAGCCACGGCAGCCGCAGCGGCACGCGTGACCAGCGGGGCAGCAGGGCCACCGCGGCGGCAGCCAGGCCGGCGTAACCGGCCCGGGCCGGCAGCGGCAGCGGGGGAGTCAGCAGCAGGAACCGGGCCGCCTCCCGCGCCGCCGGGGTGCTGGCCAGCTCGGGGAGGTAGGACTCCAGCGCCTCCTCCAGCTCGGCGACGCTCATCGGCGGGTCCAGGACCCCGAGCCGGGTCGCCACGAGCGAGGCCTGCGCGACGTACAGGTCGGCCTCCTGCGCCGTCAGCGGTCGCTCGCCGAACCGCTGGTGGGCGGCGAGGAAGCTGTCCACCTCGGTGATGTGGACCCAGCGCAGCAGGTGGGGGTCGCTCGCGGCGTACGGACGTCCGTCGGGGGCGGTGCCACGCACCCGCTCGTGGATGGCGCGGACCCGCTCGATCAGCTGCTCGGCGTGCTCCACCGTGCCGAAGGTCGTGGTCGCGAGGAAGGTGCTCGTGCGCTGCAGCCGGCCCCAGGGGTCGCCCTTGTAGCCCGAGTGCGCGGCCACCCCGGCCATGGCCAGCGGGTGCAGCGACTGCACGAGCAGGGCCCGGATGCCGCCGACGAACATCGAGGCGTCGGCGTGCACCCGCCAGATGACGTCGTCGGGGCCGAACCACCGCTCACCGGGGGAGTCCCAGATGACCCGGGCCTGCTCGACCGCGTCGTCGCCGGCGACCCTGCTGCGCAGGGACGATGCCAGCGTGCGGCGGGCGGTGGACAGGAGCGGGACGGCGTCAAGCGCCGCGGCGGGCCGGGAACGCGTCGTGGAGGACATCCCCTGAAGTATGACGTCAGGTCGCCGGCGGCGCCGGTTACGTGATGCTTACCTGTGCACGCGACTGCTAACACGCCCGTAACACGAGGCGCCTCCCGGTGAAACGCCCGGCTTGGACAGTGGCGGTCATGACAATCAACAGCGGCGACACCGCTTGGGTCCTGGCCAGTGCCGCTCTGGTGCTGCTCATGACCCCCGGTCTCGCACTCTTCTACGGCGGCATGGTCAGGGCCAAGAGCGTCCTGAACATGATGATGATGAGCTTCGGGGCGATGGCGTCGATCAGCGTCGTCTGGATCCTCTGGGGCTACAGCGAGGCGTTCGGCAACTCCTGGCACGGCCTCGTCGGCAACCCGTTCCAGCACTTCGGGCTCTCCGGGCTCCTCGGGCGACGCGGCGTTCGGGGCCAAGGGCGACATGATCCCGGCCCTCGCGTTCGTCGCCTTCCAGGCCGTGTTCGCCATCATCACGGTGGCGCTGATCAGCGGCGCGATCGCGGACCGGGCCAAGTTCGCCACCTGGATGGTCTTCACCGTCGTGTGGGCGACGATCGTCTACTTCCCCGTCGCCAACTGGGTGTTCGCCTTCGACGGCTTCGCGGCCGACAAGGGCGGGTGGATCGCCAACCAGCTCGAAGGCGATCGACTTCGCCGGTGGCACGGCGGTGCACATCAACGCCGGTGCCGCCGGGCTCGCGCTGGCGCTGGTCCTCGGCAAGCGGGTCGGCTTCGGCAAGGAGCCGATGCGCCCGCACAACCTGACCCTGGTCATGATCGGCGCCGGCCTGCTGTGGTTCGGCTGGTTCGGCTTCAACGCCGGCTCGGCGCTCGGCGCCAACGGCACCGCCGCCATCACCTGGGTCAACACCCTCGCAGCCACCGGCGCCGCCATGCTCGGCCTGGCTGGCCACCGAGCGGATCCGCGACGGACACGCCACCTCCCTCGGCGCGGCCTCCGGCGTCGTCGCCGGCCTGGTCGCCATCACCCCGGCCTGCTCCTCGGTCACGCCGATCGGTGCCGTCGCCGTCGGCATCCTCGGCGGCGTGCTCTGCGCCCTGGCCGTGGGGCTGAAGTTCCGGTTCGGCTTCGACGACAGCCTGGACGTCGTCGGGCGTCCACCTCGTCGGCGGTCTCATCGGCACCCTCGCCATCGGCTTCCTGGCCTCGCGCCGCCGGCCGCCGGCCGGTGTCGACGGCCTGTTCTACGGCGGAGGAGTGGACCAGCTGTGGCGCCAGGCCGTCGGTGCCTTCGCGGTCCTGGCCTTCTCCTTCATCGCCACCTCCGTCATCGGGCTGGCCCTGCACAAGGCGCTCGGGTTCCGGATCGACCCGGACGCCGAGGTTGCCGGCATCGACCTGCAGGAGCACGCTGAGACGTCGTACGACCTCGGCTCCCTCGGTGGCGGCCGGATCGGTGCCGGTGCGCGTGCACCACCGCGACCCGGCCTCCGGTCGGCACGCACTCCGCACCGTCCGCATCACCCACGCAGGGAGCATCGGCATGAAACTCATCACCGCGATCATCAAGCCGCACAAGCTGGACGAGGTCAAGGAGGCCCTGGAGGCCTTCGGGATCACGGGCATGACGGTGAGCGAGGCCAGCGGCTACGGCCGGCAGCGCGGCCACAGCGAGGTCTACCGCGGCGCGGAGTACACCGTGGACTTCGTCCCGAAGGTCCGGCTGGAGGTGCTGATCGACGACATCGACTGCGAGAACGTCATCGACATCATCCTCAAGTCCGCCCAGACCGGCCGGATCGGCGACGGCAAGATCTGGAGCGTCCCGGTCGCAGGACGTCGCCCGGGTCCGCACCGGCGAGCGGGGCGTGGACGCGCTCTGAGAGCCCGTCCACGGACCTCCCAGACGAAGGCCATGACCATCACCGATCTGACCGCACAGCGGCTGGACCTGGCCGGCACCCGGGCGTTCGCCGCCCCGGGTGCCGGCGGGCCCGCGCCGGGAGACCCTGACCACGTTCGGCCGGGACTGGCTGCAGGACATCTGGTCGCGAGGCCACCCGGGGCAGCCGGGTCGAGGGCGTGGCGCTCGCGGCCGTCGGCAGCTTCGCCCGCCGTGAGGCCGGGCCGCTCAGCGACTTCGACCTCGTCCTGCTGCACTACGGGCGCTCCCTCACCACCACGGAGGTCACCGAGCTCGCCGACCGGCTCTGGTACCCGATCTGGGACGCCGGCGCCCGGCTCGACCACAGCGTCCGCACCGTGACCCAGTGCCGCAGCGTCGCCTCCGGCGACCTGGCGGCGGCGGTCGGCCTGCTCGACCTGACCTGGGTGGCCGGCGACCCGGAGGTGGTGACCGCCACCCGGGCCACGCTGGCGCACGACTGGCGCGGCAACGCCCGCAAGCGGCTGCCGCAGCTGATCGAGTCCATCGAGGAGCGGCACGCCCGCCACGGCGACCTGGCCCAGACCCTCGAGCCGGACCTGAAGGAGGCCCGCGGCGGCCTGCGCGACATGACCGTGCTGCGGGCGCTGACCGCCGCGTGGCTGGCCGACCGCCCGCACGGCGACACCGACCGCGCCTACGCCCACCTGCTCGACGTCCGGGACGCCGTGCACGTGGTCACCGGCCGTGGCCGCGACCGGCTCGGCAAGGAGGACCACGACAGCGTCGCCGCCCTGCTCGGCCAGCCCGACTCCGACACCTGCTGACCGGGGTGGTCACCTCCGGCCCGGACCATCGCCTACGCCCTGGACGGGACCGTACGCCGCGCCGCGCAGTCCCAGCGCGCCCGCACCCTGCGGGTCGGCCCGCGCCGGCCGCAGCTGACGCCCGCTGGGCTACGGCCTGTTCGAGCACGACGGCGAGATCGTGCTCGGCGGCGTCGGCCGACCCGTCCGCCGACCCCCTGCTGGTGCTGCGGGCGGCGCTGGTCGTCGGCCCGGCAGCAACCTGCCGCTCGTCACCGGCCACCATCACCAACCTGGCCCGGTCGGCCCCGCTGCCGACGCCGTGGCCGCCGGTCGCCCTCGCCCTGTTCGGCGACCTGCTCGCCGCCGGGCCCGGGCTCATCCCGGTGTGGGAGGGCCTGGACCTCGCCGGCGTCGTCGAGTCGCTGGATCCCCGAGTGGGCCGACGTCCGCAGCCGCCCGCAGCGCAACCCGGTCCACCGGCACACCGTGGACCGGCACCTCATCGAGACCGTCGTGCGCGCGACCGGCCTGGTCCGCGACGTCGACCGGCCCGACCTGCTGCTGCTCGGCGCCCTGCTGCACGACATCGGCAAGGTCGCCGGCGCGCACGACCACTCCGCGGTCGGCGCGCCCGATCGCCGCGCGGATCCTCAGGCGGATGGGGCTGCCGCCGCAGGAGGTGGCCGTCGTGCAGACGCTCGTGCGCGAGCACCTGACCCTCATCGACCTGGCCACCCGGCGTGACCCCACCGACCCCCAGACCCTGCGTCTCGGTGACGGCGGCGGTCGACGGCAGCCGCGAGCTGCTGGAGCTGCTGCGGGCGCTCACCGAGGCCGACGCCAGCGCCGCCGGCCCGGCCGCCTGGACCGACTGGCGGGCCCAGCTGCTGGCCCGGCTCGTCGACGGAGCCCGGGCCACGACGGCCGAGGACCACCAGCCCGGAGGCGCCGCCCCGGGAGTCCCCGGAGCTGGTGACCGGCGACATCGTCGCCAGCGTCGTCGCGGGGGAGCCGCACGTCGTGGTCCGCACCCTCTCCGGCGCCCACCGCGTCGACGTCTTCGACCGGGACCGGCTCGGGCCTGTTCGCCGACACCGCGGGACTGCTCGCCGCGTCCGGGCCTCGTGGTCCGTACGGCGATCCTGCGCACCTACGAGGGCATCGCGGCCGACGAGTGGCAGGTCGAGTCACCCGGCGGCGACGCGCCGGACGCCGCCGCGCTCGCCCGCGGCCTGCGCCGTCTCGCCGACGGCGACCGCTCGCCGCTGCAGTCCCTGGAGCGGCGCCGGGCCCCGAGCCGTACGGCGAGCGCGCTCGCCGCGTCGGGGTCACCGGGCCAGACCCGGGCCATGGTCGTCCCGCACGCCTCGGACGACGCCACGGTGATCGAGGTGCGGGCGGTCGACCGGGTCGGGCTGCTGCACGAGATCGGCATGACGCTGCGCCCGGGCCGGGCTGAGCGTCCGCAGCGCCCACATCGCCACCTATGCGGGGCAGACGCTCGACACGTTCTACGTCACCGAGTTCGGCGGCCGGAGCCTGCCGCCGGCCCGCGTGGCGCAGGCGGTGTCCATGCTGATCGACGCGTGCGACGGAGTGCTGTCCCGGGGAAGATAACCTTGAGCCGTGTTCACCAGCCTCTCTGACCGCCTGACCGTCACCTTCAAGAGCCTGCGCGGCAAGGGCCGCCTCTCCGAGTCGGACGTCAACGCGACGATCCGGGACATCCGGATCGCCCTGCTCGACGCCGACGTCGCGCTGCCCGTGGTGCGGCAGTTCACCTCCGCCGTGCGCGAGCGTGCGCTCGGCGCCGAGGTCAGCGGCGCCCTGAACCCGGCCCAGCAGGTCGTCAAGATCGTCAACGACGAGCTCGTCGTCGATCCTCGGCGGCCAGACCCGCCGGATCGCGCTTCGCCAAGAACCCGCCGACGGTGATCATGCTCGCCGGCCTGCAGGGGTCGGGCAAGACGACGCTGGCCGGCAAGCTCGGCGCGCTGGCTGAAGGACCAGGGGCACACCCCCATGCTGGTCGCGGCCGACCTGCAGCGCCCCAACGCCGTCACCCAGCTGCAGGTGGTCGGCGAGCGGGCCGGCGTGCCCGTGTTCGCGCCCGAGCGCGGCAACGTCTGCGGCTACGACGCGGTCCTGGAGTCCGGTGAGGGCACCCGTTCCTTCGGCGACCCCGTCGTCGTCTCGCGCCAGGGCATCGAGCAGGCCCGCGCGCGCCAGCACGACGTGGTCATCGTCGACACCGCCGGCCGGCTCGCGATCGACGAGAACCTCATGCAGCAGGCCGCCGACATCCGCGAGGCGATCCAGCCCGACGAGGTCCTGTTCGTCATCGACGCGATGATCGGCCAGGCCGCGGTCGAGACGGCCCAGGCGTTCCAGGCCGGCGTCGACTTCACCGGTGTGGTCATGACCAAGCTCGACGGTGACGCCCGCGGTGGCGCGGCGCTGTCGGTGGCCACGATCACCGGCCGGCCCATCATGTTCGCCTCGACCGGTGAGAAGGTCGAGGAGTTCGAGGTCTTCCACCCCGACCGGATGGCCTCGCGCATCCTGGACATGGGCGACGTCCTCACCCTGATCGAGCAGGCGGAGCGGGCCTTCGACCAGGGCCAGGCCCAGGAGATGACGCGCAAGTTCCTCGAGGACGAGGACTTCACGTTCGATGACTTCCTGCAGCAGATGGCCGCCATCAAGAAGATGGGCTCGCTCAAGGCGATGCTGGGGATGATGCCCGGCATGGGCCAGATGCGCGAGCAGCTCGACGCCCTCGACGAGGGCCAGTTCGACCGGGTCGAGGCGATGGTCCGCTCGATGACGCCGTTCGAGCGCACCCACCCCAAGCAGATCAACGGCTCGCGCCGAGCCCGCATCGCCCGCGGGTCCGGGGTCACGGTGTCCGAGGTCAACCAGCTGCTCGAGCGGTTCACCGACGCCCAGAAGATGATGCGCTCGATGCGACGCGGCGGCGGGCCGGGCATCCCCGGCATGCCGGCCATCCCCGGCATGGGCGGCGGCGCGCGCAAGGGCAAGCAGCAGCAGCGCAAGAAGGGCAAGAGCGGCAACCCCGCCAAGCGCGCGGCCGAGGAGAAGGCCGCCCTGGAGCGGGCGGCCGGAGCCCGCACCGCGGCCGCCAACGCCGCGTTCTCCGTGCCCGGCTCGGCGCTCGGCGCCGGCGGCCCGGAGGGGGGCCCGGACGACGGCGACGCGCTGGACCCGGCCAACCTCGAGCTGCCCAAGGGCTTCGAGAAGTTCCTCGGCCGCTGAGCGGGGCCGGCGGGGCCGGTAGATCCGGCCGGCCGCCGTCATGCCTGCCGGGTCCGGGCGTGGACGGCGGGCCGGCAGGGCGACGGCTCGATAGGGTCGGGCGATGAGCACGCCGATGCTGCACGTCCGCGGACAGGTCCTGCTCGGCCCGGACGAGGTCCGGGACGAGCTGTGGGTCGTCGGGGGCCGGGTCACCTACGACCCGCCGACCGGTGGCGCCGACGTCGAGACGGTGACGGGCTGGGTGCTGCCCGGCCTGGTCGACGCCCACTGCCACGTCGGCCTCGACGCGCACGGGGCCGTGGACCGGGCCACGACCGAGCAGCAGGCCCTGCGCGACCGCGAGGCCGGGACCCTGCTCATCCGGGACGCCGGCTCGCCGGCCGACACGCGCTGGGTGGACGACCGCGAGGACCTGCCCCGCATCGTCCGGGCCGGTCGGCACCTCGCCCGCACCCGCCGCTACATCCGCAACTTCGCGCACGAGATCGAGCCCGAGGACCTCTCGGCCTACGTGCGCCAGGAGGCCCGCCGCGGTGACGGGTGGGTCAAGCTGGTCGGTGACTGGATCGACCGGGACACCGGCGACCTGGCCCCCTGCTGGCCGCGCGAGGCGCTGGTGGCGGCGGTCGCCGCCGCGCACGCCGAGGGGGCCCGGGTCACCGCCCACTGCTTCGGGGAGGAGTCGCTGCGTGACTTCGCCGCCGCCGGCACCGACTGCATCGAGCACGCCACGGGACTGCGGGCCGACACCATCGACGCCTTCTCGGCGCAGGGCGTCGCCATCGTCCCGACGCTGGTCAACATCGACACCTTCCCGGCCATCGCCGGGGCCGCGGAGGACAAGTTCCCGGCGTACGCCGCGCACATGCGCGACCTGCACGCCCGCCGCTACGAGACGGTGGCGGCCGCCCACGACGCCGGCGTGCCGATCTACCTCGGGACCGACGCCGGCGGCTCGCTGCCGCACGGGCTGGTCGCGGCGGAGGCCGCCGAGCTGGTCAAGGCCGGTCTGTCGGTCGCCGAGGTCCTGGACGCGGCGACCTGGGGAGCCCGCCGCTGGCTGCGCCGGCCCGGGCTGGTCGAGGGCGAGAGCGCCGACCTGGTGGTCTACGAGGACGACCCACGCAAGGACATCGTCGTGCTGGCCGCGCCCGCGCACGTGGTGCTGCGAGGGCGCGTTGCCGCCTGAGCCCGGCCCGCTGCGCTCGGAGGGTCCGCGGGTCTGGGTCCGGACGGTCGAGGCCGCCGACCTCGCGTCGTACCCGCTGGCGGTCGAGCTGTCCCGGGCCCGGCTCTCCCGGTGGAACCCGGTCGACCCCGAGGACCTGGGGCGCCACCTCGCCGCGCAGAGCCGCGACCACCGCACCTTCCTCATCCATGCCAGGACACCCGAGGGGGAGCACGACCTGGTCGGCAAGGTCAACGTCACCAACGTCGCGCGGGGACGGTCCCTGTCCGCCGCGATGGGCTACGACGCCTACGACCCGTACGCCGGCCGCGGCCTGTTCGCCGAGGGCCTGCGGGTGGTCGTGGGGCTGGTGCTGGCCGCGGAGCCGGGCGGCATGGGGCTGCACCGCCTCGAGGCCAACGTGCAGCCGGGCAACACCGTCTCGGCCGGGCTGTTGCGGTCGCTGGGCTTCCAGCGCGAGGGCAGCTTCCCGCGGATGCTCTGGCTGCCCGACGCGAGCGGCCGGGAGCGCTGGCGTGACCACGACTCCTACGTGATGACGGCCGAGGACTGGCCGGCCGTGCCCTACGCGCCGCCGCGTCGGCGGCGGACGGTGGTGCTGGTGAACGGCCTTCCGTCGGCGGCGCGGACCGACCTGGCGCGAGCCCTCGCCGTCGAGCTGTCGCTGCCGGTGCTGTCCCAGGACCTCGTCGGCCACGGCCCGGCCGACGAGGCGCTGTGGGCGATGCTGGAGGCGTCGCCGGCCGGTGGTGTCGTTGAGGGCTGGCTCGAGCCGCAGACGGCGCCGGTCGTGGCGGCGGGGCTCGCCCGTGCCGGCTACACGGTGGGCGACGTCCCGGAGGTGTGGTGTGAGGGTCCGGTCGCGCGGCCGGGCGTCGACGCAGCGGGGCCGCTGTGCGCGGGTCCGTGCATCCGCGTGGACACGACGGCTCCGGTGGCAGCCTCGGCCGTGACCCGCGTGGCCCTCTGGGCGCGAGCGCCGCACCCCGGTGGGATGGCGGGGCATCGGTCCGTCCCGGGCTGACCGCTGGTCGAGGCGGTGCGGCCGCGGTGGACCACGATGCAAGACATAACACCACGTTCTTTGACCTATAACGACATCTTCTGCAGACTTCGGGTAGTCCGTGCGAGGCACGACGCCACCGCAGTTTTCGCGACTGCCGGACGTGTGGCTGAAAACCTAGTTAACCTGTAGGAGAAGGCGCTTCTGGTGCCGGCCCGTTCCACCCGCTGCAGAGGAGTCGCGCATGTCTCGTCCACTGATCCGTCTCACCGGAGCCCTGACCGCGGTGGTCGCCGCCCTCGGGCTGGCCGCCTGCGGCGGCAGCTCGAGTGCTGCCGGGGGCGCGCCCGAGTCGGTCCGGCTCGGCTACTTCCCGAACGTCACGCACGCCACGGCGATCGTCGCCGACAAGGAGGGCCTCTTCTCCAAGCACCTCGGTGCGACCAAGCTCAAGGTCTCGACGTTCAACGCCGGCCCGGCTGCGATGGAGGCCCTGAAGTCCGGCGCCATCGACGCGACGTACGTCGGGCCCGGACCGGCCACCAACGCCTACATCAACTCCGGCGGCCAGGCCGTGACCGTCGTCGCGGGCGCCGCCACCGGCGGCACGTCGTTCGTCGTGGACCCCTCGATCAGGACCGCCGCCGACCTCAAGGGCAAGAAGGTCAGCACCCCGCAGCTGGGCAACACCCAGGACATCGCGCTGCGCTACTGGCTCAAGCAGCAGGGGCTGAGCTCGGACCTGCAGGGCGGGGGCGACGTCAGCATCCTGCCGCAGGACAACGCCCAGATCCTCGACGCGTTCAGCCAGAAGCTGATCGCGGGGGCATGGGTGCCGGAGCCCTATGCGACCCGCATGGTGCAGGCGGGCGGCAAGGTGCTCGTCGACGAGCGCACCCTGTGGCCGGGCCGGAGGTTCGCGATCACCGTCCTCGCCGTGCGCACCGACTTCCTCAAGGAGCACCCGAACACGGTCAAGGCGTTGCTGGCCGGGGACCTCGACGCGGCGGACTTCATCGCCAAGGACCCGGCGAGGTCACAGAAGGACGTCGGGGACGTCATCGCCACGGTGTCCGGCAAGCCGCTGAAGGCGGACGTCATCGCTGCCGCGTGGAAGCAGCTGTCCTTCACCGTCGACCCGGTGCCCGCCTCGATCCTCGAGGGCGGCAAGCACGCCTACGCGGTGGGCATCCTGAAGCAGGAGCCCCAGCTCGACAAGCTCGTCGACCTCACCCTGCTGAACTCCCTGCTCAAGGAGCGCGGCAAGCCGCAGGTGACGCTCGTGACGACGACCGCCGCCGCAGCGACCGCCGCAGCACCCCGCACCGAGGGCCCGCCCCGCCCGGCCGTCGCCCTCGACCGCGTGACCAAGCGGTATGCCGGGAACAGCGGCGTCCTGGCCCTCGACGGCATCTCGCTGACGGCCCGGCCGGGGGAGTTCGTCTGCCTGGTCGGGGCCTCGGGCTGCGGCAAGTCGACGTTGCTGAACATCGTCAGTGGCCTCGACCGCCCGACGTCCGGCGCCGTGGCCGTCGACGGGCACGCCGCGCTGATGTTCCAGGAGTCGGCGCTGTTCCCCTGGCTGTCGGCCCTGGACAACGTGGCGACGCCGCTGCGGCTGCAGGGGTGTCGGCCGCAAGGAGCGCGAGGCAGAGGCCCGGGACTACCTGGCCGCTGTGCACCTGGCCGACTTCGCCGACCGGCGCCCGCACGAGCTCTCCGGCGGCATGCGCCAGCGCGTGGCCATCGCGCGCACGCTGGCCACCCAGGCCCCGGTGCTGCTGATGGACGAGCCGTTCGGCGCGCTCGATGCGATGACCCGCGACCTGCTGCACGACGAGCTGGAGTCGATCTGGCGGCAGCGCCACCTGACCGTCCTGTTCGTGACCCACAACGTCCGCGAGGCCGTGCGCCTCGGGCGACCGCGTGGTGCTGCTGTCCAGCCGGCCGGGGCGGATCGTGCAGGAGTACCACGTGGACTTCGACCGTCCGCGCCGGATCGAGGCGCCGGCCGTGTCCGCGCTCGCGGGCGAGATCACCGCCGCGCTGCGCAAGGAGGTGTCCCGCCATGGCGCTTGACACGCTGCAGGAGTCCGAGATCAGGGGGCTGGACGCCCTCGAGACCGGCCAGGAGGCCCCGGGTCGCTCCCACGCGGTGTGGGCCTGGCTGTGGCCCAAGGTCGCGGCGGTCGCCATCGCCCTGGCCGGGTGGCAGGCCGTCGTGCTGTCGGGGTGGAAGCCGTCGTACGTGCTGCCCGGGCCCGGGCCGGTGTTCGCGGAGCTGGCGGCGCAGGTCGGCAAGGGCCAGCTCTGGCAGGCCGTCGCCATCACCTTGACCCGCGGGGTGGTCGGCTTCCTCATCGCCACCGTCGTCGGTCTGGTCCTCGGCGTCGCCGTCTCGCGCTCGAAGATCCTGCGGGCTGCGATCGGGTCGATGATCACCGGGCTGCAGACCATGCCCTCCATCGCGTGGTTCCCCCTCGCGATCCTGCTGTTCCAGCTGTCGGAGCAGGCGATCCTGTTCGTCATCCTCATCGGTGCGGTGCCCTCCATCGCCAACGGCGTCATCGGCGGCGTGGACTACGTGCCGCCGCTGCTGGTCCGGGCCGGGCGCAACCTGGGGGCCAGCGGGCTCTCGCTCTACCGGCACGTCGTCATCCCGGCGGCGCTGCCCAGCATCGTGTCCGGCCTCAAGCAGGGCTGGGCGTTCGCGTGGCGCTCGCTGCTGGCGGGGGAGCTGATCGTGCAGATCGCCAACCGGCCGAGCCTGGGCCAGTTCCTGAACCAGAGCCGCGAGTTCGGCGACACGACGTACATGATCGCGCTGATGCTGGTCATCCTCGTGATCGGCATCGTCGTCGACGCGGTGTTCTCCTCGGTCGACAGCGGCATCCGCCGGCGGCGGGGCGTCGTCCCGACCGGCTGAGAGCCTGGCCAGAAGGTGCGTCGGGCCGACCGGCGCGTGTGCACCGCCCGGGCCGGGCGATGGGCCACACTTCGACCCGTGGACATCTCGGCGAAGACGGACTACGCCATACGGGCCCTGCTCTACCTGGCCGAGTCAGCCGGTCACGACGGGGCGCCGGTGTCCGTGGACACGCTCGCCATGCGCCAGACACTGCCGCGCAAGTTCCTGGAGGCGATCCTCGGCGACCTGCGCCGGGCCGGCATCGTGGTGAGCCACCGCGGCTCCAGCGGCGGCTACGTCCTGGCCCGGCCGGCGGCACAGATCACGCTGGGGGAGGTGTTCCGCGTCGTCGACGGACCGCTGGCCGAGGTGCGTGGCCTGCGGCCGCACGAGACGTCGTACGAGGGGGTGGCCCAGCACCTGCCCGTCGTCTGGGTGGCCGTGCGGGCGAGCCTGCGCCGGGTGCTGGACGGCACGACGCTGGAGGCCGTCCGCACCGGCACGCTGCCGGAGGCCGTCACGGCGCTCGCGGCCGACCCCGAGGCGTGGCAGAACCGCTGAGACCTCTCCGCCGGTCGGCGGCCGGGTGCGCGGTCCGAGGGACGGGGGCGGTCGACCCCGGCTGGAGCGAGCAGTGCCGGCGATCTGGCAGAATGTTCGCCGTACCCGTCCGTCGCGGCCCCTCTCTCCGCCTCGGACGTGTCCTTCGAGCCCACCGGGACCCGTGTCCCCACGCGGAGCCCGCGGGCTCACCCCACACCAAGAAACAGGAGACACCACAACCGTGGCCGTCAAGATTCGTCTGAAGCGCATGGGCAAGATCCGTGCCCCGTTCTACCGTGTCGTCGTCATGGACTCGCGTGCCAAGCGCGATGGCCGGGCGATCGAGGAGATCGGCAAGTACCACCCCACCGAGCAGCCGTCGCTCATCGAGATCGACTCCGAGCGTGCGCAGTACTGGCTCTCCGTCGGCGCGCAGCCGACCGAGCAGGTCGAGGCGCTGCTGAAGGTCACCGGTGACTGGCAGAAGCACAAGGGCCTGCCGGGCGCCGAGGGCACCCTGCAGGTGCGCGAGCCCAAGGTCGACAAGCGGTCGCTGTACGAAGCGGCCATCGCCGCCGCGGGCAGCACCCTCGCCCCCAAGGACTCCGGCGCCACCACGCCCCGCAAGAAGGCCGCAGCCAAGGCCGAGGAGCCGGCTGCCGTCGAGGCTCCGGCCGAGGCTCCGGCTGCGGACCAGGCTGAGGCTCCGGCCGCGGACCAGGCCTGACCGTGCTGGAGGAGGCGCTCGAGCACCTCGTCAAGGGCATCGTCGACCACGACGACGAGGTCGTCGTCCGCCGCAAGGAGCTGCGGCGGGGCGAGGTCCTCGAGGTCCGGGTGCACCCGGACGACCTGGGCCGCGTCATCGGCCGGTCCGGTCGCACCGCGAGCGCCTTGCGCACCGTGATGGGCGCCCTCGCGGGCGGCCAGCCGGTGCGGGTCGACATCGTCGACACCGACCGCGCGCACTAGTCGGCGCGGTCGCCGCAGCAGAGCCACACCGCAAGGGGTGTGCCGGGACGCCTGTCCTGGCACACCCCTTGCTGCTTGTCTTCCCACCCCCTTCCTCGAAAGGCACCCGGCATGGACGTCGTCGTCGCGCGGATCGGCAAGGCCCACGGTCTGCGGGGTGAGGTCACCATCGAGGTGCGCACCGACGCGCCGCAGGAGCGGTTCGTGCCCGGTGCCCGGTTCTCGACCGACCCGCCCGCAGCCGGGCCGCTGCAGCTGGAGACGGTGCGCGACCACAACGGCACCCTGCTGCTCAGGTTCTGCCTCGGCCACCGACCGGACCGCCGCCGAGGGCCTGCGCGGCGTGCTCCTGCTCGCCGACAGCGACGAGGCGGTGGAGGACGAGGACGCCTGGTACGAGAAGGACCTCGTCGGCCTCAGCGTCGTCACCGTCGCCGGTGAGCCCGTCGGGAAGGTCGTGGCGCTGGACCCCCGGCCCACCCAGGACCTGCTGGTGGTGCGTCTGACCGACGGCCGTGAGGGGCTCGTGCCATTCGTGGCGGCCCTCGTCCCGCAGGTCGACGTGGCAGGAGGCCGGGTCGTCATCGACCCGCCGGCCGGCCTGTTCGACCTGGACGAGTCGTGAGCGCAGGCCCTCTGCGGCTGGACGTCCTCACGATCTTCCCGGACTACCTGCAGCCGCTCGGCCTCTCGCTGATCGGCAAGGCCCGCCAGCAGGGGCTGATCGACCTGCGGGTCCACGACCTGCGCGACTTCACCCATGACCGGCACCGCACCGTCGACGACACGCCGTACGGCGGTGGCGCCGGCATGGTCATGCGTCCCGAGCCATGGGGTGAGGCGCTGGACCACGTGGTGGGCGAAGGGGCGCACGCCGCGGGACCCGGCGGCGTCCCGCACCTGATCGTCCCCGGGCCCGGGGGCGCGCCGTTCACCCAGGCGACGGCGCGCGAGCTCGCGGCGCAGCCGTGGCTCGCGTTCGCCTGCGGACGCTACGAGGGCATCGACGAGCGGGTGTACGACGAGGCGCGCGAGCGGATGCCGGTCAGCGTCCTCTCGCTCGGTGACTACGTGCTCAACGGGGGGGAGGTAGCCGTCCTCGCCATGGTCGAGGCGATCGCCCGGCTCATCCCCGGCGTCATCGGCAACGCCGGCTCGCTGGTCGAGGAGTCGCACGAGGACGGCCTGCTGGAGTACCCGGTCTTCACCAAGCCGCCGCTCTGGCGCGGGCGGGGCATCCCGGAGGTGCTGCTCTCAGGTCACCACGGGCGGATTGCCCGGTGGCGGCGGGACGAGCGGCTGCGGCGTACGGCCCTGCGCCGACCGGACATGATCGGCCGACTCGACCCGGCCACCCTCGACGCTCGCGACCGTGAGGTGCTCGAGCAGGTGCTGCCCGGATTTCGGCCGGGGACCCCCGCTGTGGCAGACTGACTCGTCGCGTGCCGCGCCAGTCGTGCCCCTGCCACAGGGGGAGTAGCAACGACAGATGGCCGGTCGCATCCTCCACCGACACTGACCCGTGGGTGACCTGTGGCACCGGCGAGAAAGCGAAGCGATCATGCACAAGCTAGACGACATCGACCAGGCGAGCCTGCGCGATGACATCCCGGACTTCCGCGCCGGTGACACCATCAAGGTCCACGTCAAGGTCATCGAGGGTACCCGCTCCCGCGTCCAGGTCTTCCAGGGCGTCGTCATCCGTCGTCACGGTGGCGGCATCGGCGAGACCTACACGGTCCGCAAGGTCAGCTTCGGCGTCGGCGTCGAGCGCACCTTCCCGCTGCACACCCCGATCGTCGAGAAGGTCGAGCTGGTGACCCGCGGTGACGTCCGTCGCGCCAAGCTGTACTACCTGCGCGACCTGCGCGGCAAGGCGGCCAAGATCAAGGAGAAGCGCGTCACCACGCCCGCCAAGTAAGGCGCGCGTCTCCCGGTGCCCGACGTGCGATCCGCCCGGTCTGCTTCGCCCTCACAGGCTCGCAGTCTAGGCTCGCGGACAATGAGCACCCAGCCCGGCAGCACGACCCCGGCCACCGCCGTCGGGCCCGGCGATCCCCACGCGCGTTCGCGCGCGCGGCGTCGCTGGGCGACGGTGGTGGCCGTGGCGTTCCTGCTGACGGTGCTGGTCAGGGCGCTGCTGGTGCAGTCGTTCTACATCCCGTCGGGCTCCATGGAGCCGACCCTGGAGCCGGGTGACCGGATCCTCGTGTCGAAGGTGGGCAGCCCGTCGTCGGTGCACCGCGGGGACGTGGTGGTCTTCGACGGCACGACCACGTTCGGCGCCGTGGACGGTGCCCCCGCCCCGACCGGCATCATCGCGCGGACCCTCGGCGGCGTCGCGTCGGCGCTGTCGGTCGGCGGCAACGAGAGCGACTACGTCAAGCGTGTCGTCGGGATGCCGGGGGACCATGTGGTGTGCTGTGACGACCGGGGGAACCTGACCGTCAACGGGGCGCCCGTGACCGAGCCCTACCTGTACGCCGGGGACGAGGCCAGCGACCTGACGTTCAACGTCCGGGTGCCGGCAGGCAGGATCTGGCTGATGGGAGACCATCGCAGCGACTCGGCCGACTCCCGGGCGCATCTGGGTGATCCAGGAGGAGGAATGGTGCGACTCGAGGACGTGATCGGCACCGCCAAGGTCATCTACTGGCCGCCGAACCGCGCGGGTGCCGTGCGCAGCGCCGCGGAGCTGGCCGCTGTGCCGGCCCCGGCAGGGCAGGGCCGTCGGTGAGCGTGACCCAGCCCGGGCCCAGCCGCGCTGACGGCGAGCAGGAGGGGGAGCCGGTGCGCGGTGCGCACGCCGCCGCCGCGCCGTCCGGTGGGGCGGCGCTGCGGACGATGGTGCGCGAGACCGTCATCGTCGTCGGCATGGCGCTGCTGCTGTCGCTGGTCGTCAAGACCTGGCTGTTGCAGGCCTTCTACATCCCCTCCGGCTCGATGGAGGACACGCTCGTCACGGGCGACCGGGTGATCGTCAGCAAGCTGACACCCGGCCCGCTGGACCTCCACCGCGGGGACGTGGTCGTGTTCCAGGACCCCGACCACTGGCTCGACCCGGTGACGCCCCCGCAGCGGGGCCCGGTCGGCGCCGCCCTGAACTCAGCCCTGACGTTCGTCGGGCTGCTGCCCACCGACGAGGGCAACCACCTGATCAAGCGGGTCATCGGCCTGCCCGGCGACCACGTCTCCAGCGACGGGCAGGGCGGCCCGCTGAAGGTCAACGGCGTGGCGGTCAACGAGCCCTACCTCAAGCCCGGCGACGCGCCGAGCCTGCAGGCCTTCGACATCACCGTGCCCCAGGGGCGGGTCTGGGTCATGGGCGACCACCGCTCCGACTCCTCCGACTCCCGGTTCCACCCCGTCGGCGGCGACGGCAAGGAGGGCTCGGTCCCCGAACGCCTCATCGTCGGCCGCGCCATCAGCGTGGTGTGGCCGCTGTCCGACCTGAGCTGGCTGGGTGAGCCATCGGCGACGTTCGCCAAGGTCCCCGCCGCGCAGTCGTCGGGAAAGCCGGCCGTGCAGGGGCACTGATGGCGGCGCGAACGCTCTCCACGAAGCCCTCTCTGCGGGTCGAGCGGGCCCTGCAGCGTCAGGGCCACCGACTGCTCGCCGGGATGGACGAGGTCGGCCGCGGCGCGCTGGCCGGCCCCGTGTCGGTCGGCGTCGTCGTCATCGACGAGACCTGCCGCTCGGCTCCCGCCGGCGTGAAGGACTCCAAGCTGCTGACCCCGCTGGCACGAGAGCGGATGGTGGCGCCGATCCGGCGCTGGGCCCTGGCCCACGCCGTCGGTCACGCGTCCCCGGCCGAGATCGACGCCGTGGGCATCATGGCCGCGCTGCGGCTGGCGGGCACCCGCGCACTGGCCGCGCTGGACGTCGTACCCGACCTGGTGATCCTCGACGGCAACCACGACTGGCTGACCGACCCGGCCAGGGTCGGGCTGCTGGCGTTCGCCGGCGAGCCCGCCGGCCCGGTCGCCGAGGCGGCGGTCCCACCGGTCACGACCATGATCAAGGCCGATATGAAGTGCTCCTCGGTGGCCGCCGCCAGCGTCCTCGCCAAGGTCGAGCGCGACGCGATGATGGTGCGTCTGGCCGCCAAGGTGGGCGAGTACTCCTGGGAGCTCAACAAGGGGTACTCCGCGCCGGAGCACCTCGCCGCGCTGTCGCTGCACGGGCCGTGCGAGCACCACCGCAGGTCCTGGCGGCTGCCCGGGGTGCCCGGGCTCGAGGGGGGCACGTCGACCCCGGCCACCGAGGAGGACGACGCCTGGCCCGACGAGGACCCTGCCGGGGGAACCACAGACGCGGACCCGGCGGCGGAGGGCGCGGGAGCCGTGGTGTCGGCGGAGTCGGTGATGGGTGATGATGGGCGGGTGCCGGAAGTGAGCGTGCGATGAGTGCCGAGGATCTCGAGAAGTACGAGACCGAGATGGAGCTGCAGCTCTACCGCGAGTACCGCGACGTCGTCGGGCTGTTCTCCCACGTCGTCGAGACCGAACGGCGGTTCTACCTGGCGAACTCGGTCGACGTGAAGGTCCGCAACGACGGGGGCGAGGTCTACTTCGACGTCACCATGGCCGACGCGTGGGTCTGGGACGTCTACCGCCCCGCCCGGTTCGTCAAGAACGTGCGCGTCGTGACGTTCAAGGACGTCAACGTCGAGGAGCTGGCCAAGAGCGACCTCGAGCTGCCCAAGGAGGGCGGCTTCTCTACCTGAGGACCCCCGCGGCCGGTTTTCCGAGGATTTGGCTCGTGGTGGAGGGAGCGGCCGTCATCGGGCCCATGGCGGGGCGCACCTGCGCGAGCCCGCGACCAGCGGCACGCTGACTCTGCTCACGGCGACGGAGGACCCGGGCATCAGTGCGGCGGCGGTGCTTGGCGGGCTGCTGGGCTGATGTCGGGCCTCTGGACCCACGGCCGGCGCACCCAGCACCGTGACAGGCTGCCCCTGCGGGCGGTGCTGCCCACAGGGGGCCGCCGCTGGTCCCGCCGTCCACAGGGAGGCACTCCGTCCTGTCGGCGCATCCCTGCCCCGGCCACGATCGGTGGCGGAGGTGGTCGGCATGGGTCGACGGGGCCGGTCGGGTGGGATGTCGCACCAGGTGGCCAGCGAGGTGGGCGCGTACGGCGAGCGGCTGGCTGCGCGCTACCTGGCCGAGGCGGGACTGGTGGTGCTGGAGCGCAACTGGCGCTGTGCCCAGGGTGAGATCGACATCATCGCCCTGGACGGCGACTGCCTGGTGGTGTGCGAGGTCAAGACCCGCCGGGGCTCGTCGTTCGGTGACCCGGTCGAGGCGGTGACCTGGCGCAAGGCGGCCCGGTTGCGGCGGCTCGCGGCGTGCTGGCTGGCCGAGCACCCCGGGCGGGTGAGTGACGTGGCGGACGTGCGGGTGGACGTGGTGGGTGTGCTGCGGCCGCGGTCGGGCCCGGCGCGGCTGGAGCACCTCGTGGCGGTGGCGACGTGAAGCTGGGTCGCACCCGGTCGGTGGCGCTGGCCGGGCTGGAGGGTGCGCTGGTCGACGTCGAGGCGGACCTGGTGCAGGGGCTGCCGCAGTTCCTGATCAGCGGTCTGCCGGACGCGGCGTGCAAGCAGTCCCCGGACCGGATCAAGGCCGCCGCGGCGAACTCCGGGGTGCCGGTGCCCAACCGGCGCTGGACCGTCAACCTCTCGCCGGCCTCGATGCCCAAGGGTGGCAGCGGCTTCGACCTGCCGATCGCGGTCGCCGTGCTCGCCGCAGCGGGCCTGCTCCCGGCGCAGGTGGTGGCGCCGATGGTGCACGTCGGCGAGCTGGGCCTGGACGGGTCGGTGCGGCCGGTGCGCGGGGTGCTGCCTGCCGTGATGGCCGCGGCCCGGCTCGGCGTGACGTCCGTGGTCGTGCCGGCCGACAACGCGGCCGAGGCGGCGCTCGTGCCGGGCATGCGGGTGCTGCCGGCGCGGCACCTGTCCGAGCTGGTTCGCCGCTACCGCCTGCTGGGCAAGGGCGGGGTGCCGCAGGACGAGCCGGTCGCGGCAGCGTCGGTCGGCGAGCCGGAGGCGGTGCCCGACCTGCGCGACGTCGTGGGCCAGGACGAGGCGCGCCTGGCGCTGGAGATCGCGGCGGCGGGCGGGCACCACCTGTTCATGGTGGGACCGCCGGGCGCTGGCAAGACCATGCTGGCCGAGCGGCTGCCCGGGCTGCTGCCGGCCCTGGAGCCCGGGCATGCCCTGGAGGTGACGGCGATCCAGTCGCTGCTGGGCGTCCTGCCCCGGTCTGGAGCGCTGGTGTCCCGTCCACCGTTCGTGGCGCCGCACCACGGTGCCTCGATGGCGGCGATCATCGGCGGCGGCAGCGGCTTCATCCGCCCCGGCGCGATCTCCCGGGCCCACCGCGGCGTGCTGTTCCTCGACGAGGGTCCGGAGTTCAAGCAGTCGGTGCTGCAGGCGCTGCGGCAGCCGGCCGAGTCCGGCGAGGTGACCATCGCCCGCGCGTCTGGGGTGGTCCGCTACCCGGCCCGGTTCCAGCTCGTGCTCGCCGCCAACCCGTGCCCGTGCGGCCGCGGGTTCGGCAAGGGGGTCGACTGCTCCTGCTCGCCACGGGCGCGCCGCGACTACATGGGCAAGCTGGTGGGGCCGCTGCTGGACCGGGTCGACCTGCAGCTGCAGGTGCACGCCGTCAGCCGGGCCGCGCTGGCCCAGCCTTCCGGGGAGACGAGCGCGGTCGTGGCCGCTCGGGTGCTGCGGGCACGCGAGGTGCAGGCCGAGCGGCTGGCCGGCACCGGGTGGCAGGTCAACGCCGAGGTGCCCGGGCCGATGATGCGCCGCAGCGTCTTCCGCCTGCCGCGCGAGGCGACCGTGGATCTCGACCGGGCGATCGAGCGGGGCGCGCTGACGCTGCGGGGCTACGACCGGGTGCTCAAGCTGGCGTGGACCGTGCGGGACCTGGACGGCGGCGGCACCCCGACCCGGTCGGACGTGGGCCTGGCGCTCACCCTGCGGGCACGCGCCGCGGTGGCGGCATGATCGCCGCGGGGGCCGCGGGGGCCGCGGGGGGCTGGCGCGGCGGCGCCGGCAGTGGCGGCGCCGGGAGCATGACGGGGCGGGCGGGCCCTGCGGTGCCGACCGACGACGTGCGGCTCGCCCGGGCGGCGTGGAGCCGGATCGCCGAGCCGGGTGACGTGACCGCGTCACGGCTGGTTGCCGCGCGCGGGCCGGTGCAGGCGCTCGCCGACGTCGCAGCGGCGGCGCACCCGGGCCTCGCCCGGTTCCTGCCCCGGCTCGAGCACCTGGACGCCCAGCGGGACGTCGACGTGGCCACGCGCCTCGGTGCCCGCGTGGTCTGCCCCGAGGACGAGCAGTGGCCCGGCGGTCTGGACGACCTCGACTGCCCGCCCTTCTGTCTGTGGGTGCGCGGCGACGTGGACCTGGCCGAGGTCTCCGCACGGTCGGTGGCCGTGGTCGGCGCCCGCAGCGCCACGGCGTACGGCGAGCTGGTGGCGACCGAGATGGCCGCCGGCCTCGGCGAGCGCGGCTTCACCGTGGTCTCCGGCGCCGCCTTCGGCATCGACGCGGCCGCGCACCGGGGAGCGCTGGCCACGGGGGCGGTCACCCTGGCCGTGCTCGCCGGTGGGGTGGACCGGCCCTACCCCTCCGCCCACGCGCGCCTGATCGACCGCATCCGCGAGGTCGGCGCCGTGGTGAGCGAGGTTCCGCCGGGCTCGGCCCCGACGCGTCCACGGTTCCTCCAGCGCAACCGGATGATTGCCACGATGACCCAGGGCACGGTGGTCGTGGAGGCCGGGCTCAGATCCGGCTCGCTCAACACGGCACGCACGGCGGCCGAACACCAGCGCGTGGTGGCGTGCGTGCCCGGACCGGTGACCTCGATGATGTCGGCCGGCTGCCACCAGGCCGTGCGCGACGGCATCGGGGTCCTGGTGACCGACGCGGCCGAGGCGGCCGAGGCGATCGGCCGGCTGGGCCAGGATCTGGCGCCGCGCCAGCGCGCACCGGAGCGACCCGGGGACGACCTGGACGAGACGGCAGCCCGGGTGCTCGCGTCCCTCCCGGTGCGGCGCGGGGTCACGGTGGATCGGCTGACCGTCGTGGCTGGCCTCCCGGCCGTGACCGTCGTGGGGGTGCTGGGCCGGCTGGAGCTGACCGGGCTCGCCGAGCGGGAGGGGCAGGGATGGCGACAGGGCGCCGCCGCCCGGCAGCGGCGTCACGGGTGACCCGGCGAGGGTCGGCTCCTTCGCCCGGCGTGGCGCGCGGGCGATGTGCTTGCTCTCGGTGGCGCCGTGCGCCAGCGTGAGGGTCGTGGAGCCGACCGACGACGCCGTGACGGTCTTCGCCCGTCACCTTCGCTCGGAGCGGGGGCTGTCCGAGCACACACGTCGGGCCTACCTCGGCGATGTGGCGGGCCTCCTGGCCTTCGCGGCGGAGCGCGGCGTCGGCGATCTGCGGGACCTGACGCTCTCGGACCTGCGCTCCTGGCTGGCTCAGCTGTCGGACCGGGGGGCGGCGCGTGCGACCGTGGCTCGTCGGGCGGCGGCCGCCCGAGCCTTCTTGCGCTGGGCGCACCACACGGGCCGGATCGACAGTGACCCGTCGCTGCGGCTGGTCGCGCCACGCCGGACCCGGACGCTGCCGGGCGTGCTCCGGCAGGACGAGGCGACCGGGCTGCTGGACGTCGCCGCCGTCGCGGCCGACGACGACGACCCGGTCCACCTGCGCGACCGCGCCGTGCTGGAGCTGCTCTACGCCAGCGGCATCCGCGTCGGCGAGCTGGTCGGGCTGGACGTCGACGACGTGGACTTCGGCACCGACGTCGTCACGGTCATGGGCAAGGGGGCCAAGGAACGCAGCGTCCCGTTCGGACGTCCTGCACGCGTCGCGCTGACCGCGTGGATCGAAGGTGGCCGACCCCGCCTGGCCGCGGCCGTGAGCGGACCGGCGTTGTTCCTCGGCCGCCGCGGACGCCGGGTGGACCCGCGGCAGGTGCGGTCGGCCGTGCACGCGATGCTCGCGCACGTCGACGGCGCCCCCGACCTGGGGCCGCACGGCCTGCGGCACAGCGCCGCCACGCACCTGCTGGAGGGCGGCGCGGACCTGCGCACCGTCCAGGAGATGCTCGGCCACGCCAGCCTGGCGACCACGCAGATCTACACCCATGTGTCAGTAGAGCGCCTGCGGACCTCCTACCAGCAGGCGCACCCCCGTGCCTGAGTCCCCGCGAGCAGTCTGTACCTCCGACCGGCACGCGACGTCTCCCGCCACCTGGTCGACCAGGTCAACCACGAGGTCGGGCACGGGCCGGGGCGCGTGCACCGGTCCTGTCCTGTCCCAGCCCAGCCCGTCGCCCGCCGGTCACGGTCCAGCAGATCTTGACGCTGCAGGGGTGCAGCGCTGGCCCTTCCCGTTCGGCGCCTGACCCGCCTGGGAACGGGCTCCCGCTGCCCGGTGGAACCGACGCCTGCCGGGGCAGGCGGGCGGGCGGCCGGCCTTGCGCACGTCAGCGCATCGGCAACAGCACCGGATGGCCCGGGTCGAGCAGCGCCAGGGGGTCCCGGTAGGTGTCGCCCGAGACCGCACCCCAGTGCAGGCACGCCAGGGGCTGACAGTGGCCCGGAGCCGCCGAGAGGGTGCCGAGGCGGTCGCCGCGACGCACGGTCGTGCCGACCGCCGCTCGCCCGTCCACCGGCTCGTAGGTGGTCCGCAGGCCTCCCGCGTGCCGGACGGTGACCACGCCCCGGCCCGCCACCACGCCGGAGAAGGTCACCGTCCCGGCACCGGCGGTCAGCACCGGTTGCCCGACGGCCGCGGCCAGGTCCACGCCCCGGTGACCGGGTGACCAGGCGTGCGCCGGTGGCAGGAACCGGCGGCGGACCTCGGGGCGGGGCGCCAGCGGCCACGTCCACCGGCCGCTGGGGGCGGTGACGCCGGCGACGGGCCCGCCTCGCGGCGGGCCGAGGCCCAGAGGTCGGAGGAACAACGGGCCGGGTGTGACGGGCACGCCGGCGGAGCGCCCGGCGAACGCCGCAGGGACCGGTCCGGCGACCGACGGTGCGCGCGAGGAGGTCCTCGCGGCGGGTCCCGACGGCAGCAGGACCGCCGTCGCGAGGACGGGAACGACGAGGGCGAGCGGCAGCAGCGGCTTCATGCCGCCCACGCTCGCGGCCCGGGGTGGGCGGAGGACAGGCCCGACCGGCGACCTGTGGAGGGTGGGAGAGCGCAGGCGGCACGTGTGGACAGGGCGCAGGGGCCCCGCGCGGGTGGAGCGGCAGCCGTCCGCAGGGTGGCAGTGGCGTCCCCGCGCGACCGTCAGCCGGGGGAGAGGGCGGCGAGCCTGGAGACGGCCTCGTGCAGCACGTCGTCCCGCTTGCAGAACGCGAAGCGCACCAGCGTGCGGGCCGCCTCGGGGTCGTCGTGGAACACCGACACGGGCACCCCGACGACGCCGCAGAGCCCGGGCAGCCGGCGGCAGAACGCCAAGGCGTCCGTCACCCCCAGGGGAGCGGCGTCGGCGATGACGAAGTAGGTCCCGGCCGGCCGGGTCACCTGCAGCCCACCGGCGCGCAGGCCCTCGCACAGCAGGTCGCGCTTGGCCTGCAGCGACGACGCCAGCTCGGCATACACGGAGTCCTCCAGCCCCAGCGCCACGGCCACCGCCGGCTGGAACGGACCGCTGGCCACGAAGGTGAGGAACTGCTTGACGGTCCGCACCGCCGTCACCGCCGCCTCGGGGCCGTGCACCCAGCCGACCTTCCACCCCGTCGCCGAGAAGGTCTTGCCGGCCGAGGAGATGGTGAGGGTGCGGTCCGCCATACCGGGCAGGGTGGCCACGGGGACGTGCTCGGCGCCGTCGAAGACCAGGTGCTCGTAGACCTCGTCGGTGACCACCCAGGCGTCGTGCTCGCGCGCCAGGGCACAGACCAGCTCCAGCTCGGCGCGCGAGAAGACCTTGCCGGTCGGGTTGTGCGGGCTGTTCAGCAGGACGAGCCGGGTCCGGGAGGAGAACGCGGCCCGCAGCGACGCCTCGTCGACCGCGAAGTCGGGAAAGCGCAGCACCGAGGTCCGCCGTACGGCGCCGGCGAGGGCGATCGTGGCGGCGTAGGAGTCGTAGTAGGGCTCGAACGTCACCACCTCGTCGCCCGGCTCGCACAGCGCGAGGACCACGGCGGCGATGGCCTCGGTGGCACCCGCCGTCACCAGCACCTCGCGGTCCGGGTCCACCTCGAGGCCGTAGAACCGCCGCTGGTGCGCCGCGATCGCGGTCCGCAGCTCCGGCATCCCGGGCCCCGGCGGGTACTGGTTGCGCCCCGACTCGATGGCGTGCGTGGCGGCCGCGAGCATCTGCGGCGGACCGTCCGTGTCGGGGAAGCCCTGCCCGAGGTTGATCGCGCCGGTGGTGGCGGCCAGGGCGCTCATCTCGGCGAAGATCGTGGTGCCGAAGCCCTGCATGCGCTCCACCAGCGGATTTCCCATGCCGGGCAGGCTAGCCGTAGCATGACACCACGTGCAGTCTGCCTCCCGCACTTGCCGGGGCCGCGGATCGCACGAATTCGCGCGCCTCCCCACCGTCTCCCATCCGGTGCCCTCAGGGCACCGGATGCACCGACGGGGCGTACGACCCGCAGTCCCGGACGAGCTCCGGGCGGTCGTCGTCGCAGGCGCCAGGCACGAGGACGGCAATCCCGCCCGACTCGTGGATAACTGGAACGAACGAAAGCGAGACCACGGCATGGCCGTCGTCACCATGCGCCAGCTCCTCGAGAGCGGCGTCCACTTCGGGCACCAGACCCGACGCTGGAACCCCAAGATGAAGCGCTTCATCATGACCGAGCGCAACGGCATCTACATCATCGACCTGCAGCAGTCGCTGACCTACATCAACGACGCCTACGAGTTCGTCAAGGAGACGGTCGCCCACGGTGGCACCATCCTCTTCGTCGGCACGAAGAAGCAGGCCCAGGAGCCCATCGCCGAGCAGGCGATGCGCGTCGGGATGCCGTACGTCAACCACCGCTGGCTCGGTGGCATGCTCACCAACTTCAACACGGTCAGCAAGCGGCTGTCGCGTCTGAAGGAGCTCGAGGAGATCGACTACGACGACGTCGCCGGGTCGGGTCGCACCAAGAAGGAGCTCCTCGTGATGAAGCGCGAGAAGGTCAAGCTGGAGCGCACCCTCGGCGGTATCCGCGACATGGCCAAGGTCCCCTCGGCCGTGTGGATCGTGGACACCAAGAAGGAGCACCTGGCGGTCTTCGAGGCGCGCAAGCTCAAGCTGCCCGTCATCGCGATCCTGGACACCAACTGCGACCCCGACGAGGTCGACTACAAGATCCCCGGCAACGACGACGCGATCCGCTCCGTCACGCTGCTGACCCGCGTGGTCGCCGACGCCGTCGCCGACGGCCTGATGGCCCGTTCCGCCGCCCGCGGCGGGGACGTCGGCCAGGAGGGTGTCGTCGCCACCGACGAGCCGATGGCCGAGTGGGAGCGCGAGCTCCTGTCCGGTGAGGCCAAGGGCGCCGCCGAGACCACCGGCACCGACGAGGCCGCGGCCCGCACCGAGGCCCCGGCCGAGGTTCCCGCCGTCGCCACGGACGCCGCTGCTGCTGCTGACGCCGCCCCCGCGAACGACGCCGAGGCCGCCGCCGTGGCCGAGTCCGTCTCCGCGCCGGCCGCCGACGCCGGTGCCGCCGACGCCCCCGTCGAGGCACCCGCCGAGGCACCCGCTGAGGCGCCCGCCGAGGCACCGGCTGACGCCCAGGCCTGAGGCCTGCAGCACGACATCAGAGAAGTTCGCGCGCCGGGTCCGGTCCCCTTGCGAGGGGTCCGCGCCCGGCGCGCACTGACGAAGGAGAGCAATCAGATATGGCGAACTACACCGCCGCTGACATCAAGGCGCTGCGCGAGCAGACCGGTGCCGGCATGCTCGACGTGAAGAAGGCCCTCGACGAGGCCGACGGCGACCGTGCCGCGGCCGCCGAGCTGCTGCGCGTCAAGGGCCTGAAGGGCATCACCAAGCGTGAGGGCCGCTCGGCCTCCAACGGCCTGGTGGCCGCCTACGCCGGCGAGGGCGTCGGCACGCTGGTCGAGGTCAACTGCGAGACCGACTTCGTCGCCAAGGGTGAGCGCTTCATCGCGCTGGCCGACCGCGTCCTCGAGCAGGCCGTGGCCTCCGAGGCCGGCGACGCCGAGACGCTGCTCGCCAGCGAGATCGAGCCCGGCAAGACCGTGCAGGCCCTGCTCGACGAGGCCAACGCCACCATCGGCGAGAAGATCGAGGTCCGCCGCGTGGCTCGGCTGCAGGGGGACGTCGTGACGTCGTACCTGCACAAGACGAGCCCCGACCTGCCCGCCCAGATCGGCGTCCTCGTGGCCGCCGACGGTGGCGACGCGGCCGTCGTCCGCGACGTCGCGATGCACATCGCCGCGTTCAGCCCGAGCGTCCTGTCCCGCGAGGAGATCCCGGCCGAGACGGTCGAGAACGAGCGCCGGGTCGCCGAGGCCACCGCGCGCGAGGAGGGCAAGCCCGAGGCGGCGCTGCCCCGGATCGTCGAGGGTCGCGTCAACGGCTACTTCAAGGAGAACGTCCTGCTCGAGCAGCCGTTCGCCAAGGACGCCAAGAAGACCGTCGCCAAGGTCCTCGAGGAGGCCGGCGCCAAGGCCAGCGGCTTCGCCCGCTTCCGCGTCGGCGCCTGAGCGTCCATCGCAGCACCCTGACCGGTACGCCGGTCGCGCCCGTCGGCCCCGCACCCCACCCCGGGCGCGGGGCCGCCGGCGCACAGGGGCCTGTGTCAGGCTCGGCCCCTCGCCTGTGGAAGTATCGACCGACCGCCGTCAAACCATGCCCTGGAGGCACCGTGACCCATGACGCCCCGCACCCGACGTACCAGCGGGTGCTGCTCAAGCTCTCCGGCGAGGTCCTCGGCGGCGGCCACGTCGGCCTCGACCCCGAGGTGGTCCGCGAGATCGCCGAGCAGATCGCCGAGGCGGTCAAGGAGGGCGTGCAGGTCGCGGTCGTCATGGGTGGCGGCAACTTCTTCCGCGGCGCCGAGCTGCAGCAGCACGGCATGGACCGCGCCCGTGCCGACTACATGGGCATGCTCGGCATCGTCATGAACTGCCTTGCGCTGCAGGACTTCCTGGAGAAGACCGGCATCGACACGCGCGTGCAGACGGCGATCACCATGGGGCAGATCGCCGAGCCGTACATCCCGCGCCGCGCGATCCGGCACCTGGAGAAGGGCCGCGTCGTCATCTTCGGCGCGGGCGCCGGCATGCCGTTCTTCACCAGCGACACCGTCTCGGCCCAGCGGGCGCTGGAGATCAAGTGCGACGTGGTGCTGATGAGCAAGAACGGTGTCGACGGGGTCTACACCGCCGACCCGCGCACCGACCCCGGGGCGGTCAAGCTGGACCGGGTGACCTACGCCGAGGCCCTGCAGCGGGGTCTGCGGGTGGTCGACGCGGCCGCCTTCAGCCTCTGCATGGACAACAAGCTGCCGATGATCGTGTTCGGGATGCAGGGTGAGGGCAACATCGCCCGGGCCGTCCGGGGTGAGAAGATCGGCACGCTCGTAACTGCGGATGAGGAGTCCTGATGATCGACGACACCCTGCTCGAGGCCGAGGAGAAGATGGAGAAGGCCCTCGAGGTGGCCCGGGAGGACTTCTCCACGATCCGGACCGGCCGCGCCAACGCCGCCATGTTCAACAAGCTGACCGTCGAGTACTACGGCGCGCAGACCCCGCTGCAGCAGCTGGCGTCCTTCCAGACGCCGGAGGCCCGCACCATCCTGGTCATCCCGTTCGACAAGTCGGTGATGGGCGAGATCGAGCGCACGCTGCGCGACTCCAACCTGGGGATCAACCCCAACAACGACGGCCAGGTCATCCGGGTCAACCTCCCGATGCTGACCGAGGAGCGCCGCCGCGACTACATCAAGCTGGCGCGCACCAAGGGCGAGGACGCCAAGATCTCCATCCGCAACATCCGCCGCAAGGCCAAGGAGGAGTTCGACCGCCTCGTCAAGGACGGCGAGGTCGGTGAGGACGAGGGCTCCCGCGCCGAGAAGGAGCTCGAGCTGCTGACCAAGCGGCACGTCGACGTGGTCGACGACCTGCTCAAGCACAAGGAAGCCGAGCTCCTCGACGTCTGAGGTGTCCGTCCCCCGTCCATGAGCACCCTCCGTCCCCTCCTCCGGCGCACGCCCCGACGGCGACCCGGCACTGCCGTCGCCGCCCAGCCGGGCCGGGCGCAACCTGCCGGCCGCCCTCGGGGTCGGCCTGGGCCTGGCCGTCCTGGTCGTGGCGAGCCTGTTCGTCCGCAAGGAGGGCTTCCTCGTCCTGGCCACGGCGGCGATCTGCGTCGGCGTCTGGGAGCTGCGCGACGCGGTGGCCCAGGGCCGGATCCACGTTCCGCTCGTGCCCAGCGTGGCCGGCGCCGTCGCGATGATGACCGCGGCGTACGTCGGCGGGGGGCAGGCCCTGACGGTGTCGTTCGGGCTGACCTGCGTCGCGGTGCTGCTGTGGCGGGCCGTCGACGGGCTGCAGGACGCCGTCCGCGACATCGCCGGCGGGATCTTCGTCGCGGCGTACGTGCCGTTCCTCGCCTCCTTCTCCATCCTGATGCTGGCCGCCCCGGACGGGGCCTGGCGCGTCTTCGTCTTCATCCTCGTCACCGTGTGCAGCGACGTCGGCGGCTATGCCGTGGGCGTGGTCGCCGGCCGGCACCCGATGGCGCCCTCGGTCAGCCCCAAGAAGTCCTGGGAGGGGTTCGCCGGGTCCGTCGCGGCCTGCGTGCTCGGCGGCGCGCTGTCGGTCTCCCTCGCCCTGCACGGTCCGTGGTGGGCCGGCGCCCTGGTCGGGGCTCGCCGCCGCCGTCACCGCCACGCGTCGGGGACCTGACCGAGTCGACGGTCAAGCGCGACCTCGGCATCAAGGACATGGGCAGCATCCTGCCCGGGCACGGCGGGCTGATGGACCGGCTCGACTCGCTCCTGCTCGTCGCCCCCGTGGTGTGGGCGCTGCTGACCGTGTTTGTCCCTTCCTCCTGACGGCTGAGACACTGGGGGAGATGTCTGCCTCCGACCCCACCCCTGCCGCGGCGCCCGTGAGCGTGGCCGCGCCCACCCGTCGCCCCACACCCGGGCAGCTGACGTTCGCCGCCCCCCGTCGCGGCAAGCCCCCGCAGCACCTGGCCGACCTCGACCCGGCCGAGCGCAAGGCCGCCGTCGAGGCCCTGGGCCAGAAGGGGTTCCGCGCCAAGCAGCTCTCGACGCACTACTTCGAGCGGCTGGTGGACGCCCCGGAGGACATGACCGACCTGCCCAAGGCGATCCGGGACGAGCTCGTCGCCGGCCTGCTGCCGCGGCTGATCACCCCGGTGCGCACGCTGCAGGCCGACGAGGGCGCCACGATCAAGTCGGTCTGGCGACTGCACGACGGGGCGCTGGTCGAGAGCGTGCTGATGCGCTACCCCGGCCGCGTCACCATCTGCGTCTCCAGCCAGGCCGGCTGCGGCATGAACTGCCCCTTCTGCGCCACCGGCCAGGAGGGGCTGACCCGCAACATGTCCACCGCCGAGATCGTCGAGCAGGTGGTCGCCGCGGCGCGGCAGCTGCGCCGCGGCGACCTCGCGGGCGGCCCCGAGGACGCCCCGCTGCGGGTCAGCAACGTGGTCTTCATGGGCATGGGGGAGGCGCTGGCCAACTACAAGGCCGCCATCGGCGCCATCCGCCGGCTGACCGACCCGGCGCCGGACGGTCTCGGCATGTCCGCCCGCGGCATCACGATGTCCACGGTCGGGCTCGTCCCGGCCATCGACAAGCTGGCCGGCGAGGGCCTGCCCGTGACGCTGGCGCTGTCGCTGCACGCCCCCGACGACGAGCTGCGCAACGAGCTGGTGCCGATCAACACCCGCTGGTCGGTGGACGAGGCGATCGACGCGGCCCACCGCTACTACGAGGTCACCGGCCGGCGGGTGAGCATCGAGTACGCCCTGATCAAGGACATGAACGACCAGGCGTGGCGGGCCGACCTGCTCGGCGACAAGCTGAACCAGCGCGGCCGCGGCTGGGTGCACGTCAACCCGATCCCGCTCAACCCGACGCCGGGCTCGAAGTGGACCGCCTCGCGCAAGGGCGTCGAGCAGCAGTTCGTCGAGCGGCTGCGCGCGCACGGCATCCCGACGACGGTCCGCGACACCCGCGGTAGCGAGATCGACGGCGCCTGCGGGCAGCTGGCCTCCGCCACCGCCTGAGACAACCGGCGGCACCGTCGCCGCGGGGCGTCACCGGCTGAGCAGCTCCAGCGCCTCCTGCGGCGCGTCCACCAGGTGTACGGCGCGCGACATGCCCCGGTCCGCGCCGAGGGCCGACAGGGTCTCCCACACGGGGACCACCTCGGTCCAGTGCTCGTGTGCCGACGAGGACGAGCGGAGGCAGCGGCGCCTCGCCGTAGTAGAGACGCGTCGCTGCCTGGAAGACCTCCTGCACGGTGCCCGCGGCGCCCGGCAGGACGATGACACCGGACGTGCACCGCGCCAGCAGACCGTCCTCGCGCACGGCGTTGGAGAAGAACTTGGCCAGCCCGTCCACGAACACCCCCGGCGGCTCGTGCCCGTAGAACCACGTGGGCACCCCGACGCTGCGAGGCGCGGTGCCCGGCGGCGGCGCGGCGTCCGCCCGCACCCGCAGCGCGAGGCCCGCCCAGGCGGTGACGTCCGCGGTGAACGACGGCACGGCGGCGAGGCGGCCCAGGGCGTCGTCGAGGGCGGCCCGGTCCCGGCAGAACGCGCCGAGGTTGGCCGCCTCCATCGCGCCGGGGCCGCCTCCGGTGGCCACCAGGAACCCGGCGCGAGCCAGCGACTGCCCCAGCAACGCCGCCGCGGCGTACGGCGGCGTGCCGCGAGGGGTGGCATGGCCACCCATGACCCCGACCACGGACCGGCCGGCGACCAGCTCATCCAGGGCGTCCGACATCGAGTCGTCGTGGATCGCCCGCAGCAGGGTCACGAACACGTCCCTGCTGGTGGAGGCGTCGCGCGACCAGCGGTACGCGCGGGCGTCCGGCGTGCCGTCGTAGCCGGCCCGGTCCAGGCCGGCGTACAGCTCCTCGGGCCGGTAGAGGGTCGCCCGGTAGGGGTCGACCGGGGCGTGCGGGTCGTTGGGAAAGATCAGGGCGCGACAGCGGCGCAGGTGGTGCTCGAGCTCAGGGCGTCAGCTGCCCCCCGAGCACCACCAGCCCCTCGAGGTCGGTGCGCGCCAGCAGGGCCGCCGCCCGTCCGCGCAGGTCGAGGCCCTGCAGCCGCAGGCCGGCGAGCGGGGCGGACCTCGGCCAGGGCCCGGTCGAGCGCGTCCAGACTCTCGATCTCCATGGGGGCATCCTCGCCGGTCCGGGCGCCGCGAAGGCGCCCGGACCGGCGCACGACACGCGGTGGGGTGCAGGCTCAGCGGCCCAGGCCGGCCTGGTCCACCTTGCGGTGGAAGCGCATGCCCGCGAGACCGCCCAGGACGGCGCCGACGAGGCTGGCCACCGCGACGACCAGCAGGGCGATGATGCCGCCGGTGCTGAGCGTGCCCTCGTTGACCGGGATGCGGGGGAAGCTGTTGAGCTTGGCGAGGACGTCGAACTTGGAGCCGGCGACCACGCCGAGCACGGCCACGACGACGGCGATGACCACGGCCCACAGCCACACGGCGATGCCCTGCTTCATCCCGTTGAAGCGCGCCATCCGGCCCGCGACGTAGCCGCCGCAGTAGTAGGAGACGAACAGGATCAGCAGGAGCGCGATGCCGCCGGCGAGGCCCACGGTCCTGGGGTCCTTCGTCGCCTGGCTCGTGGCCGCGGTCGACCGAGGTGCCCGGTGCTGAGCCCGACGGCCGCGCCGGCGGCCGCGAGCAGGGCGGTGAGCAGCACCGCGGTGCCCGTCGCCGTCAGCCAGCCGAAGAAGGCCGAGCCGACCTTGATGCCGCCGTACGCGTCCTTCTCCCGGGCCACGACCGTGTGGCGGTCGGCGGTGCCGGGGTCGAGGCGGGTGTCGTGCTCGTCCCGGGCCGCCGTGGCCCGGCCCCTGCCGTCGGTGCCGTCGCCGGCGGAGGACGGGTCGTAGCTCGTGCTCATGGTGTGCTCCTTCGTGGTGACCGGTGGTCCGGGGCGTGCCGCTGCCACCGACACTCACGCCCTCCTTGCCCCGGCGGATACGACGTAAACGGCCAGCCCGGGCGCGGGCCGCCGGCGCGGCGCGAGGGGTGGCCCGGCGCCGGGTCGGGCGCAGGTCACGGCCCGGGACTCGCGGGGGCGGGTTTCGGGAACCGGCGTCCGGACGGAAGACTGGCGCCGGGTGCGGTGTCGTGCCCGACGACCGGGAGCGAGGACGAGTCGATGGCCGGCGCGGAGCACGAGGAGACGATGGCCCCCCTGCGGCACGCGGCCAGGGGGAGCCTCACCCGCGAGCTGATCCTCGCCGCGGCGATCGAGTTCGTCGACGAGTTCGGGCTGTCAGCGCTGACCATGCGTGCGCTGGGGCGGCACCTGGGTGTGGAGGCGATGGCGCTGTACCGCTACGTCAACGGCCGCGAGGACCTGCTGGAGGGGGTCGTCGACCGCCTGGTGGGCGAGCTCCGGGTCGCGGCGGCCGGTCAGGACCTGGGCCCGGTCGACGGGTGGCAGGGCTACCTGCAGTGGCTGGCCAGGGCGGTCCGCCAGATCGCCCGCGAGCACCCCGGCATCTTCCCGTTGATGGCGACCCGGCACCCCGCGGCACCGTGGCTGCGGCCGCCGCTGCGCAGCCTCGAGGTCGTCGAGGACTTCCTGGACGCGCTGATCTCGCGGGGCTTCACCGACGAGACGGCGGTCGCGGCCTACCGGTCCTTCTCCAGCTTCCTGCTGGGGCACCTGCTGCTCGAGGCCGCTGCGCTCGGCGCCCAGACCTCCCCGCCGGAGGAGCCGCTCGACGAGGGTGATGCGGACGTGCCCAACGCCGACGCCGACCTGGAGCTGAAGGCGTTCCCTCACGTGGAGCGGCTGGAGCCGCTGCTGTCCCAGGACCATGCCGACGCGGAGTTCGAGCAGTCGCTGGAGGACCTGCTGGACCGGTTGGACCGCACCGTCGCCCAGTGACCGACCCTCGCCGGGCCGCCGGGCCGCGGCGGGTCAGTCGCGGGACGCCGCCGCGAGGGCGTCCTGCGCGCGGCTCCTGGAGGTGGCTGCGCAGGTGGTGCAGGATGCTGGTCAGCCGGCGGGAGACCTGCATCTGGCTGATGCCGAGCGCCGTGCCGATCTCGGACTGGGTGCAGGCGTCGATGAAGCGCATGTGCAGGATCATCCGGTCGCGGGCCGAGAGCCCGGCGATGGCCGGGCGCAGCTGGCTCATCACCTCGACCCGGGCGTAGTCGTCGCTCTCGTCGACGATGAGGTCACCGACGGGCACCTCGCTGCCCGGCGCCGGCGCGTCGAGGGACACCGGGGCGAAGTTCTGCGTCGCGATCATCGCCTGGGCCACGTCGTCGCTCTCGACCTGCAGCTCCTCGGCCACCTCCGCCACCGTCGGCTCGTGGTGCAGCGTCTGGCTGAGGTCGGAGGCCGTGGAACGGACCGAGAGCACCAGCTCCTGGATGGCGCGCGGCGGGCGCACGCCCCAGCCGTGGTCGCGGAAGTGCTTCTTGAGGTCCCCGGCGATGCTGGGGGCGGCGTAGGCGGCGAAGGCGCGCCCGCGGCCCGGCTCGAACCGGCGTACGGCCTTGATCAGCGCGAGCAGGGCCACCTGCTCGAGGTCCTCGACCTCGATGCCCCGGCCCCGGTAGCGGTGCGCGATGCGCAGGGCCATGCCCTGGTTGAGCAGGACCACCTCGTTCAGCAGCCGCTGTCGGGCGACCGCCGAACGGGCCGCCTCGGCGCGCTTGAAGAGCCGCTGGGTGCGGACCTCGTCGCCCTGTCGCCGTGCCGGTAGGCCGGGGTCGTCGAACTCCCGGTCTGCAGCGGCGGCAGTGGGGGCGGGCATGGCGTCGTCGCCGGAGGATGCCGCAGGGCCGGCGGAGGCGGCGGGGTCGCCGGTCGCGGCGAGGTCCTCGAGGTCGACCGGCGGGGTGTCGAGGGGAGGAACCGCGAGGGGACCGGGGAGGACGGGGCGTTCGATGGAGAAGGGCACGGTGCTCCGATGCAGACGACGTCCCTCGGGCCTCGCTGCTGAAGCCGCTCAGGACGGGTCACACAACCACAAACGGGCCGCCGGCTCAACAACCACCCTGGCCGCGGGGGCCGACAGGGGCGTTCACGCCGCTCAGACCTGCCGAGGCAGCAATCCCGTGGACATGACCTGCAACCACGCGAGTCGCTGCCCGCGGACCCGGAAGTAGACGACGTGCTCGACCACGAACGACCTGCCGTGGTTGACGACGTACAGGCGGTATCCGACGCGGCGGACCTCCGCCACGGCGTCGCTGTCGATGCTCTTGATGCCGGTGATCTCGTCGGCCGGCGTGAGCCACTCGCCCAGCAGGATCTCCAGCAGCTGCGCCGGACCGTGGGCCTGCTCGAACCGGTCCGGTGTCATCCCGCGGAAGTCCACCTCGGGGTCCAGCAGCGCGAGCAGCGCCGCCTCGTCCCTGCGCGCCACGGCCGTGGCGAACGAGATTCCCATCTGTTCGGGCATGGCACCATCCCGTGTCCGGTGTGGTCCTCACGGTACGCGGGGCCGCTGTGGCCCGTATCCCCCGTTTGCACGGGTCGCGGCGGCGCCGACGGCGGGGTGCCCCGCACGGTCAGGCGTTGCCGAGCACCCGGTCCACGTCGATCTGCAGCACCACGCGGGCCGGGTTCACCCGTGGCGCCCGGTAGCGGACGGCGTACCGCTCCTCGGCCTCGCGGACGGCGGGACCGTCGGTGAGCACCCGCACCGGGCCCTCCAGGGCCAGCCACCGGCGCCCGTCGACCTGGGCCACGACCGCGCGGCCGCCCGCGAGCGCGTTGCGGGCCTTGCGGGTCGGACCGCTCGTGATGACCCGGACGACCTTGGCCTCGTCGTCCCAGGTGAAGCCGACCGGCACCACGTGCGGGCTGCCGTCCGGGCGCATCGTGGTGAGTGTCGCCAGGTGGCGCTCGCGCAGGAAGGCCAGCACGTCGCCGGGGAGGTCGCGGGGGTCCAGGGGCACGCGCTCAGGGTGCCAGAGGCCCGACCGTTCGTCGCAGGACGGCTCCGGCTCGGCGCACCCGGACCGGACGGCACTGGCGACGACGGCGTGGGAGGGTGAGGATGCGCACATGAGCGACGGCGCGTACGCACAGGCCCATCAGCGCAGCCTGGAGGACCCCGAGGGGTTCTGGGCCGAGGCGGCGCGGGGGGTGGACTGGATCCGCCGGCCCGTGCGGGTCCTGGACGACGACCGACCCCCGTTCTACCGCTGGTTCGAGGGCGGGCAGCTCAACACCTGCTACAACGCGCTGGACCGGCACGTGATCAACGGCCGTGCGGACCAGCCGGCGCTGCACTACGACAGCCCGGTGACCGGCACCGCGCGGACCTTGACCTACGCCCAGCTGCTGGAGCAGGTCGCCCGCTTCGGCGGTGCGCTGCAGGCGCTCGGCGTGGTCAAGGGGGACCGGGTCGTGATCTACATGCCGATGGTGCCCGAGGCGGTCGTGGCGATGCTGGCCTGCGCCCGCATCGGCGCGGTCCACTCGGTCGTGTTCGGTGGGTTCGCGCCGGCCGAGCTCGCCGCCCGGATCGAGGACGCCCGGCCCCGCGTGATCGTCTCGGCGTCCTGCGGCCTCGAGCCGTCCCGGGTGGTGGAGTACAAGCCGATGCTCGACGCGGCGATCGAGCGGTCCAGCCACGTGCCGGAGCACTGCGTGATCCTGCAGCGCGAGCAGGCCGTCGCCTCGATGGGGGAGCGCGACGTGGACTGGGCCACGATCATGCACCCCGACGCCACCACCGGCGCCGGGTGCGTGGCCGTGGAGGCGACCGACCCCCTCTACATCCTCTACACCTCCGGCACGACGGGCCGTCCCAAGGGGATCGTGCGTGACAACGGTGGACACGCGGTGGCGCTGACCTGGTCGATGCGCTCCGTCTTCGGCGTCGAGCCGGGCGAGGTGTGGTGGACCGCGAGCGACGTCGGCTGGGTGGTCGGCCACTCCTACATCGTCTACGCCCCCCTCCTGGCTGGGTGCACGACGGTGCTCTACGAGGGCAAGCCGGTGGGGACGCCGGACGCCGGCGCGTTCTGGCGGGTGGTCGCGCAGTACGGCGTGTCCGCGATGTTCACCGCGCCGACCGCCATCCGCGCGGTCAAGAAGGAGGACCCCGCCGGTGCGCTGATGGCCGGGCACGACCTCTCCTCGCTGCGGACGCTGTTCCTCGCCGGTGAGCGGCTCGACCCCGACACGTTCGCCTGGGCCAGCGAGCGGCTCGGGATCGCGGTGGTCGACAACTGGTGGCAGACCGAGACCGGGTGGCCCATCGCCGCCAACCCCGTGGGCCTGGAGGCGCTGCCGATCAAGCCCGGGTCGCCGACCGTGCCGGTGCCCGGCTACGACGTGCAGGTGCTCGACGAGCGCGGCCAGCGGGTCGGCCCCGGCATCGAGGGCGCGATCTGCCTGCGGCTGCCGATGCCGCCGGGCACGCTGCCGACCCTGTGGGAGGACGACGAGCGGTACGTCGCGTCGTACCTGTCGGCCTTCGAGGGCTACTACCTGACCGGCGACGGAGGCCACGTCGACGAGGACGGCTACCTGTTCGTGATGGGGCGCACCGACGACGTGCTCAACGTCGCCGGGCACCGGCTGTCGACCGGGTCGCTGGAGGCGGCGCTCGCGGGCCACCCCGCCGTCGCGGAGTGCGCCGTGATCGGTGTCGCCGACGAGCTCAAGGGGCAGGTGCCCCGGGGCCTGGTCGTGCTGAAGTCGGGCATCGACGTGAGCGCCGACGGAGCCCGCGAGGCCCTGCAGGGCGAGCTTGTCGCGCGCGTGCGGAACGAGGTGGGGCCGGTGGCGGCGCTGCGCCAGGTGGACATCGTGACGGCGCTGCCCAAGACCCGGTCCGGCAAGATCCTGCGCCGCACCATGCGGCAGATCGCCGACGGGGCGGTGCCCACCGTCCCCGGGACGATCGAGGACGCCAGCGTCCTGGACGCCCTCACCCCGGTGCTACGCCCCTCCTGAGCCCTGTCCGGGACCTGGCGGTTCTGCACGCGCAGAACCGCCAGGTGCCAGGTGTGCGGCGGTCAGAGGTGCTTCTCGGCCTCGGTCAGGACGCCGCGCAGCTTCTGCTCGATCTCGTCGAACTCGGGCTGCCCGACGATCAGCGGCGGGGCGAGCTGGATCACCGGGTCGCCGCGGTCGTCGGCGCGGCAGTACAGGCCCGCGTCGAACAGCGCCTTGGAGAGGAACCCGCGCAGCAGCCGCTCGGACTCGTCGTCGTCGAAGGTCTCCCTGGTGTCCTTGTCCTTGACCAGTTCGATGCCGTAGAAGAAGCCCTCGCCACGCACGTCGCCGACCAGCGGCAGGTCCAGCAGCTTCTCCAGCGACGCGCGGAACTTCGGGGCGTTGTCGTGGACGTGCTTGTTCAGGCCCTCGCGCTCGAAGATGTCGAGGTTGGCCATGGCGACCGCCGCCGAGACCGGGTGGCCGCCGAAGGTGTAGCCGTGCGGGAAGTACGTCGTGCCCTTGCGGAACGGCTCGAACAGCCGGTCGCTGGCGATCATCGCCCCGATCGGGGAGTAGCCGGAGGTCATGCCCTTGGCGCAGGTGATGATGTCCGGGACGTAGCCGAAGTCGTTGCAGGCGAACATGTCCCCGATCCGGCCGAACGAGCAGATGACCTCGTCGGAGACCAGCAGCACGTCGTACTCGTCGCAGATCTCGCGGACCCGCTGGAAGTAGCCGGGGGGCGGCGGGAAGCAGCCGCCGGAGTTCTGCACCGGCTCCAGGAAGACCGCGGCCACGGTGTCCGGACCCTCGAACTCGATCGCCTCGGCGATGCGCTCGGCGGCCCACAGCCCGAAGGCCTTGGGGTCCTCGCGCAGGTGCTCGGGGGCGCGGTACTGGTTGGTGTTGGGCACCTTGAACGCGCCGGGCACCAGCGGCTCGAACATCGCCTTGGCCTCGGGGATGCCGGTGATCGACAGGGCGCCCTGCGGGGTGCCGTGGTAGGCCACCGCACGGCTGATCACCTTGTGCTTGGTGGGCTTGCCGACCAGCTTGTAGTACTGCTTGGCCAGCTTCCAGGCGCTCTCGACAGCCTCGCCGCCGCCGGTGGTGAAGAAGACGCGGTTGAGGTCGCCGGGAGCGTACGACGCGAGCCGCTCGGCCAGCTCGATCGCCCTGGGGTGGGCGTAGGACCAGAGCGGGAAGAACGCCAGCTCGCGGGCCTGGCGGGCAGCGGCCTCGGCCAGCTCCTCGCGGCCGTGGCCGACCTGGACGACGAACAGCCCGGCGAGCCCGTCGAGGTACTTCTTGCCGCGGTCGTCCCAGACGTAGGCGCCCTCGCCACGGGTGATGACCGGGACGCTGTGCCCGGCCCCGCCCTCGCCGGGGTCCTCGAAGGTCGAGTGGCGGGTGAAGTGCATCCACAGGTGGTCACGGGCGGCCTCGGAGTAGAGCGCGCCGGTAGGCGTGCGCAGGTCCGAGGAGGGCTCGTAGACGGGCGTGGGCTCGGTGGTCATCTGGTACCCCAGTCGTATTTCTGTTTGTTGAGTTTGAGATAGACGAACGTCTCGGTGGAGCTGACGCCCGGAAGCGTCCGGATGTGGTGGCTGAGCAGGTCCAGCAGCTGGTCGTCGTCCTCGCAGACCACCTCGGCCAGCAGGTCGAAGCTGCCCGCCGTGGTGACGACGTAGGAGACCTCGGGCATCGCCGAGAGCGCGTCGGCCACCCGTCCGGTGTCGCCCTCGATGCGGATCCCGATCATCGCCTGGCGCCGGAAGCCGACCTGCAACGGGTCGGTGACCGCCACGATCTGCATGACCCCCGCATCCAGCAGCCGCTGCACGCGCTGGCGCACCGCCGCCTCCGAGAGGCCGACGCTCTTGGCGATCGTGGCGTAGGACTGCCGCCCGTCCTCCTGCAGCAGCTCGATGATCGACTTGGACAGCGAGTCGAGAACCCCGGCCAGCGGCCGGCGCTCGACCGTGCGGACGCTCGTCGGCGCAGGCTTGCGGGTGCTCACAGGTCCGATCGTGGCGCGTGGATCGACGGTTGGCAAGTCCTTGGACGACGGAATCGGTGGCTTCCGGGCGCCAATCGCAACGGATTCCGCTGTGAATTCGCCGCTGGACCTGTTGAAACGGCATCGACTGTGGTTAGAGTGCGACCACCGGATCCGTCAGCTTCCAGGAGTGCTCTCGTGAGTGGAACCCCCCGCGTCCTTCGCAACTTCGTCAACGGTGCGTACACCGACCCCGAGGGCGATGCGACGTCGGACATCGTCAGCCCGGTGACCGCCGAGGTGGTCGCCACCGCCCCGGTCTCCTCCGCTGCCGACGTCGACCGCGCGTACGGCGCCGCGGCCAAGGCCTTCGAGACCTGGGGCCAGACCACCCCGAGCGAGCGGCAGCAGGCGCTGCTGAAGTTCGCCGACGCGGTCGAGAAGCGCGCCGACGACTTCATCCGGCTGGAGGCCGAGAACACCGGCAAGCCGTGGGCGCTGACGGCGAGCGAGGAGATCCCGCCGATGGTGGACCAGATCCGGTTCTTCGCCGGTGCCGCCCGCGTGCTGGAGGGCCGGGCCTCGGGGGAGTACCTCAAGGGCCACACCTCGTGGATCCGGCGCGAGCCGATCGGCGTGGTCGGTCAGGTGACGCCGTGGAACTACCCGATGATGATGGCGGTCTGGAAGATCGCGCCGGCGCTCGCAGCCGGCAACACGATCGTCCTCAAGCCGAGCGACACCACCCCGGAGACCACCCTCCTGCTGGCCGAGCTGGCCTCGGAGTTCCTGCCCGCCGGCACCTTCAACGTGGTCACCGGTGACCGCACCACCGGTCGCGCCCTGGTCGAGCACAAGACCCCTGCGATGGTCGCCATCACCGGCTCCGTGCGTGCCGGCATCCAGGTGGCCCAGAGCGCCGCGCCCGACGTCAAGCGGGTCCACCTCGAGCTCGGCGGCAAGGCGCCCGTGGTCGTCTTCGACGACGCCGACATCGAGGCCGCCGTCGAGGCCATCGCGATCGCCGGCTACTTCAACGCCGGCCAGGACTGCACCGCTGCCACCCGTGTGCTGGCCGCCCCCCACATCCACGACGACTTCGTCTCCGCCCTGGCCGACTACGCCAAGAGCGAGGCCAAGGTCGGCCTGCCGGACGACGCCGACGCGCTCTTCGGCCCGGTCAACAACGCGAACCAGCTCGGCCACGTCGAGGGCTTCCTGCAGCGCCTGCCCGACCACGCCGAGGTCTCCGCGGGCGGCAGCCGGGCCAGCGGCCTGGGCAACGGGTACTACTTCGAGCCGACCGTCGTCTCCGGCCTCCGCCAGGACGACGAGGCGATCCAGCACGAGATCTTCGGCCCCGTCATCACCGTGCAGCGCTTCACCGACGAGGACCAGGCCGTCGCGTGGGCCAACGGCGTCGAGTACGGCCTGGCCAGCAGCGTGTGGACCAAGGACTTCGGCCGGGCGATGCGGATGTCCAAGCGCCTGGACTTCGGCTGTGTCTGGATCAACACCCACATCCCGCTCGTGGCCGAGATGCCGCACGGCGGGTTCAAGCACAGCGGCTACGGCAAGGACCTGTCCATGTACGGATTCGAGGACTACACCCGCGTCAAGCACGTCATGGCCAACATCGACTCCTGACCCACCCCGCCGTCCTCCGGCTCCCGGCGCCCGCTGCGGCGAGCGCCGGGAGCCGGAGGTGGGGAGAGCACGGCCACACACTCTGGAGGTGTCGTGAGCAGTCCGAAGAACCCCCTGCTGGCGCAGCTGCTGGCGCAGTCGCCGTCCCGGCGGCGGCTGCTGGCCTCGGCCGGCGCGGCGGCTGCCGTTGCGGCGACCGCAGCCGCGACCAGCGGGTGTGCCCCGCCACCGCCCCCGGCGGCGGGGGCGGTGAAGCTCCAGCTGCCGCAGGACGTCTCGGCCGCCGAGCACTCCGCCAAGTGGGCGAACTGGACGGCCTACCTCGACTTCGACGACAAGACCAAGAAGTACCCCACCCTCGAGGCCTTCAAGAAGAAGACCGGCATGGCGGTGACGTACTCCGAGGACATCGACGACAACGACTCCTACTTCAACAAGATCGCGCCGCAGCTGCGCGCCGGCCAGGACATCGACCGCGACATCTTCGTCTTCACCGACTGGATGGCCAACCGGGTGATCCGCGAGAAGCTCTGCCAGCCGCTGGAGCTCATCCGCATGCCGCACGCCGCCAACCTGCTGGACAAGCTCAAGGACGTGTCGTTCGACCCGGGCCGGCAGTTCTCCCTGACCTGGCAGAGCGGGTTCGCCGGCATCGCCTACGACAAGGCCAAGGTCGGGCGTGACCTGAAGACCATCGACGACCTGTGGGCCCCCGACCTCAAGGGCAAGATCGTGGTCCTCAGCGAGTACCGCGACACCACCGGCCTGATCATGCTGAGCCAGGGTGTGGACCCCTCCGGCCCGTTCACCGACGCGCAGTTCCAGGCCGCCACCGACGAGGTCAGCAAGCGCATCGTCGGACGGGCAACATCCGACGGGTCAAGGGCAACTCCTACCTGCAGGACCTGCAGAGCGGCAACGCCGTCGCCGGCATCGTCTGGAGCGGCGACATCTTCGTCCTGCGGGCCGAGACCAACAACCCGAACTGGACCTTCCTGCTGCCCGAGTCCGGCGGCATGCTCTGGAGCGACAACATGATGGTCCCCATCACCAGTCGCCACCGGCGCAACGCCCAGCAGCTGATGGACTACTACTACCAGCCGGAGGTCGCCGCTCAGGTGGCTGCCTACGTCAACTACGTCTGCCCCGTGCAGGGCGCCCAGGCCGAGATGGAGAAGATCGACCCCGAGCTCGCCAAGAGCCCGTACATCTTCCCGTCGGCGTCGTTCCTGGCCAAGAACGCCAAGGTGTTCCGGGCCCTCAGCGCCGAAGAGGAAGCCAGGTACGGCGCGATCTGGGCAAAGGTGGTGGGGAACTGATGGCACGCAACGGCTCGGGCCTGCGGAGTGCGACGGGTGACCTGACCCTCGAGGCGGTCACCAAGGAGTTCGGTGCCTTCAGGGCCGTCGACGAGCTCGACCTCGTGGTGCCCCGGGGCGGGTTCTTCGCCCTGCTCGGGCCGTCGGGGTGCGGCAAGACGACGACGCTGCGGATGGTGGCCGGGCTGGAGCAGCCGACCTCGGGCCGGGTGCTGATCGGCTCCACCGACCTGACCGGGTCGCGGCCCTACGAGCGACCGGTCAACACCGTCTTCCAGAGCTATGCGCTGTTCCCGCACCTCGACATCGCCGGCAACGTCGCCTTCGGCCCGCGGCGCCGGGGCGCCAAGGACGCGGCCGAGCAGGCCGCCGAGGCGCTCGAGCTCGTGCAGATGAGCCACCTCGCCACCCGCAAGCCGGGCCAGCTCTCCGGCGGCCAGCAGCAGCGGGTCGCGGTCGCGCGGGCCCTGGTCAACCGCCCGGAGGTGCTGCTGCTGGACGAGCCGCTCGGGGCGCTGGACCTCAAGCTGCGCCGCCAGATGCAGGTGGAGCTCAAGCGCATCCAGACCGAGGTCGGGCTGACCTTCATCCACGTCACGCACGACCAGGAGGAGGCCATGACCATGGCCGACACCGTGGCGGTGATGAACGCCGGGCGGATCGAGCAGATGGGACCTCCGGCCGAGCTCTACGACCTGCCGCGTACGGCGTTCGTGGCCAACTTCCTGGGCCAGTCCAACCTCGTGCGCGGCACGGTCGCCTCCGACGACGCCGAGGTCGTGACCGTCAGGACCCCGGCCGGCATGGTGGTCGTGCCCGCGGCCCGCGCCACCGCCCGCAGCGGTGACGTCGTGATGGGCGTGCGGCCGGAGAAGGTCCGCCTGGCGCGTGCGGGCGGCCCGCCGGAGGCGGGCGGCGACAACGTGATCGGGCCCGGCACCGTCGTCGACGTCTCGTTCAGCGGCGTCAGCACCCAGTACATCGTAGACGTGCCCGGCCTCGGCGCCTGGACGGTCTTCGCGCAGAACCTCGGCGTCGACGCGGTGGCCCGCCCGGGCGACTCGGTGGTGCTGCGGTGGGACCCGCGGCACGCGTTCACGCTGCCCGGCGACGAGGACCTCAGCGCGGGCGTCGACCCCGACGTGGTGGAGGTCTCGGCGTGAGCCGCCGCAAGCTGACGCCGTACCTCCTGCTCATCCCGGGCCTGGGGTGGCTGCTGATCTTCTTCATCATCCCCTTGGTCCAGCTCGGCGCGGTGAGCCTGCAGTCGGGCTTCCCCGGATTCCCGGGCTACTACTACCGGGACGTCAACGTCGGCAACTACGTCACGGCGCTGAGCGACTTCGCCGGCCACTTCGGCCGTTCCATCCTCTACGCCGGCCTAGCCACCGTGTTCACGTTCTGCCTGGCCTACCCGCTCGCCTACACGATGGCGTTCAAGGCGGGGCGCTGGCGCAACGTCATGCTGATCTGCGTGGTGGCGCCGTTCTTCACCTCGTTCATCCTGCGCACCATCGCCTGGCGGCAGATCCTCGCCGACGACAGCCCGGTCGTGCGGACCCTCAACTTCCTCAACGTCCTTCCCGGTGGCCACCTCACCGAGACGTGGGTCGCGGTCGTGGCAGGCCTGACCTACAACTTCCTGCCGTTCATGGTGCTGCCGATCTACGCCAGCCTCGAACGCGCCGACCCGCGCCTGATCGAGGCCGGTGGCGACCTCTACGCCAACGGCTTCACCACCTTCCGCACGGTCACGGTGCCGCTGAGCATGCCCGGCATCATCGCCGGCACGCTGCTGACCTTCATCCCTGCCGCCGGCGACTACGTCAACGCCGAGCTGCTCGGGTCCGACACCAGCACCAAGATGGTCGGCAACGTCATCGAGAGCCAGTTCTTCCGGGTGCTGGGCGGGTTCCCGGTGGCGGCGGCGCTCTCGTTCACGCTCATGGCCCTCATCCTCGCCATGGTCGTGTTCTACATCCGACGGTTCGGCACCGAGGAGCTGGTGTGAGCGCGACGACCCTGTCAGAGCCGACGGAGGCGCGCGATGCGCGCGCGGCCCGCGGCGGCCAGCGGCCAGGTGCCGCTACCCGTGCCAGGCGGTGGGTGGCCGACCACGTCATCGCGATGATCTCCGGCGTGGTGCTGGTCTACCTGTTCGTGCCGGTGGCCTACACGTTCGTCTTCTCCTTCAACAACTACACCAAGTCCAACATCAGCTGGAACCCCGTCGGCAGCCCGACGCTGAAGCACTGGGAGAACCCCTGCGGTGCGCCCGGCGTGTGCGACGCGCTGGTGACCAGCATCAAGGTCGGCGCCCTCGCCACGGTCGTCGCCACGGTGCTCGGCACGATGATCGCCTTCGCCATCGTCCGCCACCGCTTCCGCGGCCAGGGGGCCACCAGCGCACTGGTCTTCCTGCCGATGGCGACCCCCGAGATCGTCCTGGGCGCGAGCCTGCTGACGATCTTCGTGCAGGGCTTCTCCAAGGTGGGCCTGACGCTCGGCTTCACCACGATCGTCATCGCCCACATCATGTTCTGCGTCAGCTTCGTCGTGGTCACCGTCAAGGCACGCCTGCAGAGCCTCGACCCGCGGCTGGAGGAGGCGGCGATGGACCTCTACGCCAACCCCACCGCGACGTTCCTGCGGGTCACCTTCCCGCTGGTGCTGCCGGGCATCGTCGCGGCGGCGCTCCTGGCGTTCTCCCTCAGCTTCGACGACTTCATCATCACCAACTTCGTCTCGGGCGACACCACGACGTTCCCCAAGTTCGTCTACGTGTCCTACCTGCGCGGGATCCCTGCCCAGGCCAACGTGATCGGCTTCAGCATGTTCCTCATCGCCGTGCTGCTCGTGATCCTCGGACAGGTGATCTCCTCACGCCGCAGGTCGTGAGTACACCGGCACGCGACAGGCTCACGGAGGCTCAGGAACGTGACCGCCGGGCATGCTCGACTCTGGCCTGCCGCTCCCGGCGCAGCTCGGTCGACGGGTCGTGGTCACCCAGCTGCGCGGGCCCGAAGATGTTGAGGAGGACGTACCTGACCCGCCAGCCGAAGCGGTACCAGAGGCTCAGTCCCTCGTTCTGCGACGTGGTGTGCATCGGGCCCTCCTTGCGGTCCCAGTGGCCCGCGCCGGTGTCCCCACCCCCGGACCACGCCTTCATGCTACGTCCGTGTCGGGCCTCCGGAACCGGCGCGGGGCAGGGAGTTCCGCGACTGCCTAGGATCAATGCATGACGCGCTACGGCCAGCAGTACGGCCCCGACTTCACCTTCCTCGGTGTGCCCGCCTGCGACCTGGACGACCCGTCGAGCTATGCCGGCGCGGACGTGGTCATCGTCGGCGCCCCGTTCGACGGCGGCACCTCCCACCGGCCGGGGACCCGGTTCGGCCCCATGGCGATCCGCAGCACCGACTACCTGCCCCACGACGGGTCCCGGCCCAGCCTGGCGCTGCGCACCGACGGGCTGGCCGACCTGCGCGTGGTGGACGCCGGTGACGTCGAGATGTACTCCGGCGACATCGAGGTGGCGCTGCCGGCGCTCGAGGCCGCGGTGGAGAAGGTCGCCCGGGCCGGCGCCATCCCCGTGGTGCTGGGCGGTGACCACTCGATCGCCTTCCCCGACGCCAAGGGGGTGGCCAACGTCCTCGGCCACGGCCGGGTCTCGATGCTGCACTTCGACGCGCACGCCGACACCGGTGACATCGAGTTCGGGTCCCTGTGGGGACACGGGCAGCCGATGCGGCGGCTGATCGAGTCCGGTGCCCTGCGCGGCGACCGGTTCCTGCAGATCGGCCTGCGTGGCTACTGGCCCCCGCCGGAGACACTGGACTGGATGGCGGGGCAGGGGATGCGGTCCTACGAGATGGCCGAGATCGGTCACCGCGGCCTCGAGGACTGCCTGACCGAGGCGATGGCCATCGCCACCGACGAGTGCGAGGGCGTCTTCCTCTCGGTCGACATCGACGTGTGCGACCCGGGCCACGCGCCGGGCACGGGCACGCCCGAGCCCGGCGGCCTGTCGGCCCGCCAGCTGCTCGACGCGGTGCGACGGATCTGCCTGGAGGTACCGGTGGTCGGCGTCGACGTGGTGGAGGTCAGCCCGCCGTACGACCACGCGGACATCACCGCGGCGCTGGCCAACCGGGTGGTGCTCGAGGCGTTGTCGGCGATCGCCCGGCGACGCCGTGACGCCGCCGACGGCACCACCTGGGACCCCTCACGCCCCCTGCTGGACGGCAGGCCCCGACCCTGACACCAGCGGCTGCCGCACCCGCGCGGCCGCCGCTTGACGACGCCTGAGAGGCTGGATGACATGGCACAGAGCGATTCCGAGAAGTCCCTGTTGGCGAGTGTTCCTACGGGTCTGTTCATCGGCGGCACGTGGCGCGACGCGGCCGGCGGGGCGACCCTGGAGGTCGAGGACCCCGCGACCGGCGAGGTGCTGACCTCGGTGGCCGATGCCAGCGTCGAGGACGGCCGCGCGGCGCTGGACGCCGCGGTGGCTGCCCAGGCCGGCTGGGCGGCGACGGCCCCGCGCGACCGCGGCGAGATCCTGCGCGCGGCGTTCGAGGCGGTGACGGCGCGGGCGGACGACTTCGCGCTGCTGATGACCCTGGAGATGGGCAAGCCGCTGGCGGAGTCCCACGGTGAGGTCGTCTACGGGGCGGAGTTCCTGCGCTGGTTCTCCGAGGAGGCGGTGCGGATCGGCGGTCGCTGGTCGACCTCGCCCAACGGCGCCACCCGCCTGATGACCACGAAGCAGCCGGTCGGCCCGACGTTGATGATCACGCCGTGGAACTTCCCGCTGGCGATGGGCACCCGCAAGATCGGCCCCGCGCTCGCGGCGGGCTGCACGATGGTGGTCAAGCCCGCCTCGCAGACGCCGCTGACGATGCTGCTGCTGGCCCAGGTCCTCGCCGAGTGCGGGGTGCCGGACGGCGTGCTCAACGTCGTCACCACGTCCACGACCGGCAAGGTCATGGAGCCGCTGATCCGGGACCCGCGGCTGCGCAAGCTCACGTTCACCGGGTCCACGCCGGTGGGCAAGGTGCTGGTGGAGCAGTCGGCCGAGCAGCTGCTGCGGATGTCGATGGAGCTGGGAGGCAACGCCCCGTTCCTGGTGTTCGAGGACGCGGACCTCGACCGTGCGGTCGAGGGCGCGATGCTGGCCAAGATGCGCAACATGGGCGAGGCCTGCACCGCGGCCAACCGGTTCCTCGTGCACGAGTCCGTCGCCGCGGAGTTCTCGCAGCGCCTGGCCAAGCGGATGGGTGAGCTGACGGTCGGGCGGGGTACCGAGGACGGCGTGAACGTCGGGCCGCTGATCGACGCCAAGGCGCGGGACAAGGTGGGCGAGCTGCTCTCGGACGCCACCGAGCGCGGCGCCACGATCCTGACCGGCGGACAGCCGGTGGACGGCGCCGGCTACTTCTTCGCCCCCACCGTGCTGAGCGACGTCCCCGCGGACGCCCGACTGGTGCGCGAGGAGATCTTCGGCCCGGTCGCGCCGGTCAGCACGTTCGCCACCGACGACGAGGCGATCGCCCGCGCCAACGACACCGAGTACGGCCTGGTCGCCTACGCCTTCACCCGGGACCTGTCCCGGATGCTGAAGGTGAGCGAGGCCCTGGAGTTCGGGATGGTCGGGATCAACCAGGGCATCGTGTCCAACCCCGCGGCGCCGTTCGGCGGGGTCAAGCACTCCGGCTTCGGCCGCGAGGGCGGGTTCGAGGGCATCGAGGAGTACCTCGAGACCAAGTACGTCGGCATCGCCCCCTGACCGGCTCGGGCTGGACGCGGCTGCTGGTGCGGCGCGGAGATCGACGACCCGCCGCGCCCGCGCCGCCCCACCCTGCACCACAATGACGGCGTGAGCTCACCAAGGAACGTCGTCCTCCTCGGGTCCACCGGGTCCATCGGCACCCAGGCGATCGAGGTGGTGCAGCAGCATCCGGACCGCTTCCGGGTGACCGGCATCAGCGCCGGCGGCGGCAACCTGGCTCTCCTCGCGCAGCAGGCCGTCGCCCTGCGGGTCGAGGCCGTCGGGGTCGCGGCGGGGGACCGGCAGGACGTCCTCGCCGCCCTGGGCCAGGCGGCCCGTGAGGCGGGGGTCCACGGCTTCGCACCTGACGTGCTCATCGGGCCCGAGGCGAACACCCGGCTCGCGGGCTCGGGCGCCGATGTGGTGCTCAACGGCATCACCGGCTCGATCGGGCTGCTGCCCACACTCGCCGCGCTGAAGGCCGGCTCCACCCTTGCCCTGGCGAACAAGGAGTCGCTGATCGTCGGCGGCGCCCTGGTCAAGGACGCCGCGGCCCCCGGGCAGATCGTGCCGGTCGACAGCGAGCACAGCGCCATCGCCCAGTGCCTGCGCGGCGGGTCAGCCGAGGAGGTACGCCGTCTCGTGGTCACCGCGAGCGGCGGACCGTTCCGCGGCCGGAGCCGGGCGGACCTCGAGCAGGTCACCATCACCGAGGCCCTGGCCCACCCCAACTTCGCCATGGGGCCCGTCATCACGACGAACTCGGCCACGCTGGTGAACAAGGGGCTCGAGGTGATCGAGGCGCACCTGCTCTTCGACCTCCCCTTCGACCGGATCGACGTCGTGGTGCACCCGCAGCAGATGGTCCACTCGATGGTGGAGTTCCACGACGGCTCGACGATGGCCCAGGTCTCGCCGCCGTCGATGCTCATCCCGATAGCGCTCGGGCTCGGATGGCCCGACCGCCTGCCGGACGCGGGCCCGGCGTGCGACTGGACGACCGCCTCGACGTGGGAGTTCTTCCCGCTCGACGACGAGGCGTTCCCCTCGGTCGGCCTCGCACGGCGCGTGGGCCAGGAGGGGGCGACGTACCCGGCGGTGTTCAACGCGGCCAACGAGGAGTGCGTGGAGGCGTTCCTGGCCGGCACCATCGCGTTCCTCGCGATCGTCGACACGGTCGCGAGGGTGGTGCACGAGTGGGCCGAGGCGGGACAGCCCGGAAACGATTCCGGGGAGCTGACCGTTGAGTCGGTGTTGCAGGCCGAGGCCTGGGCGCGAACGCGCGCCCGGAGCGTCCTCGGGCTGGCGGGAGCGGTCGGACGGGAGACGGGAAAGCCATGATGTACCTGCTCGGCGTGCTGGTGATCGTCCTCGGGGTGGCGGTCAGCATCGCGCTGCACGAGCTCGGTCACCTGCTGCCTGCCAAGCGCTTCGGCCTGAAGGTGACGCAGTACATGATCGGCTTCGGGCCCACCCTCTGGTCCCGCCGCCGCGGCGAGACCGAGTACGGCGTCAAGGCGGTCCCCCTCGGCGGCTACATCCGGATGATCGGCATGTTCCCGCCCAAGCCGGGAACCGACCCGACCCGGCTGCGGGCCTCCAGCACCGGGCGGTTCTCCCAGCTGATGGACCAGGCCCGCCAGGACTCCCTGGAGGAGGTCGGCCCCGGCGACGAGCACCGGGTCTTCTACCGGCTGTCGGTGCCCAAGAAGCTCGTCGTCATGCTCGGCGGCCCGACCATGAACCTGCTCATCGCCGTCGTGCTCGTCACCGGCGTCACCACCCTGTACGGCGCGAACCAGCTCACCCCGCGGATCAGCTCGGTCTCGCAGTGCGTCACGGTGCAGACCGCCGGCACCGCGGCACCTCCGGCGTGCACCGCCAAGGACCCCGTGGCCCCGGCGAACAAAGCCGGGCTGCGTCCGGGCGACCGGATCCTGTCCATCGGTGGCCGGAAGGTCAGCACCTGGGACGAGGTCAGGGCGCTGGTCCGCCCGAGCGGGGACAAGGCGCTGGCCATGGTCATCGAGCGCGACGGCACCCGGCTCCACCTGACCGCGACCCCGCTCTTCACCGACGTGCCGGTCGTCGACAACCAGGGCGAGCCGGTGCGCGACGGCGCAGGGCGCGTGCGCACCGAGCGGGTCGGCTTCATGGGGTTCGCTCCCTCGCTGGAGCTGGTCAAGCAGCCGATCACCGCCGTCCCCGGCATCATCGGCACACAGGTCGGCCAGACGGCCGGGGTCATCCTGCGGATCCCGCAGAAGATGGTGGGCATCGCCCAGGCCGCCTTCGGCTCCGGTGTGCGCGACAAGTACAGCCCGATGTCCGTCGTCGGGGTCGGCCGGGTCGCCGGCGAGGTCGCCGACGGGCAGATCACCGGTCTGGGCGGCGGCGGCATGAGCAGGTTCGTCACGCTGCTGATGCTCATCGCCTCGCTGAACATCGCCCTCTTCGTCTTCAACCTCATCCCGCTGCTGCCGCTGGACGGCGGGCACGCCGCCGGCGCGCTGTGGGAGGGCCTGAAGCGCCGCATCGCCCGGCTGCGCGGTCGCCCCAACCCTGGCTACGTCGACGTGGCCAAGGCGCTGCCCATCGCCTACGCGATGTCGCTGGCGCTGATCAGCATGTCGGTGCTGCTGATCTACGCCGACATCGTCAACCCGGTGAAGCTCTAACTCGGTGTGTCCCTGTTGGGGCGGACGCGGTGAGTCGTCACCCCTGCGAGGCATGTCGTACCAGTGACGTGACCGATGACCAATGGGACCACGTGGAGCCGGTGTTCAGCCGTTGTCGACGCAATGCCATGCAGTTCCCGCACAGGCAGCGCATGGTGCTGCCTGGCTCCAGGGCGCCTTCATCGCCGCCACGCTGCGCCACCCGTCAGCTGCCCGTGGCTCCCCGGCGCGCACTCGCCGTCGTAGAGTGAGTCCGCGCAGGGGAGTGTCCGCGCGGAATGCGGCAGTTCCGGACGTTTCATGCCGTTTCCTGCGAAAGTGACAAGCGCCCCGCCCTGCTCGCCGCCGCCCTGCTGGTCACCTTTCTGGTGGTACTGCTCACCCCAGCCACAGCGAACTACTTCTCACTGCTGCGCCCCGGCGGCCCGGAGATCCCGGTCGTCACCGCCAGCACCATCCTCTGGTTCTTCACCCTGCGCGCCTGCTGGCGCCACGCCGTGCTCGAACGCCTCCTCGGCCTGCCCCGACCAGACCAGTCCTGACAGCCGCGGCCCGACGCCTGACCACCAGCAAGCCGCACCCTCGAAACTGCCACTTCCACAGCCGGCTCCTATCACCGGCGTAGCGCCACGACAGCGCCGGCTGGCCGTCGACGCCCTTGTCGAGGAGTCGCCGTAAGCGGACAGACGACGGACATTTGCCTGACAGCCCGCACACAAGCGGGCTCTTTACCGTCTTGGCTCTCCCTGCGGCGACGAAGGCGAAGGTGACCTATCCCTTCAGCGACAGCCAGTCGCGCCAGACCTGGTCGAACTTCCCGGCCCAGCAGGTACCTCGCAAGGGCGTCGCGCTCTCCGCCCTCGACGCCGACGCGAAGACCGCCGCCATGGCGCTGGTCAAGACGATGCTTGCTCAGTGCTGAGGGGTATTTGCAGGTCGAGGCGATTCAGAAGGCCGACGACTGGCTGAACAAGAACAGCGCCTCGGGAACCGACAGCTTCGGCTCCGACACCGACTACTACATCGCCGTCTACGGCACGCCCTCGACCAGCGCCCCGTTCATGGTGCAGTTCGGTGGCCACCACCTGGCCCGCAACTACACCGACAAGGGCACCACGGCCAGCATCACCCCGGACTTCACCGGCACCGAGCCCAAGAAGTTCACCATCTCCAACACCGGCGTCGAGCCGCTGAAGGAGAAGGCCGGAACCCTGTTCTCGCTGTTCGACTCCCTGACCGACGCCCAGGACACCAAGGCCAAGCTGACGAGCACCATCAACGACATCTTGATGGGACCCGGCGTGGACAACGGGAAGTTCCCCACCAACACCGGGGTCAAGGTCAGCGACCTGTCGGCGACGCAGAAGAAGCTCGTCGTCGCCGCCATCGCCGCCTGGGTCGACGACGCAGCCCCCGGCGCGGCCGCCTCGCTGATGAAGACGTATGAGTCCCAGCTCGACCAGACCACCATCGCCTACGCGAACAGCAAGACCGTCAGCGGCGAGAACACCTACCTGCGCATCGACGGACCCCGCGCTTGGATCGAGCTCGTCAATACCCGCAGCCGCAGCACCCCCAACGTGCACTACCACGGCGTGTATCGCGACAAGACCGACGACTACGGCAGCACCAACCCCAGCGCGTGACCACGTGCTGACCAGCATCAGACGGATCGTGGCGCTCCTCGCGGGCGCCGCGATCCTCCTGCTTGCAACGGCCCCACAGGCATCCGCGCACCCACTAAGCACCACCGCGGTCCTGCTCAACGTCGACGCGGGCAGGGTCACCGCCACCGTCGACCTGCCGCTGGACGAGCTCAGCATCGCCGTCGACCAGGAGCTCACGGCGACCACGGTGCTCCACCCGACGACGGTGAGGGACCTGCGCAGCTACGTCCGCGCCCACTTGTCAGCCACGGACGCGGCGAAGCGGGCGTGGACGGCCGAGGTCAGCGGCGGACACGTGAAGAAGGTCGACGGCGTCGACAACCTCGTCCTCGACGCCACGCTCACACCGAGTGGAGGCAGCGTCGGCGACTTCGTCCTGCACTACGACGCCGTCATCGACAAGCTGGTCTCGCACCGCGTCTTCGTCTCGGCCCGCTACGGCCACACGGGTGCCTACACAACGTTGGCGATGCTGTCGTGGCAGCGCACGTCAGTGCCCGTTGCCTCGACCTACGTCGCCTCGCAAATGGGAGGCTTCCTGCCTGCGATCAGTCTGGGGATCCACCACATCGGCAGCGGCAGCGAGCACCTGCTCTTCCTGCTCATGCTGCTGCTGCCCGCACCCCTGGTCGCCCGCGCCCCACGGTGGGTGCGGGGTGACGACCTCGGGCGCGCCGGCCTCCGCGTCGTGCACGTCGTGAGCGCCTTCGCCGTCGGCCACTCGGTCACGCTCGCCCTCGGCGCCCTGGGCTGGGTCCACCTGTCCACGCGTCTCGTCGTGAGCGGCATCGCACTATCGGTCCTCGTGTCGGCGATCCACGCCATCCGGCCGCTCGTGCGACGTGGCGAGTTCCTCATCGCCGGCAGCTTCGGGCTGCTGCACGGACTGTCCTTCGCCGCGGTCCTCGACGCACTCAACTTGACCAGAGGTGGACTGGTGACCACCATGCTCGGCTTCAACTTCGGAATCGAGGCCGCCCAGCTCCTCGTCGTCGCACTGGTGATGCCGTCGCTCATCATTCTCAGTAGCACGACCGCATACCCCGCACTGCGAACGACCACGGCGGTGGTCGGCGCCACCCTGGCGACCGGCTGGCTCGCCCAGCGGACCGGAGTGCTCACCACGAACCCGCTCGAACCCGCCGCAGACGTACTCGTCGACCATCCCTTCGTCGTCGCGGCCGGACTCGCCGCCCTCGCCCTCGTAGCAGCAGCAGCTCAGCGTGCGGGCCACCTACCCGCGACGGTGGCAGATGAGGCGCTCACGGACGAGCCGGCTGCTCATCACCCGCCCGGGCGGAAACGCCCACAGGCCCTGCACAGTGGGTTCTCGAGACTGAGGCCATCGGCGCCGACCTCATCCTCTCCCTGCCGCTTCCACTCGTCCGCCGCCCGGCAACGACCGTCCAGCCTCGACCGGCGGCGTGTGGACGGCGCCCGCGTGTCGAACCTGGACGCTGAGACCGGACCCCTCCGGTCCCCTGAGGTCGCCCCGCGTCCAGCGACGCGCGCACATCGGCATGACGGCGGACAGCGGCTACTAGGAGACTTCACGCAGGGTCGATGTCTGGCCAGACTCGATCCAGGTGCCCGGTGGGACGCTCTCAATTGCGGCTGCCCACCCGGTCTGGGGGTGTGGCTCTCATCTGGACTGCGCACCGCCGGGCACCGTGACGAGGCGTGGGTCAAGAGGGGACTGCCCAGCTCGTAGTAGCACTGCCCACCTCGTCGCCGGTACCGGTTCGAGGAGAGGCAGGAGCGCCATGGAACAGGTGGTCATCGGGGTCGATCCCCACAAGCTGTCCGCGACGATCGAGGTGGTCGACCGGTACGAGAGGCTGCTCGGGTCGGGTCGGTTCACCACGGACAAGGCCGGCTACGCCGCGATGCGCCGGTACGTACGGGCGTGGCCGCAGCGGGTGTGGGCGGTCGAAGGAGCCAACGGTGCCGGTCGGCCGTTGGCGCAGCGGCTGGTCGAGGCCGGTGAGCAGGTGGTCGACGTGCCGGCCAAGCTGGCCGCCCGGGTGCGCTTGTTCGACACCGGGCACAACCGCAAGACCGACGCCCGCGATGCGCACTCGATTGCGGTTGTCGCCGTGCGGACCCCAGGGCTGCGGGTGGTCTCGCCCGATGGTGATCTGGAGGCTTTGCGCATGCTCACCGACCGCCGCGACGAGCTGTCCCGGCTGCGCGTGCAGATCGTCAACCGGCTCCAGCGGCTGCTCAGCGAGCTGATCCCCGGCCAGCGCAAGAAGGACCTGTCTGCGTTGCAGGCCAAGGCACTGCTGGCCGCCGTGCGGCCCCGCGACATCGCTGGAAAGACCCGCCGCCGAATGGCAGTCGAGGAGCTGGCTGACCTGGTCGCGGTCGATGCCAAGCTGAAGAAGATCAAGGCCGAGCTCACGACCGCCGCAGGCAGCGCGGCTCCACGCTCATGGACATCTATGGCGTCGGGCCCGCCGGCGGCGCCCGGATCCTCGCCGACGTGGGGGACGTCGCCCGCTTCGCCGACCGGAACCGGTTCGCCTCATGGACCGGCACCGCACCCCTGGACGCCTCCTCCGGGGAGCAGATCCGGCACCGGCTCTCCCGCGCGGGGAACCGTCGGATGAACCACGTCATCCACGTCGCCGCGATCGTCCAGATCCGCCACGACACCGCGGGCCGCGCCTACTACCGACGCAAGCTCGCCGCCGGGAAGACGCCGATGGAAGCCCTGCGCTGCCTCAAACGCCGGATCTCCGACGTCATCTTCCGGTGTCTGGTCACCGATGCTCCGCCCGCCGAGTACGCGGATGCCGGCACGGGCCCGGGAGGGCACTGCGGGGCGTCTCAAGAATCCTGCGCGGTCGACCTGCCCCCGCACATCGACACTTCGGATCAGCCACTTCCCGGACCCGCACCCACGACGCTACTCCCGGTACTCCGACCCCGACAGGCCACCACCAAGAAGGCTCCTCAACCCGCCCCTTGACACAGAGGGGAGCCGGATGCGCGCGTTGCGAGGCTCAGCCGATGTGCTCGGCCAGCGAGACGATGATCCCTTCGGGCCCCCGGACGTAGGCCATCCGCCAGGTACGCTCGTACTCGCCGATGCCGCCGACCAGTCCGTAGCCCTCGCTCGCTGCCCAGTCGACCGCCGCCTGCAGGTCGTTGACCTCGAAGGAGACGTTGCGCAGTCCCAGCTCGTTGGCCATGGCGGCCGGCGAGCCGGGCACGGAGTTGGGCCGCACGAAGCTCGCGAGCTCTAGGCGGGCGCCATCGTTGGGCGACTTCAGCATGACGATCTCGGTGCGGGAGTCGGGAATGCCGCAGACCGTGTCCAGGAACTCGCCCTCGACGAACGTCCTGCCTTCGACCTCCAAGCCGAGCGCCACGAAGAAGGCGGTCACGACATCGAGATCTGCGACCGTGATGCCGACGTGGTCGAAGCGTCGTACATGTGGCATGGGCCGTGCTCCCGTCGTCGTACCGATCATGTCTTTGCCACGGTAGGCGTTCTCGGTAGCGAGGGAACCGAGGACGCAGTCCGTCACCGGGTGAGCGTCCGCAACTCGGTATGATAGGATGGGTTGGAAGGTGGTTAGGTGTGGGTGTGTTATTGGTGTTTGGGTGTGGTTATGGTTGGAGGGGGCGGGGGGAGAGGCTAGAGGGTTGTTTGTTGAAGTAGGTTGTTGCTGATAGCAGTAGGTTGAGGTGGAGGATAGTTGAGTAGGTGAGGTAAGTGGGGTGGTGGTGATGGGATGGAGTTAGAGATGGTAATGAGGTATGGAGTGATGAGGTGATGTGGTGGTGGTGGTTAAGGATGTGATGGGTAGGAGCTGCTGGAGTAGGGGTGGTGGATGGGTGTGGGTGATGAGGGTTGTGAGGGATGGTGGTATATGCGAGGTTTGGTGATGGTGAGGGGTGTGGAGTGACGAGTTGTGTGTGGGTGCGGGTGTTCACGGGTAGGGTGCAGATAGACGCGATGACGCGCACTGTGCGCTGGTGGGATGGATGGTGGGGTTGCGCGGTGTGGTGAGGAGTGATGGTGCTGCGGCTGCTGGTGGATGGTGCGCTTGGGTGAGGAGTACACCCGCAAGATCGCCTAACTGCACGCTCTGCTGCTGGATGTTGCCCGGCGGAGCGAAGCTGTTCTTGTCCGCGGCGCAGGCAAAGACCATCCTGGCTGGGGTGCGCCGCGTGACTCGGGGGCAAGACCCGCAAACGGGTCGCGGCCGGCTGGTCACGAGACCTGCGAGCGGATCTACCGGCGCGAGCAAGGACGCCGACGAGGAGCTTAGAGGCTCTGCTGGCTGCGACCGGTAACATCGCTGTTGGAGCGGGACGGCATGGCCCGACCGGGGCGCGGGCTGCTGGTAGAGGTCGGGGACATCACGTTTCCCGAATCGGAACCACTTCGCGTCCTGGAATGGCAGCGCACCGATAGAGGCGTCCTCCGGCGATGTCGTGCGCCACCGGCTGTCCAGGGCAGGCAACCGTCAGATCAACGGGTGCTGCACAACGATGGCCATCGTGCAGCTGCAGTAACGCCCACCGAAGGGCGGGACTACTACGACCGGAGGAAGGCCTCGGGAAAGAGCTAGATGGAAGCCATGCGCTGCCTCAAACGGCGCCTGTCCGACATCGTCTTCCGGACCATGCTGGCCGACCTCGCAGACGGCAGAGTGGTGACGGGCCCGGGAGGGCAACGGGGTGACGACTCTGACTCCAGCGCGGCCGGCTCACAACCCCACACCGGCACTTCGGACAAGCCACTTCCCGGACCCGCCGCCACCAAGACTACGACCGCCCTCGCAGCCACCGGTTGACACAGAAGGGAGCCATGACCGCGGAAAGCGGCGTGAGCGGACGTTCGGCGTCCGCGAGAGTCACACGGTGAAGACCTCGCGGCCACCTATGACACACCACGCGCCGCGGCCACTGGCCCGGGTCTCCCAACCGTCGCTGAGGAGCGCGTCGACCCACTCCTCCGGTGTCCGCGTGGAGTCGTGGCGACGCCGGAACCTCTGGTACCGCCACACGTCGGGTCACCGTAGGCCGGGCGTCCGACAAGCTGTGGTCGGACCGCAGGAGACCCTGGCAGCGGACCCCTGCTCTGCCCGACCCGCTAGGTCCAAACTGGCGACATGACGTCGTGGAACGCCCTTCTTCGAAACCAGTTCGAGTGGCACTGGGAACACCAGTTGGGCCCCCGCCTGGCAGGACTGTCGGACGAGGAGTACTTCTGGGAACCGGCCAAGGGCGCCTGGAGCGTCCGTCCTCGCGGAACTGCGACGACCCCGATGGCCGCCGGCGTCGGTGACTTCGTCATCGACTGGGTGTTCCCCGAGCCGGCTCCGGCGCCGTTGACCACGATTGCCTGGCGGCTCGGGCACATGATCGTCGGAGTCCTGGGCATGCGCAACGCGGCACACTTCGGTCGCGCACCGGTCGGCTACATGACCGCCTCGTATGCAGGCACGGCGGCCGAGGCGCTGGCGCAGCTGGACCGTGAGGTCGCGCTGTGGCTCGACGGCGTAGGGGCGCTCGGTGAAAGCGGCCTCGACCAGCCGTGCGGCCCGGCAGAGGGGCCGTTCGCCGACGCGCCGATGGCCGCCCTGGTGCTGCACATCAACCGCGAGCTGATCCACCACCTGGCTGAGGTCTCCCTGCTGCGGGACCTCTGCGCCCGCACCCCGCGGAGCGACTGAGGGCCGCGGTCAGTCGTCCACGCCTCGATGCCGAGCTCGGCCGCACGCGTAGTCCAAGCCCTCGGACTCGAACCCTGAGAGGCACACCCTTCGAAGGGTTCGCCGATCCACCACGCCCGGATTCTCTCGGGCGTCCGGAAGACTGACACCGCAGCACGCTAATGACCGGTCATCGGCAGATCCGCTCAACGGCGTGCGCCCGCGCTCCTGCCGATTCGGATACCCAGTACGAGGGGACGATGGCCTCGTCGGGCAGCTGCAGGGTCTGCCTTTCGGCGTACCGGGGGCATGGCGACCACGAGGGCGTCCAGCAGGTGGGAGATACTGGACGCATGACGGTCTCGCTCGGTATGCCACCCCTGCCCCCTCCCGTGGTCGCGCCGCGTCGCCGGTCGCGCAAGATCAGGGTCGGCAAGGTCGAGGTCGGGGGCGACGCGCCCATCTCGGTGCAGTCGATGTGCACCACCCCGACGACCGACGTCAACGCGACGCTCCAGCAGATCGCCGAGCTCACGGCCACCGGCTGCGACATCGTCCGGGTGGCCTGCCCCTCCCAGGACGACGCCGACGCCCTGCCGGAGATCGCCAAGCACAGCCAGATCCCGGTCATCGCCGACATCCACTTCCAGCCCAAGTACGTCTACGCCGCGATCGATGCCGGTTGTGCGGCCGTGCGGGTCAACCCCGGCAACATCCGCAAGTTCGACGACCAGGTCAAGCAGATCGCCCGCGCCGCCAAGGACGCCGGCGTCTCGATCCGGATCGGCGTCAACGCCGGCTCGCTGGACCCCCGGCTGATGCAGAAGTACGGCAAGGCCACCGCCGAGGCGCTGGTCGAGTCGGCGGTGTGGGAAGCGAGCCTGTTCGAGGAGCACGACTTCCACGACTTCAAGATCTCGGTCAAGCACAACGACCCGGTGGTCATGGTCCAGGCCTACGAGCAGCTCGCCGCCCGCGGCGACTGGCCGCTGCACCTCGGCGTGACCGAGGCCGGCCCCGCCTTCCAGGGCACGATCAAGTCCTCCGTGGCGTTCGGGGCGCTGCTGGCCAAGGGGATCGGCGACACCATCCGGGTGTCGCTGTCGGCCCCACCGGTCGAGGAGATCAAGGTCGGCAACGCCATCCTGCAGTCGCTCAACCTGCGCCCGCGCAAGCTCGAGATCGTGTCCTGCCCCTCCTGCGGGCGCGCACAGGTCGACGTCTACACCCTGGCCGAGCAGGTCACCGCCGGGCTCGAGGGCCTGACCGTGCCGCTGCGCGTGGCCGTCATGGGCTGCGTCGTCAACGGGCCGGGGGAGGCCCGCGAGGCCGACCTCGGTGTCGCCTCCGGCAACGGCAAGGGCCAGATCTTCGTCAAGGGCGAGGTCGTCAAGACCGTCCCGGAGTCGCTGATCGTGGAGACCCTCATCGAGGAGGCCCTGCGGATCGCCGAGGAGATGGGCGAGCCCCTGCCCGGCGGGGACGACGCCAAGCCGGTCGTCACCGTCAGCTGACCCCCGCTGCCGGGAGGACGTCGTCGGGAGGCGCTGGTGCGCGCCCCCCATCATCACCTCTGGTTAGGGCTCCTATAACGTTGCGTTAAGCGTTGGTCGCCGCGCCGACGCCGTTTCGCCGAGGGTGCCGTGCGCCCGACCGGCGTCCCTGACCCGCAACGACCCTGCAAGGAAGAGCCATGCCTGCCTCCACCCCCGCCCGTCGCCCGCTCGTCGTCGCCACCGCGGCCGTGGCCGTCCTCGCGCTCTCCGCCTGCGGCAGCAACGCCTCCTCCGCCACCGCTGCCAAGGACAACCCGTACGGCCTGCAGCAGGCCGGGACGATCCGCGTCGCCACCTTGACCGACGCACCGCCGAACGTCTTCCTCAAGGACGGGAAGTTCACCGGCTTCGACAACGACCTGCTCACCGCGGTCGCCGGCAAGCTCGGCCTGAAGGTGCAGTTCGTCGGCACCGACTTCTCCGCGCTCCTCGCGCAGGTCAAGAACAAGAAGTTCGACCTCGGCTCCTCCTCCATCACCATCACCGATGCGCGCAAGAAGACGGTCGACTTCACCAACGGCTACGACTTCGGCTACTTCGGCCTCGACGTCCCGGCCGGGTCCGCCATCACGGCCTTCGACCAGCTGAAGGGCAAGCGCGTCGCGGTCGTGCAGGGCACGGTCCAGGACGACTACGCCACCAAGGAGGGCCTGAACCCGGTGCGGGTCCCCGACTACAACAGCGCGCTGAACCAGCTGAAGTCCGGCACGGCGCAGGCCTGGGTCGCCCCCGCCGAGATCGGCGAGAAGACCGCCAAGGACAGCGGCGGCAAGGTCACCCTGGCGGCCAAGCAGCTCAGCTCGGCGCCGACGGCCTTCGCCGTCGCCCCCGGCAACACGGCGTTCCGCACGGCGCTCAACACCGCCCTGGACCAGGTGATCAAGGACGGCACCTGGACCAGGCTGCAGGAGCAGTACTACCCGGGGCGTCCGGTGCCGAAGGACTTCACGCCCGGCAGTGGCACGGTCGCCTTCCCGCCGGTCAAGGCCGCCGCCGGGAGCTGACCGCGCCATGGACATCCTGCAGACGCTCCGGGAGACCTTCCTCGACCTCGGGCGCCATGCGGCAGGCGCTGCCCGAGCTGGTCAGCGGTCGGCCTGCGCAACACCCTCCTGCTCGCGCTGTGCTCGGCCGTGCTGGGCACACTGGCGGGGATGCTGCTGGCCGTCTGCGTGGTCTGTCCCGGTCGCGCTGGCTGCGCTGGCCGGCCCGCGTCTACACCGACATCTTCCGTGGCCTGCCGGCGGCCGTGACGATCCTGCTCATCGGCGTCGGTCTGGCGCCGGTCGGCCTGGCGATCTGGGGGCCCAACCCCTTTCCGCTCGGCATCCTCGCCCTCTCGCTGATCGCCTCCGCCTACATCGGCGAGATCTTCCGCTCCGGCATCCAGAGCGTGGAGGCCGGGCAGCTCGAGGCGGCCCGCGCGCTGGGGTTCTCGCGGTCCACCGCGATGCGCCTGGTGGTGATCCCGCAGGGCGTCCGCCGGGTCCTGCCGGCCCTGGTCAACCAGCTCATCGCGCTGGTCAAGGACTCGTCGCTGGTCTACTTCCTGGGGCTGCTCGCGACCCAGCGCGACCTGTTCCGCATCGGCCAGGACCAGGCCGCCAACACCGGCAACGAGTCGGCGCTGCTGCTGGCGGGCCTGTTCTACCTCGCCATCACCGTCCCGCTGACCCACGTCGTCAACGCCATCGACGCGCGGCTGCGCACCGGCCGGCGCGCGGACGGGGCGGAGGACGCCGCCGACGACGATCTCGCCTTGGCCATCTCCCAGGAGGCACGTTGAGCACCACCGCCCGCCGTACGCCGTCCGTCCCCGGCTCCTCCGCGCCCGCGCCGACTGCCGTCGGTGTCGCCACCCGCGACATCCACCTGGCGTTCGGTGCGAACCGCGTCCTGCGCGGGGTGGACCTCGACGTCCCCGCCGGCACGGCGGCCTGCATCATCGGTCCGTCCGGCTCGGGCAAGTCCACGCTCCTGCGCTGCGTCAACCGGCTGCTGGAGCCCGACCGGGGAGAGGTCCTGCTCGACGGCCGGAGCGTGATGGGGGACGACCCGGACGCCCTGCGCCAGCGGGTCGGCATGGTGTTCCAGCAGTTCAACCTCTTCCCCCACCAGAGCGTGCTCGCCAACGTCACGCTCGGGCTGCGCCGGCTGCGTGGCATGTCCCGCGACGCGGCCGAGGCGACGGCGCTGAGCCAGCTCGAGCGGGTCGGCCTGCGGCACAAGGCATCCGTGCGCCCGGGCACGCTGTCCGGCGGCCAGCAGCAGCGGGTCGCGATCGCCCGCGCGCTGGCGATGGCTCCCGAGGTCATGCTCTTCGACGAGGCCACCTCGGCGCTCGACCCCGAGCTGGTCAAGGGTGTGCTGGCCACCATGGCGGACCTGGCGCGCGAGGGCATGACGATGCTCGTCGTCACGCACGAGATGGGCTTCGCGCGCGAGGTGGCCGACAGCGTGCACTTCATGGACGGCGGACGTGTCGTCGAGTCCGGAGCCCCGGAGCAGGTCTTCGAGTCCGCCGCCAGCCCCCGACTGCAGCGGTTCCTGTCGCAGGTGCTCTAGCCGGCACCGCCCACGATCTCCGAGTGGCGGGGGTGCGGTACCGGCTGCATACTCACGGCTCCACGAGATGCGGAGGACGATCCATGAGCAGACGCCCCCTGAGGTCCCCGTCGGTGCTCGCCGCGGTGACCGCGGCGATGGTGGGGGCGACGCTCGTGCCCTCGGCGGCAGCAACGGCCACCGCGTCGGCGACCCCGGCCTCGTCCGCCGCCTTCCACGGAACGGCACCGGCGCACGCCGGTACGGCTCCGCGCACCGCGAGCTACACCAACCCCGTGTCACGCGGCTTCGCCGACACGTTCGCCGACCCGTCGCTGGTCCGCGCCAAGGACGGGTACTGGTACTCCTACGGCACGTCCGACCCCCTGCGTGAGGGCGAGGGCACGCCGCACCGCATCCCGATCGCGCGGTCGGCCGACCTCGTGAGCTGGACGCACGTGGGCGATGCGTTCAGCGACGCCACGCTGCCGTCCTGGGCCGAGAAGGACGCGGGGATCTGGGCGCCCGACATCCGCTACGTCGACGGCCAGTACCGCATGTACTACGTGGTCACCCAGACGACCGTCACCGGTGAGCGCGACGACAACGCGGTCGGCATGGCGACCGCGCCCACCCCGACCGGCCCGTGGAAGGACAGCGGCCACCCCGTGGTCGGCCCGCGTCGTGGTGGGCAGGTCGGCGACGGCAACTTCCTGTGGACCTTCGACCCGACCGCCGTGACCGACACCGACGGCAGCCAGTGGCTGTTCTACGGCTCCTACTACGGCGGCCTGTTCACCACCCGGCTGAGCGCCGACGGCACGAAGGCGGTCGGCACGCCGGTCCAGGTGGCCATCGACAACAAGTTCGAGGGGTCGTACGTCGTCCGCCGCGACGGCTACTGGTACCTCTTCGCCTCCACCGCGAACTGCTGCGCCGGTCCCACGACCGGTTACAGCGTGCAGGTCGGCCGCTCCCGCAGCCTGCAGGGCCCGTACGTCGACCGGCAGGGTGCCCGGCTGACCGACTCCCGCGCCGGCGGCACGCCCGTGCTGAACCAGAACGGCAACCGCTGGGTCGGGGCCGGGCACAACGCGATCGCCACCGACCTGGCCGGCCAGGACTGGATCGCCTACCACGCGATCGACCGGAACGACCCCTACCTCGACGGGACCTCGGGCATCAACGAGCGGCCGATGCTGCTCGACCGCCTCGACTGGGTCGACGGCTGGCCCGCGGTGCGCGCCGGTCAGGGTCCGAGTGAGCGGTCGGAGCAGGCGCCGGTCACGGGCGGCCGGGTTGCCACGACGTTCTCCCGCGGCGACGGCGGCCGGCTCTCGACCACCGGCCGCTGGACCAGGGCGCAGGACGCCCAGTCCGGCACCTACCTGCGATCCGGCGGGGCGGGCGGCGTCCTCACTCGGTCCTCGGTCACCGGGGACGTGCGGGCCGAGGCCGACCTGCGTTCCTCCGGCGCGGCATACGGGCTGGTCGTGTCCGACCACGGCAAGGACGCGACCCGGCTCGTGATCGACCCCCGGGCCGGCACGGCAACGGTGCGCCAGGACGGCCACGGGGCCACCTCCCGCACGGTTCGGCTGCCAGCCGGCTTCGACGCCACCGACTGGCACTCCGCGACGCTCGAGCGCCGTGGAGCCGGCGTCACCGCGCAGCTGAGCAACGCCCGGCTCGGCGACCCGCTCGTCGACCTGCGGATCACCCTGTCGCCCAAGGCCGCCCGGGCCGGCCGGGCTGGAGCAACCGGCGCGGGGGCCGGGGTCGGCGTCGACAACCTCAGCGTGCTGCCGGCCGCCGTGCCTGTGACGCGGCTCGCCGCGGAGCACGTGCCATCACGGCTCGACCGGGGCGCCAGCGACGAGTTCAACGGATCGCAGGTCGCCCCCGCGTGGCAGTGGGTGCGCCCTGACGCCAAGGCCACCGTCGGCGGCGGCGTGCTGCGCTGGCCGACCGAGGCCGCGGACCTGACCGGCGACTCCAACGACGCGGGGATCCTGCTGCGGGACCCGGGTGCCGGCGCGTGGACCGCGGAGACCAAGGTCAGCATGGACCTCGGCACCGACACGGTCCGCAACTTCCAGCAGGCGGGGCTCATCGCCTACGTGAACGACGACCTCTTCACCCGGCTCTCGCACGTGGCGATCTGGGACACCCGCCAGACCGAGTTCGGCAAGGAGATGCCGTACGCCGGGGGACTCTCCTACGGCGGCACCATCGTCGGCCCTCCCGCGACCACGACATGGCTACGGCTGACACACCGCCTGGACAGCCGCACCGGCGAGCACCTGCTGCGTGCGTGGACCAGCACGGACGGCTCCACCTGGGTCAAGGGCGGGGTCTGGACGCTGCCGGCCACGGCCACGCTCAAGGTCGGGCTCGTCTCCCACGGCGGCGCCGGTGCCACCGCCGACTTCGACTACCTCCACATCTACCGCGACTGACCCCCACCTGGTCCACGTGCCGTTCAGCGGTCCGTCAGCGAGGGCGCCCCATGGTCGGGCCCTCAAGGGTTGACGGAATCGACCGGTGCGGCGACACTTCGCCGCACCGGTCGACACACCCGGCCCGGCACGGCACGCTGTAACCGTGCTCCGTACCCACAGCCCGGTCCGTGCGCTGACCGTCGCCGACCACGACGACGTCCTCGCGGTCTGTGCCCGGGACGCGCGGGCCAACGTCTTCGTCTCCGCCCGGGTGCTCGAGGGGGCCCTCGCCAGCTCGCCGGGCTCGGTCCTCGGGTTCGCCGACGGTGGTGACCTCGAGGCGGTCTGCTGGGCCTCGGCCAACGTCGTGCCGGTCGGCTGCGGCCCCGAGGCGGTTGCGGCGTTCGCCGGCAGGGTGCGCAAGTGGCGCCGTCAGTGCGCCTCGCTGTTCGGACCGGCGGACATGGTGCTGGGGATGTGGCAGGAGCTCTCCACCTCGTGGGGGGCGCCGCGCGCCGTACGCCGGCACCAGCCGCTGATGGAGCTCAGCGTCGCCCCCAGCGCCGCCGGCGTGGCGGTCGACCCGCGCGTGCGGCGGGCCCGCCCCGACGAGGTGGACCTCGTGGTGCCCGCGGCGGCGGCCATGTTCACCGAGGAGATCGGCTACCCGCCGTACTGGGGCTCCGGCGCGGCGTACCGGCAGGGCGTCGCGGGGCTGATCACCCGGGGCCATACCTTCGTCCGCGTCGATGACGGCCAGGTGGTGTTCAAGGCCGACGTCGGGTCGGTCGGGCTGGGCGTCGCCCAGATCCAGGGCGTGTGGGTGGCGCCGGCCTGGCGTGGCCAGGGGCTCGCCGCGCCGGCCATGGCGGCGGTGGCCGAGATGGTGATGGCCGAGATCGCCCCGGTGGCCACGCTCTACGTCAACGACTTCAACGCCCCGGCGCGCGCCACCTACCGCGGGGTCGGCTTCACCGAGGTCGGCAGCTTCGCCACGGTGCTGCTGTAACGGCCGACGCTGGCGCGGCTCCCGCTGCAGGTGCCGATGGTCCACACGGCGCTGAAGGCGACGCGCGGGCCGAAACGGGCGTGAGACGCCTCCCGCGGGACCGATATCCTCGAACCGTCCGCAGCGCACCCGCTCGGACCCGACGAAGGAGTACCCGTGGCCCTGCGCATGTCGACCCTGTTCCTGCGAACCCTGCGCGAGGACCCGGCCGACGCTGAGCTGCCCAGCCACCGGCTGCTCGTGCGGGCGGGCTACATCCGCCGCGTCGCCCCCGGCATCTACACCTGGCTGCCGCTGGGCCTGAAGGTGCTGCGCAACGTCGAGCGCATCGTGCGCGAGGAGATGGACTCCATCGGCGCCCAGGAGCTGAGCTTCCCGGCGCTGCTGCCCCGCGAGCCCTACGAGGCCACGGGACGCTGGACCGAGTACGGCGACAACATCTTCCGGCTCAAGGACCGCAAGGACGGCGACTACCTGCTCGGGCCGACCCACGAGGAGATGTTCACCCTCGCGGTCAAGGACCTGTACTCGTCGTACAAGGACCTGCCGCTGTCGATCTACCAGATCCAGACCAAGTACCGCGACGAGGCACGCCCGCGCGCCGGGCTGCTGCGCGGGCGCGAGTTCATCATGAAGGACTCCTACTCCTTCGACGTCGACGACGCCGGGCTCGAGGCGTCCTACCTGCGTCACCGCGACGCCTACATCCGCATCTTCGACCGGCTCGGGTTCGACTACGTCATCGTGGCCGCCATGTCGGGGGCGATGGGCGGCTCGCGCTCCGAGGAGTTCCTCGCGACGGCCGAGAACGGCGAGGACACCTACGTGCGCTGCACCAAGTGCGACTACGCCGCGAACGTCGAGGCCGTGCGGGTGCCGGTCCCGGACGCCGTGCCGTACGACGCCACACCGCCCGCGCACGTCGAGGACACCCCCGACACCCCCACCATCGAGACGCTGGTGAACCACCTCAACGAGGCGTTCCCACGCGCAGGACCGTCCCTGGGCGGCCGGTGACACGCTGAAGAACGTCATCGTGCTGCTCGTGCACCCCGACGGCACCCGCGAGCCGCTGGCCATCGGCCTGCCCGGCGACCGCGACGTGGACGAGAAGCGCCTCGAGGCCCAGGTCCACCCCGCCGAGGTCGCGGCGTTCGACGAGGCCGCCTTCGCGGCCAACCCCGCGCTGGTCAAGGGCTACATCGGTCCTGGCGCGCTCGGGGAGGAGGGCACCGCCAAGGTGCGTTACCTGCTCGACCCCCGGGTCGTGCGAGGGCACCCGCTGGGTCACCGGCGCCAACGAGCCCGGCCGGCACGTCCTCGACCTCGTGGCCGGCCGCGACTTCACCGCCGACGGCACCATCGAGGCCGCCGAGGTGAGGGCCGGCGACGTCTGCCCGAGCTGCGGCGAGGGCGTCCTGGAGACGGCTCGCGGCATCGAGATGGGCCACATCTTCGCGCTCGGCCGCAAGTTCGCGGACGCCCTGGGGCTGAAGGTCCTGGACCAGAACGGCAAGCAGGTGACCGTGACGATGGGCTCCTACGGCGTGGGCGTCAGCCGTGCCGTGGCCGCCGTCGCCGAGGGCAACCACGACGAGGTCGGCCTGGTGTGGCCGCGCGAGCTCAGCCCCGCCGACGTGCACATCGTGGCGACCGGGAAGGACGAGGACGTCTTCACGGCGGCCGACGAGGTGAGCGCCGAGCTCGAGCGCCGTGGCGTCAGCGTCCTGTACGACGACCGCCGCAAGGTCTCCCCGGGCGTGAAGTTCAAGGACGCCGAGCTGATCGGGGTGCCGACGATCGTGGTGCTCGGGCGCAACGTGGCCGAGGGCACCGATCGAGGTCCGCGACCGCCGCACCGGAGACAAGCGCGACGTCGCGGTCGCGCAGGCCGTCGACGAGATCGTGGCCGAGGTCCTCGGCACCACCACCCCCTGATGGCAGGCAGGGGGGCGGGCGCCACGCACCGGGAGCCGCTCCGGGCGGTCATCTTCGACTGGGGTGGCACGCTCACGCCGTGGCACACCGTCGACATGGCCGAGCAGTGGACCATCTTCGCCTCGGCCGTGCACGAGGACGAGGAGCGGGCGGCCGAGCTGGCCGCCCGGATCCTCGCCGGTGAGGACCACGCGTGGCACCGGGCCCGCACCGGGCAGGGGAGCGCCCACCTGGACGACCTGCTGAGGGAGGTGGGGCTGGACCCGCACGACGTCGCGCACGAGGCCGCGCTCTCGGCGTACCGGAGGTTCTGGGAGCCGCACACCTTCACCGACGAGCAGGTGCGGCCGCTGTGGGAGGGGCTGCGCGAGCGTGGCCTGCGCGTGGGCGTGCTGTCCAACACGATCTGGTCGGGGGAGTACCACCGCAGCGTCTTCGAGCGCGACGGGGTGCTGGACCTGATCGACGCCGACGTCTACTCCAGCGAGATCGCCTGGACCAAGCCGCACGTCGAGGCGTTCCGCGCCGCGGCCGGCGCGCTCGGTGTGGAGCCCGGCTCCGCGGCGTACGTCGGTGACCGGCTGTTCGAGGACGTGCACGGCAGCCAGGCGGCGGGCATGCGCGCCATCTGGGTGCCGCACTCGCAGATCCCGGCGGCGCAGCAGGTGTCCGTCGACGTCGAGCCCGATGCGGTGGCCCACGACCTGCTGGACATCCTCGCCATCGTGGACGACTGGTGCGGGCGGTGAGCGACCCAGGCACCACGACCATGCTGCTGCTGATGCTGGCCGGTCTCGCGGCCGGCTGGGTCGACGCGGTGGTCGGCGGCGGCGGCCTGATCCAGCTGCCGGCCCTGGTGCTGGGGCTGCCGGGCGCGGCGCCGGTGCACATCCTGGCCACCAACAAGCTGGGCTCGATCTGCGGGACGTCGGTCAGCTCGGCCACCTACTACCGCCGGGTGCGGCCGGACCTGCGCACGGCCGTGCCGATGGCGCTGGTCGCCTTCGTCGGCGCGCTCGGCGGCGCCCTGGTCGCCTCGCACCTGCCCAAGGCCGCGTTCAACCCCATCCTGCTCGTCGTGCTGGTGGGGGTCGGGGCCTACACGCTGCTGCGCCCGGAGCTCGGGTCGCGCACCTCGCTGCGCTTCGCGGGGCACCACCACACGCTGGCGGCGGTGGGCGCCGGGCTGGTGGTCGGCTTCTACGACGGCGCGCTGGGGCCCGGCACCGGCTCCTTCTTCGTCTTCGCCCTCGTCGGGGTGATGGGCTACGCGTTCCTGCAGGCCAGCGCGAAGGCCAAGATCGCCAACTTCGCCACGAACCTGGCCGCCCTGGTCATCTTCGTCCCGCAGGGCGCGGTGATCTGGCGGGTGGGCCTGCTGATGGGGGCGAGCAACCTGGTCGGCGGCTACCTCGGCGCACGCACCGCCGTGTCCCGCGGCACCGGCTTCGTCCGGGTGATCTTCGTGGTCGTGGTCGGCGCGTTCGTCGTCAAGATCGGCGCCGACGTCGTCCGGCAGCTGATCGGCTGACCTGTCGTGGCGCCGGAACGCACAGGGGGCACTCCCGGCGGCACACAGGATCCTCCTAGGATCGGGCCCGAGTCTGAGCAGGTGAGCACCCCACCACTGACCGCCTCTGCGCCGGCACCTGCGACCGGGTCGTCCTGGGCGCCGACGTCCCCTGGACGTCCCCGGCTGCCCCGCCCCGCGCCGCAGTGGTGGCGGGACGCCGCGGGCTCGCTGACCTGGCTCTCCCTGATCGTCGTCGTCGCCCTCTGGCTGGCCGGGGGAGGGCTCGCAGCGGTCCACTCCACCGGTGAGGCCCTCACCTCGCTGGGGCGGGTCACCGGCCTGGTGGCCTCGGACCTGCTGCTCGTGCAGGTGCTGCTCATGGCCCGGATCCCGATGGTCGAGCGCAGCTACGGCCAGGACGAGCTGGCGCGCCGCCACCGGTGGGTCGGCTTCACCTCGTTCAACCTGATGGTGGCGCACGTGGTCCTGATCACCCTGGGCTACGCCGCCACCACGCCGAAGGGGTTGTGGGGCACGATCGTCGACTTCGTCCTGAACTACCCCGGCATGCTGCTGGCGGTCGCCGGCACCCTCGCCCTCTGCGCCGTCGTGGCCACCTCGATGCGGGCCGCCCGGCGGCGCCTGCGCTACGAGTCCTGGCACCTGATCCACCTCTACGCCTACCTCGGGGTGGGCCTGGCGCTGCCGCACCAGCTGTGGACCGGCCAGGAGTTCCTCACCTCGCCGGTCGCCACCGTCTACTGGTGGACGCTGTACGCCGCCGCCCTCGCCAGCGTGCTGGTCTGGCGGGTCGGCCTGCCGGTCTACCGCAGCCTGCGGCACGGCCTCGTGGTCACCGACGTCCGGGCCGAGACCCCCACCGTCACCACGGTCACCGTCGGCGGGCGCGACCTGCACCGCCTGCCGGTGCGGGCCGGGCAGTTCCTGCACTGGCGGTTCCTCGGCGGCCCCGGCGCGTCCCGGGCGCACCCGTACTCGCTCTCGGCGGCCCCGGACGGGCGCAGCCTGCGGATCACGGCGGCGCACCTGGGGGACGGCTCGCTCGGCGCTGTCCCGGCTGCGGCCGGGGACCCGCGTGATGGTGGAGGGACCGTACGGGCGGCTCCACGCCGGGGTCCGCACCCGCGCCAAGGTGCTGCTGATGGCCTCGGGCATCGGCATCACCCCGATGCGCGCGCTGCTGGAGGACCTCGAGCAGCAGCCCGGCGACGTCGTGCTCGTCTACCGCGCCCGCAGCCAGGACGACGTGATCCTGCGCGAGGAGCTCGTCGCGCTCGCCGAGGCGAGGGGGGCGCGCCTGTTCATCGCCACCGGCTCACGCGTGGCGGACCGGGACAGCTGGCTGCCCGCCGACGCCGCCCACCTGACCGACGTCGAGGGCCTGCGCCACCTGGTGCCGGACGTGGACCAGCGCGAGGTGTACCTGTGCGGCAGCGTCGGCTGGATGAAGGCGGCAGAGCGCGCCGCCCTTGACGCCGGCGTCCCCCGCGAGCACGTCCACCTCGAGCGCTTCGCCTACTGACCTTCCCGCGGCCGAGAAAACCGGCCACCATGACTTCCCGCACCGACGAAGGACCCTGCATGAGACGCATCGTCACCGCCCTGCTGTCCACCATCACCGCCGTGGTGCTGCTCTTCAGCTACCACACCAGCACCGACAGCGGCTCACCCTCGGTGGTCGCCGGCTCGGTCGGCGGCACGGCGCCGCGCTCCACGCCCGAGGGCTCCACCACCCCGACCCCCTCCGCCACGCCGTCCGCCCCGTCCGGGAGCGGCCCGGGCGCGGGCGACGACGGGGCTGCCGGCGACGACGGTGGCGCAGCCGCCGCGCCGGCGCCGACGGCGACCGCCTCGCCGGCCCCGAAGGCGCAGTCCTCCTCCACGAAGACGTACACCGGCGACGCCGTCGACACCCGCTGGGGGCCGGTGCAGGTGCAGATCACCGTCACCGGGGGAAAGATCACCGCTGCCCAGGCCGTGCAGTACCCCAACGGGAACGGCCGCGACGCCGAGATCAACAGCTACGCCCTGCCGGTGCTGAGCCAGGAGGCGGTGCAGAAGCAGGGCGCCCAGATCGACACCGTCTCCGGTGCCACCGTCACCAGCGACGGCTACCTCCAGTCGCTGCAGTCGGCCCTGGACCAGGCGCACCTGTGAGCCGGCGCGCCTGGGTCGAGCAGGTGATGGGCCTGCCGGTCAGCATCCACCTGCGCGGGCCGCGGGTGCACGACCGCGACACCGAGGCGGCCGTGGCGCGGGCCTATGCCGGGCTCCGTGCCGCCGACGCGCTGTTCAGCACCTGGAAGCCGGACAGCGAGGTGTCGCGGCTGCGCCGGGGCGAGATCGGTATGGCGTCCTGCGACCCCCTCGTGCGCGAGGTCGCCGACCTCTGCGAGGCGGCGCGGGTGCGGACCGCCGGCGCGTTCAGCCCCCTCCTGCCGGATGGGGCCGGAGACCTCAGGTTCGACCCGACGGGCCTGGTCAAGGGCTGGGCCGCCGACCGCGCGGCGGCGGTCCTCGGGGGGATCGAGGGGCACGCCTTCTGCCTCAACGCGGGGGGCGACGTCGTCGTCGGCGGCCGGGACGCGGAGGACGGCGACCGGTGCTGGCGGGTCGGCATCGAGGACCCGCGCGACCGGTCCAGGATGGCCGAGGTGGTCGAGCTGACGGCGGGCGCGGTGGCGACCTCGGGCACAGCCGCACGAGGCGACCACCTGATCGACCCCGCCACGGGGCGGCCGGTCCACGGCGACGGCTCGGTCAGCGTGGTCGGCCCCGCCCTGATGTGGGCCGACGTCTGGGCCACCGCGCTCTTCGTGGGGCCGCCGGAGCTGGCCACGCGCCTGCCGCTCGAGCAGCCCGGTTACCGCGCCATCCGCCTGTAGCCGTCGGCGATGCGCGGTTTGTCCGATGGTTCGTCGGCACCCGGCGGGGCCAGACTGAGTGGCACGAGGCGAGAGGGCCGACCGCTGGAGCGCCTGCCCACCTCGAGGTCCGAGCCGGCCGGGACCGGCCGTGGCCTCCGTCCCCGGAGCAGACGTCCTCGGTCACCACCCTCTCGCGGTGGACACGAGGCTTCGGAGGCTGGGCCATGTCTGTTGTCGACAACGCCACCGTCCTGGATCTGCGACGGGCGTGCTCGCGGCCGGTGCTGACGCCGGGGGACGACGGCTATGACGCCGCCGTCGCGGCTGCGATCTGGAACGGGGACGTCAGGCGCAGACCTGCCGTCATCGTGCAGCCGGAGACGCCGTCCGAGGTCGGCGAGCTGCTGTCCAAGGCGCGCAGGCACGGGGTGGAGGTGACCGTGCGCGGAGGCGGCCACAGTTACGCCGGTCATGCCGTGGCCGACGGTGCGGTCATGATCGACCTCAGGCGGCTCGGCGACGTCGCCGTGGACGCCGCCGCACGGCGGGCCCGCTGTGGAGGTGGGGCGACCTGGGCGGCAGTGGATGCCGCCACCGCCCAGCACGAGCTGGCCGTGACGGGCGGGCTCGTCAGCCACACGGGTGTCGGTGGGCTGACGCTGGGCGGCGGCATGGGGTGGCTCACCCCGCGGGCCGGCTTGAGCTGCGACAACCTCGTGTCGGCCGAGATGGTCACCGCGGCCGGTGACGTGGTCACCGCCTCCGAGCAGCAGCACCCCGAGCTGTTCTGGGCGCTGCGTGGCGGAGGCGGCAACTTCGGGGTGGTCACCGCCTTCGAGTTCGCGGTGCACCCGCTGCCGCCGATGGCCAACCTCGGCCTGTTCTTCTGGCGCCCGCAGGAGGCGCGCGAGCCGCTGCGGCTCGCGCGCGACCTGATCCGCGCGCTGCCCGACGAGCTCGGCGGCCTCATCGGTGGGCTCAGCGCTCCGCCGGCGCCGTTCGTGCCGCCGGAGCACCAGGGCCAGCCGGGCTTCGCCGTGCTCGTGGTCAGCTGGGGCACCCCCGAGGAGCTCCTGCCGTTCGTCGCACCGCTGCGTGAGCTGAACCCGAGCTTCGAGCTGGTCACCCCCATCCCCTACGTGGCCCTGCAGCAGCTGTTCGACGACAGCGCCCCATGGGGCATCCTGGGTTACGAGAAGGCCCTCTACCTGGACGAGCTGACCGACGAGGTCATCGACATCGTCCTTGACCGTCTACCCCGCAAGCAGGCACCCCTCACCTTCGTGCCCATGTTCCCGCTCCAGGGCGCCTACTGCCGCGTACCGGAGGACGGGACCGCCTTCGGTGGCAGCCGCCGCCCGTGCTGGACGGTGAACCTTGCCGCCGCGGCAAGCGACCCGGAGACGCTGGCGCACGACCGGGCGTGGGTCCGCGACCTCTGGGCCGCGTTGCGCCCGCACGCCCGCAGCTCGGGCTCTTACGTCAACTTCCTCAACGACGAGGACGAGGACCGGCTCCGCGACGCGTACGGCGAGAAGTACGCGCGGCTGGCGGCGGTCAAGGCCGAATGGGACCCGGACAACGTCTTCCACCACAACGCCAACATCCGCCCAGCAACGCTCAGCGTCTAGGGCGCGCCCACCGCATCAGGCCAGTGCGGCTGCCAGCTGCTCGAGCTCCGTCACCGGCTGGTCGCAGACGAACCCCCGGCACACGTACGCCGCGGAGCTGCCCTGCACCAGGGCGCGCTCGGCGAGCAGCGGCACCCCCTCGGCGTCGGGGTCGCCGTACGCGAGGACCAGCCCGGGGAGGGCGAGCGGCGCGCCATGGCCAGCAGCGCGTCGGCCTTGTCGTCGGAGCCGACGACGGCCACCTGCAGCGGGCCGGCAGCGGCCGCCTCGGCCACGGCCAGCGTCCAGCCGGCGAAGCGCGGGTCCTGGGTGGCCAGGGCGCCGGCCGAGGCGAGCGCGGCATCGGCGGCCTCGCGGTGGCGGGCCGAGCCGGTGAGCGCGGCGTAGGTCAGCAGTGCCCCCGCGATCGCGGAGGTGCCGGCCGGTTCGGCGTTGTCGGCCTGGTTGCGGGGGCGCGTGAACAGCTCCTCGGCGTCGTCCGCGGTGTCGTAGAAGCCGCCCTCCTCGTCGGCGAAGTGCTCGAGCGCCACCTCGAGCAGCCGGGCCGCCTCGCCCAGCCATCGCGCACCGCCGGTCGCCTGGTGCAGGGCCAGCAGGCCCTCGGCCAGGTTGCCGTGGTCGTCGGCCACCGCCATGGCGGAGCCGACGACGCCGTTGCGGGAGGAGCGGCGCAGCCGGCCGTCGACGACGTGGGCCGCCAGGAGGAAGCCGGCGCACTCACGGGCGGCGTCGAGATAGCGCGGCTCGTCCAGCAGGGCCCCGGCTTCGGCGAGCGCCGCGATGGCAAGGCCGTTCCAGGAGGAGATGACCTTGTCGTCACGGGCCGGCTGGGGGCGCGCGGCGCGAGCGGCCAGCAGGCGGGTGCGGGTCTCGTGCCACCAGGGCTCGTCGGCCGGGACCTCGCGCAGCTGCAGGGTCGACGTACCGTGCTCGAAGGTGCCGTGCGGGGTGACGGACAGCAGCGCGGCGGCGCGGTCGCCGTCCTCCTCCCCGAGCACCTCCGTCAGCTGGGCCGGAGTCCAGGCGTAGGTCAGTCCCTCGACGCCGTCGGTATCGGCGTCCAGGGCGGAGGCGAAGCCGCCCTCGGGCGTGCGCAGGTCGGTCAGCAGGAAGTCGGCGGTCTCGCGGGCGACCCGCTCGGCCAGCGGCGAGCCGGTGGCCCGCCACAGGTGGACGTAGACGCGCAGCAGCTGGGCGTTGTCGTACAGCATCTTCTCGAAGTGCGGCACGACCCAGGCCGCGTCCACGGAGTAGCGGGCGAAGCCGCCGGCGAGCTGGTCGTACATCCCGCCGCGGGCCATCGCCTCGCAGGTGGCGTCGGCCATCTGCAGCGAGCGGCCGTCCCTGGTGCGGGCGTGGTGGCGCAGCAGGAGCTCCAGGACCATGGACGGCGGGAACTTCGGCGCCCCGCCGAAGCCGCCGTGGCGGGAGTCGAAGGCGGCGGCGAGCCTGGCCACCGCCTGGTCCAGGACGTCGTCGCCGATCGCAGCCGGCGCGCCCTTCCGCACGGCGGCGCGCAGCTGCTCGGCGACGTGGGTGCCGCTGGCGAGCACCTCGTCGCGGCGCTCGGTCCAGGCGTCGCTGACGGCTGAGAGCAGCTGCAGGAACTGCGTCTTCGGGAAGTACGTGCCGGCGAAGAACGGCTCGGCCGTGGGCGTGAGGATGCACGTCATCGGCCAGCCGCCACGACCGGTCATGGCCGTCGTCGCGGTCATGTAGATCGCGTCGATGTCCGGGCGCTCCTCACGGTCGACCTTGATCGCGACGAAGTTCTGGTTGAGCACCTGCGCGACGGTCTCGTCCTCGAACGACTCGTGCGCCATCACGTGGCACCAGTGGCAGGCGGCGTAGCCCACAGACAGCAGGACGGGCACCTGGCGGCGCCTCGCCTCGGCGAACGCCTCCGCTGTCCACTCCCACCAGTCGACCGGGTTGTCCCGGTGCTGCAGGAGATAGGGGCTCGTCGCTTCTGCCAGGCGGTTGGTCATGGACCCACCCTTACCCATTCACAGGACGGTACGCAGCGCCCCCGCTGCGATCTCGACGCGCACGCTCGCGCCGGCGTCCAGGTCCATGACCTCACCGTCGATCTGCAACGGCATCGGCTTGACGGTGGTGAACTCGTACTCGCGCACGGACGGCTGCGGGCCCAGACCACGCGAGGCCGCCCGCAGCGCGGTCGCCAGGATCCGCCACTTCGCGGTGTGCCGCATCGTGATCACCTCGAACGTCCCGTCGTCGGGGCGGCCCTCGTCCTCGCTCAACGTGGCGACCTTGGCCATCTGGTTGATGTTGGCGAACACGATGCTGTCGAACCGCTCACGGGTCTGGTCCGGCCGCACGATCTCGAACGGGCGGAACCGGGCGAACGCCCGCACCGTGGTCACCATCTCGCGCAGCGAGCCCTTGCCGCCCTTCTCCAGGTCGACCGCCACCACGGGGGTCAGCCCCAGCCCGATGTAGGAGTGGGCGTACCGGGTGGTGCCGTCGACCGTCAGCTTCAGCAGGTCGATCCGGCTCACCTTCCCGGCGACGATCGCCTCGGTCAGCGGCTGCTCGCGGGTGGTGCGTCGGTGGTCGTTGGCGTTGCCGGCCGCCAGGACTGCACACACCGCCTCCTGGCTGCCCGAGGCCATGACGCCGTCCACCACCTCGTTGTAGCCGCCGTCCCCGCTGACCGAGACCAGCAGGGGCTGTCCCCGGAGGGCGGCGTCCCGCGCCAGGTCACGGGCATGGCCGGCGTGCTGGGTCGCGGCCAGCTCCACCGGCAGCTGCGGCAGCTGTACGGACAGCTGGTCGCGCAGCTCGGCTGCCTTCTCCTTCGCCTCGCCGGTGCTGTGGGGGTTGAAGATCAGGACCACACGGTCGAAGGGCAGCAGGGCCTCTACGGTACGGGCAGACCGGGGTCAGTCCGAGGTGGCGGCGCTGGCGCGGATCGGGTCAGCGCCGGCGACCGTCGTGCGCACGGCTCCGTGGTCGCCGTACCAGTCCAGGACCAGCATGGTGGCGTCGTCGGACAGGGCTTGGCCGCTGGTCTCCAGGACCTTGTCGGTGAGGCGGCGGGTGGCCTCACGCGGATGCAGGGCCCGGCTGAGGGAGATCTCGGCGATCAGGTCCAGCGTTGCGGCGTTGCGCTCCAGCATGCCGTCGGTGACCAGCACCAGCCGGTCGCCGGGCTCGAGGACCAGGTCGGTGCTGTGGTAGACCGTGTCGGGGAAGATGCCCAGCGGCAAGTCCACCGGGAGGGAGATCGGCCTGACCTCCCCGGCCCGGCACAGGTAGAGGGGCACGTGCCCGGCGTTGACCAGCGCCAGGCAGCCGGTGCGCAGGTCCAGGCGTCCCAGCAGGCCGGTCGCGAAGCCCTCGGTGCCGGTGCTGGACCCGTGCTCGAGCAGGGCCTGGTTCGCGGCGGCGGCCTGCTCGACCAGGGACCCGCCGGCGCGGCGGGTGTTACGCAGGCTGCCGACGCAGAGCGTCGCCGTGAGGGCGCTGGCGACGCCGTGTCCCATCGCGTCGGTCATCGACAGGTGCAGGACATCGCGGGCCAGGCTGGAGTCGAAGGTGTCGCCGCCGATGGAGGCCGCGGGCTCCAGCCATGCCGAGACGGTGAAGGCACCGGCCTCGCAGGTGAACGCGGCCGGCAGCAGCCGGCGCTGGATCTCCGCGGGCAGGGTGAAGGCCGTGCTGCGCTGGGCCCACTCGAACAGGTCGGTGTGCCGCCGGTTGGCGATCACCACGAACGCGAGCATGTGCCCGATCCGGGCGATCTGGGTCAGCACGGCCGGGTCGGGCTCGTCCGGCAGGGTCAGCCGCAGCAGCCCGAGCGCCTCGCCCCGCTCGGTCACCGGCGCGAAGACCACCCAGTCATGGCGGCCGTTGCTCGTCGCGCTCCGGGACGAGGGCGCGACGACCCGGACCTTCTGGGTGCGCAGCGCCTCCTCCGCGGCCGCCGAGGAAGAAGGCGGCCTCGGCGCCCAGCGCGCCAGTGACGGCCTCCAGTGGCGAGGCGTCCTCCGCGGCGTCCAGGACCCGGCTGAGCGGCTCCGTCGGCGCCGCGGTCACCCACATACCGGGAACCATATGGCCTTGGCTGTGGGGTTGACCCGCGCCAGGCAGCCGCCGGTATGCCGGATGTCCTACGACCTCCGCCGTAGCCGAGCCCCCGGCTGCTGCCGTCAGTCGGCGCTGGTCGCTCGACTCAGCGGCGGAAGAACCCGCCCAGGACGGGTGCCAGCGCCTTCGGCTTGATCATGTGGGTCTGGCCCGGCAGGGTCGTCAGCCGGGCGTCGGGCACGGCGGCGGCGATCGCGGCCTGGGCGTGGCGCATGTACACCGGACTCTTGCCGCCGGCGATGACCAGCGTCTGCGGCGCCACCCGCGCGTAGTAGCCGGCCGGCAGCGGCTCGCCCTGTTGGTGCCCGACGACGATGGAGAGGTCGTACGGCAACGTGTGCGCGACCGCGGTCATCTGCTTCCAGGCCGGCATCAACGGCATCAGCAGGACGACGGGCTTCGGCACCCCCACCGTGCGCAGGAAGGTCCTGACCGCCTCGGCCCGGCGGCCCCGGGCGACCATGTCGCTGACGATCTCGGGCAGGCGCGGGTCGTTGGCCGGGCGCGTGCCGTCGACGATGAACGGTGACTCGTAGACCGCGAGCCGGCCGATCGGCGCGCCGTGCCGCGCCGCCTCCAGGGCCAGCGTGGCACCCGAGGATGCCCCGAACACGTCGGCCGCGCCCCCTGTGGCCTCGATGACGGCGACCAGGTCCTCGACCTCGCGGGCCACCGCGTACGGCGAGCTGCCGGGGCCGCTGTCCCCGCGGCCGCGCCGGTCGTAGGCGTAGACCGTGAAGCTGGTCGACAGCTGCTCGGCGAGTCCGCGCGCCGGGCCCATCGCCCGCTGGCACAGGGCTCCGTCCACCAGGACGAGGGCCGGCCCCGAGCCGTGGACCTCGTAGGCGATCTCCGTGCCGTCGGCGGACGTCGTACGGCGTGTGGTGGTGCTCAGCGTGCTCGTCATGGCTCTCCTTGAAGGTGAAAGTGGTTCAGCAACGCGTCGTACGGCGGCCGGCGGTTTCGACATGGCAGCTCGCATCAGCTGCCCCACCTCTCGTGTCGTCCTGATCATCCAAGCGTCGAACGACGTCGACGCGTCTCGACACGCCGGCACCGCTGGTCGACGACCCCTGGTCCTGCGTACGGTGCCTCTCGACGGGGCCCGGCGCCGAGAACATACTGGCAAGAGGGGCCGGTGGAAGCTGTGCGGCCCCAGCCGATGCCCGGTCAGGAGAGCTCATGGCCATGGGATTCAACAGCGGCAGCCGCACCCTGCAGGACCGCTTCGACACGCAGGCCCTGTCCGGGCGGATCGACGCGTTGCTCGTGAGCTCCACCATCAGTGAGCACGATCGCAGGTTCATCGAGGACCGCGACATGTTCTTCCTCGCGACGGCGGACGCCGAGGGGCGCCCGACCTGCTCGTACAAGGGCGGCGAGCCGGGCTTCGTCCGTGTGCTGGACCCGTCCACGGTGGCCTTTCCCAACTACGACGGAAACGGCATGTACCTCTCGACGGGCAACGTGCTGGTGAACCCGGCGGTGGGCCTGCTGTTCATCGACTTCGAGCGCGGCCACCGGATGCGACTCGACGGCACCGCGAGCATCGACTTCGAGGACCCGTTACGGCACGACTACGTGGAGGCCCAGTTCGTCGTCCGGGTGCGTGCCCGAGCCGTTTATCCGAACTGCCCGCGCTACATCCACCGCTACCAGCTCGTACGGCGGTCGCGGTTCGTGCCGCGCGACGACTGCCCGACGCCGATCCCGGAGTGGAAGCGTTCCGACTGGGCGGTCGACGCCCTTCCCCAGCGGGACCCCGCCCGTGACCCCGGTGGCCGCGAGGTGCTGGGCCGCTGACACCAGAGTCACGGTTGAATGGTCAACGTCGCGGCTTTCGAGACTCCACGTATGTCATTGGTTGTGGCGCCGTCAATGACCACGGTCATGCCGTGTCGACATCTACCAGTGCCTTTCCGGTGTGCAGCGTGCGAACGTGACTCGGGCAATAACAGTCGTTCCTCTGCATTGTGCAGAAGGCGACCGGGGATGAGTTTCTGCAGGCGTCTTTCGACGGTCGCCCGACTCTCAACAACTGCGACTCTTGGTCCGAGAATGTCAGGGACGCGCCCGATGAACGCTCATATTGGGGTTCTCGCGGTGCATCACCCCGGTAACCGCCGCTTTGCTCCGTGTTGTGGTCATGCAGATAACACGCCAGCCCCTGCTGAGACATGCTTTCAGTCGCAAGCACGCGACAAAGGTCAGCGCTGTGGTTCAACGGACGAGGTTGCATCGTTACGAGGTGAACCAGAGATGGACGGATGAACGCATCGGCCGTGGTTTCCGACTTCCCAGCCAAGGGCGTCGTTGAAGGTCTACGTTCGGCGCAAACATGTGCGCTCCTACCCCGCGGAGAAGGGCCTGTCATGTCGCTCAATGAGGTCAAGAATGTCGATGTCACCAGGCGCACGCTGCTTCGCGGTGTGGGCGGCGGGGTCGCGCTCTTGGCTGCAGGGGCGTCTGCTTCGTCTCCACCATGGGCCGATCTTCGACGACGGATGGCTGGGACCCTCTTCGTCAAGGGCGAGAGCGGTTATGGGGCGGTGGCTCACGGCTACGACCCCAGGTTCGACTCCGTCATGCCGTCAGCCGTCGCTCGTTGCGTGTCGACCGCGGACGTGTCGGCGGCCGTGGCGTTCGCTGGCTCGAAGGCCATACCGTTCACGGTCCGTTCGGGAGGGCATGCTCTCTCGGGGTGGTCAACAGGCACCGGACTGGTCATCGACACCACGCTCATCTCCAAGGTGGCGGTTGACTCCGCATCCGCAACGGCGAACATCGGAGCCGGGGCGCGGCTCATCGACGTCTACCAAGGAGTTTCCAGCGCCGGGCTGGCGCTGCCTGGCGGCACCTGTGGCAGCGTCGGGATCTCAGGACTCTCGATGGGCGGAGGGATCGGCGCGCTGACACGCCCATGGGGCCTGACGTGCGACCAGCTGACCGGGGCCAGCGTCGTCTTCGCGGACGGCTCGGTCAAGCAGGTCTCGGCGTCCCACTGGCCGGGGCTGTTCTGGGCGCTCCGCGGCGGCGGCGGCGGGTCATTCGGCGTCGTCACGTCCTTGACGTTCAACCTGCGCCCCGCACCGACCTTCCAGGTTTACTCATTGGCCTATCCGATGTCGGCGGCTGCCGCCGTCTTCGCCGGCTACCAGGCGTTTCTTGTCAATGCCGACCCGCAGCTCCACTGCGAGCTCACCTTCCGTGCAACGCCGTCGACGGGGAAGACGACGCTTGCTGTGAACGGCACCTGGATCGGCTCAGCCCCCGCGCTGTCCGCACAGCTGAACGCCCTCGTTGCCCGCATCGGCATACAGCCCTCATCGCGTTCGGTCGTTTCGCAGAGCTACATGACCGCAATGCTGCAGGAGGCGCAATGTTCGTCATACAGCACCTGCCACCTCTCGCCGCAAGGGTCGATCCCGAGGGTGCCGTCGGCCGGGGCGTCGACCATGGTCTACAGCGCGCTCTCCAGTGATGCCATCACGGCACTGGTCCAGCAGGTCAAGGCGGGACTCAACGTGACGCGCGCCACGTGGACCGGCTGTTCAGTGGTAGGCCTAGGCGGGGCCGTGCGGGACACGACGACACAGGACTCCGCCTTCGGTCATCGTGACGCCTTGCTCATGCTCCACTATCTCGCTCGGTGGAGTACCTCGACTCCTGCGCTGGACCCGGCGCCGTTCGACGGGTACGTGCGGGGGTTCAGAGCAGCAATGGCTCCATGGTGTGGAACCGGCGCGTACGTGAACTACCTGGACAGCGCAATCACCGACTACGGCAACGCCTACTGGCCCGGGACGTACTCCGGCCTGAGGAGCATCAAGCGCAACGTGGACCCCGGCAACCTGTACACGTTCCCGCAGTCAGTCCGAGCTTGAGGGACTGCGGACCAGCCGCCTGGGGGGAGTCGCGCCGGTCCAGTCGACAGGCGGCGGTCGAGCGGCAGGCGTACCGCTCAGTCCGACGCCCGGGGCCGCCGACGCGGCTCGCGCTCCCTCTAGCTCTGCAGTTGTCTCTGGTAGCCGTCGACTGGTCTCTTCAGCTCGGCCCAGACGAGCTTTCCGTCATCGGGGAGAGCTTCCATGCCCCACGCGGCGGCCACGGCGGCGACCATGCGCAGGCCGCGGCCGTGCTCCGCCGTGAGGTCGGCGAGCTGCGGTTCGGGGGTCCCCGTTCCGGCGTCGATGACGTCGATGCGCAAGGTGGCGTCGGTGAGCGATAGTCGAATACGGCACTGCGAGTCCGCATGCGTGATCGCGTTGGCCGTCAGCTCGCTGGTGACGAGGACGGCGTCGGCCAGGATCTGCTCCGCGTGCCAGTCGGTGACCTGCTGCGTGACGAACCGTCGCGCCATCGCCACGCTGGTCAGCTCGTGGGGGAGGTCGATCGCGGCCTCGGTCGCGTGCGGCTGGCCGAGCGCTTCAAGGAGGTCCACCAGGTATCGCAGGTCGGCGTCCTTGCCGACGTAGCCTTCGACCTGTCCGGTGATCCACTCCTGCTCGGTGAGGTCCATCCCAGTGAAGACCACGACCCTCGACCCGGGCGAGTGGCTGCGGATGCGGGTGAGCACCTCACGCCCTGCGATGTCCGGGAGACCGAGGTCGAGCACGACGATGTCCGGGTGGAGTCCGTCGGCGAGCTGCACCGCCTCGGCGCCGCTGCTGGCTTCCCCCACCACCTCGAAGCCGCCGCGGAGACGGAGCGCCGTGCGCACCATCCGGCGCACGGCCTCGACGTCGTCGACGAGGAGGACGGCGATGGGCACGTGCGCAGCCTAGTTTGCGTTGGCGTCCACACACCACCGTGGCCGGACGCGGCGCGGCGTTCCCGCTGCGTTGCGGTCGACGATCAGGGCGGGTGCCAGGGGAGGGAGCCTGCTACGGCGAGGGTTCCGGACGGGTGCGCGAGCCATCCGGGAGGACGATGACGAACGCCCCCGCGGACGTCCCCGCTGGCGCCGGGTCGTAGAACGCGTCGCCGCCCTGCGCACGGGCCAGCTCGCGCACGATGAACAGTCCGAGCCCGGTGCCACCCGTGTGCCGCCCCGTGGCGAACCGGTCGAAGAGGCGCGGCTGCATCGCGGAGGAGACTCCCGGCCCCTGGTCGGTCACCCGGATCTCGACCCCCACCGGACCGGAGGCGGCGCTCACCTGGAAAGGGGGCGCACCGTGGTGCAGCGCGTTGTTCAGCAGGTTGTCCAGGGCTTGGGCGAGGCGGTCCCGGTCGGCGTGGACCGTGATGCCGGGCGGCACGTCGAGAACGATCTCCGCGTCGGGATGCGTGCGCCTCACGGTGGTCACCGCCTCGCGGACGACGTCGCCGACCGAGACCACCTCCGGCCGCATCTCCAGTGCGCTGGCCTGGAGTCGCGAGGCCGTCAGGAGGTCGTCGAGCAGCCGCCGCAGCCGGGTCGTGCCAGTGGTCATGGCCTCGAGCAGCCCGTCGCGCTCCTCGTCGGTCAGCTGGCTCCAGTGCTGGGAGAGCAGGTCCGCCGATCCACTCAGCACCCCGATGGGCGTGCGGAGCTCGTGCGCGGTCACCGCCAGGAACTGCGACTGGTCGTCCGTGGCCTGCTGGAGTCGCCGGTTGAGGGACTCCAGCTCCGTGTTGGCGGCGGTGAGCGCCTGTGCGGCGCGGTCACGCGCCTCCAGGGCTTGCTGCCGCTCAGTGGTGTCGCGGGTGACCTTGGCGAAGCCGATGTGCTCGCCGGCTTCGTTGAACACGGAGGTGATGAGCACGTTGGCCCAGAACCGGGAACCGTCCTTGCGGATGCGCCAGCCTTCCTCCTCGTATTGTCCTTCGCGCAGGGCTACCCGCAGCTCGTGCTCGGGGTGCTGTCGCTCCTGCTCCTGCGGAGGGTAGAAGACCCGGAAGTGCTGGCCGATGATCTCCTCGGCGCGGTAGCCCTTGCTGCGCTGCGCCCCGGCGTTCCAGCTGACGATGTGTCCGGTCGGGTCGAGCATGAAGATCGCGTAGTCCTGCACCGCCTCGACCAGCAGCCGGAACCGTTCCTCGCTGCGGCGCAGGCCCTCCGCGGCCGCCCGTTCGGCAGTGACGTCCTGGACCTGCAGGAACAGGTAGAGGGGCCGGCCGCGGGAGTCCCGGACCGGTGCGAACGTTGCCTGGAGACGGCGATCGTCCGTGGCACCGGTCAGCCCGTGCTCCAGCCGTACGACGTCGAGCGGACGCCGGATGATGTCCTCGAGGGCGGCCTGGACTGCTTCCTCCTGGCCCTGTGTCAGCTCGCCGTAGACGCGGCCGAGCAGGTCCGCGGGAGTCCGCTGCAGCAGCGCGGCCAGGGCACGGTTCGTGCGCACGAGGTGGCCCGTCAACGTCATCGTCGCCATGCCGATCGCGGCCTCCTCGAACACCTCGCGGAAGCGCTCGAGGTGCTCATCGAGGATCTTCTGGTCGACCGCTGACGTGGCGGGCAGCCCGGTGCTCGGTAGAGGCTTGTCCGGTCGGACCGCACCGGGATCCCAGACGGCTTCCGCGCCCACTACGGACAGCAGGCGGTCAATGAGGTGGTCGACCGGTGCTGACTTCTCGATGAACGCGGCAGCGCCGAGCTGTCGAGCTATCTCGACGAGACCCTGCTCATCGAAACCGGTGTACATGACCACGCGAGTGCCCGGGGAAGCGGCCAGGACCTGCGGCAGCGCCTCGAGGCCCCCCAGGCCCGGCATCGAGACGTCCAGCAGCATCAGCGTGGGCCGGTGCGCCTTCGCCAGCGAGATGGCGTCCGCTCCGTCGGCTCCTTCGCCGACCACGCGCAGCACGCCGGACATGCGCAGGCGCGTCCGGATCAGCAGACGCACCTCGGACGCGTCGTCAACGAGCACGATGGTCGCGGCGGCTTCGGGCACAGGGGGACGCTACCTGACAGCGACGACGTGGACGGCGACCGCTGCTGGACGGTACGCGTGTCCGCCCGCTCGGGCGAGCCCTGCGGCGTCAGCAGTGAGGGTGCGCGCGCAACCGAAGAGCCTGCGCCTTCGGTTGACCGACGTCGAGCACTGGCAGCCCTCCCCGGATCGTCGCCGGCTGCCACCGGGTGCTGTGGACCCCGTCGGCGCCGACCTCAACGGTCAGCACACCGGATCGTTGGGTCGCCGCGGTGTTCGCGTAGAACACGAAGTTGCCCAGACCGTAGTCGACGTAGGCGCGTCCGAGCCGCTCGCCCTGCTGGGGGACGTGCGCGTGGCTGCCGACGACCAGGTCGGCGCCCGCGTTGGCGAGCAGCGCCGCCAGCTGGCGCTGACGCGCGGTGGGGCACACGGTCAGCTCGTGACCCCAGTGCAGGTACACCACGACCACGTCGGCGTGTGCGGCCTCGGCTCGCACGGCCGCGAGCAGCCTGGCGGGGTCCTTGCTGGATGCCAGGCCGGGCTTCGCCGGACCGGCGACCCAGTCGTCCTGTGCGAACGTGTCGAGCACGTCGGTGGCTGCGAGGACGGCGATGCGTACGCCGTGAACGGTGCGATGCATCGGCGCGAAGGCTTCCCGCTGGCTGCGACCGGCGCCCAGCAGCGGCATGTGACGTACGGCGGCGGTGGCCAGCGTGTCCCGCAGGCCTTGGAGCCCGTAGTCCATGCCGTGGTTGTTGGCGAGGGTCACCGCGTCGACACCGGCTGCCCGGAGGGCGTCGAAGGCGCTGTCGGGGGCGCGGAACGTGTACTGCTTGGGCGCCGGCGTGCCACGGCGGGTCACGGCCGTCTCGAGGTTGACGATGGCCAGGTCCGCGTCGGCGAGGACCTGGCCCGCGGAGCCCCAGCGCTGTGTCAGTGCACGCGCCGCGACGCCCTCGAAGTGCACGTCACCGGCAAAGGCAAGCGTCGCTGTCGTACGAACGGTGTCACGGGAGGTTCCCGGATCGGCGCTGCGTGGCGATGGCTGCGTGGGTTGCGAAGGCTGGGCGGCGGATGGCGAAGGCGCAGCGGACGGCGCGACCGGGGCGCCACCACGCGCCGGAGGACCCTGTGCGGCGGAGGCGCAGGCGGCGACGGACGACACCATCATGATCGCCACCAGCCAGCGGACGGCGAGCCGGGGGTCGCGCTTTCGTGGTCGAGCGACGGTGTCCTCTGCCAGATCGCGCGCGCCGCCGCATCTGCGGACCATGGTTCTTCCCCTGCTTGTGGTGGTCGAGTGGCCGGAGGTCAGCGCATGTTGCCGGTGTGGCCGAGGCTGTAGCGGCCGGGTTGGGGCCAGACGGCGAGGCCGTGGGGGCCGTGGTCGACGGGGATCTTCTTGAGGAGTGTGCCGGTGGTGGTGTCCAGGACGTAGATGACGCTGTTGTAGCGGCCGGAGAGCCACAGGGTGTGTCCGTCGGCGCTGACGCCGCCCATGTCGGGGGAGCCGCCGCCGGGTAGGTGCCAGGTGTGCAGGGTCTTCAGGGTGGCGGCGTCCAGGACGGTGATGGTGCCGGCGTCGCGGTTGGCCACGAACAGGCGGGTGGCGGTGCGGTCGGGGTAGATGCTGTGGGTGCCGGTGCCGGTGTGCAGGAACGTTGGATCTTCAGGGTGTGGGCGTCGATGACCCAGACGCCGTTGCGGAGCATGTCGGCGGCCAGGAAGCGGGTGCCGTCGGGGGTGAGGCGGACGTCTTGGGGCATGGAGCTGGCGCCGGGGCTCAGGCCGGCCTTGGGGCCGCCCATGGTCATGGCCTGGTGGGGTGAGGTGGCGCCGGGGGTGTGGATGGTGTTGAGGTTGATCACGGTGCGGATCGTGGTGGCGTTGCGGTCGATGACCAGGAGCTTGCCGCTGAACTCGCAGGAGGCGATGAAGAAGGACTGGTCGGCGGAGTAGTCGGCGTGGTTGAGGCCGTTGCAGGGCACGGGCAGGGAGCGTTGCAGGGCCATGGTGTGGGGGTCGCGGACGTCGATGCGGTGCAGGCGTTCGGCCATGACCAGGGCGTGGGCGCCGTCGGGGGTGAAGTAGAGGTTGTAGGGGTCGGCGACCGGGACGGGTCGCCCGGGTCGGCCGGTGGTGGGGTTGACCGGGACCAGGTCGTTGCCGAGGTCGTCGTTGACCCACAAGGTCTTCAGGTCCCAGCTGGGCACGACGTGCTGGGGCTCGTGGCCGGTGGGGTAGCGGGCGATGACCTGGTAGGTGTGGGGGTCGATGACCTGCAGGGTGTTGGAGAGGGTGTTGGGCACGTAGACCAGCGCCTTGGCGGTGCGGGCGGCGCCGCGCAGCGCCCCGGCGCCGTCGTGGGCGTAGACGTTCACCCCAGCCGGCGTGGTCGCGGACGACGTGGCCGCGGCGGGCGACCCGCCCGGTGGAGGAGGCCGAGCTGGCTGCTGGAGACGTCGGCTTGCCCGCGCCGGTGACGGTCGGACCGCCGGTGCCGATGCACCCCGTGAGCGCGCTGAGCAGGCCCAGGCATGCCAGGACGGACACAGGCCGCCGTACGGGAGTCGAAAGGCGGGTGCTGCGGGCACCGCGGTTTCGCCGGTGGATCATCCTTCTCCGTCCATCAGGTGGCTCACGCTGGGCGGCGGAGGCCGCGGCGGCCAGGATCGCGGGCAGCGCAGCAATGGTGCCGGCGAGCCCGACGTGCGCGCTCACGATAGAGCCTGGGGGACGCCGTCGCCCAAACGACGCGCGCCACCGACGCCGGTCCACGAGCATCTCGACCTCCCGGGTGGGCAGGCCACAACCCATGAGCACCCGGCCCGGCCTGCCTTGTCGCCTCTGGGGACAGGCTCCAACAGCCCCTCGTGCCAACGGGTTACACCACATCAATGCTTGACCAGGCATGCAGGCACACGCCGGATGCTGTCAGGATTGCCGGGTGACCAGAGCAGCCCGCGGGGTGTGGCGGCGGCGCCTGCGGCGTGTCGCGGCCGTCGTCGCGGCGCCGGTGGTGGCGGTCACCGTGGCGGCGGCCGTCTATGACGTGACCAGCCAGGGGACGGTGCCGGCCCCGTCGCTGGACGCCCACGGCCGGCGGGTGCTCACCGAGGACATCGAGTCCCACTACGAACAGTGGGGCCACGCCGGGCCGCCGATCGTCCTCGTCCACGGCTTCCTCGAGTCGGCCGCGGTGTGGGACCGGGTCGGTCCCGTGCTGGCCCGCGACGGCTACCGGGTCTACGCCCTCGATGTACGCGGGTTCGGCTACACCCAGCGGCGTGGCCCGTACACGCTCGCCGGCGACGTCGCCCAGCTGTCGGCATTCCTCTCGGCGCTGCACCTGGACGCCGCCCACGGCGGTACCGCGACCCTGGTCGGACACTCCAGCGGTGCGGCGATCGTGGGGGGCCTGGCGCGAGCCCAGCCCGCCGACGTCCGTGGCGTGGTCTTCCTGGACGGAGACGGGACGCCGTACGGCGTGGGGCCGGCCTGGGTGCATCACCTGGTCGTGGACCCCTACGCGACTGCGCTGATCCGCCTGATGACCCGCCATCCCTGGCTGGTCGAGCGCGTCTACCGCGATGCGTGCGGCCCGAGCTGTCCCGCGTTCGACCCTGCAGCGTGGGTGACGCCGTTCCGCGTGCCCGGGGCGGAGCGGGCCCTGGAGGCGGTCCTGCGCCAGCCGCTCATCGGGCTGACCTACGCCGAGGAGCGGCAGATCCACGTCAGGTCAGCGGTGATCTACGGAAGCCAGGACCCGACGATGTCTGCGGCAGGCGCGCGGTCCACCGCGGCGAGGTTGCGCACCGACGTGGTCGTGGCCATCCCCGATGCGGCCCACCTGCCGATGCTGTCCGCGCCGGCCACCCTGGCGACCGAGGTCGAAAGGTTCGTGCGGCCACCGACGGCGGGTCAGCGCACGCACTGAACCTCAGGCGCCGGCCGAGGCAGGTCGCTCTTCCTCGGCCGCGCCGCCGGCTTGTCTGGTCGTCAGGAACCCGACGAGGAGAACGATCGCCGCGATGAGCGCGAGCGTGACCGGTCCCGTCCCCAGGCCGAGGCCGCGCCGGCTCGACGGAACGCCGAGCCAGTCCGCGAACGACGCGCCCACCGGGCGGGTGAGGATGTAGGCAGACCAGAACGCCGCCACGGCGTTGAGTCCCAGCCGCCGGCGTGCCACGGCTGGAACGGCGAGAACGACGGCGAACAGGACCCCGGACGCGAGGTAACCCAGTCTCATCGTCGACGCGGTCATGTCCCCGGCAGCCGTACCGAGGGCGAACGTGCTGAGCACGGTCGCCCAGTAGAACAGCTCGCGCCTGGGGGTGCGAATGCTGTGGATGGACAGGGTGTGTTCGGCGGCATACCAGCAGCCGAACACGATGGCGAGGACGCACACGAAGAACAGCGCGCTGGCCGTGTAGGGCACGCCGAGGCCGATGTGCACCACGTCCGCGGCCATGGTCCCGAAGACGCTGACCATGGAGACGGTCAGCCAGTAAATCCAGGGAACGTAGCGCCGGGAACGGAATTGGACGGCCAGCGCCACTGCGAGGCCCACCGCTCCCAGTGCGACAGCCAGGAAGGGGGCGACGCGGTGCACCAGGTAGTCGGAGGCGGTTTCCCCCATGCCGGTGGTGAGCACCTTGGTGACCCAGAAGAGGGCGGTGACCTCGGGAACCTTGCTCAGCAGCCCGGGAAGGGGCGCGCGAGGGCGGACGGGGCGCTGCTCTGCTGTCGACACGGGGAGGGACTATCGCACGCCCACCTGTCCATCGCAGGCACCGGCGCGGGACGCGCAGTTCAGGTTTCCCACAGGAAAGGGGGGCACCCTTCTCCGGGGCGTGTCCCGGGAGCCGCAGGGGCACAACGCCTCTCGGTCGGGTGACCCCACCAGTGATGCACCAACAGCACCCGTCGACGGAAGAGATGTCCATGATCGAGGCCATCGGTCTCACCAAGCAGTACGGCTCCAAGCTCGCCGTGGACGACCTCACGTTCACCGTACGACCCGGGGTGGTCACCGGGTTCCTCGGTCCCAACGGGGCGGGAAAGTCCACGACCATGCGGATGATCCTCGGTCTGGACGCCCCGACCGCGGGGACGGTGCGCGTGAACGGCAAGGCGTATCGCGAGCACGCCGCCCCCTTGCACGAGGTCGGAGCCCTGCTCGAGGCGCGGTCGGTGCACACAGGCCGCAGTGCCTTCAACCACCTGCTGGCCCTGGCGCAGACCGCAGGCATCTCCCGGCGCCGCGTGGACGACGTCGTCGAGCTGGTGGGCCTGGGTGAGGTGGCCCGCAAGCGGGCAGGCGGGTTCTCCCTCGGCATGGGCCAGCGGCTCGGCATCGCCTCGGCTCTGCTCGGCGACCCCCGCACCCTCATCCTGGACGAGCCGGTCAACGGCCTTGATCCGGACGGGATCCGCTGGATCCGCAACCTGCTGAAGTCATTGGCCGCCGAGGGCCGAGCGGTCTTCGTGTCATCGCACCTGATGAGCGAGATGGCCCAGACAGCAGACCATCTGATCGTCGTCGGGCGGGGAAGGCTGATCGCCGACACCAGCGTCCAGGACTTCATCGCCGCCTCTTCCGGCAACCGCGTCCGCGTCCGCGCGACCGACCCGCACGCGCTGGCGGCTGTGCTCGTCGGTCCTGACGTGAGCGTCGAGGCAGTCGGCGGGGACGCCCTCGATGTGACTGGTCTGACCACCGACCAGGTTGGACTCGCCGCCGGCGCGGTCGGCATCACGCTGCTCGAGCTCTCCGCCCAGCAGACGTCCCTGGAGGAGGCATTCATGGACCTGACGAAGGATGCCGTGGAATACCACGGCAGCTCCACCGCCGACACCAGTCCGCTCGAGACCACCGGAGCCGATCGATGAGCACCGCCACCGCTACCGCCACCTCCGCCCCGAACGGCCCGGGTCCAGCAACGAGCAAGGTCACGCAGGCGCGGGTGGTGCTCTCGGAGTGGACCAAGCTCCGGTCCCTCCGGTCCACCGTGTTCTCGCTGCTCGCGGCAGTCGTGTTCATCGTCGGGCTGTCCGTGCTGGTTCCGTCCGTGACGGTGGCGCACTGGCCGCCGCGGGATGCCGGCGAGGCGGCGGCGTTCGACCCGACCACGCGCAGCCTCAGCGGCATCTTCCTGGCCCAGCTGGCCATCGGTGTCCTCGGCGTGCTGCTCATCACCGGCGAGTACGCCACCGGGATGATCCGGGCGACGTTCGCGGCCGTGCCGGCCCGGCTGCCCGTCCTGTGGGCCAAGGCGATGGTGTTCGCGACGACGACCTTGGTGGTCACGGTCCCCTCCGTGCTCGTGGCCTTCCTGGTGGGCCAGTCGATCCTCAAGGCCAAGCACCTGGAGGCGTCGCTCGGTGATCCCGGTGTGCTGCGAGCGGTGCTCGGTGCGGCGCTGTATCTCACCGTCGTCGGCGTGCTGGGTCTCGGCCTGGGCGCCCTGCTGCGCAACACGGCGGCCGGCATCTCGAGCCTGTTCGGGATCTTGTTCGTGGTCCCGATCATCGTCCGCTTCCTGCCGTCCTCGTGGGCGGACCCCATCACGACATACCTGCCCAACACGGTGGGGGAGGCCATCACCCACGTGCACCCGGACGCCTCAGCGCTGGCCCCCTGGGCGGGGTTCGGGCTCTTCTGCGGCTACGCCGCCGTGGTGCTCATCGCCGCGGGCATCAACCTGCGGCGCCGCGACGCCTGACTCCTGGTGTCGGAGGGGTTCACGTCCCAAGCCGGGCGACGAGCGGGACGGCCACGGTGACGGACAGCTCAGGGAAACGGACCGTGGTGGGGCGTGCGGGTGATCACGACGAAGACGGAGACCCAGACCCACTGCAGCACCAGCCCGGCCAGGGCCAGGGCCACGACGGCGCCCCGCTGGAACCGGGTGGCGGTGCGGTGGCTCTCCACCTCCGGCCAGGGCCACAGCAGCGGAAAGGCCAGCAGCAGGTACCTGATGATGCTCGGTCCCGGCGCTGCGGCGGTGAACAGGTACGCCGGGTAGGCCCAGGCCCACGTCCTCACCTCCACCCCCCAGGCCCGCGCGCCGGCCCGTCGTACGGCAAGGAAGAGGAGGGCGGGCGCGACGGCACACATCACCAGCCCCGCGACGCCGTTCCCTCTCCAGAAGTACCCCAGCCAGCTGAGGATCGGCGTGTTGTGCTGGTAGGCCTTCCACGCAGACATGGTCTCGAGGTAGGCGTGGCTGTCGCGCGTGACGACGGCAGCGGTCAGCGGCCAGATCCCCGTGACAGCCACGCACCACGGCACCAGCAGCCCCACCCGCCACCGCTCCCCGGTGGAGAACGGCCCCCGCTCCGCACCGCGGTCCCGGGCCCACCAGTGCGCGGCCACCACCGGCACGAGCGCCAGGGCGATGGGCCGCGTCAGCGCCAGTGCCAGCGCTGCCAGGGCGAAGCCGGCGTACCGACGGTCCTGCAGCAGGATCAACGCGGCACACACCAGCAGCAGCGCGAGGCTCTCGGTGTAGTCCAGCTGCAGCGCAGGCGCGGCCATGAAGGTGCAGGCCAGCAGGGTGGTCGCGGAGGCCACGAACTGGCTGGTCTTCCTGCGCAGGAGCCGGTACATGAGCAGGACGGCGGCTGCACCCACGGCGAGGTTCAGCAGCGGCCCGATGGTGGTGAACGGCAGGCCCGTCAGGTGTGACAGGACGGCCGCGCTGAGCGGGTACAGCGGGTAGAAGGCCCACGTGTTCATGGCCACGTGCCCGGTCGGGCCGATCGGCAGGTGCAGCGGGTAGCCGGACTCCGCGATGAGCCGGTACCACTGCCCGTCCCAGTTCGCGGCGATGAGCGCATAGCCGGGGTCGGCGGGGGAGGAGTAGTTCAGGTGGTAGCTGGGGTCGGCTCCGATGAGCGCGACCTGGTGCCGCGACGCCACCTCGACCATCACGGCGTCCAGGGCGCGTGTCACCGCGAAGACGAGCAGCGGGAACCACACGTCGTAAGGCACCCCCAGGGAGGCACGACGTCTCGATCTGGCCGACGACATCGGTCCGACCGTCATGGTGCCCTCCCTCACAGGCCCTGGCCCCAGCTGTCTTCAAGGCGTCATTTCCGTGGTCGGCCACCGGGGCCCGCACGCCGACAGCAGCCGACGAGCCGCGAGCCGGTTCGCAGCCATGGACGGCGCGTACCGCCCCTCACCGTTCACCGCGCCGGAAGCCGGCAAGCGCCAGGATGAGGACGACGGCGCCGATGCCGAACATCAGTGGCTGCAACCACAGCCGGGCCTCCAGCAGCACCCACTGCACCGCGATCCAGGCCATGAGGCCGGCTCCGAAGCCGGCTGAGAGGAGCACTGCCCCGGTGAGCTTGCACAGCACGCCGAAGGCGAGGAGGAACGGCGCAATGCCGATCAGCAGGAAGAGCAGGAGGCCCGGCCAGGTGAAGGTCGTGAACGGGCTGCCGGCGAGCAGCGAGGGGGTGACCCCCAGTGGGGTGATCGGATGGCGCACCATCTCCAGACCCCCGTAGATCGCGCCTACCGCGACGGCGAGCTCCAGGAGCGCCAACGGCAACCGAATGGCCCAGTGGCCGCGCGTGGACCCGGGGGCCCCCACGCTGCTCGTCACCGATGCCCGCATGGCACCACCTCCCCGCTCACCCTCGCGCTTTCTCGCGCGGTGCGCCAGAGCCGCACGAGGCTCCGCCGAGACGGCGGCTACCGGTCGGTGGCGCCCGTCCCGGAGGTACCGGGGCAGAGCCAGCCGCCGGTTCGCTGGCTCACCGGCAGGTCGCACTGGGACGTGACCTGGGCCGGCTCGTGGTGTGGCTGTGTCGCGCCGCGCGCCGCGACACCGGCCAGGGCGGCGACGACCAGGGCGGCGGTGGCCAGGACCAGCGTGGCGCGATGGGACACAGGAGACCTCCGGGGGTGACCCGCCGACGCGGGCGCCCGACGGTAGGGCCGGTCCGGTGAGGACGTCAAGGGCGGTCGCCGCTGACCGATCCTGTCGGTGGCGGCGGACAGGATGAGCGTGTCAGCACAGGCAGGAGCGGGAGGCGTCGTTGCAGCAGGATCCAGTGGTTGCGGCGGTCATCACCGCGTCGGTGGCGGTCCTCGTCGCGGTCCTCTCCCAGGTGTCGACCTGGACGATGGAGCACCACCACCGCGTCTACGAGCGGCGGCGGTCGGCCCTGCTGGACGTGCAGGACGCCGCCCTGCAGGTGCGCGGTCGCCTGCGCGACCTCGGCCCGGCCGTCCTCGTGGCGGTGGAGAGGACCGAGCCGGCCCAGCAGGTGGAGGTCGATGAGGACGTCCGGGTGTCCACCGCCCGGTCCGACGCGGAGGCGCTGCTGGAGGTGCGCCTGGCCCGGGTCGAGAGCGCGACGGTCCGCGACGCCGTCCGTGCCTGGCAGCGCGCTGCCCGCTTCTCCTTCCTGGGCGGGGACGACGTCACGACCGCGGACGAGGAGGCGGGGTGGGCGTCGATGAACGCGACGGTCGGCGATGCGCTGACGGTCCCCGGCTGGTGGAGGACGCGTGTGCTGGTCTGGCGTCGGCGTCCTGTCAGGCGGTCGCGGGCTCCCTGGCGCTGATGTGGAGGTGGTCGGCGACGTCGAGCCGCCCGGCAGCCTCCTGCAGGTAGGTGTGGAAAGCCGCCGGCGCGTGCTCGACGCGCAGGGACCCGGCCCGGTGGTCGACCAGCACGCGCAGCACCAGCTGGGCGGCGAACGAGGGGCTGGCGCTCACCAGCCGGCGGCAGTCGATCACGACCTCGCGGCCGGTCAGGTCGCCGGCGAGGCGCTCGACGAGGGCGTCGGCGAGGTCGCGCCCGGCGACCATGCTCGGCAGGACCAAGGTGGGCATCGCGCGCTCCCTGTCACTCGTCGGGACTGCTGCACTGGTCGGGACAGCCGTCAACGTGCTCCTCGCTCCATGCTAGCCCGACCCACCCACAGTGCTGGAGCGCCAGCCGGGCAGGCGCAGCACGCCCTGCACGAGGGTCCCGGGGAACGGCACGTCGACCGGCTCGCGGACCCGGCCGCTGCCGGATGCGGTGACCGCGGCCTCGCCGGACAGCAGGAACAGCGAGCCCTCGAGGGCGGTCAGCTCCCGCAGCGTCGTGGGCAGGCCGGTGCCCCGACCGGGAGCGTCCAGTCGGCTCCGGCCGGACAGCGCCATCCGCATCGCCTGGTGGTCGGAGCTCGCGCCGCGCACGGACAGCGTGGCCCGCAGTCCCCGGCCCGCGTCGGCCACGGCGAATTTGATGGCGCCGACCTGAGGCAGGGTCTGGGCCGCCACGTAACCCACCGCTCCCGCGTGATCCGCGACGTTGAGGGCCATCTCGACCACGCAGGCGTACAGCACGTCAGAGGCGGGGGCGCTGTCCGGGCGCACCTTCGTGGCGACGAGCGCCGCCAGCGCCCGCGCGTCGTCCTCGCTGCCGACGGGGCGCACCTCCAGCAGGTCCGCGTGCCGGTCGTGCTCGAGGACACCGGTCGGTACGTCGTGCTCGACCCCCAGGTCGTCCAGGACCCGGCCCAGGTGCATCCGCCCGGCGTAGTGGTGGGGGTCGGCGCCACGGGGGGAGAGAACCCGCAGCGGGAGGTCGGCGGCCGCATGGGCGTGGGCGAGGGTCGCCGCGGCGACCAGGTGGGCCGGGTCGACCCACGACCGGGCCGTGAGGTCGAGGACGTGCAGTCCCCGGGTGTCGCGGCAGGCGAGGCCGGTGAGGCCGGGTGGTCTGTGCACTCGAGCCTCCAGCCGTTCCACCCAACCCCCTGCGCCTCGTCGGACCCGCGCGGCGGTGCGGCCGGGTCGGTACCCCTGCACCGTAGGCAACGGCGGTGACACCCACGGGTCCACCGCCTGGCCCACGGGGGCCGGAGGGACGGGGGGCACGGCGCCGCGCGGCAGCAGGTGGCCGGCAGACCGGTGGCACGCCGCGCCCGGAGGGCTGGGCAGAATGGTGTGGCACGCACACCGTCGACGGGGAGGCCCGATGCTCAAGAAGTCCGCTGCACCGAAGAACGCCGGGCGACGGCTGACGTTCGTCCTGCCCGCGGAGTCGCCGGCCGGGCGGGTGAGCGTGGTCGGGACGTTCAACGACTGGACGCCCGGCACCCACGTGCTGCGCCGCCGCAGCAACGGCACACGCAGTGTGTCGGTGACCCTCCCGACCGGCTCGACGGTGAAGTTCCGCTACCTCGGCGAGGGCGGGCACTGGTTCGACGACCAGGACGCCGACGCGGTGACGTCGGAGGGCTGCACCGTCCATCTGTGAGGTGTCCGGCGCACGACCGGGGCGGGCCGGCTCAGAC
>CAVRTM010000005.1:0-9105 GCA_963724015.1 uncultured Actinomycetota bacterium
CCTCGCTAGCGCCGGCGTGCCCGAGCGCTCCCCGACCACCCTGCCGGGGCAGGCCACGGCGTTGGTCGCCGAGCTCGCCACCCTCGAGGAGGACCGTGGCGGCCTCGGGCCGGACCGGCGCGCGGCGCTGGAGGCGCGGCTGCCGGCATACGGTCGCTGGTGTGCCGACCTGGCTGCCTCAGGCCTCCCGGACACGATCCAGCACGACGACCTGCACCCGGCCAACGTCTGCGTCGACGGCGACGGTGTGCGGATCATCGACTGGGGTGACGCGAGCCTCGGCCACCCGTTCGGGACCATGCTGGCCACGCTGGACTCGCTGGCGCACCAGGCCGGGCTCGCCCCCCGGGCCCCGCTCGTGCTGCGCCTGCGCGACGCCTACCTCGAGCCCTTCACCGTGTATGCCGCACGCCGCGACCTCGTCCGCCTGGTCGACCGCGCACGGCAGGCGGGCCGGGTCACCCGGGCGCTGGCCTGGCGCGCGGCGCTGGTGGCCGAGCCGCCGGAGGCGCATGCCGCGTGGGACTTCCCCGTCCGCGGGTGGCTCGAGGAGATCCTGCACGACTGACCTCGCGCTGCGTCCTGGACCCGCTCGGGCGCGGCGGGCCCACCGCCCGCGCCGTCGCCGGGCACCTCATGGAGCTAGCCCGCGGCCACCATGCGGGCGATCCCCTCGGCGTCGTGCACGAGCGGGCTCAGCCCCTCGGCGCGCGCCACCGCGTCGGTCGCCCCGCAGGTCACCAGCCAGTTGGCCAGCAGCCGGTGACCACCCTCGGTGAGCACGCTCTCGGGGTGGAACTGCACGCCCTCCAGCGGCAGCGAGACGTGCCGGACGGCCATCACCACGCCCGAGTCGGTGTGCGCGGTCGCCATCAGCGGGTCGGTCATCGTGGCCGGGTCGATCGTCAGGGAGTGGTAGCGGGTGGCGGTGAACGGCGAGGGCAGCCCGGCGAGCACGCCGGAGCCGTCGTGGCGCACGACCGAGGTCTTGCCGTGCAACAGCTCGGGTGCCCGTCCCACCGTCGCGCCGTAGACGACCCCGAGCGCCTGGTGACCGAGGCAGATGCCCAGCATCGGCTGGACCCGTTCGGCGCAGGCCTCGATCATCGCCATCGACACCCCGGCCTCCTGCGGCGTGCCCGGCCCGGGAGACACCAGCACCCCGTCGAAGCCGGCGCCGTCGGCCGGCGACAGCGCGTCGTTGCGCACGACCTCGCACTGCGCGCCGAGCTGCTGGAGGTAACCGACGATCGTGAAGACGAAGCTGTCGTAGTTGTCCACGACGAGGATGCGGGTCATGCAGGCCTCACTGGGTCGAGCGCGAGATGGAGGGGGTCGCCGCCGGCGACCGCACCGAGCCATTGTCCCCCGCGACCGTGTTGTCGTTGAACGGCAGGTGCTCGGCCGCCAGCGGGAAGAGCCACAGGAAGCAGACCGCGACCGCCGCCAGCGCCAGCAGCACCATCTGCAGGATCCGCAGGGGGAGCGGGCCGCGCAGGGCGCGCCACAGGGGTCCGTACACGGGTCAGGCCGCCTTTCCGGCTGGGCGCAGGTACGACGTGGGCAGCCCCTCGGCGCGCGGGATGGTGCGCACCAGGCGGGCGAAGACGATGTAGCGCTGGCTGGCGCTGTACTTCGGGTGGCACGCGGTCAGGGTCATCCACCGCTGCGTGGGCCGCGCGCCGGGGTGCTGCGGCACCGGGGCGGTGACCTCGACGTGGTCCGGTGTGACGATGACGTGCCGGTCCACCGCGTAGACGACGTAGCTCGTGCGGGTCTCGACGATGATCGGGTCCCCCTTGGCCAGCCGGTCGATGTCGTGGAACGGGCGCCCGTACGTCGTCCGGTGCCCGGCCACGGCGAAGTTGCCGACCGCGCCCGGCATCGCCGTCCCGGTGTAGTGCCCGACGCCCGCGGTGAGGGTGTCGTGGTCGGTCCCCTCCAGCACCGGCCTGGCGTAGTCCGCGCCCAACCGGGGGATCCGGAGGATCGCGAACGCGCGCCCCTGGGGAACGCCGGCCAGGCGCACGCGCGGCTCCTGCGCCGCCGCGGCGGGGGGCACGGCGCCGGGGGCGCCGAAGTCCTGCTCGAGGGAGGCCACGGTGCCGGCCTGCTCGGCGTTGGCGGTGACGTCGGTCCACCACAGCTGCCAGCCCACGAAGAGCAGCAGCACCACGCCGAGCGTGATCAACAGCTCTCCCAGCACGCCGAGGGCCCGGCGCAGGAGCATCACCCGCCGGCTCGCGCGTGCACGAGGTCAAGGCTTCCGGCGTACGCGGGCAGGCTCAGCCTGGCCTTGTCCTCGACGTCGTAGCGGAGCCCGAGCAGGTCGGCGTACTGGCGGTAGATGGTGACCGAGGGGTCGGTGTCCAACTTCTGGCGCATGCGCTTAACGTCGCCGACCGCGGTGATGACGTAGGGCGGGGAGTAGACGCGGCCCTGCAGGAGGAGGGTGTTGCCGACGCAGCGGACGGCGCTGGTGGAGATCACCCGCTGATCCTGCAGCATCATCGCCTCGGCGCCGCCGGCCCACAGCGCGTTGACCACGCTCTGCACGTCCTGCTGGTGCACCACGATGTCGTCGGCGGTGAAACCGTCGGGCAGGCTCGCGGCGGTGCGCTTGGCGTCGTCGAGAGTGACCTTGAGCCCGGGACCGCTGACCGGCTCGGTGCCGACCAGGGGCGCCAGCCGGTCGGCCTGGCTGCGCACCTTCTGGACGGCGGCGTTGCCCGGGCTGCTCCGGGCGGTCAGCTGGTCCACCTCCGCCTGCAGGCGCTGGACCGACGCGGCCTGGCGCTCCACGGCGAACGTCTGGTTGCGGATCACGTCGACGAGGTCGGTGCGACCCGTCGCGCGCAGGTCCGTGCCCTTGGCGGTCTGGGCGCTGGTGGCGAAGAGCAGCCCCGCGACGGCGGCAGCCACGGGAACGACCGCGGTCCAGCCGGACAGCCGGCGGGGACGTGCTCCCGCGGCACGGGGGCGCGGCAACCAGGGAGCCATGGCGTCCTCCTTCCGCGCGCGTCCCGGGGATGTCCGGTTTCTGCAGGTGCACCCCCTACGCTAAGGCACAGGCATCCGCTCCATCGCACACAGACTGAGGAGGGCCCCCGTGCCCGAGTCCAAGGGTCGAGCCAAGGCTTCGTACACCCCGCCCCAGCGCAAGGCCAAGGCCCCGGTCGGCAACCCCTCGTGGTTCGTCCCGGTCATGGTCGGCCTGTTCATCCTCGGCCTCCTGTGGATAGTGACGTTCTACGTCACCCAGGGTGCCTACCCGATCCCGGCGCTGCACGTCTGGAACCTCGCCGTGGGGTTTGCCCTGCTCATGGCCGGGTTCGCCATGACGACCCGCTGGCGGTGAGCCCGGCGCCCGCTGGAGTTGTCCACAGTTCTCCACAGGGTGTTGTCCACAGGGTTGTCCCCAGCTGGGGACAAACTACAACGGTGTAAGTCCCCGCCCCGGCGGCGTCCCCGGCCGGCTCAGCCGATCGGGATCAGGTGCATGAAGGTCTGGTCGCTGAGGGCGTACTTCGCCGTCGCGAGCGCGACCAGCACCAGCGCCACGGCGGCGAGAGCGGGCAGCTGCAGCCGCTGGCGCGACCGGGGCGCGGTGATGGTGATGAGCGCCGCGAGCACCGCGCCGGTGATCGCCCCGCCGAGGTGGGCCTGCCAGGCGATGCCGGGGATGACGAAGCCGAGCACGGCGTTGATGGCGAGCACGACGATGATGCCGGCGGAGGACCGCCCCAGGTGCCGGTTGAGCACCAGCAGCGCGGCGAACAGGCCGAACACCGCCCCCGAGGCGCCGACCGTGCCGATGACCCACGAACTGCCCTGCTGCAGGTCGGCGATGCTCCCGGGCGGCGTGGCGAGGAGCAGGTAGCCGACCGAGCCGCCGAGCGCGCTGATGAGGTAGAGCGCCGCGAAGCGCACCCGGCCCAGCATCGGCTCGAGGTACATGCCGATCTGCCACAGGGCGAACATGTTGAACAGGATGTGCAGCGGCTGCCCCTGGGAGTGGGCGAACGCCGCGGTGAGGAAGCGCCAGGGCTCGTCCTGCCCCTGGTACGGCGCGAACGACAGCTGCTGGGTCAGCGCCGGGGACACCTGCTGGGCGAGCCAGACCACCACGCAGATCGCGATGATCGTCAGCGTCACGACCGGCCGGCCGGTGGTGACGGCCGCGCCGAACTGGGTGCGCGCGGTCCGCACGCCCTTCTGGCCCTCGCGGACACAGTCGACGCACTGGACGCCGACCGCGGCCGGCCGCTGGCACTCGGGACAGGTCGGCCGGCCGCAGCGCTGGCAGCGGACGTAGGACACCCGGTCGGGGTGGCGGGGGCACACGGGCGCCTGCTGCTCGGCCATCGGCTCGGTCATCCGCGTCCCCTTGCGTTGTCCTGGCCCGGACCCCGCCGGGCGTGGTCCTGCTTACTTCTGGACGGAGACCGACTCGATCACGACGGCATCGCGCGGCTTGTCCATGGCACCGGTGGGCACGGTCGCGATGGTGTCGACGACCTCGCGGCTCGGACCGTCGGCGACCTCGCCGAAGATCGTGTGCTTGCCCTGCAGGTGCGGGGTGGGGCCGACGGTGATGAAGAACTGCGAGCCGTTGGTGCCCTTGCCCGCGATCTTGCCGGCGTTGGCCATCGCGAGGACGTAGGGGCCGCGGAAGTCCTTGTCGGGGCTGATCTCGTCGTCGAAGGCGAAGCCGGGGCCGCCGGTGCCGGTGCCGATCGGGTCGCCGCCCTGGATCATGAAGCCGGAGATGACGCGGTGGAAGGTCGTGCCGTCGTACAGCGGCTTGGTGGACTTCTCACCGGTGCGCGGGTCGGTCCACTCCTTCTCGCCCGTGGCCAGGCCGACGAAGTTCTCGACCGTCTTGGGGGCGTGGTCGGGAAAGAGCGTGAGGTTGATGTCGCCGTGATTGGTGTGCAGGGTGACGTTCATGGCCTCATCCTGCCACGGTGGGCCGACGCTCCCGGAACCCCGCCATCGCGCCAGTATGCGGCGCGGTCACCCGCGGGCGTGTGGCACCGTGCAGGATGGGTACGGATCGGACTTGCCCATCATCGCTAGGAGGACTCGTGTTCCGCAGCAAGAGCAAGACCAGCACCGAGAAGGCCCTTGACCGGGCACACGCACAGCTGCTGCAGGCCGCGCAGCTGTCGGGGTCCGCGACCGAGCAGCTGCGCGACAAGGTCGCACCGACCCTCGCGCAGGCAGCGCTCGCGGCCACCACGGCCAAGGAGCTGGCCGAGCCGCACGTCAGGGCCGCCCAGGAGTGGGCCAAGCCGCACTTCGAGCACGGCGTGGAGCTGGCGGCTCCCAAGGTGGACGCGGCGGTCCAGACCCTGGTGCCGAAGGTCGACACGGCGCGCGACAAGATCGTCGAGGACCTGCTGCCGCGCATCGCCACAGCCCTGACCGCTGCTGCCGCCGCGAGCGCCGCGGCCCGCGAGGAGGCTGTAGCCGTGGGGCAGGAGGCCGCCACCCGCGGCGTGGGCGCCAAGATGGTGCTGACCGGTGCGGCCGTCGCCAAGCAGAAGCGCTCCCTGGGGGTGGGCGGCAAGGTCGGCAAGGTCGGCCTGATCGTCGGCCTCGTGGCGATCGTGGGCGCCGCCGCGGCGTACTTCGTGAAGAAGTCCGCCCCCAAGGAGGACCCGTGGGCCACCCCCCTGCAGGACCCGTACGTCGCCCCGGCCGCGGGCGTCGACTCCACCCTGGTGACCCCCGAGGACGCCGCCGGCACCGCGGTCATCGGTGACGAGCTCGACGGCCTGGGCGGCTCGACCCTCGGTGCCGACACCGGCACCCCGCTGGACGGCTCCCCCTCCGAGGACGGCGAGCACCGCGAGCCGGGCCAGCAGGGCTGAGCCCCCACGTCGAGGGCCTGCGGTCGTGCCGACCGCGGGCCCTGACGTGTGCCCGCTTCCTCGTGGCACCCTGACGCCATGACGACTCCCCGCGACGACGTGGTCGTGGTCGGCGCGGGCCTGGCCGGCCTGACCGCTGCCCGTCTGCTGGAGCGCCTGGGGCTGTCGGTCCGGGTGCTGGAGCGCGGCGACGCCACCGGTGGCCGGATCCGCACCGACGTGCTCTCCGGCTACCGGTGCGACCGGGGGTTCCAGCTGCTCAACCCTGCCTACCCCGCGGTCCGCGAGCTGATCGACCTGCGCGCGCTGGAGCTGCGCCGCTTCGATGCCGGCGTCGCGTTGCCTGCCCGCGACGGGACCCGGGTCGTGGGCGACCCCGTCCGGGCACCCCGGCTGCTGGCGCGCACGCTGCGCAGCGGGTACGTGCGCCCCGGCGAGCTGGCGCGGCTGGCCGCGTGGGCGGCACCGGCCCTCGGCAGCGTCGAGCGCCTGCTGGCGGGCGAGGACTCCAGCCTGGCCGAGTCCCTGGACCGGGCCGGCGTCACCGGCGCCGTCCGCCGCGACATCTGGGATCCCTTCTTCGCCGGCGTCCTGGCCGAGTCCGACGGCTCCACCTCCGCGCAGTTCGCCCGGCTGCTGGTGCGCAGCTTCGTCCTCGGTCGCCCGGCGGTGCCCGCAGCCGGTATGGCGGCGCTGCCCGGCCAGATCTCGGCCGCCCTCACCTCCCCGGTGCACCTGTCGACGGAGGTGACCGAGGTCCGTCGTACCCGCTCCGGGGTCGTGGTCGCGTCCTCCGCCGGTTCGTTCGCCGCACGGGCGGTCGTCGTGGCGGCGGACCCCGTCACGGCCGGACGCCTGGCCGGGACTAGGGTGCCACGGATGAAGGGGCTGGCGACCTGGTGGTACGCCACCGCCGAGACGCCGTCGACCCTGCCGCTGCTGTTCCTCGCCTCGCGCACCTCCGGCGGCCCGGTGGTCAACAGCGCGGTCATGACCAACGTCGCCCCGTCCTACGCGCCGGCCGGCTGGCACCTCATCCAGGCGACCACTTTGCTGGCCAGCGACCCCGGCGTGGCCCCACCCGACGAGCGCGACGTGCGCCGCCAGCTGACCGAGCTGTACGGCGCCGCGGCCGCGAGCTGGGAGCTGGTCACCACCCACCTGGTGCGCCAGGCGCAGCCCGAGCAGCTCCCGCCGCTGCAGGTCCGCCGGCCGGTGGACCTCGGCGACGGGCTGTTCGTCGCCGGCGACCACCGTGACACCGCCTCGATCCAGGGGGCGATGGTCTCGGGCCGGCGTGCCGCCCGGGCGGTGGCGCGCCGGCTCGGCGTCGATCCGGGGCCCCGGTCATGACCGCGCCCGAGGAGCAGTCGCTCGACCCGGTCGGCCCGCCGTTGGCCGGCCGGCAGATCATGAGCCAGGACTGGGTCGACCTGACGTTCCTCCACTGGCGGGTCGACCCGGCGGCCGTCGCGCCGATGATGCCGCGCGGGGTGCGACCCGACGTCGTCGACGGCAGCACCTGGGTCGGGCTGGTGCCGTTCACGATCCGCCGTGCCGGCATCGGCCGCGGCCCTGCGGTGCCCTGGCTGGGCACGTTCCCGGAGACCAACGTGCGGCTCTACTCGATCGACGACCGGGGTCGGCGCGGTGTGGTCTTCCGTTCCCTGGAGGCCAGCCGCCTGGCCGTCGTGCTCGGCGCCCGCGCGGTGTTCTCCCTGCCGTACCAGTGGGCCCGGATGAGCATCACCCGCAGCGTCGTCGACGACCTGGAGCTGGACTACCGGACCATCCGCCGGTTCCCCGGCCGCGGCGCCCGCCTCGCGGCGCGAGGCGGGCCGGTCGGCGGCCGGGTGACGGTCCGGGTCGGCGAGCGGATCGCCGAGCCCACGCCGCTGCATCTGTTCCTCACCTCCCGCTGGGGGCTGCACACCTCTCTGCTCGGGCGCACCTGCTACGTGCCCAACAACCACGGCGTCTGGCCGCTGCACGAGGCCACCTTGCTGCACCTGCAGGACACCCTGGTCGCGGCCGCCGGCCTGCCCGGCCTCGTCGACCGCCCGCCCGACTCCGTGCTGTTCTCGCCGGGAGTCCACTCGGTTTTCGCTGTTCCCTATCTCGCCGATCGCATGCGGTAGCACGGCGTCGAGCCGGTCTTGTTCTTGGCGACCAACAACACGTCCAAAGCAAGGACACCTGTCCGGTGCGACGAGTTTCTCACCGCCATTGGCGACGAGTCCTCAAAGGTTTGTTTGAGGATCTCGTGGTCGCGGCGAAGGCAACGCGCTATTTTCACGTCACCGTCGTCCGAGGGGGCGTAGGGACGGGGTCATCAGGCACTATCCCCGGGAGGCTCGTGATGCAGCGGTGGGGGGTGACATGAAGTGGTTGGGGTTGACGGTGATCGCGGTCGCGACGCTTGCTTCGGGCTGCTCCTCGTCCGAGCACGACACACTCCGGGTCATCACACCGTCCCCTTCCGTTGCCGAAACGCCTGTTTCCACCTCACCAGCCTCTGTCACGGCGACCCCGCGATGCGCGGCGGCGGTGACGGCGCCAACAGGCTCGATGCTCCACGTCCGGGATGTCTGGCCCGGGACAACCAGTGCCATGTTCGGGTACGAGGGAGTGTCGTTCGATGCCGGCAGCTGCCGCGCGGGCTCGCCGCTCGGCCACCCGATCATCCAGTGCGACATTCCGTTTCCCTGGGTCCTGAGCAATACGCCGACCATGGTGGAGCGGATCCTGGGTGCCGAGAAGGTCAGCAAAGTCGTCAAGGGCATGATTCGCGGCCATGGTCCGGTTGCCCCCGGCGCAGAGATCAGCCCTCAAGAGATTCGGGAGATGGTCTTCACGTTCGAGAAACCTTCCGATGCAGCCAACAGCTTTCTCGCTGTGGCCGCCAAGAAATGTGCAACGTCTTCGATCCCCTTGAAGTCTGGGACCCTCTACACAACAACCGTTCGCAGCGAAAGCGGAAACCGCGACATCACCGCCACCTTGACGATCTCCGGCGCCCATGTGGTGTGGCTCGAGTTCGATGACGGTCCGTGGCGGGGGTCCGACTACGCCGTCGTCACCACAGCCGCCGTGGCCAAGCTCGGAGCTGCGTAGCCGCTGCCGAGCCCGGGTCGTGGGCCTCTTTGCCCCATGAGGCCGGACGACGACCCGGAGCTCGCGACCGCGCACGACGAAGCCCTCCCCGACATACGGAGAGGGCTTCTGAGGT
>CAVRTM010000006.1:0-199735 GCA_963724015.1 uncultured Actinomycetota bacterium
GTGGCCAAGCCCGACCCGGTATGACGCGTCGAGCGTGCCGGGACGGGCCCCGACACGCCGGAAGAAACCAGGGGACGGCGGTGGCTGCCACGCCCTAGGGTCGCTGCGATGTCTCTCACCCGACCCAGGTCCGTCCCCGCCACCCGGACGCCGCAGGTCCCGCCAGGCCCCGACCGCACCGTCGACTGGCGGAGGCTGCGCAGTCCCGTCGCGACGTGGGCGTTGCTGGCATGCGCCGTCGCCGCCGTGGGCACCTCCCTGGGGTCGCTGTTCGCCGGTCAGCTGGCCGAGCACCCCACGACGACGCTGGTGTGGCGGCTGGCCGCCTGCGTCGTCGGGGCCGCCGTCCTCGACACGGCCGCGCGCACGCTGTGGGCGGGAGTCGTCGACCGTGCCGAGGGGCGCCTGCGTGCCGATCTCCTGGACGCCGCCCTGCACCAGCCGTTGCCGACGCTGAGCGAGCAGGCCGTCGGCGAGGTGCTGGACCGGGTCGACGACGACACCCACGAGGTGGGCGCGCTGCTCCGGCAGAGCGCCTGGCAGGCCATCCGCACCCTGCTCGCGTCCGGTCCGCTGTGGATCGTGGCCGGGACCACGTGGTGGCCGGCGTATGTCCTGTTCCCCTTCGCCGGGATGGCCGCACTGGCCGCCGTGCGCCCGCTGCTTCCCGAGCTGTCGGCCCGCAAGGTCGAGGAGGAGGCAGCGTGGACCGACCACGCCGCCGCGATGGAGGAGGGGGTGGCCGGGCGCGACGACCTTCGAGCGAGCCTGGGCCAGGCGCACGTCGTCCGGCGCTGCACCGAGCTCGCCTCCGCGGTCCACGCCCGGTTCGCCGTCGTCCTGGAGCTCGAGAGCCGGATCGGGCGGCGCACCGGCACGCTGCTGCACGCCGTCCTGGCCGCGACGGCCGTCGTCGGCGTCACGCTGGTCGTCGACGACCGCCTGGACACCGCCTCGCTGGTGACCCTGTTCATGGTCACGACCATGTTCGTCGGTCAGGTCGACCAGCTCGCGCGGCACCTGCCGGACCTGCAGGCGGGCTTCGGGGCCGTGCTGCGGCTGCGCGGGCTCCTCGGTGCGGACCGCGAGCCCTTCGGGGGCGACGAGCTGCCGACCGGGCCGCTCGACCTGCAGCTGCGGGACCTGCACTTCGCCTACGTCGAGGGACGTTTCGCCCTCCAGCACGTCGACCTGGACGTCCCGGCCGGCACCACGTGCGCCCTGGTGGGGCGCACCGGCTCGGGCAAGTCGACGCTGGCGTCGCTGCTGTCCCGGGCCGCCGAGCCCGAGCGGGGCTCGGTCCTCCTCGGAGGTGTCGACGTGCTCGACGTGGACCTGCAGCACCTGCGCGCCGCCGTCGGCGTGGTCACCCAGCGGACCGAGATCCTCGCCGGGACCCTGGCGGAGAACATCACGCTGTTCACCCCGGTGCCGCGCCCCGAGGTCGAGCGCGCTGTCGCCGAGCTCGGCCTCGAGGCCTGGGTGGCCGGGCTCCCGGGCGGGCTGGACACGCCGCTCGGGCCCGGCGGCAGCACCCTGTCCGCCGGTGAGGAACAGCTCGTCGCGTTCGCGCGCCTGCTCGTGCGCGACGTCCGGGTGGTGGTCCTCGACGAGGCCACCGCCCGCATGGACCGGGTCACCGAGACCCACGTCGTGCGCGCCGCCGAGCGGCTCCTGCGCGGGCGCACCGGGCTGCTGGTCGCCCACCGCCTCTCGACGACCGAGCGAGCCGAGCAGGTCGCGGTGCTGGAGGCCGGGCGCGTCGTGCAGTCGGGTCCACGGGGCACGCTGGCCGCTGTGCCGGGACCGTTCCGGTCGCTGCTGGAGGCGGCGACCGAGGAGGACGCTTCTGCGTCCACCTCCGCCGCCGCCGGGTCGGCCGCGTTGGTGGGGTCGGCCGGGTCCGCCGCGCCCGCCGCCCCCGGCGACCGGCAGGTCGGGACCGCGCGCCGGGCCGGGAAGCGGCCGGCCCCTCCCCGGGTCGACGACGTGCCCGGCCTGGCCCGGGCCACGGTCTCGGCGCTGCTGGTCGAGCCGGCGTGGGGTCTCGTCAGCGTCGGGCTGTTCCTGGGCGCTGCCCTCTCCGGGGCGTTCGGTGCGGTCACGGGCTGGATCTGGGGGCACCTGGTGGTCGCGCTCCAGGACGGTGACAGCCCGCTGGTGTTCACCGTGGCGCTCGTGGTCTCCCTGCTGGTCTCGCCCCTGCTGCTGGCCGAGTCGTTCCGCCGCTACCCGCGGTGGTGGGTCTCGGTGATGCTGCGGGTGCGTTCGGCGGTGCTGGTCGGCCAGACCGCGCAGCACCGCCTCGAGCGGACGCCTCCCGGCGAGGTCGTCGCCCGCGCCATGGACGCCGACCGGCTGGCTCGGTACGCCGACCGCTGGGTCGACTTCGTCAACGGCCTGCTCATCGTCGCGGTGACGGCGCTGGCTGCGCAGAGCCTCCTGGCCGGGGGCGTCCTGCTCGCCGTGATGGTGGCCTCCTCGCTGGCCTCCAGCCTGGGCCGGCGGGTCGCCGGCCGGTCCGCCGTCGCGTCCGCCGTCGGCGCGGGCCCGGTTCGGCCGCTCGCTGGTCTCGGCGCTGGACTCGGTGCGCACGGTGAAGCTCGCCGCGTCGACCCCGAGCGTGCACGCCCACCTCAGCGAGGTCGACCGGGGCCGGGTCGAGGCCGCGGTCCGCGAGCACCGGGTGCAGGCGCTGCTCGACGGCGTCCCGATCGTGATGGTGCAGTGCGGCGTCGTGGCAGCGTGGGCGGTCCTCGTCGCGGGCGGCTGGGGACTGGCGACCGCACTGCTCGTGACGAGCGCGGTCAACGGCTTCGACTGGTTCGGGCGGGTCGCCGGCTCGGTGATCACCGAGGCGCCGGGCACCCGTGCGTGGATGCAGGCCACCAGCCGGCTCGCCGGTGGGGGCGACCTGATGGTGCTGCCGGCGGGCGTCGACCTCGTGAGCGGTTCGGCCCCGCCTCCTGCGCCCGCGCCCCGCGAGCCGCTCCACACCCTGGAGCTGGTCGGCCTCACCGCGGTGCACGACGACGGCACCGTCGGAGCCACCGACGTCGACCTGACGATCGGCGCCGGGGAGCTGGTGCTCCTGCTGGGCCAGGTCGGCTCGGGCAAGTCCAGCCTGCTGTCCGCGCTGGCCGGCCTGGTGTCCAGCACCGGCGAGATCCGGTGGAACGGCGAGCGGGTCGCCGACCCGCAGACGTTCCTGCGGCCGGGCCGGGTCGCCCACGTCGCCCAGGTGCCCAGGGTGCTCTCAGGCACCTTCACCGACAACGTCCGCCTGGATCACGCCGACCGTGCGGTGCTGCCGGCCCTGGAGACCGCGCGAATGGTCGCCGACGTCGAGGCCGCAGGCGGTCCCGACGCGCTGGTCGGGCACCGCGGGGTCCGGCTCTCCGGGGGCCAGGTGCAGCGGCTGGCGCTGGCCCGCGGCCCTGGCCTCCGACGCCGAGCTGCTGCTGGCCGACGACGTCTCGTCGGCGCTGGACTCCGCGACCGAGATCGAGCTGTGGGCCGCCTTGCGGGAGCGCGGTGCCACCGTCATCGGCGCGACGTCCAAGCGCGCGGCGCTGGCCCAGGCCGACCGGGTCGTGGTGCTGGTGGAGGGTCGCCTCGCCGCCGTCGGGGCGTGGTCGGAGCTCTCCGGCAGGTGGGGCCACCTCGCCGGCTAGTGGCGCCGGGGTGCATGAGGCAGCCCGACGGGTCAGCTGCCGAACTCCTGCAGGCCGGCGCGGGCCTGGGCCAGCCACTGCTCGCGGGCCTCCAGCGCGGCCCGGGCGTCCGCCGTACGGCGCTCGTTGCCCGAGGCCTCGCGCCGTGGCGAGGTCGGCCCGCAGGCCCTCGACCGCCGACTCGAGCTGGTCGACCAGGCTCTGCGCGCGGGCGGCCGCCTCGGGGTTGCGGCTGGCCCAGCGCTTCTCGTCCGCCTCGCGGACCGTCTGCTCCACCCGGCGCATGGCCTTCTCGACCCGCTCGAGGTCGCCGCGGGGCACCTTGCCGGCGGCCTCCCACTTGTCCTGGATCGTGCGCAGCGCCGCCTTGGCCGCCTCGATGTCGGTGACCGGCAGCAGCGCCTGGGCCTGCGGTGAGCAGCTCCTCCTTGACCTCGAGGTTGGCCTGGTACTCCACGTTCTCCGCGGCCACGACCTCGTCCTTGGCGGCGAAGAAGGCGTCCTGGGCGGCCTTGAAGCGGGCCCACAGGGCGTCGTCGTCCGTGCGCGACGCGCGACCGGCGTCACGCCAGCGGTCCATCAGCCGCTTGAACGCCGTCGCGGTCGGCGCCCAGTCGGTGCTGGTCGCCAGCGCCTCGGCCTCGGCGACGAGCTTCTGCCTTGGCGGCCTTGGCCTCGGACTGGGTGCCCTCGAGCTGGGCGAAGTGCACCCGCCGGGCCTTGTCGAAGCCGTTGCGGGCCGCGCTGAACCGCTGCCACAGCGACGGTCTCGGACTCGCGGTCGAGCTTGGGACCGCTGCGCTGCAGCGCCTTCCACTCATCCAGCAGGGCGCGCATCCGGGCGCCGCTGGCCTTCCACTGGACCTTGTTCTCGGGCTGGGCCGCGATGGACTCGGCCTCGGCGACCAGCGTCTCGCGCTGCACCCGGCCGGCCTCACGGGCGGCCCGGCGCTCGGCGTCCTCGGCGCCGCGCTTGGCCTGCACGGCGGCGGCCACGGCCTGCACCTTGGCCTCGAGCGCGGCGAGGTCGCCCACGACCCGGGCGTCGGCGCTCTGCTCGCGCAGCTTGGCCAGCCCCTCGCCGGCCTCCTTCGCGCCGAGGTCGGTGTGCGTCACCCGCTGCAGCAGCAGCTCGGCGGACGCCAGCAGCTCGTCGTACTTGCGGGTGAAGTAGGCCAGCGCCTCGGCGGGGGTGGCCCCGGGGTAGGAGCCGACCTCGCGCTCGCCCTCGGCGGTGCGGACGAAGACGGTGCCGTCGTCGTCCACCCGGCCGAACTCGGAGGCGCGCTGACCGCCGGGGGCGTGCAGGCCGGCCAGCGCTGCGGGGCTGGGCGCCCGGGGCGCCGGGGGAGCGGGCGCGGGGGCCGGCCGGGGAGCCGGGGGAGCAGGCGCGGGAGCAGGCGAGGCCGCGTCGGGCGCGTCGGTCTGCTCGGTGGAGGGGGTCTGCTCGGACACGAGGTCAGGCCTTCTTCTCGGTGACAGCAACCTTGAGGATGCTGATCGGTTGGTGGGGCGCCGTGTTGCCGGACTGGTCCGCCGGCTCGGCTCCCGCGGCGGCGATCTTGTCCACGATATCCATGCCGCCGGTGACCTTGCCGAAGATGGAGTAGCCGGTGGGGTCCTGCAGCTGGGTCTGCTTGTAGACGATGAAGAACTGGCCGCCGTTGCTGTTCGGGTCGGAGGTGCGGGCCATGGCGAGCGTGCCGGCGGGGAACTGGTAGTCCTTGGGCGCGTTCTCGACGCCGAAGCCGTAGCCGGGGCCGCCGCTGCCGGTGCCCGTGGGGTCACCGCACTGGAGCACGAAGATGCCGCTGGTGACCAGGCGGTGGCACGGGCGAGTCGTTCCAGTAGCCGCTGCGGGCCAGGCCGAGGAAGGAGGCCACGGTCTGCGGCGCCTTGGTCCCGTCGAGCTCCATCGTGATGGTGCCGCAGGTGGTGGTCACGGTCGCGACGAAGGTCTTGCCGGCCGCGGTGGCCTTGTCCGGCAGCGTCGCCGTACGGGCGCCGGGCGCGGCGGGAGGAGCCGTGCAGCCGGCGACGCGCGCGGCGCGGCGTGAGCGCCGGGCGGCGCTGGGCGAGGCTGCGCGCTGGGCGACGCGCCGGCGGCCGGTGTCGAGCCGAGCTGCCCTTCATCGCCACGCTGATGCCGACGAGGCTGCCGACCACCAGCAGCACGGCCAGGACGACCGCGACGACCTGGCGGTTGCGGCGGACCTCGGCCTCCCGCCGCTGCCGCGCGGCCTGCTGCTTCTCGTAGCGGCGCCTGGCACGCTCTCGCTCACGGTCGTTCGGCGACACCTGGTGCACTCCGTTCCAGCGGCGGCGTCAGGACGGCTCCCCCTGACCGCGGTCAGTCTAGGCACGGCGCCCGTGCGGGGCCGCGGTGGTCGGCTGCGTGTCCCGCCGCGTCCCGTGCGGGCCGGCCCGACAGCGGTGCCCGGCCGTGCGCCGGCGGACGTTAGGCTCGCCGTCGTGCTCACGATCGGGTTCCCTGCCGCCGCCTTCGCCACCAACTGCTACGTGCTCGCGCCCGGCGCGGGGCAGGAGTGCCTCGTCGTCGACCCGGGCATCGGGGTGGAGCAGCAGCTCGCCGAGGTGCTGCGCGAGCACCGCCTCAAGCCCGCCGCCGTGCTGCTGACCCACGGTCACCTCGACCACGTCTACTCGGTCACGCCCGTCTGCGGCGCCGCGTCGGTCGCCGCCTACATCCACGGCGACGACCGCTACCGCCTGAAGGACCCGCTCTCGCTGCTGGAGCCCTCCCTGGTCGCGATGCTGGAGCAGCAGTTCGGCACCCGCGCGACGTGGCGCGAGCCGGAGGACGTGGTGACCCTCGCCGACCAGGACGCTGCTCGACCTCGCCGGCCTCGAGCGTGCGCGTGCTGCACGCGCCGGGCCACACCGAGGGCTCGGTGATGTTCGCCCTGCCGACCGTGCCCGACGAGGCCGCCGACGCCGGGCTCGGCTCGACCGTGCTCTCCGGCGACGTGCTCTTCGCCGGCTCGATCGGGCGCACCGACCTGCCCGGCGGCAGCGGCGAGGCGATGACCCGCAGCCTGCGCGACGTCGTCCTGCCGCTGCCCGACGACACCCTGGTCCTGCCCGGCCACGGCCCCTCCACCACGATCGCCCGCGAGCGCGCCACCAACCCCTACCTGCAAGGACTGTCAGCGTGAGCCAGAGCCGCGTCACCCCGATCAGCGGGTTCCCCGAGTTCCTGCCGGGCGACCGCATCGTCGAGCAGCACTTCCTCGACGTCATCCGCGAGACGTTCGAGCTGCACGGCTTCGCCTCGGTCGAGACCCGGGCGGTCGAGCCGATCGAGCGCCTCGTCCAGCCAGGGCGAGGACGCCGACAAGGAGATCTACGCGATCTCACGCCTGGCCGCGCGGCGCCGAGGACGCCGGCCGCGAGGGCAGGCTCGGGCTGCACTTCGACCTGACCGTCCCCTTCGCCCGCTACGTGCTGGAGAACGCCGGCAAGCTGCAGTTCCCGTTCCGCCGCTACCAGATCCAGCGGGTATGGCGCGGCGAGCGGCCCCAGGAGGGCCGCTACCGGGAGTTCACCCAGGCCGACATCGACATCGTCGACGTCGGCTCGCTGGCCCCGCACTACGAGGCCGAGCTGCCGCTGGTCATCGCCGACGCGTTCAGCAAGCTGCCGGTCGGGCCGTTCCGGATCCAGGTCAACAACCGCAAGATCCCCGAGGGCTTCTACCTCGGCCTCGGGCTGACCGACGTCAAGACCGGTCCTGCGGATCGTCGACAAGCTGGACAAGATCGGCCCGGACAAGGTCGCGGCGCTGCTGGTCGAGGCCGGCGCGACCGACGAGCAGGCCGCCCGCTGCCTGGCCCTGGCCGAGATCTCCTCGCGCGACCTGTCCTTCGTGGAGCGGGTGCGCGCCCTCGGCGTCGAGCACCCGATCCTGGACGAGGGCCTGGACGCCCTGGCCGCGGTGATGCGGGCCGCGATGGAGCACGCCCCCGGCCTGCTGGTCGCCGACCTGCGGATCGCCCGCGGCCTGGACTACTACACCGGCACGGTCTACGAGACCCAGCTCGTCGGGCAGGAGTCCTACGGCTCGATCTGCTCCGGCGGCCGCTACGACGCCCTGGCCTCGGACGGCAGGACCACCTACCCGGGTGTCGGCATCTCCATCGGCGTCTCCCGCCTGCTCGGCCGGCTGGTCGGGCCGCAGGGGCTGTCGTCCAGCCGGCCGACGCCCACCTGCGTCCTGGTCTCGCTGGCCGCCGAGGAGGACCGGGCGGAGGGCATGCGTGTCGCCGCGGCCCTGCGCCAGCGGGGGATCCCCGTCGAGGTGGCCCCGGCCGCGGCGAAGTTCGGCAAGCAGATCCGCTTCGCCGAGCGGCGCGGCATCCCCTTCGTCTGGTTCCCCGGTGCCGGGGAGTCCGGCGACCAGGTCAAGGACATCCGCAGCGGGGAGCAGGTCGACGCGGACCCGGCGACGTGGACCCCGCCGGCGGCCGACCTGCGCCCGCGCGTGGTCGCGCCGGACGGGCGCCCGCCGGGAGTGACCGGCGGCGTCCACGTCGCCGCGTCTGCCCGACGGTCGGCCTGACCGTCCGGCCGGCGGTCACGCCGGCAGGGGCTGAGCCGGTGGCGGGCGCAGGCCGCAGTCGCGCAGCTCCAGCAGCGCCAGCGCCCGTACCACGGCCGGGTCCTGCGACCGCCAGCCACCCGCCGGGTCGTCGCTGACCCGCGCCAGTCGGTGCATCGGCTGGCCGGCCAGGGCCCGCAGGGCGAACAGGTCCAGGTCGGCGGCCGCGTCGAGGAACCGCTGCGCCGCGGTCGCGCGCCGGACGAACCGCAGCCGCAGCACCAGCCAGACGCCGACCACGAGCACGATCGGGACCACGGCGGTCACGAGGCCGAGCACCGTCGCGAGGTGGCCCACCGCCACGCCGAGCTGCTGGCCGGCGTCACGGATCGACGTACCGGTGCCCGCTGCCCGCTGGAACGGGACCTGCAGGTCCTCGCCGACGAGCGGCACCTGCCGCAGGCGGCTGCCCGCGTCCTGCATCGTGGAGCCGAACGTGCTGCCGGCGCTCTCCAGCCGCCGGGCCGGGCCGAGCAGCTGCAGCGTCGTGTCGTGGACCACGCGCCCGCACCACGACCAGAGGGCGACCCAGAGCAGGACGGCCACGTCGGCGAGGATCTGGGCGGTGCGGCGGCCGGTCGTGTCGGCGTACATCTTCATGACGCAGGACCCTTCCACCAGGCCTTTCCGGGCGCGACCCCGATGTCGCTAGAGTGGCTCGGGCAGCCCCCGGGGCGGCAGCTGACCGGCGCGGCAATGGGGCGGCGACGGCGGCGGAAGAACAGCTAAGGACGTTGATAGCCGTGAAGGTCGCAATCCCTCGCGAAGTCAAGAACCACGAGTACCGCGTGGCCATCACGCCTTCCGGTGTGCACGAGCTGGTCAAGAACGGGCACGAGGTCTACGTCGAGAAGGACGCCGGGCGTCGGCTCCTCGATCCTCAACGAGGACTACGTCGCCGCCGGGGCCAGGATCCTCGACACCGCCGACGACGTCTGGGGCACCGGCGAGCTGATCCTCAAGGTCAAGGAGCCGATCGCCTCCGAGTACGACCGGATGCGCGAGGGCCAGACCCTCTTCACCTACCTGCACCTGGCCGCCGACGAGGCGCTGACCCAGGAGCTGGTCAAGCGCAAGGTCACCGGCATCGCCTACGAGACCGTCGAGCTGCCCGACCGTTCCCTGCCGCTGCTGGCACCGATGTCCGAGGTCGCCGGCCGGCTCGCCCCGCAGGTCGGCGCGGCCACGCTGATGCGCGCCCAGGGCGGCCGCGGCATCCTCATGGGCGGGGTCTCCGGGGTCTACGCCGCCAAGGTCGTCGTCATCGGCGCCGGCGTCTCCGGCATGAACGCCGCGGCGATCGCCCTCGGCATGCAGGCCGAGGTGCTGCTGCTGGACCGCAACGTCGCCCGCCTGCGCCAGGCCGATGCGATCTACCAGGGCCACTGCCAGACCGTCGCCTCCAACTCCTACGAGGTCGAGCGCGCGATCATGGACGCCGACATGGTCATCGGCGCCGTGCTGGTGCCCGGCGCCAAGGCCCCCACGCTGGTCACCAACGAGCAGGTCTCGCGGATGAAGCCCGGCTCGGTGCTGGTCGACATCTCGATCGACCAGGGCGGCTGCTTCGAGGACTCGCGGCCGACGACGCACGCCGACCCGACCTACCCGGTCCACAACTCGGTCTTCTACTGCGTCGCGAACATGCCCGGGGCCGTGCCGCACACCTCCACCTACGCGCTCACCAACGTGACCCTGCCGTACGCCGTGGAGCTCGCCAACCGCGGGTGGCGCGACGCGCTGCGCGCGGACGCCGCCCTCGCCCTCGGCCTGAACACCCACGACGGCGCGGTGACCTACGGCCCGGTCGCCGAGGCGCACGGCATGCCGGCGGTGCCGGTGGCCGAGGTCCTGTCCTGAGCGCAGCCGCTGCGCCGGCTGCGCCCACCGTGCTCGAGCGCTCGGTCCAGGGGTGGCTGGACCACCTGCGGATCGAGCGCGGCGTGGCGGACAACACCCTCCGCTCCTACCGGCGCGACCTCGCGCGCTACCGGGAGTTCCTCGACGGCCGCGGGATCACCGATCCCGCGGCCGTCCGCGAGCCGGACGTCGCGGCGTTCCTGGCCGGCCTGCGCGAGGGCGGCGAGGAGCACCCGCCGCTGTCGGCCTCGTCGGCCGCGCGGACCCTGGTCGCGGTCCGCGGGTTCCACCGGTTCCTGGCGGTCGAGGGCGAGACCGGCACCGACCCCGCCGGTGCCGTGCGCCCGCCCAGGCCGCCGCAGCGGCTGCCCAAGGCGATCAGCGTCTCCGACGTCGAGCGGCTGCTGTCCGCGGCCAGCGTGGGGGACACCCCGGCCTCGTTGCGCGACCGCGCCCTGCTGGAGGTGCTGTACGGCGCGGGCGCGCGGATCACCGAGGCGGTCCAGCTCGACGTCGACGACGTCGAGCTCGAGGACGGCAGGGGAGGGCTGCTCCGGCTGCTCGGCAAGGGGAGCAAGGAGCGCGTCGTCCCGCTCGGCAGCTTCGCCCGGGAGGCCGTCGCGGCGTACCTCGTGCGCGCCCGGCCCACCTTCGCCGCCGCCGGCGCCGGCACCCCCGCGCTCTTCCTCAACCAGCGCGGCGGGCGGCTGTCCCGGCAGAGCGCCTGGAGCGCGATCGGCGCCGCTGCTGCCCGGGCCGGCCTGGAGGGGCGGGTCAGCCCGCACACGCTGCGCCACTCGTTCGCCACGCACCTGCTCGACGGCGGCGCGGACGTCCGCGTGGTGCAGGAGCTGCTCGGGCACGCCTCGGTCACGACCACCCAGATCTACACCATGGTCACCGTCCAGCGGCTGCGCGAGGTCTACGCCGAGTCCCACCCCCGGGCCCGCTGACCCGCCGGCCGGGGGCCCTGCCTTGAAGCCGTTCGCGCCCCGCGGCTAGGGTCGACGCGATCAGCGAGAGGCTGACCGCTTTGTTCGACGGCACCTGGAGTGAAACCCCCGTGAGTTCAGAGGTGACCACACCCACCGACGTCACGACCGACCAGACCCACGCGCACCTGCCCGGCACCGAGAACGCCGCCACGGGGCAGCTGGGGCCGACCGGGCGTCCGATGCCGGTCTTCCCGGACCCGCCGGCCCTCGACGGCCACGGCCCGGCCCGCGTCATCGCGATGTGCAACCAGAAGGGTGGCGTCGGCAAGACCACGACCACGATCAACCTCGGCGCCGCGCTGGCCGAGGTCGGTCGCAAGGTCCTGCTGGTCGACTTCGACCCCCAGGGCGCCCTCTCGGTCGGGCTCGGCGTGCCGACCCACCAGCTCGACGTGACGATCTACAACCTGCTGGTCGAGCGCGGCCACGACGTCCGCGACGTCATCCAGAAGACCCGCACCGCCGAACCTCGACATCATCCCGGCCAACATCGACCTGTCCGCGGCCGAGGTGCAGCTCGTCGGCGAGGTCGCCCGCGAGATGGTCCTCGCCCGCGTGCTGCGCCCGCTGCTGGACGACTACGACGTCATCCTCGTGGACTGCCAGCCCTCCCTCGGCCTGCTGACGGTCAACGCCCTCACCGCCGCGCACGGGGTCGTCATCCCGCTGGAGTGCGAGTTCTTCGCCATGCGCGGCGTGGCCCTGCTGGTCGAGACGATCGAGAAGATCTGCGACCGGCTCAACCCCCGCCTGACCGTCGACGGCATCCTGGCCACGATGTACGACGGCCGGACCCTGCACAGCCGCGAGGTCGTCCGCAGCGTGGTCGACCACTTCGGCGACCAGGTCTTCCACACCGTCATCAGCCGCACGGTCAAGTTCCCCGACGCCAGCCTCGCGGCCGAGCCGATCACGACCTACGCCTCGACCCACCCCGCGGCGGAGGCCTACCGGCAGCTCGCCCGCGAGCTCATCGCCCGCGGTGGGGCGGCCTGAGCCCCATGGCCGAGGCCGCTGCGGCCACGCTGGCCCCGACGACCGCGTCGACCCCCGCGGAGGTCGCCCTCACCCCGGGAGGGGTGATCACCCGACGCGGCGTCAGCACGCCGTTCGAGGTGCACCTGGACGTCTTCTCCGGGCCGTTCGACCTGCTGCTCGGGCTGATCTCCAAGCACAAGCTCGACATCACCGAGATCGCGCTGGCCCAGGTCACCGACGAGTTCATGGCGCACATCCGCGCGCACCAGGCCTCGGACACCGAGTGGGACCTCGGCCAGGCCTCGGAGTTCCTGCTCGTGGCGGCCACCCTGCTGGACATCAAGTCGGCCCGGCTGCTGCCCCAGCTCAGCCCGCAGGACGAGGAGGACCTCGCGCTGATCGAGGCCCGCGACCTGCTGTTCGCCCGGCTGCTGCAGTACCGCGCGTTCAAGGACATCGCCGGCGCGTTCGCCGAGCGGATGGCCACGGCCGGGCGGATGACCGCACGCCAGGCGCGGCTCGAGCCGCGGTTCGCCGCGCTGCTGCCCGAGCTGGTCATGGGGGTCACGCCCGAGCAGCTGCGCGATGATCGCGGCGCGGGCGATGACGCCGCGCGTGGCCCCGACCGTGGGGCTGGACCACCTGCACGCGCCGGCGGTGAGCGTCCGCGAGCAGGCCGCGCTGGTCGTGCAGCGGCTGCGGCGTGAGCGGACCTGCTCGTTCCGGACGCTGGTGGCCGACGCCGACAGCACCCTCGTCATCGTCGCGCGGTTCCTCGCGCTGCTCGAGCTGTTCCGCGAGGCGGCGATCGCGTTCGACCAGGAGGAGGCGCTCGGCGAGCTGACGGTCCGCTGGACCGGCCAGGACGAGGGCGAGCTCGACGTCGGCGACGAGTTCGACGAGGCCGATGACGTCGTGACACGGATGACGCCGGTGAGGCCGACGACCCCAGGATGCCGCTGACCGGCAGCGGCAGGACCACCCCGAGCAGAGCGACAGCCCGAGCCGGCGCCCCGCCGGCGACGGAGCACCAAGGAGAGCGGACATGAGCCAGACCCCGGCGCCCGAGGTGGGCGCCGTCCCCGACGACCGCGGCGCGGTCGGCGATGACGCTGCACGCGACGACGCTGCACGCGACGACGCTGCAGGCGACGACGCTGCAGGCGACGGCGCCTGCCGTGCGCGGCGCACGACGTCGTACGGCAGGACGCCGTACCGGATGCTGCTGCGCCGGACGTCGTCGTGGCCGAGGGGGAGGTGCCCGAGGAGCAGGTGGCGTTCGACATCAACGACTTCCCGGGTGGCGCCCGCGGCGCGATCGAGGCGGTGCTGATGGTGGTGGACGAGCCGGTGACGGAGATGTCGCTGGCCTCGGCGCTGGAGCTGCCGGTGGAGGACGTCGTCGGCCACCTGCACGCGCTGGCGGCGGACTACGACGAGGGCAACCGCGGCTTCACCGTGCGCAGCGTCGCCGGTGGCTGGCGGATCTACAGCCGGTCCGACTACGCGCCGGTGGTCGAGAAGTTCCTGCTCGACGGCCAGCAGGCCAAGCTCACCCAGGCCTCCCTGGAGACCCTGGCGGTGGTGGCCTACCGCCAGCCGATCTCGCGCTCGCGCGTCAGCGCGGTCCGCGGGGTCAACGTGGACGGGGTCTTCCGCACCCTGCTCACCCGCGGCCTGGTCGCCGAGGTCGGCGCCGAGGACGAGAGCGGCGCGACCCTGTACGGCACGACGGCGTACTTCCTGCAACGGCTCGGGCTCGGCAGTCTGGACGACCTGCCGGCCCTCGCCCCCTACCTACCCGAGGTTGATGTGCTCGACGAACTCGCAGAACAGGGCCGCGCATGAGCCCCCAGACGCCGCGCAGCGGCGACGGCGGTCCCCGACGGGGCGGGAGCGGCGGCAGCAGCGGCGGCAGTGGTGGGGGACCGCGGCGCTCCGGCGGCGGCTCCTCCTCCCGCGGCAGCGCCCCGCAGCGGCGCTCCGGCAGCTCCCAGCGCTCCGGCGGTCCGCAGCGCTCCGGCGGTCCGCAGCGGGGCAGCAGCGGCACCACCAAGCCCAGCCAGCCGACCCGGCTCCCCGAGCGCCGGGAGCCGGTGGGGCCGCCGATCGACGTCCACGACCCCGACGGGGTGCGGCTGCAGAAGCTGCTCGCCGCCGCGGGCGTGGGCAGCCGCCGCGTCTGCGAGAACCTCATCACCGCCGGCCGGGTGGAGGTCGACGGCCAGGTCGTCACCGAGCTCGGCGTGCGGATCGACCCCGACCGCCAGGCCGTGCACGTCGACGGCACCCGGGTGCAGCTGGACGAGTCGCGCCTCTACCTCGCCTTCAACAAGCCGCTGGGCGTCGTCTCGACCATGAGCGACGACCTCGGCCGCCCGTCGGTCGGCGACTACGTGCTCAACCGCAAGGAACGCCTCTTCCACGTCGGTCGCCTGGACGCCGACACCGAGGGACTGCTGCTGCTCACCAACGACGGCGACCTCGCCCACCGGCTGCAGCACCCGTCGTACGGCGTCCCCAAGACCTACCTGGCGCAGATCCCCGGGCCGGTGCCGCGCGACATCGGCAAGACCCTGCGGGCCGGCATCGAGCTGGAGGACGGGCCGGTCAAGGTCGACTCGTTCAAGGTCGTCGACTCCGCACCCGGCAAGGCGCTGGTCGAGATCGTGCTGCACGAGGGACGCAAGCACGTCGTACGACGCCTGCTCGAGGCCGTCGGGCACCCCGTGATCACGCTGGTGCGCACCGACGTCGGCCCGATCCACCTCGGCGAGCTGCGCTCGGGCAAGATGCGCCCGCTGACCCGCGCCGAGGTCGGGCGGCTGTACTCGGCAGCCGGACTGTGACGGTCGGCCCTCCGGGGCGGATCGGTACGGTGTCGGGCGTGAGCGACTCGATCCCGGACACCCTCCCTCCGGCCCCCACCGCGGTGCGGGCCGTGCGCGGCGCCATCCAGCTCGAGGCCGACGAGCGCGAGCACGTCCTGGCCTCCACGCGTGAGCTGGTCACCGCCGTGCTCGAGGCCAACGACCTCACCAAGGACGACGTCATCTCGATCGTGTTCACCGCGACCCCGGACGTGCACAGCGAGTTCCCGGCGGTCGCGGCGCGCGAGCTCGGCATGGGCGACGTGCCGCTGATGTGCACCCAGGAGCTGGACATCGCCGGCGCCATGCCGCTCGTGATCCGCCTGATGGCGCACGTCAACACGCCCCGGGCCCGCTCCGAGGTCACGCACATCTACCTGCGCGGTGCTGCTGCGCTCCGGCGGGACCTGGCGCAGTGACCCTGCCCGCCGGGGTGCACGTGCGCGTCGTCGGCACCGGGCTCATCGGCACCAGCATCGGCCTGGCGCTCACCCGCACGGGTGCGGTCGTCTCGCTCGAGGACCCCTCGACGACCGCGTGCGCGCTGGCGCGGGACCTCGGCGCGGGCGTGCTGGCGGCCGAGGTGCGGCAGTCGCCCGCCCTGGTGGTCGTCGCCGCGCCGCCGGACGCCGTCGCCGCCACCGTCGTCCGCGAGCTGGCCGCGTGGCCCGAGGCGGTGGTCACCGACGTCGCGTCGGTGAAGCTGGCGGTCCTGGACCAGGTCACGGCCCTCGGGGGCGACCTGCGGCGCTACGTGGGGTCCCACCCGATGGCCGGGCGGGAGCGCTCGGGCGCGATCGCGGCGCAGGCGGACCTGTTCGAGGGCCGCAGCTGGGTGGTGGCCCCCGGTCCGGCGGCGGGCGAGGCGGCCGTCGCGGCCGTGCTCGACCTGGCGGTGGCCGTCGGCGCGGCGCCGATCCGGATGACCCCGGCCGACCACGATGCCGCGGTCGCCGCGGTCTCCCACGTGCCGCAGATCGCCGCCAGCCTGGTCGCCGCCCGGCTGCGCGAGCTGCCCGACAGCGCGGTGGCCCTGGCCGGGCAGGGGATCCGCGACGTCACGCGGATCGCGGCCAGCGACCCGATGATGTGGACCCAGATCCTCGCCGGCAACGCCCCGGCGCTGCGGACCGTGCTGGAGGAGCTGGCGCTCGACCTCGACGCGGTGCTGCGGGCCGTCCGCGCCCTGGACGCCGGCGCCCGCCACGGCGGCGACGGGCAGGGTGCCCGCGGCGTGCTCGCCCGCGCCGTGGCCAGCGGCAACGCCGGGCACGCACGGATCCCCGGCAAGCACGGCAGCGCGCCGACGGCATACGCGACCGTGACGGTCCTGGTCCCCGACGAGCCGGGCGCGCTGGGCCGGCTGTTCCACGACGTCGGCGAGGCCGGGCATCAACCTGGAGGACCTGCACCTCGAGCACGGCATCGGCGCGCCGGTCGGGCTGGCCGAGCTGGCGGTGCTCCCGGCGTCCGCCGAGCCGCTCACCAGCGCCCTGCTGCAGCGCGGCTGGCGCGTGCACGACTGAGCCGACGGGTTCCTGAGGGGTCGTGCCATGGGGAGCCGTCACGGTCGGCCAGGGCGGGCGGGGCCGCCCTGGGCGCGGTCAGGGCCGGTCAGGGCCGCCCCTCGGCAGCAACTACTCTCATCGGGTGACCGAACCCGCTGCCGCACTCGTCATCGCCATCGACGGCCCCTCCGGGTCGGGGAAGTCCAGCGTCTCGCGGGCCGTCGCGACGCAGCCTGGGCCTGGCCTACCTGGACACCGGGGCCATGTACCGCGCGCTCACCTGGTGGTGCCGGCACGAGGGCGTCGACCTGGACGACCTCGCGGCCGTCGCCGAGGCGGCGCGCCGGCTGCCGCTCACGATGGGCACCGACCCGGCCGCCCCGTCCGTGCAGGTCGGGACGGAGTCGGTGGACGCCGCCATCCGGCTCACCGAGATCTCCGAGTCCGTCTCGAAGGTCGCGACCAACCTCGAGGTGCGCGCCGAGCTGCTGCAGCGCCAGCGCGACATCATCGCCGACTGCTCCGCCGCCGTCGGCGGTGTCGTGGCCGAGGGCCGTGACATCACCACGGTCGTGGCGCCGGACGCCGACGTGCGGATCCTGCTCGTCGCGAGCGAGGAGGCGCGCCTGGCCCGGCGGGCCAAGGAGCTGCACGGCGAGGCCCACGACGAGGCGGTCGACGCGACCCGCGACCAGATCGTCCGCCGCGACCGCGACGACTCCTCGGTGTCGCAGTTCATGCAGGCCGCGCCCGGCGTCGACACGGTCGACACCTCCGACCTGGACTTCGAGCAGTCGGTGCAGGCCGTGCTCGACGTGGTCGCCGAGCGGGCCGGGCGCGTGCGGGCCTGAGCCGGCCGGGGCCCAGGCGGCCCAGGCCGGACGAGGCACCACCGAAAGTGCGAGACAATGGACGTTGATCCCGCACCACCTCCACCTGCCGAAGGACCCCTGCCGTGAGCGAGCACCCCGAGACCGTCGACTCCGTCGAGAGCGATGACACCTCGGTCGAACGGGCCCTGCGCGTCGGCCTGGAGGACTTCGAGCTGGACGAGGCCGACCGGTCCCTGCTCGAGCGCAGCGGTGCCGACCTCGACGAGGAGCAGGAGGCCGGCCCGCTGCCGGTCGTGGCGATCATCGGCCGCCCCAACGTGGGCAAGTCCACCCTGGTCAACCGCATCATCGGCCGCCGCGAGGCCGTCGTCGAGGACGTGCCCGGGGTCACCCGTGACCGGGTGGCGTACGACGCCGAGTGGTCCGGCCGCCGGTTCACCCTGGTGGACACCGGTGGCTGGGAGGTCGACGCCCGCGGCATCCACCTGCGGGTGGCCGAGCAGGCCGAGGTCGCCGTCGACCTGGCCGACGTCGTCATGTTCGTCGTCGACGCCACGGTCGGCGCCACGGACACCGACGAGTCGGTCGTCCGGCTGCTGCGCCGGTCGGGCAAGCCCGTCATCCTGGTCGCCAACAAGGTCGACGACGCCCGCGCCGAGGCGGACGCGGCGATGCTGTGGTCGTTCGGGCTCGGCCAGCCGTGGCCGGTGTCGGCCCTGCACGGCCGCGGCAGCGGCGACGTCCTCGACGCCGTCCTGGACGTGCTGCCCCAGGTCTCTGCCGCCGGTGGCGCCTACGCCCGCGGCGGCCCCCGCCGCGTCGCCCTCGTCGGCCGGCCCAACGTCGGCAAGTCCAGCCTGCTGAACAAGCTGGCGGGCGAGGACCGCGTCGTGGTCGACCACGTCGCCGGCACGACCCGCGACCCGGTCGACGAGATGATCGAGCTGGGCGGCAAGACCTGGCGCTTCGTCGACACCGCCGGCATCCGGCGCCGCGTGCACCAGACCCGGGGCGCCGACTTCTACGCCTCCCTGCGCACCCAGACCGCGCTGGAGAAGGCCGAGGTGGCGGTGGTCCTGATCGACGCCGAGCACCCGATCGCCGAGCAGGACATCCGCGTGGTGCAGCAGGTCATCGACGCCGGACGCGCCGTCGTGGTGGCCTACAACAAGTGGGACACCATCGACGAGGAGCGGCGCTACTACCTCGAGCGCGAGATCGAGAAGGAGCTCGTGCAGATCCCGTGGGCGCCGCGGGTCAACATCTCCGCGCTGACCGGGCGCCACATGGACCGCCTCGTGCCGGCCATCGAGACGGCGCTGGAGTCCTGGGACACCCGCATCTCCACCGGACGGCTCAACGCGTTCCTCGGCGAGATCGTCGCGGCCAACCCGCACCCGGTCCGCTCCGGCAAGCAGCCGCGGATCCTGTTCGCCACCCAGGCCGCGACGCGGCCGCCACGGTTCGTGCTGTTCGCCAGCGGCTTCCTCGAGGCCGGCTACCGCCGGTTCATCGAGCGGCGGCTGCGCGAGGAGTTCGGCTTCGTCGGGACCCCGATCGAGGTCTCGGTCCGGGTGCGGGAGAAGCGTCGCAAGTAGGCACCTGCTGCCCGCCGGAGCGGCGCGGCAGCCGCCCGGGTGGGGCGATTCGGAGCCGGGCGCCTGCGTGCGCTAGTGTTCCTCTCGCTCGCCTGAGCATCCCGGGACGTGGCGCAGCTTGGTAGCGCACTTGACTGGGGGTCAAGGGGTCGCAGGTTCAAATCCTGTCGTCCCGACGGGAAGCGCACGACACCAGAGGCCGCCTCGGAGAGATCCGGGGCGGCCTTCGGCGTCCGGGCTCGGACCGTCCGTGCCGGTCTCGGTGTGACAGAGGGCCTGTGCCGATGCCATCTTCATCGGTTGTCGGTTGCTGCTGGGACATCGGCTCGGCATGCACCTCATGCCACGGGCGGCCGCCAGAGCGTCGACGGTTCTGCTCGATACGCAGGGGAAATCTGGTGTGGCCAAGAACGAACAACCTCACCGATGTCGGGAAGGATGACTTACGTCCCGGATCCTGCGTCAAGCCAGGGGCAATGGCGTGGAATCCTGCGGTGCTGAGCCGTGCAGAGGGCTAATTTTGCCTCAGTGGAGACGGAGTTTCCCAGGAGGTCGTCATGAAGCTGCTCGGCACAGCCCTTGTCCTGGTCCTCGCGCTCGCCGCCCTCGTTCTGTCGGCCACCGGCCGGGCCCGGTGGCGTTGGGGCATGGCCTCGCTGACGGCCTTCTCATTGGCGGTGGTCCTGAGCGCCTCCGTCGGTGGTGCCTCCCCGGGCCGGGCGGCTGCTTCCGGAGCCCGCCCAGCAGCCGGTGAGGCCATGGCAGGCATGCCGATGACCTCACCCCAAGGCGCCGGACAGGACTACTGGAGCTCGGTGGCCGGCCAGCCGTTCCGCTCGTCCGGACGGACCCGCACCTACTACCTCGGCGCCGACGAGGTCGTCTGGGACTATGCCCCGACCGGCCGCAACCAGATCACCGGCAAGCCGTTCGACGAGGTGGCCGACACCTGGGTGCAGCACGGTCCGACCCGGATCGGCACGCGTTACGTCAAGTGCCTCTACCGCCAGTACCGCGACGCCGGCTTCACTGCCCTGCAGGCGCGGGCGGCCCGCGACGCGTACCTCGGCTTCACCGGCCCCGTGCTCCGCGCCGAGGTGGGGGACACCATCAAGGTCGTGTTCCGCAACAGCTGCTCGATCGGCGCGAGCGTCCATCCGCACGGGGTCTTCTACCGCAAGGACTCCGAAGGAGCGCCGTACGCCGACGCCACGTCCGGCAAGGAGAAGTACGACGACGCGGTGCCGCCTGGCGGCCACCTCACCTACACCTGGCAGGTGCCTGAGCGCGCCGGCCCGGGCCCGGGCGACGGCTCGTCGGTGATGTGGATGTACCACTCCCACACCGACGAGGTCTCCGACACGTATGCCGGCCTGCAGGGGTTCATGGCCGTCACGGCGAGGGGGATGGCGCGCCCCGACGGCAGTCCCAAGGATGTGGACCGTGAGGTCTTCGCGCTGTACGCGGTGATGAACGAGAACCAGAGCCCGTACCTCAGGGAGAACATCCGGCGGTTCGTGACGATCCCGCCGGCGCCCGACGACGAGGGGTTCGAGGAGTCCAACCTCATGCACTCCATCAACGGGTACGTCTTCGGCAACCAGCCCATGCTGATGCTCCGCCGGGGCGAACGGGTGCGCTGGTACGTGATGTCCATGGGTACGGAAGTCGACCTGCATACACCGCACTGGCACGGGAACGACGCCCTGGTCGCGGGGATGCGCATGGATGTGGTGAGCCTGCTGCCTGCTTCCATGGTCGTGGCCGACATGGTCCCGGACGACCCGGGGACCTGGCTGTTCCACTGCCACGTCAACGACCACCTCACCGCGGGGATGATCACCCGCTACCGCGTCGTGACCTGACGCCTGTCGGTGTCGAAGGGCTGTCCGAGTCGCGGCGCACGGCGAGCGGTACGGGGCGAACGCGCCACCGGGTAGTCTGCCGAGGACAGCTCCCGCCAGGGTTCCCCGTCCTCTGATGGAGCCACGATGACCCAGCCAGACCCGCTGGCCGACGACCTTCAGCTGCGTTTCGCCGCCGTTTCGGCCCTGCAGGCGAGCCTGCTGGAGTCCAGCACGGTGGAGACGTTCCTGCAGACCGTGGTCGACCGGGCCGGCGAGCACGTCGCCGAGCACGCCGCCTGCACCCTGACGATGCTGCGTCAGGGCCGCTTCCTGACCGTCGCCAGCACGGATCCCGGGGCCACCGAGGCCGACCAGGTGGAGTACGCGACCGACTCGGGGCCGTGCGTCGAGGCAGCACGCCGCGGTGTGGAGACCGTCGTGCCGGACCTGAAGGCCGACGACCGGTGGCCCGAGTGGTCCGCCGCGTCGCTGCGGCTGGGCTTCCGCTCGGCGGCCGCCGCACCCGCCGACACCGGCGACGGCGCCCAGCTGGCGATCAACCTCTACGGCCGCGAGCTGGACGCGTTCGGTGAGCCGGAGATGGCGCGGGCCCGCATCTACGTCGACGAGGCGGCGCGTGCGCTGCGGCTGTGCCTCCTGCTGGCCGAGCAGACCGAGAGGGCGCAGCACCTGCAGACCGCGATGGCCTCGCGCAGCACCATCGACCAGGCCCTCGGCGTCATCATGGGCCAGAACCGCATCTCCCGCGACGAGGCGTTCGCCATCCTGCGGGCAGCGTCCCAGCACCGCAACGTCAAGCTGCGCGAGGTCGCGGCACTCCTGATCGAGAACCTCACCGGCCACGCGGCCGCCGAGCCGCCGCGGTTCGGCGGGTCCGACCGATAGCCGCTCGTACGACGCGGCCGTCAGCCCCCGACGCCGGTCACCGCCACGTTGGTCAACGCCAGGCCGGCGCAGCGGACACTATCCCTGTTCAGTGGGCGCTTCGGAGGAGAACGCCAGACACCGTGGAGGCCCAGCGATGACCACCGAGCACGAGCGCCCCGCCGCCGGCGCGGCGGCCTGGAGCCCGCAGGCCCTCCTCGCCGAGACGATCGCGGGCATCGGGCCGGTCTCCACCGGCGCCCGCACGGACGCCCAGGCGCTGCACGCGAGGCTGACCACCCCGCCGGGGGCTCTCGGCCGGCTCGAGGACCTCGGCATCCGGCTGGCCGGCATGTACGACGCGTGCCCGCCCCCGCTGCCGGAGCCTGTCGCGGTGGCGGTCTTCGCGGCCGACCACGGCGTGCACGCCCAGGGGGTGTCGCCCTGGCCGCAGGAGGTCACGGCACAGATGGTCGGCAACCTGGCTGCCGGGGGGGCGGTGGTCTGCGCGCTGGCCCGGCAGGTCGGGGCGACCGTCCGGGTCGTCGACGTCGGCGTCGCCGTGGACCTGCCGGACACCCTGGCGGTGTGGGCGCGCAAGGTGGCCCACGGGACCGCCGACATGACCGCAGGGCCCGCGATGAGCCCGGCCGAGGTGACCCAGGCCGTGGAGGTGGGCATCACGGTGGCGCACGACCTGGTCGACGACGGCGCCCGGCTGCTCGTCACCGGTGACATGGGCATCGCGAACACCACGGCCTCCGCCGCCCTCATCAGCGCCCTCACCGGCCTGGACCCGGCCGCCGTGACCGGTCGCGGCACGGGGCTCGACGACGCCGGCCTGGCGCACAAGGTCGCGGTCGTCCGGCAGGCGCTCGCCGTCAACCACGCCGGCCCCGGGGAGCCGCTACGGGTGCTGGCGGCCGTCGGCGGCCTCGAGCACGCCGCGCTCACCGGCTTCCTGCTGGGCGCCGCTGAGCGGCACACGCCCGTCGTGCTCGACGGGGTGATCGCCGTCTCGGCGGCCCTGGTCGCCCGGGCCCTGGCGCCCGCCGCCGTGGGCTACTGGGTCGCGGGGCACCGCTCCGCCGAGCCCGGTGCGTCCGCCGCCCTCGACCACTTGGGGCTCAGGCCGTTGGTCGACCTCGAGCTGCGCCTGGGAGAGGGCTCCGGCGCGGTCCTCGCGGTGCCGCTGGTGCAGGCGGCCGCCCGGGTCCTGCGCGAGGTGGCGACTTTCGACTCGGCCGGCGTGACCGACAAGAGCTGACCGCCTGTGTCGGTCAGCGGGCAGCTCACGGCTCCAGGCAGGTGGGGATCGAGTCGACCCGCCCCGCGGGGTGCTCCGTGTGCCCGGAAGGGTCGTAGATCTTCACGGCATCGACGGTGGACAGCTGCCGCAGCGACGGCTGGATCTGCCCGGCGACCGTCACGGTCGACCCGCCGCTGTCGCACCCGCCGACGAGCTGCACCCGCGCGACGCCCGCGGTGACGCGCAGCCCGCGGTAGCCCGTCGAGCCGGACAGCAGCAGCCGCAGGCCGTCGGCGTGCTCCCCAGGGAGCGGACCGGCGAAGATGCGGTCCATCACCCCGGTCGCAGGCGAGCCCGGCGGCACCGGCCGTCGTACCGGCACGAAGAACGGCGGGGTGTTGGCGGCGAACCGGTCCTGGTCGAGGAACCAGACCTTGCGCGAGACGGTGGGGAAGGCTGCGCGGATGTCGATCACGACCCGGCCGGGGTTCTTCCGGGTCGAGACCGTGAACGGCTGCCGGCGCGCCAGCCCGATGCCGTACGTCGTGACCGCCTCGAAGTCCCCGGCCCGCACGACGGTCATCACGTTCGGCAGCGCGAAGGCGACGCGCCCGGGGGCCGTGGACCGGCCGGCGGCGTCGTGCGCCTGCGCCGGCTCCAGGCGGACCTCGAGGATGGCCTGCCCGGCGATGCGGACGGGCTGCCCGGACGCGTCCCCGACCAGGCTCTTGACGTACGACGCCCGACGGCCGGCGGGCACGCCGCCGCGGAAGTCGAAGACCACCCGGTCGTACCCCGGGTGGTGCGCCGCGCGGATCCCGACCAGCGTCGGGGCCGCTGCCGGAGCCGCGACTGCGACCGCGACGGTGGGAACGGTGCAGACGGCGGCCAGCAGGGCAGATGACCAGACGACCGACGACGGTTGATGGCCATGGTGGTACCTCTCTCACGCTCGCCGTGTGCGGCACGGCGAGCATCCCGCCGCGCCCGGCGACCCGTCAGTGCCCAAGGTCCCCGGTGCTCGGCAGCTCTCAGGCGCGCTCCTCGGCCACCGAGTTGCCACCGTCCACGACGAGGCACTGGCCGGTGACGTAGGAGGCACCGGGGGAGACGAGGAAGGCGACCACAGCCGCCACCTCATCCGGTGTGGCACTGCGCCCCATGGGGGTTCGCAGGCCCTGGTTGTGCTCGTGCGGTGTCTGGGAGCCGGTGGCGACCCAGCCCGGCGCCACCGCGTTGACCGTCGTGCCCCGCGGCGCGAGGTCGACCGCCAGCGACCGCGACAGACCCACCATGGCGGCCTTCGCCGCGGCGTAGACCGGGTCGGCCCGCATCGCCATCACGGGCCCGGTCACGCTGGAGACCATGACCACGCGGCCCCATCCGGGCGTCATGGCCGGCACGGCTGCGCGGGTGACCAGGAAGGCGGTGTCGAGGTTGCGCTGCAGACCGGCGTGCCAGGTCCGCAGCGACATCTGCTCCAGCACGCCGTCCTCGGGCTGCGGCCCGGCCACGGACGTCATCCCCGCGTTGTTCACGACGACGTCGAGGCGCCCCCAACGTGCGGTCGCGGCGTCGACCGTCCGCTGCGCGGAGGCGGGGTCGGTGAGGTCAGCGGCCACCCCGTCGGCATCGGCTCCCGATGCCCGCAGCTCGCCAGCACGCTCACCCGCACGATCGGTCGTCGCGGTGACCATCACGGCGGCTCCCATGGCGGCGAGCAGCCGCGCCGTCGCGAAGCCGATCCCGGTCGGGCTGCCGGCACCGGTGACCAGCGCCACCCGACCAGTGAGGTCGAACGGCGCCGCCAGGGCTGCACTCATGAAGGGGGCCTTTCCGTGTCCACGCACCCGGGTCGATCGATCCGGGTGCATCATGCGTGTTCGAAAACCATTGTGCCGCAGTCATATCCGGTCGTCGGGGCCTGACGCGTCCCGTCGTACCGCATCGTGTGACCAGTCAATTGACTAGTGCCGATGCTGTATTGACCACCCCTGGCACGCGGCGCACTCTATGCGGAACGTTTGTCGCCGTCCCAGGGGGTACTCATGGTCCAGCGCACTGTCCGTCGCACGTCGGTCCGGGCCAGGGGTCTCGCCCTCATGGTCACCGTGCTCGCCCTCGGAGGCAGCTGGCTGGTCGCGCCGACAACGGCCCAGTCCGCCGCCGTCGCGGTCGGCTACCGCGACTTCTCCTACTCCACCTCGATCACGGCGCCGACCGGGCAGAAGCCCGAGAGCAAGCTCTGGTACAACGACGGCACCTGGTGGGGCGTCCTCTGGAACGCGAGCGTCTCGCCCAAGCGGCTCGAGATCTACCGGTTCAACCTGTCCACGCAGGCCACCAACGCGTGGACGCCGACGGGCACGGTCGTCGACTCGCGAAGGAACGCCGAGGCCGACGTCCTCTGGAGCGGCGGCAAGCTCTACGTGCTCACCCACATGAAGGACACCGACACCTCGGCGACGGACCTGGGCCTGAAGTTCCAGCGGTTCGGCTACAGCACGACGAGCAAGAAATATGCCTTCGAGGTCAGCAAGACGGTGGTGAACAAGAAGGCGGAGGCGGCGGTGCTCGACCGGGACAGCACCGGCAAGCTGTGGGTGACCTACACCACCGAGAACACGTCCGGCGGCCGTGAGGTCCGCGTCGCCCACAGCACGACCAGCGACACCACCTGGGTCACGCCCTACGTGCTGCCCGCCCCGGGTGCCAACAACCTCAGCCTCGACGACATCGCCACCCTCGTGGCCTACAAGGACCCGCGCGAGGCGAGCACGGCGCCGCGCAGGATCGGCGTGCTCTGGAGCAACGAGAGCGCCGGGACGGCCAACGGGCTGTACTTCGCCAGCCACAAGGACGGGTCGGATGACAGCACCGCCTCGTGGGCGGGCGTGAAGCTGTGCTCCAGCACGCTCTGCCCGGATGACCACCTCAACATCAAGTCCATCGACGCCGACGCCAGCGGCAACGTCTACGCCGCGGTCAAGACCTCCAAGAACGACGCCTCCAGTCCCAACCCGGCGGACCCGCTCATCGTCGTCTACCGGCTCAGCAGCACCGGCTGGACCAGCAGCACCGCCTGGCGGGTCCAGGACGACGTGACGCGGGTGATCATCCTGCTGGACTCGACCAACCACCGCGCGCACCTGTTCGGCGCCGGCCCGTGCTGCAGCGGCGGCACGGTCTACACCAAGAACGCCCCGCTGGGCACGCTGGCGTTCCCCACGGGGATCGGCACGCCGTTCATCAAGAGCTCGCAGGACCCGAAGATCAACAACGTCACCTCGACCAAGCAGACGGTCAACAGCACCACCGGGCTGCTGGTGGCGGCGAGCGATGACAGCACCCGCTTCTACGTGCACAACTTCCTCGCGCTCCCCGGCGCCGCCACCACCGCCACCCTCGGCGCCACCGCGGACACCTACGTGGACAGTGCCAACCCGACGAAGGTGTTCGGCACCGGGACCGCAGCCTGGGTGGACAACAGCCCGGTGAACACCGGCTACCTGAAGTTCGACCTGTCGCCGTACGCCGGCAGGACGATCACCGCGGCGACGCTGAAGGTGCGGACGACGTCCAGCACCTCCGCCGGCTCCACGGGCACGACGACGGTCAGGCAGGTGAGTGACGACTCCTGGACCGAGGGCACGCTCACCTACAACACCCGCAAGGCGCTCGGGACCACGACGATCGGATCCCTGGCGGCACCGTCGAGCAGCAGCAGCAGCTACTCCATCACCCTGACGCCGGGCGCCCTGCAGGGCGACGTCGGCAGCGCGCTCTCGCTCGGCCTGACCACCACGAGCAGCGACGGGCTCGGGCTGGGCACCCGGGAGGCAGCTGCGGGCGCGAGCCTGCAGCTGACCTTCAAGTGACCTCGCCGAGACGTGCTGCCCTCGTGGCAGCCACCGTGATGGCGTTCGCCGCGGTGCCCGGCACGGCCAGCGCGCGGCCCGTGCCGACCCAGGCGAGAGCCGGCCCGAGCGTGGGCCTGGCACCGGCGGTCGGGGCTGCAGTGACGGGGGCTGCCGGTCTCGCTGGTCGTGCCGGTGCGGACGGGGTCGCCAGCTCGTGCCGCACGGTGGGCTTCACACCCCGTTCGGTGGTGGTCGGGGTGACTCCCGCGTCGGCGACGTTCCGCGTCACCGCGTCCCGGTGCACGCTGCGGCACTGGGAGCTCTCGCTCGGACCGTATGACTACTACACCTACCTGCAGTCGCCCCGCGCCTCGGTCGGGCCGGTGCGTAACTCCGCGGCCGGCCCCAAGGACGTCATCGTCGACACGTGCAACGATGAGTTCGACTGCACCTCAACACTCTTGGGGAAGTCCTTCACGGTGAAGCGGCGGACCACCTGGCAGACCTCGTCGGTCAACGCGACGCCGGAGCCCGCCCGCCGGGGTTCCACGATCGCGCTGCGGGGCCGGCTCCTGATCGTCAACTGGGACGCCCGGCGCTATGTCGGCTATGGGGGGCGCAAGGTGGCCGTGGAGTTCCGCACCCCCACGGGCAGCTACAGCAAGGTCAAGACGGCCACCACGGACATCAACGGATGGGTCCGCACCACGGTGACCGCCACCCGGACGGGCGTGTGGCGGGTCCGCTACGGCGGGAACGCCCTGGCCGGGGCGGCCACGGCCGTCGGTGACACCGTCGCGGTCGTGCCGTGACCGGGTGCGACGGTCCGGGTGCGGCTACGCACTTTGCGCGATGACAGTCCCCCTCAACCACTCGCAGACTGAACGACCTGTCCTCGTACCCGCGCCCGGCCCGGAGGATCCCCCATGGTCCGTGCTGACCGCTTTGTCGCCGTCACGGCGCTGGGGCTGGCCTTGCTCTCCTGCCTGATGTCGGTGTCCGTCACCGCCGCTGAGCCACGACCAGCCCTCGCCGGCGCACGACCGGGGGCGTCCGGCGCTGCTGGCCTGGCGACAGCGTCCGTTCCGGGCACGGTGGCGCCGGCCGTGCCCTCGGCCCTGGCGTTCCCCGGCCGGGCCAAGGGCGTCGCGCTCTATGACTTCCTGGAGTTCTGGGGCGACGACGCAGCCGGCATGCGTACGGCCTTCGGTGAGCTCCACGCGGCGGGCGTGACGTGGGCCCGCCTCCACCTCGCCTACGGACCGCGCGCGAGCACCCGGCTCGCGGCGGCGGCCTCCGCCGCGAAAGCACATGGCGTACGGCTGGTCGTGGTGCTGCACAAGCCGCCGCCGTTCAAGGACCTGGGCACCGCTGCCGACCGCGCGGCATACCGGGCCTGGGTGGCGGCAACGGTGCGACGGTTCAAGGCCTCGGTGCGCTACTGGGAGGTCATGGGCGAGCCCAACCTGCGTTACACCTGGAACATCGACAACCGCGCGGGCAGCAACCAGGCGTCCTACGCAGCCTCCGTCCGGCGCTACGTGACGCTGCTCAAGGACGGCTACACCACGATCAAGCGCACCGACCCCGGGGCGGTGGTGCTCTTCGGCGGGCTGTCGGAGTCCACCGTCGAGCGTTACCTCGACGTGCTGCTCACCACCGACGCCTACCGGTACTTCGACATCATGTCCTTCCACCCCTACGGCCGCACCCCCGACCTCGTGCTGTCCCGGTTCGCCGCGATGCGGGCCAAGATGAGGTCCAAGCCCGGATACGCCTCGAAGCCGTTGTGGATGACCGAGTTCGGCTTCAACACCTCCTGGAGCAACAAGCCCGGGTTCGTGACCAGCGAGGCCCTGAAGGGGCAGTACCTCACCCAGTCCATGAAGCGGCTCGCGGCCGCAGGGGCGGCAGCGCCTGTCTTCGGCTTCACCCTGAACGGCAACAACCACCTCAACCCCGGCTTCGGCCTCATCACCATGGACAAGAGCGCGCGCAAGCCACACCGGCTCCCCGCCTTCACCGCCCTGCGCAACCTCCGGCTGTAGCGACGGGCGCCTGTCCCTCGCGGACAGGCCACCTCACCGTCGCCCGCGTGCCCAGGGCGGCACGATGGCCGCGAGCGCCGAGGTCACCTAGGCTGACCCGGGCAGTCTGCCAACGGCAGGACGGCGATGAGGGGAGGAGGGGACACGTGGTTGACCGGCGCCGCGACGACGCGGACCTGCTGCTCTCGCTGAGCGAGGTGCTGAACGCCGACCTGGACCTGCAACGGATCCTGCAGGTGGCGACCGACGCGGCGACCACCTTGGCGGGGGCACAGTTCGGCGGCTTCTTCTACAACGGTCGCGACGAGCGGGGACACCTCTACACCTCGCACGTCGTCTCCGGCGTCGATGCCAGCGCCTTCGCGGACCTGCCGCAGCCCCGGATCACACCCCTGTTCGAGCCGACGTTCTCCGGCCGGGGCGCCGTCCGGGTCGACGACCTGACCGCCGACCCGCGTCTGAGCGGTATGCCGTCCCGCCACCTCGCCGTCCGCAGCTACCTCGGTACGCCGGTCGTGTCACGCACTGGCGAGGTCATCGGCGCCCTCCTGTTCGGCCACTCCTCACCCTCGGTCTTCGACGAGCGCAGCGAGCGGGTGGTCCGCTCGGTCGCGGCCCAGGCCGCTGTGGCCATCGAGAACGCCCGCCTGCTGCGGGCCGAGCAGGTAGCCAGGCGACAGGCGGAGCAGACGGCAGCCCGGCTGGCCCTGCTGCAGGAGGTGACCGCACGCCTTGCTCGCACCCTCACCACCGAGGAGGCCGTCGACGCCGTCATGGAGACGCTCGTGTCCCGCCTCGGCAGCCCCCGGGCCGGGGTCTTCCTGCGCACGCCCGAAGGTGGCCTGCGGGCCGTGACCGGCCACCGAGGCGTGTGGGGGGCGGCGCCGCAGTACCGCGACCTCTCACCGGGCAGTCGTGACCCCGTCTCGGTCACCGACGCGACCGGCCGGCCCGTGGTGGCCCGGAGCCTCGAGGAGGTCATCGCCTCCTTGACACCGCACCAGGTCGAGACGGTGCAGTCGCTGCAGTCGCTGGCCTGCCTGCCGCTGCGGACCGCTGAAACCGGCCACGGCGTCCTGGGACTGGGGTGGGACGCGCCCCGCGAGCTCGCCGACGCGGAGGTCGAGATGCTGGCCGCCGCCGCCGGCCAGCTGGCGCAGGCGCTCGACCGGGCCAGGCTGTATGAAGCCGAGCGCAGCGCCCGCGCAGACCTCAGCCGCAGCGTCGCCGACCTGGTCGACGTGTCCGCCACCTTGCAGCAGTCCCTGCTGCCGCGCGAGCTGCCGCAGATCGAGCAGGTGACGGTGGCCGTCCGCTACCGCGCCAGTGCCGCTCATGCCCAGGTCGGCGGTGACTGGTACGACGTCGTGGCGACACCGGGCGGGGGAGCGACGCTGGTGGTTGGTGACGTCCAGGGACACAGCCTGGCCGCTGCCGCCGTCATGGGCCAGCTCCGGACGGCGCTGCACGCCTATCTGTCCGAGGGCCACCACCCCGACGTCGCCCTGACCAGGGCGAACCTGCTGATGAGCCAGCTGGATCCGTCCGTGCTGGCCACCTGTGCCATCGTCGCCCTGGACCCACGGACCGGGTCCGCCCGCATCGTGCGGGCGGGGCACCTCTTGCCGATCCTGCGCCGCGCTGACGGCAGCGTGTGCGAGGTGGACGCCACCGGAGGGGTCCCGCTCGGTGTCATGGACCAGGCGGCGTGGCCGGTCACGACCGTGACCCTGGAGGCCGGCGACCGCCTGCTGCTCTACACCGACGGCCTCGTCGAACGGCGGAACGCCGACCTGGACGAGGGGGTCGCCCGGCTGCTGCAGGCGGTGCAGGACGGGCGCGCAGGGCGCACCGCCGAGGAGGGCTGCGACGACATTCTCGCCGTGCTGCAGGCCGACCTCAGCGACGATGTCGCCCTGCTGGTCTGCGACTACGCCGGCCCGGTCGAGGGGCGGGCTGCCGTGACCATCACGCTGCCCTCGGACCTCAGCGCGATCGGGGACGCGAGGGCTTTCGTGACGGCGACGCTCGAGTGCTGGAGTCTGGTCCGGCTGCGCGACACGGTCGCACTGCTGACCAGCGAGCTGGTCACCAACGCGCTCGTGCACACCGATGGACCGGTCACGTTGGAGCTGCGCCGCGACGGGGGGACCGTGCGGCTGCGCGTGACGGACGCCGACACCCGACCACCGCGGGTGCATACGGGTGCCGGACCGGACCTCGAGGCAGACGGCGGTCGCGGGATGATCCTCGTCGAGGCGCTGTCCTCCGTGTGGGGCATCGAGCCGTCCGGCTCGGGCAAGACCGTCTGGGCGGACGTGGACCTCGCGACCTGAGCGGCCCTGCCGAAAGCCTGTCGTCGAGCCGCGTGCCGACGGCCGTCAGCCCTGGTGCGCCGCGTCGTAGGCCTGGGCGACCGAGGCTGCCACCCGGCCGCGGTCACTGACTGCGTAGCCGTTGTCGCGGGCCCAGGTGCGCAGCTCCGCGGTTCCCACGGGAGCGACCTTCCCCCGTGCGCGACCACCCCGACCCTTCGGCGTCCGGAGGGCGCGCTCCTTGGCCGCTCCCCGGCGGGACGGCCGTGATCCGGCGGTAACCGGCTTCGCCGGAGTCTTCTCAGCCGCGTCACCGAACGAGCCGGCCATCGACGGTGAGACGACGAGCGTGACGTCATAGAGGGCGCCCAGGACGCGGAGCGCATCGTCGAGCGGCTCGCTGGAGTCGATGGTGACCTTCACAGGCGGACCTCTCGGGTGGTTCGAACAGAGCGCTCGATGTGAACGTGTGTTGAAACCGTATCGCCAAGAGGCATCACTACGCACACACTCATCGCAACCGGCGCACCGGCCGTGCCGAGGAGCCGGCACGTGGTGGGCGGTAACGCCGTGCCGCAGCGCGCATCGCGGCACAACCGGTTGACGTCACTGTTATCGTCCGCACGAGCGCCTGCAGATCGCCACCACTTGGGAGTTCTTCGTGCCAGACACCACCTGCCACATGTCGATCTCGCTGGACGGCTTCGTCGCCGGGCCGGACCAGAGCCTGGACAACCCGCTGGGGAAGCGGGGCGCGGAGCTGCACGGTTGGCACATCGGCGACTCGCGGGCGAGCAAAGAGGACACGATCGCGACCGAGTGGCTCATGCGCCCTCGGGGCGCGTATGTGATGGGGCGGAACATGTTCGGTCCCATCCGCGGGGACTGGGACGAGGAATGGGTCGGCTGGTGGGGCCCCGAACCGCCGTATCACGCGCCGGTGTTCGTGCTGACCCATCACGGTCGCGATCCGATCCAGATGGAAGGGGGGACCACGTTCCACTTCGTCACCGAAGGGTTCGACGCGGCCTACTCCGCGGCGTGTGAGACCGCCGGGGAACGCGGCGTGGACATCGCCGGAGGGGCCTCGACCGTCCGGCAGGCGCTGCAAGCTGGGGTGATCGACGAGCTCACCCTCGACATCGCGCCTGTCCTGCTCGGTGCGGGGGAGCGCATCTTCGACGGGGTCGAGTCTTTCGGCTTCGAGCCCGTCGAGGTCCTGCACTCGCCGATCTCCACCCACATCCGCTACCGCCGCATCAGCTGACCTTGCGGCCGGGCTCCCCAGCTCAGCAGCACGATCATCGACCCGGCCAGCTCGGTGCGGGCACCTCGCGGGGCGCGGCAGCTCCAGGAGAACCGACGGCGGTCACCTACGCCGTGACGCGTGGCAGGCGTCGCTACGCTCGACCGCATGAGGAACGTGGGGGAGGTGCTCGTAGACATTCTGGGGACTGCGCATTCGGCCGGCGGAGCCTCCCGGCAGCCGTCCGTTGAGTTCTTTCCCGAAGAGGGTGTGGCGCACCTCGACTACGGCGATGCGGACCACGAGTTTCGGGTCGACGTGACCCTTGTTCCTCGGCGGCGGCTGGCTGTCCCTCAAGGCGTCGTCTGCGAGATCGACGGCGTCGGCGTGCGTCTGCTGGAGGTGGCCATCGGTAACAACGTCCGAGTGGTCATCGAGGGCACCTCTGGCCCGGCCCACGAGCAGGCGCTCGAGGAGTTCCGGGCTGCCCACCAGAGGTGGGAAGGACTGGTCACCGTGGAGGGAACGTCCGGGCACGAGCCGCCGCAGTGGCCGGGCGGTCGACTGTTTGGTCACCTCCGGCTCCGCGACGACCAGGGCACGGCCTATCGCTTGAGCCGCGGTGAGGCTGGCGGGCACGGGAACGAATGGTCATGCGCCCACGCCTTTCGTCCGCTACCGCCGCCGGAGGCGCGGCGGCTTCGCCTCGAGTTCACAGACGGTGGTGTCGTCGTCGGAGAGGTCATGCTCCCTCCTCTGTGGGACCCGCACACGAAGCAGTAGGAGCCGCGCAGGGGCTCAGTCCGGATGGCGCGCCCTGTCTCCTACGACGCCGCCAGTGCCATCGTCGCCCTGGGCCCACGGACCGGGTCCGCCCGCATCGTGACCCGCCGCGGCAAGCTCCGCTGCTGCCTGCGGATCGTGCGCCGCCGGTTCGCTGCCTTGACTGACCGGGCCGGGGTGAGCGCGCGCTGTGGGCGAACGCGCATGCATGGCATAGCTCCTCGTGGATCGGGAACCGATTGACGCACCATCAGGTCAGGCTCGGCGCGGCGCATGCGGGAAGCATCGCTGGGCCTCGCCAGGCGCCACTCAGCGATGGACCGCCTGCGGCTGTACGTCAGCGTCCAGCCGGTCCGGTGGTGCGGAGGGGGCAAGCGCCGCAGGCACGCGACGACCCCCCGCGGGCGAGCGCGGGCGGCGTACGGTCTGCCGGCGGACCGCCAGCAGCAGGCCGAGTCCGCTCAGCGCCAGGGCCAGAAGCAGCGCCGCGGCCCGCAGAACCGGGCGCAACGGGGCGGTTGACACGACGGCGGGGCGGGTCTGCTCCGGAGCGCCGCCCACGGTCCAGCGGTAGGAGCCGGTGGTGTCGGGCAACCCTCGGCGCAGCGCGGTGACGCGGACCGTGACGGGTCCGGTCACGCCGATGTCGGTGTTGACGGTCCACCGTCCGTCCGCCAGCGGCTGGGCGGGAAGGTACCGGCCGGCGTTGCCTCCCGCGGCCGTGACCGACACCAGCACCTGCCGCACCGGCGACGGCGCGGGGCGACGGGTGTCGAACACGTCCACGAGAACCACGTTGGGCCCCGGCTGGTTGGGCCGGATCGACAGGGCCTCCTGCAGGTCGGCCACCTTGCCGTCCACCAGGCGGTCCGGGACGCGGCTGGGGTCCCGGACCAGCTGAGGCTCCATCGCCGGCTGCCCGCTGGTCAGGACCGCGGCCAGGGCGAGCACACCGACCGCGGCGGCAGCCTCGGCCAGAACGGTCCGGCGGGGCGCGGACCGTGGACCCGCGCGACGCAGGCGCACGGTGTTGACCAACGCCAGGACACCCGCGATCCCGGCGACGGCGAGCTTGACCAGGAGCGTCCTGCCGTACGTGGTCAGCAGCGCGGCGTCGACGGAGCCCACCACCTCGCTGCTGAGATAGACCCCGGTCGCGACCATCACCCCGACGCAGACCGCTGCCGGAGGACCGAACCGCAGCAGCACCACCCGGGCCGACTCCAGCGGCGCGCCGCCCGCTCGTGCCCACGACGCCAGCACCACCGAGAGGATGACCACGCATCCCGACCAGGTCGTGGCCGCACCCACGTGCGCCGCAGACGCGGCCACCCGGGTCAGGTGGGACGACGTGCCGGTGCCCGAATGTCCCAGCAGGGCCGTTCCGAGGCACGCCATCGTGGCGCCGGCCGCGAGCGTCAGCCGCCGGGTGCCGGGCCGGGGCAGTCGTGGGCGGTGCAGCGTCGCGCCCAGCAGCGCCAGGAGGCCGATCTCGCGCAGGCCCCACCGCAGCCCGTAGGAGCTCCACAGCAGCGGTAGCGCGCGGCCTCCGGCGGCGGCGAGCTGGGTCACCAGCAGGAGGAGTGCGGTGATGGCTGCGGCGGCGGCGCCGCCGGCGGACCAACGTCGGGCGAGCCGTGCCGCCCCGGCCGCACGCGGCGACGCCCCGACATCCTGCGCACCGCGACGCAGGAGGGAACCGGCGAGCGCACCTCCCAGTGCGCCCGAGAGCCCCAGCAGCAGCAGCCAGCGCAGCCCAGCCTCCAGCGGCGGGGGCGTCGGCTCGTCCAGCCCCCCGGCTGTCACCGTCTGCCCCACGCCGAAGACGAGGACGCCGCTGGTGCGGTGCAGGTCGTCGCTCGAGAGGGTCCGCCAGGAGACGCGGTAGGAGCCGCGGCCCAGCGCCGGCAGCGCGGCGACGACCTCGACCGGCTCCTCGGTGTCCGGGCCGGCGTTGGCGTCCGCGGCATCCTGGTCGCCCTGGGCCACCAGCGTCAGCCTGGTCGGGGTCATGTGGCGACCTGAGCCGTCGACGACGTCGATCTCCGTCGCGGCGAGCACCACGGACTCGCTGAAGTCCAGCCGCAGCTGCGCCGGCGCCGCTGCGAGCACCTGGCCGTCCGCAGGGTTGCTGCGCGCGAGGAAGGCGTGGGCCTGCGCGCCCGGCACCGGGCCCACGAGGACCGCCAGCAGCGCGGCTGCGAGCACCGCTGCCAGCCGCCGCGCGCCCAGGCGCGCGACGACCGCCCGTGGGGAGCCGAGACGTGCGGCGTCACCGGCACGGCGACGCGTCGTACGCCCGTGGGCCGCACGCCTGGTGACCTGCCGGCCCATCACAGCACCGGGACGTGGCGCAGCCGCAGGGTGCCGTCCTCGATGGTGACCTGCTCGTCGGGCCGCAGGGCGCCCGACGTGTTCTGGTAGACGAGGTAGTAGGTCTGCCCCGCACGCAGGCTGTGCCCCTGCTTCATCAGCGACACGCGCCGCGTGCCGCCGGTGCGAGCCTCGCTGCGCAGCACCGGCGGGTGGGTGGTGTCGGACTGGAACCGTGTCGCCTTCTCCGCGTCGAGCACGACGTAGCTGACGGTGACCAGGCCGCCGTCGCCCACGACCGCGACCCGGGAGAACCGGATCCCGAGGGCGTTCTCCATCGCCGCGCTCTGCGGGACGAGGTGGCTGGCCTGCGCGCGGGACTGGGCGAGGTTGCCGACGACCAGCGCCCCGAGCAGCGCCAAGGCCGCCAGGACGACCCACGTCAGCGGCGCGTGCGACCTCCGCCGGCGGGTTCCTGCAGTCTGGTCCGACATGGTGCTTCCTCCCTGATGGCTCCCGGGGCCGCGCACCGAAGTCGACGGCCCCGGGAGGGTGGTGGGCTGCCTCAGGGCAGCGTGTAGCGGGTGGAGACGAACGAGTCGACGTACGCCGTGCCCTTCATCGAGGACGTCGCGGTCGACGTGACCCCGGCCGTGAGGCCCAGCAGGACCGAGTCGACCCGCAGGGTCGCGGTGTTGCCGGTGCTGGACTGCACCGACGCACCGTCGACCAGCAGCCTGAGCGAGCCGGACGTGGCTCCCGTGGCAGGCCCTGATGTCCAGTCGACCCGCATGGTGTGCGCACCCGGCGTCAGGTCCACCCAGGGGCCGGTCAGGGTGCTCGCTCCGGAACGGGACATGACCGTCCGGACCTGGCCGGCGCCCGAGGCGAGGCGGTGGAACTGCACCGCGAACACCTGCCCGGCCGCCGCCGTACGCCCCTCGAAGAGGGTCAGCGCGGTCGTGCCGAGAGACCCGGAGGTCAGCTTGTCCGCATTGAGGCTGAACGACGCGTGGTAGCTCGGCTCGGCGTTCGGCCTCGTGTCCGTGACGTAGCTCGCGCGGTTCCCCGCGCCCCCGGGGAGGGCGACCTGGAGGCCGCGGTTAACGCCGCCGACGGGAATGCCCGCCGCCGCCGTCACCGAGACACCACCGTTTTGGGCGGACCATGCCGTCAGGGCGCCTGAGTCGAACGTGTCGGAGAAGATCGCGTTCGGCGGCTGGACCACCACGGTGGTGCTGGCGCCCTTGCTCCAGTTGCCGGCGAGGTCCTGCACCCGCAGGTTGACCTGCTGGTTGCCGGCCGCGATCCCGGTCAGGGGAACGGTGGCCACGATCTTGCTGTTGACCAGGCTGACCGGCACCCGTGTGCCCCTCCCGGCCCCCGGGTCCGTGCTGCCGAGCCAGAACTCGGCGGCGGAGAACGACACCTCGTCGACCGGGGCCGACAGGGTGAGGTTGGCCGCGCCGCCCGTGGGGTTGGGCGTGGGGCTCAGCGCGCCGAGCACCGGCGCCTTCTTGTCCACGAGGAGGTTGACGGCGAAGAGATCCCCCCAGTTGCCGGCGTCGTCCTGGCCACGCACCGAGACGTGGTGCGTCCCGTCGGACAGTGCCTTGACCTGCGAGATGGGGATGAGTCCGTAGACCGTCTCGGTGGAGGAGTCGAGCTTGCCGTCCACGGCGACGAGCTGGAAGCCGGAGCCGCCGGCGGGCGCTGCCACCTTCGGGTCGAGGAAGCCCTCCGCATCGGCGATCAGGCCCTGCGTCGCGCCGCCGTGGTCCTTGTCGGTGATCTGCGCCGAGACGACGAGGTAGCCGGGGTTGCCCTTGTCGGTCAGCACCCCGTTGCTGGGGTTCGGGCCGACGCTGGCGGCGTCGACGTTCGGTCCGGTGGTGTCGACCGGCAGGTCGATGGTCAGCGTCGGGCCCCAGAGGCCGAGGGAGTCCTTGCTGCGCACCAGCACGTGGTGTGCACCCTCGCCGAGGGCCTTGATGTCCGCCGCGGACACCGTCGCTGTCTCGGACACCACCGACGCGGTGCGGTTGCGGGCCAGGGGAGCGCCGGTGCCGTCGGCGCCGGCGGTGTCGAGGAAGTACTCGGCAGCGGTGATGGTGCCGCCGGCGGCGCGGTCGTCGCCGGTCGCCGTGACGGTCACGTCCTGCTCCCCGTTGGCCGGGACGTCGGCGGCACTGCCGTTGGTCGTCGCCGGGCCCGTCTTCGGGAGGTTCAGGACGGCCGAACCCACGACACCCCAGTTGCCCGCGGAGTCGAGCGCGCGCACGAAGACGGTGTGCTTCCCGGCGTCGAGGCACGAGAGTGCCAGCGGAACAGCGCCGTTCGCCGGGGTGCAGTCGGCGGCGGTGGCCGGGATGGTGCCGGTCGCGCCGGTCACGTCGACCGCGCCGAAGCTCCCCGTCATCGGCGAGCCGAAGCCCACGCCGACGGTGACGGCGTCGTCGACCACCAGCTCGGCCTGCGTCACCGTCGACCCGCCGGTCGTCGCGTCGCTGAGGTCGGCGGTGACCGTCACCGGCGAGAGGCCGTCCGAGGGGTTGGGCGACACCGCGATGTGTGACGACACCGGCCCCACGCCGTCCGTCGACGGCGGTGGCGCCGCCGTGTCCAGGAACGTCATCATGCCGCCGAACGCGAGCTGCTGCGGGTCGGCGGTGGCCTGTCCGGCGTTGTCGAGGTGGCCGCCCGCCTCGAAGAGCGCCACCTTGGCCTCCGGCCCGGTCGGCATCGGGACCACGCTGTCGGCGGTGGCTCCCGGGTCGACCGCGACGGCCACCGAGGGCTCGGCGTAGTGCATGAGGTGGCCGTCCTGGGCCACCAGCGTCTGCCTCGCGCCCAGCAGGCTCATCGAGTGGCTCTGCGAGCCCACGTTGACGTACCGCAGCAGGACCTTGTGCCCCTGGTCGGTGCTGACGGGGTCGGTCGCGGGGAAGGGCTTGCCGTTGATGAGGCGGTACTTGGGACGGAAACCACGCATGTCGAAGGTCGTCGGCGCCGCGTTCAGCGCCGGGTCGACCTCGCTGAGGACCAGCACCGCATCGTCGTCGTACGTGGTGTCCGCCGAGGCCGCGTCGCCGCCGTAGGCCGAGCCGTCCCCGGGCAGGACGACCAGCGCACCGGCCAGTCCCATCGCCACCTGGCGTGCGCCGTCGCCGGTGTGCCCCGCCTCGTAGACGAAGGTGCCGGCGCGGCCGGCCGTGAAGCTGTAGGTCTGCGACTGGCCGGTGCCCGCGCCGGTGGTCGTCGCCGAGACCGGCGGTGAAGGCGGCGGCGGGCTGGCCGGGGAAGGCCAGCGAGACCGCCTGCGGCAGGGTGTTGTGCAGCGTGACGGTGACGGAGTCGCCCTGGTTCACCACCAGGACCGGGCCGGGGGCGGACGCCGTGCCGGCGGCGCCGGTCGGGGAGAAACCCCAGATCGGCACGGGCACGCCGAGCAGGGTCGCGGTGCCGGTCATGGCCCACAGGTCGCACGTGGCGACCGTGCCGGTCCGCGTGCACCCCCGGGGGGTCAGCTTGCCGGCGGCCGCGGCCGGTACCGCCACCGCCGGCGCCCGCGACGAGGCCAGCACGTTCGCCGGGGCGGACGCGCTGGGGAGCGCCTGGGCGGCCGGGGCCAGGGCCGGGGCCCCGACCAGGGCCGCGAGGGCCACGACGGCGCAGCGGCGCACGCGGCGTCGCACCGCCGTCGAGGGCCTGGGCTGGAGAAGTCTCATTGCCTCGTCCTCACTTCGCCGAGCAGCCGGCGGGCGGGTCGATGCGGAAGACCGTCATCATCCCCCCGAAGGTCGCTCCGTAGTTGGTGGCCTGCTGCAGCGCGTGGCTGTGGGCCACGTGGTAGTACTCGCCGCACTCGTTGTTGGACGTGATCATCGTGGGCAGCGGGTTCTTCGTCCCGAGGTAGGGGCTCTCGCTGAACCACGTGTCCGTGCCCACCAGGAGCTGGTCGGTGATGGCCGGGATCTGTGTCGGGATGGGGTTGGTCGTCGGTGTCCACTGCTCGACGTCGCGCCAGTCCATGAGCGCGTCGACCGTCTGCCCCGGCTGGACGTCGATGTCGTACTTCAGGTAGGCGAGGTCCTGGCCGGACGGCCCCTGGAGTGCCTGGCCGTCCTTGTTGACCACGCGCTCGTCGCTGCCGTGCGGGTGGAAGGGGTAGTTGACCGTCCCGGCGTTGAGGTAGCGGATCACCGCCGGGAGCGGGTTGGTCGCCGCGTCGTAGGGCTTGATGTGCACCAGCGCGCCGTACGGCTGCGTGGGGAGCCACGAGGCGTTGTTCGGGGCGAGCGTGTCCGGCATGCTGCGGCCGTTGATCATGAAGTACCGCGCGTTGTACGCGCCCCAGTCGTAGGGCTCCTGGCGCTCGACCGCCAGGTGCAGGTCGGGGTCGACCTCGGAGAGCAGGAAGACGTACTCGTTGGCGCCGTTGAAGGCCGAGTCGGCGCGGTCATTGACCTGGCTCGGGTGCCCGGCCGGTCGCACGACGAGGGCGCCGTACAGGCCCATCTGGACCTGCTTGTCGACGTCCGTGCCGCTCTCGTAGAGGTACGTGCCCGGGCTGCCGGCCGTGAAGGTGTAGGTCACCGATCCCTTGTCGGCAGAGGCCGCTTGCACCATGGAGGTCAGTGAGCCGCCCGGGTCGAGCTGCGGCTGGGCCGGGTTGCCGTTGGCCTTCACGCCGGTCTGCCCGGGGAAGACGATCGACGTGGCCTCGGGCAGGGTGTTGTGCAGGACGACGGTCACCGCCTGCCCGGAGGTGACGCACAGCGTGGGACCGGGGAGCTGGAAGCCGCGCGTGCTGTTGCCGTAGCTCCACATGTAGATCGAGTTGCCGTCTGGCGTCGAGACGTAGCCGTCCTGCGCCGTCAGCGAGAAGGTCTGGTGCGGGTCGGTGTCGCACTGCAGGCCCTCGGAGGTCGCCGCCTGGCGCGTGCGGGCTGGTGAGCACCGCCGTCGAGCGCCAGCGCGCCGGCCAGGGCCCCGACGACGACCTGCCGTGCGGTAGATGCGTGTCATGGGACTCATCGGGTCTCCTCGGTTCTGCCGGTCACGTGTTCGCGGTGAGCTGGGGGGCGTAGGTACCGGCGCTTGCCGACGACGATCTTCGTCATCATGCCGCCGTACCCGGTGCCGCCGCCGTTGTTGAGGTAGCGAGTAGCTGCCGGTCGTAGAGCAGGTACTCGCCCGGTGCCGGCGCCGTGAAGATGACGTCGCGGCTCTCGCCGGGGCCGACGTCGACGGTGTTGGTGGTGATGTAGTTCGCCGTGCCGTCTCGCCCCTTGAGCAGGCTGGCGTCCTTGGCGACGATCGGTCAGGTCGATGTTGTCCACCGACAGCGCGTGGTTCTGGTAGCCGAGGTTGGACATCCGCAGCAGCACGCGCTCACCGGCGTTGCACGTGACCAGCGACGAGATCGGCTGGTACTGCAGGCGGCCCGCTGTCGGTGGCGAGGGGGTTCGCCGTTGGCTGCGAGGGTGTCCGGGTAGCCGCGGCCGTTGAGCAGCCAGAAGCTCGGGTCGAAGTCGGTCCAGTCGCTGACCTGGATGTGCGCGTCGCGGTAGTGCGCGGCCGACCACAGCTCGGTGATCATGAAGGCGAACTCGCGGTCGTAGCGCGTGGACCCGTCGCCGTCGTTGTACGCGTACTTCGTGCCGACCGGGTTACCGGCCACCGGCCAGCTTGTTCTGCTTCGGCCGCACGAAGACCATGCCGGTCATGCCCATCTGCACGTGCTCGACGTCCTCGAAGTGGCAGTGGTACATGTACGTCCCCGCGTCGTGCGGTCGGTAGAAGTAGGACAGGTCACGCCCGACCGGCACGGCGAGCGAGAGCTCGGGCACGCCGTCGAACAGCGGGATCGCGTTGACGAAACCGTGCCAGTGCAGCGTGTGCCCGTCGAAGAGGTCGGGTCGCTGCAGCAGGCCGAGGTTGGTCAGCGTGATGGTGATGTCGTCCTCCTCGTCGAAGGCCATCATCGGCGCGCTGATCTGGGCCTTGCCGCGCTGCGCGGCCACCTGGGCGCGCGATCATGCCCGTGACGTCGCGGAAGCCGAAGACGTAGGTGTTGAAGCGGGCTCGGCGCCAGCGAGTCCGGGAAGAAGGGCGGGTCGGCCGGCGCGTCGGCCGGCATGCGACACCCAGCCGTCGGTGCCGACGAGGTGCACCGTCTTCTTCGGGTGGGCGACGGCCGCGGCCGCCGCAGCGACGCGCGGCGCGGCGCCGGCGACGGGTGCGGTGAGCATCCGGGAGCCCGAGGACGGCGGCTCCGGCGAGGCCGGCACCCCCGGACAGCAGGGTCCGTCGAGAGAGACTGCGGCGGTTCGTGTTCTCGGTCATCGTGGTTCACTCCCGTGACGGTGCTGGGACGAAGGGGTGGTCGGAGGTGGCCTGCCCGCCGAGGGGGGTCGCGGGCAGGCCACCGGTCGGTCACGGCGTCAGCTGGTCGGAGCCGGCGTCGTAGCGGCTGGTCGGGCCGAGGGAGGGTCGGCCTGTCCCCGTCGATGTCGGCCGCTGGCGGCAGGAGACGGTGTAGCTGCCGAGGCCCCAGGCCCCAGCGGACCTGGTGCTCGCGGCACCCCGGCCGTAGGCCGGGGAGCCGGTGCCGCCGAGGTGGTAGTCGCCCATCAGGCTCGGCGGCAGGAGCTCGGCGACCATGACCGCCTGCCGGAACGCCGGGTAGGTGCGCGAGGCCAGCACGTTGACCGTCAGCGTCGTACGGGTCCTTCAGCCCGGGTGCGTCCGTCACCGTGTTGCTCGGCGTCGCCGTCGGTGCCCTCGGCCGTCTGGAGGACCGAGCTCAGCCGGGTCGAGCTGCGCCCGGGACGTCCGACGACGCCCATGTCCCAGTTGTTCGACGCCGTTGTCCGAGCCGTCGGGCAGCGTGCCGCCGATGCCGTAGACGTAGCCGCCGTTGAAGCTGCCGGCCCGGTTGTCGCCAGAACACGTTGTCGAGCAGCGTGGGCTTGCTGAACGTCGTCGCCGCCAGGGTCGCGCGCCCGGGGAACGCGAATCCGTGCTGCGCAGCCGCGCCTGCAGCGGGTCGCTGTTGGCCGCGGTCGAGAGGCCGGCCGGTGCCGGCGTCGCCGTCGCTGGTGACGGCGGTCGCCGTGGTCAGGTTCTTGGCGACCGTGTTGTCGACGATGTTGACGAACGCCGCGTCGTCGAGGGCGATGCCGCCGCCCTCGTGGGCCGAGACGTTGTTGGCGATGGTGTTGTTGGTGATCGTGATCGTCGCCGGGGTCGAGCCGGGAGACGTGCGAGCCGCTCGTCTGCAGGAGCCGGATGCCGCCACCGTCGTCGTTGGCGAGGTTGGCCTGGATGACGTTGCCGTCGATGGTGACCGGGCCCGTGCCCGGGCGACAGCTCGGTCGGGTCGGCCGGGCAGCTCGCCGGCGACCATGACCGCGCCGCCCTCGTCGTAGGACGCGTTGAACCAGATGCGGTTGCTGGCGATCGGCCGCCGTGGCCGCCGAGCCGTGTCGCGTCTGGTAGCCGAACGCGGTGATCGCGCCGCCGTACTCCGCGGAGAAGTTGCCGCAGATCGCGTTGTCGGTCGACCTGGTAGCCGTCGCTGCCGGTGAAGAGCCCGATGCCGCCGGCGAGGTTGGTGCCGCCGTTGTCGCGGATCTGGTTGCGGGCCAGCGGTCAGGTCGGTAGTTGCGGTTGTCGCCGGTGTACGGCGTGCCGACCCGGACGCGCGCCGCCGTAGGAACCGCCGTTGCCGCGGATCACGTTGTCGGTGACCTGCAGGTTCGCGCACGTTGTTGTGCACGTAGATGCCGCCGCCCTGGGTGACCAGGGCACCGGTCGCGCCGTACGGCGTCTTGATCCCGCCGGTCGAGCTCGTTGATGTTGGCCGGGAAGTCCGACTGGGCGCCGCCGGTGATCGTGAACCCGTCGATCGAGCCGGGGTAGCCGCGCTCGGCGAACGGGCCGCGACGGGTCGTCGAGCACCGTGACCACCGCGGCGTCCGGCACGTCCGGGTCACCGGAGTAGCTGCAGCGCGCCGAGCAGCGTGATCCAGGCGGCCCCGCCGGCGTTGTCGGGGTTGAAGCCCGACGCCGTCGAGGATCGAGCCGGGCACGAACGTGCCCGCCGGCGGTCGAACCCGCCGGGGCCGACGCCCTGGATGCGCACCTGGTGGTGCACGATGAGGTTCTCGTTGTACTCACCGCGCGGGTTGTCCGCGGTCTGGCGCGTTCGGGCCAGACGACCACCAGCCAGTACGGCTGTCGCGCTGGTCGGACGCGCGGCCTCGAGCGCGGCCTGGACCGTGCGGATACGTGCTTGCCCGGCCCGACCTCGGCGAGCCGCGGGTTGGTCGGCCGAGTGCCTGGTGTCGCGGCCGTCGGCGCGTCGAGCACCTGCAGGGTGAGCCCGTTGACGCTCGCAGGCCGCGGCGCCGTTGGTGATCCGACCGGCTGGCGGACCGGAGACGCGTGGTGCTCGGCACGGTGAAGATGATCTGCGTGTCCGTCCAGCTCGTGGTCGGCACCGCGGTGGCACGCCGAGCGTGAGCGTGCCGGCCGCGGCACCGAAGCCGATGCCCGGTCACGGTCACCGTCCGGTTGTCGCCGTGCCGTGTTCCTGCGCACGTACGGCCGGTCCACCGCGAGCAGCTGCGGGCTGGCGGCGCCGAGGTCGCACTGGGTCGGGTTGGCCGCCGTGGTGTCCGGCGCCAGCGCGGTCGCGGCGACCTGGGTGGGCGCCTCGTCGGTGACCGTGTACAGACCCGGCCAGGCCTGGAAGTTCGTCGCGATGGTGCGGAACCGCGGGTTGTAGTCGGGGTTCAGGCGCCCCCGGCTGGCCGGGGTCGTTGCCCGACGAAGCGGTACATGTTCGGGCACGGACCGGCCGGCACCGGGCAGTTGTAGGTGTCGGTCGACGGCTCGAGCGCCTCGTACAGGCCGTTGAAGTCGGTGTGCGTGGTGTCGACCAGCCGGCCGGCCCAGTCGTAGAGGCCCACCGGCACGTAGCGGCAGGCCCTGCGCCTCGCCGTAGTTGACGCTGCGCTTGTCCAGCGTCAGGCCGAGGTCGTTGAGCGTGAGGCCCCAGAAGTGCGTCGGGATCGGCACGTCGGTGAACAGGTTGAAGTTCGGCGCCGTCGCCTGGCCGCGCGCGGACGGTGACCAGCTTGTCGCCGCACGAGCGGGCGGTCCTGGCCCTCGAACGGGCTGCCGCCGCCGGCGAGGAACGCGCTGGTCGGTGACGTCACCGTGTGCAGGGCGCCGGCGCAGGCCGAGATGATGCCGGCCTGCTGCGACGGCGGCTGCGGGGCGGCAGCGGAGTCGTGTGTCGGCGGCCCGGCCGGGTCGGTCGGCGATCGCCGGGGTGGCCGGCGGGTAGTTCTCCTGCGGCAGGTAGCTGTCGCCGTCGAAGACGTTGACGTCCTCCTCCTTGGTCACCTGGTACATCGGCTTGCCGTCCACCGGGTCGTCGGGGATGTCGACCGAGACGATGTAGTCCTGCGGGCCGCAGGTCCTGCTCCTGGCCGTCCGGCAGCGGCGCGTACGAGGTCGAGCCCGTCGGGGTTGTGCACGGTGTCGGTCGTCGGGTACAGGTTGATCTTCGAGGTGGCGAAGCCGTAGTTGCCGTTGACGGTCTGCGCCGCGGCGCCGGGGTCGGTCGTGTCGCTCGGCCCGATGGCGACGCCCATCATGGGTGCCTCGACGCACATCCGGTTCGCCGTCGCGCCGGACTCGGGCAGCGCCTGCTGGTCGGTCAGCGGCTGACCGTTGTACTGGCGGGCCGTGCAGCCGCGCGGCGGCTGCCACTTCTCGGAGGTGTAGGACTCCTGGACCTCGGCACCCTTGACGAGCGCGCCGCGGTCGGGCGCCGGGTTGTCCACCATGGTGCCCGGGTTCGCCTTGTCCTCCACCTTCAGCGGCACGATCTGCGTGGCCCTGCCGGCAGGTGTTGGCGATGTCGTCGGCGGTCGTGGCGGTGCACGGCTTGGGGACGTAGAGGTGACCGGCACGCCCGGGATGCCCGGCTGGTAGCTCTCGGTCGACGGCATCTGCCGGGTCGAGCTCGTTGCGGGTCGTGTCGTAGGTGACCGTGCCGACGATGCCGCCGTTGGTACCGGCGTCGTAGGGCTGCACGCCCCAGTCGATCTCGCCGCCGAGCCCGATGATCGGCAGGAAGTTGATGTCGACGAGGCTGCCCAGCTTCGTGGTCGCCTTCGTCTCGTTCTCGCCCCGGTAGGTGATCCCGGTGGTCTTGTACCGGGTGTTGAACGCCTCCAGCACGAGCCACTTGCCGAGCGGGTAGGTCTCGCGGATGTCGTAGGCGCCGTTGGCGTCGGTGCGTCGCGGTGTTGGTCGCCTGGTCCATCAGCGAGTTGTCCCGCTCGCGCACGGTCAGCGCGAACTGCGGGACGGCGCTGCTCACCGGGGTCCCGCTTGCCGTTGCCGTTGTCGTCGACGAAGACGGTGCCGTGCACGTGCGTGAACCAGCCGACGATCATCTTGTTGCCGACGTCGGTCACCCCGCCGTCCTTCACGTCGACGTTGAAGCTCCACAGGATGTAGTCCTGGTCGTCGTCCCAGATCGAGAGCTGGTAGGTGCCGTCCGGCACGTTCTTGATGTCGAAGCTGCCGTCGGCGCCGCCGCGTCCGACGTAGATCTGCGCGTCGCCGGCCCCGAGGTCGGACAGGGCGATCCACGGCTTGCTTGATCGGGCCGCCGCTCTTGGCGCCGGCGAACCCGGTCTCCGGCACGGTCTGCCCGTTCTGGCCGCCGATGTAGGGCAGGCCCGCGATGGCGACGCCCTTGACCTCACCGGTGGGTGCAGCGCCGCGCGCGGGCAGCCTGACGGCCTGGGTCCGCACGAAGCCGAACTGCACCGCCGGGACGAGCTCGGCGCCCTTGGTCTGCTCGGTGTCGAAGCCGGTCGCGCCCTCCTGCTCCCAGATGTCGTGGTCGTGGCCGCCCTCGAGGGTGGTGGTCTGGACCCACTGGTACGTCTGGCCGGCAGTGGGCACCGGCGGGGTGACGGTCGCCGCGTAGCGGTTCGGGCCCATGTTGGGGATGACGATCTGGCCGGTCGCGGTCGCTGACGCACCTGCCGGTTGATCCGGAGTGCGATGATCGGCCGGTTGTTGGCGTCGAAGAGGATCGGGCCGGTGCCGTTGCGGTTCTTGTGCTGGTAGACGGTGCACAGCGGGTTGCCGTAGTAGTCGATGCTCACCGTGCCGAAGACGTCGGTCAGGTGCGCGGTGAAGCCGCTCAGCCCCTGCTCCGCGTCCACCTCGTACGTCGCGTCGACCGGTGCGTTGTCGTTGAACACGTGTGAGCCGCAGCGTCGTCAGGGGGAGCGGCGTGGGGTTCATCTCCACGACCACCCTCTGGGTCGCCCCCGGAGACGGTGAAGTGCGAACCGTCGATCTTGAACCCGTCCGCGGTCACGGAGATCAGGTACTTCCCGGCGGGCAGGTTGTCGAGCGCCGTGGAGTCGTCGAGGTCGGTCTCGTCGCCCTGGGCGACGATCGGTGCGAACCCGGAGGTGTTGCGGGTCGAGGGCCACGGCGCAGCTGTCGGCGTAGTCCGGGTCGGTGCTGCCGCCCTTGGCCGTCGACGGCAGGCACCGGTCGATGCCAGGAGCCGCCGAGGTGCCTGGATCGCCGGTGTCGTCGACGTTGACGAGCCAGCGGTACTTCTTCACCGCGTCGCCCGAGTGGACGAACCCCGGGCCCGTGTTCACCGAGCGGGCGCTCTGCACGTGCAGGGTGATGCTCCCTGGCCCGCTGGGTGCGGCGGCGGCCGTGGCGGTCGGCGACGCCGCGGAGGCGACCGACGTCGTAGCAGCCAGCTGCGCCACAGGGAGCAGCACGGTCGCCAGCCCGACCGCGAGCATGGTCCTGATCGAACGTCCACGGGCCGTCTGAGCTCTCACGGTGCCCTCCATTGCGTCTTCCCTGCGTCGTCCCTGCGCCGTCCGGCGCGCGTCGAGGCAACGGTGGGCCGCCGACGCGCCGGGCGGTGGCGCATCGACCGAAGCCCTCAGCAAGACGTCAGCCGACGGTCATCTCCGCGTGCCGGACACGGCAAGCACGCCGTCATCCGCGGACACGCTCCGGTCATTCCGCCGTCATCCGCGCTGGCTGGTAGGCGGCGTGGGAGCCGCAAGTCGGGCAAATCGCAAGCGGTCTGCGTCGCCTGCATGATGCGCGGCGCTCGGACAAGCCCCAATCTTGGGGGCCCAGAGAAGGGGGACGTCGTTGAGCACAGTCCTGGTCGTCGATGACGAGGAGCGGATCCGCACCCTGGTCACCCGCACGCTGACCGCCGAGGGGCACTCGGTGGACACCGCCGGTGACGGTGCCGCGGCGCTCGACCGGCTGGCCGGCCAGGGGGTCGACCTGGTCCTGCTGGACCTGGTCATGCCACGGTGCAACGGCCTGACGGTCCTGTCGTCGTTGCGCCAGCGCAAGGATGAGACCCCGGTCATCGTCCTGTCCGGTGTGACGGACATCGGGGCCCGGGTCCAGGCACTGGAGTGGGGCGCGGTCGACGTCGTGGCCAAGCCCTTCTCGCTCGCCGAGCTGCTCGCCCGGACCCGTCGTCACCTGGCTGCCGCGCGCACCCCGCGCGTGGACCACCGCTTCCTCGTGGCGGGCGGCATCCGGCTCGACCTCGACCGGCGGCGGGCCACCGTGGCAGACCGTGAGGTGTCGCTGACCGAGCGCGAGTTCGCGCTGCTGGCCCACCTGATGCGCCGGCGCGGGGACGTGTGCCGCCGCGAGGAGCTGCTGCACGACGTCTGGGGGCTGGACTTCGACCCGGGCAGCAACGTGGTGGAGGTCTGCGTCCGCCGGCTGCGCAACAAGCTGCAGCCCGACCCTCCGATCGAGACGATCCGCCGTGTCGGCTACTGCTTCTATGGCCACTGACCGTCCGGTCCGCGAGGACCTCTACCACCTCTGGCTCGCCACCGCGACCGTCTGCACAGCGCTGATGTGGCTGTGGCCTGGAGACGAGACGATCCCCTACCACGTCGCGTGGGCGGCGTTCGCGCTGCTGCACGGTCTCGGCAGCTGGCGGCTGCCCAGGGCGGTCACCGGTCTGGTGCTGGTCACCGTGGCGACCGGAGGCGTGCTTCTTGCCCGCGCCTGGACCGGGGTCATCGCATGGGAGGAGACAGCCGAGATCCCGCTGATGTCGTTGCTGATGGTGCTGATGGTCTGGCACGCCCAGCGGCGGCAGAGCGCCCTGGCGGCGGTGACGCTGATGGCCGGCCGGGAGCGTGAGCTGGCCCAGGACCGGGACCGGCTGACCCGGCTCACCTCGCACGAGATGCGCACCCCGCTGACCATCGCCCGGGGCTACGTCGAGCTGCTCCTGGCCGGCGACCTCGACGAGGCCCGGCGCCGGGACCTGGCCGTGGTCGACGACGAGCTGGACCGGCTGACCCGGGTCACCGAGCGGCTCGTGCGGGCCATCCGGCTGCAGGGCGACGCCGACGTCGAGCAGGTGGACCTGGACCTCGTGCTGCGCCAGACCGCCGAGCGCTGGGCGCCGGTGGCGCAGCGGCGGTGGGTGGTCGACGCGCACGCCGGGACCTACGACGGCTCCGTGGAACGGATGCGGGCGAGCCTGGACACGCTGATCGAGAACGCCCTGCGCTACACCGTCACCGGGGACGTCATCCGGCTGACCGGCTCCCGCGACGCCGGAGTGGTGACGGTCGGTGTCGCCGACTCCGGTGCCGGCCTCAGCCCGACGCAGGTCCGGGCCATCAACGGCACGGACCACCCGCTCGCGCAGACCCCGAGGGACGCCCTGTCCCAGACCGGGCTCGGACTCGGTCTGGTCCGCGGGGTCCTGGCGGCCCGCGGTGGCCGCCTGCTGGCGGGCACCGCGCCCGAGGGAGGTGCGCTGCTGCTCATGGAGTTCCCGGCCAGCGCCCAGGTGCGACCGTTGCTCGGTGTGGGCGCCGACGGGGCCGGGACCGGCGCGGTTCCCGGCAGGGGATCAGCGAGCGACGGTGACGTCCTGCTCCTCCCGTGACGGCTGCCGGGCAAAGACCGCACGCAGTCCCGGCAGCGACCGCAGCCAGCCGGTGAGGGCGGCCAGCGGCCGGCGCACGAGCAGCCAGCCGAGGGTCGCGATGGCGGCACCGAGGGCGAGTCCGGCGAGGACGTCCCACGGGTAGTGGGCCGCGATGTAGACCCTGGCGAAGGCCATCAGCACCGCCGCCGCGGCGGCGACCAGCCCCAGCCGCCGGGACACCAGGAGCAGGCCGGCGGCGACAGCGCCGGCCATGACGGCGTGGTCGGACGGGAAGGAGAAGTCCCGGGTCGGGTCGGCCAGGCGCAGCAGGCCGGGGTGGACGGCATACGGTCGCGCCTCCTGGAAGAGGTGCCCCACCGGCTGGTTGAGCGCGACGGCGAGCAGCGTCGCCAGACAGGCCCATCCCGGCCGCGGCGAGGTCACGGTCGCTGCGGTGACGCGAGACGAGCACGCCGGCCAGCAGCAGCAGCGCGAACAGCACGACGCCGTACGACGCGTAGGCGAGGAACGGTGCGTGCAGCCAGCCGGTGTGCCGGGCGAAGGCGTTGACGGCCAGCATCAGCCGGTCGTCGAGGGTGCGGAGCGGGTTCACGGGGAGGTCCTTCCGGTGCTCAGACCCGGCTGCGGGAGCGGCGCAGCTCCAGCAGGACCGGGACCAGGGAGAGCACGACGATGACGGCGATGATGGGCAGGAGGTAGGAGTCCACGTTCGGGATGCGGGAGCCGAGGGCGTAGCCGGCCAGCGTCACGCCGGCGGACCAGACGACGCCGCCGAGCACCTGCCAGCACGGTGAACGTCCGCACCGGCACCCCGACCGTGCCGGCGAGGGGGTTCAGCACGGTGCGCACCAGGGGGATGAAGCGGGCGAGGACGATGGCCTTGCCCGCGCCGTACCGCTCGAGCGAGGACCGGGCGCGGGTGACGGCCTGCTGGAGGCGGGGCCGACCGGGCCGGTCCAGCAGCGGCGGCCCCGCCTTGACCCCGATGAGGTAGCCGGCCTGGGCGCCGAGCACCGCACCGGCCACGGCGGCCGGAAGCACGGCGCCCAGCGACAGGTGCACGCCCGATCCGGCCGTGGTCGTGCACAGCAGCCCCGCGGTGAACAGCAGCGAGTCGCCGGGCAGGAAGAAGCCCACGAGCAGGCCGGTCTCGGCGAAGAGCACGAGGAAGACCCCCAGCGCGCCGAAGCTCGACAGGAGGCTGTGCGGGTCCAGCGGGTTGAGGGTGCTGAGCACGGCGGCGGAGGCCATGCCCATGTGGTGGTCCTTCGGGACGTCGGAGTCCCGGTGGGGGACAATGAGAGTCCGACCGAGCTCGGTCGTACTACCGACATCGTAGTAGATAACCCGGAGGTGGCATGCCCAGCCCGACCGCCCGTCCGCGCGGCGCCCTCGAGCGCGAGGTGCTGGCCTGCCTGGCCAGCACGGGCCGGCCGATGACCGCGGGCGACGTGCTCGCCGATCTCGGCGGCGGGCTGGCCTACACGACCGTCATGACGACGCTCACCCGCCTGCAGGCCAAGGGCGTGCTCACCCGCGAGCTGTCCGGGCGCGCCTACGTCTACGCCGTCGCGGGGGACCCGGCGCACGTGGAGGCGTCCCTGGCGGCGCACCGCATGCGCCGGGTGCTCGACGCGGGCGGGGACCGGGCCGGGGTCCTGGCCCGGTTCGTCGCCGACCTGAGCCCCGAGGACGAGGAGCTGCTCACCGGGCTGCTCGCCGCCGACCCCGACCACCGACCCCGTCCCTGACATGGACGTCGTTCTGTGCGTGCCCGCCGTGGTCAGCGCGGGCCTGTGGCTGGGCGGCCCCCGGCTGGCCCGCCGGCTGCCGCCCGCGACCGCCGTGCGGCTGCTCACGGCGGCCTCGCTGCTGACGGCGCTGTCGACGGGGTTCGTGCTGGCCGTCGCGGCGTTCCTGGTCCTGGCGCGGCTGCCCGTCGTCGCGGTGCTCGGCCACTGGTCCGCCGCCTCGCTGGCCGCGCTCGACCCGGTCCCCGCCGCTGCCGGTGTCGCGGCCGGCGCCACCGTCCTGGCCCTGCTCGCGGCGGCGGTGCGGCGGACCCTCGCGGCCGGTCGCGACCTGGCCGCCGCCGCCGCCACCTGCCGCCGGCTCGGCCCCGGAGCCGGGGGACTGGTCGTCGTGGACGACGCCAGGCCAGAGGCCTTCGCCGTGCCCGGGCGCAGCGGCCGGGTGGTCGTCTCGACCGCGATGCTGCGCGCCCTGCCACCCGACGAGCGGCGGGTGCTGCTGGCCCACGAGGCGGCGCACCTGCGCTCCCACCACCACCTGTACGTCGTGCTCGCGGACCTCGGCGCCGCGGCCAACCCCCTGCTGCGCCCGCTGTCGGCTGCGGTCCGTTCGGGCGTGGAGCGGTGGGCCGACGAGGTGGCCGCCGCCGAGGTCGGCGACCGGCGCCTGGCGGCCCGGGCGCTCGCGCGCGCCGGCATCGCCCGCGCCGCGGCCGCGCGCGGGTCGGTGCCCGTCCCTCAGGTGGCGCTCGGCGCCGTGGACTCCGCCGTGGCCCAGCGCACCCGTGCCCTGCTCGCTCCACCTCCGCGACCGCGCCCGGCGGTGGCCGCGGCGGTCGTCGCGCTCATGCTGCTGCCCGTCGCGGCGGCGGCTGTCACCGCCGGCGACACCGAGAACCGCTTCGAGGTCGCGCAAGCCGTCTGGGCGCACCAGCACTGAGCCAGTACTGAGCCAGCACGGAGCCCGCGCTCAGCCCGCCGGTCGGCGGGGGTGCGCCCCGTCGTCCCGGTCGGGCCGGCGGTCAGCGCATGTTGCCGGTGTGGCCGAGGCTGTAGCGGCCGGGTTGGGGCCAGACGGCGCAGGCCGTGGGGGCCGTGGTCGACGGGGATCTTCTTCAGGAGCTTGCCGGTGGTGGTGTCCAGGACGTAGACGACGCTGTTGTAGCGGCCGGAGAGCCACAGGGTGTGGCCGTCGGCGCTGACGCCGCCCATGTCGGGGGAGCCGCCGCCGGGCAGGTGCCAGGTGTGCAGGGTCTTCAGGGTGGCGGCGTCCAGGACGGTGATGGTGCCGGCGTCGCGGTTGGCCACGAACAGGCGGGTGGCGGTGCGGTCGGGGTAGATGCTGTGGGTGCCGGTGCCGGTGTGCAGGAACCGTCTGGACCTTCAGGGTGTGGGCGTCGATGACCCAGACGCCGTTGCGGAGCATGTCGGCGGCCAGGAAGCGGGTGCCGTCGGGGGTGAGGCGGACGTCTTGGGGCATGGAGCTGGCGCCGGGGCGTCAGGCCGGCTTTGGGGCCGCCCATGGTGCATGGCCTGGTGGGGTGAGGTGGCGCCGGGGGTGTGGATGGTGTTGAGGTTGATCACGGTGCGGATCGTGGTGGCGTTGCGGTCGATGACCAGGAGCTTGCCGCTGAACTCGCAGGAGGCGATGAAGAAGGACTGGTCGGCGGAGTAGTCGGCGTGGTTGAGGCCGTTGCAGGGCACGGGCAGGGAGCGTTGCAGGGCCATGGTGTGGGGGTCGCGGACGTCGATGCGGTGCAGGCGTTCGGCCATGACCAGGGCGTGGGCGCCGTCGGGGGTGAAGTAGAGGTTGTAGGGGTCGGCGACCGGGACGGGTCGCCCGGGTCGGCCGGTGGTGGGGTTGACCGGGACCAGGTCGTTGCCGAGGTCGTCGTTGACCCACAGGGTCTTCAGGTCCCAGCTGGGCACGACGTGCTGGGGCTCGTGGCCGGTGGGGTAGCGGGCGATGACCTGGTAGGTGCGGGGGTCGATGACCTGCAGGGTGTTGGAGAGGGTGTTGGGCACGTAGACCAGCGCCTTGGCGGTGCGGGCGGCGCCGCGCAGCGCCCCGGCGCCGTCGTGGGCGTAGACGTTCACCCCAGCCGGCGCCGTCGCGGACGGCCGCGGCGATGTCGGGGGGCTGGCTGCGGAGGAGGTCGCCGCCGGGGAGCCGGGCGCGGTGGCGTTCACCGCCGGGCTCCGCCCCGAGGTGCAGCCGCTGAGCGCGGTGGCGAGGACGACCGCACTGGTGCCGAGAACCGTCGCGGCGGACCGGGCCCGAGGGGCCCGCCGTCGACGTCCCTGCGACACCGTGCCCCCGGAGAGGACCATCAGCGTGTCTTCAGCAGGTCGGTGACGGTGACGGCCTCGAGGCCGCGCCCGGCCAGGTCGTCCAGGATGGCGGGCAGCGCCGTGATGGTGCCCGGGTGGCCCAGGTGCAGGCTGACGATCGACCCCTTGCCGACTGCCGTGCGGACGTTGGCGCGTACCTGTGCCGCGCCGGGGTCGGTGTAGTCCAGGGGGTCCACGTCGTAGGCCAGGCACCGGTCGTAGCCCGAGTCGGCCGCCGCCCGCCGGATCGTGGCCGTGCTGCGCGGCGTGCCACTCGGCCGGAACCACGAGCCCGCGCTGCCGGTCAGGGAGGTGAGCAGGCCGGCCGCACGGGCCACCTCGCGGTGGGCCTCCGCGCTGCTGAGCCGCCGCATCGGCAGGTGGCTCCAGGTGTGGTTGCCCAGGTCGTGACCGCCGTCCAGGACCGACCTGGCCAGGGGCCGGTTCTCGGCCAGCCAGGAGCCCACCGCGAGCACGGTCAGCCGGGCGGAGTGCTCGGCGGCGATGCGCAGCGCCCGGGTGGTCAGTGCCGGGTCGCCCGCGCCGTGGAAGGTCAGGGCGACAGCGGACGCGCTGCGCGGGCCGTGCAGCAGGTCCGCCCCGGGGGACCCCCCGCTGGACGGTGTCGGCGACGAGGTCGCGCTCGAGGGGGCGGGGGAAGCGGTCGGTGACGGGGCGGCGGGGTCAGGGGAGACAGACGCCGTACCGGTGGGGGAAGGAGCCGCGGTGGTCGACCCGCCGGCGGCACCGGGGGTCTCGGCGGGGGAGCACGCGCTCACGGACGCCGCGGTCACCGTGACCGCGCCGAGGAACGTGCGCCGCGACACCCCGCTCACCGCTCGGGCTCCGCTGTCGCCGCGTCCCGCTGCTCGCCCCGGCGCCCGCCGGCGAGGAGTGCGGTGGCCAGCGCGAGCCAGGCGAGGGCCAGGAGCCAGCCGCCGAGCACGTCGGTCGGCCAGTGGACCCCCAGGTAGGCGCGGGTCAGCCCCACCGAGACGGCCCAGGCCACCAGCAGCACGACCACGGCCGTGCGCACGCGTCCCGTCAGGCGGCCGGCGAGGACCCAGATGAGCACACCCGCGGCGAGCGCGCTCGTGGTCGTGTGCCCCGAGGGAAAGGCGTAGCCGTGCGCGTAACCGGCCCAGTCCGCGCTGGGCGGACGCTCGCGGGCGACGAGGTTGGAGACCACCAGCCGCACCCCGATGCCGAGCAGCAGGACGCCGGTGGCGAGCACTGCGGGGAGGAGCCGTTCGAGCCCGGACCCTCGTCCGGCCAGCAGCGCGAGCACCAGCACGGCCGGTACGACGAGGCTGGACGCACCGGTGGCGGTCACCGCGAGCGCGACGGTGGTCAGGGCCGGAGTCCGGTGCGCCATCAGCCAGTCGTGAATCGTGACGTCGACGGTGAAGGCATGCGTGCTGGAGGTCACCGCGAGCGTGAGCGCCACGAAGGCGAGCGCCAGGACCGCCCCGGCGGCCAGGCGGCGGCGGTCGACGCCCGGGGCGACCCGGTGACCGGTGGTGCTGGACTGCGCGACGATGTCGTCCTCCTCTGGGTCGCCCGGCTGGTTCACCGTACGAGCCGGCCCTGTGAAGCGTGCGCGCGAAACGCCGAACGCGCACGGACAACCGCGCCCGACCCGAGCGGTTCCCGGGCCGTCATCGGGTCCCGACAGAACGCTGGTCCGCGTGCGTTCCCAGCCGCACGCTCTCGCCCGGGTGGAGCGTCACCACGGTGGACCGGCTGCCACACCGGATCGGCGCCCCGGGCCCCGGAGCGGCCCGGACCGTGACCGAGGTGCCGGTGACGTTGAGGGTCAGCTCCTGGCCGCGGTAGGTGAGGTCGAGCACGAGCGGCCCCAGCGAGCGCGGCCAGTGCGGGTTGACCCAGAGGACGTCATGGGCGGTCTCCACGCCGGCGAAGCACCGCTGCACGATGTCGACGCTGCCGCTCATGGCCCCGAGGTGGATGCCCTCCGCCGTGGTCCCGCCCTGGATGTCGGCGGTGTCGCTCTCCAGTGCGCGCAGGAAGTAGTCCAGCGCGTGCTCCCGGTGGGCGCGCGCCAGGACCCAGGCGTGGACGACGGCGCTGAGGGTCGACCCGTGGGTCGTGCGCGCCAGGTAGTGGTCGATGGTCGCGGGGATGGCCTCAGGCGCCAGAACGTAGCCGAGGCGGCCCAGCACCTCGCGCAGCTCGTCGGCCGACAGCAGGTAGAACAGCATCAGCACGTCGGCCTGCTTGGACACCTGGTACCGGTTCACGCAGTCACCCTCGGCGTCCAGGATGCGGTCGAGGCGCTGCAGGTCGCCGTACCGCTCGCGGTAGCCGGCCCAGTCCAGCTCGGCCAGCTGCTCGTAGCCCGCGAACTGGCTGATCACCCCGTCGGCGTGGAACGGCACCGTCATCCGGTGGGTGATGTCCCGCCACCGGTCCACGTCGCCCGGGCGCAACCCCAGCTCCTCCACCAGCTCCTCGCACCGCCGGGACGGCAGCCGGCGCATCACCTCCAGCGCCCGCTGCAGGACCCAGGCAGTCATCACGTTGGTGTAGGCGTTGTCGTCCACCCCGGTCTCCGGGCCGCCGGGGTAGCCGGTGTGGAACTCGTCCGGGCCCACGACGCCCCGGATGGAGTAGCGGCCGGTGGCCGGGTCGTCGTACGCGAGGTCGGCCAGGAGCTGCGCGGCCTCCAGCAGCATCCCGCCGCCGGTGGAGGACAGGAAGTAGCCGTCGCCCGTGGCCTGGTAGTACTGCCAGACGTTGAAGGCGACGGCGACGTTGATGTGCCGCTGGCGCGAGGTCGCGTCCGGCAGCCACCGCCCGGACCGGGGGTTCAGGTGCAGCCGCTGGCTCTCCTCCCGGCCGTCGCTGCCGGACTGCCACGGGAACATCGCCCCGCCCAGGCCGGCGTCCCGCGCGGCCCGGCGCGCCGCCGGCAGCCGCCGGGAGCGGTAACGCAGCAGCGACCGGGCCAGCGCCGGCAGCCGCAGGGTGATCAGCGGCAGCACGAACAGCTCGTCCCAGAACACGTGCCCGCGGTACGCCTCGCCGGACAGGCCCCGCGCAGGGACCCCGACGTCCAGGTCGACGGTGCTCGGCGACACCGTCTGGAGCAGGTGGAACAGGTGCAGGCGGATCACGCCGAGCGCCCCGTCGTGCTCCGGCAGCTCCACCCGCCAGGACCGCCAGAGCGCCTCCCACGCCTGCGCGTGCCGGACCCGCAGCGGGTCGAAGCCGTGGACGGCGGCCAGCTCCTCGACCGCCGCCTCGGCCGGCTCCGAGATGGCCCGGTCCCGGGAGGTGAAGATCGCCACCACCTTCTCCAGGGTCACGCCCTGGCCCGGCGACAGCTCCACGCTGATGTCGTGCCCGATCCAGCCGCGCTCGCGGACGACCTGCCGCACGGCGTCGGCGCCTGAGGAGGAAGGACCCGCGTGCGTGCGGCCTCGGCCACCCGGATGCCGGACTGCGTGGTCTCCACCAGCAGCAGGACCGACTCGTCGTCGAGGCACTGACCGCTCACCGGCGCCAGGTGCGTCCCCGCCAGGTCCCGGTAGCGGGCCACGCCGGCGTTGCGCACCGTGCCGTCCAGCCCGGAGCGCACCGTCAGGCGGCCGGACCAGTCCTCGGCCGTCACCGTGGTCTCCAGCGCCGCGACGTGGGGCCGGTCCATCGACACCAGCCGGCGCTGGACGATCCGCGTGGTGCGGCCGGCGGGGTCCCGCAGGCGGGTGTGCCGCAGGAGGATCCCCTGGCGCAGGTCAAGCTGCTGCCAGTGCTCCAGGACCTCGTCGCGGGCCAGATCCAGCCACGCGCCGCCGTCGATCCGCAGGGCGGTGACCAGCCAGTTGGGCAGGTTGACCATGCTCTCGTTGACGATGCGGTGACCGTCGACGACGTCCGCGAGGCGGTTGTAGGTCCCGGCCACGTAGGTGCCGGGGTAGTGCGACACCGTCGGCCGTGGACTCCGGCATGGCACCGCGGGTGGCCAGGTAGCCGTTGCCGAGCGCGCACAGGCTCTCGCGCCGCCCCTCGTCCCCGGCCACGAAGCCCTCCAGCCGGTAGGTCCAGGCGTTCACCGGGGAGCCCGGCCCCGGGCCGGAGCGGCCGTCATGCGGCCAGCATCGGGGTCCGTGCCGGTCAGCGGCAGGGACGTACGTCCCCGGCCCTCTGGCGGAGGGTCGTCTCGGCCCCGTCCGCGCCAGCGCATAGGCTCAAGCCGTGAGGAACGAGCCGGCTCGGACGGCCGGCGGCCAGCCCCTGCCGGTCGTCGGCACCCAGGTGGTGACCCTGCCCAACGTGCTGTCGTTCCTGCGGCTCGTGGGTGTGCCGGTGTTCCTCTGGCTGCTCCTGGCCGGCCACGACGGCTGGGCCCTGGCGGTGCTGATGGCCTCCGGCATCAGCGACTACCTCGACGGCAAGATCGCCCGCCACTACGGGCTGGTCTCCCGCATCGGCCAGCTGCTCGACCCGCTCGCCGACCGGCTCTACATCGTCTCCACGCTGGTGGGCCTGGCCTACGTCGACATCATCCCGTGGTGGCTGGTCGCCGTCCTGCTCGCCCGCGAGGTCTTCGGCAGCATCCTGCTGCTGGTCGTACGCCGCTACGGCTACGTCGGTCTGCCGGTCCACTTCATCGGCAAGGCCGCGACGTTCAACCTCCTCTACGCCTTCCCCCTCCTGCTGCTCGCGCAGGTCTCGCACACCCTCGCCGTGGTGGCCCAGCCGGCCGGCTGGGCGTTCGTGTGGTGGGGGACCGGCCTGTACTGGGTGGCCGGAGCGCTGTACGCCGTGCAGGTGCGCGACCTCGTCCGCGAGGCGAAGGCGGAGCCCCGGTGAGCGCCGAGGGCCTGGCCGTCCCGTCCACCCGCGGCGCCCGGACGAGTCGATGACGCTGATCACCGAGATGATGCAGCGGCCCCTCGACCCCGGCTACGCCGCGGAGGCCACGAGGCGGAAGGCCGCCGGGCTGCCGCCGGCGTCCGGGACGCGCAGCGTCCTGCTGGTGGTCACCGCGATCGCTGATCGGTCTGCTCCTCGCCACCTCGGCCCTCGCGCTGCGGGCGCCGGCCACCAGCGGCACCAGGGCCAAGGCCCAGCTGATCGACCAGATCGAGACCCGCCGCGCGCACGGAGACGCCCAGTCCCGCCGGATCACCGATCTGCGCGCGCAGATCAACGCCGCGCAGGCCGCCGCGCTGCGCGGCCAGAGCGAGGGAGGTCTGGCCAACGAGCTGCGCGACCTCGAGGCGGTCACCGGCGCCGGCGCGGTCACCGGCCCCGGGATGCGGCTGACCCTGGACGACGCGCCGACCAAGGACGCGGGCAAGAACCCCGACGCCAACCCGCGCAACAACGGGGAGGCCGACCAGGGCCGGGTCATCGCCCGCGACCTGCAGATCGTCGTCAACGGCCTGTGGGCCTCCGGCGCCGAGGCGGTCGCCGTCAACGGCCAGCGGCTGACGTCCAAGGCGGCGATCCGGTTCGCCGGCCAGGCCATCCTCGTCAACTACCGGCCGCTCACCCGCCCCTACGTGATCACCGCCATCGGCGACCCCAAGAAGCTGCCCGTAGAGTTCGCCGCGAGCGACGGCGGCAGCTACCTGCAGTCGCTGAAGACCAACTTCGGTGTGCGGGCCGGCATCCAGGACGTCGACCGCCTCACCGTGCCCGGCGAGTCGTCCCTGACGACGCGCGTCGCCAGCCCCGTGCCGTCCGCCCCCGGCACGTCCAGCGCCACCGGTGGACCCACCACCTCTGACACGACGGAGAGCTCACCGTGATCCCTGCCCTCGGCCTTCTCGTCGGCCTGGTCGTCGGGCTCTTCCTCCACCCGACGGTGCCGCTGGCGCTGCAGCCCTACCTGCCGATCGCGGTCATCGCCGCCCTGGACGCCGTCTTCGGCGCCGTGCGTGCCGTGCTGGACGGCATCTTCAACGACAAGGTCTTCGTGATCTCGTTCCTCTCCAACGTCGTGGTCGCCGCCCTCATCGTCTTCCTCGGCGACCAGCTCGGCGTCGGCGCCCAGCTGTCCACCGGCGTCGTCGTCGTGCTGGGGGTCCGCATCTTCTCCAACGTCGCCTCCATCCGTCGACACCTCTTCCACGCATGAGCCAGCACCCCGACCCCACCCCACCGCCCGGGCCCGAGACGCCCGGCGGCTGGCACCGGCTGCTCCTCATGGCCCGGCCCCGGGCCACCCGGGCCAACGCGTTCGCGGCGCTGCTGGCGCTGGTGCTCGGTTTTGCGGTCGCCACGCAGGTCCGCTCCACCCAGGCCCAGGGGCTGGAGTCGCTGCGCCAGAGCGACCTGGTCGGCATCCTGGACAACGTCACCCAGCAGTCGACCCGCCTGGACAACTCCGCCCGCGAGCTGCAGGCCACCCGCGACCAGCTGGTCAACGGGTCCACCAACGAGGCGGCGGCGCTGAAGGCCGCGCAGCAGCGCCTGGCTGCCCTGCGCATCCTGGCTGGTACGGCGCCCGCCAAGGGCCCCGGGATCCGGATGACGATCGACGACCCGGGCAGCAAGGTCACGGCCCCCGTGATGCTCGACGCCCTGGAGGAGCTGCGCGACGCCGGCGCGGAGGCGGTGCAGATCAACGGTTCCCGGGTCGTGGCCAGCTCCTCCTTCGGGCAGGACGCCAACGGCCTGCTGGTCGACGGCACCCCGCTGCACTCGCCGTACCGCATCCTCGCGATCGGGAACCCGCAGACGATGGGTGCCGCGATGGAGATCCCCGGCGGGATCTCCGAGACCGTCCGGCAGCTCGGTGCGACCGTCCGCGTCGTGCAGGACCAGAGCATGGTCATCGACGCGTTGCAGTCGCCTCGACCGCCTCGTTACGCTCGCCCGGTGCCGGCACCCACCCCCACGCAGTGACGACCGGCTTTTTTCTCTGACGCTTTTCCCTCTGACAAGGAGCAGCATGAGCGAGTTGGACTACCCGCAGGACCTGCGTTACACCGCAGAGCACGAGTGGGTGAGCGTCGGCGAGGCCGGCGTCGTCCGCGTGGGCATCACCTCCTTCGCCCAGGACGCGCTCGGCGACGTGGTCTACGTCAGCCTGCCGACCGTCGGCGACACCGTGGCAGCCGGCGACTCCTGCGGTGAGGTCGAGTCCACCAAGTCCGTCAGCGACCTCTACGCGCCCCTCGCCGGCGAGGTCGTCGCCGTCAACGACGCCCTGGACCGGGCCCCCGAGCTGGTCAACGCCGACCCCTACGGACAGGGCTGGATGTACGAGGTCCGCCTTGCCGACCAGGGCGCCCTGGACGCCCTGATGGACGTGGAGACCTACCGCTCCCAGCTCGGCTGACGCCGCCTGGCCCCACCGCGTGCGCCGGGTGCGCCGTGGGGCACGATGGCTGTGGCAAGTGGCCGCCAGAACCTCGAGCCGTGATCTAGGGTTGGGGCCTCGGCTCCGGACGGGGCCTGGACGAGAGCAGGAGCAGTCATGAGTGAGAACGGGCAGGACCAGGTTCCGGAGCGCGTGGGCGAGCCCACGACGATGCGGTTCCAGGGCATCGGTGAGCCACCGGTGGAGCCCAGCTGCCGAGGCTCCCGCTCACCTGTCCGGTGCCGACCAGGCCACCGTGGACGCCCTGCGGGCCGGCACCGCGCTGCTGGTGGTGCTGCGCGGCCCCAACACCGGGGCGCGGTTCCTGCTGGACGCCGACGAGGTCAGCTCGGGCCGCCACCCCGACAGCGACATCTTCCTGGACGACGTCACGGTCTCGCGCAAGCACGCGAGCTTCCGCCGCGAGGGTCACCGGTTCCTGGTCCGTGACGTCGGCTCGCTCAACGGCACCTATGTCAACCGCGAGCGGATCGACGAGGCGGCTCTGAAGACCGGCGACGAGGTGCAGATCGGCAAGTTCCGGCTGGTGTTCTACGCCGGCACCGGCACCGCGCCGTGAGCCCCGGAGCGTGAACGCCGGTCCCGCGCCCGCGCGGATGACCATCGGGGCCGTCCTCGCGCGGCTCCAGCCCGACTTCCCCGACGTCAGCATCTCCAAGATCCGCTTCCTGGAGACCGAGGGGCTGATCACGCCCTCACGCACCGGTTCGGGTTACCGCACCTTCTCCGAGCAGGACGTCGAGCGGCTGCACTACATCCTCAGCGCCCAGCGCGACCGGTTCTGGCCGCTGAAGGTCATCCGCGACGCGCTCGACGCACTCGACCGCGGGCTGCAGCCAACCGGCCCGGACGACGCCGCCTCGCGCCCCACCGTCCCGGCCGCGGTCCTCGACCCGGGTCTGCCGACCCCGCAGGACCTCACCCGCCCGTCCTCGCTGCGGCTGACCGCGGCCGAGCTGAGGCAGGCTGCGGGGCTGGACGAGCCGACGTTAGCCGAGCTCACCGCGTTCGGCCTGCTGCGCAGCGACCCCACGGGCCACTACGGCGAGTCGGCGCTGGCCGTGGCCCGGGCGGCCGGTGCCCTCTCGGCGTACGGCATCGAGCCCCGCCACCTGCGGCCGTTCCGCACGGCCGCCGACCGCGAGATCGGGCTGGTGCAGCAGGTCACGAGCCCGATGCGGGGCCGCGGCAGCGCCGGTCGCGCGCCGACGGGGGAGGACCCCACGCCCGAGATCCTGGCGCTCTGCATCGCGTTGCACGCCAGCCTGGTCCGCGCCGGGCTCGCAGCACAGTGAGCGAGTACGGTTGAGGTGTGAGAGAACTCGATGTTCTCGGCGTCCGCGTCGAGATGCCGACCAACCAGCCCATCGTCCTGCTGCGTGAGCGGGACGGTGAGCGTTACCTGCCGATCTGGATCGGGGCCGCGGAAGCGACCGCCATCGCCTACGCCCAGCAAGGTGTCGTGCCTCCGCGCCCGCTGACGCACGACCTGCTCAAGAACGTCATCGAGGACCTCGGTCACACGCTGACGGAGGTGCGCATCGTCTCCCTGCAGGACAGCATCTTCTACGCCAGCCTGATCTTCGACGGCGGCGTGGAGGTCAGCGCGCGGTCCTCGGACGCGATCGCGCTGGCGCTGCGCACCGGCACGACCATCCTCGCCGAGGAGGCGCTGCTGGACGAGGCCGGAGTCGCCATCGCCCAGGAGGAGGACGACGAGGTGGAGCGGTTCAAGGAGTTCCTCGACCAGGTCTCGGCCGAGGACTTCGAGACCACCGACGAGCCCGGGCCCAGCGAGGAGCCCCCGCCCGGCACCAGGTGAGCGGCTGCTCCACCCCTGAGAACTAACCCTCGACCTTAGCGTGAGCCTTGAGCGCCTGTCGATCCGACACGCACCTCGATCCTCCAGCGGTCGTTGACGCCTTGAGCGACCGGCCGTACGGTCAGAGGAAAACCACGAGCGTGTAGTTACAGGGAGGTGCGCGTGAGCTCCACCGGAGAGGCGCAGCACGGCACAGGTTCCGTGCCGGTCGCTGCCCAAGGACTGTTGTTCACCGACGACCTTCCCGCGCTGCGCGAGGACACCGGCTATCGGGGTCCGACCGCGTGCAAGGCGGCCGGGATCACCTACCGCCAGCTCGACTACTGGGCCCGCACCGACCTGGTGGAGCCGTCCGTGCGCGGGGCCACCGGCTCGGGCACCCAACGGCTCTACAGCTTCCGGGACATCCTGGTCCTCAAGGTGGTCAAGCGGCTGCTGGACACCGGGGTCTCGCTGCAGCAGATCCGTGTGGCGGTGACCCACCTGCGCGAACGAGGGGTCCAGGACCTGGCGCAGATCACGTTGATGAGCGACGGCGCGAGCGTCTACGAGTGCACCTCCGCCGACGAGGTCATCGACCTGGTGCAGGGCGGCCAGGGCGTGTTCGGCATCGCCGTCGGCCGGGTCTGGCGCGAGGTCGAGGGCGAGCTGGCTGCAGCTGCCCAGCGAGCGTCCCGAGGACGAGGCGCCGGGCGTGCACCCCGGTGATGAGCTGCGGACCCGCCGTCAGGCCCGCCTGATCGGCTGACGCCGCGGCGGCCGGCCGGCGGCGCCCGCCGTACGGCGACGTCGCCGTACCCACCGTGCAACCTGCCGTCGGGCGCGCGAAGCGGCGGCCCGGCGGCACCCGGATGTTAGGCTGGGCCCGCTGATCGACCCCGTGCGGGAGAGTCCCCGCGCACCACCTCCAGGACCACGGCCGCGTGGCGCGGAGGCTGCGACCGGGGCGCCGAAGGGGCAAACCTCCCCGGAACCTCTCAGGCGCCAGGACCGCACGGGCAGGCACTCTGGAGCCAATCTCTGGTGACAGGTGGGGAGGCAGTCCGCTTCGGCGTCCCCCACAGGGCGTCGCCCGCGTGAGGAGCCTGTCGTGACCCCTGACCCCACCGCCCCGTTCGAGCCCGAGTTCGTCTCGCGCCACATCGGGCCCCGCGAGGACGACGTCGCCGCCATGTTGAAGGTCGTCGGCCAGCCCAGCGTCGCCGCCCTGCTGGACACGGCGCTGCCCGGCGTCATCCGGTCCGGTCGGGCGCTCGACATCGACGCGGCGCCGAGCGAGGCGGCCGTGATCGGGGAGCTGCGCGAGCTCGCCTCTCGCAACACCGTGCTGACCTCGATGATCGGCCTGGGCTACTACGGCACCCTGACCCCGCCGGTGGTCCGCCGCAACGTGCTGGAGAACCCGGCCTGGTACACCGCCTACACGCCGTACCAGCCGGAGATCTCCCAGGGCCGGCTCGAGGCGCTGCTGAACTTCCAGACCGTCGTCGTGGACCTGACCGGCCTGACCACGGCCGGGGCCTCGCTGCTGGATGAGAGCACCGCCGCTGCCGAGGCGATGACGCTGATGCGCCGGGCCAGCAAGGTCGGCCAGGACGCGGTGCTGCTCATCGATGAGCACGCGCTGCCGCAGACGGTGGCCGTGATCCAGACCCGGGCCCGACCGCTGGGTCTGGAGACCGTGGTCGCCGACCTGTCCGCGGTCACCGACGCCGAGAGCCTGGCCACCGCCTCCGGCGGCCGCCCCGTGTTCGGCGTCCTCGTGCAGTACCCCGGCGCCGACGGCGAGCTGCGCGACTGGGCAGCCCTCGCCGCCGCGGCCCACGGGGCCGGCGCGCTGGTCACCGCCGCCGCCGACCTGCTGGCGCTGACCCTCGCGACCCCACCCGGGGAGTGGGGGGCTGACATCGCGGTGGGCACGAGCCAGCGCTTCGGCGTGCCGATGGGCTTCGGCGGCCCGCACGCCGGCTTCATGAGCGTCCGGGCCGGCCTGGAGCGGACGATGCCCGGCCGACTGGTCGGCGTGAGCGTGGACGCGGACGGCGCACGCGCCTACCGCCTGGCCCTGCAGACCCGCGAGCAGCACATCCGCCGCGAGAAGGCGACCTCCAACATCTGCACCGCGCAGGTCCTGCTCGCGGTCATGGCCAGCATGTACGCCGTCTGGCACGGCCCGGCCGGCCTGGCCGCGATCGCGCGTCGGGTGCACGGCCATGCGACCACGCTGGTCGGCGCCCTGCGGGCCGGCGGCGTCGAGGTCATCACGGAGCACTTCTTCGACACCGTCACCGTACGGGTGCCCGGCCGTGCCAACGAGGTGGTGTCGGCGGCCGAGGCCCGCGGCATCAACCTGTGCCTGGTCGACGCCGACCACGTGTCGGTCAGCACCGACGAGACGACGGGCACCGAGCACGTCGCGGCGGTGCAGGCCGCGTTCGGCGTCGCCGAGCAGGCGGGTGCGCCGGAGCCCGATGCGGCGCTCACGTGGCCGGCCGCCCTCGTCCGCGAGTCGGGCTACCTGGCCCACCCGGTCTTCCACGACCACCACAGCGAGACAGCGATGCTGCGCTACCTGCGCCGGCTCGCCGACCGCGACTACGCCCTGGACCGCGGGATGATCCCGCTGGGGTCCTGCACGATGAAGCTCAACGCCACCACCGAGATGGAGGCGATCACCTGGCCCGAGTTCTCGGCGCTGCACCCCTTCGCCCCCGCGGCGCAGACCGAGGGGATCCGGGCGCTCATCGCGGACCTGTCGGCGTGGCTGTGCGACATCACCGGGTACGACGCCGTGTCCCTGCAGCCCAACGCCGGGTCACAGGGGGAGCTGGCGGGCCTGCTGGCGATCCACGCCTACCACCAGGCTCGCGGCGACTCCGGCCGCAACATCTGCCTCATCCCCGCCAGCGCCCACGGCACCAACGCCGCCAGCGCCGTCATGGCCGGGCTCAAGGTCGTCGTGGTCAAGACCGCTGCCGGTGGCGACATCGACATGGACGACCTGCGGGCCAAGGTGGCGACCCACGGCGATGCGCTGGCCGCGATCATGGTGACCTACCCCTCCACGCACGGCGTCTTCGAGGACACGATCACCGAGCTGTGCGCCCTGGTGCACGACGCGGGCGGCCAGGTGTACGTCGACGGGGCCAACCTCAACGCGCTGGTCGGGCTGGCCCAGCCGGGCCGGTTCGGTGCCGACGTCTCGCACCTCAACCTGCACAAGACGTTCTGCATCCCGCACGGTGGTGGTGGCCCGGGGGTCGGGCCCGGTGGGCGTCCGCAGCCACCTGGCGCCGTACCTGCCCAACCACCCGCTGGCGCCCGAAGCCGGCCCGGAGACGGGTGTCGGTCCGATCTCGGGTGCACCGTTCGGCTCGGCCAGCATCCTGCCGATCTCCTGGGCCTACGTCCGGCTGATGGGCGGGGCCGGGCTGACCCGGGCCACGCAGACCGCGGTGCTCTCGGCCAACTACATCGCCGCCCGGCTGCGCGAGCACTACCCGGTGCTCTACTCCGGCCACGACGGCGTGGTCGCGCACGAGTGCATCCTGGACCTGCGCGAGCTCACCCGTGCCACGGGCGTGACGGTGGACGACGTCGCCAAGCGCCTGGTCGACTACGGCTTCCACGCGCCGACCATGTCCTTCCCGGTGGCGGGCACGCTGATGGTCGAACCCACCGAGAGCGAGGACCTGCGCGAGATCGACCGGTTCTGCGACGCCATGGTCGCGATCCGGGCCGAGATCGAGCAGGTCGCCCGCGGCGAGGTGCCCGTCGCCGACAGTGTCCTGCGGCACGCGCCGCACACGGCCTACTCGCTCGCCGGCGAGTGGGACCACCCCTACGACCGGCAGACGGCGGCCTTCCCGCCCGGGGTCGACCGGCTCTCGAAGTACTGGCCGCCGGTGCGCCGCATCGACGGGGCGTTCGGCGACCGCAACCTGGTCTGCGCCTGCCCGCCGCCGGAGGCCTTCGAGGAGTGAGCCTCGCTGCAGCGCACAGGGGCGCGTCCACCCTCGAGGGTGGGCACGCCCCTGTGCCGTACCGGGGTGGATCAGCCCTGCCTCCTGGCAGGCCAGGAGCACGCCCCTGCCCGATGCCGAAGGTGGGCATCCCGGCAGAACGGCGAGCCGGGTCAGGCCACGTCGGCGACGGTGGAGATGACCTCGATGGTCGAGCCTGCCTGGCTCTTGGTCACCCGCAGCTGCGCGGGAATGCGCTGGCGCAGCTCACTGACGTGGCTGACGATGCCGACGCTGCGGCCGCCCTCGCGCAGGCCGTCCAGCACGCCCATGACCTGCTCGAGGCTCTCGTCGTCGAGCGTGCCGAACCCCTCGTCGACGAACAGGGTCTGCAGGTCGAAGCCGCCGGCCTCGGCGCGCACCGCGTCCCCGAGGCCGAGCGCCAGGGCGAGCGAGGCCATGAAGGACTCGCCCCCGGACAGGGTCGAGGTCTCGCGGCTGACGCCGGTCCAGGCGTCGACGACCCGCAGGCCCAGGCCGCTGCGGGCTCCCCGCCGGGCCAGCGCGTCGGAGTAGACCAGTGAGTAGCGACCCTCGGTCATCACCTGCAGCCGCTCGTTGGCCAGGCGGGCGACCTCTTCGAGCCGCGCCGCCAGGAGGTAGGACGACAGCCGCATCCGCAGGGTGTTGTTGGCGCTGGTGCCACCCACGCAGTCGGCCAGCTCCTGCACGACGGCCTGCTCGGCCTCGGCCGGCCCGATGCGGGCGACGATGGCGAGGACCTGCTCTCGCAGCTCGTGGATGCGCCGGTCCGCGGACTCGGCGATGGTCTGGGCGCGCCGGGACTGGGTGGCGACCTCCCGGGCAGCGACGGCCGCCTCGGCCAGCGCGTCGAGGTCGGGCGCCGGCAGCTGCTCGGCGGCAGCGACATCGGGCTGGGCCAGCAGCGCCTCGGCCTGGTCGCGCTGGGTGTCGAGGGAACGCAGCTGGGCCGTCATGCGGGCCAGCTCGGCGGTCGGGAGCATCGCTGCGCGCGCGGCCGCCGCGTCGGTGAACCCGGCCTCGCCCAGCGCCGTGTCGAGCCGGGCCTGAGTCGTGTCCGCCGACCGGCGTGCCGTGTCCAGTGCGGCCGCCGCGTCGGCGAGGCCGCGCAGGGAGCGGGTGGCCGCACGGTGGGTGGCCACGACGTCGCGGTGGTCGCCGACGACGGCGGCGCCGGCACCAGCGGCGCCGGGCACCACCTCGGCCGAGGTGGCTGCGATGCCGGCACTGCACGGGCAGAGCGCGGCGTGCTCGCCCAGACCGTGGGCGAGGGTCTGGGCCGCCCGCGCCGCGTGCGCGCGGGCGGCCTCGGCGCGAGATGCAGCCGTGGCGATCGCCTGGCGCTGCTGGTCGACGGTCCGGCCGAGGGTGTCGCGCTCGGAACGCAGCCGGGACAGGCGGCCGGTGAGCGCGGGCAGGGCCGCCGCGGCGTCCTCGGCCTGCTGCAGCCGCTCCCGTGCCTGCGCCAGGTCGGTGCTCACCCGGGAAGGCTCGCGGTCGCCGAGGAGGGTCAGCAGCTCGGCGCGGTGCGCGTCCTCGGTGGCCCGCGCCGAGGCGAGCCGTGTCTGCAGCGCGCCGCGCGCCGACATGGCCAGCGGTCGCCGCCGCCTCCGCGGCCTCGATGTCCTCGGCGGTCACGGGGGCGCTCTGCTCGGCGGGGCGGGGGTGCTCACACGAGCCGCACACGGGGCAGGCGTCGCCGTCGACGAGCCCGCGGGCCAGCTCACCGGCGATGCCGGAAAGGCGCGCGAGGCGCAGGGACAGCGCGGTCGCCTCGGCTCCCGCTGCCGCCGCCGTGCTCGCGCTCAGGTCGGCGTCCAGGCGGGCCACGAGCGCGCGCCGGTGGTCCTGCTCCTCCAGGAGCGTGGCGGCGCGCGCCAGGGAGCTCACTGCGGCCTGGTGACCCGCCGCGGCCGCGGCCCGGCCCTGGGCGAGGGTGTGCTCCTCCTCGGCGGCCTCGAGCTCCTCCACCAGCCGCGTCTGCCGGCCGACGGTCAGAGCCAGGCGGTCCTCGTGCTGCGCCGCCGCCGCGGCGTGCGAGAGGGCCTCGGCCTCCTGGGCCGTGACCGTCGACGCGCAGGAGCCGAGCTCGTCCAGCGGCCCCTGTCGGGACTCGAGGAGGTCGAGCAGCCGCGACACCTCGCCCTGGGCGTCGAGGTCGGCGTGCGTGGCCGGTGGCATCCGGTCGGCGGCGTCACGGCGCCGGGCGGCGACGGTCGCCAGCGCCTGGGTCAGGTCGAGCTCGGCCTGCTCGAGGGCCGCGAGGTGGCCGCTCACCGTCAGCGCCCGCTCGGCGGCGGCGACCTGGCCGGCGGCCTCGTCGTAGGCGTCGCGGCCGTCGGCGAGGGCCCGCAGGACGCCCCGTGCCGTCGCCGCGGTGCGCTGGTGCTCGACCAGCACGCGGGCCCGCTGCAGGTCCGAGGCGGCGCTGTCGTGCCGGCCCTGTGCCACCTCCGCAGCAGCCAGTGCCTCACCGGCATGGGCCGCGACGGCGGCGCGGACACGCTCGACCGCGTCAGGGACGTCGGTGCTCATCAGGTCGGCCCAGCCGGGCCACTCGACGACGGCACTGGAGGGAGCCACCACCTCGGCCGCCCCGTCGTGGACCGCGCGCTCCCCGGCACCGCCGGTCAGGAGGTCGCCATCCAGCGTGAGCTGCTCGGCCCCCCCGTCCATGACGCCGACCGCATCGGCTGCCGCCTGATCGCTGGCCTCCTCGAGCGCTCCGTCGCGGACCGGCGCGCCGGCAGCGGCTGCAGAGGCCGGGAGCCCGACCAGGACGTCCTGCACCCGCACGAGCGCCACCTCGAGCTCGGCGCGGGCGTCGGTCACAGCGGCGACGGCAGCGCGCCGGCGGTCGGCGAGCCACTGCTCGATGTCGGTGAACCGCTGGGTGTCGAACAGCCGCTCGAGGACCTCACGCCGCTGCTCGGGACTCGCCCGCAGGAACGCGGCGAAGTCGCCCTGGGGCAGGAGCACCACCTTGGCGAACTGCTCCAGGCCCATGCCGACGACGTCATGGATCACCAGGGCCGCCTCGTCGTTGCGGGTGGCCCGCGGCACCCACGCGCCACGCACCAGCTCCTCGAGCACCACCTTGGCCTGGACGCTGGTGGTGCCGGTGCCGCGCAGCTTGGGGCGCTCGAACTCGGGGGAGCGGGTGATCCGCAACCGCCGGCCGGCGGCGGTCAGCTCGAGCACCACCTCGGGGACGGCGCCGGCGGGGGCGTGGTCGCTGTGCAGCGACCGGCGGCTCTCGGCCCGTGCACCCGGCACGGCGGCGTAGAGGGCGAAGCAGATCGCGTCGAGCACGCTGGTCTTGCCGGCGCCCGTGGCTCCGTGGATGAGGTAGAGCCCGGCGGCGGCCAGCTCGTCGAAGTCGACCTCCTCGGTGCGGGCGAACGGCCCGAACGCGGTGACCCTGAGCCGGTGGAGCCTCACGCGACCGACCGCCGCGACGCCGCCCGGGACGCCGAGGTGTCGGCCTGCCCCTCGTCCTCGCGCAGCGAGCGGCCGTGCCGGGATCCCTCGACCGCCTCGGCCAGGACCGCGCGCTCCGGCTCGGTCGCACCGGCACCGGCGCGGACGTGCTCGAGGAAGTCGCAGCACAGGTCGAGGTCGTCGCGCTCGCGGACGCGCGCCGCGTAGGACGTGGCGCCGACCTGCACGCCGACGTCCTCGAACTGCAGCACCAGCGCGTGGGGAAAGCGCTGCTGGACCCGCTCCATCGCCCCCAGCGGGCGGATGGCGTCGGTGAGGGTCACCTGGCACCAGGCCGACTCGGCCGCCCGGTGGCGCGGGTCGGCCAGCAGCTCCTCGAGGGTGCCGCGCAGCCGGCGCACGGGGCGCAGCACGGGCGCCTCGATCGGGGTGACCCGCAGGGAGCCCGGGGACAGGTCCAGGAGGAAGGAAGCCTTGGCGTGGTCGGCCTCGCTGAAGGACAGGGCGACGGGGGAGCCGGAGTAGCGGACCGTCGGCGCTGATCTGCTGAGGACCGTGCAGGTGGCCCAGGGCTGCGTAGTCGAGGCCCGCGAAGACGTCGGGGTGGACGGCGCTGACCCCACCCACGCTGATGTCGCGCTCGGACTCGCTGGTCGCGCCACCGGTGACGAACGCGTGCGCCATGACGACCGAGGACCGGGCCGGCCGGGCCGCGAGGTCGGCGCGGACCCGCTCCATCGCGGCCCGCAGGACCCCGGCGTGGGTGCGCTCGGCGGCGCCCAGGGGGTCGGCCGCGGTCACCGGCTCGAGGTAGGGCAGGGGGTAGACGGCGGTGTCGCCGACGAGCACCGGGGAGCCGATGCCGTCCAGCCGGGTGCGGATGTGCAGCCCGGCGCGCTCCAACAGCTCGGAGGCGAAGCCGAGCCGGATCGCCGAGTCGTGGTTGCCGCTGGAGAGCACGACCTGCGCCCCGGCGTCGATGAGGCGGGTGACGGCCTCGGACAGCAGCGCCACGGTCTCCGGAGCCGGCATCGCGCGGTCGTAGACGTCGCCCGAGACCAGCACGGCGTCGACGCGCTCGGCTGCGCACGACCTCGACCAGGTGGTCCAGGTAGGCCGCCTGGGCGTCGAGCAGCCCCACCCGGTGGAAGGAGCGTCCCAGGTGCCAGTCGGAGGTGTGGATCAGGCGCACGCAAGCAGGGTAGGCCGGGCGTCGGACAGACCCCCGGATCTGTCCCGGCGCGCCGCCTGAGGCGGACGACTTGCCTGCGGAGGCCGCATCCGATGGGGTGGGGGCCACAGGTGAGCTCCACGAGCCCGGGAGGTCGGCATGGGTGAGGACGTCGCAGGGACCGGCTACACGCGCGAGCAGCGTCAGCGCTACCGGGAGAAGGTCCGCCAGAACCTCGACGTGTTCGAGCAGATGCTGGCCCGCAGCAGCTTCGACGTCGAGCGGCCGATGACCGGGATGGAGATGGAGCTCAACCTGGTCGACGCCGACTACCAGCCCCGGATGTCGAACGCCGAGGTCCTGGAGCGGATCGCCGACCCCGACTACCAGACCGAGCTCGGGCGCTACAACATCGAGCTCAACGTGCCGCCGCGGCCGCTGCCGGGGGACTCCGCGCTCGAGCTCGAGGACACCCTGCGCACCAGCCTGAACCGTGCCGAGGGGCTGGCCAACCAGACCGGCGCGCACATCGTCGCGATCGGCATCCTGCCCACCGTCATGCCGGAGCACTTCAGCACGGCGTGGATGAGTGCCAACGCCCGCTACGCCGCCCTCAACGAGGCGGTCTTCAACGCCCGCGGCGAGGACGTGTTCATCGACATCGAGGGGCCGACAGGGGAGCGGCTGGCCACCTACGCCGACACCATCGCCCCCGAGTCCGCCTGTACGTCGGTGCAGCTGCACCTGCAGGTGGCCCCCCAGGACTTCGCCGCGCACTGGAACGCCGCACAGGCGATCAGCGGCCCCCAGCTGGCGCTGGGCGCGAACTCGCCGTACTTCTTCGGGCGGCGGCTGTGGGCCGAGACGCGGGTCGAGCTGTTCTCCCAGGCCACCGACACCCGGTCGGTGGAGCTGAAGAACCAGGGCGTGCGCCCCCGGGTCTTCTTCGGTGAGCGGTGGATCACCTCCATCTTCGACCTGTTCGAGGAGAACGTGCGCTACTTCCCGGCGCTGCTGCCGGAGACCTCCCAGGAGGACCCGGTGGCGGTCCTGGCCGACGGCAAGGCACCGCGGCTGTCGGAGCTGCGGCTGCACAACGGCACGATCTACCGCTGGAACCGCCCGATCTACGACATCGTGGGCGGCACCCCCCACCTGCGGGTCGAGAACCGCGTCCTGCCGGCCGGCCCCTCGATCGTGGACGTCCTCGCGAACTCGGCCTTCTACTACGGCGTGCTGCGCATGCTGGCCAACGACGACCGGCCGGTCTGGACCAAGATGAGCTTCGCCGCCGCGGAGCACAACTTCCAGTCCTGTGCCCGCCGGGGCATCGACTCGCGCGTCTACTGGCCCGGGTTCGGGGAGCTCGCGGCCGAGGAGCTGGTCCTGCGGCACCTGCTGCCGCTGGCCCACGAGGGGCTCGAGCAGTGGGGCGTCTCCACGGCGGTGCGCGACCGCTACCTCGGGGTCATCGAGGGGCGTTGCACCTCGGGCATGAACGGCGCCGCCTGGCAGGTCGCCACGGTCGAGCGGCTGGAGGAGCGCGGCGCCGACCGCCTGAAGCGCGCTCAGCGGCATGCTCGAGCGCTACATCGAGGGCATGGCGGCCAACGAGCCGGTGCACACCTGGAAGGTGCCCTGAGCCGCTCCCGCGGCAGCCGGGCGCGCGCGTCCCGGTGACCGCTGTCGGGGCGGTGGACTACGGTGGACGCAAGGACACCTTGACGCCCTTGACTGGAGGACGCGATGACCGCACGCACCCGGCAGACCGCCGTCGCCGCGACCGCCGACGGCACCGTTGACGTCGGCACGGCGACGGTGGCGGCGGCCACCGCGGCCGAGCGCGACCTGGTCACCCGCGTGAGCGCGCTGGTCGCCGAGCGCGCTCAGCTGCTCGCGGCCCAGGGGCGGGACCTCGGCGACCTCGGGGACCTCGACGAGCTCGCCGCGCGGATGGTCTCCGCACTGCCCACCCAGCACCCGTACGACGAGCCGCTCGGCCCGTTCTACGACACGACCGGGCTGGTGTCCTGGCTGGGCGTGTCCCGCCAGGCCGTCGCGGACCGGGTCCGCCGCGGCACGCTGCTGGCCTGCCGCACCCAGGACGGCCACCTGGTCTACCCCGCCTGGCAGTTCGCCCGTGACGGCGCCGTCCGTCCGGGGGTGGTCGAAGCGGTGGGGGAGTTCGTCCGGCGCGGGGCCGACGGGTGGTCCACGGCCTTGTGGCTGACGACGCCCAGCGACGTCTTCGGCGGCCAGAGCGCCGTCGACTACCTCGTGGTGCACCGCGCCTCCCGCGCGTCCGTGCAGCTCGTGGCCTCCACCGCCGCCCTCGACGCCCGCACCTGGGCCGGATGAGCGCGGTTCCCCCGGGGCCGCCCTCCTCCTCGCGAGCGGTGGTGGCCCAGCAGCTCCCCCGCGTGTCCGCTCGACGGCTTCCCCGCCCACGCGGTCGGCCCGGACGCCCCGCTGTTCCGGGCCCACACGGCCGGGCTGGGCCCGTGGTGGTTCGGCAGCGACGGCTGCGGACGCTTCGACCTGCCCGCGCCGCAGCGGCACCTGCTACGTCGCCACGAGCGCCGTTGCCGCAGTGCGGGAACGGATCGGGGTGGTCCTCGGCGGCTCCACCAGCGTCCCGGCCGCGCTGCTCGAGGGCGTGGTGGTCTCCCGGCTGCGCCTGCCGCAGCGGCGCCGCGTGGCCGACCTGGAGGCCTCGCGGGCCGGGGACTTCGGCGTCACCCGCGAGCTGGAGACGATGGTGCCGTACGACGTCCCGCAGGCCTGGGCGCGGGCGTTCGCCGCGGTCGACCTCGAGGGCGTGCGCTACGCCCCCAGGTTCACGACCGGGCCGGCGCTCGCGGTGGCGCTGTTCGGGCCTGCCGGTGACGCCGGCTGGTCCGGCGACGACGCACCGCTGCCGGCAGCGGAGGTCCCGGGCGCGCCCCTGGCGATGCCCGCGCCGCGCCGGATGGACCTGACGGTGGTGCGGCCGCCCCGCACCCGCACCCGGCGGCAGGGATGAGCCACGGTCGCCGCTGACCAACCGTCGCCCGGCAGCGGCCCAGCCGCGTCGTCGGCGCCTCGTGCCTCTGGCGCTCCGTGCGCCCTGCGCGCAGTCTGGTGACGTCGTGGTGGCGCGTGGGCGGGCCTCCCGTCCTCTCGCGGCGACCACCAGCACCCGACCGGTGGAAGGACCGCCCCATGACCTCTGCGGACGACGCCCTCACTGCTGTCGCCTCCGATCGGGACGCGGTGCGGATCGTGCCGCTCGCCGTCCCCGGGAACCTGCTGCGCCCGCTGGCGGCGGTCGCTCCGACCACACCGGTCCGGCTGACGTACCGGGGTGGGCCTCTGCTGACGTCGGTCGAGGTCTTCGTCGTCTACTGGGGGCAGGACTGGGCGAGCCGGCCCCTGTCGGACACCGCACGCCGGGTCGACCAGTTCTTCGACACCGTCCTGGCCGGCGAGCTGATGGACCAGCTGTCCGAGTACGGCGTGCCGGGCCAGCAGATCGGCCGCGGCCGCCGTGTCGGGCGGGCTGTGGTGACCACGCCGGACCCGGGCCCGGTCGTCACCGATGCCGCGCTGCAGCAGATGCTGCGGGACCAGCTCGGCACCGGGACCAGCTTCCCCGCCGTCGACCGCAACAGCCTGCTCTTCGTCTACCTGCCGCCGGGCACCGCTGTCGTGCAAGGCGGTTCGCGCTCATGCCAAGCGTTCTGCGGGTACCACAACGTCATGGACGACGACGTCTTCTACGCCGTGGTGCCCGATCCGGGATGCCAGGGGTGCACCAGCACGCTCAGCGTCTTCGACGCGCTGACGTCGGTGAGTTCCCACGAGCTCTGCGAGGCGGTCACGGACCCGGTGCCGGGCCAGGGCTGGTACGACGACGTCAACGGGGAGGTCGGGGACATCTGCGCCTGGCAGACCCGGGTGGTGGACGGCTACACCGTCCAGCGGGAGTGGTCCAACAGCAGCAGCAGCTGCCGCTGACCCGTGCCCCGACTACCCGGGCGTCTGGTTCCAGCTCTCGAGCGCCGGCAGGCCGTGCTCCTGGCCCAGCACGCTGACCGAGCCGGCGTCCAGGGTCAGCTGTGCGCCGAAGCACGGATCCTGCTCGAGGTAGACCGATGCGAGCACGCGCAGGCAGTGTCCGTGCCCGACCAGCGCCACGTCACCGTGCTCGAGGAGTGGCAGGACCCGCTCGATCACGCCCCGGACCCGGCCGGCGACGTCGTGCACGGTCTCGCCGGGGGTGTCACCGGGGACCACACCGTCGTGGAAGACGGTCCACGGGTAGCCGACGCGCTCGCGGATCTGCGGGGTGGTCAGGCCCTCGTAGCCGCCGTAGTCCCACTCGACCAGCCGGGGCTCGACCTCGGCACCGTCGAGGCCCGCCAGCTCCGCGGTGCGCCGGGCCCGCACCAGCGGCGAGGTCAGGACCGCGGCGAACGTGCGGCCCTTGAGCAGCGACGCGGTGGCCCGGGCCAGGTCCTCCCCGCGCTCGGTCAGCGGGATGTCGGTGAGCCCGGTGTGCTGGCCGGACTTCGACCACTCCGTCTCGCCGTGGCGCAGCAGCACCAGTGAGCCAGCACGCGGGGCAGGGGTCTGGACAAGGACGTCACGCATCGAGGGTACGTTCCGCGCGACGGTCGGGCAGCCCGGGGGCCGACCGGCCCCGAGTCCGGCGACGTCTCCGGCGGTTGGTCGCCGGGGACGATTTGCCACGCCCGGCACGGTGGACGAGGGTGGGTTCATGGCTGATCTCAACGGAAAGACCATTGCGTTCCTCGTCGCTGCCGAGGGCATCGAGCGCGTCGAGCTGACCGAGCCCTGGGCCGCGGTCGTCGAGGCGGGGGGCACCCCCGTCCTCCTCAGCCCGCAGGAGGGGCAGGTGCAGACCTTCGACCACCTCGACAAGGCCGAGACGCTCCCGGTCGACAAGGCGGTCAAGGACGCGGCCATCGCCGACTACGACGCCCTGGTGCTGCCCGGCGGCGTCGCCAACCCCGACCAGCTGCGCACGGACGGCGACGCCGTCGGCTTCGTGCGCGACTTCCTCGGCACGGACAAGCCGGTGGCAGCGATCTGCCACGCGCCCTGGACGCTGGTCGAGGCCGGCGTGCTGCGGGGCCGCACGCTGACGTCGTGGCCGAGCCTGCGCACCGACATCACCAACGCCGGCGGCACCTGGGTCGACCAGCAGGTCGTCACCGACGGCAACCTGATCACCAGCCGCAACCCCGATGACATCCCCGCGTTCAACAAGGCGCTGCTAGACGCCCTGGGGCGCTGACCTCCCGCTCCGTGGCACGATCGGGCGATGACCTCTCCCCGTGCGCTGCCGTTCCGCCTGCTGAACGTCTTCACCGAGGCCGACGACCCGTTCTCCGGCAACCCGTTGTGCGTCTTCGAGGACGCGAGCGGCCTCACTGAGGGCGAGATGCAGGGGCTGGCCCGTCAGCTCAACCTCTCGGAGACGACGTTCGTCACGCCGGCGGTGGGGGAGGAGACCGCGACGGTGCGGATCTTCACGCCCAGCTACGAGATGCCGTTCGCCGGACACCCCACGCTGGGCACGGCTGCGGTCGTCGGCGACCTGGCCGGCGGCCGCACCGATGTCGTGCTCAGCATGCCCGCCGGGCTGATCCCGGTGCATGCGGACGGCGCCGCGTGGACGTTGCGGGCCAACGCCCCCACGACCAGCGCCGTGGGCGCCGAGCCGGCCGACCTCGCGCGCATGGTCGGGCTGGGCACCACGGCGCTGGCCGACGCGGCCCAGTGGGTGGACACCGGCACCGTGCAGCTGCTGCTGCCCCTGCGCACGGCGGCGGACGTGCGCGCGGCGTCCGCAGACCCGGTGCTGCTGCGGCGGTTCGCGACCCGGCCGGACCAGCAGGCGCTGGTCTACCTCTGGGCTCCTCGCGAGGACGGCGACCTCGAGGCGCGGCTCTTCTTCACCCAGGACAGCGCCGTAATCGAGGACCCCGCCACCGGCTCGGCGTGCGCCAACCTCGGCGGGTGGTTCCAGGCGCGCGGTGAACGGGGGATCCGGCACCGGATCCACCAGGGGGCGGCGGTGCACCGTCCGTCCCTCCTGCAGCTCGAGGTCGACGCCGACGGCGCGATCCTGGTCTCCGGCACCGTGTCGGAGGTCGCGCGGGGGGTCTACCGGCTCTGACCGACCGCGACGGCGAGCCGCCTACTGCAGCAACGCCTCCCGGACAGCGCGAGCGTTCAGGTCGAACCACTCCTCCACGCGCGCGGAGAGGTCGGCGCCGCCTCCGCGCCAGAAGGAGGAGAACCCGCGGTGGCCGGCTTCGGCGTGCCGCCGCACGTTGTCGTAGCACCAGCTGTGGTTGGGCTTCACGGCCTCGGCCACCAGCTCGCGCTCTCCCTCGGGCAGGCCGTAGGCGTCGACGAAGGTGCGCAGCCGCCGCAGAGAACGCCCCCGCCGGGCGTCGGCGATGTCCCCGTCGGGGCGCAGCGGGGCCCACAACCGCGCGGCGGCGGCGACGTCCCACACCCGCGACCCGGGGCCTGCCAGGTCGAAGTCGATCAGCGCGACCGCCACGCCGTCGCGGAACACGACGTTGTCCAGGTTCGGGTCGTTGTGGCTCACCAGCCCCGTCGTGAAACGCTCCGGCACCGGCAGCTGCCACGCGAGGCCGCCGCCGTCGAACGACGCCACCGCGTCGTGGTAGCGATGCAGCAGTCGCGCCACGCTCTCCAGTGCCGATGTGGTGAGCGACCAGGGCGGGTACGGCGGCGAGATGGCCGTGCCCGGGACGTACGTCAGGACCTCGCGACCCCGCTCGTCGACGCCGAGCAGCCTTGGGGCGCCGTCGAACCCGACCTCCTGCAGGTGCATCAGCAGCGCGTGCGTGGAGGGGGTGGTCGGGCGCCACGGTCGGCGCACCGTGTCGCCGAGACGCACGACAAGGCCCTGGTTCGCCGTGCCGCCGGTCAGCTCCACCTCCTGGTGGTGCTCAGCCGGCATGGGCCCTCCCGGGCGGCCGGTGGACGTGGGCGCCGGTCACTGCCGCCCTCATCCGTCGCCCAGCAGTGTCCGCGCCAGGGCCGCGTGCGTGACCAGGGCATTGACCAGGCCGCCGCGCACGGCCGCATGGACCGCCGGGGCCTTGGCCGTGCCGTAGGCGATCGCGAGAACCTCGGGGATGGCTTGCATCTGACCGGCATCGATCCCGATCATGCGGTCGCTGAGGCGGCCCTCGACCGGTGTCCCGTCGGCCGACACGAGCACACCGGAGATGTCCCCGATGACGCCACGCCGACTCAGCTCCTCCCGCTCCTCCGCGCGCATGGCGTCGTACAGCGTGGACTGCCCGGGCTCCCAGGAGCCGAGCCCGACGACGGCCTTGGTGACCATGCTGAAGTGCGCGAAAGCCTCTGCGATCTCTGGCTGTTGGCGCATGGCGGTCGCTGTCGCGGCGTCCGGGACGATGAGCGGTGCGTAGAACAGGTAGGCCGGCCCTCCGGAGATCCGTGCCGCCTCTCGCACGAGCTCGATCGAGTTGTCGTCAGCTCCGTTGCGGGCGAGCGCTCCGGTCAGCTGGACGACCGGCGTGGCAGCGAGCCGGGTCAGCGAGGCCGTCATCGCGCTGACCGCGCGCGCCCAGGCCAGGCCCAGGACGTCCTCGGCCGTCACGATCTCGCCCAGCAGGTCGGCGGCCGCCTTGCCCAGCTGCTGGCGCAGCGTCTCGGGGTGGCCCTCGGGGGAGTCGACCACCAGGGCGTGGCGCAGCCCGAGCGCCTCCTGCAACCGGCTGGACAGGTCCACGTCGATGGACCCGGCGTAGCCGATCTCGATCCGGACCAGGCCGCTGGTGCGCGCCGACTCGATCAGCCGCGCGACCTTGAACCGGCTGAGCTGGAACTCGTCGGCGATGTCGACCTTGGAGCGGCCGTCGACGTAGTAGCGACGCGCGACGGAGGCGGTGAGCACCAGCAGCGCGGGGCCGCCGTCGAAGCCTCGCGGATCCACGGTCCACCTCCTCGCTGGGTCGGACGAGCGCCAGTGTGGCACGGCGGTTCCCGACGCGGATGTCGTGCCGCCCAACGGTTGACAGGGGCCATTGGGGAGGAGTTCACTCGCTATGAGCATCGTAGTGCTCAGATGAGCAAAGAGCGCAAGAGCGTGGACGGCAGAACTCCCGCCTGGGCCTCCCGGCCGAGCGGACGCACCAACAACATCGGCGTCAGGGCATCGGGCAGGGCGGCGCGGCCGCCGGCTCCCGCCGTGGCGGTGGCTGGAGGAGGTTTCGCGTGGGAATCAGTCGAGCTGGTCGGGGCCGCAGGTCGGCGCCACTGATCTGCACTGCCGGAGTCGTCGCCGTCGTGGCCGCAGGGTGTGCGGGCGCCGGCGGCGGTGGGGGCGGTGGGGGCGCGAGCGGTGGCGGGGGCGGCGGAAAGTCCGTGAACGTGCTGATGGTGAACAACCCGCAGATGCTCGCGCTGCAGAAGCTGACGGCCGACAACTTCACCAAGCAGACCGGCATCAAGGTCAACTACACGGTGCTGCCGGAGAACGACGTCCGGGACAAGATCAGCCAGGAGTTCTCCTCCCAGGCCGGTCAGTACGACGTCGCGTCGCTCAGCAACTACGAGATCCCGTTCTACTCCAAGAACGGCTGGCTCTCCTCGCTCAGCGACACGGTCGCCAAGGACCCCGCCTTCGACCAGGCCGACATCCTCAAGCCCATGCAGGAGTCCCTGACCGGCGAGGACGGCAAGATCTACGGCGAGCCGTTCTACGGCGAGTCCTCCTTCCTCATGTACCGCAAGGACCTCATGCAGGCCAAGGGCCTCACGATGCCGGCCAAGCCGACCTGGCAGGACGTCGGCACCATCGCCGCGAAGCTCGACGGCGCCAAGCCGGGGATGAAGGGCATCTGCCTGCGCGGCCTGCCCGGCTGGGGTGAGGTCATGGCACCGCTGACCACGGTGTGGAACACCTTCGGCGGAGCCTGGTGGGACAAGGACTGGAACACGCTGCTGACCGACCCGGCGACCGTGGAGGGCACGAAGTTCTACGCGAACCTCATCCAGCAGCACGGCGAGTCCGGCGCAGCGCAGTCGGGCTTCGCGGAGTGCCTCAACAACGTCGAGCAGAGCAAGACGGCCATGTGGTACGACGCCACCTCGGCCGCCAACTCGCTCGAGGGTCCCGACTCGCCGGTTCACGGCAAGATGGGCTACGCCCCCGCCCCGGTGGTGAAGACCCCGTCCTCGGGCTGGCTGTACAGCTGGGCGTGGGGCATCCAGAAGGCCAGCAAGAACCAGGACGCCGCGGTGAAGTTCATCACCTGGGCCTCGGGCAAGGACTACGAGAACCTGGTCGGCAAGACCAACGGCTGGGCCACCGTTCCCGCCGGCAAGCGGGCCTCCACCTACGCCAACCCCGAATACCTCAAGGTCGCCAAGGCGTTCGCGGAGCCGACGAAGACCGCGATCGACACGGCCGACCCGAAGAACCCCGGCGTCCAGCCGAGGCCGACGATCGGCATCCAGTTCGTCGACATCCCCGAGTTCTCGGCCGTGGGGACCACGGTCTCCCAGTTCATCACCTCGGCCATCGCCGGAAAGACCAGCGTGGAGTCAGCGCTCCAGGCCGGCCAGGCCGCGGCCGAGAAGGTGGGCCAGAAGTACAAGAGCAAGTAACCGGTTGACCCGCCGCCCCGGCTCCGCCGGCGCCGGACCCCTGTGAATGGTCGGCGTACGGCGGGGACGGGCGGCGGCCCTCAGCAGCCCCTAGCACATCCGTCATGGCACACCGGCCCGACGTGGCCACACACCAGGAAGCTGCCACCGCCATGAGCAGAGACGCAGTCAGCAGCAGCAGCACCACCAGCGAGGCGGGCGGTCCCAGCGAGGCGCTCGACCGGCCGCAGCGTCGAGCTCCCAAACCCAAGACGTGGTCGACCCGTGCACCGCTGCTCCCCGCCCTCGTCTTCATGATCATCGTGACGCAGCTGCCCTTCGTGGCGACGCTGGTCATCTCGTTCATGAACTGGAACGCGCTCTACCCCAACGACCGCGGTTTCGCGGGGCTCGACAACTTCAAGACCGCGTTCACCGACCCCGACCTGCGCAACTCGATCTTCAACACGATCCTCTACACGGTTGTCATCGTGCTGGTGGCGCTGGTGCTCGGGTTCGCGCTCGCGCTGCTGCTGGACCGGAGGTTCCGGGGCCGCGGTTTCGTGCGGACGATCCTCATCGCCCCGTTCCTCATCGTGCCGGTGGCGGCCGCGCTGCTGTGGAAGCACGCCATCTTCAACCCCGAGTACGGCCTGCTCAACGGAAGCCTCACCTGGGTGTGGCGGCTGTTCGGCTCGGACAACCCGCCCCAGCCCGACTGGATCACCAACACCCCCAAGCTGACGATCATGGTGGCCCTGATCTGGCAGTGGACGCCGTTCATGATGCTGATCCTGCTGGCCGGGCTGCAGGGCAGGCCGCTGGACGTCATCGAGGCGGCACAGGTCGACGGTGCCAGCCCGGTGCAGATCTTCCGGCACATGACGCTGCCCTACATGCGCCAGTACCTCGAGCTGGCGGGCCTGCTCGGCTCCATCTACATCGTGCAGAACTTCGACTACGTCTTCACCATGACGTCAGGGGGTCTCGGCTCGGCCAACCTGCCCTACACGATCTACCAGACCTTCTACCAGGCCCACGACTACGGCCTCGCGTCCGCCGCCGGCGTGATCGTCGTCATCGGCACCATCATCATCGCCACCTTCGCCCTGCGCACGGTGTCGACCCTGCTGCGGGAGGACCAGCTATGAGCACCACGACGGCTGCACCGAAGACGTCGGCGCCCTCGACCGGACCACGGCACAAGAAGCAGAGCACCGGCAGCAAGGCGCTGACCGTCCTCACGTGGCTGGTGGCCCTCCTGTTCTTCGTCCCGGTGGCATGGATGGTCCTGACCTCGCTGCACAGTGAGCAGGACGCGGCCACCAACCCACCGTCGGTGTTCGCGCCCCTGACCACGCAGGGCTACCAGGAGTTCTTCGGCGCCACATCCGGTGCGAGCCCGTGGCCGGCGCTGATCAACTCGGCCTACGCCAGCATCGGCGCGACGATCCTGGTGCTGCTGGTGGCAATTCCCGCGGCCTACGCCCTGTCGATCAGGCCGGTCCGCAAGTGGTCCGACGTGATGTTCTTCTTCCTGTCCACGAAGATGCTGCCGGCGGTGGCCGGGTTGCTGCCGATCTACCTCATCGCGCAGTACCTGGGCCTGCTCGACAACATCAACCTGCTGGTGATCCTCTACACCGCCATGAGCCTGCCGATCGCGGTGTGGATGATGCGCTCGTTCCTGGCAGAGATCCCGATCGCGATCCTGGAGGCCGCCACCATCGACGGCGCCGGCTTCCTGATGACCTTCCGCAAGATCATCATCCCCATGTCGGCACCGGGCATCGCGGCGACCTCGCTGATCTGCTTCATCTTCAGCTGGAACGAGATGCTCTTCGCCAGGGTGCTCACCGGCGTACGGTCAGAGACGTCCCCGGTGTACCTCACGGGCTTCGTGACCAGCCAGGGGTTGTTCCTCGCCAAGGTCTGTGCGGCCGCCGTGGCGGTGTCGCTGCCGGTGCTCGTCGCCGGGTTCGCAGCCCAGGACAAGCTCGTGCAGGGCCTCTCGCTCGGCGCGGTGAAGTGATCAGGCAGGCTTGAGCCGCACGCACGGCGCGCACGCCGCCATGCCCTTTCAGGGAGGACCCCCATGCAGCACCTCAGCTCGGCTGCGCTGACCTCGCTCGACGCCCGCGTCGAGCGGCCGTCGTACGACCGCAGTGCGGTGACCACCGGCATCGTGCACTTCGGTGTCGGTGGCTTTCACCGGGCACATCAGGCCATGTACGTCGACCGCCTCATGAACGAGGGCAAGGCGATGGACTGGGGCATCTGCGGGGTCGGGACCCTGCAGCACGACGCCCGCATGCGCGACGTGATGGCCGAGCAGGACTGTCTCTACACGCTGGTGGTGAAGCACCCCGACGGCACGCTGGAGCCCCGGGTCATCGGGTCGATCGTGCGTTACCTCTTCGCCCCTGACGACCCCGAGGCGGTCCTGGAGATCCTGGCCGACCCGGGCACGCGGATCGTGTCGCTGACGATCACCGAGGGTGGCTACCACGTCCATCCCGTCACCGGGGAGTTCGACGCCACCGACCCGGGCCTGCAGGCCGACCTCGCGCCAGGTGCGGTGCCGGGCACCGTGTTCGGGCTGGTCACCGAGGCGCTGCGTCGCCGCCGGGACCGTGGCGTCCCCGCGTTCACGGTGATGTCCTGCGACAACATCCCTGGCAACGGGCACGTCGCCCAGCGGATGATCACCGCGTTCGCCCGGCTGAAGGACGCCGAGCTCGGCGACTGGCTGGAGCGCGAGGTGCCGTTCCCGAACTCGATGGTGGACCGGATCACTCCCGTCACCACCGACGACGACAAGAGCCGTCTGGCTGAGGAGTTCGACATCCGGGACGACTGGCCCGTGGTCTGCGAGCCGTTCACCCAGTGGGCGCTGGAGGACGCCTTCAGCGACGACCGGCCGCCGTTCGAGGACGTCGGCGCCCAGCTGGTCCCCGACGTCGAGCCCTACGAGCTGATGAAGCTGCGGCTGCTCAACGCCAGCCACCAGGGGCTGTGCTACCTCGGCTACCTCGCCGGCTACCGCTACGCCCACGAGGTCTGCCAGGACGAGCTGTTCGCCTCGTTCCTGCTCGGTTACATGGACCGGGAGGCCACCCCGACGCTGGCGCCGGTCCCCGGCGTGGACCTGGACGCCTACAAGCACCAGCTGATCGAGCGGTTCGCCAACCCCGAGGTGCGCGACACCCTCGCCCGGCTGTGCGCCGAGAGCTCCGACCGGATCCCGAAGTGGCTGGTGCCGGTCGTGCGCGAGCGCCTGGCTGCGGGCGGCGACGTCAGGTACTCCGCCCTCGTCATCGCCTCCTGGGCCCGCTACGCCGAGGGGGTGGACGAGCAGGGTGAGCCGATCGAGGTCGTGGACCGGCTGCGCGACACGCTGGTGGAGCGGGCGCGCCGCCAGAGCGAGGAGCCGCTCGTCTTCGTGTCCGACCGCGACCTGTTCGGGGACCTGGTGGACGACGAACGGTTCGTCAGGGCGTACCGCTGGGCGTTGGACTCCTTGCACAGCAAGGGCGCTCGGGCGACGCTCGAGGAGCTGCAGCAGGGGCCGGCCGCATGAGCACTCCGTCGACGAAACCGGCTGCCATGCGCGTGGCGGTCCTGCGGTCCGCCGGTGACATCGGCCTCGAGCAGCGGCCGGCACCCAGCCCCGGCAGGGGAGAGGTGCTGGTCCGGGTCGGGTCGGTGGGTGTCTGCGGCTCCGACACCCACTACTACGACCACGGCCGGATCGGCCGGTTCGTGGTCGAGTCCCCGCTCGTGCTCGGGCACGAGGCCTCGGGGGTCGTCGCCGCGGTGGGTGAGGGGGTGGACCCCTCACGCCAGGGCCAGCGCGTCTCCATCGAGCCCGGCGTCCCTGACCTCACCTGCCGGATGTGCCTCAGCGGCCGCTACAACCTCTGTCCCAACATGCGCTTCTTCGCCACACCGCCCATCGACGGGGCGTTCGCCGAGCTGGTGGTCGTGCACGAGGCGTTCGCCCACCCGGTGCCGGACAGCATCAGCGACGACGCGGCGGCCCTGCTGGAGCCGCTGTCGGTCGGGGTGTGGGCCTGCCGCAAGGCCCGGGTGACCGCGGGGTCCCGCGTCCTGGTCACCGGCGCAGGCGCCATCGGGCTGGTGAACGTCCAGACCGCCCTCGCGTTCGGCGCGACCGAGGTCACGGTCTCGGACGTCAACCCGGCGAGGATGGCGCTGGCACGGGAGCTGGGCGCCACGGCGGTGCTGGACGCCCGGGAGGCCGGTCCTGACTCGCTGCCGCGGCCGCCGGACGTGCTGATCGAGTGCTCCGGCAACGCGCAGGCGACGGTGGCCGGGCTCCGCGCGCTCGACCCGGCCGGCCGGGCCGTCCTGGTGGGCATGGGCGGCGACGAGCTGGCGCTGCCGCTGTCCGTGGTGCAGGAGCGCGAGCTCGAGGTCACCGGGACGTTCCGCTACGCCAACACCTGGCCGACCGCGATCGAGCTGGTGGCCTCCGGCCGCGTGGACCTCGACCGCCTGGTGACCGGCACCTACCGGCTGGACCAGGCGGAGGAGGCACTGACCGCGGCCCGGCAGGACCCGGCGTCGGTCAAGGCGGTCGTGCGCCCGCAGACCTGAGCCGGCCCCGCTCGGCCCTACCCGGCACCACCCGCAGCGGCCTCGGCCGCCAGGCGCTGCAGCGCGGATCCGTAGCGTCGGGCGAAGACGCGCTGGCCCAGACGCCCCAGCGGCCCGGCCGCCCGCATGTACCAGGCCGCCGGACGGCTGACCGCCCGCACCGTGAACCAGACGACTCCGTCGGGGGCCAGGTCGACCACGAACGCCTCCTCGCCGCGCTCGGGGTGACCGGGCAGCGTGCCGTACGCAAAGCCCGCGCGGCGCTCCTCCTCGACGGCCCACACGACACGGCAGGGCACCGGCAAGCCCACGGATCCGACCCCGAGCAACCCCAACGACTCCACCCCGACGGCCGCGCGGGGAGCCGACACCGTCATCGCCAGCCCGGCGTCCCGGTGCATCTGCCAGGACAGCAGCCCTTCCTGCGCCCGGGCGAAGTCGGCCGGCCCCCGGCCGATCGGGCGGCGCACCACCATCGTGTGGAAGCCGGCGGGGGTCGAGGACGTCGCGGGTCAGCCCGGGGGGCGAGTAGGTCAGGGGTCGGCCCGCCAGCGCCTCGAGCTTCATCGGCTTGCTCCTGCTGTGTGGTTGACGACGCCCGGGCGACGGTGATCGGACCGCCGCGGCGCGACGCCATGCGCCGGCGTGTGGTGGGCCCGGCGCGGGGGACGACGGCTACGAGCGCTTCTGCGGTCCGTGGTTGATGTGCGGCTCGCCGAACAGGCGTTCCAGCGTGCCCTGGTCGGGGGAGGGCGTGTCGAGCGCCGCGACCTCGGGGTGGTGCAGGTCGAACGCCGGCCGCTCGGAGCGGATGCGCGGGATCGACGAGAAGTTGTGCCGTGGCGGCGGGCACGAGGTGGCCCACTCCAGGGAGCAGCCGTAGCCCCATGGGTCGTCCGTCTCCACGATCGGCGCGGTGCGCCAGGTCTTCCACACGTTGTACAGGAACGGCAGCGTGGACAGCCCCAGCAGCAGCGCACCGGCACTGGAGACCTGGTTCATCCAGGTGAAGCCGTCCTCGGGCAGGTAGTCCGCGTAACGACGCGGCATCCCGACCACGCCGAGCCAGTGCTGGATCAGGAAGGTGGTGTGGAACCCCACGAACAGCATCCAGAAGTGGATCTTGCCCAACCTCTCGTTGAGCATCCGGCCGGTGAACTTGGGCCACCAGAAGTAGAACCCACCGAACATCGCGAACACCACGGTGCCGAACACGACGTAGTGGAAGTGCGCCACCACGAAGTAGGAGTCGGACAGGTGGAAGTCCAGCGCCGGGCTGGACAGGATCACCCCGGTCAGGCCGCCGAACAGGAACGTCACCAGGAAGCCGATCGCCCACAGCATCGGGGTCTCGAAGGTCAGCGACCCGCCCCACATCGTGCCGATCCAGTTGAAGAACTTCACCCCCGTGGGCACCGCGATCAGCATCGTCATGATCGCGAAGAACGGCAGCAACACCTGACCGGTGGCGTACATGTGGTGCGCCCACACCGACACCGACAGGGCGCCGATGCCGATGGTTGCCAGCACCAGTCCCTTGTAGCCGAACAGCGGCTTGCGGGAGAAGACCGGCAGGATCTCGCTGATGATGCCGAAGAACGGCAGGGCGATGATGTAGACCTCGGGGTGGCCGAAGAACCAGAACAGGTGCTGCCACAGCAGCGCCCCGCTGTTGGTCGGGTCGAAGACATGCGCTCCGAGGGTGCGGTCCGCCCCGAGCGCGAGCAGAGCTGCAGCAAGGACGGGGAAGGCGAGCAGCACCAGGATGGACGTGACGAGCACGGTCCAGGTGAACAGCGGCATCCGGAACATCGTCATGCCGGGGGCGCGCATGCAGATGATGGTGGTGATGAAGTTGACCGCACCGAGGATCGTGCCGAAGCCGGACAGCGCCAGCCCGAACACCCACAGGTTGCCGCCGAGGCCCGGGCTGTACGACGCGTCGGACAGCGGTGCGTAGGCGAACCAGCCGAACGACGCGGCACCCTGCGGCGTGAGGAACCCGGCGCTGGCGATCAGGCCGCCGAACAGGTACATCCAGTAGGCGAACATGTTCAGCCGGGGGAAGGACACGTCCGGCGCGCCGATCTGGATCGGCATCAGGGCGTTGGCGAACCCGGCGAACAGCGGTGTCGCGAACAGCAGCAGCATGATCGTGCCGTGCATCGTGAACAGCTGGTTGTACTGCTCGGGGTTGTCCACGATCTGCAGGCCGGGCGTGACCAGCTCGGCCCGGATCAGCAGCGCCAGCAGCCCACCGACGATGAAATAGGCGAACGAGCTGACGAAGTACAGGGAGCCGATCTTCTTGTGGTCGGTGGTGGTGACCCAGCTGACCACGACGGAGCCGGCGCGGCGGCGGCCGACCGGCTCGAGGAGGACCCTGGCGGGTGCTCCGACACGTTCCTGCGTCGCGGTCATGAGGCGCCCCCGCGCGGCGTGGTTCCCGGTACCTGCGTCATGCCGGAGGACATACCCAACCGGAACCGGCTCTAACGCCGTCATGTCGGTTGATTCCGCCCTCGTCCTCACCGGCGACGTCACCCACTCCGTGCACCCTCCGCCGCCGTACGGCGCCGCGGTGGCCGCCTGCGACGGCATGCGGCCACGAACGATGAGAACGCGCCCTCCCACAGGTCTTCAGAGGAGAGCCGATGACACCTTCGGGACAGGAGCGACCACCATGACCGACGTTCACCACCCTGAGTTCGACATCCACGAGGCCACCCAAGAGGTGGCAGCGCTGCTCGGCGCGGTGCGGGAGGACCAGCTGACCCAATCCACGCCGTGCGAGAGGTACTCCGTAGCCGCCCTGCTGGACCACCTCATGGGGCTCTGCACGGCGTTCACCGGTGCGGCCCGCAAGACCCCGCCGCCCGCGGACGGTGGGCCGTCGGGGCCCGGACAGCCCACCGCCGATCATCTCGACCCCGCGTGGCGCGATGCGCTGCCGAGCCGCCTCGAGGACCTCGCCAAGGCATGGCAGGAACCGTCGGCGTGGGAGGGGATGACGGAGGCGGGCGGCATGCGGATGCCGGCCGAGCTCGCCGCGGTGGTCACGCTGGACGAGCTGGTGCTGCACGGGTGGGACCTGGCCCGCGCGACGGGTCAGTCGTTCGTCTGCACGCCCGCGAACACCGCTGCAGTCCTGGGCTTCACCGAGCAGTTCACCGAGCCCGGGCGCGGAGCCGCCCGCGACGGGCTGTTCGGTCCGGCGGTGGTGGTCCCCGACGACGCGCCGGCCTTCGACCGCGCCCTCGGCTTCGCCGGACGTGACCCCGGCTGGTCGTCACCGGCCGGGTGAGCCGCCGACTGCGTCCTCGGCGCGGCATACTCGCTGCATGGCGACCAGCGCGCACCAGGACCGGCTGCACCAGGTGCCAGCTGCGGCCAGGGAGTCTCTGCAGGCCGTCCTGACGGACGTACTGGGGGCTCCCGGACCCGCTTCCACGGTCCGCTTCCACGGCGCATCGACGCCGCAGTACCGGGCGTTCGTGGCAGGCGAGCCGGTTGCGCCGCAGGTCGAGGTGCTGGGGGTGACCGACAGCCACACCTTCCGGCTGGTCCTCGGGGACGGCGGTGCACAGCTCGCTGTGGCGGCCGCCGGCGTCCTGCAGGACGACGTGATGGACGAGCTCGGTGCGCCCTGGCCTGAGGTCGCCGTGCCCGGCGGCGGGACGGCGGTCCTCGAGCCGGCCGTGTCGGCCTCCGGCGTGGCGGAATGGCGCGGTACGGCGGTCCGGTGTCCGATTGGTGCGCTCCAGCGGACGTACGGGAGCCGGATCCGGCATCCCTGAGGGAGCCACACCGTCACCGGACCTCTCGTCGAGGGCGGCGACAGCAACGTCGTCGTACGTCGGAGCGGAACCGGGGTGTCCACGCTCACCAGGCTGCTCGCACGGGAGGCGCGAATGCCCCCGTTCCGACAGCCGCCTGCTTGCCGAGACTCCCCGGGAGGCGCATCCTCGGCTTGTGGGTGCGGGTGCGGGTGCGGGTGCGTCGGGTTGGAGGAGCGATGGAGCCAGCGGTCGAGCAGCTGAGCCGGGCACAGCAGACGATGTGGGCCCGCGGGGACTTCCACCGCATCGGTGTCTCGCAGGTCGTGGTGGGGGAGCTGCTGGTCCGCGCACTGGAGGTGCATGCCGGTGAGCGCGTGCTGGATGTCGCGGGCGGGTCGGGGAACACTGCACTGGCGGCGGCCCGGCGGTGGGCCGACGTGACCTGCACCGACTACGTGCCGGCCCTGCTCGAGCACGCCCGGGAGCGGGCGGCGGCGGAGGGCCTGCCGCTGCGGACCGAGGTCGCCGACGCGCAGGCGCTGCCGTATGACGACGACAGCTTCGATGTGGTGACCTCGACGTTCGGCGCCATGTTCGCCCCGGACCAGGAGCTGGCGGCCCGCGAGCTGGTCAGGGTGCTCCGGCCCGGTGGTCGGCTGGGGATGGCGAACTGGACCCCGGAAAGCTGGGTGGGTGCCCAGTTCCAGCTGCAGTCCCGGTACCTGCCACCGCCCGCCGGTGTCCGGCCGCCGTCGGCGTGGGGGACAGAGGAACGTCTGCATGAGCTGCTCGACGGCATGGTCGCTGCCGTGAGCGTGGGTGTGGGGCATGGCGAGTTCGTGCACCACAGCACGGCCAGCCTGTTCGACCTCTTCTCGCACTGGTTCGGGCCCTTCGCGGGTGCTCTCGAGCGGCTCGAGGGCGACCGGCGCGACGCCTTCGCCCGGGACTGGGTGGCGCTGGCCGACGAGCACAACGTCGCCACCGACGGAACGTGCGAGATCCGGTCGGGCTACCTGCAGGTCGTGGCGGTCAAGCGCTCATGACGCGAGGCTGACGTCAACGCGGGGGATCCTCGCCCGTGAGCCCGTCGACCGACTCGCGGACGAGGTCGGCGTGGCCGACGTGCCGCGCATACTCCTCGATGATGTCCACCAGTGTGCGTCGCAGGCTGGGCGACCTCCCGTCCGGCCGGGTGGGGCCCACCAGCTGGTCCACGCCGCCGCGGGCCAGCGCCTCGGTGACCGACGCGCGGGAACGCGCGACGGCACCCTGCCAGAGCGCGTAGAGCTCCTCGGGGGTGTCGTCGGCGGCCGTGCGCCACTCCCAGTCGGGGTCGGCGTCCCAGTCGACGGTGTCCCAGGGGGCAGCCAGCTCCCGCCCGGCCAGCCGCCGCGAGAAGTAGTCGTCCTCGACGAGAGCCAGGTGCTTGAGCAGCCCACCCAAGGTCATCGTGGAGACGCCGACGGTCGCCCGCAGCCCGGCCGGGTCCAGACCGCCCACCTTCCACGCGAAGGTCGCACGCTGGCGCTCCAGCGAGCCGAGCAGGGTGGCGGTCTCGTCGCCGGCGAGGGGAGGTCCCTGGAAGGTGCTCTCGGTGTGATCGGTCACGACCGTGAGGCTAGCGGCGGGGGCCGACAAGCCCCCGGGAATTCCAGGACCTCGCCAGCTCCGGACTCGCACCCGGGTCTCGGTGGGTTTGGGGGGCAGGTCACGGCGCCTGAGCGCCAGGGCGCATGAACTGATGCACGCACGTGCTCGCCGTCTGCCGATAGCCGAGCCCTTCATACAGCCGAAGTGCACCGGAGGGGTTGGCTGCGTCGACGCCGAGGGCGGCAGCGTCCATTCCCGAGGCCGCAAATCGGCGCATGGACTCTGCCAGGAGTGCGCTCGCGATACCTCTGCCGCGATGTGTGTGCGCCACGGCCAGCTGGTCGGTGTACCCCTCCCGGATCCCTGTCGCCTGCCAGTCCTGCTCGTAAGCGCAGTTGAGCGCTGCCCCGACGACGGTGGCGGTGGTCTCATCAAGCGCGAGTACGGACCAGTCGGGCCGGAACGCCCGTGACCCGACGACCTCGTCCCACATCTCATCGGTGCGATTCGCGTGACCCCAGTGATCCTGGAAGGCCCGATCGACCATGTTGTGGACCTCTGGGCTGCGCTCTGGGCGCCAGTCGACGATGCGGACACCGTTGAGCTCCGGCGCTGGTGGGGTGTCGTCCAGGCGGCGGGACATCTCGAAGAAGTACCGCTCGATCGCGAGCTCGTGTCGTTCGGCCAGATCGCGAACGTCGGCCTGGTCGGATGGAGCGTAGAGCCGCATCACGAGCGGGCCGTAGCCGTCTTGTCGCGTCGTGGAATCCCACTCGCTGCCGTGAGCCATCTCCCACCCGAGGACGGCGCGGCCGATGCCTTCGCCACGGCGGTCAGGTCGAACGGCGCCACCGAGGTAGACACTTCGTCGTTCGGTGAGCGCGCGATTGCAGCCGGCCCAGGCCGTGGCGACGATCTGCTGCCTGGCGTCGTGTCCGACCAGCGTGTCATCGTCTGGTCGGGACCGGGGGGAGTCCCAGAACTCGTAAAGCCCCGAAAGGGACTGACGTTCTGGGTTGCGGTCGTACCTCTCGGCTGCGGCATAGAACGCGGCGATCGCCGGTAGGTCGTCCCGACGAAAGGGTCGCCAGGTGACCCCTGGGATGGCCTGCAGCGCTGCGCGCGCTTCTGATTCGGTCAGGGACTGCACGTCCGTCATAGTGCTGGGCACCATGGTGTTCGGCAAATGAGAATCGCAGTTCGGGGGATCTGAGCATCTGGCCGTCGGGAAGTTGGTGCGAGCAGATGGCGGCGGACGCCGACGTCAGGAAGGGCTCGTCAATGACGAGGCGAGACCAGCGCTCGGCCTGAGTCGCTGGTTTCGATGAGCGTCCGGACGGCGGCGATGCTCGGCTTCCCGCCATCCGGCTCGAGCCTCGGGAACCGCGTTGACCGCATCGACCACGACGTCGAGCCGGACGGTGAGTGCCCGCTACAACCGCGGCGGATCGACGTGGTTCGACAACCTGGGTCATGCTTTGAAGATCGGGGGAGGGGGCTGCGGCAGAGCGCAGCCCCTTTCTCCTTAGCCCATTTCGCCGCCTCGCGGACGACCACGTCGACGGCCGAGGCGGCAAGGCGAGGGCGAAGGCGCGAAGCGCCAGCACGATGAGCGCGAGCGCGATCGTCGCTCTGGCCAACCACCACACGAAGGAGCAAAGCGGCGCCGGTGAGGATGCTGGTCACGCATGAGCTGGTGGCTCCAGTGCGAAGGAGTGCCGGCTCGAGCAAAGACAAGAGCCAGCACGCCGAACATGATCACGGCGAGCAGCAGCAGCACGGCCATGGGGGCTCGCTCGGGCATGTGTCCTAAAAGATCCTGGTTGCGGCCTTCCTGTGCGCTGGTGGGTCTCGTGGGGCCAGGGAAGGAACGTGATGGTCTCGTCGCAGGCTGCTCACTGCGCCATGTCGGCGCGGCGTCGCCACGCCGAAACACGAGGCGTGCCCAGCCGCGGAAGCTGTACCTCCGCAGGTCAGCCCGCTCATTCCGGTAGTCGTGGGGCAGGGGGCACCGCGCTGCCGGTTGACTGATCTGATGCCATACGCCGACCGCTACTTGACATAATGTAGATTATCGGCGTGAAACCAGGACGATAAGAGGACCCTTCCTCATGTGCTGTGGCGGGTCCCTGCAGGTCACGTGTGGCCAACGCCCTGAAAGAAATGAGCCGACCCAACAGCGGACTGACCTGGATCCGACAAACGCCGCGTAACGGCCTTCCTCGAGGAACTCACGACCGTGCGGTACATCCGCTGGCATCATCTGCGCCGGAGGTGTCGTGTTGGGCGATCTGCGGCAAGCGCATCGGGACCGGTGGGTGGCCACCGGCGCGACGACCCGTCTGCTCGCCGATCGGTTCCTCAGCTGGGCCGTCAACAGCCGCCTCGCGCCCTCCGACCTGACCCTGGCCAAACACCGGCGCGGCACCAGCCGGCGCGTCACCGCCCTTGCACAAGACCAGTCGATCCATCGGGTCGTACACGTCGAGGACCTGACACCCCGCGACCGGGCGGCCGCGATCCTCGTCCTCGTCTTCGCCCAGCCGATCGAGAAGATCGTGCGCCTGACCCGGGACGACGTGAGCGTCATCGATGAGCCGGTCACCGTGCGGCTCGCTGACCCTCGCCATTTCCCCGCCGGACCCGCTCGACGTCCCATGGCGCCAGCTCGCCGCCGACCCGGGCACGCCCAGACCGCAGCCCACCCGAAGAGCAACTGGGTCTTCCGCGGCCACTCCCCCGGCCGGCCCATCGCCGCAGCAACCCTGCGCGACCGACTGCGGAAGCTCTTCGGCGTCCGGACCGCCCGGCTTGGGACGCTGAACGAGATGAGTCAACTGGCTCCGGTCGCGATCATCGCGGACCCTCGGCTACCACCTCGCCACCATCGGACGTCACGCCATCGACTCCGCGGCCACGTATGCCGCGTACATCAGTGCCGCCAGTCAGGAAGGTGCTCACACGCATCGGCATGATGAGGCTTGGTCCCCGGTGCAGCCGCTCGTGATCCTCGAGAGGCGGTCCGATGACTTCGGACCGCCGCAACGGTCAATACAGAAAAGCCGCTGTCGTACGAAGGAGCAAGACATGGGACAGGTCATTTCCTCCGCGTCGATGTCCCTGGACGGTTACATCGCCAAGAAGGACAACACGATAGGGCGCCTTTTCGACTGGTTGCAGAACGGACCTGTGGAAATTCGCACGGTGAACGACGACATCACCTTCCACATGAGCCCCCCCAGCGCCGAGTACTGGAAGCAGTGGCTCGACGGGCTGGGTGCGCTGGTGTGCGGGCGCACGCTGTTCGACTTCACCGGAGGATGGGGCGGCACGCACACGATCGACGTACCGGTGGTCGTCGTGACTCATCAGGTTCCGACGGACTGGGTCGAGGCTCATCCCGAAGCCCCGTTCCACTTCGTCACCGACGGGGTGAAGGCCGCGGTTGCAAGGCGCAGGCCATCGCCGGCGAGCGCACCGTCGCCGTCACGGCCGGCACCATTGCCCGCCAGTGCCTCGAGCTGGGCCTGCTCGACGCGGTCGCCGTCGACCTGGTGCCCGTGGTCATGGGCCAGGGCCGTCCCTACTTCGGTGAATTGTCGTTGAACGATGCCCCCCTGGGCGACCCGACGGTCTGCATCCAAGGGAACCGTGTCACCCACCTCCTGTTCCCCGTGACGAAGCAGTCGAGCGAAGGACGAGCATGAGGACCCTGCACCTGGGGCTGCGGGTCGCCGAACTCGAGCGTTCGCTCGCCTTTTACACGAACCTCGGGTACGAAGTGCTCGGCGAGGTGCCTGAGACCGAGACTCGGCGCCTTGACGATGCTGAAGCTTCCCGGCGACGAGTTCGTGGCCCTCGAGCTCGTCCACGACCCCACCCACGGGCGGGTCAAACCCGGCGGCCTCAGCCATCTCGTGATCCAGGTCGAGGACGTGCACGCGACGGTGGCGCACCTGGCCGTGCGGGGAGTCCAGGCAGAGGAGCCGGCCTCCCCCGACGGCTCCGCAGACTTCTGGACGGCATGGGTCACCGACCCGGACGGCTACCGCATCGAGCTCGTCCAGTGGCCCGACGGGCATCCCGACGGCATGACGCGGTCCGACCTGGCGGATCCGGGGCAGAGCCGATGACCGGGTCGCACCCGCGCAGCGCACGGGACGTGGTCGAGGAGCTGTTCCGACGGCAGCGGGCGGCCGACGACACGGTTCTGGACGACCTCGTGGCCACCGACATGGTCAACCAGCCGCCGGCCCCCAGGGCCGCGATGGTCTGAGGTCGATCCTGCGCACCATCGAGGTCGACCTCGGGCCGACCGAGCTCGAGCAGCACCACCTGATCAGCGAGGGAGACCTCGTCGTCCAGCACGTGACGCTGCACGGCACCCACCGGGCATCCACGATGCCGCTGCTCGCCGACGCACCGGTCACCGGTGGATCGGCAGCGTGGACGTTCATCCACATCTGGCGGGTCGCTGATGGGATGCTCGTCGAGCACTGGGCCTGTCGCGACAACATGGGCCTGCTCGAGCAGCTACGGACGTCATGAGCGGGGACCGGCTCACCGTCGGCGTCGTGACGCCGCACGCGGCTGCGGGACCTGAGCTCGAGCTGCCCGCCATGACGCGCGGTCGCGTCGCCACGGTCGTGTCCCGGACAGGGTCGGCCGCGAAGGCATCGCAGGCGTCGTCGCGGCCGGCTCCACCCGCTCACGCCGAGCTGCACGGCTCCACCAAGCCCGCCGCGCTGGACCGCGCCGCGGTGACCTTCAGGGGCAGAGCGCTCGCCGCGGTCGCCCACGCGTCGACCACCTCTGGCTACGTCATCGGCCACCGCCAGGAGGCCGCCCTCGTCGAACGCCTTACACGGCGCTTTGACGTTCCTGCCGTTGCCACCTGCGCCGCAGCAGCGGCGGCGCTGCGGACGCACGGGGTCGGGCGGGTCCAGCTGGTGCACCCGCCCTGGTTCGACGACGAGTTTCGACGAGCTCGGCGCGGCGTACTTCCGCAGCCAGGGGTTCGACGCCGTGGTGACCAAGGCGGGGGGTCTCCCCGACGACCCAGCCCGCGTGGACCCGGCGCGCGTCATCGACTGGGTCGAGCATCACGTCGAGGACCGGGCCGAGGCAGTCTTTCTCGCCGGCAACGGGCTCCGTGCCGCGGGAGCGGTCGAGGAGCTGGAGCTGCGCACGGGTCGGCTAGTTCTCGAGGCCAACCAGGCGCTGTTGTGGGGGGTCCTGGCGGCGACGGGCACAGGATGGGACGTCATCGGCTACGGTCGGCTGCTCCGGTCACGTCTGTCGACGACGTGAGCTGCCCAGCGTCCGTTGATGCGCAGACAGCATGGGCCGCGGCCATCCGGACATGCTTGTTATGCACGTGATCCTGCAGGACATTTCAAGGAGCCGTGGTGGCTGCTCGCCGCTGATGTTGGAGGGCCTGAAATGCCGGTCGTGTATCCGTGCCTGATCCGTTCTCAGCGGACGTCTGGCGAGGTGGTGGTCCGTCTCGGGGTGCCGCTGGTGGACGACTATCTCGAGTTCGTGGAGGGTCGGTGCCGGCCGAACACGGTGCTGGCTGCGGCGTACGACCTGAAGCTGTTCTTCACCGTCGTGGCGAAGGATCCGCACGGGGTCGTGGCGGCTGATGTTCTCGGCTTCATCACGGCCCAGCGGACCGGCCGCGGCGATGCGGGGCTGGTCCACGCGGTGGGCGTGGACGGTGAGCCGGCGGGGGTCGCGACGAGCACGATCGCTCGGCGGCTGTCGAGCATCTCGGGATTCTTCGCGTACCTGCAGGCCCGTGGGGACGTGGCCGCGAACCCGGTGCCGCGGGGGCTGCCCACGCGTCGTGAGCGGTCTCGTCCTGGGCAGGGTGTGCCGTTGACGCGTCGGGTGCGGAGGCTGCCGCGGATCCTGTCGCCGGCCGAGGTCGATGCGCTGACCGGCGCGCTGCAGGTTCACCTGAGGGTGTCAGAGTTCCGGCGCCGAGACAGCGAACTCGAGGTTGATCCTGTCGCTGATGGGCACCTCGCCGGTCTCCAGGGCCGCCTCTTAGCTCGGGTCCCAGTCCTTGCGGTTGATGCTGGCGGCGTCCCTGGAAACCGGCCCGCAGGTTGCTGAGCAGACATGGGCGACGGTCGGTGAGGAACTGCTTCTGGGCGCTGTACGCCGTCTGGCCGCCGCCTCTGAAGCACCCTGCGCCGGGGCGTAACTGGGCCGGGTCGTTGCGGCCACCGTGCGCGGCGAGCTGACCTCCCTGACAGGCGGGCTGCTGAGTGGGCCGGGTCCGGGCGCACAGTTCCGCGAGGGACATAGGCGCCGCCGATGTCGCCGCACGGCCGGTCCGCCCTGTCAGTACCGGCTGTGCCGGGTGGGTCAGCCCAACCTGCGCAGACACCGAGCCGGAACGGCGTCCGCGAGCCAGACGCCGTTCGCGGACCGGGTGAAGATCGTGCCCGCCTCGGCGAGGGCGGTGGCGTCGATCGCCAGGACGACGCAGCGGCCACGGCGGGCGGGCTGGCATGAGGTCATCCATGGTTGTTGGGGACAGTCAGTCGGTCATGTCGGCGACGGCGATGCGTGCGGCCGACGGGCACCCCTTGGTGAACCCGTAGAAGGGGCCGAAGTCGCGGGTCGATGCGAAGCCGGTCACGTAGAGCCCGGCCAGGGACGTCTCGAAGCCCGCGGTCAGGTCGGGGAAGCCGTCGGTGACCGAGACCTGATCGAGAACGCCGCCCAGGTAGGGCACGAGGGAGAGGTCAGCCCGGTAGCCGGACGCGAAGACCACGTGATCGGCAGTCAGCGCGGTGCCATCCGAGAGAGTCAGCGTCACGTCACGGTCGCTGGTTGCCGTCTCCACCACCTCGCATCCCGGATGACGGGTCACGACGGCACCAGGGATCCGGGGAACGAGCCAAGGTTCCAGGGTCAGGCGGCCGACCTGCCAGAACTCGGCGACGATGGCCCGCCGCTGCTCGACCGGGAGCCCTCGCCACCATCCCGGTGGGTCAGAGTTTGGTCGACGTACCGGTCGACGAAGAGCCCAGTTGACCTTGGCGAATGCAGGGTTGCTGTGGCAATGCACCACGTCCACGTGCTCGGCGTCGTGGTCACACAGCAGGGCCGCCCACTCGTAGGCGCTCTGACGGCCGCCGATGATCACGACCCGGGCACCGGCGAGCGCGTCGAAGGCGACCAGCTCAGAGGTGTGCGAGCGGCGAGACGGCGGAACGTCGGTGTACCAGGCCGGCAGGTTCATGAAGTGGCTGATGCCCGGTGCAGCGAGGACCTTGTCGGCCGTGATCGTCGTACCGTCCTCCATCATGGCCACGAAGGCTCCGTCCGGCTTGGTCAGGTCGGTCAGGAGTCGCTCGTCGATGTCGAGCGACTTCCGTTCGCGGAACCACTGCGCGTAGTCGAGGAAGACGGCGACCGGGATTGGGTCGAGTTCTTCGGGTCGTAGTCCGCGATCTCGAAGAACGCCTCGAAGGTGTGCTCGCCGCGCCCGTCGAGGTGCAGTCGGGGACCGAGCGGAGGAACATGTCAGCCGGCATGTGCTGCCGCCAGAACGCCATCGGGTGCCCCACGATGCGGGCCTTGATGCCATGGTCACGAGCCAGAGCAGCTGCGGAGTAGGCATAAGGCCCCGCGCCGACGACCAGCAGGTCCGTCCGATCGTCATCGCGTCTCCTGAAAGGGGCGGCAACGACGCGAGGGTATCCACTCGGGCGTCCCCTGTCGCCGCGCCCAGCGAGCGGGGCTCAGGAAACCGCGGTTCGGGACGTGTCCAGCGGTCGCGACCGGATCTGGGCACGGGTGGCCCGTTCGGTGAGGGCGCCGAACAGCAACCCGAGGGTGGCCCAGACATCGACCTGGGTCAGCCTCGACCCGACGCGAAACGCCCACAGGGTCACCGGCTGCCTCGCACCGTCACGATGGGTGCGCCCGACCCTGGGGTGCGCGCAGAACCGGTGTCAACGAGGGACCAGCCCATGAGTGCCTCCCCCACGCCGGCATGACAGTCCGGCTCCAGCTGTTGACGCCAGGGCTCCATGCGGCCCTGCGCGACGGTAGTGTGCAGCCCCGCGACGGCGTGCCTGCAGTCGGCTCACCTGCTCGGCGTCACGCCGACCCCGGACCCGAGTCTGCGCGACTGGGACATGGTCCGCTGGGCCGGAAGACGCCTGGACGACCTCGCGGTCAGCACCCCGACGTGCCGACGATGCCGGACTCAAGGTGGTAGACGACTGCGTCGAGGTGGTCTCACAAGGGCAATGGACGAAGTTCGGGTCGTAGCCGCCCGGCATTTTGTGACGTCGCGTCGTTGGACGTGAACCCCCGTTGTTGAGGCGTTGTCGCCCGCTCTGACTGGAATGGCGCCGCGAGTGGAACGTCCGCATCTGCGGCGTTGCGAGCGCGCGTCATCGTCAGCGAGGCCGCATCACATCCGACCGCATGCGCGGCCACATCGACAAAGCCTGGCGGCGGCCGCACTCACGTCCGCTGCGGGTGAGCACGTCGAGCACGTATGGCGCCGGCTACGACCGCATCGGCGTTCGCCACCACCCATGTGAGCAGCGGCGACATCGCCTCGCACAGCTCGCGGCCGCGGTCGGTGAGGCTGTACTCCACGCGCGGCGGGATCTCCGGGTAGGCCACGCGGTGGACGAAGCCGTCGCCCTCGAAGGTGCGCAGCGTGGCCGCCAGCATCTTCTCGCTGATCCCGTCGACCTCCCGACGCAGCTCGCCCCAGCGCAGCGTGCCGTCGGCGAGCGCGGCCAGCACCAGCACGCCCCACTTGCTGGTCACGTGGTACAGGACCACCCGAGAGGGGCAGTTGGCGGTCAGAGTGTTGGGGGCGTCAGCCCTGAGGTCCTGGAGACTCACCGTCATGCCGGTACCTTACCAAAAGGTGGGTACCTACGATCGGGAAGCAATGGCCCGACGGGGGGTTCGGACCAGTGACCACCGCTTTCCAGACCCAAGGGACACAGCCATGACCGTGCTCGTCACCGCCGCTTCCGGACACCTCGGACGACTCGTCCTCGACTCCCTGCTCGCCCGGGGCGTGCCCGCCGCCGACATCCGGGCCGGTGCCCGGACCCCCGGGTCCCTCGCCGGGTACGCCGACCGCGGCGTCGAGGTCGTACCGCTCGATTACGACGACCCGAGGTCCGCCGCGGCCGCCGTCAAGGGCGTCGACCGGGTGCTCCTGGTTACCGGCAGCGAGGTGGGCAGCCGCGTGCAGCAGCACCGGGCCGTCATCGACGCCGCCGAGGCCGAGGGCGTCCTGCACCTGATCTACACCAGCGCGCCCAAGGCCAACGACACCACCCTCGTCCTCGCCCCCGAGCACCGAGCCACCGAAGAGCTGGTGCGGACGTCCGGGATCCCGTTCACCATGCTCCGCAACAACTGGTACACCGAGAACTATGCCCAGGACCTGGAGACCGCACGCGCGACCGGCACCCTGGTCACCAGCGCCGGCGACGGCCGGGTCGCCAGCGCCGCCCGAGCCGACTACGCCGAGGCCGCCGCGGTCGTGCTGACCGAGGACGGCCACCAGGGCCAGGTCTACGAGCTCGGCGGCGACGACGCCTGGAACTTCGACACCCTGGCCGCCGCCTTCACCGAGGTGCTCGACCGCCCGGTCGAGGTCCGCCAGGTCTCCACCGAGGAGCACGTCGCGATCCTCGAGCAGGCCGGCCTCGACGCCGGCACCGCCGGATTCGTCGCAGCGCTGGACGCGAACATCCGCGACGGCGAGCTCGCCGCCACCGACGGCACCCTCGCCCGCCTCATCGGACGGCCCACCACGCCACTGGCCCACGCGCTGAGGCCCCTCGCCTGACACACCGACCGCAGAAGCGATGGCTCCGGCGACTCGCCGGAGCCATCGTGGTCCGGCGACAGAGTCAGAGGACGCACTCTCCGTCGCCGCCGGACGGGGAACCACTTGGTCCCAACGTTGTGCCTGCCGCATGCAATGTCATGGAGGGCGCCGCCTGCTGAAGGCCCTGCTCCAACAAGAACGAGCAACGCTCGAGATGAGCCGGCGGGTGCTCCACCGCGATCCGCGCGGACCTGCCGCATTTGGTGAGCTGGTTGACGCTGGCACTTGGGCGCTGGGCACTGAGTCCATGGACATCTCACAGTCGGGGCCGGCCGTCTCCGGCGTCGTCGTCGCTACGTCCCGTGTGCTGCGGTTGGCCGTCGCCGCCTACCTGGCTCCGGTTCAAGGGCCAGTCCCGGGTCCACACCGAGTCGGACCTGCGCGGCTACCTGACTGGTGCGAACACGCGGCCTTGACCCGCTGGCAGCGACCCGGCCTCAGATCGAGCTGTACGTGCGGTGGATGCAGGAGATCCGCCGGTACCGGCCATCGACGGTGTCCCGGCGGGTCTCGGTGGTCGCCGGGTTCTACCGCACCTGCGTCATCGACGGCGTCCTCGAGCACTCGCCGGCCGAGTACGTCCGCCGACCCAACGTGCCGCCCGAGTCCCCGACCCTGGGGCTGACCCACCTGCAGTTCGAAGCGATGCTCACCGCCGCCCGGACTCGGCCAACCCGTGCGACTTCGCCCTGGTCGCGATGCTCGGGCTGCTCGGTCTACGGATCTTCGAGGCCACCGGCAGCAACATCGAGGACCTCGGCGAGGAACACGGCCACCGGGTGCTCCGCGTCCGCGGCAAGGGCGACAAGGTCGTCCTGGTCCCGCTACCCCCAGCCGTCGGCCGGGCCATCGAGCGGGCCATCGACGAACGGACGGCCGGCCCATCCTGCTGACCGCACGCGGCACCCGGATGGACCGGCACTGCGCCACCCGCCGGCTGCGCCACCTGGCCGAGCAGGCCGGCGTCCGGCTCCCGCGGATGCACCCCCACATGCTGCGGCACACCTTCGTCACCACCATGCTCGACGCCGGCGTCGACCTGCGCGACGTCCAGATCGCCGCCCGGCACGCCGACCCCCGAACCACCATGCGCTACGACCGAGCCCGCAAGAATCTCGACCGGCACCCCAACTACATCCTCGCCGCCTACATGGCCTCCGGCACCTGAAGACATCGCCGGTCATGCTGGCAGGAGCGACGTTGCAGCGAGGGGTGGGCCCGCTCTCTTGCTCACAGGGAGCGGGCCACGGTCACTGCGAGGGCCAGGAGCAGGTGGCGCCCGTCATGCTTCTGTAACTGGGGGCTCATGACAGATCAAGGTCATCACCTGCGTGGACTCCGTCATCTGACACCCGCATGGGGCCGTCGGCCTCTAGCCCGAGTCGGGGTGTTCTGGCTAACATCGCGGTCCTTCGTAGAAGGGGTGGCGTCATGGCGGTTCCGGAGGTCCGTTCCTCCTCTCCGTGGCTGGCCTTCACCGGTCTGCTGCCGGTCCTGTTGATGGTGCCGATCCTGATCGTCCACGCGTACGCCGCCGGGGTGATCGTCGCCGTGGTCGGCTGCGTCGGTGTCGTCGTCTACCACCTCGCCCGGGGGCAGGGCATCACCAGCCTGGACCTGCTGGCTCTCCTGTTCGCGGTGGGAAACGTGGTGCTGTACTTCGGCCTGCACAACACGTGGCTGATCGGCCACGTCGCGATGGTCTTCTACACGCTGCTGGCGGCGCAGGCGGCGGTCAGTCTGTTTCGCGGTGACCCCTGGACCATGCAGTTCACCCGTCGCGTCGTCCGTCCAGACGTCGTGACCGATCCACGCTTTCGGCGCATGAACCTGCGGGTCACGGTGGTATGGACGGTGGCGTTCGTGGCCTGCGATGTCCTGTCGGTCCTCATCCACGGTGCGGCAGGAACCTGGCTTCCGGTGGTGGTGCTGGCCGCGGCGGTGGTCATCTCCCGGGTCAGCGGTCGCCTGTACGTGACCTCGGCCATGCGCACTGTCGAGGGGCCAGCTCCCGCGGTGGACTGAGCTGCGCACCGCGTGCACCGGGTGCGCCGCATGCACCGGGTGCACCGCATGCACCGCATGCACCGCTTCGCAGCGCGCAGCGGCGGTCGCGGAGGGACCCGCGGTCGCGGTCACCGGTGGCCATCCTCACCCCGGCGGCGCAGGTCGCTTGCCCAGCAACGTCAGCTCACTCCGGAACGCACCCCACCTGACGGCGGCCTCAACGTCTCGCATGTCCGCTTCTGCCGCTGTCCGGCGCAAGTGTCAGGCGGGGTGTCGGACCGCGTGGCGGACGTAGACCACGCCGTTGTCGAATCGTCCGTGGTCCAGCAGCTCGAGGTTGAGTCGTACGCCTCGAGGCAGCGCCGGCTTGCCGCCGCCGACGAGGACCGGGTACAGCAGCAGCACGCACTCGTCGACCAGGCCGTGCCGGAAGGCCTCGGCCGCGATCCCCGCGCCTCCGATGCTCAGGTCCGAGCCGGAGGTCTCCTTGAGCCGTCGTACCGCCTCGGGCTCGAACTGCCGCTCGATCCTCGTGCGCGCGGTCGACACGTCGGTGAGTGAGGTGGAGTAGACGACCTTGTCGGCGTCACGCCAGATCCCGGCGTACTCGCGGACCACCGGGGGCTCGTTCGTCAACCAGTCGTCGCTCTCCCACACGCGCATCGTCTCGTACATGCGTCGCCCGTAGAGCGACGTGCCGATGTGCCGCTCGTGCTCATTCCAGAACGCGTGCACGTTCTCGTCCGGCACGGACCAGGCGAACGAACCCGTCTCGTCCTCGAGGAAGCCGTCGAGCGAGATGTTGGCCGCGTAGATCAACTTACCCATGGAGCCCTCCGCCCAGACGCGAGCAACAGCGTGCGACGTCACACAGGCACAGTCAACAACATCGACTGCGAGATCGATGAGCCCCGCCCACCCGACGGTGCGCCAGCTCGTCGCGGCGGTCGGCCAGCATCCGCAGCGCCTCGAGCTGCCCATCGACTGTGAGCTCGCGCAGGCCGGCTGTACGCAGCGCGACCATCGCGATGGAGTGCGCGTCCAGCGCGTCGGTCTTGCGGTTGTGGCCGGTGTCGAAGAGCCGGACCCGGGCGGCCAGCTTCGCCGGGACGTCAACGACCCGCTCACCGGTCGCGAGCAGCCGTTGGGCCAGCGGACGGCCCGCGCCGTTTGCTCCCTCAACAGCCCACACGCGTCCAGGCCACGTGCTCACGTAGCTGCGCATCGCTGCGTAGCCGGCCTTGTCGGTGCTGAAGCGGCCGGACCCCAGCAGGTGTCCGTGGTGGTCGACGACCTCGATGGTGGCCGACAGCTTGTCGGGATCGACCCCGATGATCACGCCCGTCATGGCGCCTCCTGCACTCCTCGAACCGGTAAGGGACGGCGAGGTGGGCAGTGCTACTACGAGCTGGGCAGTCCCCTCTTGAGCCACGCCTCGTCACGGTGCCCGGCAAGGCGCAGTCCAGATGAGAGCCACACCCAGCGGACCGGGCGGGCAGCCGCAATCGAGAGCATCCCACCGGGCACCTGGACCGAGTCTGGCCCGACACCGATCCTGCGTGAAGTCTCCTAGTAGCCGCTGTCGGCGCGTCGGTGCACGCCGACGATCGTGCGATTCGTTGTGTGGTTCCGGCTGTCCATCGCCCTCTGCTGATGCTTGGGCGAAAGGAACAGTGCGCACGGCGCGCCGTTGACTGCGGCTCGATAGCCTTTGGCCATGGACGAGGAGGTCGTGCCGGTTCTCTACGTGAAGGACGCGGCGCGGGCGGTTGCATGGTACGGGCGGCTCCGGTTCGTCAAAGAATGGGAGCATCAGTTCGAACCAGGCCTTCCGTGGTTCGTCTCCGTGGCCCGTGGCAATGCCCGCCTCTACTTGTCGGAGCACAAGGGGGACGCTCGGCCAGACACCTTGATCCACATCTACGTCGACGACATAGATGCCGTATCCGAGGAGTTCGGCATTCCTGTCGATGAAGAAGGGCTCGCCGGCCGGGAGTGCGACCTGGTGGACCCGGACCGCAACCGTCTCCGCGTTGCCACTCGTCGCTCCTGAACCAACACGGAGGAGCATTCCTGCACGGGCCACGTTGCCCTGTCGGGATGGTGCGGTGAGCGGGCGGACCGTCCGCAGCCTCAGCGCGGCACTGGCTAAAGTGCCCCGGGCTCACCATGGCCTCGAACCGCACGCACATGCCGCGTTTGGTTCGAACCCAGACGGGTGCTTGCTATCGGCGGGTTGGGCTCGGCGGCATGAATGCGCGCTCCGCGATACGGGGGTGGTTGCTGTTGGCCCTCGTCGCCGTGGTGGTCCAGCAGTCGCTGACGGTCTACCCCGAGGAGCAGGGCGGGCAGCACGTCTTCTGGGGTGGTATCTCGCTGCTCCTGCGCTATCGGGTCAATGGGGTGGGGATCTTGCGCGCCGCACCCTTTTCGTCGTCTCCGCGATCGGCGCCGGCATCTTCCTCACATCCCCGGTGCTCTCCGGTGGTGCCGTGGACGTTGCTCGCGTTGGCTCCTTGTTCGTGGCCTACCTGATCCAGGCGGCCGTGATGACGACACCAACGGTCAGGCAGTGGACGCGGCCGGGCCGGCGAGCCGAGCACATTCAGGCGGCTGGCGACTAGCTCTCGACCATCATCCGCACCTGCCGCCGTCGGCGTCATGCGGATGATCGACTGCCTTGACGGGGACTAGGGGCGTGCGGGTGTATCGGGAAGGGTCACCGTGATCGGCTGGACTCGGGCGACCTCGCCGCCGCGTCCGACGACTGCCATCACTCCGGCCGTGCGAATGACCGGTCCGGTCGCGCACTCTGGCGAGGCGGTCGATGGGGCCCGGCTCGTCGGTTGGCCTGGCCGATCCGGCCTTCGCGGCCGAGTACGCGCGCGTGAGCCGGCGCATCTGGCGGCTGGACTCGACACCCGTTGGCGGCAGTGATCCCCGCCCTTGGGCGCGCCACCTGACGTGGGCTCGGGCCCGGCTTCTCGGCTACCGGCGCAGCAGAGCCCGCCGAACCGCGAAGGGCAGGGTGGGCGCGATGATGGCCGCCGCCACGCGATCGGTTCCGTGTCGGATGGTCGCCGGGTCGAACGGTGACCGCTCCGGCTGGCAGACGCTGCCCGGGCGGGGCGCCCTGGTCGTCAGCAGATAGGTAGTCACGGCTCGGTCCACGCAGTGGTTGCCCGCGGTCAGGAACGCGGTGTGGCCCCATCCGGCGTAGGTGAGCAGCCGCGCGTGGGGCAGCAGCTGGGCTGCAGCGACGGCTCCGCCGTACCGGGTCACCGGGTCGAAGTAGTTGCCGATGACCAGCACCGGGTGAGGCGTGCGGGCGGTCCAGCCGCCGCTGTAGCGGTCCTGGCTGGCGGTCCGCGGCCAGGCCAGGCACGGGCTGCCGTTCCAGGTCCACAACCGGCCGAAGTACCCGTGCAGCCGCTCGCTGCGGGCCGCTGCGCGCTGCCAGGCGGCCAGCGTGGTCGGGTTGCGGGTGTCCGAGCACGTCACGCCCGGTGGGGCTTCGATCTCGTTCGCATAGCCCTCCCGAACATTCGCGGTCACGCCCAGACGGGCGCGGATGGCAGCGAGCCGCTGGAGGCGAACCTTCGGCTTCACCTCTGCCTCGATGTCAGCCACATACTGGGTCAGGTCCGGCCACCCGGCCGCGGAGTACAGCCCTGCGATGGTGTCCGACATCAGGTCCGCGAAGGTGTAGGTGCCCTCGACGTCGGTGAGGGGGTGTGCGCGCAGGTGCGCCGCGAGCTTGGCGAACCGCCGCTTCGCCCCTCCGGAGAACGCGCAGTGCGCTCCGGCCTGGTCGCACAGCTTGAAGAACTGGTTCAGCGTCTTTTCAGCCCCCACGTCGCTGCGCAGGCGGGTCCCCACCGGGACGAGCCTGCCGGTCCTGCCCCGGCCGGCCCAGGCGCGGGGGTCGAGAACGCCGTCGATGGACCAACGCGCGGACCCGACGTGGACAACAGGTTGGCGTACGTCTGTCCCAGGATCGACCCGTAGGAGAAGCCCAGGCCCTGGTCGGCATGCGCCACCTCCCACGGGGGCGAGTGTGGCCGGGCCGGCCGCACCAGACGGGCTCGCCGTACGACGGCGACCAGACCCGACACCTTTCACCGTCCGCCTGGTGCCGGGCGCTGTCAACGGCGCTGTGGCTGACGTGACCGCTCGTGCCGCTGTCGGCGGACGGAGCCGCAAGCGGGTATGCGTGACCACGCGCGGGTGTTCACCGGTGGTCCCGCTGGAGGGACTCGGCTGGCATACTCCGGTGTGACACGGCGCGCGCTTGCGCTCCGGCGCGAGCGGGTGCCGAACCACTCAGGCCCGGGAGGCACCCCGTGCAGACTGGCCTTGTTGCCCACGCTTTTGGTCAGCGCTACGACCTGCCCATCCCTCTGCTCATGTTCGTCATCGCCGGCATGGCGGTCGTCATCGCCTCGTTCCTCCTGGTCGTCCCCAGGCCGGTCGCGGCCCCCTACGAGCAGGCCGCCGGGCGCGTCGCCGACCGCACTCCCGCGCAGAACCTGCACCCGGTGGCATCGCCGCTGAGCGTGGTGGTGCTGGTGCTGCTGATCTTGGGCGGCCTGATGGGGAGCAACGAGGTCGCAGAGAACATCCTGCCGACGCTGTTCTGGCTGCTGGTGTGGATCGTCGTGCCGCTCTCGTGCGGCCTGGTGGGTGACTGGACCCGGTCGGTCAACCCGTTCGCGAACCTGGTGCGGCTGGTGGACAAGCCCCGGGTGCGCAAGGCGGTACTTGCCCGCTCCACCCCGGTCTCCTACCCGGACCGCCTCGGCTGGTGGCCGGCCGTGGTGCTGTTCTTCGCCTTGGCCTGCGGCGAGCTCATCTTCAACCTCACCGCCACGCTGCCGCACTTCATCGCCGCTGGCCTGCTGGTGTACGCGGTGCTGACAGCGTTCCTGGGATTGCTGTTCGGCCAGGCGTGGCTGGAGCGCGGGGAGGTGTTCTCCGTGCTGTTCGCGACCTGGGGCCGTCTGGGACCCTTCCGCTTCGGCGCGCCCGGGCGACGCGGGTTCGCCGGCGGCCTCGTCGTGCCATTCGAACGTACGGCAAGCCGGGTCGTGTTCGTGATGCTGCTGTTGATCAGCGTCAACTTCGACGGGCTGCTGGCCACGCCGCAGTGGAACAGCTTCGAGCGTGCGCAGGTCTCGGTCAGCCAGCCGGGGGTGGAGGCGCTGCGGACCGTGAGCTTCGTCCTGCTGACGGCGCTGATCTGCGGCGTGTTCGGGGCCTTCGCTGTGGCCGCGGCCCGCACCGGCGGGGTCCGACTGAACTTCCTGGACGCCTTGGCAGGCCTGCTGCCCAGCCTGCTGCCGATCGCGTTCGGATACCTGGTGGCCCACAACGCCCAATACGTGCTGGTCAACTCCCAACTGCTCGGCCCGCTGCTCGGCAACCCGGTCGGCTCAGCCAGTTGGCCGATCCACCTGCCCTACCCCTTCAACGACAGCTACGAACCGAACACCACGTTCCTGCCCAGCGCGTTCTACTGGTACCTCGGCGTCGCGGCGATCGTCCTGGCACACGTCGTGGCCGTCGTGCTGGCGCACCGCCACCTCGGGGAAAGCGGCGTCAACGAGTCCCGGGCCCGGGCGAGCGAGTACCCCTGGCTCGTGGCCATGGTCGCCTATACCGCGTTCTCGCTGATGTTGATCGCCCAGCCCCTGGTGAAGGAGGCCAACCCGGCCGAGGCCGGCGCTCTGCCTCCGCCGGCGGCGGTGTCCGTCGGCGCGCATGCCTCGGCGCCCCGCTAGGCGCCCCGGCGTGCGCGGGCAGCGTCCTCGGTTCAGCGCAGGAACCAGCCCGCCACGTCAGCGGTGACGTGGGCGACCGCGGGGGCCACCCACGTCCTGCTCCACACGCGCAGCCCTCCCAGGACCACGCCCACCGCGGTGTCCAGCGGGAGCACGTGCCAGCCGTACAGCGGCACGTGCAGCAGGGCGAAGACGACCGCGCAGAGCCCCACCGCCGGCCCGGCCCCGGCCAGGTCCTCGGCCGCGCCGAACAGCGTCCCGCGCAGGAACAGCTCCTCGGCGCACGCCACCACGGCAACGACCGCCACCCACTGCGGGAAGCCGGTCAACGGGTGGCCCCCGACGGTGCCTGAGGTCAGGTGACTCACCGCGGCCGGCCCGCAGATGAGCGCCGACCCCACCAACCCGGCCGGCACCGCACCCCGTCCCGGTCCAGTGCGTGAGGCCGCGCGCGTCCAAGAGCCGGCCCAGCGCCGGTCGGCGAGACTCAGCGCCGCCAGGGTGAGGGCGAAGACCAGTCCCGCCGACGCCGACTGCGCCACTCCGACTCCCCCGACGCCGACCCGTACGGCCAGGGCGGCCGCAAAACCGGCCAACAAGGCACCCAGGCGGACCACCCGTCCGGGCGCCCTGCGCAGGGTCCGCTCGCCGAGGAGGGTCACCATTCCTCCGCTCCCGGCGGCGCCGGTCCGACCGCCTCATCAGGCGCCGTCGTCCCACCGGAGGGGCCTTCGGGAGACCGCAGGCGCACGAGCAGGACGGCAATCAGGAGCGCCAGCACCCCTCCAAGCGCCCAGACCCAGGTCGGTATGCCGGAGCCTCCCCCGCCACTCGCGGCCCCCTGCGCCGGCCGCCCTCGAGCCGCCACGGCGTACTCGCCCAGGGCGGGAGGCGGTGTGGCCCAGATGTCCCGGCCTGCTCGAGACGTCGGCATCGTCCTCCACGCCTGCCCCGGAGCGGCCCGGAAGACGATCACCTCGTTGGGGTTCTCGCTCGGGGCCCGTAGCTCAACGAGCCCGGAAGAGGCCTTCGTGCTCAGCCGCACGGGGGCGCTCGCCGTGCTTGCCGAGAAGTCGTAGACGTTCCCGGTGATGAAGACGCCCGGGGGCTGGTCCGACGGCGCCGTCGGGATCAGCTGGGCCAGGATCGGCCCCGACGAGGCAGCGACGGCGCCCGCCGGCAGCTCCACCACCGCTTGCGGTCCCGACTCGCCGGTGGTCAGGGACAAGCCGTTCACGTTCGCCCCCTGCGCCACATCCAACGCGTCCGCGGCAGAACCAGGCGGCTTGGCCGTCTTCAGCGAGACCGACGGTGGCTTGACGTACCGGTATGGCTCGTCCGGGAACCCCACCCCGTCGTACAGCGGGACCGGATGCGCGGTGAGCGACCATCCCAGCACGACCACCACGACCCCGACGCAGAGCATCAACAGTGATCGAGCTCGGGCGTCGCCGCGCCCGAACCTCGTGGGTTCAAGCCGGCCGATGATGGACGAGCCTCCGCGCAACGCCACGCCCACAGCATCGCAGGCGCCGGGCCCCTTGCCCATCGTCGGTCCGCTGCGGCACACCGCCGCCCCGGTCGCCGCCCGGAGTGGTGATCACCTGCGCAAGCGCCAGCCACACACTCCGGGCGGTTCCGTCAGGACGTGGCAGCAGCTCCCTCGCGGGGCGGCGCCATGCCACGCGAATGCGCGCTGCCGCACTGAACCTGCGATGCGGTCGCCGCAACCGACGGCCGCGCCGGCCCACGCTCACCCTCGCTGGTCTGGGTCCGCCTGCAGGGCGGGCCTGCCGCGCGACCGCACCGTCGCCCTGATGGCCACAGCGCCGACGAGCACCGCGGCCAGCACGATCGGAAGCCACGGCACCGATCTCTGCCCGGCGGTGCGCTGCGTGGGAGCGCGCACATGCTGAGGACGCACTCCCGGAGCGGGTTGCTTGGCGGTGAAGGTGAACCGTCCCGAGACCGGGTGCCCGTCGACCGATGTGACCCGCCACAGGACCGCGTAACGCCCGGCGGGCGCACCCGGCTGCACGGACTGGGTCACGGTGTTGTCGACCGCTCGGGCCGCCCCGGTCTGCACCGGACCACCCGGGCCGGTGACGACCAGCTGGGTCCCCAGGGCCAGGGCCGGTTGGTCGAACGTCAGCGTGATGCTGCCCGGGACGGTGGGCACGGTGCTGCTCGCCGCAGGTGACGTGGCGACCAGCGTGTCGTGCGCGCTGGCCGTGCCGGCGCTGCCGACGCCCGCGGTGATGAGCAGCGCGAGCACTGTCAGAGCCCGCCACCAGGTGCGGCGGACCCCCAGCGTGTTCATGAGTGGCCCGGGCCCGTACGACGACGGCCCAGCAGCAGCCCAGCGGCGGTCAGCAGCGCCACCACGAGGGCGGCCCCGGCGAGCCAGCGAGCGGCCGCGTCGCGGGTCGTACCGGCGTCGACCGGGCCGGACGCCGCGGACGCGGCGGTCCCCGGACTGGTCGCTGCGGGCGAGGTCGCGGACGGCGAGGTGGCGGGAGCGTCGTCCGATCCGGATGCCGCGGTGATGGTGAACGCCGGCGCGGGATGCTCCGGCTCCGGCTGACCTGCCTTGGTCGGCTCGGACCACCTGACCACCGTGCCGTCGGAGTACGTCTGGTCCACCGGGAGCACCATCTCTCCGGGTCCGGGCAGCGGTCCGGCGCTGATCGCGAACTCCTGGTACTGCGTCGGGCGCAGCGCCGCCCCCGGGCCGGCGGTCCAGGTCACCACGTGCGGCGCCTTCGTGAGCGTCGTGCCGGAGACGGAGACCGGCTTGGGCAGCGTGGCGTCGGTGACCACCGCCTTCCAGCCGGGAACGGGTCGCGTCGAGACCGAGCTCAGCGGGGCGTTCTGCGGCAGGGTCAGGACGATCTTGGTCGTGGAGGCGGTCGGGGACTCGTTCGGCACCCGGAAGGTCAGCTGGGCGTAGCTGCCGGAGGCGGTCGAGTCCGGGACAACGTGAACGTGCGCCGAGGCGGTGCCGGCGCCGGCCAGCGCGGCGGCGACCGTTGCGGTGGCAACGGCGGCGACACGCGCAGCCCTCCTTCGGCGCCGGACGGCAGCCGGCGGTGACGTGGTCGTCTTCATGACGTGAGCAGACATGCGGTTGTCCTTCAAGGCTGGTCGGCGCAGGCAGGAGCCGCGCCGAGCGGACGAACGGGAAAGGGGGGGCCGGACCCAGGCAGCGGGACGGCGGGTACCGCGGCTGTCGGCCCAGCACCGCGATGCAGCGGCACCGCGAGGCAGCTCGACGGTAGAACCCGGATGTCGCGGAAGCCGCTGGGAGGTCAGGCGAGGCAGGTGCCCTCGTGGGGCGGCCCTCGCCGCCCGACCCCGCTGGAGACCATCCGGCCGCGGCACAGCACCGGGACCGCGCATCGGAAGACGGGGGCCACCCGGGTGGGCGAGAGCGGCACAGAGCGCGGCAGAAGGGCCGGCAGCAGGAGGGTGGCCAGCAGCCACAGCGCGCGGTCGCCGCGGGCGAGGAGCACCGCCAGAACCACCGTGGCGCCCGCGTGGGCGAGCACCATGGGCAACGGCGACCCGGACCCCGGCGACCCCGCAAGGCACGACGTCATGGACATCGGGCCGGCGGCATGGCTCGCCGGCATGGTGACGGTCATGCACCCGGCCGCGGGCGCGAGTGCCATGAAGGCTGCGTGCAGACCGATTTGGACCGCGCCCAGGGCCAGTGTCGTGTGGGCCACACCGAACCTGCGCGCGGTCACCAGCACTGACACGCCCGCGACACCGCCGGCGAGGAAGGTAAGCGTGACCGGCCGCGGGGACGGACCGCCCGCCGCAACGTGGGCGACCAGCGCGAGGGCGAACGCCACTGTGCCGAACGCGGCCGCGCGGGCCAAGCGCAACGGACCGGCAGCTGGCGATCCCATGCCGATCACCCTAGTCCGCACCGGCCGTCGCTACTCGCCCGGCAGTCACCGCCCCGGCAGAGCCGACCGCACAGGCGAGCCGAGAGGCGGTGGCCGTTCGCCAGACGTGCGTAGGCCTGCCGTCGCATCACGTACGACCACCGCAATGCGCGGCGAGGTCGTAGCCCCCATCGGCGGGCGGGCCGAGGTCGGGGCGCTTAGGGTTGGCGGCCAGCGCTCGCCAGGAGGAGACCCGTTGAACTCGTCATCCGTCGTTGGCGCAACTGAGGAGCACAAGAGCCAGCGGGCCGCGCTGGTGGCGGGCGGGGTCGTGCTGTTGGTCATCGCCGTGGTCGGTCTTGCCTGGGCGAAGTGGATTCCCTACTCGCACAAGGTCGGCGATCTTTCGATCTCCCGCTCGTGGTCAGGAACGGCGCTGACCGACGCCGCTCGCAGTGCGCCAACGTGGTGGCAGGGCGCAGGGGATTTCACCGTCGCCTACACCCTGGCGGTGTGGAAGGCCCTGATCGTCGGCCTGCTGATCGCCGCGGCGGTGGACGCCCTGCTGCCCAAGCGGTGGCTGCGCGACGTGCTCACCCGGCGCAGCCGGTGGGGTGGTCCCGTGGTGGCCGGCGTGGCCTCGCTGCCGAGCATGATGTGCACCTGCTGCACCGCCCCCGTCGCGGTATCCCTGCGCCGTTCCGGTGTGCCCGCCTCTGCCGCGGTCGCCTACTGGCTGGGCAACCCGGTGCTCAACCCCGCCGTTCTGGTGTTCCTTGCCCTCGTCGGTCCTTGGCAGTGGGTCGCGGTCCGGCTCGCCGTAGGAGCCATGCTCGTCGTCGGGGCCGGGGTCCTCGTGGCGGGCTGGGTCGCCGCCGAGCGGTCGCGGGGTCGCGGCTCGACGCCCCCGGTCGTCACGGCCGGCCCCGTCGGCCTGGAGGAGGACGTCGAGCTGGACCACCAGCCAGGAGCGACGGCCGCCGTGCGGCGCTACGTCATCTCCGTGGCCCGGCTGACTGTCACGCTGCTGCCCGAGTACGCGGTCGTGGTTTTTGCCGTGGGTGCCGCCGCGCACGTGCTGCCATCGGACGCCGGCTGGCTGAGCAGGGGTGTTCTTGGTCTGATCGTCCTGGCCGTGGTCGCCACCCTCATGGTCATCCCGACCGGCGGGGAGATCCCGGTTGCCGGCGCGCTGGCCGCCGCCGGGACCAGCCACTGGGCCATCGGCGTGGTGCTGCTGGCGCTGCCGGCTCTCAGCCTGCCCTCGATGCTCATGGTCGGGCGAGCCCTGACCTGGCGGGTCACGACCGCCACCGCGGGGCTGGCGCTCGTCAGCGGGCTACTCGCAGGAGGGCTCTTGACCGCCCTGGCCTGAGACCAGGGCCCCGTACAGCCGAAGCCGGCCGGGGCCGGCTCCGCGATAAGGGGGTGGCCGCTGTTGGCCCTCCTCGCCGTGGTGGTCCAGCAGGCGCTGGCGGTCTACCCCGAGGAGCAGGGCGGGCAGCACGTCTTCTGGGGTGGCATCTCGCTGGACGTTCGGTCCCGGTCAGCGCTCGGTGAGCACCATCGGGCCGTCGGCGGTGACGGCGACGGTGTGCTCCATGTGCGCGCCGCGGGAGCCGTCACTGCTGCGCAGGGTCCATCCGTCGGGGTCGGTGTAGAGCTCGTCGGTGGTGTGCAGGAACCACGGCTCGATGGCGATGACGAGGCCCTCGCGGATCGTGAAACCGCGGCCGGCGCGCCCATCGTTCGGGATGTGCAGGTCACCGTGCATGGTCCGGCCGACGCTGTGGCCGCCGAAGTCCGTGTTGATCGTCAGGCCCTTGCTCTTGGCCACCGTCGCGATCGCATGAGAGATGTCGCCGATCTTGTTGCCCGGCAGGGCGGCAGCGATGCCGGCCTCGAGGGCACGGGTGGTGGTCTCGATGAGCTCGACGTCCTCCTGGCGCGGCGTGCCGACGACGACGCTGAGCGCTGAGTCGGAGACCCAGCCGTCCACGCTGGCAGCGAAGTCGACGCTGAGCAGGTCGCCGTCCTGCAGGGCGTAGTCGAAGGGCAGGCCGTGCAGCACGGCGTCATTCACGCTGGTGCACAAGACCTTCCCGAACGGCATCGCACCGAAGCTCGGGTGGTAGTCGATGTAGCACGACTCCGCCCCCCGCTGCTTGATCATCCGGTGCGCCAGCTCATCCAGCTCGAGCAGATTGACGCCGACGTCGGCCTTGTCCTGGAGCGCGAGGAGTACGTCGGCCACGAAGCGGCCGGCCGGCTTCATCTCCTCGATCTCAGCAGGGGTGTGTAGTTCGATCATGGCAGGGACCCTACGCTGGGGCGCCGTACCCCGACTTCACCGCGAGATCGGGAACGGTCCGGTGTGGCCGGCGTTGGCCGGCCACAGCGATCGTCCGAGGCCGGGCCGGCACAGCCCCGGCGTCCGACAGGCCGATGGGCAGGTCCGCCTCGGCGACAGCCTCCAGGGTGCGACGAGCCAGGGCTGCACCGACCGGCGCACTGCGGCACTCCGCACGAGCTCACCGCGCTCGCTCCCGTCGTCGCCATCGCAGAGGCTCGACGATGGCGAACCTCATGCGGCACCGGGACCATGATCCGACTGCGGCGGTTTGTCGGACATCAGCCCACTGTCGTGTCCTGGTACTTCGGGGTCAGCTCGGTCCAGCGCGCCTGCCAGGCCGAGGCGGGCTTCTGCTCCGACCAGCCGCCGATGTGTGCGGGGCCGTCGCTCGCGAGCGAACGTCCGAGGTCCTCCAGGTGGACCTGCCAGCCGGCTCCGTAGTAGTGGAGCGAGTCGACCGGCAGGCCACGCTCCTCGACCACCAGCGTGGTCCGGGAGCCCTCCGCGGTGAGCCAGGCCTCGATCTGGGACTCGTCAGCCGTGCCCGGCTCCGTGGTGATCAAGAGATGGTGCGGGGCGTCGCAGACCTCGATCCTCGCCGGGCCGCTCCATGTGCTGGTGAAGACGGCGTGGACCATGCCGCCCTCCCGCAGGTCGCCGGACACCTCGGCGATCCAGCGCGCGAGTCGCTCCGGCGTGGTGCACGCCTCCCACAGGTCCTTGATGTCGGTGTCGTACACGTCCTCGACGCGCACCGCTCCACGGGTTTCGTCGAGCGCCCGCATCGTCCCGATGATTCTCATTGTTGCGCCTTCTTTCCTCGTGCGATCTCCGTCTGCAGTGCGTCGAGCCGGTGCCGCCATAGCGCGCGGTAGTCCTCCAGCCACTCATCAACCTCGACGAGCGCCTCCGGGCGCAGGCTGTAGATCCTCCGCTGCGCCTCCTGGCGGACGTCGACGAGCCCGGCCTCCCTCAGAACCCGCAAGTGCCGGGACACGCCGGGTCGAGCGATCGGCAGCGCGTCGGCCAGCTCGCCGGCCGTCGCCGGATGGTCCCGCAGTATCTCGAGTACCGTCCGTCGGCTCTGGTCAGCCAACGCCTGCAACACCGCGTCCATGGTCACATGGTACCCAACTCGTTACGTAACGACAAGGGTACGCGCGGGAGGCGTGCAAGCTCACCGCTCACGCGCGGTCACGTCGCGAGCCTGCGCCCACCTGGCTGAGCCCTCGATCCCAAGGACTTTCCCGGTGCCGCGGAATCCTGCCTGCCACAAGGTGTCTGCAGTTCCTCCGACGACCAGGTTGTCGGCTGGATAACGCCGGATCCGTTCTGCCAGTGTGTCGCTGTCGTCTCGCAGTGGGTACGAGCCGACCGGCCCGAGCACCGGTGTGAGCCAGACAGCCGGGTACTCCTGCTGTGCTCCCCAATGAGCGGCCAGTGTCCCCAGCGACTTCGCCACGATGAGGACAGGCCCGGGCTGACGCTCCATCTCGTCCAGCTGCCGGGCGACTCCCTCGACGAACGCGCGAGGCGCGACGGGAACCCCGGACACCTCCCACTCGGCGTGAAACACCGTCCATCCGGCGCTCTGAAGCGCCCTCGCCTCGATGTTCGCCGACCGGAAAGGGTTCATCGGCCTGGCGAATTCGCGGCTCATACCCCACCATCGCGACTCCCGGGTTGCTGTGACCTCACGCTCGTGGCGGACACGATCGAGAGCTCGCACGCGACCTGCAGCCACAACCAACGCATTCGGTCTCCATCGCTGTCTCAGGAGTAGTCGGCGACGACCCGGCGGGCGGCGCCGTCCACCGTGATCCGGCCGCCGTGCGGAAGGATCCACTGCGGCCGGGTGTGGCCGAACGGTACGCCGACGCACACGACGGCGTCCGGGTTGTACCGGTGGACCATGTCCACCACGACGTCCCGCTGCTCGGCACGCAGTCGAGCGCGTTCCTCCGCCGGCGGACGGCGCGACAGGTCCGACACCGGCGGCCGGGCGACCAGGACCGCGTCGACGGCCCCGAGGATGCCCCGTTCACCCAGTGACCGGACGATCCAGCCGACGTTGATGGCCGCAAGCAGCTCCTCCGACGTCTCGAGGAGGAGAACCCCGCCATCAAGGACGCACGCCTCGAAGGGGAACCGTCCCGCGGCGAGGACCCATTCGATGACCTCGAGGCAGCCGCCCCACGTGCGTCCGGTCACCGATCGCGCCGGGCCGTGCCAGCTCCACGGTTCTGTCTCCTCGCGCTGGCCGAAGGAGGTCAGGGCGCGTGGGTCAGCCCAGTCGACACCGACGTCCTCGGACTCGTGCGGGTCGACGACCTCGATCGTCTCACCGGTGACCAGTGCGGCGCGCAGCGCCCGTGCGTGGATGTCGTCGACGCACGGGCCCGGGCCCAGGTGGACCTGGGTCGAGCCGCCGTAGAAGCTGGCGATGCCGTTCGCCCAGAGCCAGTGGTGGAGGTTGGTGTTGTCGCTGGTCCCGAGAAAGGGCTTGGGGTCCCGGCGGACCAGGTCCGCGTCAAGATGGGGGATGACGGTGATCTGGTCCTCTCCCCCGATCACCGTGACGATGCCGCGGATCGTGGGGTCGGCGAACGCCGCGTTGAGGTCGGCGGCGCGGGCCTGCGGGGTCGCCCCGACCTCACGCGTCGTCGGGTACTCCACCGGGATGAGCCCAGTCACCTCGGCCAGCCGCCGCATGGCCTGCTCGTGCACCGCCGGAAAGGCACCTGCCGCAGCAAAGGACGGTGACAGTACGGCGACGCGGTCGCCGGGACGAGCCTTGGGCGGCTGGACGAGCGAGTGAGACATGCGCGCTATCCAACCACTGCGCCCCGCACCCGGTGCGCCTTCCGATCGCAGCGGGCTGCGCTGCACGCACGAACCCTAGGACAGCAGGTCAGAGAGGTGCGCCCACGCAGCCTGACCCAGACGCCTGTCAGCAGATGCGCTCCCGCCGCGCTCCATGCGCGCTCCGCCCTTCACCACGCGCTCGCCAGGCAGGATCGTGCGGTGTCCGGCGTCCTCGTCGGTGACGAGGGTGGTTGCGAGCCCGTGGGCTGCGCGGCGGTCCCGAATTCGCTGCGCTTGTTCAACAGCAGGCCAGACCTTGTCATCTCCCCCGGCCACCAGAACCACCTCGGGGATGCGCTCGACAGCGATCGTGGCCGCGGCCACCTCGTGGCCGAATCGGGTTCGGGAGCAACGGTATAAGTCGACGTACGCCGGCGGGTGATCGGCCGGCTCCCAGTCGTCGGCGAACTGGACGAACGGCAGCGGCTCCCCCTGGTAGGTCCAGTGCGAGGCGACTCGACCGTCTGCGGTGACGCCCGCCCACACGACATCGGACGGCGCGAACGCGACCACGGCATCGACGTGGTCCGACAGGACGCCGGTCACCAAGGCGGCCTCTGCCCCGAATGAGGTGCCGAGGACGATCACCCGCTCGCACACCTTCCGCAGCATGGCGACGCGGTCGAGGAAGAGCTCGACCGGGATCTCCCACGGCCCGTCATGCTGACCGTCACCACCGAACCAACGGATCGACTCCGCCAGCACGCCATGGGCTCCCAGCACGCGGGCCCGATCAGTGTCGACACGCCCGCTGGAGCCAGCGAGAACCAGCGCGCCCACACCACGGTGCTCCTCAGGGAGGCACCTGACGCCTTCCATGTCCGTCAGCACGGTCTCTCGCACCGGGGCAGTGTGGCATCTGGCCACGCCTCACGGACTGCACCGGTGCCGGGGCCGCAGCCCACACGGCGGGACGGCCAGCGGCGTCCGCTTCCCGTACGTCGCCAGCCTGGGCGTGCGACTGCTGCCTCGGCGCGCGCGTCAGGTCCAGTGGTCCGGGCGTCGCAAGGCGGCGGGAATGCGCGTCCCGGCGTTCCCCCGGGCGGCGTTCAGCTGTGGCTGGGTGAGGAACAGCGCGCCGGCGAGGTCGGCGTCGGCCAGGTCGGCGTCGCGCAGGTCGGCCCCCAGCAGGTCGGCCGTCCTGAGGTCGGCACTGCACAGGTCGGCCGCGATGAGGTAGGCGCCCCGCAGGTCGGCCGCCCGGAGGTCCGCGCCGCGCAGGTCGGCGCCGAGCAGGTCCGCGCCGGGACGGACCCGCCGCGGCAGTGACGCCGGTGCGCGCCCTGCGCGCCGGGCGTCGGCGCGCACCACGGCGCTGGTCTGCTGCAGCAGCGGTCCTACCCGCCCGCGCAGCGCGACCAGGTCGAGGCCCAGGAGCGCCTCCGCCGTGGCAGCGGTCAGCGCCTCGACCTCCTGCAGCAGAGTTCCCAGCTCCACCCGGGGCGCCGCGGCCGGCGAGATCGCGAGCGCCTCCCCCAGGTGCGACAGCATCTCGTGCAGCTGCCGCATGACCGGCAACACGGCGTACATCTGGCCGGCCGTCCCCGGCGCGTCGCGCCAGGACACTCCGCCGAAGGTGACCTGCGAGACCTGCTGGCCGGCGCCGAAGCACTCGAAGACGGTGCAGCCCTTCCAGCCGGTCTCGCGCAGGCGGGCGTGGATGCCGCAGCCGAAGTCGCCGCGGAGGTTGCCGCACGGCTGGCCGGCGGGCTTGTCGACCGGGAAGTCGGCCGACGCCGCGAACGGCAGGGCGACGCAGCACAGGCCGAAGCAGCTGCCGCAGTCGGGAACGAGGCTGACGCGCGTGCGGGAACGGTCGGCCATGGCCACGATCCTACGGTCGACCCCGGACGGGCTCGCCGACCTCGACGGTACGGTCCGGCGGCGATGCCCGCTCGGCAGGCCGGTCAGCCGACGCGTCGCGCGCCGCCGCCGGCCGCACGGACGACGAAGGGGCCCGACCGGCGTCGGGCCCCTTCGCGCTGCGCGGCGCGGGGCCGCGCGGCGTACCGCTCAGTTCTTGAACGCGTCCTTGACCTTCTCGCCTGCGTTCTTCAGGTCGGCCTTGGACTGGTCCGTCTGGCCCTCCGCCTGGAGCTGCTCGTCGTTCGTCGCCTTGCCGGCAGCTTCCTTGCCCTGACCCTTGGCGTTCTCGGCAGCGTTCTTGATCTTGTCGTCGAGACCCATGACTGATCCTCTTCTCGTTGTCCGGTACGGCCATTGTCGAGGCTACCCGCGCCGGTGTGAGTGCAAACCCGCCCTCCCCCGAACGGCCGACGGCACCCTCCCCCGTCATGCGGAACTTCCCGGGACGCGGCCGGGGAGCCGCCCCGGAGCACCTACGGTGGAGCGGTCGATCAGGGGCGAGACGAGAGCTGGAAACCGACCATGCACGCCGTACGACGCTGGGCCGGCCTGGCCGCCGCCATCACGCCCGCTCTGCTCGCCGCGACCGTGATGGGCGCGGCGCCCGGCGCCGTGGCCGCGCCGCCCGTACCCCACCCGGGACCGAAGCCCGCGGCGGCCGCCGCGGAGCCGGCCCAGCTGACCCCGGCGCAGGTCAGGGCACAGATCGCTGCGGCGGAGGCCCTGCGCCGCCGGCTCGAGGCCTCCAGCGCGGCGATGTCCGCGGCCACCCGGCGGCTCGAACAGCTCGCCACCCGCTCCAGCGTCCTGCTCTCCACCCTCGCGGCGGCGCGGGACGCCGAGCGCGCCGCGTCGGCCGAGCGCGCGGCCCAGCAGCGGCGCCTGGACGTGCTGGCCACCCAGGTCGCGGCCGAGAAGACCCGGATCGGGCACTGGGCCCACGACTCCTACGTCAGCGGCGGGGGGTCGCTCTCCACCCTGGCCGCGACGATGCACCTGCTCACCTCCCCCTCCCCCGAGGACAGCAGCGACGGGCTCGCCGTGCTGGGCTACCTGGCCGACGAGCAGGGCCGCGCGTACGACCACCTCAAGAGGCTGCTGGGCGCCCAGGACGATGCGACCGCGAAGGCCTCGGCCGCCGCCCGGCGGGCGCAGGACGCCGCGGCTGCCGCGCTCGCCGCCAAGACCGCGTTCGACCGCTCGGTCGCCGAGCAGCGAGCGGCGCTGACGCGGTTCCGGGCGGCCCAGGCCGCGCAGGTCGGCGCGGCCAGCGGGCTGCGTGGTGACCTGCTTCGCGCGGGCAGCGCCGCCGCCCGAGCTGCCGACGCGCGACTGGCCCGCGCCCTGCGTGCCCACGGCGGGGCGGCCGGCCTCAAGGCGGGGGCGGACTGCTCCGCCGGCGACACGCGCGACTATCCCAACGGGCAGGTGCCCGCCACCGCGCTGTGCCCGCTGTACGGCTCCGCCGACGAGCGCCTGCGCGAGGACCCCGCCCGCGCGTTCAACGCGATGAGCCGGGCCTACCAGCACGACACCGGGTCACCGCTGTGCGTCACCGACGGCTACCGCCCGCTCAAGGAGCAGCTCGAGGTCGCCCGGGCCACCCCCGAGCTCGCCGCCCGCCCCGGCACCAGCCACCACGGCCTCGGCATCGCCGCCGACCTGTGCGGCGGGGTGCAGAGCTTCGGCACCGCGGCCTACCTGTGGATGCAGCACCACGCGCCGCTGTACGGCTGGTACCACCCGGCCTGGGCCGAGCCGTCCGGCTCCATGCCCGAGCCGTGGCACTGGGAGTACGCCGACTGACCTCCCGCCGCGTCGTCCAGGTCCCTGCGGGTGCCTGTGGCAGGCTTCGGCCATGACGAGCGCCGTCGACTCCGGTGCGGCCCCGGCCCGCCGCCGCAGCACGCGCCACCAACGCTCCTGGTACTGGTACGACTGGGCCAACTCGGCCTACGTCACGACCACCGCCACGGTGCTGTTCTCCCCCTACCTCACCTCCGTGGCCAGGGCCGCCGCGTGCCCTGGCCTGGCCTCGGGCGAGGTGTGCCGCGCCGACCTCGACATCCTCGGCGTCCCGGTCTCCCCCGGCTCCCTGGTCCCCTACACCCTGACCGTCTCGACGATCGTCTCGGCGATGGTGCTCATCGTCATCGGCTCGATCGCCGACCGGTCGCCCCGGCCGACCCGGCTCCTCGCCGGTTTCGCGTGGGCGGGCGCCGCGGCGGCGTCCGCGATGTTCCTCGTGGCCGGCACCAGCTGGCAGCTGGGCGTGCTGCTGCTCATCCTGGCCAACCTCTGCCTGGGCGGGTCGTTGGTGATCTACGACTCGCTGCTGTGCCGGATCGCCGAGCCGGACGAGCGCGACCGGGTCTCCAGCCGCGGCTGGGCCCTGGGCTACCTCGGCGGCGGCCTGCTGCTGGCCCTGAACCTCGTGCTGGTCACGCTGCACGACACGGTCGGGCTCTCGGAGGGCGGCGCGGTCCGGGTCAGCCTGCTCTCCGCGGGCCTGTGGTGGGCCGCCTTCACCCTCATCCCCGTGCTCGGCCTGCGGGACGTCCGCGGCACCACGGCGACCCCGGTGGACGAGTCCGCGGGCGTGGTCGGCGGCAGCCTGCGCCAGCTCGTCCGGACCTTCGCCGAGCTGAAGGCCTATCCGCAGACGCTGCTGTTCCTTTCGGCCTACCTGTTCTACAACGACGGCATCCAGACGGTCATCACCTCCTCCAGCCTGTACGGCGCGGAGCAGCTCGGCTTCGGCCAGAGCCAGCTGATCATCACGGTGCTGCTGGTGCAGTTCGTGGCCTTCGGTGGCGCGCTGCTCTTCGGGCGGATGGCCCGCTCGCGGGGGGCGTGGCGGGTGGTCCGCGACAGCCTCGCCCTGTGGCTGCTCGTGGTGGTCGGCGCCTTCTTCGTGCCGGCCGGCGCGTTCCTGGCCTTCCTGGCGCTGGCCGTCCTGATCGGCATCGTGCTCGGCGGCACCCAGGCCCTCTCCCGCTCGCTGTTCAGCCAGCTGGTCCCCCGTGGGCGCGAGGCCGAGTTCTTCAGCCTCTACCAGGCCATGGAGCGGGGCACGAGCTGGCTGGGCACGCTGGTCTTCGGCCTCGTCCACCAGCTCACCGGCTCCTACCGCTGGGCGATCGTCGCCCTGATGGTCTTCTTCCTCGTCGGCGGCGTCCTGCTCTCGCGCGTGCGCATGCGCGAAGGCATCCTGGCCGCCGGGAACACCGTCCCGGCCGTCGTCTGAGCACCCGCCCGCGTGCTCCGGGCGGCGTACCGCCTCGACCGTGGGGTGCTCGTGTGATCCATCCGACATCGGGGTATGGCGGAACATCGAGGCCCAACTCGTCGTTGGACCCCGTGAGACCCCCGCGCACATCTTGTCGTGGGACGCACGTTGGGAGGGCCCATCATGGCCGAACGATCACTTCGAGGGACGAACCTGAGCGCCCTCAGCATGGAGACCGACGCGAACGTCGTGCTCAGCGAGCGTCAGCTCGTGCGTTACGTCTGCCCCGAGCAGCACATCAGCGAGCTCCCCTTCTCGGTGGAGGCCGACGTCCCGCCGGTGTGGGAGTGCCGCTGCGGGCTGGAGGCCAAGCTCGTCGACGGCCCGGAGGTGGAGCACAAGCCGGTCAAGGCGGTCCGCACCCACTGGGACATGTTGCTCGAGCGCCGCTCCATCCCCGAGCTGGAGGAGCTCCTGGAGGAGCGCCTGAACCTCCTGCGGGCCTCACGTGGCGAGAAGCCGCGCCGCAAGCGCACCGCCTGAGCCCTCGAGGCTCCGACCAGACCGCAGACCCCGCGCCGGACCCCCCTCCCAGGCGCGGGGTCTGCGTCTGTCTGCCACCAGCCGGCCTATCTGCCGTCGACCGCCCGGACCCGCCGCGCACGGCGGGTCCGGGCGGTCGACGGTCAGCTCAGATCACCTCGCCGCGGATGATCCCGGTGCGTCGCAGCAGCTGCCGCTCGACCATCGCCTGCAGCCAGCGTCGCGTCACCGGGCGGGTGAACGGCAGCAGGAACACCAGCCCCACCAGGTCGGTGAGGAAGCCGGGCAGGAGCAGCAGCACACCGCCGACCAGCACCAGCGCGGCGTCAGTGAGCTGCTGAGCCGGCATCTGGCCGCTGTTCACCGCCGTGCGCAGCGCCGTCCGCGCGTGCAGACCTTCCCGCTTGACCAGGTAGGCGCCGAGGAACGTCTCCACCAGCACCAGCGCGATCGTGGGCCACACCCCGATCAGGTGCCCGACGGCGATGAGCAGGCTGATCTCCACCACCGGGACCAGCAGCAGGGCGATCAGGACCAGCCGGACCCGCACCGGCATGCGGGGGCGCCGCCTTGGCGCGCCGCCGGGTCCTAGAGCCGATGCCACCGGGGCTCCCGGTGCAGCAGCGTGCGGACCTGGCGAGCCCGGTAGGCCAGCCCCCAGCCGGTGATGCTCACCAGGGACTCGCGCACGATGTCCGAGCTCATCTTGGAGTCGCCGACCTCCCGCTCCACGAACGTGATGGGCACCTCACGCACGGTCAGCCCGCGGCGGACGGCCCGCCACACCAGGTCGACCTGGAAGCAGTAGCCCTGCGAGGCGACGTCGTGCAGGTCCATCTCCTTCAGGGCGGCGGCACGGTAGGCGCGGTAGCCGCCCGTGGCGTCGCCGACCGGCATGCCGAGCATGACCCGGGTGTAGACGTTTCCGCCGACCGAGAGCACCTTGCGGTGCAGCGGCCAGTTGACGACCGTCCCGCCCGGCACCCAGCGCGAGCCCAGGACCACGTCGGCGTCCTCGAGGGCGGCCAGCAGCGAGGGCAGCTGCTCGGGCCGGTGCGACCCGTCGGCGTCCATCTCCACCAGGACGTCGTAGCCGCGCTCGAGGGCCCAGCCGAACCCGGCCAGGTACGCCGCGCCCAGGCCCTCCTTGCTGCGCCGGTGCAGGACGTGCACCGCCGGGTCGGTGCCGGCCAGCTCGTCGGCGACCGCGCCGGTGCCGTCCGGTGAGCTGTCGTCCAGCACCAGGACGTCGGCCTGCGGTACGGCGTCGCGCACGCGGGCGATGATCCGCGGCAGGTTCTCCCGCTCGTTGTACGTCGGGATCAGCACCACCACCCGGCCGAGCGGGCCGCGGCGGCCCTCGGCGGTGGTGGACGGCTGCTCGGAGTGGGTCATCGTTGTCCTTCGTACGTCGGAGTCGCTCAGGACCCTACCGGCGGCGCCGGGGGACGACGCGCAGCAGGAGCAGCAGGAGCACCGCGCCACAGGCGAGGTACTCGGGCCAGCCACCGACACGGTCGGCGACCGTGGCGGCCGTCCGCAGCGGCAGCTGCCCGGCCAGCAGCGCCGAGGTGAACAACGCGCTCCGCTGATGGGCGGTTCCCTCCGGGGTGATCAGCGCGCTGACCCCGACGGTGGAGACGTGCACGATGGAGCGGCCGTGCTCGACCGCGCGGACGCGGGAGATGGCCAGCTGCTGCTCGGACTCGTCGGTGTAGCCGAACGTCGCGTTGTTGGTCTGCACGAGCAGGACGTTGGCCCCGGCCCGCACGGTGTCGCGCATCAGGTCGTCGTACGCCACCTCGAAGCAGATGACCGGCCCGGCGGCGACGGTGCCGCCGGCGGCAGTGGGCACCCGGAACACCTGCGAGCCCGAGCCGGCCGTCATGTCCGCCCGGACCAGGTCGACCTTGTCGCTCAGGTGCCGGAAGAAGGACCGGAACGGGATGTACTCCGCGAACGGCACCGGGTGCTGCTTGACGTAGCGCTGGGTGACGCCCTGACCCGGACGGTAGAGCAGGCTCACGTTGGAGATGTGCTCGCCCGGTCCCTCCAGCACGGCGCCCACCACGATCGGCGCGCGGACGGCGCTGAGCGCGTTGTTGATCACGACCGCCGCGTCGGCGTTGCGCAGGGGGTCGATGTCGGAGGAGTTCTCGGGCCAGACCACCAGGTCGGGCCGCGGCTGGGTGCCGGCGTCGACCGAGGCGCCCGCGGCCCTGGTCACGGCGACGTGGTCGTCGAGCACGGCGCGGCGCTCGGCGTTGAAGTCGAGCCCCGGCTTGGGGACGTTGCCCTGGACGGCCATGAACCGTGCCGGCGTGCCGTCCGTCGGGACCGGCACGAGCAGCGGAGCGAACAGCAGGGCCCCGGCGAGGGCGAGAACGGGCACCGCGCGGCCCACCCCGGTGACCGGGCGGCCACCGTGGCGCAGGCTGAGGCCGCGGCCGGTGGGGGCCCACCCCAGCCGGCTGACCGCCGCCGCGGCCACGGCGCCGACGAGGGCCACGCCGAAGGTCACCGCGGGGGCGCCGCCGAGCGCCGCGAGGTGGACCAGCGGGGAGTCGGCCTGGCTGAAGGCGAGCCGCGCCCAGGGGAACCCGCCGAACGGCGTACGGTCGCGCATCGCCTCCTGCCCCACCCACAGCAGGGCGACCGCCAGCGGGCGCACCCGCGGCGCATCCGCCGGCGACGGCGCGTGCTGCAGCAGCGCCGACGCTCCCCCGACGAGGGCGACGTAGAGCGACTCCAGGACCGCGAGCGCGATCCACGGGGTCTTGCCGACGTAGATCCCCGACCACGACAGCACCGGCAGGAAGAAGGCCAGGCCCGTCACCAGGCCGAGCAGCAGCCCCCGCCGGACGGAGACGTCCCGCGTGGCGAGGGCGAGCAGGCCGACCCCGACCGGGGCCAGCGGCCACAGGTCGTGGGAGGGGAAGGCGAGCCACAGCGCCAGGCCTGCGGCCAGCGCGAGGACCAAGCGGATGCGCACCGGCTCAGGTTATGTCACTCCGGGAACAGGTCAGGGCCCGCGTGCCGTTGGGTCCAGCCCTGCGCCGACGGGATGCCGACGCGAACGCTGTTGTCTACTGAGCACGCGAGCCCTGCCGCCGACCGCCGCGCACGTCGTGCGGCGGCGTCGTGGGGCAGCCGGTGCCGCGGATCTGGCAGTCACGGCGGCTGCGCGCGCAAGCCACCCTGGGATCCCGGGTCGGACCTTCCCCCACGACCGCCGACGCGTGCGTCTGCTGGCGGTCAACGCAGCGAACCTACCCTGTCGCAGGCCCCTGTCAATCGCTGGCGCCCTCCCGAGCTCGCCGAGGGCCCGCGAGCCCACCCGTGCCGTGGCGGCCGATGGGCCGGCAGGTCAGACGAAGGCGCCGTCCCGCTCGAAGACGGTGCGGCCGCGGACCACCGTCCGCAGCGTGGTCGGCAGGGCGGCGCCCGGCGACAGGTCGGGCAGGCCCGGGGTGCCGGACCGGGGGTCGGTGCTCCAGGTCTGGATCCGGTCGTCGGGAGCCTGGACGACCAGGTCGCCCACGGACCAGATCGCGAAGCTGGCCGGCTGCCCCAGGTCGAGGAACCCGCGGTCGTCGATGCCGGCCGCGCGCCACCCGCCGCGCGTGTGCGCGAGGAACGCCGAGCGGGCGGAGATCCGCTGCCGGGGGTTGCGGTGGTTGACGCACGCCCGGACCGCCTCCCACGGCGCGACCGGCGTGACGGGGCTGTCCGAGCCCAGCGCCATCGACAGGCCCGCCGCCGCCATCTCGGCGAACGGGTTCAACGTCAGGGCGCGCTCGGTGCCCAGGCGGGCGGCGTACATGCCCTCGGTCCCGCCCCACGCGGCGTCGAAGGCGGGCTGCACGCTGGCCACCACGCCCAGGCCCACCAGCGCGTCGATGCCCCCGGCGTCGACCATCTCGAGGTGCTCCAGCCGGTGCCGGGCGCGCCGGAACCGGTCGACCCCCACCACGTCGGCCGCCGCCTGCATCCCCGCGACGACCGTGTCGGCGCCCGCGTCGCCGATGACGTGGAAGCCGGCCTGGGCGCCGGCCAGCGTGCAGGCGACGACGTGGTCGCGCACCTGCTCCACCGACAGGTAGGCGTTGCCGTGGTGGTCGGCGTCGGCGTACGGCGCCCGCAGCGCGGCCGTGCGCGAGCCGAACGAGCCGTCGATGTTGAGGTCGCCGGCGAGGCCGTGGACCCCCAGCTCCTGCAGCAGCTCGCGGGCCTCCTGCTCGCTCTGCGCGAGCTGGCCCCAGTAGGCCACGACCTGCGGGCCGTCGCCGCGCTCCCCCGCCGCGGTCACGTCCCGGACGTCGTCCCTGGAGCTGACGTGCGGGCCGGCGTTCTCGTGCACGAGGCCGACGCCGGCCGCAGCAGCGGCGGCCAGCGCGGTGTCGATGTGGCTGCGCCGGTCCGCGGCGCTGATGCCCTCGGAGAAGGCGGTGCGCGCCGCGTGGTGCGACTCGCGCGTCACCAGCCCGGTGTCGCTCCACCCGGGCAGGTCGCGCGCGCCCGAGGCGGCCGCCAGCGCCGAGGAGACCACGGCGGAGTGGCCGTCGATGCGCGGCATGTAGACGACGCCGCCGTACGACGCACGGTCCAGCTCGGCCGCGGTGAGGGTGCGTCCCTCGGGCCAGCGGGTCTCGTCCCAGGAGTGCACGTACAGCGGGCGGCCCTGTCGCTGCCGCGCACCCGCCTCCACCCGGCTCAGCGCCGCGACGAGGGACGGTGCGTCCAGCAGGTCGACCCCGGCAAGGCCCTGACCGGTCTGGGACAGGTGCACGTGGGCGTCCACGAACGTGGGGGTCACGAGCGCACCGTCGAGCTCGACGACCTCATCGACCGCGTCGGCATGCACCACGGCCGCCTCGTCGGACCCGATCCAGGCGATCTCGGAGTCGGTGACGACCATGGCGGTCGCGAAGGGGTCGGCAGGGCTGTAGACGAATCCGCCTCGGTACAGGGTGGTCATGGCCTCCAGTCTGCTGGTGCCAGCCGAGACCCCGCGCGAGGGGTTCACCGTGGGCGCCCTGACAGAATCGCACCATGGCCAGGTCCGCACGCCCCGCCGGTGGGGGCACCCCCGCCACGACGGCCCTCACCGCCGCCGGCGTCGCGTTCACGGTCCGCAGCTACGAGCACGACCCGGCCACCGCGGCGTACGGGCTGGAGGCGGCGCAGGCGCTGGGGGTCGAGCCGGGCCGGGTGTTCAAGACGCTGCTGGTGGACACCGGGTCCGGGCTCGCGGTCGGGATCGTCCCGGTCGACCGGCAGCTGGACCTCAAGGCCATGTCCACGGCGCTCGGCACCAAGAAGGTGTCGATGGCCGACCCCGCCGCCGCCGAGCGCACGACCGGCTACGTCGTCGGTGGCATCAGCCCGGTCGGTCAGAAGCGTTCACTGCCCACGGTGCTGGACGACAGCGCCCTGGCGCACGCGACCGTGCTCGTCTCGGGGGGACGCCGCGGGATGGACCTGGAGCTGTCGCCGCACGACCTGCTGCAGGTCACCGCGGGCATCGCCGCACCCATTGCCAGATGAGCCGTCCGCGCTATCCTCCAGGCATGACCTCGACGCGCAGCACCTGGTGGGCCGCCTGACCGGCGGTCCCCACGCGCGCACTCCACGCCCCCAGGCCGCCTCGTCGAGGCGGCCTTTCGTGCGTCGTCGGCGGGGCTGTCCCGACGAAAGGCACGTCCATGGTCGCCGTCTCCGGCATCACCCCCTCCGGCCGTCTCACCCTCGGCAACTACCTCGGCGCGCTGCGCCGGTTCGCGTCCGGCGACGCGGCCGAGACCGGCTTCTGGTTCGTGGCGGACCTGCACGCGATGACCACGCGGCACGACCCGGCGCGGCTGCGGGCGCTCACCCGCGAGACGGCGCTGCTGCTGCTGGCCTCGGGTCTGCCCGCCGGGAGCGTGTTCGTGCAGTCCGCGGTGCCCGCCCACGCCCAGCTGGCCTACCTGCTGGAGTGCACGGCGTACGTCGGTGAGCTCTCGCGGATGGTGCAGTTCAAGGAGAAGGGCCGCGGCCGGCCCCGGACGCGGGCGTCGCTGTTCACCTACCCGTGCCTGATGGCCGCCGACATCCTGCTGTACGGCGCCACGCGCGTCCCGGTCGGCGGCGACCAGGACCAGCACGTCGAGCTGGCCCGCGACCTCGCCCTCCGGTTCAACCGCACGTACGGCGAGACGTTCGTCGTGCCCGAGCTGCACCGCGCCGCCACCGCCGCCCGGGTCCGTGACCTGGCGCACCCGACGGCCAAGATGAGCAAGTCCGACGCCGAGGAGGCGCCGGGGGTGATCCGGATGCTCGACTCCCCCGACCGGGTGCGCCGCGCGGTGCTGCGGGCGGTGACCGACTCGGGCACGCAGGTGCGGTACGACCCCGAGGCCAGTCCCGGCGTCACCAACCTGCTGGAGATCCTCGGCGCCTGCACCGGGGCCGACCCGCGGGCGCTGGCCGGCCACCACCCGTCGTACGGCGCCCTGAAGCGGGACGTCGCGGACGCCGTCGTCGCGGTGCTGGCCCCCGTCCAGGCGCGGTACGCCGAGCTCGCCGGCGACCCGGCCGAGGTGGACCGGGTCCTGGACGAGGGGCGCCGCAGGGCCGAGGCGGCCGCGCGCCCGCGGCTGGAGGCGGCGGCGCTCGCCGTGGGCCTGATGGCCTGAGGCCGGGGCGGGCAGCCGCCGGGGTCAGCCTGCGACGCTGGAGCGGCTCTCCCACGGCGTCGACAGGACCACGGTCGTGCGGGTGCCCACCCCGGCGGCGGAGCGGATCCGGGCCAGCAGGTCCTCCAGCGCGCCGGGGGTGGCGACGCGGACCTTGAGGATGTAGCTCTCGTCGCCGGCGACGGAGTGGCACGCCTCGATGTCGCTGATGTCACGCAGGCGGTCGGGGACGTCGTCGGGCGCGGAGGGGTCGAGCGGGGAGACCGAGATGAACGCGGTCAGCGGCAGGCCGATCGCCTCGTGGTCGATGACCGCCCGGTAGCCGCGGATGATGCCGCGCTCCTCCAGCCGGCGCACCCGCTGGTGGATCGCGGACGTGGACAGCCCCGTGGCCCGCCCCAGGTCGGTGTAGCTCATCCGCCCGTCGGACAGCAGCAGCGAGACGATGGTCCGGTCGAGGTCTTCCACGCGGGTCAGGCTACGCACTCCCCCGAGCCGGCGCGGCGCGGACCGGCCGGATGGCACGATGGCGCCATGACCGAACGGCTGATGCTCCTGGACTCGGCGAGCCTGTACTTCCGGGCGTTCTACGGCGTACCGGACACCCGTCGGTCGCCGCAGGAGCCGCCGACCAACGCCGTCCGCGGCTTCCTGGACATGATCGCCACGCTGGTCGGCCGCTACCAGCCCACCCACCTGGTCGCCTGCTGGGACAACGACTGGCGGCCGGCCTTCCGCGTCGAGGCGATCCCGACGTACAAGACCCACCGGCTCACCGAGGGCAGCGACGCGGTGGAGGAGAGCCCGGAGCTGCTCACCCCCCAGGTGCCGCTGATCCGCGACGCGCTCAAGGCGCTCGGGATCGCCCGGGTGGGCGTCGACGGCTACGAGGCGGACGACGTGATCGGCACCCTGACGCACCGGGCGCGCGGGCTGCACCCGGTCGACGTCGTGACCGGCGACCGCGACCTGTTCCAGCTGGTCGACGACGAGGCACAGGTGCGGGTCCTCTACACCGCCAAGGGCGGGGTGCGCGACCCCGACCTGGTCGACCAGGGGTTCCTCCAGAGCAAGTACGACATCGCCACCGGCGCCGCCTACGCCGACCTCGCGACGCTGCGCGGCGACGCCAGCGACGGGCTGCCGGGGGTGGCCGGTGTCGGTGAGAAGACCGCCGCCACGCTGATCAACCGGTACGGCGACCTGGCGACGCTGCGCCGCGCGCTGGCCGATGGCGACCCGCTGCTCAAGGGCGCCCAGCGGGCCCGCCTCGAGGCCGCCTCGGACTACCTGGACGTCGCGCCGCTGGTGGTCCGGGTGGCCTCCGACGCGCCCGTGGAGGAGCACGACGCGACCCTGCCGACGCGGGTCGCCGACCCGGTGCTGTTGTCCGGCCTGGCGTCGCAGTACGGCCTGACCTCGCCGATCAACCGGGTGCTCGCCGCGCTCGGGCTCGGCGACTGACCGGGGCGGCCGCCCGCCGCCGCCTGCCGCCTGCCCGGTGAGCCTCAGTCGAGCCGGTCGGCGGCGACGACGCCGCGCATCACGGCGTCGACCGCCTTGTGGGCGGTGGCCGCCAGGGCCGGCTGCGGCGCCGCGTCCGCGATCTGGCCGAGCAGGTCGACGATCTGCTTGCACCGGCGGACGAAGTCACCCGCGGCCATCTCGCTGTCCTTGAGCACCGCCTCCAGCCGCTGGCCGCTGGCCCAGCGGTGCATCATCCAGGCCATGCCCGCCGTCCGGCTCACCGGTGAGCGGCAGCGCGTGGGCGTGCTCGCGGTCCTCCAGGTCACTCCAGAGCCGCACCATCTGCGTGTAGGCGTCGGACACCTCGTCGCCCGGCATCCGGGGGGAGATCTCCCCCTCGTCCTTGCGCGGCTCGTGGACCAGCATGGACACGGCGGCGGCGAGCCCGGCGGGGTCGAGCCGACGCCAGATGCCGTGGCGCAGGCACTCGGCGGCCAGCAGGTCCTTCTCGGTGTAGAGCCGGCGCAGCGTCTCCCCCGCCGGGGTGACCTCGAGTGCCGTCGGCGGACAGGTAGCCCATCTCGGCCAGCAGGTCGCAGATCCGGTCGAACGTGCGGGCCACCGAGTTGGTGCGGCCGGCGACCTTGCGGGCGATGCCGTCGGTCTCGCGCCGCAGCCGCCACCACCGCTCGGCCCACCGGGCGTGGTCCTCGCGGTCGGGGCACTGGTGGCAGGGGTGGGCCCGCATCTGGCGTCGCAGCTCGGTGATCCGCTGGTCCTCCCCGCTCAGGTCGGTCTTCGCGCGCCGGCTGGGCGGCGGCTCGTGTGGCACCTTCACCCGCACGGTGGCCGCGAGGTCCCGCCGCGACTTGGCGTTGCGGGCGTTGAACGCCTTGGGGATGGGCACGTGGGTGATCGGGTCCACCGGTGTCGGCACGTCAACCAGGGTGAGCCGGCGCACCTGCCCGTCGGAGGTCAGGACGGTCGGCGCGGCACCCTCGCCCTTCCCCCCGCGGTTGCCCTGGATCACGACGGCGTATCCGGAGCGGCGCCCGGCCGGGATCTTGATGATGTCGCCCGGGCGCAGCTTCTCCAGGCTGAGCTCGGCCTCGGCGCGGCGGCTGGCCGACCGCGCCTTGGAGGCCTCCTTCTCCAGGTCGCGGATCGAGTTGCGGATCGCCGCGTAGGACGAGAAGTCGCCCAGGTGGCAGGTCATCGCCTCGGCGTAGCCCTCCAGGGCCTTCTCGTTGCGGCGCACGGTGCCCGCCATGCCGACGACGGCACGGTCGGCCTGGAACTGCGCGAAGGAGGTCTCGAGGATCTCGCGGGCCGTCTCGCGCCCCACCTGCGGCAGCAGGTTGACCGCCATGTTGTACGTCGGGCGGAAGCTCGAGCGCAGCGGGTAGGTGCGGGTGGAGGCCAGCCCGCCGACGGCGAGCGGGTCGACGCCGCGGTTGTACAGGACCACCGCGTGGCCCTCGATGTCGATGCCGCGGCGCCCGGCGCGGCCGGTCAGCTGGGTGTACTCGGCGGGCGTGATGTCGGCGTGGGTCTCGCCGTTGAACTTGACCAGCCGCTCCAGCACGACGGTGCGGGCCGGCATGTTGATGCCCAGGGCCAGGGTCTCGGTCGCGAACACGGCACGGATCCGCCCGTCGGTGAACAGCTCCTCGACGATCTCCCGGAACGTCGGCAGCATCCCGGCGTGGTGTGCGGCGAAGCCCCGGCTCAGCCCCTCGACGAACTCCCAGTAGCCGAGGACGCCGAGGTCCTCGTCGGCGAGGCCGCTGACCCGCTCCTCGACGCGGCGGCGGATGCGGTCGCCCTCCACGGGCGGGATCAGTCGCACGTCGCGGGACAGCAGCTGGCTGACGGCGCCGTTGCAGCCGGCGCGGCTGAAGATGAATGTGATGGCCGGGAGCAGCCCGTCGCGGTCGAGGCGCTCGATGACGTCGGCGCGGCTCGGCCCCCCGCCGAACCGGCCCCCGCGCGGGGGCGGTCCCTCGCTCGGGCGGCCCCGGCGCTCCTTGCCGCGGCGGCCGCGCGGGCCGCCGGCGTCCTCCAGGCGGCCGCGCCGGTCGGTGCCGCGCTCGAAGCCCCGCAGCGCGTCGAGCAGCTCGGGGTTGACCCGGGCCGAGTCCTTCAGCGCGGCCGGGTCGCTGAAGCGGGCCGGCGTCTCGGTCTCGTCGACGAACAGGTCGTAGATGCCCTGGCCGACCATCATGTGCTGCCACAGCGGCACCGGCCGGTACTCCTCGACGACCACCTCGGTGTCACCGCGGACCTCGCCCAGCCAGGCGCCGAACTCCTCGGCGTTGCTGACGGTCGCCGACAGCGAGACCACCGCGACGTCCTCGGGCAGGTGGATGATGACCTCCTCCCAGACGGCGCCGCGGAAGCGGTCGGCGAGGTAGTGCACCTCGTCCATCACCACGAAGCCCAGTCCGCGCAGGGTGGGCGACCCGGCGTACATCATGTTGCGCAGGACCTCGGTGGTCATCACCACCACCGGCGCCTCGCCGTTGACCGAGGAGTCGCCGGTCAGCAGCCCGACGTTCTCGGCGCCGTGGCGGCGCACGAGGTCGGCGTACTTCTGGTTGGACAGCGCCTTGATCGGCGTGGTGTAGAACGCCTTGCGGCCGGTGGCCAGGGCCATGAACACGGCGAACTCGCCGACGATCGTCTTGCCGGCGCCGGTCGGGGCCGCCACGAGCACTCCCCGGCCCTGCTCGACGGCCTCGCACGCGCGCACCTGGAAGTCGTCCAGCGGGAAGTCCAGGCCCACGGTGAACCGACCGAGGTGGGAGCTGGCGAGGCGTTGCCGGTTCGTGGCCGCGGCGTACCGCTGCGCGGGTGACGACATGGCGCTCAGGCTACGTCAGGGGCTGGTGAGGACGCGCAGCGCGCCCGGCACCACCTCGCAGTCCAGCGGCAGCGGGCCGACCCGCTCACCGTCGGCGTAGGCGACGACGCCGGGCGCCTCGAGCCGGACCCGTCGCGCCCGCAGCACCTCGACGGCGGGGTGCCGCACGTGCGTGCCGGCGAAGACCCGGGGGAACACGGCCAGGAACGCCGGGATCGCCAGGGCGCGGACGACCACCACGTCGAGCAGCCCGTCGGCAGGGTCGGCGTCCGGGCAGACCCGCATCCCTCCCCCGTACGACGGGCCGTTGCCGACGGCCACGAGCATGGCGCGGGTCTCCTGCCGCCGCCCGTCGACCTCCAGGGCGAACGGGACCGGCCGGAACCCCGGCAGCTCCCGCGCGACGGCGGCGGTGTAGCGCAGCCGGCCCCGCGGCCAGGCCCAGCCGTTGGCCCGCTCGTTGACCAGGGAGTCGAAGCCCGCGCCCAGCACGCCGACCCACCAGCGGGCGACGCCGTCGGCGTCCACCGCGCGGCCGGCGTCGATGCTGCGGACGTGGCCGCCGGCGATCACCCGAGCGGCGGCCGCGGCGTCGTGGACGGGCAGTCCCAGTGCGGTCGCCACGTCGTTGCCGGTGCCGGCCGCGACGATGCCCAGCGGGAGCGCGGTCCCGGCGCAGAGCCCCGCCCCGAGGTGCACCATCCCGTCACCGCCGCAGACGGCGAGGACGTCCACACCCCGCTCGATCGCGGCCCGGGCGCGCCGGCGTGCGGCCTCCGCCGTCCCGGCCGAGACGTCGACCACCTCGGAGCCGGCCGCGCGCAGCGATCCCGCGACCGCCGCGCCCAGAGCCGCACCCCGCCCCTGGCCCGCGCCGGGGTTGACCAGCAGGGCGATCCGTCTCGTCACGGCCGCACGCTACAGCGGGCTCGCCTCGTCGTCGGACAGCTGGGACCAGTCGGGCTCGTTCTGGCGTCGGCGGCGGTCGATGAGGGCGGCGACGCCGACCGCGCCGAAGTACAGGGCAATCATCGGGAACGCGAGGGCCAGCATGGTCCACGCGTCGGGGGTCGGGGTCATCATCGCCGAGAAGACGAAGATCAGCATGACGGCCACCCGCCAGCCCTTGATCATGACCCGCGCCGGCAGCACGTGCGCCACGTTGAGCATGACGAGGAAGACCGGCAGCAGGAAGGCCAGGCCGAAGGCGAGGATGAACCGGGTGACGAAGTCCAGGTAGTCGCTGGCGTTCTGCAGGTTCGCCGCGCCGTGGGGGGTGAAGCCGAGCAGCACCTCCACGGCCTTGGGCAGCGCCCACGTGGCGAGGTAGCAGCCGCCGAGGAACAGCGGCACCGCGGCGGCGACGAACGCCAGCGCGGTGCGCTTCTCCCGCCGGGTCAGGCCCGGGACGATGAACGCCCACACCTGGTAGAGCCAGACCGGGCTGGCGATGAGGATGCCGACGAAGAGCGCGACCTTGAGCTTGAGCGAGAAGGCGGTGGTGACACCGGCGAAGTTGAGCTGCACCAGGCCGCCGCCGCGCCGGCGGCTGAGCGCCAGCAGCGGCTCGGACAGTGTCGTCAGCAGCCAGTCGTAGGCGAGCCAGCCGACGACGCCACCGAGGGCGATCGCGACGATCGCGACGATGAGGCGGTTGCGCAGCTCGCGCAGGTGGTCACCCAGCGACATCCGCCCCTCGGGGTTGGATCGCCGGCGCAGAAGGGCCATCGAGGGGTTCGCAGGCTGTCGTGCGCCGCCCTCAGGCCGGGGGCTGCTGCTGGGGCTGCGCGGTGGGCGCGGCCGAGTGCGGGGCGGGAGGCGTGAGGGTCGGGTCGCTCACCGGCGGGGCCGGCGGGGTGGCGGTCGTCGGCGCACCGGCCGGCGGCTGCGGCACCGTCTGGCCGCGCACCGTGTCGGTGCTGGCGGCGCTGGGCGGGGTGGGCTTGCCGTCGTTCTTCATCTCGCCCACCTCGGACTTGAAGATGCGCATCGAACGGCCCAGGCTGCGCGCCGCGTCGGGCATCCGCTTCCAGCCGAAGAGCAGGACGACGACCACGATGAGGACGACGACGTGCCATCCCTCGAACAAACCTCTACCCATGGCGGAAACGCCCTCCGTGCTCGCGTGCGGTGCGTCGTGCTGCTTGACGTCGTCAGTCTACGTGCCGGACCCGTGCGGCGTGCGCGCGCTGCCTGCGCGCGCGTCGCTCCCGGAGCAGCTGCTCGCGGGTGCGCTCCCGCTCGCGCCGGCTGTCGTCCGGACGGGCGAAGACGGCGAGCTGCTCGGGGGCCGTGATGCGCTCGCCGAGCTGGTCCAGCTGGCCCTGCACGGCCTCGAGCCGCTCCTGGGCGGTCATCAGCTCGCTGCCGAGCTCGCGGGACTGCCCCCACAGGGTCCACAGGCGCGCGCCGAGGTAGACCAACGCGCACAGCACCAGAACGGCCCAGATCAGCACCCACCACCACATGCCGACCAACCTACCCGCCGTGCAGCGAGGTCAGGTCGGGGGCCGCGTAGGCGCGCAGGGCCTCCTGCGCGCCGACGCGGACCTCGGCCGCGAGGGAGGCCGGCTCCAGGACGGTCGCCTGCGACCCCAGCCGCCACAGCAGCCGGCGCAGCCAGGCGGTGTCGGCGGTGCGCAGCGACACCAGCGAGCTGCCACCCTCGAGCCACTCGACCCGCTCGGTCGGGTAGTAGTCGCTGACCCAGGCGGCGCCCGGCTCCAGCCGCAGCCGGACCAGCAGGTCGGTCGGGCTGGGCGTGAAGACGCCGGCGTCCAGGTCGCGCGGGCGGGCGTCCGCCGGCGGGGTGCCGTCGGCGTCGAGGACCTCGATCGACTCGATCCGGTCGAACCGGAACAGCCGGACCCCCTCGGCCACGTGGCACCAGGCCTCGAGGTACCAGTGCGCGTCGATGTTGACCACCCGCATCGGGTCGACGTCGCGCTCGGTCGCCTCGTCGCGGGCCGCCACGAGGTAGCGCAGGTGCAGGCGCCGGTGCTGCGCCAGCGCGGTGCGGGCGGTGGCCAGGGACTCGGCCTCGACGTCGCCCCCGATGGAGACCTGGATCCGGGCGCTGGCCGCCGAGGCGCTGCCGGTGGCCGCCTCGAGCTTGGCGAGGGCGCGGTCGACGGCGTGGCGCTCCCCCAGCCCGGGGACGGCGGCCAGGGCGCGGAGCCCGACGATCAGTGCCAGGGCCTCGTCGACACCGAGGCGCAGCGGCCGGTTGATCGTGTCGGCGTTGCCGAGGTAGACCCGGCCCCCCTCCCACTCGGCCTCGATCAGGTCGTCGGGCATGTGCCCCGGCGTGCCGCAGACGAACAGCAGCTCGAGGTCGGCCTCCATCTGGGCCGTGGAGACGCCGAACTCGCGGGCGGCCTCCTCGATCTCGACGCCCTGCCGGTGCAGCAGCCACGGGACCATGGTCAGCAGCCGGGACAGCCGGGAGGTCGCCGACTCGGTGGCCGGCCTGGACGCGGCGGCGCTCACCGGACTCCCTCCGGGTGGGCGGCCAGGGCGCCCTCGAGCCGGCGGACCACGGCCTCGCGCAGCTGCAGCGGCTGCTCCACCAGCACGTCGGGGCCGAAGCTGCTGATCTCGTCGGCGAACGCCTCGGCGTCGGCGAAGTCCACGTCCAGCAGCGACCAGTTGTCGTCGATCTCGCCGATCGTGCGCGCCCGGCGGCGCAGCGTGTGCCCGGCGCCGGAGCGCACCCGCAGGACCGACGGCTGCAGGTCACGCTCGACCACCATCGCGCTGATCATGGTGCGTGGCTCGTGGTCCGGCGGCACGTCGTACGACCCGTCCGTGCCGTCGGCGGACCACGGCACCCTCGATCCGGCTGAGCCGGAAGACGCGCGGCGCGCCCCGGTCGGTGTCGAAGCCGGTGAGGTACCAGCGGCCGTGCCAGGAGGCGATCCCCCACGGCTGGACGTGCCGCTCGGCGACCTCGGCCGAGCGGGCGGTGCGGTAGGTGAAGCGGATCGGACGGCGGTTGACCACCGCGGTCTTGACCGGCTCGAACGCCGGCTCGGCGGTGCGCAGCCGCGGCTCGATCCCGATCAGGGAGGCGTCGTCGCGCTCGACGCCCGCGGCGTGCAGCTTGCGCAGCGCCTGCGCGGCCGGGCCGGCGAGGCTGGCCTGCGCCCACGCACGGCTGGCCAGGCCCAGCACGGCCAGCTCGTCCGGCTCGAACGCGATCTCCGGCAGGGCGTACTCGCGTCCGTCGATCCGGTAGCCCGGCTCGTCGTCGAAGTAGGCGTCCAGCGGCTCGGTCACCAGCGGGATGCCGAGGTCGCGCAGCTCGTCCTTGTCGCGCTCGAACATCCGGTCGAAGGCCTCGGCCGAGGCGGTCTGGCCGTACTGCGGGACGGCGTCGCGGATCTTGGCCTTGGACAGCGGCTTGCGGGTGTAGAGCAGGCAGATGACCAGGTTGAGCAGGCGCTCGGTCTTGGCCGTCGCCGACGGCTGGGTGCTCATGGACGTGGACGGTACCCGACCCCTGCCGGGCTAGTCTGCGCAGCGTGATCCACTGGCGCAGCGCAACGGTTGAACGGGTCCGGGCGACGTGGGCCGGTGCGGTGGAGTACGACGTGCGCCTGGCCGGCGGAGGGGAGCCGGTGCGGGCGCTGGCCTACCCGGCGGTGGTCGGCACCCCCGAGCCCGGGGACCGCGTGCTGCTGAACGTCAGCGCGCTGCAGCGGGGGCTGGGCACCGGTGGCCTGGCGCTCGTCGTCGCCCTGCCCGACCGGCTGCCGGCCGACCCGCCCGACGGGCCGGGGCACGTGGTCAAGGCCCGCTACACCCCGCTGCAGTCCATGGTCCTCGGCGTCGACGAGCAGGAGAGCCCGCACCACGAGCTGCTGCGGGAGGCGGACGACCTCGCCGGGATGCCGGTCGTGGTGGCCGACCTGCACTCCGCCGTGCCGGCGGTGCTCGCCGGGCTGCGCGAGCGGGCACCGGGCGCGCGGGTCGCCTACGTGATGACCGACGGCGGCGCCCTGCCCCTCGCCTTCTCCCGCACGGTGTCGGCGCTCACGCACGCCGGGTGGCTCGCCTCGACCATCACGGTCGGTCAGGCGTACGGCGGGGACCTCGAGGCCGTCAACGTCCACACCGGCCTGCTCGCCGCCGCCCACGTCGTGCACGCAGACGTCGCGGTCGTGGCCCAGGGGCCGGGGAACCTCGGCACCGGCACCCGGTGGGGGTTCTCCGGCACCAGCGCGGGCGAGGCCGTCAACGCCGCCGCGACGCTGGGCGGGCGCGCGGTGGCCTCGCTCCGGGTGTCGGAGGCCGACGCCCGCGCCCGCCACCAGGGCGTCTCGCACCACAGCCTCACGGCGTACGGCCGGGTGGCGCTCGCGCCCGCTGACGTGCCGGTGCCGCTGCTGCCGGGGGCGTTCGGCGCGCGGGTCCGCGCCCAGGCGGCTCAGCTGGTCGCCGACAGCGGTGGTCGGCTGCGCGGGTACGACGTCGCCGTCGACGGCCTCGACGGAGGCCCTGGCCCTCAGCCCGGTGCGGCTGTCCACGATGGGCCGGGGCCTGGCGCAGGACGCGGCGTCGTTCCTCGCGGCCGCGGCCGCCGGGCGGCACGCGGCCTCCCTGGTCTGAGGCCGCGGCCGTCCGCGGCGCCCGGGTCGTCCGGCGCGTCCGCAGGCCGAGGGCACCGCAGAACGGCCCGCCCCCGACCCCGGGCGGGGGCGGGAACGGGCCGCTCGGGGCGTGCCGGAGGTGGTGCTCAGCGCACGTCGACGAGGTCGACGACGAAGATCAGCGTCTCGCCGGGCTTGATCGCGCCGCCGGCGCCACGGTCGCCGTAGCCGAGGTGGGCCGGGATGGTCAGCTTGCGGCGGCCGCCGACCTTCATGCCGACGATGCCCTGGTCCCAGCCCTGGATGACCTGGCCGACGCCGAGGCGGAAGTCCAGCGGCGCGCCGCGGTTCCAGGAGGCGTCGAACTCCTCGCCGGTGGAGTGCGCCACGCCGACGTAGTGGGCGCTGATCGTGTCGCCGGCCTTGGCCTCGGCGCCGTCACCGGCCTTGATGTCCTCGATGACGAGGTCGGCCGGCGCGCTGTCACCGGGGAAGTCGATCTCGGGCTTGGTCGTGCTGGGGTCGAAACCCATGGGTGCTACCTCTCGTGGATGGGGGGTGGGAGCTCAGCTGGCGCCGAGGATGTCGACCACGAACACCAGCGTGTCGGTGCCCTTGATCTTGGCCTGGGGGTTGCCCTTGGTGCCGTAGCCCTCGGCGGGCGGCACGACCACCAGCACCCGGGAGCCGATCTTCTGGCCCACCAGTGCCTTGTCCCAGCCGGGGATGACCTGCTGCACGCCGATCGGGAACTCGCGGAAGCCGCCCTTCTCCGACGCGGACGAGTCGAACATCCGGCCGTCCGCCCACACCACACCGGTGTAGGCCGCCTTGAGGGTCTGGCCGGCCTTGACCGCGGCGCCGGTGCCCTCGACCAGCGGCTGGACGACGAGCTTCTTGGGGGCGGCCGTCTTGGGGATCGTGATCTGGGCGGGCTTGCCCTGGGTGATCTTGACCGTCGGGCAGCCCGGCCTTCGGCGGCACGGCCTTGCCGGTCGCGCTGGTCAGCGGCGCGGTCGCGGACTTGATGTCGAGCAGCGCCAGGATCGTGTCGGACGCACCGGCGCCGATCTGCTGGTTGCCCTGGGCTCCGAACGCGTCGGCCGGCGTCATGGCGACGAGCACGCGGCTGCCGACCTTCTCCCCGACCAGGCTCTTGGTCAGCCCGGGCAGCAGGCGCCCGCCGCCGAGGTCCATCGTCGCCGGCGCCTTGCCGTAGCTGGTGTCCAGCTGCTTGCCGTCCTTGCCGTTGAGCATGAGGTAGTCGGCGCTGACCACGTCGGTCGCCTTGACGGCCGGGCCGGTGCCGGCGGTGAGGACCTTGTGGGTCGTCTCCTTGACCGTGAACGGCTTGGTCTTCAGGGCCACCGTCGGCACGCCCTTGGTGCCCGCGGCGACGGACACGGCATCCAGCGCGGTGCTGGCCGTGGAGCTGCTGCTCGGGCTGGAGGTGGCCTTCGACCCCTGCGAACCGCAGGCGCCCGCGAGCAGCACGAGCGGGAGAACAGCGGCGGACAGGGCTCGGGAGCGGGACATGCGCACGCGGCAACCTTCGATTTCATCGGCTTCGGGGGATCGTCTTCACCATAACCCGCGGCTCTGTGGGCACCGAATGCCGTGCTCCGCCTCGGGTCACATGCTCTCGATCAGCCGTTCCACCCGGGCGTCGACGGCGGCGAACGGGTCCTTGCACAGCACCGTCCGCTGGGCCTGGTCGTTCAGCTTCAGGTGCACCCAGTCCACGGTGAAGTCGCGCCGGTGCTCCTGCGCGGCGCGGATGAAGTCACCGCGCAGCTTGGCCCGGGTCGTCTGCGGCGGCAGCGTCTTGGCCTCGAAGATCTCCAGGTCGCTGGTGATCCGGCTCGCCCTGCCGTGCCGCTGCAGCAGGTAGAACAGCCCGCGCCGGCGGTTGATGTCGTGGTAGGCGAGGTCGAGCTGGGCGATCCGCGGGCTCGTCCAGGACAGCTTGTGCTTGACGGCGTAGCGGTCGAGCAGGAGGTACTTCATGACCCAGTCGATCTCGGTGCCGACCCGCTCGAGGTCCTGGCTCTCGATGGCGCTGAGCGTGCGCTGCCACAGGTCCAGCACGCTCTTGTGCATGGGGTCGTCCAGGCCCTCACGGTCGGTGAACGCCGCCGCGCGCTCGTAGTACTCGCGCTGGATCTGCAGCCCGCTGAGCTCGCGGCCGTTGGCCAGCTTGACCACGCGCCGGCCGGTCATGTCGTGGCTGATCTCGCGGATGGCCCGGATCGGGTTCTCCAGCGTGAGGTCGCGCATGACGACACCGGCCTCGATCATCCGCAGGACCAGGTCGGCCGACCCGATCTTGAGCATGGTCGTGGTCTCGCTCATGTTGGAGTCGCCGACGATCACGTGCAGCCGGCGGTACTTCTCGGCGTCGGCGTGCGGCTCGTCGCGGGTGTTGATGATCGGCCGGGAGCGCGTCGTCGCGCTGGAGACGCCCTCCCAGATGTGGTCGGCACGCTGGCTGACGCAGTACGTCGCGCCGCGGGAGGTGGTCGTGACCTTGCCGGCCCCGCAGATGAGCTGGCGGCTGACCAGGAACGGGATGAGCACGTCGGAGAGCTTCTGGAACTCCCCCGCCCGGCCGACGAGGTAGTTCTCGTGGCAGCCGTAGGAGTTGCCGGCGGAGTCGGTGTTGTTCTTGAAGACGTAGATCTCCCCGGCGATCCCCTCGTCGCTGATCCGCTGCTGGGCGTCGGCGACCAGGCCCTCGACGATCCGCTCCCCCGCCTTGTCATGGGTCACGAGCTGGCGCACGTCGTCGCACTCGGGGGTGGCGTACTCGGGGTGGCTGCCGACGTCGAGGTAGAGCCGGGAGCCGTTGGAGAGGAAGACGTTGCTGGAGCGACCCCACGACACGACCTTGCGGAACAGGTAGCGCGCGACCTCATCGGGCGTCAGCCGGCGCTGGCCGTCGAACGTGCACGTGACGCCGTACTCGTTCTCGATTCCGAAGATGCGTCGGTCCATGTCCTCACTCTAGGTCGGATCCGCCGTCAGCGAACGACCGATGACAACTGCAACTATGCGTGTTTGCCTGTGCCGCATGCGAATTCTCGTGCTTGGAGGGACCGCCTGGCTCGGCGGGGAGGTTGCCCGCAGGGCGCTGGAGCGGGGGCACTCGGTGACCTGCCTCGCCAGGGGGCAGGCGGGCCCCGCTCCCGTCGGTGCGACCTTCGTGGCCTCGGACCGGAGCCGGCCTACGGCCTACGAGCAGGTCAGCGGGCAGGAGTGGGACCTCGTGCTGGACGTCTCGTGGCAGCCCGGCCACGTCCGGGGTGCGCTGGAGGCGCTCGCCGACGGGGCGGAGCAGTGGGTCTACGTGTCCTCCGGCTCGGTCTACGCCGACCACTGCACCCCGGGCCAGGACGAGAGCGGCCCGCTGCTGCCGCCGTTCGAGGGCAGCCAGGCGACCGCCGAGGAGTACGGCGCCGCCAAGGTCACCTGCGAGCGGCTGTGCACCGACGCGGTCGGAGACCGCCTCCTGGTGGCCAGGGCCGGCCTGATCGGCGGGTACGGCGACCTCAGCGACCGGTTCGGCTACTGGCCAGGGCGGATGGCGCTGGCCGCCGGGGACGGCGCGCCGGTGCTGGTGCCGGCCGAGCAGGACGCGCCGGTGCAGGTCGTTGATGTCGGCGACCTGGCCCGCTGGCTCGTCGACGCGGGGGCTGCTGGGCTCACCGGGACGTTCGACGCGGTCGGGCCGAGACGCACCCTGGCGCAGGCGCTGGAGGCGGCGCGGGCGGCGGCCGACTACACCGGGGAGCTGGTCCCGGCGCCGTCCCGGTGGCTGCGGGAGCACGGGGTCGAGGAGTTCATGGGGCCGAGGTCGCTGCCGCTCTGGCTGGCCGACCCGGACTGGGCCGGGTTCTCGGCACGGTCCGGCGCGGCCGCCTCCGCAGCCGGGCTGAGCTCCCGGCCCCTGGCCGACCTGACCTCCGACAGCCTGCGGTGGGAGCGCCAGCTGGGACTGGACCGTGGCCAGCGGCGCGCGGGGCTGAGCCGCGCCGAGGAGCGGGACCTGGTGGCGGCGCTCGCTGCGGAGGTCGCCGCCACCCCGTGAGGGTCAGACCAGCGACGCCGCCCACGCGTCGTGCAGGGCGGCGTAGCGCCCGCCGTCGGCGGCGACGAGGTCCTGCGGCGAGCCGTCCTCGAGCACCCGACCGTGCTCGAGCACGAGCACCCGGTCGGCGATCTCCACCGTGCTGAGCCGGTGGGCGATGATCAGCGCGGTGCGGTCGGCGAGGATCGTGCGCAGCGCCTGCTGCACGAGCCGCTCGCTCGGCACGTCCAGGCTCGAGGTCGCCTCGTCCAGGATGAGGACCGCCGGGTCGGCGAGGAACGCCCGCGCGAACGCCACGAGCTGCCGCTGGCCGGCCGAGAGCCGACCGCCGCGCTTGGCGACGTCGGTGTCGTAGCCCTCGGGCAGGGCGGCGATGAACTCGTGTGCGCCGACGGCGCCGGCCGCCGCCTCCACCTCGGCCCGGGTGGCGCCCGGGCGACCGAACAGGATGTTGTCGGCCACCGACCCGTCGAACATGAAGTTCTCCTGGGTCACCATCACGACGTGGCGGCGCAGGGTCGCGTCGTCCAGCCCGCGCAGGTCGACCCCGTCCAGGGTGACCTGCCCGGCCGTGGGGTCGTAGTAGCGCGCCATCAGCTTGGCGATGGTCGTCTTGCCCGCCCCGGTGGTGCCCACCAGCGCCACGGTCTGGCCGGCGGGGACGACCAGGCTGAGGTCGGGCAGCACCGGGCGGTCGTCCACGTAGCCGAACCGGACCCGGTCGAAGACCACCTCGCCGCGCGCCCGCGGCAGCGCGACGGGGTGCGCGCGGCTCGGCCACGGCGGGGGCCTCCTCGAGCACGCCGGAGAGCTTCTCCAGCGCCGAGGAGGCCGACTGGAAGGTGTTGTAGAACTGGCTGATCTCCTGCATCGGCTCGAAGAACATCCGCAGGTAGAGCAGGAACGCGGTGAGGACGCCGACGGTCATCGACCCGTGGTAGACCAGCCACCCGCCGTACAGGACGACCACGCCGGTGGTGAGGTTGCCGACCAGCTTGACCCCGGGCATGAACACCGCGAACAGCCGGAACGAGCGCTCGTTGGCCACGCGGTACTGGCTGCTGACGTCCTCGAAGATGTCCTGGTTGCGCCGCTCGCGGCGGTAGCCCTGGACGGCGCGGATACCGGTCATCGTCTCCACGAAGTGGACGATGACCAGGGCGGCGCTCTCGCGGACGGTGCGGTAGGTCGACTCCGAGGCATTGCGGAACCACCGCACGAGCAGCAGCAGGGCGGGGAAGCCCATCAGGCACGCCAGGCCCAGCTTGAGGTCGAGGGTCAGCAGCAGGACCGCCGTGCCGACGAGGGTGAGCGCCGCGGTGACCAGCCCGTCGAAGCCGTTGCTGAGCAGCTCCTGGATCGCCTCGACGTCGTTGGTCATCCGGCTGACGACGCGCCCGGAGGTGTAGCGGTCGTGGAAGGAGACGTCCAGGCGCTGGAAGTGGCGGAACAGCCGGCGGCGCAGGTCCAGCAGGACCTCCTGGCCGACGCGCCCGGACACCTGCAGGAACACCACGCGGCTGACCGACTGCAGCACCACGGCGCCCAGGAGCACGCCGAGCACCCCCATCAGGGTGTGGGAGCTGCCACCGGACAGCAGCGGCGGCACGCCCGAGTCGATGCCGATCTGCACGAGCCGGGGCACGGACAGCCGGGCGGCGTTCTCCAGCAGCACCACGACGGTCAGCAGCAGGACGAGACGCCTGTACGGCGCGAGCAGGCTGCCCAGCAGCCGCCGGCTGCGGGTCTTCAGGCGCAGGCCGACGGCCTCGGGGATGTCGTCGGCGTCCTCGGCGGCGACACCCCGCCACGACCCCTCGGCACCAGCCGCCGGGTCGAGCTCGTCGTCGACCGGGCGCGGGGAGCCGGGGCCGGTGGTCGGGGGTGCGCTCATCGGGAGGCCTCCGCCATCTCGTCGTCAGCGGCCAGCAGGGAACGGTAGGCGGGCACCTCGGCGAGCAGCTCGGTGTGGGTGCCGACGTGGGTGATGGTGCCGTCCTGCAGCAGGGCGACGCGGTCGGCCAGCAGCACCGTGGAGGCCCGGTGGGCCACGACGATGGCCGTGACGTCGACCAGGACCCGCCGCAGGGCCTCCTCGACCAGCGCCTCCGTGTGGACGTCCAGGGCGGACAGCGTGTCGTCGAGGACCAGCACGGTCGGGCGGGCCAGCACTGCCCGTGCCAGCGCCAGGCGCTGGCGCTGCCCGCCGGAGAGGCTCATGCCCTGCTCGCCGATGCGGGTGTCCAGGCCCCACGGCAGCTCGTGCACGAAGGCCGCCTGCGCCACGTCGAGCGCCTCGGCGATCTGCTCCGGCGTCGCGTCGGGGTGGCCCAGGGTGAGGTTCTCGCGCACCGACATGGAGAACAGGGTGGGGTCCTCGAACGCCGTCGCGACGACCGAGCGCAGGGAGTCCAGGGTCAGGCTGCGGACGTCGTGCCCGTCGATGGTGATCGACCCGGCCGTGACGTCGTACAGGCGCGGCACGAGGCTGGTCAGGACGGTCTTGCCCGACCCGGTGGCGCCGACGACCGCGACGGTCTCACCCGCGGCGAGGTCGAGGTCGACGTCGTGCAGGACGTCGTGCCGGCCGTCGGGGAACCGGAACCCGACGCCGCGGAACCGCACGGCCCCTCGTGGGTGGACCAGCTCGAGGGTGCCGTCGGGCACGCTCGGCTCGGTGTCGAGCACCTCGGTGATCCGGTCGGCGGCGGTCATCGCCTCCTGGGTCATCGAGAGCAGGAAGCCCAGCGAGGCGACCGGCCACACCAGCGAGAGCATCAGGGTGATGAACGCGACCAGGGTGCCCATGGTCAGCCGGCCCTGGCCGGCGGCGATCGCGCCGAAGCCCAGCACGATGATCAGCGCGACGTTGGGGATGACCTCCAGGAACGTCCAGAACCGCGCCGAGACGCGGACCTTCTCCATCGAGGTGGCCTGCAGCCGCAGGGCCCGCTCGTCGAAGCGGGAGAAGACGTGGTCGGCCCGGCCGAACGCCTTGATCACGCGCAGGCCGTGCGCGCCCTCCTCCACGGAGGTGGCCAGGTCACCGGTCTGGTCCTGCACCTCGCGCGAGAGCCGGGTGAAGAGCCGCTCGTTGCGCAGCACGAGCAGCACCACCGGCACCGAGGCGGCGAGCACGACCAGGCCCAGCGGCCAGAACATGCTGAGCAGGATGGCGGTGACGACACCGACCTGCAGGACGTTGAGGACCAGGAACAGCAGGCCGAAGCCGAGGAACCGGCGCACCGTGCTGAGATCGCTCATCACCCGCGACAGCAGCTGGCCGGACTGCCACTGCCCGTGGAATCCCATCGGCAGCCGCTGCAGGTGGGCGTAGAGGTCCATCCGGATCGCGGTCTCGACCCCGAGCGTGGCGCGGGCGACGACCCAGCGGCGGATGAACATCAGCACCGCCTCGACGACGCCGAGCGCGACCGCGAACGCCCCGAGGGTGAACAGGCCGCGCTCGTCGCGGTCGGCGATCGGCCCGTCGATGACCGCCTTGGTCACCAGCGGGACGACGATCGTCGCGCCGGTGCCGAGCAGCGAGACGACCAGCATGGTCACCCAGCGGGACAGGTAGGGCCGCAGGTAGCCGTGCAGGCGCAGCAGCGAGGTGTAGCGGTGGACGCGCGCGGGCCGGGCAGCGATCGGGGGGTGCGGGCGCAGCCGCGCGGTGCTGGCACCGCTGCGGACATCCCCCACGGTCGAGTCCCCCATCGCCCCTTCCCCCGCCGTACCCGGAACGGACACAGGTGCAGAATTTGTTGACATCGTCAACCATTCTGTCAGAACCTTCCGACAGGAGCCCTCCGACAGGCGCCCTGCCACGAACCTGCCGGTTCTGCGCGCCCGTTCAGCGGCGGAGCGAGGACCAGGAGGACGGGTCCCGGGCCAGCAGCTCGGCCAGGCTCCACGGGGGCGTGCCGGTCAGGTGCTCGATGGTGTGGCTGGTCACCGACCCCTCCCCGGTGTGCAGCGCCAGGTAGGAACCGATCCAGCCGTCCACCAGCCAGTCGGGGTGCCCGGCACGGGAGGCCCGCGCCTCCTGCATCGTCTCGGGCCGGTAGGAGATCGCCCGCCCGCTCGCCGCGGCCAGCAGCCGTGCCGTCTCGTGCAGGTCGATCGCCACCGGCCCCGACACGTCGTAGACCTGGTGCTCGTGGCCCTCCCCGGTGAGCAGGACCGCCGCGAGCCGGGCGACGTCGCGGCGGGCCACCCACGCCACGCGCCCGTCCCGGCCGGCGCCCGGATCACGCCGTCCGCACGGACGAACAGCGGCGCCATGTCGGCGTAGAGGGCGTTGCGCATCGCGGTCAGCGCCATGCCGGCGTCGCGTACGGCGAGCTCGGTGGCGGCGTGGTCGCGTGCGTAGGGGAAGGTCGCCTGCGGCGCCGCACCCATGAACGAGGTGTAGACCACCCGCTCGACGCCGGCAGCCCGGGCGCCCGCGACCGCGCTGCGGTGCAACGAGATCCGGTCGGGATCCTCGTGGCCGGACACGAGGAAGAGGGTGCGCACCCCGTCGAGCGCACGCGCCATCGCCTCGGTGTCCGCGTACGACGCGACGGCGACCTCCGCCCCGGGCAGCCGCGGCGCCCGGGAGGCGTCGCTGACCACGAGCCGCTGCTCCACCCCGGCCTCGGCCAGGAGCCGGGCGACCGCCGCTCCCCAGCGCTCCCGTCGCGCCGGTGACGGCGATCGTCACTGCTGGGCCGGGCCCGGGCTGGACCGGTCCCTCGGGGTCGGCCGTGGGCGCGTGCCCGTCCTGCTGGTCCTGGGTGAGCGTGTCGTGCCGTCCCGGACGTGGGCTCGTCCTCGCGGGGCACGCCGGTGGTCGGGTCCTCGCGGCTGAGCAGCCGGTCGAGCAGCGGTCCGCCGATCCGCCGGAACGTCCGCCGCGGGCGCTCGCGGTCCAGCACCGCCACCTCGAGCTGGGCGGGAGTGAGCGTCCGGGCCGGGCCACCGCCGGCGTCCTGGGCGAGCAGCTCCACCGCCAGCGACAGCGCGTCGGCGAGGGTCATGCCCGGCGTGCCAGCGGTCCTTCAGCCCCTCGCTGATGTGCTCGCTGGCCCCGCCCATCGCCACGAAGCCCTGCTCGTCGGCCACCGACCCGTCGTACGTCAGGCGGTAGATCTGGTCGCTCGCCGCGTCCGTCCCGACCTCGGCCACCGCGATCTCGACCTCGTAGGGCTTGGACTCCTGGGTGAACACCGTGCCGAGGGTCTGGGCGTAGGCGTTGGCCAGGCCGCGGGCCGTGACGTCCGCGCGGTCGTAGGAGTAGCCGCGCAGGTCGGCGTAGCGGACGCCGGCCACCCGGAGGTTCTCGAACTCGTTGTACTTGCCGACGGCGGCGAACGCCACGCGGTCGTAGATCTCGGACACCTTGTGCAGGGCCCGCGAGGGGTTCTCGGCGACGAACGCGATGCCACCCTCGTAGCCGAGCACCACCACGGACCGGCCGCGGGCAATTCCCTTGCGCGCGTAGTCGGCCCGGTCCTTCATCAGCTGCTCGGGCGAGACGTAGAACGGCATCGTCATCGCGCACCTCCGGGGTTGTCGCGGCGGTCGGCGACGATCTGCTCGACCACACCGGCGAGCTGCTCGTCGGGGAGGAACCGCAGCCCCTGGGCGTCGACGAGGGCCAGCGTCGGCCAGATCCGGCGGCCGAGGTCCGGGCCGCCCGTGGCGGAGTCGTCGTCGGCGGCGTCGTACAGCGCCTCGATCGCGACCCGCACCGCCGCGGCGGCGTCCATGCCCGGGCGCCACAGCTTCTTCATCGACCCGCGCGCGAACAGCGAGCCGGACCCGACGCTGTGGTGGTCGTGCTCCTCGTAGCAGCCACCGGTCACGTCGTAGGAGAAGATCCGGCCCACGTCGCCCTCGAGGTCGAAGCCGGCGAAGAGCGGCACGACCGACAGGCCCTGCATGGCCAGGCCGAGGTTGCCGCGGATCATCGTCGCGAGCCGGTTGGCCTTGCCCTCCAGCGAGAGCAGCGTGCCCTCGATCTTCTCGTAGTGCTCGAGCTCGACCTGGAAGAGCTTGACCACCTCGATCGCGATGCCGGCGGTCCCGGCGATGCCGACGGCGGAGTAGTCGTCGGCGCCGAACACCTTCTGCATGTCGCGGTTGGCGATCAGGTTGCCCATGGTCGCGCGCCGGTCGCCGGCCATGATGACGCCGCCGTCGAAGGTCAGCGTGACGATGGTCGTGCCGTGCGGCGCCTCGAGCGCGCCCCCGGGCGGCAGCGGCCGACCGGAGGGCAGCAGCTCAGGGGCGTGGGCACCCACGAACTCGGTGAACGAGGACGACCCGGACGTCATGAACTGCGGCGGCAGGCCCGCTCCTGCGGGAAAGCGACCGGGTCCCGGGCTCACTGGCCGCCCTTCTGGACGAAGCCACGCACGAACTCCTCGGCGTTGGACTCCAGCACGTCGTCGATCTCGTCGAGGACGCTGTCGATGTCGTCGTCGAGGGCGTCCTTGCGGGCCGCTGCCTCGGGCGCTGTGGCCGGCTCCGGGCCCTCGTCCGGCTCCTCGTCGCGACGCTGTGGTCGGCTCTGCTCCTGGCTCGGCATCAGTCCTCCACGGGCTGGGTCAAAGGTGTCGACCTTCGTGTGCGCCAGCCTAGTCACACCTCAGCCCGTTGCCGCTGCCAACTCACGCAACAGCGTGGTGGCGTCGGGGCTCCGGTCCAGCAGCGCACCCACCGTCGCCCGGGTGCCGCGCAGCGGCTCGAGCATCGGCACGCGCTGCAGCGAGGCGTGCCCCGGTACGTCGAAGATGACCGAGTCCCAGGACGCGGCCGCGATCTCGCTGGGGTACTTCTCCAGGCAGCGGCCGCGGAAGTACGCCCGGGTGTCCTCCGGCGGCGTGACCACGGCGCTCTTGACCTCCTCGTCGCTGACCAGCTGCTCGATCCGGCCGAGGCTGAGCATCCGGTGGAACAGCCCCTTCTCCGGTCGCACGTCCGACCACTGGATGTCGATGGCGCGCAGCCGGTGGTCGGACCACTCGAGGCCGTCGCGGTCGCGGTAGCCCTGCAGCAGCTTCAGCTTGGCGACCCAGTCCACCTCGCGAGCGCACTCCATCGGGTCGCGCTCCAGCCGGGTGAGGAGGTCGGCCCAGCGCTGCATCACCTCGGCGGTGTCGAGCGTCGAGCTCTCCGGCGTAGCGCGACTGCAGGTAGCGGTCGGCGTGCTCGTGGTAGACCCACAGCAGCTGCACCGCGGTCATCGTGCGCCCGTCCCGCAGCTCGATGAGGCTCTTCAGCGTCGGGTCGTGCGACACCGCGTGCAGCGTCGCGACCGGCTTGCTGACGGCCAGCTCCTCGGAGATGGCCCGGTCCTCGATCATCGCCAGCACCAGGCTGGTGGTGCCGAGCTTGAGCAGGTTCGCCACGTCGCACTGGTTGGCGTCGCCGATGATGACGTGCAGCCGGCGGTAGAGGTCGGCCACCGCGTGCGGCTCGTCGCGGGTGTTGATGATCGGGCGCTTCAGCGTGGTCTCGAGGCCGACCTCGACCTCGAAGAAGTCCGAGCGCTGGGCGATCTGGAAGCCGCTGCTGGTGGAGTCCTGGCCGATGCCGACCCGCCCGGCCCCGCACATGACCTGACGGGCGACGAAGAACGGGATCAGGTGCCGCACGATGTCGGCGAACGGCGTCTCCCGCCGCATCAGGTAGTTCTCGTGGGTGCCGTACGACGCGCCCTTGCCGTCGGTGTTGTTCTTGTAGAGGTTGACCCCCGGCACGCCGGGAGCCACCGAGAGGCGGCGCACCGCCTCGAGCATGACCTGCTCCCCGGCCCGGTCCCACGTCACCGCGGCCCGGGGCGAGGTCACCTCCGGTGAGCTGTACTCCGGGTGGGCGTGGTCGACGTACAGGCGGGCGCCGTTGGTGAGGACCACGTTGGCGAGGGTCGGGTCCTCCTCGTCGGTGAGCTGGCTGGCGTCGGCGTACTGGCGTGCCATCTCGAACCCGCGGGCGTCCCGCAGCGGCGCCTCGTCCTCGTAGTCCCAGCTGGCCTTGGTCGCGCGGCCTCCCCCGCGGCTGGCGTAGGCGTTGACCACGTGGCCGGAGAGGAGCATGGGGTTGGCGGTGGGGTCACCGGGCACCGAGATGCCGTACTCGGTCTCGATCCCCATGACACGGCGCACAGTCATGACGTCAGCCTAGGCGAGCCTGCGCGGGGCGGACCCTCCCTGAGGCATAGTGACGCCATGACGGGCATGCCGCTTCGGACCAGGGTCTTCACCACCGTGCTCGACCGGCTGCCACGCCGGTCGATCCTCGACATGGACCTGGCGGACATCCAGCGGGCCCGGCGGTACGGTGGCGCCGACCGTGCCGCCGTACAGCTGGGTCACCGGCAGGGTCGCCCGCTCGGTCACGATCGGCACCGACGCGCTCGCGGCCCGCGACGGGGCCAGCCTGCCCGTCCGCGTCTACCGCCCGACCGCAGGCGACCGGCCCGCTGCCCACCGTGGTCTTCTTCCACGGCGGGGGCTGGGTCCTCGGCAGTCCCCGCATGTACGACCCGCTCTGCTCCTTCCTCGCCGCCGAGGTGGGCGCGGTCGTCCTCAGCGTCGACTACCGGATGGCCCCCGAGCACCGGGCGCCCACCGCGGCCCTGGACTGCGTCGACGCCGTACGGCAGGTGGCCGCCCACGGCGGGCGCTGGGGCAGCGACACCTCTCGCATCGCGGTCGCCGGGGACAGCGCCGGCGGCAACCTCGCCGCGGTCGTCTGCCAGGTGGTGCGCGACGAAGGCGGCCCGCTGATCGCCTGCCAGGCGCTGCTCTACCCCGGCACCGACGCCACGATGAGCCAGCCGTCGATCCGGCAGCACGCCGACGCGCCCGTGCTGACCCGGCGCAAGATCGAGGTCTTCCTGGAGCACTACCGCGGCCCGGACGGCCTCGCGCCGCAGGACCCGCTGCTGTCCCCGCTGTGGGCGGCCGACCACAGCGGGCTGCCGCCCGCGCTGGTGCAGACGGCGGACCTCGACCCGCTGCGCGACGAGGGGGCGCTGTACGCCGAGCGGCTCTCGGCCGCCGGGGTGCCGGTGCGGCTGACCAACTACCTCGGCGCGCCCCATGGCTTCGCCAGCTTCCCCGGCGCCACGCACATCGGCGCCCAGGCGCGGGCCGAGCTGGTCATCGAGCTGCGCCGGCACCTGGGCTGAGCCTCCGGCCCGGCCCGGTTGTTACCGTCCAGACATGGCTGCTGACGAGCTCGTGGCGCTCTACGACCCCGCCGACGACACCGGTGTGGTGACCGGCAGCGCGCGCCGCGACGAGGTCCGCGCGCGCAACCTGCCGCACGCCGCGACGGCCGTGCTGGTCCGCAACAGCCGCGGGCAGGTCTACCTGCACCGGCGCACCGACACCAAGGACGTCTACCCCGGCCTGTACGACGTGTGGGCCGGCGGGTGCGTGGACGCCGGCGAGGAGCCGCACGACGCCGCCCGCCGCGAGCTGGCCGAGGAGCTGGGCGTCACCGGCGTGCAGCTGGTGCCGGTGTTCCGTGCCTGGTACCGCGACGACAGCACCCACTACCTCGCCTTCGGCTACGAGGCGGTCTGGGACGGACCGGTCGTGCACCAGCCCGAGGAGGTCGCCGAGGGCGGCTGGGTCGACTGGGAGGAGCTGCTGCGCCGGCTCGAGGACCCCGCGTGGCCGTTCGTGCCGGACGGGCGGGCCGGCATGGCGCACTACCTCGGCACGAGGCGGCATGAGCGGGGCGCAGGACGGCGTGCCCGGCAGCGCGCGGGGCACCGGCCCGGGCACGCGCCCGTCGGCGTCGCACCATGGGTTGCCCCGGCGGCGTTGGCGGCCGACGCCGCTCTGGTCGTGCTGTTCGCGGCGGTCGGCCGGCGCAGCCACGCCGAGAGCGGCGCCGTGCTGGGCGTCCTGCTGACCGCGTGGCCGTTCCTCGTGGGCACGGCGCTGGGCTGGGTCGTGGCCCTGGCGTGGCGACGCCGGGCGCCGCTGGGCGTGCGCGACGGCATACCGGTCTGGGTCTGCGCGGTGGCCGCCGGGATGCTGCTGCGGGTGGCCACCGGCGCCGGTACGGCGTTCTCGTTCGTGGTGGTCGCAACGGTCGTGCTCGGCGTGTTCCTGCTCGGCTGGCGAGCCCTGGCGGCCCTGGCCCGCCGTCGTCGGGCAGGCGCCTGACCGCATCCGGTCCTGCCGGGCGCAGGCCGGCGACGTGCACACCAGCGCGCTGCAGGTCCGGGCACGGCGTCCCCACGCGCGACGGCCCGGGCTCGCGCCCGGGCCGTGCGTCGTACGGCTGCGCCTGGTGGCGCTGCGGTCAGAGGTACTGACCGGTGTTGGCCACGTTGTCGATCGAGCGGCCGGGCTCGGTGCCGTCCTTGCCGGTGATGAGCGTGCGGATGTAGACGATCCGCTCGCCCTTCTTGCCGGAGATGCGGGCCCAGTCGTCGGGGTTGGTGGTGTTGGGCAGGTCCTCGTTCTCCTTGAACTCATCCACGCACGAGGCCAGCAGGTGCTCGACCCGGATGCCCTTGGCCCCGGCGGTCAGGAAGTCCTTGATCGCCATCTTCTTGGCCCGGTCGACGATGTTCTGGATCATCGCGCCGGAGTTGAAGTCCTTGAAGTACAGGACCTCCTTGTCGCCGTTGGCGTAGGTGACCTCCAGGAAGCGGTTCTCGTCGATCTCGGAGTACATCCGCTGGACCGTCGCGTCGATCATCGCCTCGATCGTGCGCTGGCGCGAGGCGCCGTGCTCGGACAGGTCGTGCTCGTGCAGCGGCAGCTCGGGGATGAGGTACTTGCTGAAGATGTCCCGCGCGCTCTCGGCGTCGGGGCGCTCGATCTTGATCTTCACGTCCAGCCGGCCCGGGCGCAGGATGGCCGGGTCGATCATGTCCTCGCGGTTGGAGGCGCCGATGACGATGACGTTCTCCAGCCGCTCGACGCCGTCGATCTCCGAGAGCAGCTGGGGCACGATGGTCGTCTCGACGTCGGAGGAGACGCCCGACCCGCGGGTGCGGAACAGCGAGTCCATCTCGTCGAAGAACACCACCACGGGCGTGCCGTCCGAGGCCTTCTCGCGGGCCCGCTGGAAGATCAGCCGGATGTGCCGCTCGGTCTCGCCGACGTACTTGTTGAGCAGCTCGGGGCCCTTGATGTTGAGGAAGAAGGACTTGCCGATCGGCTTGCCCTCCTTGGCCGCGACCTTCTTGGCCAGCGAGGCGGCGACGGCCTTGGCGATCAGCGTCTTGCCGCAGCCGGGAGGGCCGTAGAGCAGCACGCCCTTGGGCGGCTTGAGCTGGTGCTCGGCGAACAGGTCGGGGTGCAGGTAGGGCAGCTCGACCGCGTCACGGATCTGCTCGATCTGGCCGGCGAGGCCGCCGATGTCCTCGTAGGCGATGTCGGGCACCTCCTCCAGGACCAGGTCCTCGACCTCGGCCTTGGGGATGCGCTCGTAGACGAAGCTCGAGCGCGGGTCGAGCATGAGCGCGTCACCGACGCGCAGCGGCTCACCCTCGAGGCTCTCGGCCATCCGGCAGACGCGCTCCTCGTCGGCGTGGGCGACCACGAGCACCCGGTCGTCGCCGAGCATCTCCTTGATCATCACGACCTCGCCGACCCGCTCGAACCCGCAGCTGGCCACGACGTTGAGCGCCTCGTTGAGCATCACCTCGCGCCCCGGCGACAGCGTCGGTCGGGTCGACCGAGGGGCTGACGGCGACCCGCATCTTGCGGCCGCCGGTGAGGATGTCGACCGTCGCGTCGTCGTACGACTCGACGATCAGCCCGTACGCCGACGGCGGCTGGGCGAGCCGGTCGACCTCGCCCTTGAGCGTGACGATCTGCTCGCGCGCCTCCTTGAGGGTCCGGACGAGGCGCTCGTTCTGGGAGGACATCGTGGCCAGCGACGACTGCAGCTGCAGCACGCGGTTCTCGAGGTCACGGGAGCGCGTGGGCGAGTCTGCGAGCCGGCGACGCAGGGCTGCGACCTCCTCGGAGAGCAGCTCGTGCTGACGTGCGGCCTCGGCACGGGCACGGTCGTCGGTCCTGGGGGTCTGGTCGTGGTTCTGCGGCGAGTTGTCGGACATGGTCGGAACCTCCTCGCGGGCGCCTGCCGGCCACCTCTGCGGCCGATGGTTCGACCCTAGCCCGCGGGAGGGACCTCCTGCAGGGAAGGCCCGGTCACAGAACGGCGAACCCGGCGGATTTTCTTTTCCGACAAGGGCCGCTCCCCCACGTCCTCGGGCGACCACTCGCCGCTCGGAGCCGGGTTGGCCCCGGGCGTGGCGTCGGCCGCGTCGTCGTACGCGCCCTTGGCCGGGCGGCGCTTGCGCAGTGGCGGGGTGACGCCCGGGGGCCAGCCGCCGGGTGGTGATGAGGAAGCCGGTGTGCCCGTGCATCCGGTGCTCGGGCCGCACGGCCAGGCCCTCGAGGTGCCACCCGCGCACCAGCGACTCCCAGGCCTGCGGCTCGGTGAAGCCGCCGTGGTCGCGGGTCGCCTCGGCGACGCGGGACAGCTGCGTGGCGGTCGCGACGTAGCAGATGAGGACGCCGCCGGGCGTGAGCGCGTCACCGACGACGTCGAGGCACTCCCAGGGGGCGAGCATGTCCAGGACGACGCGGTCGACCGACCCGGCCTCGACCGCCGTGGGCAGGGACTCGACGAGGTCGCCGACCGTGACGGTCCACGCGGGGTGCTGGCCGCCGAAGAAGCTCCGGACGTTGCCCTGGGCGATGTCGGCGAAGTCCTCCCGGCGCTCGAAGGAGTGCAGCATCCCCTGGTCGCCGACGGCGCGCAGCAGCGACATGCTCAACGCGCCCGATCCGACACCGGCCTCGACGACCCTCGCGCCGGGGAAGATGTCGGCCATCGCCACGATCTGGCCGGCGTCCTTGGGGTAGACCACCGCCGCGCCGCGTGGCATGGACAGGACGTAGTCCGCGAGCAGGGGCCGGACCGCGAGGTACTCCACGCCGGCGGTGTTGCGGATGGTCGAGCCGTCCGGCGCGCCGATGAGGTCGTCGTGGGCGAGGTAGCCGCGGTGGGTGTGGAACTGCTTGCCGACGGTGAGCGTGATCGTGTGCAGTCGCCCCTTGGGGTCGGTCAGCTGCACCCGCTCACCCTCTTGGAAGGGTCCGCGGCGACCGGCGGCGCCGGTGGGTGTCCCGCCCGGGGCCGCGGGCGGCTCGGGCTGCTCGGGCTGGTCGGCGTGCTGGTCACTCATGGCGGGCAAGTCTAGGTGCGTGCGGCGGCCCCTCGTGACAGCGCTGCCTCGAGGTCGCCGGCCAGGACGATCCCCTCGATCCGCCCGGACCGCGGTCGCACCGGTACAGCGCCGACCTGCAGCGTCTGCATGGTCTCGACCACGGGGGTGACGGCGTCGTCGGGCTCGGCGTCGACGACCCACCCGGCCGGCTGACGGCGGACCGCGGCCATGACCGGGGTGACCGGTCGTGCCTCCTCGGGAACCCCGAGCAGGGCGTCGTCGTCGACCATGCCGAGCGCCGTACCGTCCGCGGCCACCACGATCACGGCCGTGCCGCCGAGCCCGCTGGCCCGCAGGGCCCAGGCGTCGGCCGCGCTGCTGGCCACCGGCAGCGAGCTGGCACGGCGCCATACGGACCCGATCGTGATGCCGGCCAGGGCGCTGCGGGCACGACCGGTGCGGATGGCGTTGGTCGCGCCGCTCCACAGGAAGGCGCCGATGACGCCGGCCCAGACGACCGTGAACAGCGAGGGCGGATAGCCGCGCAGGAACGGCAGCAGGAGCGCCCAGGCCAGCACCAGGACGGTGACCACGCGGCCGCACCAGCCGGCGGCGATCAGGCCGAGGTCGCGGTTGCCGGTGACCCGCCAGACGAGGGCGTCGACGAGGAAGCCGCCGTCCAGGGGCAGCCCGGGCAGGAGGTTGAACAGCGCGACGAAGCCGTTGGTCCACACGACCGCGCCGACCAGCAGGGCGGGCACGCCCACCGGGGACCCGGTCCGCCAGCAGCCACCCGGCCAGCGCGATCGCGCCGTTGGCTGCCGGGCCCACCACGGCGACCAGCGCGCTCGGGCCGGGTCGGCTCTGTGCCGTGTCGTACGCCGTGTGGCCGCCCCAGAGGTCGGCCACGACCCGGTTGACCCGGTAGCCGAAGCGGGTCGCGACCACGGCATGGGCCGCCTCGTGGGCGAGCACCGAGACCAGCAGGAGGACCGAGAACGCGGCGGCCACGAGGTAGGCCCGGATGCCGAGGTCGGGCCGGCTGCGGCTGATCGACGGGCCGAAGGTGACGACGATGATGATGGCGATGACCGGCCACGTCCGGCCGATGTAGACCGGCACGCCGCCCAGCGTGGCGACCTTCAGGCCCGGGCTCGGCTGGCTCGGGTGGATGGTCGGCTCCTGGGCGTGGGGCATGCCGCCGAGCCTATGTCAGGAGGATGTACGGCGGTCCTGGCGCAGCGGGTGGTGCTGTGGACGGCGCCGGCTGCTGTGGACGGGCGGTGCTGTGGACGGGCGGCAGGGGTGTCAGCGGCCCCGCCTACAGTGCGTGCCATGGTTGCAGCGCTGTCCCCGAGCCGGGCGTCCGACTTCATGCAGTGCCCGCTGCTCTACCGCTTCCGTGTCATCGACAAGCTCCCCCAGGCGCCCAGCGCCGCGGCTGCTCGCGGCACGCTCGTCCACTCGGTGCTCGAGCGCGTCTTCGACCTGCCTGCGGCCGGCCGCACGCTCGACGCGGCCGCCGCGATGGTCGCGCCGCAGTGGGCGGCCTTGCTCGAGGCCGAGCCCGAGCTCGGCGAGCTGGTCGACGGCGACGACCCCGAGGCGCTGGCCCTCTGGGTCAAGGACGCGGTGACGCTGGTCGAGCGCTGGTTCAGCCTCGAGGACCCGACGCGGCTCGAGCCGGCCGAGCGTGAGCTCTACGTCGAGACCGACCTCGACGGGCTGACCCTGCGGGGCTACGTCGACCGCCTCGACGTCGCGCCGACGGGCGAGGTCCGGGTCGTCGACTACAAGACGGGGCGCTCGCCGTCCGAGCTGTTCGAGGGCAAGGCGCTGTTCCAGATGAAGTTCTATGCCCTGGTGCTGTGGCGCCTCAACGGCACGGTCCCCCGCATGCTGCAGCTGGTCTACCTCGGCAACAGCGAGATCGTCCGCTACACCCCCGACGAGGCCGACCTGCTGGCGACCGAGCGCAAGCTCAAGGCCCTCTGGCGGGCGATCGAGCAGGCGGCCAGCACCGGTGACTGGCGCCCGCGCACGAGCCGGCTGTGCGACTGGTGCGACCACCGCGCCCTCTGCCCCGCCTGGGGCGGCACGCCACCTGAGCTGCCCGAAGGTGCGGCCCTGCTCGCGCTCAACCCGCGCTCGTCCGCCGCGGTCGACCCCGCGGAGGACTGAGTTCACGCCAGGCTTCCACGACCGGTCGTGACGCCCGGTCGTCCCGCCCGCTCGTCCCGCCCGCCTGCCACCGACGGCTGTCTGTGCCGGCTGTCCGGAAGACCGGTTTAGGGCTTGTCGGGCTCGCTGCCAGCAGCACTGAGACGACCGCGATCCGGCCTGTGGATACCTCGGTCCTTCCCTGCTGGACCGCGTAGAATCGAACACATGTTCGAGGTGCCGGCGGGTGAGGTGGCAGGCGCGGACGTCGCCGCGCTCGCCGCCACGCTGTTGGGGCTCAGCTCCGCGGATCTGCTGGGCTCGGACGTCGAGGCCGCCCAGGCGGTCGTGGCGGCGGCCCAGCGGGTGATCAACGCGGTCAGCGCGGTCCAGCTGCTGGGGATCGAGGCCTGGTCCCGGCGGGCCGGTGAGGAGATCGCCGCCGACCGCGCCCGATGGCAGGCGGTCAACCCCGGCCGGGGGTATCCGGGGCCGGCGGACGAGCACGAGTTCATGGACGCCGACCTGGCCCCGGTGCTGCACGTCGCGCCGCGGACCGCGCAGCGGACCTATGACACCGCCCGCACCGTGTGCGCGCTGCTGCCGGCCACCCTGGCCGCGATGCGCGCCGGGGACCTGGAGCCCTACCGGGCCACCGCCATCGCCCAGGAGGTCCCCCGGCTCCGCCCGGAGATCTGCACCCAGGTCGAGGCCGCCCTGTTCCCGGCCGTGCTGGGGCTGCCGACCGCCCGGGTCCGGGCCGCGACCCGCCGCGCGGTGGCCGCCGCCGACCCCGAGGAGGTGGCCCGCCGGGCCGAGCGGGCCCGGGCCGACCGGTACGTCCTGGTCCGCCCCGGGCCCGACCCCGGAATGAGTGAGTGGGTCAGCTCCCAACCCGCGGCCGCCGCCGCCGCGGCCTGGGCCGCGGTCGATGAGCTGGCCCACGGCTACGTCGCCGACGGTGAGCACCGCAGCCTGGACCAGGCCCGCGCCGACGCCATGATCGACCTCATCCTGGGCCAGGCCACCATCACCACCACGCTGACCCTGACCCTGCCCGCCACCATCAACCCCCAGCCGACTCGCCCCGCCACCAACGACGCGGCCGACCCGGACGACGGGGACGGGGGGCTGCTGGTCCGGCTGCCCCGGATCGGGATCGAGGTCCCCCGCGCCGGCCTGATCCCCAGCACCGACCTCGCCCTCCTGCTGACCGACCCCGACACCCGGATCCGACCCGCCCTGCACGACCCGGCCACCGGCACCCTGACCGACCTGGCCACCCGCACCTACCGCCCCCACACCGCCACCGCCACCTTCGTCCGCACCCGCGACGGCACCTGCCGCTTCCCCGGCTGCGCCACCCCCGCCACCCGCAGCCACCTCGACCACATCACCCCCCACACCCGCGGCGGACCCACCCACCCCACCAACCTGATCACCCTCTGCCAACGCCACCACCGCCTCAAACACCACGGCGGCTGGACCCTGACCATGACCCCCACCGGCACCGCCACCTGGACCAACGGCATCGGCCAGCAATACCTCACCCACCCCACCGACCACCGCCACACCGCCGCCTGATCAGGCGAGACGAGCCATCACCTCCGCGAGCTGAGGCGCGGTGAGGTACGAGGGGTTGCTGCCGGCCGGCATCCGCGCCACCTCCGCAGAGACGAAGGCGGCGGCGGCCATCAGCTCCTGTCGGGGAACCGGCTCGGTGAGCAGCCGCAGCCTCAGCGTGACGACCGGACCACCGGGGGCGTCGACGGTGTCAAGGGGTTCTTCCCCGCCCGGGCCGGCCACCAGGGTGCCGATGGCGTGCACCCCGGGGCAGGTCTGCCCGCTCAGCCACAGCAGGCAGACCTGCCCCGGATCCATCAGACCCAGCCGGTACGTCGCACGCACGCACCGTTGCAGCGTTCTCACCTCGCCGGGCGCCCAGCCAGGTTCGATCGCTGCCGGCGGCCGTGACGTCTTGACCAACCATGCCGCGACGTCGCCACGGGTCAGCCTCGACCTGGTGGTGGCCGCGACGTCACCGCGGATCGGCCCCGACCCGGTGGTCGCTGCGACGTCACCGCGGTTCCGGATGGACCCGGTGGTCGCCGCGACGTCACCGTCGGTCGGCGTCGACCCCGTCGCCGCCGTGCGGTGGGGGCCGGAAGGCGAGGTGCCCATGGAGGCGCCTGGATCAGCTGCCGGTGTAGTACGTGTCAGCCACCTTGAGCGCCTCGTCGAGGACCGCGAGACCCTCGCGGATCTCGTCCGCCGTGGTGGTGCACGGAGGAACGACGTGCATCCGGTTGAAGTGCGTGAACGGCCACAGCCCACGGCTCTTGCAGGCCGCCATCAGCTCGCCCATGGGCGCCGCCGCCGCACCGGCGGCGTTGAACGGCACCAGCGGCTCCCGCGTGGTGCGGTCGCGGACGAGCTCCAGGGCCCAGAAGACCCCCAGTCCGCGGACCTCCCCGATCGACGGGTGCCGCTCCGCGAGCTCGCGCAGGCCGGGCCCGATGACGTCGGTGCCGAGCTGGCGGGCGTGCTCGATGATGCCTTCCTCGCGGAAGATGTTGATCGAGGCAACGGCCGATGCGCACGCCAGCGGGTGACCGGAGTAGGTGAGGCCGCCCGGGTAGGGCCGCTCGGCGAACGTCGCCGCGATGGGGTCGGAGATGACGACGCCGCCGAGCGGGACGTAGCCGGAGTTGACCCCCTTGGCGAAGGTGATCAGGTCCGGCTTCACGCCCCAGTGGTCGACGGCGAACCACTCGCCGCACCGGCCGAAGCCGGCCATGACCTCATCGGCGATCATCACGATGCCCAGCTCGTCGCAGAGCGCGCGAACGCCGGCCAGGTAGCCCTCTGGCGGAACGAGGATCCCGTTGGTCCCGACCACGGTCTCCAGCACGATCGCGGCGACCGTGTCGGCACCCTCGAACGTGATGACGTCCCGCAGGTGCGCCAGCGCCCGCTCGCACTCCTCCTGCTCGTTCGCGGCGTGGAAGGAGGAGCGGTACGGGTACGGGCCCCAGTAGCGCACGATGCCGGGCATCCCCGGCTCCGACGGCCACCGACGGGGGTCACCGGTCAGCGCGATGGCGCCGGCGGTGGCGCCGTGGTAGCTGCGGTAGGCGGCGAGGACCTTGTGCCGGCCGGTGTGCAGGCGGGCCATGCGGACGGCGTTCTCGTTGGCCTCGGCGCCGCCGTTGGTGAAGAACACGGCATTGAGGTCGCCGGGCGCGATCTCGGCGATCAACCGCGCCGCCTCCGAGCGGGCGTCATTGGCGAAGCTCGGCGCGATGGTGCAGAGCTTGCCGGCCTGCTCCTGGATGGCCGCGACGAGCTTGGGGTGCTGGTAGCCGATGTTGACGTTGACGAGCTGGGAGGAGAAGTCGAGATAGCGGTGGTCCTCGAAGTCCCAGAAGTACGAGCCGGACGCGCGCGCGATCGGCAAGGGGTCGATCTTGGCCTGGGCCGACCAGGAGTGGAACACGTGCGCCCGGTCGTCGCGGCGGACGCGGGCCTCGAGCCCGCCGACGTTGCTGTCGGAGGACTCGAGGGTGGACCCGGTGGTGGAGCCCGTCGTGGAGTCGGAAGTGGTGGAGGTGGTGGAGGTCACGGAGGCAGGTCCTATCGGGTGCGGGGGAAGCCGAGGTCGACGCTGGAGGTTGCCGGGTCGGGCCACCTCGAGGTCACCACCTTGCCCCGCGTGTAGAAGTTGATGCCCTCCGGCCCGTACATGTGCGTGTCGCCGAACAGCGACGCCTTCCACCCGCCGAAGGAGTAGTAGGCCACCGGCACGGGGATCGGCACGTTGACGCCGACCATGCCCACCTCGACGTCGAACTGGAACTGGCGAGCCGCACCGCCGTCGCGGGTGAAGATCGCGGTGCCGTTGGCGTAGGGGTTGTCGTTGATGATCGCGAGGCCCTGCTCGTAGGTGTCCGCGCGCACGACGCACAGCACCGGCCCGAAGATCTCGTCGGTGTAGACCGTCATCGACGGCGCCACGTGGTCCAGCAGCGTCGTCCCGAGGAAGAAGCCGTCGGCCGGCACGTCCGCCGTACGGCCGTCGACGACCACCGTCGCGCCCTGCTCGGCACCGGCGTCGATGTAGCCGCGCACCTTGTCCCGGTGCTCGGCGGTGATCAGCGGGCCCATGTCCGTGTCCGGCTCGGCACCGTCGCCGATGCGCAGCTTGGGCAGCCTGGCGGCGACGGCGTCGACCAGCCGGTCGCCCACGTCCCCCACCGCGACGGCCACCGACAGGGCCATGCACCGCTCACCCGCCGCGCCGTACGCCGCAGAGACCACCGCGTCCGCGGCCATGTCCACGTCGGCGTCCGGCAGCACCAGGGCGTGGTTCTTCGCTCCGCCGAGGGCCTGCACGCGCTTGCCGTTCGCCGTACCGGTCTCGTAGATGTAGCGCGCGATCGGCGTGGACCCCACGAAGCTGATGGCGGCGACGTCGGGGTGCTCGAGCAGCGCGTCGACGGCCTCCTTGTCGCCCTGGACCACGGTGAAGACCCCGTCGGGCAGGCCCGCGTCCTTCCACATCTGCGCGATGAACAGCGCGGCGGAGGGGTCCTTCTCGCTCGGCTTGAGCACGAACGCGTTGCCGCAGGCGATGGCGTTGGCGCACATCCACAGGGGCACCATGGCGGGGAAGTTGAACGGGGTGATGCCGGCGACGACGCCGAGCGGCTGGCGGATCGAGTAGACGTCGACGCCGGTGGCGGCCTGCTCGGAGAAGCCGCCCTTGAGCAGCTGCGGGACTCCGGCGGCGAACTCGACGTTCTCCAGGCCGCGGGCGATCTCGCCCGCGGCGTCACTGAGGACCTTGCCGTGCTCGGCGGTGATGATCGCGGCCAGCTCGTCGGTGCGGGAGTGCAGCAGCTCACGGAAGGCGAACAGCACGGCGGACCGGCGCGAGAGTGAGGACGAGCGCCACTCCTTCGCCGCTTCCCTGGCCGTGGCGATCGCGGCGCCGACCTCCTCGGTGCTGGCCAGGTCGACCCGGGCGGTCTCCTGCCCGGTGGCGGGGTTGTGGACGGGGGACGTGCGGCCTGATGTGCCCGGCAGGAGGCGTCCGTCGACCCAGTGCGAGATGCGAGAGCTCATGCAGCCACATTACGTGCCGGACATTGCTGGAACAATGGCGTTTTTGCTACGTTACAAAACATGGACGAGCAGCTTCGGGCCCTGCGCACCCATCTCAGCGAGCCCGGCGCCAAGGGCGTGGCCCGCGCCGTCAGCCGTGCTGTCCGTGACGGCACGCTTCGTCCCGGCACCCGGCTGCCGCCCATCCGCTCGGTCGCCGCCGCGCTCGACCTGTCCCCCACCACCGTCAGCGCCGGCTGGGCGCTCCTCGCCCGGTCCGGCACGATCCGGACCGACGGTCGTCGCGGCACGACCGTGGCCGAGACGACCGGCCAGGCACCCGGCCGCTACCGCCGCGCGCTGGAGCGTCAGGCGGACTTCGACCTCGACCTGTCCACCGGCGTCCCCGACGGCGACCTGCTGCCGAGCCTGGAGCACGCGCTCGAACGGCTGACGACCGCCGGCACGCCACGTGGCTACCTCGACGAGCCGGTGCTGCCGGAGCTGATGCGCCTGCTGCGCGCCGACTGGCCGTACGACGCCGAGGAGCTCACCGTCGTGGACGGCGCGATGGACGCGCTCGACCTCGTCGCGCGCTCGATCGTGCGGTTCGGCGACCGCGTGGTGGTCGAGCACCCCTGCTTCCCACCGCTGCTGGACCTGCTGGAGTCCGTCGGCGCGGAGGTGGTCGGCGTACCGATGGACGACGAGGGCCCGCTCCCTGGCGCCCTGTCGGCGGCCATCGCCTCCCCGACCGCCGCGGTCTTCCTCCAGCCCCGCGCGCAGAACCCCACCGGGATCTCGCTGACGACGTCGCGCGCCGCCGAGCTCGCGGCCGTGCTGGCGACCACGGGCGTCCCGGTGGTCGAGGACGACTCGGCCGGCGCCATCTCCACCGCGTCCGACCTGAGCCTCGGTCGCTGGATCCCGCAGCAGACGGTGCACGTGCGCAGCTACTCCAAGTCGCACGGCCCCGACCTCCGCCTGGCGGCCCTCGGCGGTCCCACCGCCCTGCTGCAGGACGCCCTCGCGCGGCGGCAGCTCGGCCAGGGCTGGAGCAGCCGGCTGCTGCAGCGGATCCTGGTCGGCCTGCTGACCGACGCCGAGGCCGTGGCGCACGTCGGGCGCGCGCGGCGACGAGTACGCCCGCCGCCGCCGCGCCCTGGTCGCGGCCCTGGGCGACCACGGCGTCGACGTGGGCGGCTCGGACGGGCTCAACATCTGGGTGCCGGTGCACGACGAGACCGCGGCCATCGTGCGGCTGGCCAGCCAGGGCATCGGCGTGACGCCCGGGGCGCCCTTCGACGTGGTCCCCGGCGGAGGGGGCCACATCCGGGTCACCTCGGGGCTCGTCGCCGAGGACCACGAGGAGCTCGCCGCCACCCTGGCCGCCGCCGCCCGCACCAGCGGCTGGGGCGAACGGGCCCGCTGACCACCACCACCGCAGCGCCGCCTCAGCGGCGCAAGAGGCCCCCGAGCGAGCGCAGCCGGTCAGCACACCCGGTCAGCGCAGCCCGCCAGCGAACAGGTTCAAGGGCAGGCCGATCCGGGCAGGCCGGTCAGCGCAGGAGGCGCAGCAGGTCCGCGGGCTTGACGCCGACGAGCCCGTCGATCTGCACGGCGCCCACGGTGTGCGGCACCGGGACGGCGTGCGGCACCGCGATCGTCGGCACGCCGGCCGCCACGGCCGACGCCACGCCCGGGGGCGAGTCCTCGATCGCCACGCACCGGTGCAGCTCGACCCCCAGGGCGCGCACAGCCGCACGGTAGGGCTCGGGGTGCGGCTTGCCGTGCGTCACCTCGTCCCCGGTGATCACTGCGGCGAAGGTGCCGGCGGGCAGGGAGCCGACGAAGACGTCGGCCAGCGACCGCCAGGACATGGTCACCAGGGCGCATGGCACACCGGCCTCGCCGAGCGCCTCGAGCAGCTCCCACGCGCCAGGGCGCCACGGCACGTGCTCGCTCACCCGGCGGACGACGCCCGCGAGCAGCTCGTTGACCACCTCGACCGGCGTGAGGGGGACCGGGGCGTGGTCGAGGATGTACTGCGCCGAGACCATCAGGTCGTTGCCGACGAGCTGGTAGGCGTGCTCGTCGGTCCAGACCCCGCCGTGCAGCTCGACCAGAGCGCGCTCCTCGGCGATCCAGTACGGCTCGGTGTCGACCAGCGTGCCGTCCATGTCCCACAGGACCGCGGCCGGGTGGTCGCCGTCGAGGGTGTCGGCGGCGGTCGAGAATGGGAACCTCACTCATGTCGCGTTGAAGTACTTGGCCTCGGGGTGGTGGACCACCATGTGCGTCGGTCGACTGCTCGGGGTGCAGCTGCAGCTCCTCGGACAACGTCACGCCGATGCGCGAGGGGTCCAGCAGCTCCACCAGCACGGCGCGGTCCTCGAGGTCGGGGCAGGCCGGGTAGCCGAAGGAGTAGCGCGAACCGCGGTAGCCCTGCCGCAGGATCGCGTCCAGCGACTCGTCGTCGTCCGCGCCGAAGCCGAGCTCCTCGCGGACCCGGGCATGCCACAGCTCGGCCAGCGCCTCGGTCAGCTGCACGGACAGGCCGTGCAGCTCGAGGTAGTCGCGGTAGGCGTTGGCCGCGAACAGCTCCGCGGTGGCCTCGGCAACCTTGGCGCCCATCGTCACCAGGTGGAACGCGATGACGTCGGGCCGGCCGTCCTGCTCGTAGTCGGTCTTGCTGCGGAAGAAGTCGGCCAGGCAGAGCCGACGGTCGCGGCGCTGCCGCGGGAACGTCAACCGGGCCCGTTCCTGGCCCTTCTGCGGGCCGTCGTCGTGCAGCACGACGACGTCGTTGCCCTCGCTGTAGCAGGGGAAGTAGCCGTAGACCACGGCCGCCTCGAGGAGGTTCTCGGTCTTGATCCGGTCCAGCCACATCCGCAGCCGGGGGCGGCCCTCGGTCTCGACCAGCTCGTCGTACGACGGGCCGTCCCCGCGGGCGCCCTTCAGGCCCCACTGGCCGAGGAACGTCGCCCGCTCGTCGAGGTACGCCGCGTAGTCGGCCAGGGCGATGCCCTTGACGACGCGGGTCCCCCAGAACGGCGGCGTCGGGATGCTGTTGTCGGTGGCGACGTCCGAGCGGGTCGTGTCGGAGAGGGCGGCGTCGTCGATCTCGGTCGCCTTGGCCCGGACCCGTCGCTTGCGCAGCTCGGGCAGCGCGTCGCCGACGCTGAGCTCGGGGGTGGACCGGGCCTTGGCGACGGCGTCCATGAGCCGCAGGCCCTCGAACGCGTCTCGGGCGTAGCGGACCTCTCCCTCGTAGACCTCGGCCAGGTCGTTCTCGACGTAGGCCCGCGTCAGCGCCGCACCACCGAGCAGCACCGGCCAACGCGCAGACACGCCACGGGAGTTCAGCTCCTCGAGGTTCTCCTTCATGATGACCGTCGACTTGACCAGCAGCCCGCTCATGCCGATCGCGTCGGCCTGGTGCTCGTCGGCGGCCCGGATGATCTCGGAGATCGGCTGCTTGATGCCGAGGTTGACCACGTCGTAGCCGTTGTTGGACAAGATGATGTCGACGAGGTTCTTGCCGATGTCGTGCACGTCGCCCTTGACGGTGGCGAGCACGATCTTGGCCTTGGCCTCGCGGGCGCTCCCGTCGGCGTTGCCCTCGATGTGCGGCTCGAGGAAGGCGACGGCGACCTTCATCACCTCGGCGGACTGCAGCACGAACGGCAGCTGCATCTCCCCCTTGCCGAACAGCTCGCCGACCGTGCGCATCCCGTCGAGCAGGTGGTCGTTGATGATGTCCAGGGCGCTGTGGCCCTTGTCGAGCGCCGCCTGCAGGTCGGCCTCCAGGCCGTTGCGCTCGCCGTCGATGATCCGCTGGGCCAGGCGCTTCTCCAGCGGGAGCGCGGCCAGGGCGTCGGCGCGGGAGGCCTTCAGCGAGCCGGCGTCGACCCCCTCGAACAGCTCGAGGAACCGCGACAGCGGGTCGTAGGTGACCTCGCTCTCCCCCGGTTCGCCGGCGAACCGGCGCCGGTCGTAGATGAGGTCCATCGCCACGTCCTGCTGCTCCTGCGGGATGCGGGCGACCGGGACGATCTTGGCGGCGTGCACGATCGCGGAGTCCAGCCCGGCCTTGACGCACTCGTGCAGGAACACCGAGTTGAGCACCTGCCGCGCGGCCGGCTTCAGGCCGAAGGAGATGTTGGACAGGCCCAGCGTGGTCTGCACCTCGGGGTAGCGGCGCTTGAGCTCCCGGATGCCCTCGATGGTCTCCAGGCCGTCGCGGCGGCTCTCCTCCTGCCCGGTGCCGAGGGTGAACGTCAGCGTGTCGACCAGGATGTCCTGGACCTGCATCCCCCACTCCCCGGTCAGGGCGTCGATCAGCCGGGAGGCGACCGCGACCTTGTGGTCACGGGTGCGGGCCTGACCGGACTCGTCGATGGTGAGGGCGATGACGGCGGCGCCGTGCTCGCGGACGACCTTCATGATGCGGGTGAACCGCGAGTCGGGCCCGTCGCCGTCCTCGTAGTTGACCGAGTTGATCACGGCCCGGCCGCCGAGCAGCTCGAGGCCGGCCTCGATCACCGGCGGCTCGGTCGAGTCCAGCACCAGCGGCAAGGTGCTGGACGTGGCGAACCGGCCGACCACCTGACGCATGTCCTCGGCGCCGTCGCGGCCGACGTAGTCGACGCAGACGTCGAGCAGGTGCGCGCCGTCACGGGTCTGGTCACGGGCGATCTCGACGCAGTCGTCCCAACGGGACTCGAGCATCGCCTCACGAAAACCCTTGGAGCCGTTGGCATTGGTGCGCTCACCGATGGACAGGACCGAGGCGTCCTGGCGGAACGGCACGGCGGAGTAGAGCGACGCGACGCCGTGCTCGGGGCGCGGACGCCGAGGCTGGACCTGCTGGCCACCGACGGCCTGGACGACCGCGGCGAGGTGGGCGGGCGTCGTACCGCAGCAGCCGCCGACCAGCGACAGGCCGAACTCCTTGACGAACTGGGTGTGCGCGGCGGCGAGCTCCTCGGCCGTGAGGGGGTACGCCGCGCCCTCCTTGGTGAGCATCGGCAGGCCGGCGTTGGGCATGCACGTGACGGCAACGCGGGCGTGGCGCGAGAGGTGGCGCAGGTGCTCGCTCATCTCGGTCGGGCCCGTGGCGCAGTTGAGCCCGATCGCGTCGATGCCCAGCGGCTCCAGCGCCGTGAGGGCCGCACCGATCTCCGAGCCCATGAGCATCGTGCCCGTGGTCTCGACCGTCACCTGGACCATGACCGGGAGGTTCTCGCCGGCGTCGGCCAGCGCACGCCGCGCGCCGATGACGGCGGCCTTGGCCTGCAGCAGGTCCTGCGAGGTCTCGATGAGGATGGCGTCCACCCCGCCGTCGACCATGCCGCGGGCCTGTTCGGCGTACGCGTCGCGCAGCAGGGCGAACGGCGCGTGCCCCAGCGAGGGGAGCTTGGTGCCCGGACCGACCGAACCGATGACGAACCGCGGCTGCTCGGGCGTGGACCACGCCGCGGCGGACTCCGCCGCGATGCGGGCGCCCGCGTGGGCCAGCTCGTAGATCCGGTCCGAGATGTCGTACTCGCCGAGGTTGGCGTAGTTGGCGCCGAAGGTGTTGGTCTCGACGCAGTCGACGCCCACCTCGAAGTACGCGTCGTGGACGCCGCGGACGATGTCCGGCCGGGTGATGTTGAGGATCTCGTTACAGCCCTCGTGCCCCTGGAAGTCGTCCATCGAGGGGTCGGCCGCCTGGAGCATCGTGCCCATCGCGCCGTCGGCGACGAGGACACGCTCGGCGAGCGCGGTGCGGAAGAGGTCGGAGCGGCTGCTCAATGTGGTGGACCTTCGCGTCGGGGGATCGGCCCTGAGTCTATCGGCGGGGTGGATGGCGGCCCGACCGGGATTCCGTAGTCTGGTCACCCGGGCCGCGGCACCGTCGCCGCGGGCACCCCCGCCACGACGCACCAGGAGGCAGTGTTGATCGAGCTCGAGGACGTGCGGGAGCTGCGCGACCCGATCATGATCGCCGCCTTCGAGGGGTGGAACGACGCCGGCGAGTCCGCGACATCCGCCATCGAGCACCTGTCGGACGTCTGGGGCGCCGAGCCGATCGCCGCGCTCGACCCTGAGGACTACTACGACTTCCAGGTCAACCGGCCGCGGGTGGTCGCCGACGACGGCCGCCGCCGGATCAGCTGGCCGACGACCCGGATCCTGCTGGCGACCTCCTCCGGCACCGACCGGGACGTGATCCTCGTGCAGGGCATCGAGCCGTCCACGCGCTGGCGGTCGTTCACCATCGAGCTGCTGGAGTTCGCCCAGTCCGTGGGCGTGTCGACGTTCGTCACGCTCGGCGCGCTGCTGGCGGACGTGCCGCACACCCGGCCGCTGCCGATCAACGCCACGTCCGAGCACGAGGACATGATCCACCGCTACGACCTCGAGGCGAGCAAGTACGAGGGGCCCACGGGCATCGTGGGCGTCCTGGCGGATGCCGCCGCCCAGGCCGACCTGCCCTCGCTGTCCTGCTGGGCCGCCGTGCCGCACTACGCCGGCGGCACGCCCTCCCCCAAGGCGACTCTCGGCCTGATCACCAAGCTCGAGGAGCTGCTGGACATCACCATCCCGCACGGCGAGCTGGCCGAGCAGGCGCGGGCGTGGGAGCACGGCGTCGACGAGCTGGCCGAGTCCGACGACGAGGTGGCGGAGTACGTCCAGAGCCTCGAGCAGGCGCAGGACACCGCCGACCTGCCCGAGGCCAGCGGTGACGCCATCGCGCGGGAGTTCGAGCGCTACCTGCGCCGGCGCGGCGACGAGCCCCCGGCCTGAGGCCCCCGCCGACCAGCAGCCACCGCGGAGCACGTCCCGCAGGCAGGCACGACGCGCCGTCAGGCAGCGGACTGTCAGCCACGCCTGGCAGGAGCCTCAGAGGCGGACGCCCAGCAGCGCGTCGACGGTGCGGGACACCAGTCCTGGTGCGCCGAGGTCGTCGCCGCCCCGGTCGAGACTCTCGCGGGCCCAGCGGTCCACCGCCGCCAGCGCGGTCGGGGTGTCCAGGTCGTCGGCCACGCACTCACGCACGCGGGCGACCGTCGCCTCGGCGGCCGGCCCGGCGTTGACCGACATCGCCGCCCGCCAGGTCGCCAGCCGCTCCTGGGCCTGCGCCAGGCCCTCGTCCGTCCAGTCCCACGGCGTCCGGTAGTGGTGGGCCAGCAGCGCCAGCCGGATGGCCATCGGGTCCACCCCGGCCCGCCGCAGGGCCGACACGAGCACCAGGTTGCCCTTGGACTTGCTCATCTTCTCGCCGTCCAGGCCGACCATGGCCTGGTGGACGTACGCCCGCGCGAACGGGCTCTGGCCGGTCAGGCCGGTCGCCTGCACGGCGCTCATCTCGTGGTGGGGGAACACCAGGTCGGTGCCACCGCCCTGCACGTCGAAGCTCATGCCCAGGTAGTCCAGCGCGATGGAGGTGCACTCGATGTGCCAGCCGGGGCGCCCCTCGCCGACCTCGCCGCCGGGCCAGGACGGCTCGCCCTCGCGGCGGGCGCGCCACAGCAGCGGGTCCAGCGGGTCGCGCTTGCCCTCCCGGTCGGGGTCGCCGCCGCGGTCGGCGAAGACCTCCATCATCTGCTCGCGCGTCCACGACGAGACCGCGCCGAAGCCGGGCTCGGTCGACAGGTCGAAGTAGACGTCGCCCGCGCCGGGGTCGCCCTCGCCCGCGGGCAGCTCGACGCGGTACGCCGAGCCCTTGGCCAGCAGCTCGCCGACGGTCTTGGCGACCTGGTCCACCGCCTCGACGACGCCGATGTAGTGGTCGGGGGCGATCACGGCGAGCGCGGTCATGTCCTCGCGGAACAGGGCGATCTCGCCGGCGGCGAGGTCCTGCCAGCCGACACCGTCGCGCTGGGCCCGCTCGAGCAGCGGCTCGTCCACGTCGGTGACGTTCTGCACGTAGAGCACCTCGTGCCCCGCGTCGCGCAGCGCGCGCCCGAGGACGTCGAAGGTGACGTAGGTCGCCGCGTGCCCCATGTGCGTGGCGTCGTACGGCGTGATGCCGCAGACGTACATCCGCGCCACCGGGCCGGGGGTCAGCGGGCGCAGGGTGTCAGAGGCGGTGTCGTGCACGCGCACGGGCAGACCCGCGCCGGGGAGGGCAGGGATGAACGGGGAGGGCCAGGCTTTCACGTCAGGAGCCTAGACCGGCGCCCGTCGGCCGCTCACAGCGGACGCCCGAGGCCGGCCCGGACGCGCCCGCAGGTCGAGCTGCCCGCACGGCTCACAGCGGCGGCCAGGGGACGGCGGGCCAGCGGTGCCCCGGGCCCGGGAAACGGCCCCGGCGCAGCAGCCCGTCCACCCGTGCCCGCACGGCCTGCACCTCCGCGGGCGCCAGCAGGGCATCGAGGCCCTGCGCCAGGCTGCTGGAGCGGTGCACTCAGGTCGGTGGCCAGGGCGTCGAGGCGGGACAGCTCGACGTCGGGCAGCGGCGTGCCCGCCCACCCCCACAGGATCGTCCGCAGCTTCAGCTCCTCGTGGAAGCTGAGGCCGTGGTCGAAGCCCCACAGGGACCCCTGCCGGTCCAGCACGAGGTGGGAGCCCTTGCGGTCGGCGTTGTTGATGACGATGTCGAGGACCGCGACCGCGGCCAGGTCGGGCCGGTCGGCGTGCGCCACGACCACCGGCGACCCGTTGTGCAGCTCCGCCTCGAACACGGGCAGCCAGCCCGGTTCCATCCGGCCGGCTGGGACCAGGTCGACCAGCCCCTCGGGGCGCGGCACGACCACGTCCTCGTCGTCGGTGCCGTCCAGGCCCTCGATCCACAGCTGCACGGTCCCCCGGCCGGCCGGGCCGTCGCGCAGCACGGTCGGGGGGACGACGTCCCAGCCCCCGGCCGCGGACACGACGTACGACGCCGCCTCCCGGTTGGCGAGCGTGCCGCTCGGGAAGTCCCAGAGCGGGCGCTCCCCGCGGACCGGCTTGTACATCACCCGGGTCTCGACCCCACCGCGCTCCAGGCGCGCGAGCAGGGCCAGGTTGGAGGCGTCGACCAGCTGCCCCTCGATCTCCAGCTCGCCGAGGGTCAGCAGCTCCATCAGCTCCGCGGCCTCGGCCTCGGTCGAGGGCGGCAGGATCCCGGTCAGCGCTTGTAGCCGTTCGCGCGCGGGCAGATGTGCCCGGTCAGGTCCAGCGGTCCACCGCAGAAGGGGCAGGGGGGCCGGCCGGCCTGGACCAGCCGGGTGCAGCGGCGGGCGAACGCCCGGGCCGTGCTGGGGCCGATGACGACGCGGAAGATGGTGCGGTCGGCGCTCTCGTCCTCCTCCTCCTCGACGATCACGGGGTCGCCCTCGTCATCGAGCTCGACGACGTCCTCGCCGTCGTGGCACTCCAGGATGACCACCCGCCGCTCGGCGTCCCACCCCAGGCTCATGGTGCCGACGCGGAACTCGTCCTCGATCGGAGTGTCCAGCGGGGCGTTGTCCTCGACCTCGACCGCGACGTCCTCGGTCGCGTCGCCGCCGGCGAAGTCGTCGAGCAGGTCGTTGACCCGGTCGGCGAGGACGACCACCTGCTGCTTCTCCAGGGACACGCTGGTGACGCGTGGACCCTCGCTGGCCTGCAGGAAGAAGGTCCGCTGCCCGGGAGGCCCCACCGTGCCTGCGACGAACCTGTCGGGTGGGTCGAAGTCGATGACCGGCATGGCTTCGACTTTAGTCGGCGGTCCCGGCGCCGCCACCCACCGGTGCGTCGCCCGACGTGTCGGCAGCCGGTACGGCGGCCGGCTACGGCGCCGGTACGGCGGGCCCCGCTGCCGCGTCACTGTCGCCGGTCCCGTCCTCCCCCGCCGTGTCCGGCTGGGGCGGGGCGGCACGAGGCCGGCCAGGTCGATGCCGGCGTCGTTGACGCGCACCACGAACGGCCGGCGCTCGGTGTAGCGGACGACGGACAGCGACGCCGGGTCGACCATGATCCGCTGGAACTGGTCCAGGTGCGCGCCGGCCGCGTCGGCGATGACCGACTTGATCACGTCGCCGTGCGACACCGCCACCCACAGGGCGTCCGGACCGTGGTCGCGGGCGACGGCGGCGTCCGTCGCCCGGATGGCCCGCACCGCCCGCAGCTGCATCTCGGCGATGGACTCCCCCGGGAACTCCTCGCTGTCGGGGAAGCGCGCCGCGCTCGGGTGGTCCTGCACCACCCGCCAGAGCGGGTCCTGGGCCAGGTCCTTCAGGGCGCTACCGGTCCACGCGCCGTAGCGACACTCCCCCAGGTCCTGCTCGGTCTCGACCTCGAGCGCGCCGAGCGCGTCGGCGAGGATCACCGAGGTCTCCTGGCAGCGCTGCAGCGGGCTGCTGACGATCGCCGCCACCGGCAGACCGCTGAGCCGCTTTCCGAGCGCCTCGGCCTGGCCGCGGCCCGCGTCGTCGAGGCCCACGCCCGCGGTCCAGCCGGCGAGCGTCCCACTCGCGTTGGCGGTCGTACGGCCATGACGGACCAGCAGGCAGATCGGCACGCGCGCCACTGTACGTCGGCTTGCGTGCGGCCGGCCGCACGGCGTGGTGACATAGCCCTGTGATCGTTGACCAGGCCGTCTACCGCGACGGGCACCGCATCCAGTGCACCGACCTGCAGAAGGAGCTCGAGTGCCTGCGGGCCGACCAGCAGGGTTTCATCTGGATCGGTCTGAAGGACCCCACCGACGCCGAGTTCGCGCTGGTCAACCACGACCTCAAGCTGCACCCGCTGGCCGTCGAGGACGCGATCAAGGGCAACCAGCGCCCGAAGCTGGACGTGTACGACGAGTCGATGTTCGTGGTCCTGAAGACGCTGCGCTACGTGGAGAAGACGTCCGACATCGAGACCGGCGACATGATGATCTTCGTCGGCGACCGGTTCGTGGTGACCGTGCGCAAGGGCGAGGGCAACCCGCTTGCCGGCGTCCGGGCCCGGCTGGAGCACACGCCCGAGCAGCTGGCCTACGGGCCGATCGCGGTTCTGTACTCGGTGATGGACTCGATCGTGGACAACTACGCGGCCATCGACGCCGAGCTGATGGAGGACCTGGACGCGATCGAGCGCACGGTGTTCTCCGGGGCTGTCAAGGTTGACGCCTCCCAGATCTACCTGCTCAAGCGCGAGGTCCTGGAGGCCAAGCGTGCCGCCGTGCCGCTGGCCGACCCGCTGCAGCGGCTTGCCCGCGACCACGCCACCCCGTTCATGCACGAGCAGGCGCGGCCGTTCTTCAGCGACATCTCCGACCACCTGCTGAAGGTCATCGACCACGTCGAGTCCTACGACCGGCTGCTCACCGACGTCCTGTCGGCGCACCTGGCCCAGATCTCCGTGCAGCAGAACGACGACATGCGGCGCATCTCCGCCTGGGTGGCGATTGCCGCGGTCCCCACGATGATCGCCGGGATCTACGGCATGAACTTCACGAACATCCCCGAGCTGCAGGCCAGCATCGACGTCGGGTCGCACGAGTACTACTACGGCTACTTCGTCGTGCTGGCCGTCATGGCCGCGGTGTGCGTGTCGCTCTACCGCGCGTTCCGCCGCTCCGGCTGGCTCTGAGCGGCGCTGGGCCTCCTCGGGCGCCGCCCTGCGCCCGCAGCCGCCAGTGAGCGACGGCAGCAGGAGTCAGCGCGCAACGGCGGCGGGCGTCAGTGGGCGACGGCGGCAGGCGTCAGTGGGCGACGGCGAACAGCGGCGGCAGGATCAGCACCATGGACGACGACCAGGTGATGTGGGTCAGGATCGGCGCCAGCACCCCGCCGGAGGCACGGCGCTGCAGCCCGAGGACGAGCCCGAGCGTCGCGGCGGCGAACACCAGCATGGGGTTGCCGGTGGCGAGCGTCGCGACCGCGTAGACGGCCGTGGAGATGAGCACGGGGTAGCGGGCTCCGATCGCCGCGAACAGCGCCCCACGGAAGAAGACCTCCTCCGCGATGCCGTTGAGCACGGTGATCAGCAGGACCAGCGGCAGCGACCCGTATCGCGCGTGGTCCAGGACGTGCTGGGTGAAGTCGCGCAGCGGCGGGATCTGCCGCACGACCAGCGCGCCGAGGACGAACACGGCCACGGCCATGAGGCCGAGCACGATCGGCGTCACCACCGGCCGCCGCAAGCGTGCCCCGGAAGGGGATCCGGCCGAGGTGCAGCGGACCGGAAGCCAGGCCGCCGACGACCCACACGGCGGCGAGAGCGAGCGTCAGCGGGTAGAACGCGGGGCTGCCCGGGGGCACCGACAGGGAGATCCCGAGCAGCGTCGCGCCGACGAGCAGGACCACGACCACGACCACCCGGCGGCGCAGGAAGGCGCTGTCGGGCTGGCGGTGGTCACGCTCGACCTTGTCGACCAGCGCCGGCCGCAGCAGCTGGACCAGCCGGGACGAGGAGACCGTCATCGCCCGCGGTCGTGCCGCTCGGCCGACCCCACTGGTTTGCTGGCCTGGCCGTTGTTCTCGCTGCGCTCCCGCTCACCGCGCTCCCGCTCAGCGAGCGCCAGGCGCACCGCGTCGTCGTAGCCCATCGTCTGCCCGGGCACGACGTCGCGGATGGAGGTGTCGTGGACGACGACCTCGCTGGTCATCGAGTCGATCAGGTTGCGCGCGGTGGCCCGGTCGACGTCCGTGACGAAGGCCAGCCACAACGAGGACAGGTGGGGGGTGAGGAACGGCACGCCGATCAGCCGCAGGTCGCGGCCCTTCTGGATGAGGCAGGCCCGGCGCATCATGTCGACGTAGCGCAGCACCTCCGGGCCACCCACCTCGTAGACCTGACCACGGGCCTGCGGCGCGTCGAGGACCCCGACGAGGTAGCGGATGACGTCGGGCAGGGCAATCGGCTGAGTCCTGGTGTTGACCCACCGTGGCGCGATCATCACCGGCAGCCGGTGGACCAGCTGACGCGTCAGCTCCCAGGAGATGCCGCCGTGGCCCACGACCACGGCCGCCCGCAGGACCGTCACGGGCACCCCCGCCGCCCCGAGCAGGGTCTCGACCTCACGACGCGACCGCAGGTGCGGCGACAGCTCGCTGTCCTCCTCGCCGAGGCCGCCGAGGTAGATGATGCGCTCGGTGCCGGCGCGGGCCGCGGCCTGCCCGAACGCCCGGGCGGCGTCCGCGTCCTTGTGCTCGAAGTCGGCGGAGCCGAGGGAGTGCACGAGGTAGTAGGCAACGTCGATGCCCTCGAGCGCGGCGTCGAGGCTGGCCGGGTCGCCGACGTCACCGGCGACGGGCTCCCCCGCGCCGGTGTAGCGCTCGGGCGAACGCGTCATCGAGCGGACGGAGTGCCCGGCCTCGACGAGGGCCTCGCACAGGTGGGAGCCGATGAACCCGGAGGCTCCGGTGACCAGCACACGGGACGACACAGGAGGTTCCCCTCTGGAGGCGGGGACCCGGCGGGAGCGCGGGACCCGCCTCCAGTGTGCGTCAGGGCACCGACAGGGTCAGGCGGCGGTCAGGTAGCGGTCAGCCACCCCGCGGAGAGCGCCACGATGAGCAGCACGCCGAGCGACACGCGGTACCAGGCGAACACCGTGATGGGGTGGCCGGCGACGAACCGCAGCAGCCATGCGATCGAGGCGTAGGCCACCACGAAGGCGACGACGATGCCGACGAGCATCTGTCCGATGCCGAGCACCGAGACGTTGACGTCCTTGAGCTCGTACAGCCCGGCGGCCGTCAGCGCGGGGATCGCCATGAAGAAGGACAGTCGCGTCGCGGTGACCCGGTCGAGCCCGGCGAACAGGCCGGCCGAGATGGTCGCGCCCGAGCGGGAGATGCCCGGGATCAGCGAGACGCACTGCACCAGCCCGATCACCAGCCCGTCGCGCAGGGTGACCCCGCCCTCGCCGCGCTGCATCCGGCGGCGCTCGAGCATGTCGTGGCGGCGCTCGGCGGCCCACATGACCGCGCTCCAGAGGATCAGCGCCAGGGCCACCACCCACAGGCTGCGCAAGGCGCCGGTGATCAGGTCCTTGGCCAGCAGGCCGACTACCGCCACCGGCACCGAGCCGATGATCACCGCCCAGGCCAGGCGGTAGTCGTGGTCCTCGCGCCCTGACGCCGAGCGCAGGCCGCCGACCCAGGCCGTCAGCAGCCGCCAGATGTCCTTGGCGAAGTAGAGCAGCGTCGCCGCGATCGCCCCGAGCTGGATGATGGCGGTGTACGCCGTCACCGCCGGGTCGTCGACCGTGAGCCCGAGGAGCTTCTCGGTGATGGTGAGGTGCCCGGTGGAGGACACGGGCAGGAACTCGGTGAGCCCTTCCACGATCCCCAGCAGGACGGCGTGCAGGTAGGTCAGCTCCACGGAATCGCTTTTCCTCGTCGGTTGGTTGGCTCAGTCGGTCAGTCGGCCAGGCCGGTCTCGTCCAGCAGCTCGGCCATCGTGCGCACGACATCCAGTCGACGCTCGAGGGTCGCAGCGTAGGGGGCGATGCTGAGCGTGGTGACCCCGGCCTCGGCGTAGCGGACCAGGCGCTCACGGATCCGCGCGCGGGGACCGATCAGGGCGGTCTGGTCGATCAGGTCCAGCGGCACCGCCGCGGCGGCGTCACGGTGCCGGCGGGCCAGGTAGAGGTCCTGCACCTCGGCCGCCGCCTGCTCGAAGCCCATCCGCACCGCCAGGGCGTTGTAGAAGTTCTTCTCCCGCGAGCCCATGCCCCCGACGTACAGCGCGGTGTAGTGGCGCAGCGGCTCGGCGGCCGTCGCGACGTCGTCGTCGAGGACCACCGGCACCGTGGGGACGATGTCGAAGCCGGCGAGGGCGTTCTCCGGCGTCCCGCGGCCGGCCCGGGTGGCGCCGGCGGTGAGCGAGGCGTGCAGGTCGCCGGAGAACTCGGGGCTGTAGAAGATCGCCAGCCACCCGTCGGCGATCTCGCCGGCCAGCTGCAGGTTGCGCGGCCCGACCGCGGCGAGGTAGATCGGCAGCCGCTCGCGCACCGGGTGCACCGTCAGGCGCAGCGCCTTGCCGGGGCCGTCCGGCAGCGGCAGCGTCCAGTGCCGGCCTTCGTAGGCGACCGTCTCGCGCCGCAGGGCCATCCGGACGATGTCGACGTACTCGCGGGTGCGCCCGAGCGGGTCCTCGAAGCGCACCCCGTGCCAGCCCTCGCTCACCTGCGGGCCGGAGACCCCGAGGCCCAGCCGGAAGCGGCCCCCGGACAGCGTGTCCAGCGTGGCGGCCGTCATCGCCGTCGCCGCGGGCGTCCGGGCCGGGATCTGCATCACCGCGGCGCCCAGGCCGATCCGCTCGGTCAGCGCGCCGACCCAGGCGAGGACGGTGGGGGTGTCCGAGCCGTACGCCTCAGCCGCCCAGGCCACGGAGTAGCCAAGCCGGTCGGCCTCCTGCGCGAGGGCGATGTTGTCGGCGTCGTTGCCGGCGCCCCAGTAGCCGAGGTTCAGCCCGAGTTCCATGGGGGGAGGCTAGCGGCGTGCTGCCGGCGGGGGCGCGCCGAGCCGCCGTTACCGTACGTCGCATGCGTCACAGAAGAATGGGACGGTCCGGCCTCTCGGTCTCACGGCTCGCGCTCGGCACGATGACCTGGGGCCGCGCCACGTCCGTGGACGACGCCCGCGACCAGCTGCGGACGTTCCTGGCAGCCGGCGGCGACCTGGTCGACACGGCGTACGGCTATGCCGACGGCGCCTCCGAGGAGGCACTGGGGGGCTTCCTCGGCGACCTCGTCCCCCGGGACGAGGTGGTGGTCTGCACCAAGGCGGGGATCTCGCGCCGCACCGGTGAGCGGGTGGTGGACACCTCCCGCCGTACGCTGCTCAGCCAGCTCGACACGTCGCTGGCCCGCCTGCGCACGTCGTACGTCGACCTCTGGCTGGTCCACACGTGGAGCGACGAGACCCCGGTCGAGGAGACCCTCTCGGCGCTGGAGTGGGCGGTGACGTCGGGGCGGGCGCGCTACGTGGGGGTGTCCAACTACTCGGGGTGGCAGTCGGCGCACGCCGCCACGCTGATGTCCGGCGGGCGGGTGCCGCTGGTGGCCAACGAGGTGGAGTACTCCCTGCTGAACCGGGTGGCCGAGGACGAGGTCGCCGGCGCGGCGAGCGCGCTGGGCCTGGGCCTGTTGCCGTGGTCACCGCTCGGGCGGGGGGTCCTGACCGGCAAGTACCGCCACGGGGTGCCCGCCGACTCCAGGGCGGCGTCCCGCGAGCACGCCGCCTTCACCTCCCGCTACCTGGACGACGACTGCGCACAGGTGGTCGACGCCGTGGCCATCGCCGCCCGCGGCCTGGGGGTGTCCGCCGCCGAGGTGGCGCTGGCGTGGGTGCGTGACCGGCCCGGCGTCGTCGCACCGGTCGTGGGCGCGCGCACCACGGCACAGCTGCGCACGGCGCTGGCCTCCGAGGAGCTCGAGCTGCCGGGCGAGCTCGTGTCGGCCCTGGACGACGTCTCGGACTGAACCGGGGCGCGGCCCGACCGGCCCTGCCTCAGAGCCGGCGTGCGGCTCCGGCGGGGTCGACCCGCCCCTTGTCGCCCGCGGAGGGGCTGGAGTCGTCGCCGTCCTCGGCGTCGTACTCCTCGTCGTCCAGCCCGAGGTAGACGCCGTCGTCGTCCTCGTCGTCGGGCTGGTCGAGCTCGTCGTCCTCGTTGCCGGCGCCGTCGAAGTCGTCGTCCTCGTCGTCATCGTCATCGTCACCGCCGTAGATCTCCAGCGGGGTGACCTCGCCGTAGGCCTCGAGCAGCGCGTCGTCGTAGGCGTCGAACGCCTCGGCGACGTCCTGGTAGGCGGCCACCACCGCCGGGTCGTTCTCGCCGCGGCGTGAGGCGGAGGCCTCGAGATGGCGTTCCAGTGAGGAGGTGAGGATGGCCAGAGCTGCGCGCGGGTCGGCGGTCATGGGACGACCGTAGCGGGTTGTGCGACACAATGGCACACGATGATCGAGTACGAGTACCGAGTCCTGGTGTTCCCCCGCGACGTCTCCCGCGGGGACGTCCGACGTGCGCTGGCCGAGCACGCGGAGTACGGCCACTGGGAGATGGACCGGCTGCGCCTCTATCTCGGCGGCACGCGGCGGGTGCGGCTGCGCCGGCGCATCATCCGCGTCCAGCGCACCGCCTGACCGGCCATCGGGGCCGCCCGCCTGACCGGGCGTCGTACGGCACCTCAGCAGCTGGCGAACAGCCGCTGCAGCACCCGCGCGCCGAACCGGATCGAGTCCACCGGCACCCGCTCGTCGATGCCGTGGAACATCGGGGCGAAGTCCAGGTCGGCGGGCAGCCGCAGCGGGGCGAAGCCGTAGCCGGTGATGCCGAGCCCGGCGAGCGCCTTGTTGTCCGTGCCGCCGGACAGGCAGTACGGCAGGATCGCCGCACCGGGGTCCTCCGCGAGCAGCGCCGCCTTCATCGACCCGACCAGGTCGCCGCCGAATGGCGCGTCGAGGGCGATGTCGCGGTGCACCACCTCGACCTCGACGAACTCCCCCGCCAGCTTCTCGATGGTGGCCATCAGCTCGTCCTCGTGGCCGGGCAGGAAGCGGCAGTCCAGTGACGCGGTGGCGCTCTGCGGGATGACGTTGTGCTTGTACCCGGCGTCCAGCATCGTGAAGTTGGCCGTGTCCTGCAGTGTGCCCATCACGAAGCCGCGCGCCCCGCCGAGGTGGGCGAACAGGTCGTCGGCGGCGTCGTCGGTCCAGGCGACGCCCGTCAGCGCGCTGAGGCCGTCGAGCAGCTCGCGCACCGAGGCGATGTACTCCCGCGGCCAGACGTGCGCGTCGATGCGGGCGATCGCCTCGGCCAGGCGCACCACGGCGTTCTCGCCGTTGGGCACCGACCCGTGCCCGGCGCGGCCGGAGGCCCGCAGCCGCAGCCACGCGATCCCCTTCTCGGCCGTCTGCAGGAGGTAGGCCCGGGTGGGCTCCCCGGTCGCCGCGGCGGGGACGGTGATGCTGTAGCCGCCCACCTCGCTGATCGCCTCGCCGACGCCCTCGAACAGCTCGGGGTGGTGGTCGACCACGTAGTGGCTGCCCAGCACTCCCCCGGCCTCCTCGTCGGCGAAGAAGGCGAACACCAGGTCGCGCGGCGGCACGGTGCCGGTGCGCGCCAGGTGGCGCAGGTTGGCCAGCACCATCGCGTCCATGTCCTTCATGTCCACGGCGCCGCGGCCCCAGATGCAGCCGTCGCGCTCCTCCGCGCCGAACGGGTCCACCTGCCAGTCCGCCGCGTTCGCCGGTACGACGTCGAGGTGGCCGTGGACCGCGAGGCCGGGACGGCTGCGGTCCGCGCCCTCGACGCGGACGACGACGCTCGCCCGTCCGGGCTCGCTCTCGAGGTACGTCGGCTCGAGGCCGACCTCGGTCAGCTGGCCCATGACGTACTCCGCCGCAGCGCGCTCGCCCGGGCCCGAGCCGTCGCCGTAGTTGGAGGAGTCGATCTGGATCAGCTCGCGGCAGATGCGGACGACCTCGTCCTCGGGCAGCGGCACGGCGTTCGGGCTGTCGGTCATGCCGGACACCCTAGTTCGGGGCCCCTGCAGGCCCGCGGGGAGTTCAGGGCTGTCCCTTCTGCGTGCTATCGTTCCGCAGCGTTGCAGATGCTTTCCAGGCACCTGCCGCACCACCTCGTCCGGGTGGCGGAATGGCAGACGCGCTAGCTTGAGGTGCTAGTGCCCTTAACGGGCGTGGGGGTTCAAGTCCCCCTCCGGACACATCCAGCGTCCCGGGTCTCTGCAGGTCAGAGGCCCGGGACGCTTCTTTTGCCCACCGAAAACGGCCTCGTGATACCGCGGTGATACTCCCCACCTTTCACGAGGCTCCCCCGGCCATGAGGGCGCCGAGCTTGGCCGCGGCCTGGGCCCTGCATGCCTGGCATGACGTGCGCGTAGATGCCGAGCGTGATCGTCGCGCTGGCGTGCCCCAGCCGCTCGGAGCCGACCTTGACCGGGATGCCGTCCGCCAGCAGCGTCGCGTGGGTGTGTCGCAGGTCGTGCAGCCGGATGACGGACAACGTGTCCACCCCGAGGGACTTGCGCGCGACCGCGACGGCTGCGACGAACCGTCGGGAGAACCGCTCGGGGTGCCGCACGCTGCCGTCGAGGCTGGCCAGGATGTAGGCGTCATCGCGGGCCAGTGCCAGGGACAGCGTTCCTTGGGTCGCCTTGTGTTCTTCAGCGCGGCGAGCGTCGCGTGGTCTAGGTCGACGACCCTGGGCCCGCCGCCTTTCGGTGGGCCCAGCAAGATATCCTCACCTTGGCCCTTGTGCTTCACCACGCCGACCGATCGGCGGACCGAGAGGCGTGCGGCGTCGAAGTCGATGTCCACCCAGCGCAGCGCGAGTGCTTCCCCGCGGTGGCCAACAGCATCCAGGCGACCGTCATCCCCTCCTGGGCGGCGCCCCGCTGGTCTGGGAATGACCGCAGCTCGGTCCCAGCGGTGTCCGCCCAGTTTCGACCGGCTGCTGGACTACGTCGCCGAGAACACCGCCGTGGCCGAGCACCTCGCCGCAGCGCGCGAGGACATCCTGGCCTTCACCACGTTCCCCAAGGACGTGTGGACCCAGATCTGCTCCAACAACCCCGCCGAACGGCTGAACAAGGAGATCCGCCGCCGTACCGACGCCGTCGGGATCTTCCCCACCGCGACGCGATCGTCCGGCTCGTCGGCGCGGTCCTGGCCGAACAGACCGACGAAGGGGCCGAAGGGCGCCGCTACCTCGAACTTGACCTCCTGGCCCGCTGCCGCACGACCGTCATCAACACCGGCGAGAAGATCGGAGACGACAACCTGCTCCCGCGCTCACCGCCTGAAACCTGCAAGGAGCGCGCGGCCTTACACCACTATCGGAGACTCAACTGGACCGGCTTCTGATCAAGCCAGCTGGTGGGCCAGGTCGCCGCCGGCACCCGAGGTGACAGGTCCTTCAACCAAGACACGTCCAAGGGACGGCCAAATCACGCGAGAGTCAACCTCAGGCACCGGCATCGATCCCGACGGCGATCCACCCAGAACCGCCACTCCACACCCACCAATTACTCGGTGACCGCGAACGCGTCTACGCCTGTGCCGTGACCACGCCGCATACCACTGCGCGGGACAAATTCTTTCCCCTGGATGGCGTAAGACACAGGGCGGCCGGGTGACGTGGAAAGACCATGGCGCGCGTCCCTACAGGTGACGGCCGCGTTGCGCGTGAATGCAAGCCACCCGACGCCCCTGTCTCCAATTGCTGTTGCCCGCCAGCGTGGGCGGGAGGATGCTGGACCCAAGTTCAAAGAGGGGCGATCGCACATGCCAGATCCAAACCGGTTCGACGAACCTCCTGGGCAGGGCTGCCACCTGCAATGCGGCGCTTCTTGCCTCGATGCGCGCAACCGGCAGGTACCGCTGGAAGCCGGGGGCCGTGAATTCTCCAAGCAGTGTTATGTAGGCCGGACGGAAATGGGCGCGCCGACCGGGCTTGCCGTCCAGCGCTGCGTCTCAGGTGTGTGACGGCACGTCCACCTCCCAAGGCGGGCTTGACGGTTGCGCACCCAAGCGACGTGATACGAAGTTGGGAGGAACAATGACACGCATCGCCCTCATCCAAAGCGCGGATGATTTGGCACGCTATCCATACGCAGACACGCTGGGGTTTGTGGACTCCTGCTGTAAAGGCAAGGGGGGCGAGCCGCCGCTATTATTTCATCTTCAGCCGGTGACCGTCGAGTCCGTGACTGAGGAGCGCCTGCGGTACTTTCTGCAGTCATTGGACCCGTCGGCCTGCCCAGCGCTCGTATTCGCGACAAACGCGCTGAATTCCGATCTAATCTGGGACCTGGTCCAGAAGCAACAGGAGACCCTGGCCCTGTACCTCGAGAACGGCGGAGGCGCCCTGTTCTTCCAAGGCAACTACCGAACGCCAGACGCGCTGACCCAGCGGTTGGGTTACAGCGCACTACGACGTCTCGACGGCCAACACGCTGAACACGCGGAACCAACTCTGCGGGGCGCTGATGACGTCCTCCTCGCCTACTTAGACCCCGTCGACTTCCAGCAACTCTCGGAGCTCCGGGACGGCTGATGCCTGTTGACGGAGCGCAGCATGGGGCCGCCTTTACTGGGAGACAGTCGGGTTGAGCCCTAGCAGCGCCATGCTGCCCGTGATTCAGGCCGCCTCGGGCGAAATCCTCGTCGCCAGGTCGGGTGACTCCGCTGGCTTGCGGGTCGCTGTCTGCAAAATTCTGGCTGACTGGCACCGCCGTCGGGCGCTGCTGCGCAACCTCCTCTCTTACACTCTCGCCGGCGCCCTTACAGCCATGGTCATCGGTGATGGCGTGGAGCCCGTCACCCAATCGCTTTCGGTGCAAGAACATGTCGTCCGGGTGACCGATGAGACCACAGTGACCGATAGTTGGCTGGCCCGCCACGTACAGCTCGCCCTGACTTCTGTTGATGATGAACGGGTACTCGGCGAATCGCAACTGAGTCCCTTGGAGTCGAGCATCGTAGATCGCGGCGGTTCAATCGTCTCGGCGAGGTCGGCACCCGAACTCCGAGCCTGCCTTCTATCAGCCGTGGTAGGCGTTCGCGAGAGCCGCCAGCTCACCGAGCAGCTTCTGGACCGGTTGGGGGTCAATCCAGAGTGGGGGGAGGAAGGCTTTGCCGAAGGGAGTCTGTACCGGCTGCGCAACGTCCTCGCGGCGTTGGACTACCTTCGGCAGACTTACGGTCCAGACGTCGTTCACGAACTATCCCCCTCCAAGACGCAACGCCTAAGGGAACGACTGGGTACGTGGCTGGGTAGGCGCGGAGAACCCATCGTCACCAGGCTAGCCGCCGTGGAAAGCTTGTCCCTGCTCGGCGCCGCTGACCCCGGCGACAGTGATGTGGCTGCGATGCAGCGAATTGCTGAGGACGCTGGCCCGGACGTACTGCTCCTGTGGCACGCAGCCGTGCGTAACTCAGATGTTGACGGTGGGCGGCTCGTTGAGTTGACCCGGGAGGCAATTGTCATGGCCCAGAGCGCTGGAAATGTTGCAGCGTTGGTGCGGGTGTGCGAGGCCCTGGCGATCATGGGTCGGGCGCGGCGGCTACCGCTCCTAGTAAAGGAATCATCTGCGATATGGTGATCTCCGCCTTGGGCGACCCGCCATCTAGGGTGGGCTGGCTGTCAACAGAGACCACGGCGACTATCGTCCGTGGGCTGGTAGCGCTGGCACCTGCCGCACCAACGGGGGGTCGCTATGCCCGCGTCCTGTCCGAGGCGGCGGCTGCGCTGAGGTCAGAGCTGGCACGACCGGAGGTCCCCGACTATGCCGTCGGTTGGTATTCGCGCGTTACGGAAGCACTCGTAGCTGTTGACACGGTTATACCCATCACCTTAGCGGTTACTTCGGCAGACGCCGGGCGTTCAAGCCTGATGAGATGCTGTCGGGGCTACGGACGGCGAATATCCGTCTCTACGACGACAAAGAGACCGCGCGTCGACGGCTCGCGGAGGCGGAGTCGGCCAACCGAATCGCTCATCCAGTTGGGTGGGCAGTGTTGGTCGCCGGGCTCCTACTGCTACTCGCGTTCCCGTTTGTTTTCCCATTCATAGACAGCAGCATTCCGGTCGACCGTAGAATCACCGTAGCGAGCATACTGGGCCCGATTCTCTACGCCTCCATATTTGCACTTGCGAGACGGTATCCCATTGTGCCCCTATGGCTGCGCAGATTCGTTCCCATGAGGCACTAGCTTAATTGATTCCTCGTGCTGTTCGGGCCGACTGATGCGCATCCATCTCCCATAGGCGTATCCAACCATACCCACCACTTGCTGCCGACCTGCAGCAGCGAGTGCGTCCCCACGGCCATGGTGGTCGATGTGATGCCTTGGAGAGGCATATGACAACGTCACGCCGACCAACATTCTTGCAGTGGCGGATTCGCATAACTGCTCCACGCACCGCCGGCAATCCGTGATGCTTTGCTGGGACATGGCTACTGGTAGAGGTGGACGTAGCTTGCTGCCTCGGCGGACCCGTTTGGCGCTAGGTCGCTGCACGTACATCATCGTGGTCTCTGAGCGGTGTATCGCACGTATTCGTAGCCGGTTACCCGGTCGACGCGAAAGAAGGTATCAAGGCCCGCACGCTGCAACGCTGTTACAACCTCTCTCGTCGGGATGGTGATGGAGCCGATACCCGAGAGGTGCAACTTGTGCAGCAGCGGAAGCGGCACACCAGCCCCCCGTAGTAAGTTATGCAAACGGAGTTTAACCTGCACGCGGCCTTTGAAGTCCTCTGAACGGGACGGAATCTCCACCACGAGCCAGCCGCCCGGCACAAGGGGACGACGCCATAAGGGCCAGGGTCTCGAGCACCTCCAACCGGCTGGCACAGTGCTGCAGAACGAGTTGAGAGATAACGAGATTACAATCTTCACTGGGGATGTAGTCTTGCACATTGATCAGCCGGACGTTGTCGACGCCTCGTTCGTGCAGGCGGGTGCATGCAGTGTCAAGCATCGAATCTGCGATGTCGACGGCTACCACTTCCCTATATAGATGCGCGAGTCCGAAGGCTAGGCGACCTGGCCCTGTACCCCACTCAAGGGCGCGTACCCATTCCCGCGGTCCCGGGATACACGATGTCATTTCCTCCACGGCTCTAAGCCCGCTCGCATAAAAGCTGGTGAGGTCGCGTTCCCAGCCCCGGTTTCGGCGGTCCGGCACAGTCAAAGCGGCCCAGTCAGGATCGGTGCTCCCTAAATGTTCCCACAGTTCACGGTGCCGCCTACGACGGCCCAACTCCGATTGTCCGGCGTCAGGCTTGCTCACTGGATGTCCCCTCGTCTAGACGGTATGGAGTGACCGCTCGGGTTGAGGTGGTTGCTGGCCGGGGCCTCGCTCACACAATCTCGTGGGTTACCGAGCAGGGGCTGCCTGCTCGGCCTATCCGACAGTGTGTGGGAGGCCCCGGTGTTCTCTGAGCGTACGAGTGTTGGTCTGGACGTGCACGCACGATCGGTTGTCGCCGCGGCGATCGACGGCGTCACGGGTGAGGTGTTCCGGGCGCGGTTGACCCCGTCGCACGAGGAGTCATCGGCCTGGGTCGGGCCGCTGCCGGGTCCGTCGGCGGTGGCCTACGAGGCGGGCCCGACCGGGTTCGGCCTGTCCCGGGCGCTGACGGCGGCGGGGATCCGGTGCGAGGTCGCGGCGCCCTCGAAGCTGCAACGACCGGCCGGGGGATCGGGTCAAGACCGACGCCCGGGACGCGATGCACCTGGCCCGGCTGCTGCGCCTGGACGAGGTCACCTGCGTATGGTGCGAGCCATGCCACGTGCCAGGCGACAAACCTGACATGCGACGCCTTTTCGGGAACAGACGCGGATCTTCTTCGATGCTGGTGGTCGCCGAGGCAGATGAAGTATTCATGGCGGACTAGGCGAAAGGCTGGGATTGCGGAGGCAGTAACGGCAAAGCATTGTCTCGCGTCCTGGCGACGGAGCGCTATCCTGCGGAATTGGACGGTTTCGCCACGGCGAATATCTGGCTGAACTCCGCCCGTGAAGATTAGGTAAGTAAAACGGACCCATCCGACCAGCCAGGCGCACCTGTCGGATGCGCAGTAATGTTCATCAATTACCTTCACTACCAGTTGGGTTTCAGTCTTGACGCCATCGTTCAGCGAGGTGGTGACACGTCCTGGGCGGCTGGTTCGGCCTGGGGACGGACGACGGGGGGCCGGTCGCGCCGTACGTCACGCCCGCGGTTCTCGAGGTCGGCGAGCGGCTCACACCCCTCGTGGACGACGCGCAGGACGGCGGCCGGTTCCTGTTCGAGCTCGTGCCGCAGGTGCGAGAGCGCATCCAGACTGACCTCGGCGTGGTGGTGCCCGGCATCCGCGTGCGGGTCGGCCCGACGCTGAGACCGCGCGGCTTCCGGGTGCTCCTGGACGAGGTAGAGGTGGCCAGCGGGACGATCGCGTCGGCCAGCGACCGTGCTGCCGTACGACCCGTTACTGCACGAGCCGGAGCAGATGCTCGGCGCCGATCCGGTCACAGGCGTGCCCGGAGCGTGGGTCCTTGAGCAGGCGCCGGACGACGACTCCGACTTCGACGGCTCGGCACGCTCCGACTGCTCGGACGTTCCCGCCAGGAGCCAACGGTCCCAGCGGAGGTGCTCCTGCTGCTCCGCCTGGAGCAGCAACTGCGAGGGCACCTCGACGTGCTCGTCGGTGCCGACGAGGTGCACCAGCTCGTGGAGGAGTGGCACGCCAACCCCGAGCTCGGTGCGCGGGCACGTGCGCTGCTGCCGGACGACGACGACCCGCTGCGCCTCACCTGGGCAGTCCAGGACCTGCTCACCGAGCGTGCCCCGGTGATCGGCGAGTACGTCTTGGCGGGCGTGGCTGACGCCGGTGGCCCGGCTACGGGCACCGGATCCGTGGTGAAGGCGGTCCGAGCCCGGGTCGGCGACCGCCTGCCTGGGCGCGAGCGCGGCACGGCCGTCGTCCCGCTGCCGGAGGAACTGGGTCAAGCCGGGGCCGAGGGCGTCGACATGGACGACCTCCTCGTCGGCTGGGTACGGCGGCTCGTGGCCGAGCGCGGCGCCTGGACGACCGTCGTCGTCCCGGACGGGACAGATCGCCGGCGCGTCGCCGAGTTCGTCCGTGCGCAGGAGCCTTGGGTCGCCGTGTTATCCGCCGCCAGAGGGTGGCCGGTGAGCACCGTGAAGGTCCCCGTGCGCTGCCGTCCCGTCGAGGGGGCACCCCACGAACGCCCCGACCCTTCCACTCGGGCCCTGGCCGCCGACCGGCTCACCGCGGAAGTTCACCGCTTCCGCCGGACGGTGTGTCCGGGTGCCCGGATCGCAGTACGGCTCCGGGTGGAGAGGACGCCGCGGTCGACTCGGTGGACGTGTCCGTCCACGGGGTCGCGTACCGTACTCGCCCGTCAAGGCCCGCCGCGTCGCCACCCTCGTCACCGGTGAGACGAACGTGCCGGCGGCGTCCGCCCGCGACGTGTGGACCTGCATCCGGGCCTTGGGGTTCTCCCCCGCACGTTCACCGGCATCATGACGCGAGCTTCCTCCTCCGCGCGGTTGCTGTGGGGTCACCAGCGCGCACGAGGACGTGCTCGCAACCCCCCTTTCAGCGCGTCAGGATTCCAGAAGCTCGGAAAACTCCTGTCTCTGACCTGGAAAGAGCGGCTTGAAAGTCGGGGCGTTTCAGTTGACAGATCACTTACAAGACGGATCGATCGCACGTACGGCATAGCACATCCACTGCACGCCGGCACTGCTCACCATCGGTGGATCGGGTAGAGAGTGAACTGCAATGTGGGGAGCCCTATGGACGATGCGCCATTGAGCGCGCGACACTGGCAGTGCTGGCTGTCCAGCAATGCAGGCCACGGAGCCGCTCATGGCAGCGAAATCAAACCAGCAGTCATCAGGTGCTGCCGGGGCCGCCGACGCGAGGACGGGTGTGTATGCCCCGGGTGGTCATGGTCGGGGACCCTCACCATCGCCGAGAGGTCAGTGCATTCCGATCCGGGAGAAGGACGTGACGGGAACCGGGCACGAAGCGGCCGTTGGGCCCACCACCGCGGCTGAACGCCGGCAGCGTGTCGGATTGGTGGCCCTACCATCGCAGGGCTGGTCCGCGGTGTGCACGACGGCACCGGGCAACGCCGGTGTCCAGAAGGCCCAGCCTGTCGCGGCCCAGGACCGTCACCAGCCCGATCTGACGGTGCTTGTGACAAAGGGCTGGGGCGCAATGGCTAAGCACACGAAGCCAGGCGGGGGCAAGGCCGCAGCCGCGGCGCCTTGGCTGCAGCGATGGTGGAAGCGGTTGATAGCGGCAGCGACGGCAGTAGGCGTGTTGCTGGGGGCTGTCACCGGTGTGCGAGCTCTTTGGCCGAGTCCACCTCCCGTGCGAACCGCGATGTTCGGCGCTCACAGCGAGCGCTATCCCATCTCACTAACCGAGTACCAGCAAACCGGCGAGGGCGCCCCCTCGCGTGACGTCGCGCTCCGAGCGAACGTCGTGCGCATCCAAGTGGCGCCGAACCCTGGATCAACGTCTGCCTCCGATCCGTCGCTGCCCGCAGTCACGGCTTCCACTTCTGCGGCCCCGACTACGTCGCCAACGGAGCCGTCGAGTTCCGAGACCTCTCCTTCCATTGGCAAGACAAGCGACACATCGACCGACACCCCGGATTCGGGGAGGACGACCGCCACAACTTCGGCCGGCACACCCGTGGGTGTGCCGGCGACCCAACGCGCTCTGACGCCGAAGGAGCGATCGTTCGTCTTCCGCCAGGTGCTACCGCGCGCGGCTGAGCTCGATCCGCAACTGGTCCTGCCCAACGTGCGCGCCAGCAAGCCGGCGCGCCGCGAGGAATGGTTGGCGTACGCGCAGAATGCGATGGTCAGCGCCGACAGCGCTAGCCTCTCGGCCAGGAAGGCGGCTCAGCGGCTTGTCGACCTTTTGGAGGACGCCAGGTCCACCGACACAGGCGACGGCAGACGAACACCCGTGGGCATTGTTGCCGACGCCAATATCGAGTTGGAGGGTCTACGCGGCACGCCGGTTTTCCTTCGTTGGTCGATCCTCGACCGCGATGGACACAGCCACATGTTCGGGGACTGGCTACGGCGATTCGTTGCTTGCCGCCTCTTCGCTAAGAAGGATCGAGAGTCCCGATACGTCAGCCTTTGGGTGCCGCTGCCGAAACAGCCGGGCTCGTACGTCCTGAAGCTCGACTTGGTCACGCTCACCCCTGAGGAAGTCCCCATGACATTCCTCTCCGCGCCGTTCACATTGCGCGCTGAATCGCCCCGGTGAACCCGGCCCGGCTGTCAGCAATCGCCCGGATCGGCGCCTTTTCAGGCCGCAGGGTTCCAGGCCAGGAGGATAAAATGAAGGCAGTCCGCGCGTGCAACCTTTGGGCAGCGAAGAGATCGTGGATCAAGGAGGAATCATGGCGGAACCCACTCTCCGGCCGGGCTCGAGCGGCGTGGCAGTACGGCAGCTGCAGCAGGCACTCAAGGGGCTGGGCTATGACCCGGGTGCCATCGACGGCCACTTCGGGTCGCCGACCGAGACAGCTGTCAAGGCGTTTCAGAACGCCCGAGGACTCACGGTCGACGGCATCGTCGGCGAAATCACCTGGCTGAACATCGACGAAGCCGACATGAGCAACCCCACGATCCGCAGGGGCTTCACCGGAAACCCTGTCAGGCGCGCGCAGAAGCGGATGACGTTGGGCGGCTACGACACCAACGGCGTCGACGGCATCTTCGGCGCTGGCACGGAGGCGGCGGTCAAGCGCTTCCAAGGCGATCGCGGGCTAACCGTCGACGGAGTCGTGGGGCCGCGAACGTGGGCGGAGATCGACTCGCTGGGCGATTAGTCAAGACTGCGTCGGGCGAAGGTGCGGGTGTTTCGCCCACGGCTACGCGCGCACACCGACACGGTGGATGCGCCTTCTGCCGCGTTGGTCGCCCTAAAATCCGCGGACCTCGTGCAGGTTCGGGTTGACCCGAACTTCTTGAGTTATCAAACCTGGGGCGCTTCAACCGCGTGTCGGTGACCCCCGGCAGCGCTCGGGTGACGGCTGCGGCGCAGCATGACTCCGTCACGTGGCACCACGTCACCCCGTCCGCGGCACACCAGGAGGCCGGCATGACGGACCCGACGAACCACGACCCGGAAGCCCCGCCGGGAGCGGAAGCGGCAGTTCGGACGCGAGCGCGGCCTGGCGGAAGCGACCGAGCTCGACCTCCCTGAGCGTGTTGGTTCGGATGCGGACAGCGACGCCGATGACGGCCAGGACGGAGCGCGACGATCAAGGGCCCAACGCATGTCATGTCCGAGCCGGCCGCGAACGCGTCCTGTGCATACCGGACCAGGGCCGGCATGCGTCGAAAAGTTGGCAAAGCGCTCCGCCCAGGAGCTGTTTCTCGACCAGCGCGAGTTCAATCGTGCCACGCCTGACCTCAGCTCGCACGAGCCGAGCGGACCGGACGGCTTGGGATCCGATGAACGTCGTGGAGGAGATGCGAGCGGCACGACAGGCCGGCCATCTCGTGCCGTTCCTGGGAGCCGGCATGAGTCGGACGGTCTGTCGAGACTGGCAGGGCATGGTGAACGCCCTGCAGCATGCGGCAGGAATGCCTCCAGACGCGGTGGATCCGTGCCGCAGCACCGACGACATCTGCCTCATCCGCAGGGCCGACAAGGCGCTCGAAGTCCTCCGGCACGGCCAGGGCCAGGAGACGGCCGATAGCGTCCGTGACGCCCTGCTAGAGGACAGGCCGTCGTCCGCGCCCCCGCAAACGGCGGCGATCGCAGCAGCCCACTGGCCGCTGGTGATGGCGACGAACTACGACGATCTGTTCCTCGCAGCCGCCCATCAACGCGCCCTGCGCAGGCGCCACTACAAGCGAGCCCGTGAGGAGGACGGCCGGAGCACTCCCTACCAGGTCGCAGGCCGGTCGTCCTCCGACTGCCACCGGGTGCTCAGCTCCCTGGGCCACCCCAGTCCCCCAATCCTCTGGGCCCTCCAGGGATTCGTCGGCGGCCAGGCGACCATCGTGATACCTGGCCGGGACGGAGCCGAGGAGACCCAGGTCTATCGGGACTGGGCAGTGCGACGCCTGGTGTCCGGCGTCACCTCCACCAGCGTGCCGGCCCAGTTGCAGCACCAGCTGGTGGTCGGCCACGCCGACTATCGACGCGTTGCGCTGCGGTCGGAGAGCTTCCGTCGAGCCTTCGCCGAGGTCTTTCGGAGCCGCTCACTGCTCTTCCTCGGAAGCGGTCTAGGAGACCGGTACCTCATGGATCTGTTCGGCCAGATCATCGAACTAGTCGGACCGAGCCCCCATCCCCACTTCGCGATCGCGCCCCGTGGTGAGTTCCAGCTCGACCTGCTGCAGCGCGACTTCGGCATCTGGGTCCACGAGATCTCCGGCCACCCAAAACTACCGACTACCATCGACGCGCCACTCTGGACGACACAGCACGGGCCCCGAGGGCCACCCGGTGGGACGTGTCGCTCCCGTCGTCGTCGAGGCCGCAGACACCGGGTCGCCTCACCATCACCGCCGGTCCGTTGCCCAGCGCCCAGGGCCGGACACTTGTGTGGTGATCAGCGGCGGTGGCTCCAAGCCGGGATACTTGCGGACCGGCGTCGGGTCGCAGCAGTACATGGCCGACATGGGGCTCATCCCCGCCTCAAACGGCGGTGAGCGGCGCGTCGCGGCCATGTTGCATCCGGCGCCCGGACGCCGATTTATGTGGGTGCCGAACCAGCCGCAGGATCCCAAGCGGCCCCCATCTGCTGATCGCGCGGGTACGGGTCGATCCCGACAGAGCCGAGGGTTGGGTGATGCGACCGACGGTGACGCGCATCCGCGACGAGGGATCGGCGGCGCGTCCCCCGGCGGGCCGCACTTGGCGCGATGTCCGCCTGCTGGCATTCGCGATGCACGAGGCCTTGGAGATGGCCGCCGAGGGCGGGCGCCAGCACATGTTCGCGTCTGTCCTGAGCGCGGGCAGCCTCCGTGTGAACTCGCCGTCGACCGCCCTGCTGGAGATGGGCCGAGGCTGGGGCTCCTCCCCCCTCCCGACGATCCCGTCGCTGACGATCTGCGTACTCAACGACGAAGCCGAGACCGACCTTCGCGCCGGGCGCCGGCCCCAGCCGCGTGCTGCCGGCGGGCCGGGGCCTGAGCCGCCGAAGAGTCTCGAGTACTGGCTGGAAATCGTCGAGAGGAACGGCGCGGTCAGGCGCGTCCTGCGCGTGGACGATCCCCATCTACCGGTGAGGCACGTGCTCCGCGAGTTCTCCCTCTGACCGCCCCGAGTGGCGGATCCGGGTGTGGCCGGCGCCGTGTCTCGGATGGGGGGACCACGGACGACATTGGCCGCTGGGAGTCGTCCACCGACGGCCCGCTCTCCCTCGAGCGCTTCGGCATGCTGCTTGGCTCGACGCTGAGCGTCTTCGAGCCCGGTAGCGGGCCGGGCCTGCTAGAACCATGGGAAGGAGACGGCATCAACCCGTGACGCTCTCCGAGACGGGTCGTTGACATTACGGGCTCTTCACCGATGAGTGTGGGGTGAGCACGACGCGCCGGGCGGCTGCTTGAGGCCGGGCTGGGGTCGAGGTCCCCGAGGATCAGAGGACTTCTACCTCATCTGATCTCAAGGACCTCGACGATGCCCGAGCCTACTTCGTGCTGCCGTGCCGCTGGCGGCTACTGCGACCGTTGCGATCTGCTGGTCGGCTTGGACGGCCTGCACGTGCTCGCCGTCGAGCGTGATCCGCGTGAGCGGCTGACGGTGACGGTGGAGTCGGCGCCCGAGCCGATGGGCTGCCGGGCCTGCGGGGTCCTCGCGCACGGCCACGGCCGTGTGGTGGTGTTTCTGGTTGTCGGCGGCGGTTGAAGACTGGACGGTAACGGCGCTCGAAAAGTGAACACTCTCTCGACGATGGAGTGTGATCACTTTGGAGGACTGGGCGTTGATCAGGAGGCTGGCGGCGGAGCGGGTGCCGAAGGCTGTGATCGCCAGGAGGTTGGGGATCTCGAGGACGACGGTGGTCAAGGCCGTCGCTTCGCAGGGCCCGCCGAAGTACGAGCGGAGGCCGGCGGGGACGTCGTTCACGCCGTTCGAGGCGCGGGTGCGTCAGTTGCTGGAGGAGACCCCGGACATGCCGGCGACCGTTCTGGCCGAGCGGGTCGGGTGGACTGGGTCGATCCGGTGGTTTCGGGACAACGTGAACCGTGTTCGGGCGGATCACGCCCGGATCGACCCGGCTGACAGGTTGACGTGGGCGGCCGGGGACGCGGCGCAGTGTGATCTGTGGTTCCCGCCGCGCAAGGTCCTGCTGGAGGACGGGTCAAGGACGTTGTTGCCGGTGCTGGTGATGACGTGCGCGCACTCCCGGTTCACGCTGGGCCGGATGATCCCGACCCGCAAGACCGAGGATCTGCTGCTGGGCTCGTGGTCACTTCTGGAGCAGCTGGGGCGGGTCCCCCGGCGGCTGATCTGGGACAACGAGTCCGGGATCGGGCGGCGGAAGTTGACCGAGCCGGCAGCGGTTTTCGCCGGGCACGCTCGCGACCAAGGTGGTGCTGCTGCGGCCGCGGGATCCGGAGTCCAAGGGCGTGGTCGAACGACGGAACGGGTGGTTCGAGACCTCGTTCATGCCGGGTCGGGACTTTGCGTCACCGGCGGACTTCAACACCCAGTTCACCGATTGGCTGAGCACGGCGAACTCCCGGGTGGTGCGCACGACCAAGATCCGCCCGGTCGACGCGCTCGAGGCCGACAAGGCAGCGATGTTGCCGTTGCCGCCGGCGGTGATGCACCTGGGGTGGCGCAACCACATCCGCCTGGGTCGGGACTACTACGTGCGTGTCGACACCAACGACTACTCCGTTGACCCGCGCTCGATCGGAGCCCGGGTCGAGGTGTCCGCCGACCTGGACACCGTGCGGGTCAGGCACGGTGGCCGGCTGGTCGCCGACCCACGACCGTCGCTGGGCCCGAGGCATGACGGTCACCGACCCTGCCCACGTCACCACCGCCGCTGCCCTGCGGCATGCCTTCCAGCACCCCAGCAGCCGCCCCCAGGCCGAGGGCCTGGTGCGGGACCTGGCCGACTACGACAAGGCGTTCGGCATCGACGCCAAGGAGATGAGGCTGCGATGAGCGGCAAGCCCGCGACCGCCGCCGCGGACACGCTCAAGCAGATCACCCACCTGGCTGCGCGCCCTCAAGGCGCCCCGGATCAGCCAGTCCGCGGCCCGGCTCGCGGACGCCGCCCGTGACAGTGGGTGGACCCACGAGGACTACCTGGCCGCGATCCTCGAACGCGAGGTCGCCGCCCGCAACGCCTCCGGCGCCCAGCTACGTATCCGCGCCGCCGGCTTCGGCGCGGTCAAGACACTGGACGACTTCGACTTCGACCACCAGCCCGGGGCCCGCACCCCCGTGCAAGCCCTGGCCTCGGGCGCCTGGCTGGCCGAACACCGCAACATCGTGTTCCTGGGCCCACCCGGTACCGGCAAGACCCACCTGGCCACCGCCCTGGGCGTCACCGCGTGCCGGCAAGGGCAGCGGGTGCTGTTCGCGACCGCGACCGACTGGGTCGCCCGCCTGGGCGAAGCTCACGACCGCGGCCGACTCCCCGCCGAGCTGACCCGATTGCGCCGCTACGGGCTGATCATCGTCGACGAGGTCGGCTACCTGCCCTTCGAACAGGACGCCGCGAACCTCTTCTTCCAGCTCGTCTCCTCCCGCTACGAGCACGCCTCACTGGTCCTGACCTCGAACCTGCCGTTCAGCTCCTGGGCCGGCATCTTCGGCGACCAGATCGTCGCCGCCGCGATGATCGACCGCATCGTCCACCACGCCGACGTCATCGCCCTCAAAGGCGCCTCCTACCGCCTGCGCGACCGAGGCATCGACACCCTGCCCAGCATCAAAGCCGAGCAGGGCTCAATAGACTGACCAAACCGTTCACTCTTCGAACGCCGGAACTGTCCAGTTTTCGAGCGCCGTCGACACAGGGGGGGTGGGCGACGTGTAGTGCCCGAACTCGGCTGCACGACCTCCGTTCGTGCCAAATGCTTGCCCCCCTCCTCCACCTCCTCATCGTTCGCCGACGTTTTATGTGGGCTTTCGAAGATCGTCCCGCACCCTCGCGTGCGATCAGCGACGCACCTTCTCGGCGGTTCACAGCGAGCCGCGGGCGGCATCGAGGCTGCCTGCTGCGCAAAAACACCCAAGCGGAGCCAAGCTGCAAGCTGGCGATCCCGGCATGGTCTGCACAACCCCGATGACACCCAGACGACCAGCGCAGCCGGCGCCCCGAGCGCCGGGCACGACTCCACCGGGTCAACCCAGCGGTACGGCGCCACCCACACCGGTCCCGGTCGCGGCCTCCTCCGATCCGGGGTCTTGACGGACCCCTCCCATCGTTTTAACGTTTGTCGTTAATAACGACAGTCGATAAGGACAGGGGTGGGGCCATGGGCACCAAGGTCGGCACGTCCAGAGTGGAGCTCGCGATCGCAGAGGGCGCCCTCCGGGTCGCGGCAGTGTTGGCACTGGCGGCCTCCCTCGCGCTGCTTCTGGGCACCAACGGTCTCGGGCTGCTCTCGGGCCGCTCGCTCCTGCACGTCAGGCAGGAGGCGGAGATGGTGATGAATGAGCGCACCGAGCTCACCGGCACGGCCGGCCTGGCGTCGGTCGCGGCGGCCAACGCCCGTCTCGGGTCGCTGGAGCAGCGCTCAGACCGGGCAGCAAGCGGCAGCGCGACCAACTGGGCCGAGGTCTCCGGCCCGACCGAGGTCTCGGTCAGCTTCTGGAACCCCTCCCTGGCGCAGCGTTGGGCCTACGTGCTGGTCCGTGCCCTGCCGGCGGCGGCCGCCGCTGCCGGGTTGTGGCTGCTGGCCGCCCTGATCCGCAGCTGCCGCGTGGACGACCCGTTCACCCGCCAAAACGTCCGGCGCCTCGGCTGGATCACCGTCCTGACCGCCGCGGGCGGGGTCATCGGGGACTGGGGGGCGTCGTTCGTCCGCCGCTGGCTGCTCGACAGCTCCGACGCCGCCGGCCTGGTGCCGATGGACTTCTCCCTGTCCTTAGGCTTCGTCGGCCTCGTGCTGGTGCTGGGCGTCGTCACCGGAGTCTGGCGTCGCGGCGTGAGCATGCGCGAGGACCTGGACGGCCTGGTGTGACCCCTCCGCCACCGGCCGACGGTGGCGAGGGACACCGGATCACCTGCCACCTCGACACGCTGCTCGCCGACCGCGGGATGACGCTGACCGAGCTGGCCGAGCGGGTCGGGGTCTCGATCGTCAACCTCAGCGTGCTGAAGAACAACCGGGCCAAGGCGGTCCGCTTCTCGACCCTCACCGCGATCTGCGAGGCGCTGGGCTGCCGCCCCGGCGACGTGCTCGACCTGTCCCACTGACCTGCGGGGAGTGACCGAGCGGGTCGCCGCCACCATGCCATGGCGTGCAGCGCGGTCCGGGCGCCTCGCATCCGCCATCCGACGTCTCCGCGGCGTTCACCCCCCGGGGGTGGCGGGAACGCGTGGGGGTGGGCGACGTCCCATCTCCCCGCATCGAAGGCGGTCCCTCCAGGCCGCTGGGTGCGCTGTGCGCGCCAGCGCCGGCCCCAGCCCGCGGCCGCCGTCGGTCAGAGGGCACCGTTGCACAGGTTTGAGC
>CAVRTM010000007.1:0-12329 GCA_963724015.1 uncultured Actinomycetota bacterium
CCGCCGGTGGGGTCGGCGAGGACGGCCATGGCGCCGAGGTCCATCACGGCCATCGGCTCGAGCATCACGTGCCCGCCTGCCTCCACTGCGGCCGCGGCGGTCGCCTTGGCGTCGGCGCTGGACAGGTAGGTCATCCAGAAGTCGGGGTAGTCGACGCCGGGCTGCTTGGCCATCAGGCCGGCCACGAGGGCGCCGTCCTTGGAGAACTGGTGGTAGTGCCCGTAGTCCTCGCCGGCGTCCTCGGCGGTCCAGCCGAAGAGCTCGCCGTAGAACGGCACGGCGCGGTCGAGGTCGGAGGTGTTGAGGTCGATCCAGCACGGTGCTCCCAGCGGAGCGGGGTGGTCAGCCATGGCAGCAGGTCTCCTTCGGAAACGGGGGCGACCCGGCCGGGTCGTCGCGGGGTAGACCTCCGGGCGCCGGAGAACTCATCGGTGCCCGACCGCGCGCACCCTGGCGGGTACCGGGATGCGCTCGAGGTCGCGGGCGAGGACGACGTCGTCGTGCTCCGCGCTCGCCTCCTGCAGCAGCGGCGTCAGGTCGGCGTAGCGCTGGGAGAAGTGCGTGAGGACCAGCCGCCGGGCATGTCCTTCGACGGCGAGCCGGCCGGCGTCGCGGGCCGTGAGGTGCCCGTACGCCTCGGCCAGCTCGCCGTCGGCCGTGGCGTACGTCGCCTCGCACACGAGCAGGTCCGCGCGCTGGGCCAGCCAGCGCGCGCCGTTGCAGACGGCGGTGTCCATGACGAACGCGAACCGCTGCCCGGTGCGGGGCCGGCTGACCTCGGCGACCTCGACCCGCCCGTGCTCGGTGAGCAGCCACCCCTCCCGCAGCAGCCGGCCCACGTCCGGTCCGGCCACCCCGCGCTCGGCGAGCAGCTCGGGCACCATCGTGCGGCCGTCGGCCTCGACCAGGCGGTAGCCGACCGTCGGCAGCCGGTGCTCCAGCGCGGCCGACTCCAGGGTCAGGTGCCCCCACGTCAGAATGGGCCCGTCGTCCGAGATGGGATAGGGCACCACCTCCAGCCGGTCGGCGTACGACGACGCGCGGCGCAACCGGGCGACGTACTCCCCCGCGCCGCGGGGGTAGATCAGGGGGACGGGGCGGTCGACCCCGTCCAGGGACATCCGCTGCAGCACGCCGGGCAGGCCCAGGCAGTGGTCGCCGTGGGCGTGGGTGATGCAGATGGCGGTGATCGCCGTGGCCGGCACGCCGGCCAGGATCAGCTGGCGCTGGGTGCCCTCGCCCGGGTCGAACAGGATGCCCTCGGCGTCCCAGCGCAGCAGGTAGCCGTTGTGGTTGCGCGTCCGGGTCGGGACCTGGGACGCGGTCCCGAGCACCACCAGCTCGCGCGCTGACACCTGCCGACCGTAGCGGGCAGCCCGCCGTACCGATGCCGCTTTGCCGAGCACGGGGTCTGCGAAGGTGGTCGCATGTGGATCGGGTGGCTGGAGCTGGACCTGCTGCTGGGCGACGTGCACTCCCTGAAGGAGAAGCGCTCGCTCGTGCGGCCGCTCGTCGCCGGCATCCGGCGGCACCACGAGGTGAGCGTCGCCGAGGTGGACCATCTCGACCTGCACCGGCGTTCGGGCGTGGGCGTCGGGCTCGTGGCCTCCAGCCGGGCGCACGTGGTGGAGGTCCTGGACGCGGTGGAGGACTACGTGGCGGCGCGCCCCGAGGTGGACCTGGTCTCCGCCCGGCGCGGGCTGCGCACCAGCGACGACGACTGACCCGTCACCCCCGCTGCGCTGGACAGCGGGGCGGAGGGGGAGTCGAATGAGCCCCACGAGCCGCGCCGCCCGGTCCGGCCGAGCAGGTCGACGATGGGGAGCACCCGTGTCAGATCACGTCTATCGCGTCATCGAGGTCGTCGGCTCCTCTGAGACGAGCGTGGACGACGCCATCCGCGGCGCCGTGTCCCGCGTGGCGGCCACCACGCGCGAGCTCGACTGGTTCGAGGTCAGCCAGATCCGCGGCCACATCGAGGACGGCCAGGTCGCCCACATCCAGGTCGGGCTCAAGGTCGGCTTCCGCATCGAGGACACGGCAACCAGCTGACCCGGGCATCCCGTCCCACTTTGTGCTCACCAGTCGGCGTATTGCGCGCCGACGCGGCCGCGTTCGCCGACTGAGCGGCACGAAGTGGTCCAGGGCGGCCCACCTCACCCTCCGTGGAGGAGGCGACGGTGCCGCTGCCCGGTCAGGATGGACCCGTTCCGCGGGGCTCGACGGCCGGAGGAGACGACGAGATGGGTCTGCGCAAGCGGCACGACGAGCGCGAGGTGTTCGGGCGGGGAGGCACGGCGGTGCGCTACCAGATGCGGCAGCGGCTGCTCTCCATCGGCGACGACTACTGGATCGAGGACGAGGCCGGCAACCGCGTGTTCCGCGTCGACGGCAAGGCGATGCGGCTGCGCAAGACGATGTACTTCGAGGACACCGAGGGGCGGCGGCACTGCCGCATCCAGACGCGGGTGATGCACCTGCGCGACACCATGGAGATCGAGGACCCCGACGGCCACCGCATCGCCATGGTGCACAAGAAGCTGATCACCCCGCTGCGGGAGCGGTGGAAGGTCGACGTCGAGCACGGCGAGGACCTCGAGGTGAAGGGCAACATCGTCAACCACGAGTACGAGATCGAGCGGGACGGCCACAAGGTCGCCGAGGTCTCCAAGCAGTGGTTCCGCGTGCGCGACTCCTACGGCGTCGAGATCGACCCCGAGCAGGACGCCCTGCTGCTGCTCGCCATCACCGTCGCCATCGACTCGATGGCCCACCCCGGCCAAGTAACGGACCGGCAGCGCGGACCGCTCAGACCCGCCGGGCCAGCTCGGCGAGCTGCCGCGGGCAGGCGCCGGACAGCTCCTGCACCTCCGCGTCGTCGCTGGCGCCGCAGTCGACCGCACGGACCAGGAAGTCGGCCAGCGCGCGCGCCGTCGCCGGCTCGTCGAGGAAGCCTGAGTCGCTGCGCCCCAGGTAGGCCCGCAGCCGTGCGGCCGCCGCCGGCAGCTCGTCGCGGTAGAAGGCGAACACCGCGACGTAACGGCTGGGCAGCTGCGCCGGGTGCAGGTCCCACCCCTGGTGGAACCCGCGCTCGAGTGACCGGCGCACCAGCCGGGCGTGCAGCCGCCAGGCCGCCAGCACCGCAGCGCGGTCACCGACCGGGAGCCGGTTGGTCGAGCCGTCCGAGAGCCGCACCCCGGTGCCGGCCGCCGCGACCTGCATCACCGCCTTGGCGTGGTCGGCCACCGGGTGCTCCATGCTCTGGTACGCCGCCGCGATGCCGCACGAGGCGGAGTAGTCGTAGGTGCCGTAGTGCAGACCGGTGCACCGCCGCGCCGACGCGTGGATCATCCGCGCCACCAGCGCCGTGCCGTCCGCCCCCAGCACCGCCTGCGGGGTCTCCACCTGGATCTCGAACCGGAGCGAGCCGGGAGCCAGCGCGTGCGCCCGCTCCAGCCGCTCGCACACCAGCACCATCGCCTCGACCTGGTCGACCGACGTCACCTTGGGGAGCGTGAGCACGAACCCGTCCGGCAGCCGGCCGCCGTCCGCGACCGTCGCCACGAACAGCTCCAGCGTGCGCAGCCCCCGCCGCCGTGTCGGCGCCTCGAAGCTCTTGAACCGGAGGCCGCCGAACGGCGCCGCCTCCCCCGCCGTGACCGTATGGCGCAGCGCCGTCGCCGCCGTAACCGCCGCCAGGTCCTCCTCGTCGTCGCCCCGGTCGCCGTAGCCGTCCTCGAAGTCGATCCGCAGGTCCTCGACCGGCTCCCGCTCGAGCTTGGCGCGCACCCGGGCGTGCACGTCCCCGGCCGATGCGGCGCCGATGCCGAACGCCTCCGGGAGGTCTGCGGCGGTCGGGGCGTGCCGGTCGAGCACCGCCGTCGCCTCGAGCCGCCACCGCTGCAGCGTGTCAGCGGCGTAGCGGTCAGCGGGTACGTAGACGGTGTGCACCGGCTGGCGCCCCGCTGCCTCGCCCGGGTAGTCCCTCGCCAGGCGCTGGTCCGCCGGGGCGAGCCGCGCGTCGAGCTCGTCGGCCAGGGCGCTCACCCGGCGTCCCCGTCGCCCGGGCCGGCCGCCGCGGCGCCGGCCCGGGGCTCGGCCACCGCCCGGACGGCTGCGGCGACCGCGGGCGCCACCGCCGGGTCGAAGACGCTGGGCACGATGTAGGTCGGGTTCAGCTCGTCGGCCTTGACCACGTCGGCGATCGCGGTCGCGGCGGCGATCATCATCGCGTCGGTGATGTCGGAGGCGCCCGCGTCGAGCAGGCCGCGGAAGAACCCGGGAAACGCCAGCACGTTGTTGATCTGGTTCGGGTAGTCCGAGCGGCCCGTGGCGACCACGGCGGCGTGGTCGCTGGCGGCCACCGGGTCGACCTCGGGGTCGGGGTTGGCGAGGGCGAAGACGATCGCGCCGGGAGCCATCGTGGCGACGTCCTCGCCGGTCAGCAGGTTGGGCCCGGAGACCCCCACGAACACGTCCGCGCCGGCCAGCACCTCCTTGAGCGTGCCCTGCCGCCGCTGGAGGTTGGTGTGGGTGGCGATCCAGGCGCGGAACTCGTCCCGCTCCGGCTGACCGGCGTGGACGGCACCGTGCCGGTCGCAGCCGATGATCGACCCGGCGCCCTGGGCGTGCAGCAGCCGGATGATCGCGTGCCCCGCCGCACCGACACCGGACACCACGATCGAGACGTCCTGCAGCCGCTTGCCCACGACCCGCAGGGCGTTGGTCAGGGCGGCGAGCACGACGATCGCGGTGCCGTGCTGGTCGTCGTGGAACACCGGGATGTCGAGCAGCTCGCGTAGGCGGGCCTCGATCTCGAAGCATCGCGGCGCGGAGATGTCCTCCAGGTTGATCCCGCCGTACACGGGGGCCATGGCCCGCACGATCTCGACGATCTGGTCGCTGTCCTGGGTGTCGAGGCAGACCGGCCACGCGTCGACGCCGGCGAACCGCTTGAACAGCGCCGCCTTGCCCTCCATCACCGGCAGCGCCGCCGCCGCCCCGATGTTGCCCAGGCCGAGCACCGCGGACCCGTCGGTGACCACGGCCACCGTGTTGCGCTTGATGGTGAGCCGGCGGACGTCCTCGGGGTTGGCCGCGATCGCCAGGCACACGCGGGCGACCCCCGGGGTGTAGGCCCGGGAGAGGTCGTCGCGGTGCTTGAGGGCGACCTTGGGCGTCACCTCGATCTTGCCGCCGAGGTGGATCAGGAAGGTGCGGTCACTGAACTTGCGCACCGTGACCCCCGGGACCTGCGCGAGCGCCTCGGTGATCCGGTCGGCGTGGTCGACGTCGGAGGCGTCGCAGGTGACATCGACGACGATCCGGTCGGCGTGGCTCTCTGCCACGTCCAGGGCCGTCAGCGCCCCACCGGCGGAGCTGACCGCCGTCGTCAGGGCGGCGGTCGCGTGGGCCACGGCCGGAGCCTCGACCCGCACGGTGATGGAGTAGCCAGGGCTGGTGTTCGGCATGACGGCGCTCCCACCGCGGGGGTCGGCGATGTTGCTGTATGCCGGATAGTAACTTCGCCTGGGCCCGGGTCAAGGCTGGCTCCGCCGCCACGACGTCCGCATCGCGCGGCTAGCATTCCGCCATACGGAAAGAATGCCGCCCGGCCGCAGCACCCGGGGTGGCAGCGCCACCTGAAGGGACCGGTTCGGATGAGCACTGACGCACAGGGCAGGAGCACCGCGCGCTCGGGCGGCGTGCAGTCCCTCGAGCGGGCGTTCGGGCTGTTGGAGACCATGGCCGACGCCGGGGGCACGATCGGGCTGTCGCAGCTCGCGGCGGAGGCCGACCTGCCGCTGCCGACGATCCACCGCCTGGTGCGCACCCTCGTCGACCTGGGCTACGTGCGCCAGGAGCCGTCCCGCCAGTACGCCCTCGGGCCTCGGCTGATCCGCCTGGGCGAGACCTCGTCGCGGATGCTGGGGACGTGGGCGCGGCCCTACCTGCTGGAGCTGGTGGAAGCCCTCGGGGAGTCCGCCAACCTCGCGATGCTCGACGGCGACCTCATGGTCTACGTCGGGCAGGTGCAGTCCCGGCAGTCGATGCGCATGTTCACCGAGGTCGGTCGCGCCGTGTCCGCGCACTGCACGGCGGTCGGCAAGGCGATCCTCGCCGGCGAGGACCCGGCCACCGTCCGGGCGCTGCTCGCGCGGACCGGCATGGAGGCGCGGACCGAGCACACCCTCACCGACCCCGACGCCCTCCTGCGAGCCCTGGGCCAGGTGCGGGCGCAGGGCTATGCCGTGGACGAGCAGGAGCAGGAGCTCGGCGTGCGGTGCGTGGCGGTGGCGGTGCCGGACGCGCCCTCGCGGATCGCCATGTCCGTCTCGGGTCCGGCGCCCCGGATGACCGAGCAGCTCATCGGGCGCGCCGTGCCGCTGCTGACCGAGGCCGCTGCCGCGCTGGCCAAGGACCTCGCCTCCGGCCATCCCGAGGGCTCACGCTGACCGCGCGCTGAGGCCGGCGCCTCCGCCGGGGAGACTGGTTCCGCACCCATCCACGACCCCGAGGAGCACCCCGGTGACGAGCACCGCCGCCCGCGACCTGGCCAGCGAGCACGTCGACGTCCTGATCGTGGGGGCGGGGCTGTCCGGCATCGGCGCGGCCTGCCGGCTGCAGCAGCAGTGCCCCGGCAGGAGCTACGCCGTCCTCGAGGCACGGGAGGCGGTCGGCGGCACCTGGGACCTGTTCCGCTACCCCGGCGTCCGCTCCGACTCCGACATCTTCACCCTGAGCTACCCGTTCCGGCCCTGGCGGGACCCGACGTCGCTGGCCGACGGCGCCAGCATCCGGGAGTACATCGCGCGGACCGCCACCGAGGAGGGCATCCGCGAGCACATCAGGTTTCGCACCAAGGTCGTCGACGCGTCGTGGTCCTCCGCCGAGGCCCGGTGGACCGTCCGGACGCTGGTCGGGGAGGACGCCGAGCTCCAGACGATGACCTGCTCGTTCCTCTACGTCTGCGCCGGCTACTACGACTACGACCACGGTCACCAGCCCGACTTCGCCGGCGTCGAGGACTTCGGCGGCCGGCTCGTCCACCCCCAGTTCTGGCCCGAGGACCTCGACGTCGACGGCTTGCGCATCGTCGTCATCGGCAGCGGTGCGACCGCCGTGACGCTCGTGCCGGCGCTGGCCGGGCGGGCCGCGAACGTCACCATGCTGCAGCGGACCCCGTCATACGTCTCGGCGCTGCCCGCGGTCGACCAGGCTGCGGACGCCCTTCGACGCCACCTGCCGGCCGGGCTGGCGCACACGCTCATCCGCGCAAAGAACGTCGGCATCACCCAGGCCTTCTACCAGTTCTGCCGCCGCCGTCCCGAGCTCGCCAAGCGGCTGCTGCGCAAGGGGCTGCTGCAGTACCTGGACGAGCCGGCCTTCCTGGACGAGCACTTCACCCCGCCGTACGACCCGTGGGACCAGCGGCTCTGCGTGACCCCGGACGGCGACCTGCTGCAGGCCGTCGCCGCCGGGCGCGCCGACGTGGTGACCGACACGATCGACCGCTTCGTCCGGCCGGGCATCCGGCTCAGCTCCGGCCGGACGCTGGAGGCCGACATCGTCGTCTCCGCAACAGGCCTCTCGCTGCTGCCGATCGGTGGCATGACGCTGACCGTGGACGGCGTGCCGGTTGCCCTCGGCGAGCGGTTCGCCTACCGCGGGATGATGCTCAGCGGGGTGCCCAACCTCGCGTTCTGCGTCGGCTACACCAACGCGTCGTGGACGCTGCGCGCCGACCTGGTCTCGCAGTACGTCTGCCGGCTGCTGAACCACATGGCCCGCCACGACATCGCGTACGGCGCGCCGGTGACGCCGCCGGCCGAGACGGCGCGGCCGCTGCTGGACCTCACCTCCGGCTACGTCCAGCGGGCGATCGACCGGTTCCCCAAGCAGGGCCGCCGCGACCCGTGGACGGTGCGCCAGAACTACGTGGTCGACCGGGTCGCCATGCCCCGGGCCGACGTCCGCCGCGACATGACCTTCGTGGCGCGAGCCCGCCTGCCGCGACCGTCTGCGCTCCCAGAGCCCGCCTCCCAACCGTCGCAGCAGCGGGAGGCGGTGGCAGGCACACCGGTAAGCGGATGCCGGTGAGGTGAGCGCAGCCGTCCGACCCGACGCCGTGGCTTTGGCCTTGGTTCACCGGCGGGTCAGCAGGTCGGCGAGGGCTTCGTCGAGGTCGGGATGGGCAAACTCAAACCCCTGAGTCAGGAGTCGTGCAGGGACGGCGCGACGGCCGGTGAGGGCCAGGGCTGGGTCGGTGCGCAGGAGAATCGCACCGAGGCGCACCAGGGCGGCGGGTGTCGGTGGTGATGGCGGCCGGTGCACGCCAGCACGCAGCGCAGCCATCAGACGGGCGTTGCGGACCGGGTGAGGCCCGGTTGCGTGGACAACACCCTCCGGGCAGGACGGCCCAAGGGGTCGAGCGCCTGTCGTACGATCGCGAGCCAGTCGTCGATGTGGATCCAGATGACCCACTGCCGGCCGGTGCCCACACGGCCTCCGACCCCCCACCTCGCGAGCGACAGGAGCCTGTCGAGGGCCGGGGTGTTCCGGTCAAGCACGATGCCGGTCCGCAGCACGACACGGCGATCACTGTTGGCCCCGGCGGCCGAGGCCTCCCAGGCCGTGGCCACGCCCGCCATCTGAGCGGGGCCTTGCGCGGGCGATGCCGCCTCGTCCAGCACGGTGTCACCTGCATCGCCGTAGATGGCCAAGGTGCTGGCCTGCACCCGGACGGGAACCGGCTGGGTCAAGGTCGCACTCGCCGCGACGAGAGCGCGGGTGGGCTGGACCCGTGACTCGGTGAGCAGTCGGACGTTCGCCTGGTTGGGTCGACGGTCGACCAGCTCGCCGGCGAGGTTGACCACTGCACTGCCGTCCAGCTCCGTGCGCCAGGCGCCGACCTGGCGACCATCCCACTCCACCTGGCGAAACCGCCCGGAGCGCGGCCGCCGGGTCAGGACCACGACCTCGTGCCCGTGTGCGTGGAGGTCCTCGCACAGCCTGCGCCCCAATGCCCCCGTGCCCCCTGCGATGACAACCTTCACGGCGCCTCCCCCACCATCCGGTCGGGCCGCGTCCTGCCTGTCAGGGTGGCAGCGGGGAGCCACGGGCCGGCGATGGGCGCAAGGGGCCACGACGGGCTCGTATCCACGGTCTTCACACGGCGATACTGACAGGCGCAGGAGACAGGCGAGGGGAGCTCCGTCACCTCGTGGCCTTGGCCGTGACCGACCGGGAACGGCGATCGGCACAGGTGCGCGGCAGAGGTCCGGGCGCGTGGCCGACGTGGCACGATGCCCGAGGGCGGGTCGCCCGGGCTCTGATGGCCGGCCCGCGCACCCCGGAACCGGCGAGGAGCTGAGCATGAGGACCGACACGGTGCGGGCGCTGGCGGACGCCGAGCCGCGCGTCTACTGGCTGGACACCCCGGACCGGCCGGCATCGCGACCTGCGCTGCAGGCGTCCACCCGCACCGACCTGGCCGTCGTCGGGGGCGGGTTCACCGGGCTGTGGACCGCGCTGCGGGCGAAGGAGCGCGACCCCGGCCGCGACGTGGTGCTGCTCGAGGGCGAACGCGTCGGCTGGGCCGCCAGTGGCCGCAACGGAGGCTTCTGCGCGGCGAGCCTGACCCACGGCGAGGCCAACGGCCGTGAGCGCTTCCCGGACGAGTACCCGACGCTGGAGCGGATGGGCCTGGAGAACCTGGACGCGATCGAGGCGACGGTGGCCCGGTACGGCATCGCGTGCGACTTCCGTCGCACCGGCAGCCTGGACGTCGCGACCGAGGACCACCAGGTCGACGGGCTGCGTGAGCTCGCCGCGGCCGGGGGCGGCGAGTTCCTGGACGAGGACGCCGTCCGCGCCGAGCTGCGCTCTCCGACGTACAAGGCGGGGGTGTGGGACCGGGAGGGCACCGCGCTCGTGGACCCCGCCGCACTGGCGTGGGGACTGGCCGCGGCGGCCGAGGCGGCCGGCGTGCGGGTGCTCGAGCACACACCGGTGCTCGGTGTCACGCGGTCCGGGACCGGGCTGGCGCTGCGCACCGCGAACGGGCCCACCCTGCATGCCGACCGGGTCGCGTTGGGCACCAACGCCTTTCCCACCCTGCTGCGCCGCCTGCGGCTGCACACAGTCCCGGTTTACGACTACGTCCTGATGACCGAGCCGCTGTCCGCGGACCAGCTGGCGGCCGTCGGCTGGGCGCACCGCCAGGGCGTCGGCGACACCGCGAACCAGTTCCACTACTACCGGCTCACCGCCGACAACCGGATCCTCTGGGGCGGGTACGACGCGATCTACCACTTCGGCCGCGCGGTCCGCCCCGGCCACGACCAGCGCCCGGCGACGTTCCACACGCTGGCCGGGCACTTCTTCGACACCTTTCCCCAGCTGGAGGGGCTGCGCTTCACCCATCGGTGGGGCGGGGCGATCGACACGTGCACGCGGTTCTTCGCGTTCTACGGCACGGCGTTCTCCGGGCGGGCGGCCTACGCGCTCGGCTACACCGGGCTGGGCGTGGGGGCGAGCAGGTTCGGTGCCGACGTCATGCTGGACCTGCTGTCCGGAGCGCGCACCGAGCGCACCGAGCTCGAGAGCGTACGGCGCAGGCCGCTGCCCTTCCCGCCCGAACCGCTGGCCTTCGCCGGCATCCAGGCCACCCGCTGGTCCCTGCAGCACGCCGACCGCCACCAGGGCCGCCGCAACCTCTGGCTGAGGACCCTCGACCGGGCGGGACTGGGTTTCGACTCCTGAGCCGGGCGGGTCTCCCGGCGGCACGGCCGCTGCGACGCGCGGGGTCCCCGACCGCCCCGGAGGCTGATGGCAGCGGCGCCCGGCGGTGCTTTGATGGTGGAGTGGACACCGGGTGGGTGACGCGGCACCGGACGGCGGTGATCACCGCCGCGGCGGTCCTGCCGCTGGCGGTGAGCGGCGTGCTCGCGCTCTTTCGCGACAGCCTCGCCCCCACGACGTCGGTCCTGGTCCTCGTGCTCGTCGTCGTGGCCGCGGCCGCGACCGGCGACCGCACCGCCGGTGTCGTGGCCGCCCTCTCCAGCGGCGCCTGGTTCGACTTCTTCCTGACCCAGCCGTACAGCCAGTTCGCCATCAAGGAGAGCGCCGATCTGCAGGCCACGGTCCTCCTGGTGCTCGTCGGCCTCGGCGTGACCGAGCTGGCGCTGTGGGGTCGCCGCCAGCAGGCCCGCGCCAGCCGGTCGACGGGCTACCTGGACGGGGTGATCGGCACCTCCGTGCTGATCTCCGGCCAGCAGGCCGCGCCGGAGGAGCTGACCCGGCACGTGGCGCGCCAGGTCGTCGAGCTGCTCGGCATCGACACCTGCCGCTTCGTTCCCGGCGCGGGACCGGGCCCTCGCACCGCGGTCCTGGACCAGGACGCACACGTCGTCAGGCGCGGCCACCCGGTCGACGTCGCCCGGGACGGCTTCCCCACCGACGAGGAGGTGGCGCTCCCCGTCGTCCACGCCGGCGTGGTCCACGGTCACTTCGTGCTGACGTCGGGCAGCCAGATCGTCCGCCCCACCGCCGAACAGCTGCGCGTGGCCGTCCTGCTGGCGGGCCAGGTCGGCGCCGCCCTCACCAGCCGCGCCGGCTGAGCCCCTGCGGACGCTGCGCCGGTCCGTCGAGCAGCTAGCTCCCCATCAGCAGGACGAGGGTCTCCGGTCGCACGCCGTCGTGCTTCATGGCCTCGGCCCCGGCCGCGGACTGGATGGCGGCATGGAACGCCTCCATGTCGGGGACCTCGAAGAGCACTGCCACGCGGTGGGGGTTCTCCGGGTCGGTGAACGTCCGATGGGTGATGCCGAGGGGTCCGAACAGCTCCTTGCGCTTCGGCGACGCGAGCCAGTGCGTGCTGTCGTCGACCTCGTGGTAGCCGATCACCGTTGTCATGGCCTCTCCAATGGTCTGTTGCGGTGCGTGGTCCGGGCACCGCTGGGTGGGTCTTGCGGTGTCGCTAGGGCCGGACCGTGTACAGGTCGATGGCCGTCTCCTCGGGCGGCGTCGGGAAGCCACCGTCGATCCCTGCCTGCATCTTCGGCATGAGGATCTCGTCGCGGAACTGCTCCCAGCTCTCCTGCGACTCGTGGACCGCTACGACCGTCCACCCGCCCGCTGACGGCCCGGCGGCGTGGAAGATCTGCCCGTCGGGCAGGCGATCGGGGCCGGGGTGCACCGCGGCGACCGACGCCTCGTACTGGTCCTTGGTCCCGCCGGGGAAGTGGTGGACGATGCCGTACGCCATGGTCGTCTCCGATCGAGTCGTCTTCCACGCCACCCGAGGACGAGCCGTGTGGTGGAACAGA
>CAVRTM010000008.1:0-99855 GCA_963724015.1 uncultured Actinomycetota bacterium
ACGAGGTAGATGACGGCGGCCAGGGCCGACAGCGAGTACGCCAGCGGCGCCTTGCCGAAGTCCTCGCTGATCTGCAGCGAGGCCCGGCCGGTCGCCGCCAGCGCGAACACGGCGTAGACGGCAACGAGGATCCGTCCCGGACCCCAGCCGGTACGACGCCCCGCGCGGGGCGCGCCGCACCGTCCTGGGCCGCGGGTCCGGGGTCGCGGCGCTCAGACACCGACACCGGTCCACAGCTGCTGCAGCCGGGCCACGAGCACGAGGAGCACGAGGCCGCCGATGACGAGGACGCCGGTGCCCCAGCGGCTCTTCTCGGCCACGGCCCACACCGAGGCCAGCGGCAGCACGACCACCAGGCCGACCAGGTAGGCGACGAACACCGGCCCGTTGACGTCGCGGTCGGTGGAGGCCAGCTGCACGATGCCCACGACGAGCTGGGCCAGGGTGAGGGCCTCGACGACCGCGACGACGCCCAGGACGGGGGTGTTGAGCCGTCGGTCGAGGAGGGTGAGGGGACCGGCCAGGAGGATCAGCGCTCCGGTCCCGACGTAGAGCGCTGTCGTCAGCGGGTCGATCACGCGGTCACCCTACCCACCCGCCGCCGTGCCTCCCGTACGGCCTCCCTCGCCGTGAAACGCCGTGGTTGAGACCGGAGGGGGGACTTTGGTCCTGTGTGCGCTGGTTTGGGCCGGTTAACACTGGTCCGATCCCATCCTGCCTGCGGCGCTCTGTGCCGCCCTGCCCTCTGGAGCGCCCTGCCCATGTCTGCCACCGCGTCGACGTCCTCACCCAGCCCGCTCTCCCCGACGTCGCGGTCCGTGGTGCAGGCGACCGCTGCCGTGGTGGCCGAGCACGCCGAGCAGATCACCACCCGCTTCTACGCCCGCATGTTCGAGGAGCACCCCGAGCTGCTGCGGGTGTTCAACCAGGGCAACCAGGCCACCGGCGAGCAGAGCCGGGCGCTCGCGGCGTCTGTCGTGGCCTACGCGGTGCAGCTGATCGACCCGGACGCGCCGTCGTTCGACCGGGTGATGCACCGCATCGCGTACAAGCACATCTCGCTCGGGATCCGGCCAGAGCAGTACACGATCGTCGGACACCACCTGCTGGCGCGGTCGGTGAGGTGCTCGGTGACGCCGTCACGCCCGAGATCGCCGCGGCCTGGGACGAGGTCTACTGGCTGTTCGCGACCCAGCTCGTCGCGCAGGAGGCCCGGCTCTACCAGCAGGCGGGCGTCGACCCGGCGCACCCGGTGAGGCCGTACCGCGTGGTCCGGCGGATCGAGGAGACCGACGACGTCGTGTCTCTGGTGCTCGAGCCCACCGACGGCGGCGGCCTGCCGCAGATCGGCCCGGGGCAGTACGTCTCGGTGTTCGTGGACCTGCCGGACGGCCGGCGCCAGCCGCGCCAGTACACGGTCTCCTCCACGGCCGTCGCGACCCGGCTGCAGATCACGGTGCTTCGGGTGCATGGGGTCGACGGCGCACCGGACGGCATGGTCTCCTCCTTCCTGCACGACCACGTGGCGGTCGGGGACGTCCTGGACGTCAGCGCGCCCGCCGGCGACTTCGTCGTCCAGACCTCTGGCGGACCCCTGCTGCTGGCGAGCGCTGGTGCGGGGATCACCACGGTCCTGCCGATCGTGGAGCACATCGCCCGGACCCAGCCGCAGCGCAAGGTCATCGTCGCGCACGCCGACCGGGCGGCGGAGGACCACGCGCTGCGCGAGACGGTCCTGCACGTGGGCCGGCAGATCGACGACTTCTCGGCCTACACCTGGTACGAGAGCGTCGACCCCGCCGACCACCGCTCCGCGAGGGCTACATGGACCTCTCGCAGGTGTCGCTGGAGGACGACGTTCAGGTCTTCACGTGCGGGCCGCTGCCGTTCATGCGGCACGTGCGGGCCAGCCTGCTCGCGCGTGGGGTGCCGGCGTCCTCCATCCGGTACGAGGTGTTCGGCCCGGATCTGTGGTCGCCCCAGGACTGACTCACCGCAGCCGCGCGTACGACGGACGGCCGCTCACCGCGGGGGTGTCGACCCCCGTGGCGACCAGGGGGTGACCGGCCGCTCCCGCCGCGTCCCGTCCACGACCACGTCGACCCGCTCGTCGAAGAAGGCGACCAGCCCCGACACCTCCGCGGCCTCCCGCAGCGGAGCCGGGTAGGTCCAGGCCAGGTCCGGCACCTCGGCGCCGCCGACGACGGGGGACAGGTACGACGCGTGCCCCTTGTAGGCGCACGTCGTGCGGGTCGCACTGGGCACCAGCGGCGCGCTGATGTCCTCCCGTGGCAGGTAGAAGCGGGTCGGGAGGAGCGTCTCGAACAGCATGCGGGTGCGGGTCGACTCGGCGAGCAGCTCGCCATCCAGCTCGATCCGGACCCGTCGCGAGCTGCGCAGGATGTCGATGCGGTGGAAGGGGTCGCGGGGGTGCCCCAGGTTGGGCTCGTCCTCCTCCCACCAGCTGTCGAAGGCGTCGAAGTCGAGCACGACGTAGCCCGCCAGGTCGGGGTCGGCGAGGCGCAGACCGGCCGCCGGACGCACCTGCCGCCCGTGGACGACGTCGACCGGCTGCCCCTCGGCGGTGTGCACCGCGAACGGGATGGACGGGTCGAGTACCCGTCGCCGGGACACCTCGGGCATCCGGTGGCCGACCCTCTCGTCAGCGAGCGCGCCCGGCGCCGCGGCCACCAGCTCGGCGGCCAGGTCCTCGGCCGGCACGGCCCACGAGGGGACCACCCGTCGCGGTTCCCAGAGCAGCACCGCGCGGGTGGAGTCCACGACGATGTCGCCGTCCAGGACCGCACGCACCCGCTTGCCGGTGGGTTCGTGGCGCAGCCCCAGAAGGCCACTCGTCAGGGTCGTGCGGACCAGGGTGCTCATCGACTCGCCTCCCCGTAGTGCGTCGCGCGTCCGCGTCGCGCGTCGCGCGTCGCTCCAGCATGCGCCGGTCGGGCCGGGGAGTCACCCCCGCCGGGTCAGACCGCGCAGCGCGGGGTGGCCGCCGCCGCGGCCCAGGCCGCGCGGTAGGCCGCGAGCACCGGGAGGGCGCTCCGCACGGCGACCAGCCACCCACTGGCCTGCGGCCCGCCGGGCGCGTGGGCGGACTCGGTGGTCGTGACGGCCAGGTGGCGGGACCAGGCCGCCGTCACCGGGGTGGCCGCAGCGGCGAGGCGGTCCAGGGCGCCGCTGCGGGCCACGCACCCGCCGGCCGCCCCGCGCAACGGACCGGTGGCGGCAGCGGCGAGGGCGGCGCAGGCGTGACCGGTGGCCGCCCGCAGCCGCACGGCCCGGGCGAACCCGACCGCGTCACCGGCCCCGGCCGCCCGCGTCGCCGACCAGGCGCCGACCGCCCCCAGCCAGGTGGTGTGGCCGGCGTCGAGGGCGAGCTGGACCTGGACGTGCCGGGACCAGTCACGGTACGACGCCGCGCCGGCCCGGGCCACGGCCTCGCCGGCGAGGACCTCGCTGCGGCACCGGGCCAGCGCGGCGGCCGGCGCGTCCCCGGGCGCCGTACCGGTGAGGACGGGGCCGACCTGGCCAGTGACCGGCAGCTGCCGCGACAGGATGGGGGCCTGACCGGCGGCCCCGGGCAGTGACGCATCGACGGTCCGCCCGGCGGGGGGCGGGCTGGGTGCCCGGACGCCCGCCACGGCACCGGGCAGGCCGGGCAGCGAGCCCATGGTCCAGATGGCGACGCAGACGAGCAGCACCACCGGCCCCCACCACGCCACGCGACGCTGGGTGCTGCTGGGCGAAGGGGTCCCCGGTGTCCGGTGGGTGCCGGCCATCCGTGGACTCTGGCACGGCGGCAAGCCGGCCGGGATCATGCATACGGCGTGGCCGCCGACCCCCACAACGCGACGATCATCACCGCCGTGCCAGGTGCGCCGGGACCCCTACTGGAGCAGGCTGACGCCCCGGGAGATCACGAGGATGGACAGCAGCAGCGCGGAGACCGACTCACGGCCATGAGCATCTTGGCCCGGGGGGAGAGCGGCATCGTGTCGGTCGGGCTGAACGCCGAGGAGTTCGTCACCGAGACGTAGAGGTAGTCGATGAACCCGGGCGCCCACCCCGACTTCGCGGCCGAGCGCACGGCCACCTCGGCCACCGCGTCGTGGTCCTCGTCCTGCGGGAAGCGGAAGTCGGCGGCGGGCAGGGCCGGCCGGGCGGTCTGGGTCCGCTCGACGGGGCCGCCTCGGTCCAGCTCCCAGTAGGCCAGGGCGAAGACGAGGACGTTCGTCAGCCAGACCTGGGCTGCGGCGAGCAGCAGCACGTTGCCCTGGTCGCGTCCCACCGCTGACCAGCTCGCGGACCAGCAGCACCAGCGACGTGCCGTTGACCGCGGCGATGAGCAGGACCAGGGCGATGGACAGCCGGCGCAGCCCCGGTTCTGCCGGGTCATCCGGCGGGGGTTGGCCGCCACCAGGGGGATGAACAGGGCCAGCTCCAGCGCCGGTACGACGAGCCGCGGCCCGACCAGCAGCGGCTCGGGAAGCAGGCTGTACAGGCAGATCGCGACGAGCACGGCCACCGCTGCCGGCAGCCGTGGCTCGCCGGGGTGCTCCTGACCGTCCGCCTGCTCCGTCACGGACCCGTTGTAGCCCGTGGAGGGCCTTCACCTCGGCTGCCACACCGAACGACGCGCCGTGTCCTCCCGTCGGCGCCCTACCGGCGGCCGCGGCGGGCGCGCAGGTAGTCGGCGACGACGTACTCGCCGAGCCGGCCGAGGTCGGGGGTGAAGACCCGGCCGCCGGCCCGCCGGGCGATGGCGTCGACGAACCGGGCCAGCCCCGGGTCCTCGCCGAGCATGAAGAAGTTGAGCGTGGCGCCGTACCGGCTCAGCTCGTCGACCTGGGCCGACGGTGGCGCGCAGCGTCTCGCTGGGTGGTCGGCCAGCTGGAACTCGGGCGCGCCGTCGCCGGCCGATGTGGGCGGTCGGCTCGCCGTCGGTGACCACCAGCACGACCGGCTCGGCGTCGGGGTGCCGGCGCAGGTGCCGTGCGGCGAGCATCAGCGCGTGCTGCAGGTTGGTGCCCTGGACCCACTCCGGCTCGACGTCGGCCAGCTGCACCGGCGAGAGCCGCCGGGCGGCCAGGTTGAACCCGATCACCTGCAGCGCGTCCTGGCGGAACCGGGTCTCGACCAGGTGCGAGAGCGCCAGCGCGGTCTGCTTCATCGGGCCCCAGCGGCCCTCCTGCACCATCGAGAACGACAGGTCGACGCACAGCGCGACCGCGGCGGTGGTGCGCCGCTCGGTCTCGACCACCTCGAAGTCCTCGACCATCAGCTGCACCCCGCCCGACGGCAGCCCGCGCCCGGCGGAGCGCGTTGGCGACCGTGCGCGACGGCGTCGATCGGCAGCTCGTCGCCGAACACCCAGGGCCGGGTCAGGCCGGTCGCGCTCGTCGGCCGAGCCGGTGCGGTGGTCCTCGTGGTCGCCGCGGCCGGCTGGCGTCGAGCTGGGCGAAGACCCGCTTGAGCGCGGTCTCGCCGAGCCGGCGTACGGCCCGCGGGGTCAGCCGCAGCCCGTCGTCGCCGCGGGAGAGGTAGCCCTGCTGCTCCAGCTCGCGCTCCAGCTCGCGCAGCGCCTCGCAGGTCGCGCGCCGCGCCGGAGCCGAGCCGCTGCTCGAGCAGCTCGACGTCGACGTCGTCCAGCGTCGAGCCGGGGTAGCCCTGGGCCAGCTGCTGCTCGAGCGCCTCCAGGTCGGCGAGCTCGGCCACCGCCTCGACCGCCTCGCTGTAGCCGAGCGACTGCCCGCCGGGCTGCATGCCCGACCGGGCTGCGCGGTCCAGCCCGGGCCGCAGCGCCCGCAGGTTGTCCGACGAGCTGGGCCATCTCCGAGGCCAGGTCGGCGTCGGCGAGGGCGTCGCTCATCAGCTGGGCCAGCTGCTCGCGCTGCTCCGGGCTGAGCGAGGCCATCATCCGCTGCCGCGGCGGCCTGCCGGCGGGCCAGCGCGTCGATCAGCTCGTCGACGTCCTCGGGCTCCTCGGGGAAGAGGTCGCCGTGCTTGTCCATGAACTCGTGGAACTGGTCGGTGGTGTCCTCGCCGCGGGCGTGCGCCGCCAGCAGCGCGTTGAGGTCGGCCAGCATGTCCTCGCACGGCCTGCATCGCCTGCGGGTCGCCGGAGCGTCAGCGCCTGCTTCATCCCGGCGAACTGCGCGTCGAGCACCTCGCGCCGGAGCATCTCCTGGATCGACTCGTACGCCGCACGGGCCTCGGGCGACTGCCAGTCGTAGTCGGCGAGCGCCCGGACCGCCCCGGCCACGTCGTCCGGCAGCGTCGCCAGCTCCATCTCGGCCAGCCGGGCCGCGTCGTCGTCCTCGACCGGCGAGGGTGTCCCGCTCGGCGGCGAGGGCCTGGTCGAGCGCGGCGCGGACCTGGTCGAGCGTGCCGGCCGAGGTCGCCGCGGCGGCGGGCCCGTCCTGCGCATCCGGCGGACCCGGTCGCCGCAGCTCGTCCAGGCCGGGGCGCCCGTCCAGCCCGCGGCGCAGCAGCTCGCGCAGCGCCTCGTTCAGGCTGCCGCCGGCCAGCACGTCGCTGGCCCACCTCGTCCAGTGCCGCGCGGACGTCGTACGGCGGGGCGAGCGGGTCCGGGCCGCCGTGCCAGGGCCCGTAGCGGAACCGGCCGTGGGCGGACGGGTCGCGGTCGGGCATCGGGCTAGGCGCCGTAGACGGTGCGGCCGCCCACGGAGTCCTTGTCGATCCGGCGGGTCAGGTGCAGGCCCTCCAGCACGAACTCGACCGCGGCGGCGACCTCACCGGGGGAGGCGTCGTCGCCGTGGCCGAGCCGGTCGAGCACCTTGGACAGGCCCGGCACGGTGCCCAGCTGCTGGAGCAGGTCGGCGGCCGGCACCAGCTCGCCGGTCTCGACGACCGCCCCCTCGGCGAACAGGTCGGTGAAGCCGGACAGGTCCAGCCCGGCCAGCCGGGCCCGGAACGTCTCGGCGAAGGCGACCTTGAGCAGGTGGTCCAGCACGTCGCGCTCGCGGCCCTCCTCGCCCATCTCGAACTCGACCTTGCCCAGCAGCGTCGGCACCACGGTCGGCACGTCGCAGGTGCGGGCCACGGCCTCGGGGTCGGCCACCCGGGCGGAGCGGCGCAGCGCGGAGGCGGCGATGCCCTCGGTCGCGGCGATCGAGAACCGGGCGGACACCCCGGAGCGCTGGTCGACCGAGGACGAGCCGCGCAGGCCGCGGGTGAACCGGGCGACGACCTCGACCAGGTGCTCGGGCACCTCGGCGACCACGGCGGCCTCCTGGCGGATCAGGCGCACCTCGTCGTCGACCTCGAGCTGGTAGTGGGTGCGGATCTCGGCGCCGAAGCGGTCCTTCAGCGGGGTGATGATCCGGCCGCGGTTGGTGTAGTCCTCGGGGTTGGCGGTGGCCACCAGCAGCAGGTCCAGCGGCAGCCGCAGGGAGTAGCCGCGGATCTGGATGTCGCGCTCCTCCAGCACGTTGAACATCGCGACCTGGATCCGCTCGGCGAGGTCGGGCAGCTCGTTCAGCCCGAAGACGCCGCGGTTGGTGCGCGGCACCAGCCCGTAGTGCACCGTCTCGGGGTCGCCGAGGGTGCGGCCCTGGGCCACCTTGACCGGGTCGACGTCGCCGACCAGGTCGCCGACGCTGGTGTCGGGGGTGGCCAGCTTCTCGGTGTAGCGCTCGGTCGCGGTGCCGCCAGGTGACCGGCAGCGTCGTCGCCGACCTCCTCCAGCAGCCGGCGGCAGCGCGCGCACTCGGGAGCCAGCGGGTCGTCGTTGATCTCGCAGCCGGCGACGGCGGGGCTCCACTCGTCCAGCAGCTCGACCAGGGTGCGCATCAGCCGCGTCTTGCCCTGGCCGCGCTCGCCGAGCAGCACCAGGTCGTGGCCGGCGAGCAGCGCGGTCTCGAGCTCGGGCAGGACGGTGTCGTCGAACCCGACGATGCCGGGGAAGGCCGGCTCGCCCGACCGCAGCCGGTCAAGCAGGTTGGCACGGATCTCCTGCTTCACCGTGCGCGTCGTGTAGCCGGTGTCGCGCAGCTGGCCCAGCGTGGCCGGGCGGTCGAGGTGGCTCATGCACCAACGCTACGTCGGCCGGTCAAGGCGTTCGCCGCAGGCACCCATCGTCGTCACCGGGGCCTGTCAGGATCGGCCCATGACGCGCACGGTCACGGTCGAGGAGCGGCGGGCCCGGCTGGCCCGGCGGCACCGGCTGCTGCCCGAGGCGCGCACCGACGACCTGCCGGCGATCGCCGACGACCTCGTGGCGCTGCACTCCAGTGACCCGGCCACCGTGCACCTCTCGGCGATGGCCCGCATGCGCCGCCCCTGCGTGGGCGCCGTCGAGCAGGCGCTGTACGACGACCGTGCGCTCGTCCGCCACCACGCCATGCGGCGCACGCTCTGGGTGGCGACCCCCGGCGCCGTGCGCGTCATGCACGCGGCGGCCACCCGCAAGCTGGTCGGCCCCGAGCACCGGCGCACGGCCAAGCTGCTCGCGGACAACGGCGTCGACGACCCGGAGGCGTGGCTCGCGCAGGCGCGGGAGCAGGTGCTCGCCACGCTGCGCGAGCACGGGCCGATGACCGCGCGCGACATCGGCGAGGCGGTGCCGGCGCTGCGCCACCGCATCGTGATGGCGCCGGGCAAGCGCTACTCGGCGACGGTCTCCGCGCACACCCGGGTGCTGCTCAACCTCGGCTTCGAGGGCCAGGTCGTGCGCACCCGGCCGGTCGGGTCGTGGATCAACAGCACCTACACCTACGCCGCCATGGACACCTGGCTCGACGGCGGCCTCGGTGATCTCGGCGCCAGGGAGGCCGCCCGCGACCTGGCGCTGCGCTGGCTGCGCGCGTTCGGCCCGGGCACCGCCGCAGACCTGCAGTGGTGGGCCGGGTGGACCGCGGCCACGACCCGCGCCGCCCTCGCCGACTGCGGGGCGGTGGAGGTGCGCCTCGAGGAGGGCACGGGTTTCGTCGCGCCGGGCGACGAGGACCCGGTCGAGCCGGTCGGTCCGTGGGTGGCCCTGCTGCCCGGGCTCGACCCGACGACGATGGGCTGGCAACGCCGCGGGTGGTACCTGCCGGAGGCGTGCGCGGACGCGTTCGACCGCATGGGCAATGCCGGTCCGACGATCTGGGTCGACGGGCAGGTCGTCGGGGCGTGGGTGCAGGCCCCCGACGGCGAGCTGCGGACGCACCTGTTCCTGGACGTGGGCCGCGCCCGACGCTCAGAGATCGAGAGCCGGGCCTCAGAGGTCGGCCCAGATGATCGGCGACACGCGCTTCGCGGTCCGGTTCCCCAGCCGGATCTCGGCCCGGCTGTCCGCGCAGTAGCGCACGGGCCGTCGTACCCCGGTGGTCGCGGCGCGCGTCTCGGCCCGGGGCCGGCTCACTGGCTGGCTGAGCTGGAACCAGCCAGCCAAGCGCCGTACGCCGCCCGGTGACCGCGCCCAGTCTGGGCTGCGTCAGCCCTGGCTGCCGCCCGCGCGTCAGCCCTGGGACTGCTGCTCCGGGGAGGCCGGCGCCTGTGTCCCCGCGTCCTGGGTGCCTTGGCTCGAGGCACGTCTGCGCCGGCCGACCCACCGGGTCCGGCGGTGACCTGCTGGGCGCCGCTGTGCCCGCTCTGGATCTGGATCTTGCGCGGCTTGGAGCGCTCGGACACCGGGATGGTCAGGGTGAGCACGCCGTTCTCGTAGCTGGCGTGGATCCCGGCGACGTCCAGCCCCTCACCGAGCGTGAGCTGGCGCATGAAGCTGCCGGCCGGTCGTTCCTGGGTCAGCCACTGGGCCTCACCGTCGTCGGCCTGCAGGGTGCGCTCGGCCTTGATGGTGAGGGTGTTGCCGTCCACGTCGAGGTCGATCGAGCCGGGGTCCACCCCGGGCAGGTCGATGTTGACGACGTAGTGGTCGCCGGAGCGGTACAGGTCCAGGGGCATCCAGCGCGGTGCCCGTCCTTGCGACATCGAGCCCATCAGCTGGCTCGTCAGCCGGTCCATGTCCCGGAAGGGGTCAAAGACCAGTGCCATCGTTCCCGCCTCCTTGTGTCGACGGCCCGCCACCTCGGCGGACCGGGGTCTCATGGCTGCTCGGGGCGCCGGGGATCGCCCCCGCGTCCCGGCGGCAGCATCTGACCTATCGCGCAAGGCAATCCCCGGTTTCCGGCCTCGGCAACGGCCGGTGCCGCCGGACGTTAGGTCGCTCCCAGCCTCGGAGGGTCACTCCCGGACGGCGCCCTCGAGCATGCCGGCGATGAAGTGGCGCTGCAGGAACAGGTAGAGCGCCACCACCGGCAGCGCGACGATGACCGCGCCGGCGGCCAGCAGCGTGAAGCCCTGGGTGTACTGGCCCTGGAAGAACGCCAGGCCGAGGGGCGCGGTGCGCAGCGACTCGTCGGTGACCATGACCAGCGGGATGAGGAACTCGTTCCACGTCCACATGAACGTCAGCACGGTGAGGGTGACGATGGCCGGGCGGGCCAGCGGCACGAGGACCTGCCAGAGGATCCGCCGGTTGCTGGCGCCGTCCAGCCGGGCCGCCTCGACGACCGCGCGGCTGCTGCTGCGGAAGGAGGCCCGCATCCAGAACGTGCCGAACGCCACCGACTGGGCGATCTGCGGCAGGACGATCGCCCACAGGGTGTCGGTCAGCCCGAGGCTGCGCAGGTCGAAGTAGAGCGGGACGACGATCGCCTCGCTGGGCATCATGATCCCCAGCAGGAAGAGGTAGAACAGCGCGGTCGACCCGCGAAAGCGCATGGTGCCGAAGGCGAACCCGGACAGGATCGACAGCACCACGCTGACGGCGACGACGGTCACCGACACGGTCAGGCTGGTCCGCAGGTAGGTGCCGAAGTGGCCGATCTGCCAGGCCCGGGCGAAGTTGCCCGGGTGCAGCCCGGCGATGGACGCCGACGCCGTGCCGGCGCCGCTGTCGTCCGGGCCCAGCGCCGCGACGACGATCGTCAGGATCGGGAGCAGCGCGAACACCGCGAAGGCGATGAGGATCAGGTAGTTCGCCGCCCGCTCGGCCCGGGAGGTCATCGGGTCGTGTCCCGGTCGCCGATCCGGGTGATGCCGAAGGAGATCGCGAAGATGAGGACGGTCAGGCAGACCCCGATCGCGGCGGCCGAGCCGACCTGTCCCAGCTCGAAGGCGCGGTGATAGACCTCGTACGACGGCACGGACGTGCTGTTGCCGGGGCCGCCGCGGGTGGTCACGTAGACCAGGTCGAACGTGCGCAGCGCGGCGATGACGGTCAGCGTCAGGGCGACCGCGATCTCGCCGCGCACCGAGGGCAGGGTCACCGCGAGGAACTCGCGCACCGGCCCCGCGCCGTCCAGCCGCGCGGCCTCGTACAGCTCACCGGAGATCCGGCCCATCCCGGCCAGGAGCAGCACGGTGACCAGACCCGTCTCGAACCACGTGCCGATGAACCCGACCGCCGGCAGGGCGAAGGTGTAGTCGCCGAGCCAGCCGCGGGTCAGCGACCCCAGGCCCACCGCGGACAGCAGCGCGTTGAGCGTGCCGTCGGGGGCGTAGATCCGCCGCCATGCCACGGCGACCACGACCATCGCCACGACCTGGGGCAGGAACACCACGGTGCGGAAGAAGCCGAGCCCGCGGACCTTGGCCCGGTTGAGGATCGAGGCGAGCGCCAGGCCGACGACCAGGGGCACCACGGCGTAGAAGACCATGAGCACCAGCGCGTGCCCGAACGCCGCGCGCAGCCCGGCGTCGCGCACGACGTCGACGTAGTTGTCCAGGCCCACCCACGTGCCGAGGCTCAGCCCGTCCCACCGGTAGAAGGAGAGCTGGACCGAGCGGGCCAGGGGGTAGAGCAGGAACGCGGCGTAGACCAGGAACGCCGGCAGCAGGTAGAGGTAGGCCACCCGCCGCGGCTCACCGGGCGGGCCGCCGCCGGTGCGCCGGCGCGGCGTCTGCCGCGCCTCCTCGACGGTCCCCGGGGCTGCGTGCTCCACGGTCACTGCGGCGCCTAGCCGTTGGTGGAGGAGAAGTCGCCGTAGTCCTTCTGGATCCGCTGCAGGAACTGCTGCGGGGTGGCCTTCTTGGCCAGCAGGTCCTGCAGACCGGCGCCGAGGGTGTCCGGCATCGTCGGCGTCGCGTAGTCCAGGTAGGGCAGCAGTCCGTCGGCCTTGACCACGGTGCCGAAGGCGGTGAACACGTCCTTCTGCAGGCCGGCGCCGACCTGCTGGGCGGCGGTGTCGGCGACCGGGAGGTTGCCGGTCTTGGCCAGCACCTGCATGGCGTGCGGGTCGGTGATGAAGTTGATGTACGCCGCGGCCACGTCGGGGTGCGGGCTCTTGCTGGTCACCGAGAACGGCAGCCCGGTGCCGCCGGTGGCGACCGGCTTGGCGTCCGCGGCCTGGCCCGGCGGGCAGCATGAAGCGGACGTCGGCGCCCATGGCCTTCTGCAGGTCGGCCTGCAGCCAGGTGCCGGCGATGAGGAACGCGCCCTTGCCCTTGCTGAAGGCCTGCCACGCCGGGTCGTAGCCCTCGCCGTTGAAGCCGGGCTCGAAGTAGCCCTTGTCGACCCAGTCGACCAGCGTCTGCGCGGCCTTGGTGTTCTCCGGCGTCGTCCACGAGGCGCCCTTGCGCCCGAACCCGAGCTGGGTGACGGCGTCGGCGGGCGTGGTGCGCCCCTGCACCGTGCCGAAGACGTGGATCGCCGGCCACTTGTCGAGGTTGCCGAACATCATCGGCACCTCGCCCTTGGCCTTGACCGCGGCCAGCGCCGACTCGAACTCGGCCCATGTCTTCGGCGGCTGCACGCCGGCGGCCGCGAGCTTCTTGGCGTTGTAGTAGATGCCGACGACCTCACCGACCTGCGGCAGGCCGTAGAGGCTGCCCTGCCCGAACGTCTTGCCGTCCGGGCTGTACGACGAGTACTGGCGCACCGACTCGGGGTAGCGCGCGTTCCAGCCGTAGGCCTTGGCGTAGGCATCCAGCGGGCGCAGCTGCCCGGCCTTGACGAACGCGCCCATGTCGGAGCGGCCGTTGTTGGCCTCGACGACGTCGGGCGGCTGGGTGCCGCTCAGCGCCAGCCGCAGCGTCGTCTTCAGGTCGTCGAACGAGCGGGAGACCCGCTTGATCGTGACGTTGGGGTACTTGGCCTGGAACTCCTTGTTGAGCTGGCTCATCTGCGCCGCCTGCCCGCCGCGGACCTCCTGGTCCCACACCGTCAGCGTGACCTTGCCCGCCTTGGCCACGTCGGTGCTGACCGTGGCTCCCGGGGTGGGGGTCGAGGCCGTGGAGGAGCTGCCCGAGCCCGGCGCGCACGCGGTCGCGGCCGCGAGGCCGATGCCGCCGAGGACCATCAGCAGTCGCGGTCTACGAGGGGTTCATCGCGTGCTCCAGGGGAGAGGGAGGCCAACGGACAGGACAGTACGGCGTGGTCGCGGCGGGCCGGTTCACGGGATCACCTCGACGTCGGCGTGACGGGCGATCGTGGCCGCGGCGCGTCGTACGGCACCGACCGGCAGGGTGGGCACGATCTCCTCGAGGAAGGCGTAACGGCGCATCAGCGAGGAGTGGTAGGAGCCGCGCTGGCCGTTGTCGCGCACCGTGTGCCACCAGTCGGCGATGTCGCCCCAGCCCGGGGCGGCCAGCGAGCCGCCGAACTGCTGCACCGCGAGCGCCGAGCAGAGCGTGGCGAACGCGACCCGGTCGGCCAGCGGCCAGCCGGACAGGGTGCCGACGACCATGCTGGCCCCGAACACGTCCCCGGCGCCGGTGGGGTCGAGCGCCGGCACCCGCAGCGCCGGCACGTGCGCCTCCTCGCCGGTGGTGCCGTCGATCGCCAGGGCCCCCTGCGCGCCGTTGGTCACCACCGCGAGCGGCACCCGGTCGGCGAGGGCGTAGAGCGCGTCGTGCGGCGGTGTCGGTGCGGGTGTAGGCCATCGCCTCGCCGGCGTTGGGCAGGAACGCGTGGCAGGCCGACAGCTGCTCCAGGACGTGGCCGGACCAGGCGCCGGTGGGGTCCCAGCCCACGTCGGCGAAGACGAGGGCGCCCTCGTCGCGGGCCAGGTCGGCCCAGGTCGGCCGGTCGCTGGTCCCGAGCGGCTCGGCCAGGTTGAGGTCGACGAACACGGCCCGGGAGCGCGGTGGGCGGCCGATCATCTCGGTGGCCGTCATGGGCGCGTCGTGCCCGTGGGTGACCATGCTGCGGTCCCGGTTGACGGCCATCGAGACGGTCACCGGGGAGTGCCAGCGCTCGAACCGGCGGGACCGCTGCAGGTCCACGTGCTCCTGCTCGGCCAGGGTGCGCCAGCAGAAGTCGGCGTAGTCGTCGTCCCCGAACGCCGCGGCCAGGGAGGTGCGCAGGCCCAGCCGGCTGGAGGCGATGGCCAGGTTGGCGATGCCGCCGGGGCAGGAGCCCATCCCGTCGGCCCAGACCTCGGTGCCGTTGGCCGGCATGCTCTCCAGGCCGGTGAAGACGATGTCGAGGAACACCGTCCCCCACAGGAAGACGTCGAACTCCGGCCCGTCCGGCTCCCGGCGGCCGGCCAGCGGGTCGTACGTGGACTCGGGGGGATGGGTCACGAGCGGGGGCTCCTGGGGCGGGCGGCGGCGGGGCGGACGACGCCGCCATAGTGCCCGCTGCGCGTCGACGTTGACAAGGCAAAACCGCGCAGAAGCGCGCAGCAACTGCATGGATGTGCGCGGAGGTGGCTGCTATCTTCGCGCTGTGAGGCACCGCCGGCAGATCGACATCGTGCGCCAGCTGCGCACCGGCGGCGTCGTGTCGGTCGAGGACCTCGCCCGCGCAGCTGGACGTCAGCGCCGCCACGATCCGCCGCGACCTGCAGCAGCTGGACCGCGCGGGGGTGCTGACCCGCGTCCACGGCGGCGCGCACCTGAGCGGGCGCGACCGGCCTGGACGGCGACCCGGAGCGGCCCTTCGCCGAGGTGGCCGCCTCGCACGCCGCGGACAAGGACCGGGTGGCCCGGCTGGCGGCGCAGACCGTGCGCGACGGCGACGTGCTGCTGCTGGACATCGGCACCACGACGATGATGCTGGCCCGCCGGCTGCGCGGGCGCCCGGTGACCGTGATGACCGCGAGCCTGGCCGTCGTGGACGTGCTCCGCGACGACGACCGGGTCGAGCTGGTGGTGCTCGGCGGTGCGCTGCGACGCCCCTACGAGTCCCTGGTCGGCGTCCTCACCCAGGACGCGCTCGGGCAGGTCCGCGCCGACCGCGCCTTCCTCGGCGCGAGCGGGGTCCGCGCCGACGGGCAGGTCCTGGACACCACGGCGGTCGAGGTGCCGGTCAAGCGTGCGCTCATCGCCGCCGCCGACCAGGTGGTGCTGCTGGCCGACCGGCACAAGCTGCCCGGGACGGGGTCCCTGCGGGTGTGCGCCATGGACGGACATCGACGTGCTCGTGACCAACGACGGAGCCGACCCGGACACGCTCGAGGCGTGCGCCGCGGCCGGCGTGGAGGTGCTGCGATCGTGAGGCTGGCCATTCTCGGAGGCGGCGGGTTCCGCGTCCCCCTCGTGTACGGCGCGCTGCTGCGCGACACCAGCGACCGCCGGGTCGACGAGGTGGTCCTGCACGACGTGGACGAGGCGCCGCCTCGCCGCGGTCGGGCACGTGCTCCAGCAGATGGCGGCCGGGCACGAGCAGGCGCCGCGGGTGGCCACCACCACCGACCTGGACACGGCGGTCACCGGCGCCGACTTCGTCTTCTCGGCGATCCGCGTCGGCGGCCTGGCCGGGCGCACCGCCGACGAGCGGGTCGCCCTCGACCTGGGCCTGCTCGGGCAGGAGACCACCGGTCCGGGCGGCCTGGCCTACGGCCTGCGCACCGTGCCGGTCGCGGTCCACGTCGCCGAACGCGTCGCGGCGCTGGCCCCCTCGGCGTGGGTCATCAACTTCACCAACCCGGCCGGCATGATCACCGAGGCGATGCAGCAGGTGCTCGGCACCCGCGTGGTGGGCATCTGCGACTCCCCGATCGGCCTCGGCCGCCGGGCCGCCCGGCGCACTCGGGCTGGACCCGGACCGCACCTCGGCCGGCTACGCCGGGCTGAACCACCTGGGCTGGCTGCGGACCCTGTCCGCCGGCGGGGTCGACGTCCTGCCGGACCTGCTGGCCGACGACGCCCTGCTGGGCTCGATCGAGGAGGGGCGCCTGTTCGGCGCCGACTGGCTGCGCTCCCTCGGCGCGGTGCCCAACGAGTACCTCTACTACTACTACTTCACCCGCGACGCGGTCGCGTCGATCCGCGGCAGCGCCCAGACCCGCGGCGAGTTCCTGCTCGGGCAGCAGCACGCCTTCTACGACGCGGTGGCCGCGCGCCCGTCCGCGGCGCTGGAGACGTGGGACCGCGTACGGCGCGAGCGCGACGCGACGTACATGAAGGAGGCCCGGCACGACGCGGAGGAGGAGCGCGACCCGGCCGACGTGGAGGGCGGCGGCTACGAGGGCGTGGCGCTGGCGATCATGGCGGCCATCGCCCGGGGCGAGCGGGCGTCGATGATCCTCAACGTCCGCAACGGCGCGACCCTGACGGGGCTGCCGCCCGAGGCGGTCGTCGAGGTGCCGTGCACGGTGGATGCCGACGGCCCGCACCCGCTGGTGGCCAGCCCGCTGACCGGCTCGATGCTGGGCCTGGTGCAGCAGGTCAAGGCGGTCGAGCAGCTGACCATCGAGGCCGCGCGGAGCCGGTCGGTGCGGGTCGCGACGCAGGCCTTCGCGCTGCACCCGCTGGTGGACTCGGTCACCACGGCCAGGACCCTGCTGCAGGGTTACCGCGCCCGCATCCCCGAGGTCGACGCGCTCCTGCGCTGAGCCGGGAAGCGTGGTCCCGACCGTTGTCGGTGTGGCGCGGCGACGGTCCGGCGGGTTCACGCGCTACAACAGGTCCGTGACGGTGCAGCCGAAGGATCAGAAGAAGCGCGCGGGTGAGCCGCGACTGCCGGCCGCGTGCGCGGTGCTCGTGGCGATCGCCTTGTACGCGCTGCTACCCGAGCCGCTCCTGATCGGCCCGCGACTGGTGGTGCCGGCACTGGAGCTGGTGTTGTTCATTCCGCTGATGGCTGCCAACCCCCGGCGGATGAACCGGCAGAACCGGCTGCTTCGGAACCTGTCCATCTCGCTGGTCCTGCTCATCGCGCTGGCCAACGTCTCGTCCCTGGTGCTGCTGGTGCTCGCGCTGGTCAGCGGACAGACGCATGGGGGCAAGGCCCTGCTGCTCGGGGCTGCGCAGGTGTGGCTGACGAACATCCTCGTGTTCGCCCTGGCCTACTGGGAGCTCGACCGGGGTGGGCCGGTCGCACGGACGCAGACGGCTCGGCCGGGGCTGGCCGCAGCGGACTTCCGGTTCCCCCAGGACGAGGACCACGACGCGATCGACGAGGTCGCGAAGCGTTCCGCGGCGAAGTCGGGGTGGGCGCCGGGGTTCATCGACTACCTCTACGTCTCGGTCACCAACTCCTCCGCGTTCAGCCCCACGGACACGATGCCGCTCTCGCCGCGGGCCAAGATGCTGATGGCCGTGGAGTCCGTCTCCGCGCTCCTGCTCTCGATCCTCGTGATCTCACGAGCGATCAGCCTGCTCAAGTGACGGCAGGCAGCCCCGGGATGCGCGCGGAAGTCGGTCCGACGCCCTAGGTTGGGCGCCATGGCCCGCCCCCATGCCGCCGCCCTGGTCGAGGACGCCCTCCACCGCCGCACCAGCACGCTGCTGCAGGCCCGCGGCTGGCGTCCGCGGACGATCAGCCACACCGGCTACGGCTCGCCCGACTTCGTCCGTGTCCTCGGTCGGGTCGTGCTCAGCCGGCACCAGGACGAGCCCGCCGCCAGCGACGCGCGGGCCAGCCTGCGGGAGCTGTACGGCGCCGAGGAGGAGCAGCGCGGCTGGCGCGCCTTCATCACCGCCCCCGCCATGGGCGTGCCGGTGCTCGTGACCGCGGGGGACCGGCAGGTCCGCACCCGGACCGACCGCAGCGGCTACATCGACGTGCTGGTGCGCTCGCCCGGCCTCGAGCCCGGCTGGCACGACGTCACCATCGACGCCGAGGGTGCCGAGCCGGTGCGCAGCAGCGTGCAGGTGATCGGCACCGACGTCACGTTCGGCCTCGTCAGCGACATCGACGACACGGTGATGATCACCGCCCTGCCACGGCCGTTCATCGCGGCGTGGAACACCTTCGTGCGGCACGAGCAGGCCCGCCACATCGTCCCCGGCATGGCGCCGCTCTACCGGACGCTGCTGGAGGAGCGCCCCGGGTCGCCGATCTTCTACCTGTCCACGGGGGCGTGGAACACCGCGCCGACGCTGACCCGGTTCCTCAAGCGGCACGCATACCCGGCCGGGCCGCTGCTGCTGACCGACTGGGGGCCGACGAACACCGGGTGGTTCCGCAGCGGTCAGGAGCACAAGCGGGCGGCGCTGCACCGGCTGGCGCGGGAGTTCCCGCAGATCCGCTGGATCCTGGTCGGCGACGACGGGCAGCACGACCCCAGGATCTACGGCGACTTCGCCCGCGACCGCCCCGAGGCGGTGGAGGCGATCGCCATCCGCGAGCTGACCCCGGCCGAGCAGGTCCTCTCGCACGGCATCCCGGTGTCCAACGAGGAGTTCGCGCCCCGGGTGCGCCGGCCGGTCCCGATCTGCCGCGCCGCCGACGGCTACGGCCTCCTGCACCTCCTGCGCGCCGCCCGCACCCGCTGACGTTCTCGACAAACCGGGGGGTTCTGCGGGCCGGGACCCGGCAAGCCTGGGGGTTCTGCGGGGGAGGGACCCGGCAAACCGGGGGTCGGGGAGCCGGACGTGGGCCAGAATGAGCGGGTGCCGGAGCTGCCCGAGGTCCAGGCGCTCGCTGACTTCCTGCGCGAGCGCACCGACGGCCTTGCCATCGCGGGGGTGGAGCTCGGCTCGATCAGCGTGCTCAAAACCTACGACCCGCCGCCGCAGGCCATGGGTGGCCTGACCGTGACCGGGGTGGCGCGGCACGGCAAGTTCCTCGACCTGGACGCCGACGGCCTGCACCTGATCTTCCACCTCGCCCGCGCCGGGTGGCTGCGCTGGAGCGACGCGCTCTCCGCGACGCCGCTGCGGCCGGGCAAGTCCCCGATCGCCCTGCGCTGCCGGCTCTCCGACGGCAGCGGCTTCGACCTGACCGAGGCCGGCACCCGCAAGCGGCTGGCGGCGTACATCGTGCGGGACCCGGCGCAGGTGCCCGGCATCGCCACCTTGGGCCCCGACCCGCTCGCCGACGGCTTCGGCGCGGCCGACCTCGCGGCGATGCTCAGCGGCCGGCGCACCCAGATCAAGGGCCTCATCCGGGACCAGGGCTTCCTCGCCGGCGTCGGCAACGCCTACTCCGACGAGGTCCTGCACGCCGCCCGGCTCTCGCCGTTCGCGCTGGCCTCGAGCCTGGACGAGGAGCAGGTCGCCCGGCTCTACGCCTCGTTGCGCGCGATCCTCGAGCACGCCGTCGGAGTCGCGTCGGGCAAGCCGGCCAAGGAGCTCAAGGACGCCAAGCGCGCCGGCATGCGCGTGCACGGCCGCACCGGCCTGCCGTGCCCGGTGTGCGGCGACACCGTCCGGGAGGTGTCCTTCGCCGACTCCTCGCTGCAGTACTGCCCCACCTGCCAGACCGGCGGCAAGCCGCTCGCGGACCGGCGGATGTCGCGGCTGCTGAAGTAGCCGCCGCCGCGCCTCCTGCCGACCGCGGGTGAGAGGATTCCGGGCATGGCGTCGATCCCCACGGTCTCTGTCCCAGACGTGCCCGACCACGCGACGGTCCTCGACGTCCGCGAGGACGGCGAGTGGTCCGCCGGCCACGCCCCCGGCGCCGTCCACGTGCCGATGTCGCAGCTGCCCGCGCGCCTGGCCGACCTCCCCGAGGGGGACGGCAGCAGCCTGGCCGTGGTGTGCCGGTCCGGTGGTCGCTCCGCCCAGGTCGTCGCCTGGCTGACTCAGCAGGGGTACGACGTGTCCAACGTCGCCGGCGGGATGCAGGCCTGGGCCGCCGCAGGCAAGCCGATGGTCAGCGAGCGCGGCACGGAACCCACCATCCTCTAACTGTCTGTGTCCCATTCGTCGGTCCAACAATCCTGGAAGCGCAACGCGCTCATGACGATAAGCGCGCGTCATTCCGCCCACTATGACGCTGAGTCGGCTTCGAAGCAGATAAGCGTGCTGCGACCCTCCCGCCGAGGCGTAACGACAGGACAGTGTCGCAAGTAGTGCAGCTACGGCATAGGTGTGCTCACATGCACCTCGACCGCCAGACCGGTTCGGCTGGGGAATGGATCGTCGGCCTGACCTGTAACACTCGTCCCGTGACCGAACCGGTGGCCGATAGCCAGGCTGATCTCGACCGCATACGCCGAGACCAGACCGGCGTCTGCTGGTGGTGTGGGGGCGTGGCGGACAGTCGCGAGCATCGACACAAGGCGAGCATTCTTCGCCGTATGTGGAGCGACGAAGGGCTGTACCTCGGCCGCGAGGGCGAAGACCTGTACACCCTGCGGAGCTGGCGTAGTGGAGCGGTGAAATTCGGCAAGGTGCTGTGCCAAGCCTGCAACAACGTTCGGAGCCAACCCTTCGATCGCGCGTACGACGTGTACGCCGAGTTCATCCAGTCCAATGCGACCCGGCTCAGCCGCGCGAAGTCGATCGATTGGCGCGAGGTCTACGGCGCGGACTGGCAGGAATCGGCGCGCCTGCTTGGGTGTTACGCGGTGAAGAACTTCGGATGCTGGCTTGCCGAGGGCGGCTTTGCCCCATCAGAGGTGTTCGCCACATTCCTCGACGGCGGCGAACTGGTGGACACACGCTTGATGCTCGCGAGACAGCAATCGGTATCCCTCGCCTACCGCGCAATGCAACTCGACGGAGGGCCGACCTTCGACCGAGGCATCGGCGTGCTCGGAGCGATTGGCTGGCTCAACTCGGAGCGCACTCGGCTCATCGGTTATGAGCAATACTCGTATATCAGCGACATCTGCATGCGGTTCAACTGGGCCGACAACACGGGCTCGGGTGAACTTTTTTGGGCGACACCGACGACGCCATTGGAGATCATGCCCGCGTCCATCGGTCAGCGCGCGCTTGCCATGCGAATTGGAGCACAAGCCTTAGCCCTGCGCGCGCAAGGTCTCGTTAAGAGAGGGCAATAGTACGCGAAGGCCTGTCCACACCCACTAAGCCAGCACCCGTGTACCTTCCCCGTCGACGTGGCCAGCGTCTTTCCGCCGCCTGGCGGCGCCGGGAGACGACCGGATCAAAGGTCGGGCGGTCGTACGGCGTGTGGGTTCGCTCCTGCGGGCGTTTGTTGCTGACCGCTGAAGCGAGTGACCTGTTGGCGGTAGTCTGCCCCGTCCAAGAGCGATGAATCTGGCGGTGGTCTCCCGTCTGTACGTCACATTCATCGCACTCTCATTGGGAGGCATCTTGAAGCTTCTTCTCACGTCCGGGGGCGTCACGAACACGAGTATCCGCGATGCGCTGGTCGACCTGCTGGGCAAGCCGATCGCCGACTCCACGGCCCTCTGCATCCCCACGGCGCAATGGGGCCACCCGATGTGTGGGCCGGCCTCGGTGCGTGGCTTCGTCAGTGGCGCGCCTCCGTGGGGTGGCATGACCTCTATGGGGTGGAAGTCGCTGGGCGTCCTCGAGCTCGCCGCGCTCCCCAGCATCGGCGAGGAGCGTTGGGTCCCCTGGGTCAGGGAGGCGGACGTCCTGCTGGTGGACGGCGGCGATGCGACGTACCTGTGCCACTGGATGCGGCAGTCCGGACTCGCGGACCTCCTACCGTCCCTTCCTGAGACGGTCTGGGTGGGAGTGAGCGCCGGGAGCATGGTGATGACTCCCCGGATCGGTGCCGACTTCGTCGAGTGGCCGTCCGCGCCGGACGACAGGACCCTAGGGGTCGTCGAGTTCTCGATCTTCCCCCACCTGGACGTCTTCCCGGGCAACACCATGGCCGAGGCCGAGCCGTGGGCCGCCGAAATCGCGGGTCCGGCGTACGCCATCGACGACCAGACGGCCATCAAGGTGGCCGACGGCACGGTCGAGGTCGTCAGCGAGGGGCACTGGAAGCTGCTCGGATAGCCGCGGTCAACCACCGCTCAGCCTTGCCACGCGCCCGCTCCTGCCGTAACCAGCGCAGTCCGGCACTGCGTCCTACCGCCGCCTGCAGACGCGGCCGCCGAGCTGAACCGGGCTAGCCTCGACGGTCCGGTTGCCTGGCCGCGTTGGCGGCGTGCGCGGTCTGGGCCGTTGGCAGGTCGCCGCGTGAGGTAACCCCCATGTCCAGTGCGACCGCCCTTCTGCCGTTCCAGCCCGCAACGATGTCGACAGCCCAGCTCGCGGCGGTGTCCTACTTGGCCCGCTACGCCGGGCGCACCCACGCCCTGTACGCCTACCAGCTGCGGCAGTGGTTCGCTTGGTGCGAGGGAAGCGGGCTCGACCCGCTGGTGGGGATCCAGCGAGCCCACGTCGAGCTGTACATTCGCCAGCTCGGCGATCGACCGTTGAGGGACTCCTCGGTGGTCACGATGATGCACGCCGTCCGCGGGTACTTCCGCTTCGCCCACATCGACGGCCTCATCGGCTCCGACCCCGCCGTCTATGCCCGGCTGCCCAAGATCCACCGGGACGAGTCTCGCACCCAAGGCCTGGACCGGCTCGAGCTGATCCGGTTCCTCCAGGTCGCCCAGACCCTCACCGTCCACCATGGCGCCCTGGCCTACCTGCTGGGCATCAACGCCCTGCGCGCCTCGGAGGCGGCAGCCGTGCGGATCGAGGACTACGCCGACACCCTGCGCGGCTACCGGGTGCTGCACCTGGTGGGCAAGGGCAACAAGCCGGCCACCATGCCGCTGACCGTCCCGGTGCTGCGCGTCCTGGAGGTCTGCCGCGGCGAGCGGACCTGCGGGCCGCTGGTGCTGCGACCGGTCTCCGGCAAGCCGATCGACCGGCGTGACGCCTACCGCATGGTCGCCCGGATCGCGAAGGCCGCCGGCATCCCGCGACACATCAGCCCACACTCCCTGCGGCACGCCGCGATCACCAACGCCCTGGACGCCGGCGTCCCTCTGCGCGACGCGCAGATCCTGGCCCGCCACGCCGACCCACGCACCACCGAGCACTACGACCGTGCCCGAGGCAACCTCGACCGACACGGCGTCCACTTCCTGACCGCCTGACCGCCTCGCTCGTCGTACTCCCGTTGACGGGTGCGGGAGCAACCATGGTCTCGTCAGCGACGGAACCCAGGGCTGACAGGCGCCATGGACGCCGTCTCCACGATTTGGAAGAACGGAGGCCGAGGGGCTGGTACCGTGGATGTCGGGTTTGCCCAGCAATGCCGAGATCAACCGAAGGCAGCCCGTCCAGGGACCCGGTCACATGTTCGTGCCACCCCGTCTCGCAAGACGAGCATGAAACGTTCGGAGCAGGAAGATGAGCTCTGGTGTCGGACGGCGTCGGTTCCGGCAAGGACGTGGGGCTGGCCTCGTGGCTGGACTGGCAGTCTGCGTCGTCGTGGTGATCGCGGCCTGTTCGGCGAACCCGTCACCAGCATCGACCGGGTCAACCGGTACCACCGCTTCGAGCGGCCCGTCCCCGCTGAAGACGATCGACCCGGCCGCGCTCCAGGCCGCCGTCGAGGCAACCGCCAAGGAGCTGCTGATCCCTGGCGTCGTCGTCGAGGTTCGCACCCCCCAGGGCAACTTCACGGCCGCGGTCGGCACGACGCAGCGGGGCGCCGCGGTCCCGCCCGGCGTAGACACTCACTACCGGATCGCCTCGATCACTAAGACGATGACCGCCGCGGTCATTGTGCTGCTGGCGCAGGAGGGCAAGCTTCAGTTCAACGATCCGATCTCGAAGTACGTGGCGAACGTGCCCAACGGCGAGAACATCACCATCGCCGAGCTGCTGAAGATGCGCAGCGGCCTGTACGGCTACACCAGCGATCCCGGGTTCGCGGCGACCCTCGATGCGGACCCGGCGAAGGCCTGGACACCGCAGGAGGTGTTGGCAATCGGGTACGCGCATCCGCCGGTGTTCCCACCCGGTACCGCCTGGGACTACAGCAACACCAACTACGCCCTGCTGGGCCTGGTCGCCGAGAAGGTCGATGGCAAGCCGCTGGCCCAAAGCTTCCAGGACCGATTGTATGGTCCGCTGGGGCTCACACAGACCGTGCTCCCGGCGGTCACGGACACCTCGATACGTGATCCCTACTCGCACGGCTACATGTACGGCGGCTCCGCGTTCGCCCTGGTGGACCTTCCCTATCCGCCTGACGTGCAGGCCGCGGCCAAGGCGGGAACGCTGGCGCCCATCGACTACACCCACCAGAACTCGTCCTATGCCACAGCGGCCGGGGGAGCCATCTCCACCGCCGACGAACAGGCCACCTGGATCCGAGCGCTGGTTGAGGGCCGTGTGTTCAACCCCGAATTTCAGCGTCAATGGATGGCCAGCCCGGAGCCCACCATCCCTGACCAACCCGCCAAAGCGCAGTACGGCTACGGCATTGAGCGGCAGACCTTCGCCCCGAATGCCACCATGTACTACCACTTCGGCGAGATGCCGGGGTTCAATGCCTTCAGTGGTTACGATCCCGGCAACAAGGTGACGCTCGTGATATGGAGCAACCTGACCGTCGGGGTCTTCGATGGTGTGCAGACGGCGCAAAGCCTGCTGAACAAGGTGGCGTTTGAGATCTACACGCCGCCATCGCAGACTTCCTCGTCGGCGCCACCCAGCACGCCGTAGCGATCGCGCGACAGGCGCAACCGCACCTCAAGAGGGTGGCGCTCCCGTGACGTCGGCACCCGCCCTGCGGTCAACCCTTCTTGACGTCCACAGCGCCAACGCCAGCGAGCTGTCGATCCGATGCGCCAAGGACCGGTCCTGTTCGACCGCGACAATCTGGCTGCCCAGATTCGTGGTGACGGTGACGTCGTACTTCTGCGCGCCCGGCACAGTGACCGTGACCTTGCCGGTATCGGTCTTCGCCTTCACCGAGATCGGAGCCGCTGCGAAGGTCAGGTCGATCTCGCCTGCGTTCGTCGGTCACCTCGAAGGTCCCGCCCGAGTCCAGTACCGACGATCCGTACCGCGGCCGTGTTCAGCGTCAGCCTGGTGAGCGGGCCGATCACGGAGCTGCCACCGGGAGCACCTCCGATGTCAACCGCGACCCGCGCCGGAGTCGAACCGACCAACCGGAAGCAGATGGTGGCCACGCAACATGACTCCAGGACGGAATCGCACACCCGGCGTGTCCGGCGCAACGTCCGCTGCCGCGCCCGCGTCCTTTCGCCGCGAAGGGGCCCTTGCTGCATCGTCACGCCTCGTGGCAGGGCAACCAGAGGCCGATGTGGACGCGCGCATCGCGGTGACGCGGCATGCGACAGCGGCTGCCCAGTCCGCACGCCGCCACGCTTTCGACGTGCTTGCTACGCCTGACCGTACGCGTCGTGATAGTTCCACCACTGGTAGGGCGGGGTCTGGGGGAAGCCCTCCGGCGATTCCTCCCACGCCTCCTGGCGACCGAGTGCGGTGATGTCGAGATAGTTCCACGTGCTCCCCATGGCCTCGTCACCACGGCTGTTGACGAGATAGGTGCGATACACCTGGTCCCCTTCGCGGGTGAAGGCGTTCGTGCCGTGCCACTCGTCCACTCCGAAGTCGGCATCGAAGTCGTCGGTCAGTGTGTACCACGGGATGAGCCCCCAGCCATTGCGTGCCTTCAGGTGAGCTATGTCCGCCTGCGGGGCTCGCGAGACAAACACCAGAGTGGTGTCGCGAGCATTCAGATGCGCTGGGTGCGCTACCTGGTCGGCAACGAACGAGCACCCAACGCAGGCACGGTCCGGGTACGAGCCGCCCTCAGCGAAGGTGGTGATGTCCGGCGCATAGAAGGCGCGGTAGACGATCAGCTGGCGGCGGCCCTCGAACAGGTCGAGCAGGCTTGCCGGCCCGTCCGGCCCTTCGAAGCGGTACTCCTTCTCCACGGCCATCCACGGCAGGCGCCGGCGTTGGGCAGCCATCGCGTCGCGCGCCCGGGTGAACTCTTTCTCCTTCACCAGCATTCGCTCCCAGGCCTCTTGCCACTCCTGCGGGGAGACGATCGGAGGTGTCTTCATGGGCTGTTTCCTCCTTCGGCCACTCGTTGACCGCGTGAGGGACTCGGGCCTGAGCGGCCTGCATAAGCCCGGTCAGCCGGTTGGACCGCCGTCCATCACGAGGCCTGCTCGTGACTGGAAGCCACCCGCAGCTCAGGACGACGCACCACTTCAGGCTACCTTCGACCGTCCCGGACCCATCCCCGTTGAGCGATGCGATGGGAGGCAACAGGGACACACCCGGTATGCCCCCCGGACACCAAGAGCCCCGGGGTAGTTGCCTGACGCAACGGTCCCGTGATCCCGACGGATCCGCTTCGGATCCACCCAGGTCAATGGAGGGTGGGTCGGTAGATGAGCTGTTGAAGGTGACGGTCGAGCGTCCGGCTCTCGACCAGTTCCAGGTCGAAGTCGGCCGCGCCCTGGGAGATCGCGTCCAGCCCGGTCTGACCGGTGATGACGGGGAAGAGCGTCACCTGCACGCGGTCGACGAGACCGGCGGCCATCAGCGCCCGGTTCATCGACGGGCCGTGCGAGCGCAACGGCACGTCGGACTTCTCCTTGAGCCGGGCGACGACGTCGACGGCGTCACCGCTCACGACGGTCGCGTTCGGCCAGCCGAGGGGTTCCTCCAGCGTCGTCGACACCACCGTTGCCGGCAGACTCCGCATCCGGGTGACCCACGGGTCACCCGGCACGTCGGACTCCTCGGTGCTGGAGGCCAGTATCGTCGCGAATGCCCGGTACGTGTTGGCCCCGAAGACCGTCCGCTGCTCTCGCCGTACAACGCAAGGCGGTGGTCCAGCAGCTCGGGGCCCTGCTTGCCCCAGTAGCCGGTCCAGTCGCCGCTGGCGGCGCCGTAGCCATCGAGGCTGGAGAAGACGTCGAAAGTGTAGGTAGCGGTCATGTCGTCCTCCTCTGGGCGCGGTTGTCGGTGCAGGTACAGACCTGGAACCACCGCGAGAGTCATCGCCGTTGGATTGGCAATCGATGAGTCCGAGAAGGATTCGGGCTGTGACGTAGCGTCCTCTCTCGTTCACACCTCTCAAAGCGGGCGCCATGGGACCATCCGCTCAGGCCCCGACGGGTGCGTCATATCGCCGCGGCAGAGATGTAGCCGAGCGCCTCGATCGTTGCGTTGCTCGTGCCTCCCGCCCCTGCCGGCCGATGAAGATGTCCCGACACCCTGGTCGGTCTTCCTAGACCGACTGCAAAGCCTCATCACCAACCGAGGAGCGCGCGGATGTCACTCACACGGATCCACAACTTGTCCATCTCCCTCGACGGATTCGCCACCGGCGAGCCGCAGTCCGCCGATGCACCCTTCGGTCATGCGGGCCAGCGTCTTCACGAGTGGATGTTCGGTACGCGGTTCTGGGACGCGGGCGGAACCGCCGGAGTCGACGACGCCTTCGCCGAGCGCCACAGTTACGGCATCGGCGCCGAGATCATGGGCGCCAACAAGTTCGGCCCGCCCGGCTGGCGGGAACGACCCGGACTGGAAGGGCTGGTGGGGCCCGAACCCGCCGTTTCACACACCGACCTTCGTGCTCACTCACCACCCGCGACCCTCGATCGAGATGGAGGGCGGCACCACGTTCCACTTCCTCGACGCCGCCCCGGCCGAGGCGCTCGAGACCGCTCGCGAAGCAGCCGATGGCCAGGACGTCCGGATCGGCGGCGGCCCCACCGTCGTACGCAACTTCCTCGCCGCCGGGCTCGTCGACCACATGCATCTCGTCCAGGTCCCGATCGTGCTCGGCCGCGGCGTCCGCATCTGGGACGGTCTCGAGGCCCTCGAGGATGCCTACGACGTGGAGGCGGTCTCGTCCCCCAGCGGCGTCACCCACCTCACGTTCACGCGCAAGGTCGTCCCCTGAACCTCGACGCCGAACGGCAAGCCGGTGGGCAGACGTGCGGGTCTGTCGTGTCATCGCGTGGTGGGTCATTCCGCCGCTTGCGCCGCTGTACCCAAGCTGGCGATGCGGCCGATGACCGATGGCCTAGCGTCAGGGTCAGTACCAGCGGGCCACAGCCCGTGGCGTGCGTCGTTCGCCCTCGGTGAACCCCGGAATCCCATCGTGCCCACCGCTCGTTGTCTCAGCCATGAGCACTGACCCGGCGGCAGAGTCGGCCGCGCTGGATGCCTATTCAGCGATTGTCACCTCCGTTGCGGCCCAGCTGACGCCAAAGGTTGCCGCGCTGCGGATCCGGTCGCTTCGCGGGGAGTCAGCGGGGTCGGCCGTGGTCCTGACCGGCGAGTCCCACTTGGTCACCAACGCCCACGTCGTCGGCGATGCCCGCGGAGGCACTGCGGAGTTCGCCGACGGCACCGAAGCCCGCTTCCACGTCGTGGGCCGTGACCCGTTGTCCGACATCGCCGTCATCCGCGCCGACGGGGAGGTGCCGACCCCGCCTGAGTACGGCGACGCCGGTGCGCTCCTCGTCGGCTCGCTCGTGGTGGCCGTCGGAAACCCGCTAGGACTCTCTGGCACGGTGACGGCGGGCGTGGTGAGCGCCCTTGGCCGAAGCATGCCGGTGCGAACCCGGACGATGGCGCGCCTGATCGAGGACGTCATCCAGACCGACGCTGCGCTCAACCCAGGCAATTCCGGCGGCGCGCTGGCCGACAGCCGCGGTCGCGTCGTCGGGATCAACACGGCCGTCGCCGGAGTAGGCCTCGGCATGGCGGTACCGGTCAATGCCACGACCCACCGGATCATCTACGCGCTGATGCATGACGGGCGGGTGCGGCGCGCGTACCTCGGACTGGTGAGCACCCCTGCACGGCTGACGCCCATCCAGGCTGCGCGGTACGGGCAGCGCGGCGCGTTGCGAGTCGTTGAGGTCGTGGAGAAGAGCCCGGCCGCCCAGAGCGGCTTGCGCGCCGGAGATCTGGTCCTCGCGATCGACGGCGCCCCGCTTGGCGATGCTCAGTCGTTGCAGAAGCGCCTGTTTGCCGACGCGATCGGGCGGCGGATGGAAGTCACAGTCATGCGCAACGGCGCGCTGGTGGACGCCATGGTTCTGCCGAGCGAACTTCCGGACTGAGGGGCGGGCAACACGGCTGATGCGCCTCGACCTGCCGGTGACCTGAACACCGGGAGTCGGCTGCACACGTGCTCGCTCCATGACCTGGAGGTCTTCACGGGACGGGCTTTGGGCGGGAGAGTGTTGCCCAAGCGCCTGCCGAGGGCCGCACCCTAGGAGAGCCCGATGAGTATCGAACTGAACCACACCATCGTGCACGTGAAGGACCGGTGGGCCGCTGCTCGCGATGTCGGCCAGGTGCTCGGTCTGCCGGAGGCAAGGGCATACGGTCCGTTCGCTGAGCTGAAGTTGGACAACGCCGCGAGCCTGGACTTCATGGACAGCGAGGGCGAGATCCACGGCCAGCACTACGCCTTCCTCGTGGGTGAGGAGGATTTCGAGCTCATCCTCGGTCGCTTACGAGACGACGGCCGCCAGTGGTGGGCCGATCCCTACAAGCGCCACCCGCTTGAGATCAACCACCAGGACGGTGGCCGCGGCCTCTACTGGGAAGGCCCCGACGGGCACTGGCTGGAGATCATCACCCGTCCGTACGGGAGCGGCAGCTGATCTCCGGCCGCCGCATCGTCAGGCCCGTCGGTCGGCCACGGCCGCCGCTGATGTCCCTGGCTCACCTGCGTCGAACCGCCGCGATTGACCCGCCAAGGTTATGGCGCGTGAGTCACGAGACGTGCGGGCGGCGACCGGGGTCAGGCGGGGAGCTCGACGGTCGACACGACGCGGGTCAGGGACGGCCGGACCGGGGTCGAGCTGAAGCCGAACCGCGCCGGCGGGTCGACCGGGGCGAGCTGGCCGAGGTCGGCACCTTCCCAACTGCCGTGCATCGAGGCGATCCGGTGCAGGTCCCGCGCGCCGTACCACTCCCGCCGGCCGCCGCCCGCGCTGCCGCGGGTGCGCACCCCCGGCAGGACGACGCGCGCGACCGGGTCCACCAGCCGACGCCCACGCGGGGCTCGGCGGCGACCCGCACCGGGACGGCGCGCAGCAGCCGCCCCAGCGGCGGGCGCGCCCCGACGGTGAAGGTGAGCGCGAGCGGACCGGCGGCCACGCGCCATACGGGCCCGTCCACCTGGACATCGACCGCAACGAGGCGCACCTCGTCGAAGGTGTAGGTCGCCTGGACGAAGTCGGCGACCTGCTGGTCGGGCGCCAGCAGAAGCCGGTGGCCGTCGGCGCGCTCGACCATCACGTCGGCGAACGACCCGAAGGGGGAGACCGGCCAGGAGCCGAGGACGACGCGGGTGCCGCCGGTGGAGCCGAGCCCGGCGATCGTGCCCTCGAACCGGTGCCGGACGGGGCGCGGGGAGCTCATGGCCGAAACGCTAGCCGTGACGTCCGCGACCGGCCGCGCCGACCGGTACTCTCTCGCTCGGGTGGCGCGCGGACGGGGCCGCGGCACCAGGGAAGGGACACCATGGAGCGCGTGGACAGGGGGAGGAACCATGTCGGTGGCGACGGCGCAACCCGCAACGGCCACGCGCGGCCGGTTCCCGGTGCGGGCCCGTGATCGCAGGCCCGCACTCGCTGTCCGGATGACCGCCGGTCGTCACTGCATGCCGACCGAGAGGACGTGCTGAGCCCGATGCTGGTGGGTGCGCTGTGCGGTCTGCTCTTCCTCATCGCGGGCGGTACGGCCTATGCCGGGCGGGGCCGTTCGATCGTCCTCAAGGGCTTCCCGACGCCCGTCCTCTTCTTCGGTCTGGCCTGGTGCGGCGCCGGTGGCCTGGTCGTCATCATGTCCAGCCAGCTGTCGCAGGCCGGGCACCCCGTCGCTGGAACGCTGCTCGCGCTTCCCGGAGTAGTGGGTGTCCTCGTGTTCTTGCTCAGCTTTGCCTGGATGCCTCGTGGGCTGCAGCCGCGGTGGTACCGCGACTGGTGCGACCGGGGCCGCAATCACGCGGAGTACCCGCCCCTCGCAGTGCGGGTGCAACGACGCCGGAGCACGCGTTGACGGAGCACGTCGAGCAGATGCGCCTACGTTCGGGGCCGGGCTCGCCCGCTCGGCGGTATGGCTGCCGAGACACCTGTTCAGTGGCCGAGGGCGGTGAGCAGTGCGGCCAGCAGGCCCTCGCGGTCGTTGCTGGGCGCGGTGACGCGGGAGCCGTCGGTCAGGCGCAGGGTGACCTGGTCGCTGCCCATGCTGGTGCCGTAGGCGCCGCCGAGGAGGCGGCCGCGACCGGGGTCGACCTGCACGTGCGCGGGGACCTGGATGGTGCCGGCGGACGTGAGGACGCGCTCGCGCAGGGTGGGTGAGGCCTTGGAGGCGAGCATGCGGACCCACTCGGGGTCGATCGTGTCCAGCGGCAGCCGGTCCCGGCCCACGCGCAGGGTGTCGGCGGTGATGGTGATGGTGCCGTAACGGTTCATCGAGTACAGCGTCAGGCACCAGATGCCGCCGAGGATCGCCACCAGGATCAGCATCACCACCAGGCTCCCGATCAACCGGTCCCGGGTGCCGTGCTCGGTGATGAGGCTGTACGAGATGCCAATGAGGGACAAGATCCCAGGCACGGCCCAGGCGCGGCCCGACACGGCGTGCTTGCGGTAGACGACGGCAGCCATGGACCGAAGGGTACTTCTTCACCACATCAGCGTGGGCACAGTAAGGTCCTGCCGCGCGGGACAGGAGGAGCACATGGACTGGTGGGCACCACTGGGCGATGAAGGAGAGTTGCGCGTGGTCCAGCTCCTGGATGACGGCGCGCAGGAACGGGTCCTCAGCACGGAGGGGCACGACGAGGTGCTGGCGGCCACGCTCACGGTCGCCGGTCAGCGGATGTCGGTGACGGCACGCCACAAGCACGTGGCGGTGTTCGCCGGGGACGAGGTCGTCGCTGAGGTTGACTTCCGGCCCACGCCGCAGGAGCAGGAGTTCGGCGACTGGGTCAAGCCGCTGCACCTGGTGGGCGAAGAGCTCGTCGTCACTCACGGCAAGGTCAAGGACGGCGGACGGCGTGCGCGGTTGCGGGGGGCCGTGCGGTTCCTCAGCATCAAGGGCCCGGGGCGCCGCTGGGTGTGGCACTTCGACGGTGGCGTGGTCGCGGGCCGCCACCTGCTGCTGTGCCGGGGCGAGCAGCCCGGTGAGGGCGAGCCGGTCGTCACCACGGTCCCTGCCTCCGCGGGCCGCGGGCTGGGGCACGTCGAACGGCACCAGGCGGTCGACACGCACATCACCCGCTGGCAGCCCACGGCGACGGCGGCCGAGCTGGCGCTGGTCGAGCTGCTGACGGTGGCCGGACTGCACCACGACATCGACCGGATCCCCTCGCAGATCGCCAAGGAGTTCGGCTGGGTCCCCCGGCTGGTGAAGGTCGAACCGGGGGAGTGAGCCCGCCGCGGACGGCGGGTGAGCGACCGGATCGGCGGCGGTACGCGGGCGACGGCCAGCTCGCCATACGGCCGTATCGGCGCGTATTGGGGGAGCGCTATAGGCCCCGATAGTCGGCCATAGACGCCAGCGCAGCCGACCGGACGCACCGTAGTGCCCGAATCCGGACACCACATGTCCAGATTCGGGCGGTACGACGCGTCCGGTCGGGGAGGGGCGCGAGGCGCTGCGACACGATGACGAAGTATCACCGCATCTGCGGCTCGGGCTAGACAGCCCCATACGCTGCCATCGTGGACCCGATCCGGAACCCCTATGCCCCCGGCGCCGGGCAGCGCCCGCCCGAGCTCGCCGGCCGCGACGCGCAGCTGCGGGCCTTCGACGTGGTGCTGGAGCGGATCGCGAAGGGCCGGCCGGAGCGCTCGATCGTGCTGACCGGCCTGCGCGGCGTCGGCAAGACCGTGCTGCTCAACGCCCTGCGCTCGGCCGCCGTGCGCGCCCACTGGGGCACGGGGAAGCTGGAGGCGCGCCCCGACCAGACGCTGCGGCGGCCGCTGAGCGCCGCGCTGCACGTGGCGGTCCGCGAGCTGGGTCACCCCCAGGGGGACGACGTCGACCAGGTGCTGGGCGTGATCAAGGCGTTCGCCCAACGCGACGCGGCGGCCGGGGCCAAGCTGCGGGACCGGTGGCAGCCGGGTATCGACGCCCCCGCCGTCAGCGGCCGGGCCGACTCCGGCGACATCGAGATCGACCTGGTGGAGCTGCTCACCGACATCGGCGGCCTGGCCGCCGACGTGGGCAAGGGGGTGGCGGTCTTCCTCGACGAGATGCAGGACCTCGGCGCCGACGACGTGTCGGCCCTCTGCGCCGCGTGCCACGAGATCAGCCAGAGCGGCCTGCCGCTGATCGTGGTCGGGGCCGGGCTGCCGCACCTGCCGGCGGTGCTGAGCGCGAGCAAGTCCTACAGCGAGCGGCTGTTCGCCTACTCCCGCATCGACCGGCTGGACCGGGCCGCCGCCGACCGGGCGCTGCAGTCGCCCGCGCGGGAGGAGGACGCCGACTTCACGCCCGAGGCGCTGGAGGCGATGTACGCCGCGACGGCGGGCTACCCGTACTTCGTCCAGGCGTACGGCAAGGTGGCCTGGGACGTGGCCCCGGCCAGCCCGATCACCGCGGAGGACGTGCGCATGGCCGCGCCCGAGGCCGAGGCCGAGCTCGCGGTCGGGTTCTTCGGGTCGCGGTACGAGCGGGCCACGCCGGCCGAGCGGGAGTACCTGCGGGCGATGGCCGACGCCGCGGCGGTCGAGGCCCAGGCGGCGGCCGACGGCACCGGGCCCGGGTTGGACGAGGTCGAGTCGGTGCCGACCTCGACGGTCGCCGCGATCCTGGACCGCAAGCCGCAGTCGCTGTCGCCGGCCCGCGACGCGCTGCTGAAGAAGGGCCTCATCTACAGCGGGGAGCGGGGCCGGATCGCGTTCACCGTGCCGCATTTCGGCCGCTACCTGCGGGCCAACGGCTGACGACGCCGGAGCGATCCGAGCGTGGGGACTTCACGGGGCCCTCTGCGCCCTTCCGGCGATCTAGATCCTGTCGTAGACAGCCCTATACTGCTTAATCGACCGCCACGAAGCCTGCCGCCCCTTGCCACTTCCAACGTATAGCGGAGAGGGGGTCTTGCGGCAAGGCCCCTGTCGCGCCCCAGACTTCTCGGCTGTGCCGAGGAAAGCGAGGGGTCGGGGATGAACGACGTGACCATCGTCGGAAGCGGGCCGACAGGCCTGATGTTGGCGGGAGAGCTGGCGTTGGCGGGGGTCGATGTCGAGATCATCGAGCGGCGTTCGACGCCGGACCTCGTCGGCTCTCGTGCTCGCGGGTTCCACTCGCGAACCATCGAGATCCTCGACCAGCGCGGCATCGTCGACCGGTTCCTCGCCGAGGGACGGACGGCCCAGGCGCTGAGGTTCGGCAACACCTCACTGGACATCGGCGGGTTCCCCTCCCGGCACCCTTACACGCTGGGGTTGGGGCAGCACCACATCGAGCGGATCCTGCTCGGCTGGGTCGAGGAGCTGGGCGTGCCGATTCGTCGAGGGCTCGAGGTCACGGGATTCGCCCAGGACGACGCCGGCGTCGACGTCCACCTCGCCGGGGATGAGGGGCTCCGAACGGCATACCTGGTCGGGGCCGACGGTGGGCGCAGCGGTATCCGCAGGGAGGCCGGCATCGACTTCGTCGGAGCGGAGGCGACCCGGAGCTACCTGATCGCCGAGGTCGAGGTGACGCAGGAGACGCCCACTGGCATCCGGCTTGACGATGTCGGCATCCATGCGATGAACGTGATGGAGAACGGGCGGACCGTGGGCCTCGTGGTGACCGAGCAGCAGCTCGGACCCGGGACCGAGCCGACCCTGGCGGACCTCGGCGACGCGCTGACGGCCGTGTACGGCACGGACTTCGGGATCCACGCTCCGACGTGGATGTCGAGGTTCACCGACGCCACGCGGCAGGCAGCCGCCTACCGCAGGGGGCGGGTGCTGCTCGCCGGTGACGCCGCGCACATCCATCCGCCTACCGGCGGGCAGGGGATCGGCCTCGGCGTGCAGGATGCGGTCAACCTCGGCTGGAAGCTCGCCCAGGTCGTCCAGGGCGTCTCACCCGACGGCCTCCTGGACAGCTACCACGCAGAGCGGCACCCCGCCACGGCCCGTGTCCTGAGGAACGTGATGGCCCAAGCCCTGCTCCAGCGAGGGGACGCGCGGACCGAGGCGATGCGGGACACGATCTCCGACTTGTTGACCTTCGAAGGACCACGCGTCCAGCTCGCCGGGCTCCTGTCCGGGCTCGACGTGGGCTACGACCTCGGCGAGGGGCACCCGCTGCTCGGACGCCGCATGCCGGACCTCGACCTCATCACCGTCCGTGGTCCGCGACGGGTCTTCGAGCTGCTGCACGACGCCCGGCCGGTGCTGCTCAACCTCGGCGCGCCCGCCGGCATCGACATCACGCCATGGGGGGACCGGGTCCAGCACATCGACGCCGAGCACACCGGGGCCTGGGAGCTGCCCGTCATCGGCGCCGTCGCCGCCCCCGTGGCCGTCTTGGTTCGCCCCGACGGCCACGTGGCCTGGGTGGGCGACGGAACCCAGGCCGGGCTCAGCGAAGCCCTCACGACCTGGTTCGGCCCACCCGCACAGAAGGACGTCGCCTAACGGGCCGCCGCAACGCCCACGCGCGTCGGTCAGTCTCGGAGGACGACGTGCCCCGCAGCGCCCGCGGCGCGCCTCACGCCGTCGTTCTCACAGAGCGTCCCGTCAGAGCGGGGTCACCTTGGCGTTGGGCAGCGCGATGGCGATGACGGCGAAGCCGAAGTCGACGTCGATCCGGTGCTCGCTGGCGCTGACGACCTTGCCCAGGCCATGCCGGTCATGGGTGATCCGGTCACCCACGGCGAACTCGTGCGCCTCCGGGGTGGGCTGGGCCTGAAACGGGCTGGATGGCAGAAACCGCCGCTGGGTCGGTGCAGGAGACATGCCTCTAGTGTCCGCCTCTTTGGACCTCCTGTGGGCCGGGGGCCCCCGTCAGGTTCCTCCTTCGTGCTCAGGAGGCCCGAAAAGCAGCGCCATGTTGCCCCCGTCGACAGGCGCGGGACGGCCCGAACCACGCGATCAGGACGTATGTGTCCGGAACCGGTGCTCCGGGGCGGTAGGCTGGGCACAGCAGCCCGCACAGTTCTGCCTCGGGCTGCTTCTTGATGTCGATCGTCACGCGCCGCTCACGCAATGCTGCGTCTGCGCCGGGCAGAACGACCCTGTGACTTTTTGGAGCAACCACCTGTGTCTGCTGACACGACTTTCGCCAGCCTCGGCGTGCCCGCCGCGCTGACCACCGTCCTCGATGCCAACGGCATCACCACCCCCTTCCCGATCCAGTCCGCGACGCTGCCGGACTCCCTCGCCGGGCGCGACGTCCTGGGCCGTGGCCGCACCGGCTCGGGCAAGACCTACGCCTTCCTGCTGCCGCTGCTGACCCGCCTCGCGGCCAGCAAGAAGCCGCGCCAGCCGCGCAAGCCGCGCGCGTTGATCCTCGTGCCGACCCGCGAGCTGGCCACCCAGATCGACGCCGCGATGGCGCCGCTGGCCAAGGCGCTGAACATGAAGACCCTCACCGTCTTCGGCGGTGTCGGCCCCAACCCGCAGATCAGCGGGCTGCGCGCCGGCGTCGACGTCCTCGTCGCCTGCCCCGGCCGGCTGACCGACCACATCCAGAGCGGGCACGCCAGCCTCGACGCGGTCGAGATCACCGTCCTGGACGAGGCCGACCACATGGCCGACATGGGCTTCCTGCCCGGCGTGCGCCGGCTCATGGACATGACCCCGCGCGACGGCCAGCGGCTGCTGTTCTCGGCCACCCTGGACGCCGGTGTCGACGTCATCGTCAAGCGCTTCCTGACCAACCCGGTCACCCACAGCGCCGACTCGGCCCAGTCGCCGGTCTCGACGATGGCCCACCACGTGCTGCACGTGAAGGCCGACAACCGCCTGCCGGTGCTGGTCGACCTGACCGCCGCGCCCGGGCGCACCGTGGTCTTCACCCGCACCAAGCACGGCGCCAAGAAGCTGACCAAGCAGCTGAACGCCCTCGGCGTGCCGGCGGTCGAGCTGCACGGCAACCTGTCGCAGAACGCCCGTGACCGCAACATGGCGGCGTTCTCCAGCGGCACCGCGCAGACGCTGGTGGCCACGGACATCGCCGCCCGTGGCATCCACGTCGACGACGTCAGCCTGGTCATCCACGCCGACCCGCCGATCGAGCACAAGGCCTACCTGCACCGCTCGGGCCGCACCGCCCGCGCCGGCGCCGCAGGCACGGTCATCACGCTGATGACCGACGACCAGGTCCGCGACGTCCGCGACCTGACCCGCAAGGCCGGCATCTCGCCGACCACGACCCGCCTGGACGCCGACCACCCGCTGCTGCGGGAGCTGGCCCCCGGCGAGCGCACCTTCTCCGACCCGGTCGTGCTGGCCGCGCCGGTGCAGGAGCGCCCGCAGGGCAACCGCGGCCCGGGTCGCGGCTCCAGTCGTGGCGGCGCCCCGCGCACCAGCACCGGCGGCTCCGGCCGTGGCGGTTCCGGGCGCGGTGGCTCCGGCAGCGGTGGGCGCCAGGGCGCCGGCCGTGAGGCCGCAGGTGCCGGTGCCGGCGCGTCACGCGCCGGTGGGGCCAAGCGCTCCGGTACGGCGCGCACCGGTGGCCGCTCCGGCTCGACCACGGTCTACACCTCGACCTCGGGTGGTGCCGCGGCGTTCTCCGCCGGCACCCGCGCCGGTTCGGGCCGCGGCGGTCGCTGACCCCGGCGCGCACCCGCAGGACACGTCCTGACGTACGACGTCGCCTTTCCGCTCTGCCGGGGAGGCGACGTCTGCGTTGTCGCGGCATGACGGCGCCCGACGGCCCGCCGGGTCTGGTGGTCGCGGCGGCCCTGGGTGGCCGCGGCGAACCCGGCCGCCTCGGAGAGGCCCTGACGGTCAGCGGGCGGGAGCGCGCTCGGCCTGCAGCTGCGACTCGCCGTCGACGAAGCCGACCGTGCGGTAGATGCGGATCGCCGAGTACCCGGGGTCGGCGACCATCACCAGCGTCGAGGCCCCCAGCTCATCCAGCCCGTACCGGCTGACGTGGTGCACCAGCGTGCCGGCCATGCCGCGTCCGCGCGCGTCCGGGTGGGTCTCGACCGACTGGAACCGTGCGAGGCCCTCGCTCGCCCGCAGCAGGCCCATGCTGGTCCTCAGCCGGCCGTCCTCGAACGCCCCGAACCATGCCCCGTGCCCCGCGCCCACCAGCGCACGGTTGGTCGCCGCCTTGCGCCGGGAGAACTCGCGGTAGGCGGCGGCCGTCTCGCCGTTCTCGTTGCAGGCCACGCGCAGGTCGACGAGCTGGTCCCAGTCGTCGTCGCTGGCGAGGCGGCGAAGTTCGGCGTTCCGGTTCGGGTGAGGCGGCTCGTGAACCGTGGTCGCGGTCATCACCGTGGCTGCCTCCACGAGCAGTCCGGCATCGGCCATGCCCTGCAGGTCCTCGACCCGGCCGTCGGTGCCGTCCACCCCGAAGGCGACGTGCCGGGCGTCGGGGAACTCGGCCGTGAACCGGTCCAGCCAGCGTCCGGTCTGCTCGGGCCCGGGCGGATGCGGCAGGAGCAGGAAGTTGCCCCACCAGTGCAAGGGGTTGGCCGGTGTGCGGACGACGAGGCAGTCCTCCCGCTCCTCCACGGTGCTGCCTCCCAGCGCGAGCAGGGCGAGGTCGGTGCGGTAACCCAGTGAGTGGAGGCCGGCGAGTGCGTCATCCACCGCGCTCACGGCGTCACCCGGGCCGACGCGTCCGGGACGGCGGCACGGAAGGCGTCCTCGACCTCAGCCCGGCTGACGTCCTCCAGCGACGCGTGCCGCCACCGTGGCGCGTGGTCGCGGTCGACCAGGACCGCCCGCACGCCCTCGAGGAAGTCGGCGCTGCCCATCAGCGAGGCGCCGAGGACCATGTCCTGGGCGAGCACCTGCTCGAGCGTCGTCATACCGGCCGCTCGGCGGACTGCCTCGAGCGTGACCGCCACCGACAGCGGGGACCGCCGGGACAGCAGCTCCGCGGCCTCGCCGGCTGCCGGGCAGGCGTGCACGTGCAGCGCCTTGAGGACCAGGACGGGGTCGTCCCCGGCGTAGCACTCGTCGATCCATGCCCGCTGTCCCGGCAGCTGCGCGTCGCCCTCCCGGCGCTGCGCATCGACGACCTCCGGTCCGGCCCCCTCGGCCAGCGCGGCGCGGATCGCGGGCAGGTCGGCACTGTCCACCAGGGCGTCGGCCAGGCCCAGGGCGACCGCGTCCGCCCCGCCGACCGTGGTGCCGGTCAGCGCCAGGTGGGTGCCGAGCTCGCCGGGCGCGCGGGACAGCAGGTGCAGCGCCCCCACGTCGGGAAAGAAGCCGATCGCCGTCTCCGGCATGGCAACCCGCGACCGCTCGGTGACCAGCCGCAGGCTCCCGTATGCCGAGATGCCCACGCCACCGCCCATCACGACGCCGTCCATGAACGCGACGTACGGCTTGGGGTAGCGGTGGATCGCGGCGTTGAGCGCGTACTCGTCGGCCCAGAACGCCAGGGGGTCGCCGGTGCCGGTCAGCACGGCCTGGCGGATGGCGCGGACGTCGCCGCCGGCGCACAGCCCGCGACTCCCCGCCCCCTCGATGGACACGGCCGCGACGGCGTCGTCCCCGGCCCAGTCCTGCAGCTGGGCGAGCATGGCGTCACCATCGGGTGGGTCAGCGCGTTGATGGCGCGCGGCCGGTTGAGCCGGATCCGGCCCAGCCGCCCGTGCCGGGCGAAGAGGACCGCGTCGGTGGCCCCCCGCCGCGGCTCGAAGGGTACGTCGTCGTCGCTGGTCACCGCGCGATCCTGCCACAGCGGTGAGGGGCCTCAGAGGGTGCGGCGGGCGATGAGGACGGTGGTGTCGTCCGGCGCCGGGCCGGGGGTGGCTGCCAGCAGCCGTCCGCCCCACTTGGCCAGGTCGTCGGTCATGTTGGTGCGGGCCGCAGCCAGGACGTGGGCGACACCCTCGCTGAGTGAGGCGTCGCGGCGCTCGACGAGGCCGTCGCTGAACATCACGAGGCTCATCCCTGTCTCAAGAGTGAGGTCGAGCGGCGGGACGCCCATCCCGAGGTTGACCCCCAGCGGCGGCCGCCCGGGGACCGGCAGGAGGCGGATGTCCTCCGGTCCGGCCAGCAGCGGCTCCGGCGCGCCGGCGCGCGCGATCTGCAGGTGGCCGGTGCCGAGGTCCAGGAGCGCGACCAACGCCGTGACCAGGGCGTCGGGGTAGAGGTGGAAGACCAGGGCGTCCAGCCGTTCCAGGACCTCCGCCGGCGCGGCCCCGGCCATGACGTAGGCGCGCAGGCTGATGCGGACCTGGGTCATCGTGGCGGCGGCCGCGCTGCCGTGACCGGCGACGTCACCGAGCACGAGCACGACGCGGGAGCCGCCCGGCAGGGGCAGGACGTCCCACCAGTCGCCACCGAGGTACCCGCCGTCGGCCGGACGGTAGTCGGCATACAGCTCGAGGCCGGGGACGGTCGGCATGGCGCTGGTGCCCAGGACGTCGTGCAGGTCCGAGACGATGGCCATCTGCTCCTGCGAGCGGCGCGCGAGGGTCGCGACGACGGTGGCCCCGAGCTGCTGGGCGGCGTCGACCTGCCAGGTGCGCCAAGGGAGCGACCGGCCCCGGACGACCTCCCGCCATCGGTCGAAGGAGGTGCGCGGGCCGAGCCGGGGTGCCCCTTCGCCGCCCGGAGCCGGCTTGGGCTGGCGGGGGTCGCCGCCCCAGTCCACCGTCCGCTCGACCTCCGTGCGCAGCCAGAGCAGCCACATCCCTCCGCCGTCACGCACGAGCAGCGCCCCGGCGGCCTGGTCAGAGCCCAGGGCGGGGTCGACCTGCACCAGGTGGTCGGTGCTCACGGACCGCTCCTCCTGGTCGGGGAGGAGGCGGACGATACGGCGCACCGTGGCGTCATCCGGGGTCAGGCCGAGGTGCACGAGCCGGTCGCCGGTGCTGAGCACGGCCCCGGTGGCGTCCGTCAGCCGCAGCAGCAGCTCGGGCTGGTCGGCCAGCGCCTCCAGCGGGGGACGCGGGTCGCGGGCCAGGTGCTCGGTCAGCTGGGCCAGGTCCGAGGCGCTGCCGCCGCGCTCGGCCCGGTCGTCCGCCGCCTGCCGGTCCCGCAGCAGCTGGGAGGCGGCCTGGCCGACGAACTCGGCGGCCCAGCGGGCGTCGTGGGAGGGACAGCGCGGACCGCTGTAGTGGTGGCAGGCGACCAGCCCCCACAGGCGACCGTCCTGGATCAGCGAGACCGACATCGAGGCCCGGACACCCATGTTGGTGAGGTACTCGATGTGGACGGGTGAGACGCTGCGCAGCACCGCCAGCGAGAGGTCGAGCGGCTCCTGCCTGCCCGGTGGCCCCGCCGACACCAGGGGGCTCGGCTCGTAGGCGACGTCCGCGATGACCCGGGTCCAGCTGGTCGCGTAGAGGCGCCGCGCCTGCGCCGGGATGTCACCGGCCGGGTAGTGCAGGCCGAGGAAGGGCTCGAGGTCCTCGCGCCGGTCCTCGGCGATGACCTCGCCGTTCCAGTCCTGGTCGAAGCGGTAGACCATCACCCGGTCGTGCCCGGTGAGGTTGCGGACCTGGGCCGCCAGGGCCTGGGCCAGACCGGCCACGGACGACGTCGCGGCGAGGTGGGTCAGCGCGGCCCGGGCCGCGCGGTCGGACAGCTGGGTCGGGGCCGGCTCACGTACGTCGGGCTCGACCTCGACCACCAGCAGCGCACCGCTGCGGTGCATCAGCGCCTCGACCGGCTGCCCCACCCAGGCTCCCCGGCCGACGCCACGGTCCAGCCGGAGCGGGACACCGGCACCCTCGGCGTCGGGCGCGGCGTCGGTCACGTGCTGCCGGACCGCGTCGGTCGGGCCCTCCCCGAGGACGGCGGACAGCGGCGCGCCCAGCAGGTCGGGAACCGGCCGGCCCAACAGCCCCTCGGCGTTGCGCGACACGACCGCGACCCGCCAGTCCGTCTCGTCGACGGCGAGCAGCACCCCGTGCGGCTGGATCGACCCGGGGATGTGGATCGGCTCGGTCTCGCAGGTGGCGAGGTCGACCGGGGTGCCGGCCGGCATCAGCGGGCCTCCTGCGCGGCGGGCCCGACGGGCCCCTCCTGCCGCCGCGGGGGCGCGGCGAGCCACGGGCCGACCGCCTCGAACGTGGCGGCCGCCCAGCGCGCGCACTCGTCCGCCCGAGCGGGCGGCAGGGCGTCGATGGCCCGGGCGGTCTCGCGCCAGCGGACCGGCGCCCCGGGCTCGCCCCGGAGCGAGCGGCACGCCGCCGCCGGGACGCCGGCCGCGACCGCGGCGCGGCGGATGACCGCTCCACCGAGCGTGGCGCCGTCCAGCAGGTAGAGGACGCCCCACGCCTGCGTCGTCGTGGTCGGCAGGGGCAGCCCCGGACAGCGGGGAATGGCCGCCACCTGCGCCGGGGTGCGCCCGACCGCCCGCAGGTCGGCCTGGATCAGGTGGGCCCGGCGGCGTGGTGGCCAGCTGACCTCGAGGCCGCCGGCGAGCCAGAGCCGGTCCAGCGCCGCCTCCAGCGGCAGGTGCATGCCGAGCAGCCGCTCGAGCAGGAAGGCGTGCTGTACGGCGTCCCACGACCGCGCCGGGAACCCCGCCTCCAGCTGCTCGTGGCTGTGTCGGGTCGCCTCACGGACCACGGCCAACCCGGATGCCGACGCACTGCCAGGAGGTGGCACCTGCACGAGTCCGATGCTACTGCCGGCCGCTCGGCCGGAAGGGGGCTTCGGCCGAGCCGCGCGGTGCCGACGACCGGGTTAGGTTGGGGAGATGGACCGTGCCGCGCCGGAGCTGAGCGGGGACGCGCCCGGCGAGGCGGCACCGACGGCGGTGCGGGCGGCGTACGGCCCGCAGCGGTGGCGGCTGGAGGACCTGTGGTCCCTGGACCTGCCGCGGGTGCGGTTCGCGCTGCCGGAGCTCACCTGGATGCTGGACCTGCCGCTGTGGCAGCGCGACGGGCTGCGCTTCCAGGTCTCCCCCCGCGAGGTGCTGGCCGAGCCCGCACGCTTTCCCCACCACGCCCGCCGGATCGACGATGCGGACCTCAGCCGGCCGATCCACGTGCTGCGCCGCGACGGCCGCTGGAGCGTGCTGGACGGCTCGCACCGGCTCGCGTCGGCAGTGCGCCGCCAGGACACTGCGATCGAGGCGTGGCTGGTCTCCGAGGCCGACCTGGCCGCCATCGCCCGCTGAGCCCGGCGGTCGGACGAGCGTCTGGTGCGCACACGCCGCGTTCGGGGGCAGAATGCGCGCACGCCATCCTCTTGGCCGGAACGCTGCACCGGGGGAGTCCTGTCATGTCCGAGCACCCGTCCCAGCCGCAGGACTCCGTACCGCCGCCTCCCGGGCCCGTCGGTGCGCAGGAGCCGCCGGTGGTGCGGTTGCCCGGGTGGGTCAACGTCGTGCTGGTGCTCACCCTCCTCGCCTCCTGCGGCGCGTCGAACGACGGCTCGCACCAGCAGGTGGACACCAGCCAGGTCGCCGACGAGGTCGTCCAGCAGCTGCGGGGCGACGCCACCACGGGCGCCGGTGGCGCGATCGCGACCCGGGAGGACGTCCGGCAGCTGTGCGCGCTGCTCGCCCGGGTGGCTGGCAAGCAGGGGGTGGACGCCGCCGCGGTCGTCAGGACGGAGGCGCCCTCGGCGTGCCGGGACGGGGTGGCCGAGGCCGCGCCGTAGACCGGCCGGGCGACGCGGCGCGAGAACCTCAGGGCCTCGGCCCGGCCGGTCCGCGCCCTGCCCCACCAGACCGCGCAGGCAGCCGCCCCAGTCTGAGGGGTGGCGCGAACCCCTCTGGCTTCCGTAGGTTCTCAGTGCGTGCCCCGCTCCCGAGACCCCCTGCTCAGGGAGCGGGGCACGCGATCGTGACAAGGGTCCCCCGCACCGCGCGGACGGCACCCGGTCGGACCGTCGGCGCGGTGGGCGCCTAGCGTTGCGCAGGTGACTTCACACCCCGACGTCCATCCGACCGCGCTCGTCGTGGGAGCCACCGGCATCGCCGGTCGCGCCCTGTGCGAGGAGCTCCTGCGTTCCGGCTGGTCCGTCCTCGGGTTGTCCCGCCGGGCCCCCGTCGAGCTGACCGGCGTGACGCCGGTGCTGGCGGACCTCACCGACGCCGCCGCGCTGACCGCCGCCCTGGCGGACTCACGCGCCGACGCACGTGTTCATCACCGCCTGGGCGCGCCAGGCCACCGAGGCCGAGAACATCAAGGTCAACGCCGGCATCGTGCGCGACGTGCTGGCCGCGGTGCGGCCGGCCGGGTCGGTGCGGCACGTCGCGCTCGTGACCGGCCTCAAGCACTACCTGGGCCCGTTCGAGGCCTACGGCGCCGGGAACGTCCCGGACACCCCGTTCCACGAGGACGAGGCCCGCCTGCCCTACCCGAACTTCTACTACGCCCAGGAGGACGAGCTCTGGGAGGCGGCCGAGCGTGACGGGTTCACCTGGAGCGTCCACCGCGCGCACACCGTCATCGGCTACGCCGTCGGCAACGCGATGAACATGGGCCAGACGCTCGCCGTCCAGGCCGCCGTCTGCCCGGGAGACGGGGCGGCCGTTCGTGTTTCCCGGCTCCGAGACCCAGTGGAACGCGCTGACCGACATGACCGACGCCGGCATCCTCGCCGAGCAGATGCACTGGGCGGCCACCACGCCCGCCGCGCGCAACCAGGCCTTCAACATCGCCAACGGCGATGTCTTCCGCTGGCGGTGGATGTGGCCGCGCCTGGCGGAGGCCCTGGGGGTCGAGCCCGTCGGCTTCGAGGGAGCACCCCGCCCCCTGGAGGAGCAGATGGTGGGGGCGGAGCCGGTGTGGACCGCGCTGGCGGAGCGAGAAGGGCTGCGGGAGCACGACATCGAGCGGGTGGCCTCGTGGTGGCACACGGACGGCGACCTGGGACGCGACATCGAGTGCCTCACCGACATGACCCGCAGCCGGGTCGCCGGGTTCACGGCCTACCGCGTCCACCCTGGCCAGCTTCCTGGACCTGTTCGCGCGGCTGGACCGCGAGGGCGTCGTGCCCGCGCCGTCGCGACCGGACGGCACGCTGCGGGGCTGACGCGGTCCCGGGCCGACGGTCGCGGACGCAGGCGTCAGGCGGACTCGAGGGCGAGCAGGCGCTCCTTGGCGGCGAGCCCACCGGCGTACCCGGTCAGCGCGCCCGAGGAGGCCACCACCCGGTGGCACGGCAGCACCACGCACAGCGGGTTGGCGCCCAGGGCCGCGCCCACCGCCCGGGACGCGCTGGGTCGCCCGATCCGCCGGGCCAGCGCGCCGTACGTCGTGCGCTCGCCGTAGGGGACGCTCTCGCGCAGCCCGGTGAGCACGACCCGCTGGAAGGGCGTCGCGAGCGCGAGGTCGACGCGCAGGTCGAACGTCCGTCGCTCGCCCGCCAGGTACGCCGACAGCTCCCGGCGCGCCTCGTCCAGCGCCGCGGGCTGGCGCAGGACCCGCGGGGAGACCGCGCGCGCCAGCCGCTCCAGCCACAGCTCCTCGGTCGCGCCGGGGAGCAGGTAGGCCGAGGCCACGAGGTCGCCGGCCTGCGGTGCTCGCCAGCAGCATCCGGCCCACGGCGGTGTCCTCGACGACGTAGGAGACGTCGGAGGCGGGCAGGACCGGTGGGCGCACGACCGGGTCGAAGGCGCCCAGCTGGGTCGCGAGGTCGGTGGCGTCGGAGCTCATGGCACGGCCTTCCGCAGGGTGGACAGGGCGTCGCTGACGAGCCGGCGGCTCATCGTGGGGGTGGTGCCGAGGACCCGGGCGATGCCGGGGTGGTCCAGGTCGGCGACGTACTTCAGGACCACCGCGGTGCGCTGGCGCTCGGGCAGCGCCGCCACCCGGGTCCACAGCAGCTCGTCCGGCCGGTCGGCGTCGGGGCCGGCGACGACCCCGGGCCGCCGGGAGGCCGCGGCCAGGTCGGCCACGTCCTCGGCCGGCACCGCCCGGCGGGCCCGGCCGCGGTGCGCGTCCATCGCGCACCGGGAGGTGATCGTGAGCAGCCAGCCGCGCAGGTTCGCGGCGGAGCGCACCGAGGGGTAGGCCGCGAGCGCCTGGGTCCACGCCTGCTGGGCCACGTCGTCGCCGTCCACCGGCCCGGCCAGGGCGTGCGCGAGCCGGGCGACGTCACGCCAGTGGGCGTCGACGAGGAGCTGGAAGGGAGGCAGCGTCACGACCACTGAACGCCGTGGCGTCGGTCGGTGTGAGCGCGGGGCCGGTCCACAGGTGCCACTATGCACCGCATGAGCCAGCCAGCCCGATGCGCCGCCCGAGGCGCCGTCGCGGTCCGGGCCGCTGGCCGGCCTGCGGGTCGTGGAGATGGCCGGGCTGGGGCCGGCGCCGTTCGCCGCGATGGTGCTGGCCGACCTCGGCGCCGACGTGCTGCGCGTCGACCGGCCGGGTGGCCCGGGGCTGCAGGTGGCCCCACCGGCGTACGACGTGCTGGCGCGGGGCCGCCGCAACGTGTGCCTGGACCTGAAGGACCCGCAGGCCCGGGAGGTGGTCCTCGACCTCGTGGCGCGGGCCGACGTGCTGATCGAGGGCTTCCGGCCCGGGGTCATGGAGCGGCTCGGGCTGGGGCCGCAGGACACCGAGGCGGTCAACGAGCGCCTGGTCTACGCCCGGATGACCGGCTGGGGCCAGGACGGTCCGCTCGCCGGCACGGCCGGCCACGACATCACGTACGTCGCGGTGACCGGCGCGCTGCACGCCACCGGCCGGGCCGGCGGCCCGCCGCAGGTCCCCGCGAACCTCCTGGGCGACTTCGGCGGCGGCGCGATGCTCTGCCTCGTCGGCATCCTCGCCGCGCTGCAGGAGCGGCACGCCAGCGGCCGCGGCCAGGTGGTGGACGCCGCGATCGTCGACGGCACCGCGCTGCTGACCGCCCAGCTGCAGGGCCTGGTGGCCGCGGGGGTGTGGGAGCCCAGCCGCGGGGTCAACCTGCTGGACACCGGGGCGCCGTTCTACGACGTGTACGCCACCGCCGACGGGGAGCACGTCGCGGTCGGCGCGCTGGAGCCGAAGTTCTACGCGGCCCTGCTGCACGGCCTGGACCTCGCGCCGGAGGACGTCCCGGACCGGTCTGACCCGAGCCTGTGGCCGCGGCTGCGGACCCGGCTGGCCGCGGCGTTCGCCGGGCGGACCCAGGCCGAGTGGGTGGAGGTGTTCGCCGACCTCGACGCGTGCGTCGCCCCCGTCGTCCCGCTGGACCGGGCACCGCAGCACCCGCACCTGGCCGCGCGGGCGGCGTACACGCGGGTGCAGGGGGTTGACCCAGCCCGCCCCGGCGCCGCGGTTCTCCCGGACCCCGGGCGCCCTGTCGACCCCGCCCGCGGCCACCGGCCAGGACACGCGCGAGGCCCTGCGTGAATGGGGCCTGAACCCGGCACGAATATCGGACCTGCTCGAGCGGGGCGCCGCGCGACAGGCCTGAGTGGCGATGCAACGATGGAGCCGTGCGTTCAGCCATCGTGCCCACGTCGGCGCGGGTCCCGAAGATCGTGGCCCACCGAGGATCCAGCAGGGACGAGCCGGAGCACACGCTCAAGGCCTACCTGCGCGCCATCGACGAGGGCGCCGACGCCCTGGAGTGCGACGTGCGGCTGACCGCCGACGGGCACCTGGTCTGCGTCCACGACCGCCGGGTCAACCGGACCTCCAACGGCGTGGGTCGCGTGTCCACCCTCGAGCTGGCCACGCTGGAGGGCCTCGACTGGGGCTCGTGGAAGAAGGCGCACGGCGACGAGGTCGAGATGCCCGACCGCGACCGCAAGAAGCTGCTCACGCTGCGCCACCTGCTGACCACGGTGATGGACAGCGGCCGGCCGATCGGGCTGGCGATCGAGACCAAGCACCCGACCCGCTACGCCGGCCAGGTCGAGCGGCAGCTGGCCCGGCGTGCTGGGCGAGTTCGGGCTGGACCGGACGCCGGCGCCGGGACGCCCGTGGGTGCGGGTGATGTCGTTCTCCCAGCTGGCGACCCAGCGGATGCGCCAGCTCTGCCCCGAGGTGCCGCTGGTCTTCCTGGTGGAGAAGGGCAGCCCGACGATCATCCGCTACCGCGACGGCGGGCTGCCCAAGGGCGTGCGGACCGTCGGGCTGGACATCGAGATCCTGCGCGCCACCCCGGCGGCGGTCCGCCGCCAGCACGAGCGCGGGCACCAGGTGTTCGTGTGGACCGTCGACGAGGCCCCCGACGTCGACCTGTGCCTGCAGCTCGGGGTCGACGCCATCATCACCAACCGGCCGGCGTTCGTGCGGGACCACGCGGGCGGGCGTCCGTGACGACCGGGGGCCGAGCGACTAACGTGCGCAATGGTGGAGAAGTCGCGGATTGTCCACCCCGGCAAGGAGGTCGCAGCGGCGATGACGGCACGAGCACGGTCGGGTCCTGAGCGCCGCACCCAGGTCCAGGTCTTTCCCGGCGTGCCCGGCAGCGGCCAGGCCCGCACGGTGCGGGTGCCGTGGACGTCCGCCGCGGTGCCGGGCATCCGCCGGACCATCGTCGCCGACCTGGTCGTGCGCGGGGTGTCCGCCGAGATCATCGACGAGGCCGAGATCGTCGTCTCCGAGCTCGTGGCCAACGCCATCCGCCACGCCCGCGCCCTGCCCGACGGCACCGTGCGGGTGCACTGGAAGGTCAAGAACGACCAGGTCGAGGTGGAGGTGTCCGACGGCGGCGGCCCCACCGAGCCGCGCCCCGCGCCCCGCTCGGCGTGGGCGGCGGCCGGGCGTGGGCTGCGGATCGTGCGCAGCCTCGCCCACGAGTGGGGCGTGCAGGAGGACCGCGGCGGGCGCACCGTGTGGGTGGCGCTCGGCGGCCCGTCCCGGCGGCGCAGCACCTGACCCGCCCGCGCCGCACCGACTCGCGGGTCCCGCGCGCCGCACCGGCCCTGCCCGGCGCGCCGCCGGCCGTGCGGCCGGCACCGTCTAGGGTGACTGCCCATGGGCAAGGCATCCAGGCGTCGTACGGCCAGTCGTGAGCAGCAGGGGTCCCCGCGGGCCGTCCGGGACCCCGGCGCGCAGCCGGCGCCGTTCGTCGCGCGCCCGTTCGCGGGGCTGCCCGGGGAGACCGACTGGGTCGCGCTGCGCGAGGTGGTGCCTGCGGCGACCGCCACGGTGCGCCTGGCCTCCGGTGCGGTGCCCGAGGACGCGCCCCAGGCCGCCACCGTGGCCACGGTCCTGCCGCTGGCCTGGTCCGGGCTGCGCCGGGTCGACGGCGAGGTCATGGTCGGGCTGCAGTCCGGCACGACCACGGGCGACGCCAGCCGCGACCTGGCCCAGGTGCTGCTCGCGACCGCGGCCGCGGAGCCCGGCACCCCGGTCCCCTCGACCCCGCTGGCCACCGCAGGCACCCCGCGGCTGCAGGACGTGCTCGACCTCGACGCCCCGTTCGAGGTGACGGTGCACGAGGGCTTCGACTTCTGGGTCACCGACGCCCAGGAGCTCGACGCGGAGGGCAAGGACTCGCTCGAGCGGGCGAACGCCTCGGCCATCCCGACCAGCAAGCTGCACGCGGCCGACTCGGCGTACTGGTGCCGCATCGGCGAGCGCACCCACCTGCGGTGGGTCCTGCCGCACGACGAGGACGCCGCGACCGACGCCCTGGCCCGGCTGCACGCCCGCGGCGCCAGCACGATCGGCGACAGCACCCGGCTGCTCGGGGCGTTCCGCGCCTGCGGGCTGCTCGTCCCCGTCTGGGAGCTGGACGCGACGCTGGAGGCCGCGGCCTACGAGGAGGCGGTCGCCGAGCTGGCCGCGCGGTTCGCCGACGCGCTCGCGGTCGAGACGCCCCTGACCCAGGAGGAGCGGCGGGCCCGCGCCGGTCTGCTGAGCCGCCAGATCACGCTGCGCTGAGCGGCATGGACGTCCCCGCCGGGTCCGTCGTGGCCGTCATCCCCGCCAAGGACGAGGCCGACCGCATCGCCGCGACCGTCGCCGCCACCGCCGGCCTCCCCGGCGTCGACCTCGTGGTGGTCGTCGACGACGGCAGCAGCGACGGCACCGGCGACCTGGCCCGTGCCGCCGGAGCCGTGGTCGCCCGCCACGCCCGCAACCGGGGCAAGGCGGCGGCGATGACCACCGGCGCCCGGATCGCCGGGCTGCACGACCACGCGCTGCCCGCCAGGACCGGGCCGCGGCACCTGCTCTTCGTCGACGCCGACCTCGAGGCCAGCGCCGCCCACCTCGGCGTGCTGGTGCCGCCGGTCGCCGCCGGGACGGCCGACATGAGCATCGCCATCCTGCCGCCGCAGCGCACCGCCGGCGGAGGACACGGCTTCGTCGTCCGGCTCGCCCGCGACGGCATCGCCGGGCTGACCGGCTGGCGCGCGACCCAGCCGCTGTCGGGCATGCGCTGCCTGAGCCGGGCCGCGTTCGACCGGGCCAGCCCCCTGGCCCGCGGCTGGGGGGTCGAGGTCGGGCTGACCGTCGACGTGCTGTCGGCGGGGCTGCGCATCGTCGAGGTGCCCTGCGAGCTGCACCACCGGGTCTCGGGTCGGGGGTGGCGCGCCCAGCTGCACCGGGCCCGGCAGTACCGCGACGTGTGGCTCGCCCTCGCGGTCCGCCGGCTGCGGCGGGCCACCGTCGCGGCTGCCCACCTCGCGGCTGCCCACGGCGACCGGTCGCACCCCGTCGGGCCGTGGCGACCACTGACCCGGCGCCGCCCCGCCCGTTGTCGGGGTGGCCGCGCGTCCGCCCGGTCGCGCTGGCCGCCTCCTTCGCCCTGCTGCTGCTCGTCGGGGTCGCCGCGCCGTCGGCGGCGCGCCCGGGCCTGGGCCCCCGAGGGTGGGCGCCTGGGGACGTGCCGCTGCACTTCTCCTCGGCCGGTGTCACCGCCGCCCTCTGGACGGCGTACCTGCTGGGCGGGCTCGCCGTCCTCGCGGGCCTGGCCGGGCTGCGCAGCGGCCGGGAGCGGCCGGCCGGCGGGGGCGGCCGCGCGTCCCCGCGGGCTGGGCGTGGCCGCTGGCGTTGGCGGCGCTGGCGCTGCTGACCGCGCCGTTCGGGTCCGCGGACCACACCAACTACGCGGCGTACGGGCGGATCGCGGCCCAGGGCGGCGACCCGTACGTCGTGCCGCCGGTGACCTGGCACGGCGGCACGGACCCGGTGACCAGTGCGGTGGAGCCGCCGTGGACCAGGACGCCGAGCGTCTACGGCCCGTTCGCGACGCTCGTGCAGGCCGGGTCCTCGCTGCTCGGCGGGGACAACCTGCGCCAGACGGTGTGGGTCGGCCAGGTGGTGGTCGTGGCCTCCTGGCTGCTCGTGCGGTGGCTGCTGCTGCGGGCCGCCGAGAGCCCCGCCGGGGCCGCCCGCGTGGACGTGCTCTGGACCGCCAACCCGGTCGTCTTCGGCGTCGGGGTCCTCGGTGCGCACCTGGACCTGCTGGCCACCGCGCTGGCGCTGGCCGCGGTGGTCCTCGCCGCCCGTCGGCCGTGGGCGAGCGGGGCTGCTGCTGGGCGCGGCCCTGAGCACGAAGGTGACGTACGGCGTCGTCGGCGTGGCCATCCTCTGGTCGTGGCGGGAGCTGGACCGCCGGGCCGCGCTGCGCCGGGCCGGGGCCCTGGTCGTCGGCGCCGCGGTCGTCGCGGTGCCGCTGCACCTGTGGGCCGGGCCGCACGTCTTCGAGCAGCTGCAGCGGTCGCGCCGGTCGGTGTCGCTGGCCACGCCGTGGCGCCCGCTCGTCGAGGTGCTGACCGGGCCGCTGCCGGGGGCGACCGTGCGCAACCTGGTCTTCGCCGCCGCCGTCGTCGTCATCGTCGCGCTGGCGGTGCTGCTCGCCCGCGTCGCCGGGTCCGCCGCCCCCACCCCGACCGGGTCGGCCCTGCGGGCGACGTTCGTGCTGACCACGGCCTACGCGCTCGCGGCGCCGTACTCCCTGCCGTGGTACGACGTGCTGACGATGGCGACGCTGCCGGCGCTCGCGGCCACCCCGCTGGACGAGCTGCTCACCGCCCGCTGGGTCGTGGTGACCCTGGCCTACGTGCCGGGGCGGGTGGTGGCGATGAGCGCCGGGGTGGAGGCGTTCACGCTGGCGGTGCGGCGCTCCGTCGCGCCGTACGCCGGATGGCTGGTCTGGGCGGTGGTGGCGTGGCTGGCGTGGCGGGCGTGGTCGTCGCGTCGGGGCTCGTCTCGTCCAGCAGCGTCCGCACGCTGAGGGCGATCACCAGCGGCAGGGCGAGGGTGGCCCCGACGGCCGGGATCGCCGTGCCGGAGTCGTTGGCGGCGAAGCCGATGAGGAACAGCACGAGCAGGGACACGAGGCCGGGCCGCAGCAGCGGCGCCCGCTCGTAGGCCCGGTGCAGCCCGCGGGAGCCCCAGGACGTCGGGCGCGCCAGGATGTAGATGACGAAGACCAGGCCGATCGGGACCAGCAGGGTGAGCGTGCTGCTGGTGAGGATGTCCCAGTTCTGCCTCGCCTTGCGCAGGATGATCGTCGCCGCGCCGCCGTCCATCGCGGTCTGCACGAACCGGCCCAGGTGCGAGCGCGACTCGGCTGGGCGCAGCCAGTCGGCGAAGCCGAGGGCGACCAGGAACAGCACCGTGCCGCCGCCGATGAGCAGGGCGCGCCGCCAGGTCAGCCGCACCCCGGCCACGGCCAGGACGAAGAAGGCGAGCGCAGGCAGGAACGCCGGGGGCCCGCCGAAGTCGCTGCCCCAGGCCGGTGAGGCGTCGACGACCACGCCGGCCAGGCCGATCGCGATGACCGCGCCGACGGCCACCGGGCGCCGGCCGGCGCGCACGAAGTGGTCGGCCACCGCGATGCACAGCATGAGCGTGGCGGTGGCGAACAGCGCGAACGTCACGTTGCCCATGCCGTAGAACCGGCCGCCGACCACCGGCTGCAGCCCCATCAGCGAGGACAGCTGCAGCCGGGACCCGGTCATCACGTCGGCGGCCAGCACCAGCATCGTGGCGGCCGAGACGACGGCGGGCGGCCCGAACAGGGAGCGGCGCCACGGCCCGAGCAGGGCGATCGCCGAGATGACCGTCACGAACAGCGCGACCGCGCCGACGACCGCCAGCATCGGGCTGGAGAAGCGCCACCACGGCAGCAGGTTGGCGAGGAACGTCGACACGGGGACGGTGGCGGCGATGATCGCCACCCGCCGGACCAGCCGCAGCAGCCGCAACCGGGTGGCCTCCGAGCCCCAGCGCCGCCGCCAGACCACGGCGACGAACGCGTAGATGAGGATCTGCACCAGGACCCACGCGTTGAAGAACGGGGGGACCAGGCTGTGCACCTCGTGCGAGGCCTGGTCGTAGTCGACCAGCTGCTGCAGCCGGTCGACCGCGGAGGTGCCGCCCGCAGGGAGCGCACGCAGCGGGTTGCCGCCGACGGCGGCCGGGTCGGGCAGGCCCGCGCGCTCCAGGATCGTGGCGGTCAGGTCGGACAGCTGGACCAGCCCGGCCTGCCGGGTCGAGGTCGACTCCAGGGTGCCGGCGCCCACTCCGGGCCCGCGCAGCGCCGCGAGCCGCAGCCGCTCGCTGGCACCGGCGTCCGAGAGGCTCGCGACGAGCACGTCCGCGTTCCCCGGCGCGGCGGCCAGCACCTGCCCGATGCGGGCGTCGACGGCCCGGACCTGCGCCGCCCGGGAGGTCGTCGGTCGCACCTCGTCGCGGGGGTCCACCTCGGCCGGGTCGCGCACCGCGCCGACGTCCACCAGCGTCGCCGGGCAGGCCGCCAGGCTCGCCGGCAGCGTGCGAGGGTCGTACGGCGCGTAGCCGGTGACCCTTCCGGCGGAGGTCGCCGCGCCCAGGGCCGCCCCGGGGCCGACCGCCCGCACGCACCCCACGCCGCGGGTCAGCTCGTCGCCCAGCAGGCCGATCCGGGCGTCGAAGTCCTTGCCCGCCGCGATGCGGCGATAGGCGTCCCAGCCCGGTACGGCGCCGTCCGCGGCCGGCGCGCGCACGGCCCGGCACGGTGGCCGGGTGTCGGACCCGGTGTCCCGGTCGCCGGCCCGCTGCCCGGCGGACAGGCTCAGCCAGCCGTCCACGGGGCAGGTGTTGCTGTGCACCGAGCGCACCGTCAGCGAGGCGGTCGCCCCGTGCTCCAGCAGCGACCAGAGCGCGGGCGTCGCCGTACGGGACACGTCGCTCCAGGTGAGGCCGCCGGTGCCCACGACCACCACGGGCGCCGCGGCGGCGGCCGCTGCGCGCGAGGCGGCTGCTGTAGCGGCGGCCGCTGCGGGCGGGGCGGCGGCCGCGCGGACGGCGCCGACGCCGGCCGAGAGGCAGGCCAGCAGCACCAGGGCAGCCGTCAGGAGAGCGGTCAGGCGGCTGCGGGTCATCCGGACAGGCTACGGGGGCCCGGTGCGGGCACCGCGGTCCGGCACCCGGGCGACGACCCGCCACAATGGGCCGGTGACCCCGCCCCGCCAGCCCCTGCAACGGTGGGGGCGCGCCCTCGACGGCGTCCCCCGCACGAGCGTGGACCGCCGCGGTCGTCCTGATCCTGCTGGCGGCCACACCCGTGGTGCTGCGCTACCTCGTGTTCTGGCCGCTGGACCAGTGGCAGGTCGACGTCGAGGTCTACCGCGAGGCCGGTGTCTCGATGCTCGACCGGCCGGCCCGTCTACTCCGCCATCACCGAGACGCCGCAGCTGCTGCCGTTCACCTACCCGCCGTTCGCGGCGATCCTCGCCCTGCCGTTGGCGCTGGTGCCGTTCGGGGTGGTCGGGTGGCTGTGGACCGCGGCGCAGGTCGCCGCGACCACGGCGATCGTCTGGTACGCCGGGTGGCGGCTGATCCACCGGCACGGCGCCGCCGCGCCGCTCGTGCTGGCGCTGATCACCGCGCCGATGCTGTGGCTGCACCCGGTCTCCGACGGCATCCGCTTCGGCCAGGTCAACGCGTTCATGGTGCTGGCCTGCCTGATGGACCTGCGCCGGCCGCGGCCGCGGCTGCTGCGCCGCATCCCCGCCGGCGTCCTGGTCGGCCTGGCCATGTCGATCAAGCTCACGCCCGGCGTGTTCGTCGTCCACTACCTCGTCAACCGCCGCTGGCGCGAGGCCGGCTGGGCCGTCGGCGCGGCCGCCGCGGTGACGCTCGGGACGTTCCTGCTGCTGCCCGAGGCGTCGTTCGCGTTCTGGGGCGGAGCGCTGCAGGACCCCAACCGGCTCGGTCCCAACGCCGGCACGTCGAACCAGTCGCTGCGCGGGTTCCTGCTGCGGCTCGGCCCGGCCGGGCTCCGTCGGCACGGCGCTGTGGCTGGCCTGCGTGGTCGTCGTGGGTGTCGTCGGCTTCGCGATCGCCCGCCGCGCCTACCGCCAGGGCGACTCGGTCAGCGAGGTCGCCGCCGTCGGGCTGATGGCGGTGCTGCTCTCGCCCGTCGCGTGGATCCACCACCTGCACTGGATGGTCGTGGTGGTCCTCGCCATCCTCGGCGCCGACCCGCTGCGCGACCGCCGGCGGCTGTGGGCGGCAGCGGTCGTGACTGGGCTGGTTCCTCTGCCGGCGGCCCGTGGTGGGGCATCACCTGGGTCAGCAGCGGCTGGCAGCCGATGCTGATCGGCCGGTTCCTGCAGAACTCCGACACCTTCGGCGCGCTGATCGCCCTCGGCCTGCTCGGCTGGGCCCTGCGGCGTACGGATGGCGGTGACGCCCCCGACGCAGGCGCCGCCCCGGCCATCGCCACCGCGGACGGGACCACCACCACGGACGTGACCGCCTCCCGGGACGCGACCGCCACCAGTGGCCCGGCCCGCACCGGCGCGGCGTCCGTGCCCTCCTCAGGCGGCCGGCGGACCCGGGCGACGCCCTAGGCCTCGACGTCGGCGGTCCAGCGCTCCTCGATGCGCGCGAACCGCCACACCGCGAGGGCTCACCACCCAGGTGAGGACGAACAGCACGACGATCGCGTAGCCGACGTGGTTGAGGTCCAGGCCGGCGACCGCGGCCAGCGGACCGGTCGTGATGCCGAGCTTGTCGGCCACGATGGAGACCAGCTCGATCGTGCCGATGACGAGCGCGACCGCGACCGACAGCCCGGTGATGGTGATGTTGTAGTAGACCTTGCGCACGGGCTTGGAGAAGGCCCAGCCGTAGGCGAAGTTCATGAAGCAGCCGTCGATCGTGTCCAGCAGGCTCATCCCGGCGGCGAAGAGGATCGGCAGCGTCAGGATGGCGTACCAGGGCAGGGCGAAGGCGGCCGCTCCACCGGCCAGCACCAGCAGGCTCACCTCGGTCGCGGTGTCGAAGCCGAGGCCGAACAGCAGGCCGACGGGGTACATCTGCCACGGCTTGGTCACGGCCCGGGTCACGCCGGACAGCAACCGGTTGAGGAACCCACGGTTGTTCAGGTGCGCCTCCAGCTCGGCCTCGTCGAACTCGCCCTGCCGCATCCGCCGGAAGACCCTGACCACACCGACGAGGACGACCAGGTTGATGATCCCGATGAGGTAGAGGAACACCCCGGACACCGTGGTCCCGATCAGGCCGGCGGTCTGCTGCAGGGAGGAGGCGTCGTTCTCGACCTGGCCGGCGAGGGCCCGCACGCCGAAGGCGAGCAGCAGGCAGAGCCCGAACACGACGCTCGAGTGGCCCAGGGAGAACCAGAAGCCGACCGACAGCGGCCGCCGCCCCTCCGCCATCAGCTTGCGGGTCGTGTTGTCGATCGCGGCGATGTGGTCGGCGTCGAAGGCGTGGCGCATGCCGAGCGTGTAGGCGGTCACGCCCAGCCCGACGCCGAAGACCTGCCCCGAGCTGACCTGGTAGTGCGCCGGTGCGACGACGCCCACGAGCACGCCCCAGCCGACGACGTGCAGCGCGGCGACGAACAGCGCCATGCCGGTGATCGAGGCCCACTCGCGCCGCGAGAGGGCGGCCCGCGCGCGGGTGCTCCATGCCGGTCGCGTCGGTGTTGCTGTGCTCATGCAGGTTCCCGCCTGTATCTGCTGGCCCGCGAGGCGCGGGACGACGCCCTTGAACGTACGACGGGCCGCCGCCTTGTTGCAACTCGTTCGCGATAGTGCCCGGTCGAGGCGGGACCGCGCCGGCGGCTACAGGACGGCGAGCATGCCACCGTCGACGTAGACGACCTGGCCGTTGACGAAGCGGGAGGCGTCCGAGCACAGGTAGATCAGCGTGCCGACGAGGTCCTCGACCCGGCCCCACCGGCCCGCGGGCGTGCGCTCGCGGACCCAGGCCGAGAACGCCTCGTCGGCGACCAGGGCGCTGGTCAGCTCGGTCTCGAAGTAGCCGGGCCCGATCGCGTTGACGCAGATGCCGGACGGCGCGAGGTCGGCGCACATGCCGCGGGTCAGCATCTTCAGGGCGCCCTTGGTCGCGGCGTACGGGGCGATGCCCGGCCGGCTCACCTCGGACTGCAGCGAGGCGATGTTGATGATCCGTCCCCGGCCGCGGGGCTGCATGTGCCGCGCCACCGCCTGGCCGACGAGGAAGGCGCTGGTCACGTTGGTGGCCATCAGGGCGTTCCAGTCCTCCAGCGGGAACTGGGTGAACGGGGCCCGGCGCTGCATCCCGGCGTTGTTGACGCAGATGTCGATCGGGCCGACCGTGTCCTCGACCGTCGCGATGCCGGCGGTCACCGCGTCGGGGTCGGTGACGTCGAACGGCACGGCGTGGACCGCCGCGCCGGTGCGACGGTGCAAGGTGGCGGCGACCTCGGCGAGGGCGTGGCCGTCCCGGGCGTTCAGGACCACCTCGGCCCCGGCCCCGGCCAGGCCCTCGGCCAGCGCGAGGCCGATGCCCCGGGAGGAGCCGGTGACGACGGCGACGCGTCCGGTGATGTCGAACAGGGGGGAGATCACGTGGGCACCTTCGGGGACGGGAGGGAGGTGGACAGCCAGGCCAGGGCGCGGGGCAGGTGCGCGGCCCAGGTGCCGAAGTTGTGGCCGCCCCGGTCGGCGACCAGGGCGTCGACCCGCATCGCCCCGCCGGTGGCGGCGGCGAGGTCCAGGAAGCGCCGGCTGGCGGCGTACCCGCTGGAGCCTGCCTCGTCCCGCGCGGTGGTGACCAGCAGGGACACCGGCGGAGGAGGCAGGTGCTGCAGCCGCCACTCCAGGTCGTTGAGGTCGCGCACGACCTCCGAACCGCCCCACAGGTCACCGGTGGTGCGGTCCTGCAGCGTGCGGAAGTAGCCGGACAGCGTCGCGGCGGCGGAGAACGTCTCGGAGTGCACCATCGCCAGCTTGGCGGCGCAGTACCCGCCGGTGGAGGCGCCGACCGCCCCCCAGCCACGCGGGCTGACCCGGTACGACGCCGCGACGACCTCCGGCACGTCGGCGGCCAGGAAGGTCAGCGCCTGCGGTCCCGCGGGGACGTCGGTGCACTCGGTGTCGCGCGGCGGCGCCACCGACGGGCTCATCATCACCAGCACCATGGGCCGCGCCCGGCCGGCGTCGATCTCGGTGAGCATCCGGTCGGGCACCTTCAGGCTCCGCAGCAGGCCCAGGTCGGTGCCCGGCACGCCGGTGAGCACCTGCACCGCCGGGAAGACACGGGAGGCGAACTCCTTCTGGAAGTACTGCGGGGGCAGGTAGACGAAGGCGTGCGAGGTCAGCCCGGAGCGGATCCCGCGGATGGTCACCGACTCCACCCGGCCGCGGGTGGGCCACTGCTCGGTCGAGGACCAGCCGGGGTCGGGAAGGACGCGGACCCGGCCGGCGGCGGGGGGCCCGGAGGCGTGCGACTGGACCGTGCCCTCGACGGCGGCCGAGGCCGAGCCGGCGGACCGGGTGCCGGAGGTGCTCGAGCCGGCGATCCCCCAGAGCTCGGACCAGGAGCCGTAGAAGTAGCCGTAGTGGTTGACGGCGACGGCCACGAGCAGCACCGCGGTGACCTGGCACCCGCCGACCATGGCCAGGCGGGCGGTGGCGCGCAGCGGCGCCGGAGCCGCGGACCCGTGGCCAGAGCGCGAGCGTGAGCACCGGGTAGGCGACGGCCGAGACGGCGAGCAGGACCAGCAGCGGCAGGCCGAGGAGGGACATCGTCTGCTCGGCCTCCCCGGACGTCTCGACGGTCTCGCGGGAGCCGGCCGGGACGTGCGCCGGGCCCGACCCCTGCCAGCAGCACTGTACGTCGCGCGCCGGGTCGCCTCCCGGACGGATCCCGAGCCGGCGAAGGGGACGCCCCGCTCGCCCTCGACACGCGCGGCGTGGACCGGGCATGCTCGGCGGGGCCGGGCATGCCCGGCCCCGACACGGAACCTCGAGGAGGCACGGGTGGCCGGAACAGCGGTGAGCCAGCTGAGGACGGCGCTGGACGCGGCGGGGGAGCTCATCGCCGGCATCACTCCCGAGCAGTGGTCCCGGCCGACGCCGTGCACCGACTGGGACGTCCGCGCGCTCGTCACCCACCTGTGACAACGGCAACCACCTGTTCGCGGCCGCGCTCGGAGAGGGCCCGTCCGCGCCCCCGAGCCCGAGCGCGCGGACGCCGCGAAACGACGGGCTGGTCGCGGCCTACCGGGACAGCGCCGACGCGGTGGTCGCCGCCTTCGGGCAGCCCGGTGCGCTGGCGAGGACGGTCGAGGTGCCGTTCGGGACCGTCCCGGGCGCCGTGGCCCTGCACCTGCGCCTCACCGAGGTCCTGGTCCACGGCTGGGACCTGGCTCAGGCGACGGGGCAGGTCGCCGCCTTCCCGGAGGACCTGGCCGAGCAGGAGCTGGCCTTCACCCGCGACGCGCTCGCGCCCTGCCGCCCGGGCGCAGCCCCTTCGCGCCGCCGACGCCGGCGCCGGACACCGCGCCCGCGCTCGACCGGCTCGCCGCCTGCCTGGGCCGCCGGCTTCCCGGCCCCGGGCGAGGCGCCGGCCGTCGGGCATGACGTCGTGAGGCAGACCAGAATGGGGTCCTTGCCCGCGGCTTCGGAACAGGGCTAGCGTCGCCCGGTAGGTGACGAGGGCACGAATCGCCTTGCCGACTCAAGGCAGTCGATCACGTCGCCTGTTCTTCGTTCCGCCCGCGACTCGTCGCGGGTGGCGTCGAAGACGACCGATCGGAGACGGCCATGGCGTACGGCATCGTTCACCACTTCCCCGGCGGGACCAAGGACCAGTACGAGGCGTCGGTCGCCGCGGTGCACCCCGGCCCCGATCGCCTGCCCGACGGGCAGATCTTCCACGCCGCAGGGCCGTCAGCCGGCGGGTGGACGGTCATGGCTGTCCACGAGTCCCAGGAGAGCTGGGAGCGGTTCCGGGACGAGATCCTCATGCCGAAGATGCAGGCGGGGATCGAGGGTGGCTTCCCGACGCCGCCCGAGGAGACGGCCATCGACCTGTACAAGGTCCTGCCCTAGCGACACCGCAGGACCCACCCAGCGGTGCCCGGACCACGCACCGCGACAGACGCTGGAGAAGCCATGACAACGGTGATCGGCTACCACGAGGTCGACGACAGCACGCACTGGCTCGCGTCGCCGAAGCGCAAGGAGCTGTTCGGACCGCTCGGCATCACCCACCGGACGTTCACCGACCCGGAGAACCCCCACCGCGTGGCGGTGCTCTTCGAGGTCCCCGACATGGATGCCTTCCAGGCCGCCATCCAGTCGGCGGACGGGGCCGAGGCCATGAAGCACGACGGCGTGCGACCCGAGACCCTCGTCCTGCTGATGGCGCTCGACGGACCGGCGCAGCGGCTCAGCCGGCGCTGCTGGTGAGGGCGGCGCCGACCTGGCCCGCCAGCAGCACGGCCACGCGCAGCTGCTCGCCGGTGGGGCGCGCGATCTGGCTGCCGGACGTCAGCACGAAGTGAGCCGTGGACGACGCTCACCGTGGACGACGGGGAGCGCCACCTCCTGCTCGGTGGGGAAGCCGTCCCGTGCGACGTCGACCGGGTGGCCGCGCCTGGTGACCTGACCGTTCTGGTCCAGGACCGCTGTCCCGGGGCCCGGACCAGGTCCGGGAACGAAGCGGCAGGTGTCGATGCCGAGCAGCTCGACGATCTGGCGCGCCACGTGCCGGGTCAGCTCGTCCGGCGAGGCCTGCCGGCCGGAGACGAGCACGGAGGTGCCGATCACCCCGGCCAGGTAGCCGGCCGATCGGCTGGCGCGGGCCTGCTGGCGGCGACCCCACAGAGCAAGCTCGGTCACGCCGAGGCCGACGAGCACCAGCAGGACCGTGGCCTGGAGGTCGGCGCTCTCGTTGATGGCGAACCGGCTGTAGGGCTTGGTGAGGAAGAAGTCGAACCAGGCGCCGCTGGAGAGGGCGGCCACGACACCGGCGGTGCGATCGCCGGTCGCGGCAGCGGCCACCACGACCAGCACGAGGACCAGGACCGACGTCGTGGGCGCGAGGCTGTCCCGGAAGAGCGCGAGCACACCGCTCACCGCCAACGGCACGAGCGCCGCCGCCGTGATCACGGCCGACCGGTTCCGCGTCATCCACCCGGTGTCCACCAGACCATCACAGCACCGCCGGGCTCGGTTGCCAGGGGCTTTCGACCCGTCCCGCGGGCCGATCGGAGGCGCAGCGGACGGCCGCATCCAGCGGCTCGTGCGGCTCAGGAGTCGAAACCCAGCCCCGCCCGGTCGAGGGCCCGCAGCCAGAGGTTGCGCCGGCCCTCGTTGCGGTCGGCCTGCTGCAGTGACCAGCGGGTGGCCTGGATGCCCGCGAAGGCCAGCGGTTCGGGCGGGAAGGGCAGCGGCCTGCGCCGTACGCTCTCCAGCTCGGTGCGCTCGGTGCGCGCTCCGGACAGCAGGTCCAGCATCACGTCGGCGCCGAACCGGCTCGCCCCCACGCCCAGGCCGGTGTAGCCGAGCGCGTAGGCCGCGCGGCCGGAGAAGGCCGTGCCGTAGAAGGCGAAGAAGCGCGTGCAGGTGTCGATCGCGCCGCCCCACCGGTGGGTGAAGCGCAGCCCCTCCAGCTGCGGAAAGGTCTCGAAGAAGTGCCCGGCCAGGGTGTGGAACGTCGCCGGCCGCTGGTCGTAGCCGGGGCGGACCGTGCGGCCGAAGTGGTAGATCGCGTCGTACCCGCCCCACAGGATGCGGTTGTCGGCGGTGAGCCGGTAGTAGTGGAACTGGTTCGCGGTGTCGCCGACGCCCTGTCGGTGTGCCCAGCCGATCGCGCCGAGCTGGGCCGTGGACAGCGGCTCCGTCATCAGGACGTAGTCGTAGACCGGGACCGTGTGCAGCCGCAGCCGGCGCAGCAGCGTGGGAAAGGCGTTGGTGCCCAAGGCGACCCGGTCGGCGTGCACGGTGGGCCCGTTGGCGGTGCGCAGCGCCAGGCCGTTTCCGGAGCGTGTGACACCGACCACCGGCGTGTGCTCGAGGACGCGTACGCCGGCCGCCTCCGCCGCCGCGGCCAGCCCCCAGGCCAGTGCGGCAGGGTCCACGAGCGCCGTGCCGAGCCGGTCCCACACCCCCGCCTTGTACGTCGGAGAGCGCAGCTCGGCGCGGACGGCGTCCTCGTCCAGGAACTCACCGCCGCCGCCCGCGGCGAGCTCGCGCAGCGCATCGACCTGGTGGTCCTCGGTCGCGACGTCCAGGCTGCCGGTGCGGCGGAAGTCGCACGCAATGCCGTAACGCGCCACCGTCGACTCGATCGCGTCGAGGTTCTCCAGGCCCATCCGCTCCAGCGTCGGGTACTCGTGGGGGAAGCGCTCCCGGCCGTTGGCCTCGCCGTGGGTGAGGCTCGCCGCGCAGAAGCCGCCGTTGCGCCCGCTCGCGGCCCAACCGATGCGTTCGCCCTCCAGCAGCACGACGTCGCGTCCGGGGTCGCGCTCCTTGGCCAGCAGTGCGGTCCACAGGCCCGTGAAGCCGCCACCGACGACGGCCAGGTCGGTGCGGGTTGATGCCTGCAGCGTCTGCCGCGACGCCGGCCGGTCCGGGGTGTCCAGCCAGTAGACGCGCGGCTCGGCGTCCGCCAGCGCCGTCACCGTGTCGATCCTCATGCTCTGCTCCTCGCCGGTCCGGGGCGCACCTGCGGGTTGACGTGGCACGGTGCCCGCGCGGCCGCGCTGCGGGCATCGTGCCATGCCGGCCAGCCGTCCGGGCCCAGGCCGCACACCTGTGCCGGGGTCGAGGATCGGGCCGGCGCCGTCCGCGGCGTCGTGTGGCTAGCCGGCGGAAGGTGCTGGCGGTGCCGCCCGGGCGGAGGCGTGCTTCTGGAGCAGGTTCGTGAGAAGCGTGGCGGCAACGCCGATTCCCACGCCGACGAAGGTGTAGAGGATTCGTTGTTCGTCTGCCGCGAGGCTGGAGGGGTGGGGAAGATCGGTCGCGATCAGCACCGTCGCGGCGGCGGCGGCGGTGTACAGGGCGTAGTTCACGTTGCGGATGGAGTTCGCGACCGCCGAGAGGACAACGAGGACCATCTCCAGAGCGAGCCTGCCGTCGATGGTCAGCAGCAGCAGCCAGGCCACCGCGGCGCCCAGGATGGCTCCGGCCACGCGCTGCTCGGCCGCCAGCAGGGACGGCTCGACGCTCGCCTTGCTGGCGATGATCGTGGCGACGGGCAGCCAGGAGGCGTTCGGCAGGTGCAGGCCGAAGGCGATCGCGACGGAGCCGGAAACGGCGAGCGCCCGTCGCACCAGGACGAACAGGACCACGTCGCAGGTCGCGTTCCGCCGCGCCCCTCGGGGCCGTCGTCGGTGGCCAGCGCGGAGAGCAGGTCGGCGCCGGGGGACCGGCGGTGGGCGTCGACGAGCCCGGCGTCGTCAAGAAGGGGGTAAGGGGCAGCAACCCGGGTGACGCACTCGCGCCACTGTCGTCCCCGGACAGGGCGTCGCCCTGCAAGCCGCCTGGGTCCGAGCCTTGGAGCCAGGGGGCGCTATGCGCCATCACCCCCGGCGGAGGAGGTCATCGTCGTCCCGTCTGGAAGACGTCCTCGCGGGTCTCGATCTCCTGTGTCGTGAAGGCCCGCTCCCGGCGGGCGTCGCGGCTGAAGGCGACGAACCAGGTGAGCACGGCGGCGACCCGGTTGCGGTAGCCGGTGAGGAAGGCGATGTGGATGAACAGCCACGTCAGCCAGGCGAGGCGAGCCGGCCAGGTGCACCGGGCCGGCCGAGACCACGGCCCGGCCTCGCGCGATGTAGGCGGCCGAGCCCAGGTCGACGGTACCGGAACGGCCGGTGCGGCTCGCGCCCCGACAACCGCCGCCGGATCCGGCGACCGGCGTAGAGCCCGGACTGCATCGCGACCTCGGCGAGGCCCGGCAGGTGGCCGTGGCACATCACGTCGCCGACGACGAAGATCTCCGGGTGACCGGCAATGGTGAGGTCGGGGCCGACCTTGATCCGCCCGGCCCGGTCGCGCGCGGCGCCGGTCGCCCTCGCCAGGGCCGCCGGACAGGGCCGGCGCCTCCACGCCGGCGGCCCACAGCACCGTCCCGGCGTCGTAGCGCGTCGCGCGCCCGCAGCGTCGGTCGCACGGTCAGCCCGCCCGCGTCCACCGCGGTGACGACGCGACCTCATGTGCAGCTCGACACCGAGCTTCTCCAGGGTCTGCGCCGCCTTGGCGGCCAGCTTGGGCCCGAACGCGGCCAGGGGCGCGTCCCCGCCGTCGAAGAGGAGCACGCGGGCGTCCTCGGGCTCGATGCGGCGGAACTCGGCGCGGAGGGTCCGGGTGGCCAGCTCGCGGATCTGGCCGGCCAGCTCGACGCCGGTCGGCCCGCCCCCCACGAGGGCGAAGGTCAGCCACCGGCGTCGTTCGGCGTCGTCGGTGGCGCTCTCGGCCATCTCGAAGGCCCCGAACACCTTCTGGCGGATCGCCAGCGCGTCGGCGAGCGTCTTCATGCCGGGCGCCCACCGGGCGAACTCGTCATGCCCGAAGTAGGACTGCCGGACGCCGGCGGCCACGACGAGGTCGTCGTAGGGCAGCCGAAGCCGCTCGCCGGCGGGGCGGTCCGCGACGACGCGGCGCCCGGCGACGTCGAAGTCGACGACCTCGGCCAGCACGCAGTCGACGTTGCGGTGCCGCTTGAAGCACGTCGCGCAGCGGCACCGCGATCTGACCCTCGGACAGGACCCCGGTGGCCACCTGGTAGAGCAGCGGCTGGAACAGGTGGTGGCTGGCGTCCGGTCGACGAGGGTGACCTCGACGGGGCCCGGCGCAGCGCCCGGGCCGCGAACAGCCCGGCGAAGCCCCCTCCGACGATCACGACCGCGGTCTCGTACGGTGTCATGGCGTGTGCCTCCGGAGCCCGGTCAGGCGACCGGGTCGTGCCAGGGGTCGCCGTCGGGCAGCAGCGCTCGGCCTCCTTCGGCCCCCAGCTGCCTCGCGGGTAGGGGTGCACCGGAGTCGCGTCGCCGAGGATCGGGTCGACCACCCGCCAGGCCGCCTCGACGGTGTCCTGCCGGGCGAACAGCAGCCGCTGGCCGCTCAGCGCCGCGCCGATCAACCGGTCGTAGGGCCGCATGTCCGGCGCCGGTGCTGGCGAACGCCAGCTCCTGCACCTGCGGGACGGACCCGGCTCCGGGCCGCTTGCCCGGCCAGGGTCAGCCCCATCTCGCTGTCCGGCCAGATCCGGAAGCGCAGCTGTTGCCGGCCGCGCCTCGCCCAGGCCCGAACGACCTGCCGAAGGGCGCCGGAACCGGAACAGGACCTCGGTGGCGGTGACCGGCATGGTCTTGCCGGCCCGGATCAGCAGCGGCACGCCCGCCCACCGCCACGAGTCCAGCGCCAGCCGGACCGCGACGTAGCTCTCGGTGGTCGAGTCCGGCGCCACGCCGGCGCACGTCGAGGTAGCCCTCGTACTGGCCGCGCACGATGTACCGGCGTCCAGCGGGCGCAGCGCGCGATGACCCGTCTTGGCTTCCAGCCACGAGTCGGCGCCCTAGCCGTCCGGAGGATCGGCCAGCACGCTGGCCAGCACCTGGAGCATGTGGTTCTGGACGACGTCCCGGATCGCGCCGGTGTTGTCGTAGAAGCTGCCCCGGTCGGAGACGTCGAACGCCTCCGCCATCGTGATCTGCACGCTCTCGACGTGGTCGCGGTTGAGCAGCGGCTCGAAGATCGAGTTCGCGAACCGCGCGAACAGCACGTTCTCGAGCGGGTCGAGCCCGAGCCAGTGGTCGACCCGGTAGATCGCGTCCTCGGGAAAAACCTGGTGCATCGTGTCGTTCAGCGCTCTGGGCGCTCGCCAGGTCGGTGCCGAACGGCTTCTCCACCATGACCCGTGCGCCCTCGGCCCGGCCCGCGGTCGAGATGCCCTGCGCGATCCGGCCGAACAGGAAGGGGGGACCTCGAGGTAGAACAGCGCCCGCCCGCCGTCGCCCATCTCCGTCGACATCGCGGCGTAGGTCGCGGCGTCGTCCGAGGTCGCCGTCGACGTAGCGCAGCAGCCCGAGCAGCTTGGCCGCCGGACGGGAGTCGGGTCCATCCCGTTGTTCCGCAGCGACGCCGTGGCGTAGTCCCGGAACTGGTCCAGCCCCCAGCCGCTCTTGGCGACGCCGACGACGGGGACGTCGAGGACCCCCCGGTCGACCAGGCCCACCAGGGCCGGGAAGGTCTCCAGCTTGGCCAGGTCACCGGTCGCCCCGAAGATGACCAACGCGTCCACGCGTTCGGTTGCCATGCCGGTCCTCCGGTCCTTCGGTGGGATGCTGGTCTTCGGTGGGGTGCTGGCTCAGCCGAGCCGCTCGGCGATGTGGTCACCGACGCGCATCGCGTTGGCGATGGCGGTCAGCGACGGGTTCACGGCGCCGATGCTGGGGAAGAAGCTGGTGTCGACGACGTAGAGGTTGTCCACGTCGTGGGCCCGGCAGTTGACGTCCAGCGCCGAGCTGTTCGGGTCGGTGCCGAACCGGACCGTGCCCGCCTGGTGTGCGGTCGCCCCGATCGGCATGCCCTTGTGCAGGTAGATGCTGTGGTGAGCAGGTGCTCTCGTGCATGCCCAGGTCGCCGAGCATGCTTTCCAGCTTGTGGATCAGCCGCTTCACGCCCTCGATGTTGTTCTTCTGGTCCAGGGCCAGGTGGATCCGGCCGTCGGCTCCGAGGGTGACCCGGTTCTCCGGCTGCGGCAGGTCCTCGCCGCACAGCCAGAAGTCGACCGCGTGCCGGGCGACCACCTCGAAAGGCATCTCGGGGGACACCTTGCCGGCCCATCGCGGCGCGCCGCTGCGGATCTGCTCCGTGTCGGACTTGCCGAGCATCTGGATGCCACCCAGCGGGTAGTCCCAGTCGTCCGCCCCGAGTACCAGTCGTTGAGGGCGAGGGTCTTCTGGAACTGCGTCGGGTTCGGCTCCTCCGAGACGGCCATGAGCGCCAGGTTGTTGTGCCGCATGTAGTTCCGGCCCACGACACCGGAGCTGTTGGCGAGCCCGTGCGGATGGGCGTCGCTGGTCGAGCGCAGCAGCAGCACAGCGGAGTTCACCGCGCCGCACGAAACGACGACGATGTCGGCGGTGAAGGTGGCCTGTGTTTCGCCCTCGAGCACGGTGCCCACGCCGGTGACCGTGTGGCCACCCGGGTCCGTCTCCAGGCGCAGGACCTGGGCGTTGGTCACCAGCTCGACGTTCGGGTGCTCCAGTGCCGGGTCCACGCAGATGACCTGCGCGTCCGACTTGGCGTCGAGCAGGCACGGGAAGCCGTCGACCCGGTCACAGCGGATGCACCTGCTGTGGCGCGCCGCCCGGCCGGCGTCGGTCTGGACGAGGTCGACCCCGATCGGGAGGTGGAACGGGTGCAGGCCCTGCTTCTCCAGGTCCTCGCTGAGCTGCTGGATCCGCGGCTCGTGCTCGACCGGCGGAACGGGTACGGCGCGCTGCTCAGTCCCTCGGTGGGGTCCTCCCCGTGGCGCCCGTGAACGCGGTAGAGCTGCTCGGCCTGGGTGTAGTACGGCTCCAGGTCGGCGTAGCTGATCGGCCACGCCGGCGACAGGCCACCGTGGTGACGGATCTCGCCGAAGTCCTCCGGCCGCAGGCGGAACAGCGCCGCGCCGTAGAACTTGGTGTTGCCCCCCACGTAGTAGTTGACCTCGGGCGGGAACTCGTTGCCGTGCCCGTCGTACCAGTACTCCGGCGCGCGGTACTTGCCGCGGACGAACACAGCGCTGGAGTCCCAGTTGTCGCGCTCGCGCGGCAGGTAGTCCCCGCGCTCGAGCATCAGGATCCGCTTGCCCGTGGGGGCGAGCCGGTGCGCCAGCGTCCCTCCGCCCGCGCCGGTGCCGATCACGATGGCGTCGTAGTGCTGAGTCTCGTCCATCCCACGACGCTTGTGGCACAGGCGTGGCCGCGCATCATCCGCAGCGGGTGATGCCCGGGGCCGGTGCCGGGAAGAGCCTGCAGGTGTCCCCTCGGAACCGGCCCCGCCAACCCAGGGAGCAGCGCATGAGCCAGCTCGACCTCGCTCGGCTGCAGTTCGCCATGACCTCGATCTACCACTTCCTCTTCGTCCCGGTGACCATCGGCCTGGGCATCCTCACCGCGCTGCTGCAGACCTTCTGGTACCGCACCGGGCGCGAGGACTACCTGCGGCTGACCCGGTTCTTCGGGACGCTGCTGGTCATCGACGTCGCGGTCGGTGTCGTCACCGGCCTGGTGCAGGAGTTCCAGTTCGGCATGGACTGGTCGACGTACTCGCGCACGGTCGGTGACGTGTTCGGGGCCCCGCTGGCGATGGAGGGGCTCGCCGCGTTCTTCCTCGAGTCCACCTTCCTCGGCCTGTGGTTGTTCGGGTGGGAGATCCTGTCGCGGCGGGTGCACCTCGCCACCATCTGGGCCGTCGCACTCGGTGGGGTGCTCTCCGCGGCGTTCATCATGGCCGCCAACTCGTGGATGCAGCACCCGGTCGGCTACACCACCGACCCGGCGACCGGCCGGCCGCAGCTGGACAACATCTGGGCCGTCATGACGAACCCGGTGTTCCTGCGCGGGTACGTGCACGTGCTGCTCGCCTCGCTGACCACCGCGTCGGCGGTCATGCTCGCCGTGGCCGCCTGGCAGCTGCGCCGCGGCGCGGCACCGGACGTCTTCCGCCCCGCGGCGCGGCTCGCCCTGGCGGTGCTCGTCCCCGCGGCGTTCCTCGGCATGGTCGTCGGCAGCGAGCTGGGCGTGACCGAGGCGACGTACCAGCCGATGAAGATCGCCGCCTCCGAGGCGCAGTGGACGACGTGCCAGCCGTGCTCGTTCTCGCTCTTCCAGGTCGGCGGCGGCAACGAGGACCACACGCCCGACAAGATCATCCAGATCCCGCACCTGCTGTCGCTGCTCGCGACCAACTCCTGGAACGGACAGGTCCTGGGCCTCAACAACGTGCAGGCGCAGTACACCAAGAGTACGGCCGGGAAGTACGTGCCCAACGTCTTCATCCAGTACTGGTCGATGCGGGTGATGGCCTACACGGCAGGGGTGCTGTTCCTCGTTCGCGCTGTGGGGGCTGTGGCTGCTGCCGCAAGCCGCTCGGCACGTCGACCTGGTTCCTGCGCGTCGCCGTCTGGGCGGCGGTCCTCCCGTTCGTGATGAACACCGCGGGATGGCTGCTCACCGAGAACGGGCGTCAGCCCTGGATCGTCCAAGGCATCCAGCTGACCAGGAACGGCGTGTCGCCCTCGGTCAGCACCGCCGAGGTCGCCTTCAGCATCGTCGTGTTCTTCCTGCTGTACGCGGTCCTCGGGGTGGTCGCCTCCGTCCTGATGGCGAAGTACGCGCGTCGTGAGCTGGCGCGGCCCCGTCGCCGAGGCGACCGTGCCGGTGGTCGTCCCCGCCATGACCTACTGAGGAGCTGACATGACACTGCAGTCGTTCTGGTTCATGGTCGTCGCGCTGCTCTGGACCGGCTTCTTCGTGCTCGAGGGCTTCGACCTCGGTGTGGGGCTGCTGCACGGCGTCCTCGGCCGGACCGAGTCGGCGCCGGGCGGCGATCAACACGATCGGTCCGCTCTGGGACGGCAACGAGGTGTGGCTGATCGTCGCCGGCGCCGGCCATGTTCGCGGCCTTCCCCGGCGTGGTACGCGACGATGTTCTCCGGCTTCTACCTCGCCGGTCGTCCTGCTGCTGGCCGCGCTGATCGTGCGCGGCGTCTCGTTCGAGTTCCGCGGCAAGCGGGACTCGCCGCGCTGGCGGCGCACCTGGGACGCGGCGCTGACCACCGGCAGCCTCCTCGTCCCGGTGCTGATCGGCATCGTGCTGGGTGACCTGCTGGCCGGCGTGCCGATCGACAGCAGCAGGGAGTTCACCGGCGGTCCGCGGACCTGCTCACCCCTACGCGCTCTTCCTCGGTCTGGCCCTGCTGCTCCTGTGCACTGCACGGCGCGACTTCCTGGCGCTGAAGACGACCGACGACCTCGAGCGCCGCCCGGTATGGCCCGCCACGCCGCACCGGTCGCGGCGCTGGTGGTCCTGGTCTCGTGACTGGACCACAGCATCGCCGGGGAGATGTGACCCAACCTGTTCCAGTCGTGGCTGCCCTCAGCGGTCCTCGCGGCGTGGTGCTCCGCGGGACCAGGCGAGGGGCTGGGCGTTCGCGGCCGCGTACGGTGGCGATGGCCGCGACGGTCCTGGTCTCTTCGCGGACCTGTACCCCCGACTGATGGTGTCGAGCACCAAGCCGCATACGACCTCACGGTGCAGGGACGGCCTCCGGGTCGTACGCGCTGCGGGTGATGACGGTCGTGGCGGTGGTCCTGTTCCCGATGGTGTTGGTGTACCAGGGCTGGACCTACTACGTGTTCCGCCCGCGGGTCCGCACCGACAGCTTCTCCCCGACGGCTCCGACCGCCCCGACGGCCCCGACGACCCCGACGGCCGCCACGGCCCCGCCTGTCCGGCCGGCTCGCGCCCGGCCGGACAGGCTCCGCGCGGGGCATCGTCCGGCGCGATGACCCGTCCGCGCCGCGCGGGCCGGCCGTGAGGCCCCTGGACCGCCGGCTGCTCTCCTACGCAGGGGCGGCGCGCGGTCACCTGGCTCTCGCGGCCGGTGTTCCGGCCCTGGTCGCGGTGCTGGTGGTCGTGCAGGCATTCGCGGTGGCCGACCTGGTGGTCGGCCCGTTCCAGCATGGCGCGGACGTGGCAGCCCTGCGGGCACCGCTGCTCGTCCTCGCCGGTGCCGTCACCGGTCGCGCGCTGCTGGTCTGGGGGGCGGAGGTGTCGGCGCAGCGCGCGGCCGCCACGGCGAGGTCCGGGCTGCGGCGGCAGCTGCTGGAGCACGCCGTCCGGCTCGGGCCGGTGTGGCTGTCGGGGCGCGCCGGGGGAGAGATCGCGACGCTGGCCACGCGGGGCACGGACGCGCTCGACGCGTACTTCACCCGCTACCTCCCGGCCCTGCTGTCGGCGGCCGTCGTCCCGGCGGTGGTCGTCGGGGTTGTGCTGTCCCAGGACGTGCTCGCCGGCCTGCTGGTGCTCGCAACCGTCCCGCTGGTGCCCGTGTTCGGGTTCCTCGTCGGCACCGCCACCGGGCGCCGGATGCTCCCGGTGGCGCACCCTGTCCGTGCTGGGCACCCACTTCCTGGACGTGGTGGAGGGGCTGCCGACGTTGCTCGTCCACCGCCGCGCCGGTGCCCAGGTGGAGGCCATCCGGTCCCTGGCCCAGGACCACCGCCGCGCGGCGATGGCGTCACTGCGCGTGGCGTTCCTGTCCTCGGCGGTGCTGGAGTTCGTCGCGACCATCTCCGTGGCGCTCGTCGCGGTCTCCACGGGGCTGCGCCTGGTCGGGGGCACGCTGGACCTGCACACCGGGCTGGTGGTGCTGGTGCTCGCACCGGAGGCGTACTGGCCGCTGCGGCAGGTCGCCGTGCACTTCCACGACAGCGCCGACGGTCTCGCGGCCGCCGGACGGGTCTTCGAGGTCCTCGACACGCCCGCCCGGGGGACCACCGGCGCGCGGGCCGCGGCGCCGGGGGACCTGGCCCACGCCACCCTCGTCGTCGACGCGGTCGGGGTCACCTACGGCCAGGGGCGCCCGGCCCTGCCGCGCTTCGACCTGACCGTGGCGCCGGGGGAGTACGTCGGCGTCGCCGGTCCCAGCGGTTGCGGCAAGTCCACGTTGCTCGCCGTGCTCCTGGGGTTCGTGCCACCGTCCTCGGGGCGGGTCCTGGTCCGCGGTGCGGGCGGCACGAGAGACCTCTGCGACGTGGACCTGGACCAGTGGCGCGCGCAGGTCGCCTGGGTGCCGCAGCGGCCGTGGCTCGCGGCCGTGAGCGTCGAGGACAACGTGCGGCTGGCGCGCCCCGGCGCCGGGCACGCGGCGGTGGCCCGGGCGCTCGACCTGGCCTGCGCCACCGAGTTCGTCGCACGTCTCCCGCGAGGTGGGGCGACCGTGCTGGGTCACGGAGGCGCGGGCCTGTCCGCCGGGGAGCGACAGCGCATCGCCCTCGCCCGGGCCTTCCTGCGCGACGCCCCCTGGTGCTGCTGGACGAACCGACCGCACACCTGGACCCGCTCAGCGAGCTGGCCGTCGCGGCTGCCGTCCGTGGACTGGCACGCGACCGCACCGTCCTGGCCGTGGCACAGCGCCCTGCGCTGCTGGCCGACGCCGACCGGGTCGTCCGGATGGACTCCCCCCGGCCGCCGGCACCGGAGCGCGGCAGGCTGCCGGCCGCCGAGGTCGCGTCGTGACGGCCGGAACCGGCGGAGACGACCTCCGCCGGCTGGCCTCCGCGGCAAGGCCGGTGCGCGGACGCCTCGGCGCCGCCGTGGCCGCGGGCACCGGCGCGATGCTCGCCAGCATCGGTCTGACGGCGACGGCGGCCTGGCTCATCGCCCGGGCCTCGGAGCGGCCGCCGGTCCTGGCGCTGGGCGTGGCCGTGGTCGCTGTCCGCTTCTTCGGGGTGGCCCGCCCGGTGCTGCGGTACGCCGAGCGGCTGCTGTCCCACGACGGGGCCCTGCAGGTGCTGGGCGACCTGCGCGCGGGGGTCTACGCCCAGCTCATCCCCCTGACGCCGGCGCGGCTGGGCGCGACGGGGCCGGGGGACCTCCTGGCCCGCGTCGTCTCCGACGTCGACGCCGCGCAGGACCTGCAGCTGCGGGTGGTCCACCCGGTCGCGGTCGCGGCGCTGGTCTCCGCCGGCTGCGTCGGCCTGGCCGTCGTCGTGCTCCCGTCCTGGGCGATGGTCCTGGCCGCCACGTTCGCCCTCGCGGGGGTGGTCGCCCCCGTCGTCGCCGCAACCGTGTCGCGCCGCGCCGCCGCGCTCATCGCCCCCGGGCGGGCCGCGCTGGCTGCGGCGGTGGTCGACCTGGTGGACGGGGCGCCCGACCTCATCGCCATGGGTGCGGCCCCGGCTTCCCTGCGCGAGATCGAGCGCCTCGACACGCAGGCAACGGCCGCCGCCCGGCGGGTCGCCTGGTGTGCCGGGCTGGGCGCCGGGCTGGCCTCCCTCGCGGCCGGCGCCGCCGTCCTGGGGTCGGCCGTCGTCGGGACGTCGGCGGTGCGCTCGGGCGCCCTGCCGGGCACGGTCCTGGCCGTCCTGGTGCTCGTGCCGCTGACGGCCTTCGAGTCCCTGGCTGCGCTGCCGCCCGCCGCGGTGCTGCTGACCCACGTGCGCACCGCCGCGCGCCGGCTCTTCGCGCTGCTGGACGCCGAACCGGCGGTGACCGAGCCGCCCACCCCCCTTCCCCCACCCGCGCCGCCGTACGGCCTGGACCTGCGCGGCGTCCGCGCCCGCTGGGCCCGCGACCTGCCACCGGTGCTCGACGGCTTGTCCCTCACCCTCCCACCGGGCCGCAGCGTCGCGGTCGTGGGCGAGTCCGGCTCGGGCAAGTCCACACTCGCCGCCCTGATGCTGCGGTTCCTGGTCGCCGAGGAGGGCCACGCCCTCCTCGGCGGACGTGAGCTGGGCGGCCTCGCCTCGGACGACGTGCACCGCGTCGTCGGGCTGGTCGCCGACGACGCGCACGTCTTCGCCTCGACCCTGCGCGCCAACCTCGAGCTGGCCCGTCCCGGCGCCGAGGACGCCGAGCTCGTCGACGCGCTGCGCCGGGCGCACCTGGGAGGCTGGTACGACGCCCTGCCGGCGGGCCTCGACACCGCCCTGGGCCGGGGCGGGAGAACGGTCTCCGGCGGTGAGCAGCGGCGCCTCGCCCTGGCGCGCGTGCTGCTGGCCGACCAGCCCGTGCTCGTCCTCGACGAGCCCACCGAGGGCCTGGACGAGGAGACGGCCGAGGCCGTCGTCCGTGACCTCCTCCAGGCGTCGCCACACCGCACGGTGGTCCTGCTGACCCACCGCACCGAGGGGCTCGACCTGGTCGACGAGGTGCACGAGCTGCGCTCGGGACAGCTGCACCGCCTGTGCTGACGGCGGCGCACAGCCACCGCTGCCGGAGCCGGTGCCCTGCAGTCGACCTCGCCGGCGCCGGCCTGGTCGGCCGCGGCGTCCTGCTGGACATCGCCGGCGCGCGAGGAACGCCGTGGCGCGAGCCCGGCGACCACGTGACGACCGAGGATCTGCAGCGGGCCGAGACGGCGCAGGGCGTGCGGGTCGGCCCCGGCGACATCCTGTGCGTGCGGGTCGGCCACCACGGCGGCGCACCGGTGGGGGCCTGGGACGTGGCGAACGGGCGGGCCGGGTTGCACCCCACGGCGATGCACTTCCTGGCCGAGCGGCAGGTGGCCGTGCTCGGCAGCGACGGCAACAACGACACGGCGCCCAGCGCGGTGCCGGAGGTGACGTACCCGGTGCACGTCCTGGCGGTCAACGCGATGGGCCTGCAGCTCGTGGACTACCTGCGCCTCGAGGAGCTCCTCCGGCTGTGCCAGGAGCTGCGCCGCTGGTCCTTCTTCTGCGTGATCGCCCCGCTGCGCCTGGGACGCGGCACCGGCTCGCCGGTGAACCCCATCGCCGTGTTCTGACCGCGCCGCTCCGGGACCGACTCCTGAGGCGTCCGCTGCTGCGGCTCCGCGGCCGCGTCAGGCCTGCCGGATCCATCGCCAGCTCGAGCGGCAGTTCGGGCTCGAGTGGACCGGAAGTGGTCCGCATACGAGTCAGCGACCTCGTCGTACGCGACTCGCGCGCGAGCTCGTCCTGTGACCTGGTCATCACCGCAGTCTCGCAGTCGTCCGGGACACGCGTGCTCACCGGTGCGTGCGGCGTCCGCTACTCCTTCGCCACCTCCACGAGCCCCTTGGCACGTGATGCTTCCCGCTGGTCCGACGGGGGCGACGCGGGCGCCGTGCGCGCGGACGCGGCGGGCAGCGGGGCCCGGGCGACGAAGGTCATGTCGCGGCGGACGTCGGCCCGGGGCATGGCGATCCGGTCGAGCACATAGTTCTGGCGGACCGTCCACGGGGCGCGGCGCCCCTGCTTGGGGAACCGGTCGATCAGCCCGCTGGACGTAGCCGGAGGTGAGGTCCAGCAGCGGCCGCGCCACCTCGCCCGGTGGCGCCACCGGCGCGCCGTACGCGATGTCGTGGCGGGCCATGTGGTTCAGCAGCCGGCAGACGTACCGCGAGACCAGGTCGGCGCGCAGCGTCCACGACGCGTTGGTGTAGCCGACGCAGAACGCGAGGTTGGGCACCCCGCTGAGCATCATCCCGCGGTAGGCGAACCGCTCACCGAGGGTGAACCGGTGCGCCGTCGACGGTCAGGGTCATGCCGCCGATCGGCAGCAGCGACAGGCCCGTTGCCGAGACGACGATGTCAGCCTCGAGCGTCCGGCCGGAGGTGAGCCGGATCCCCGGCCCGACGAAGCGGTCGATGGTGTCGGTCACCACGTCGGCGCGCCCGGCGGCGACGGCGCGGAGCAGGCCGCCGTCCGGGGTCACGCACAGCCGCTGGTCCCACGGGTCGTACGGCGGGGTGAAGTGCTCGTCCAGGAAGGCCGGGTCGTCCAGGTGCTGCAGCAGCCCCTTGCGCAGCAGCCGCTTGGCGAGCTCGGGTCGGCGCCGGCAGAACTGGTAGAAGGCCTGGGTGATGGCGACGTTCTTGGCGCGGATGAGCGTGTGCGCCGGCCCGGCCGGCAGGTGACGGCGGAGGGCGTCCGCGGCCCGGTCGACCGCGGGCAGCGCCGTGACGTACGACGGGGTCCGCTGCAGCATCGTCACCTGGCGGCCCGGGCGGCCAGCGCCGGCACGAGCGTCACCGCGGTCGCGCCGCTGCCGATGACGACGACGCGCTTGCCGTCGACGTCGAGGTCCTCGGGCCAGAACTGGGGATGGACGAGCCGGCCGCCGAAGTCGTCGACGCCGGCGAAGTCGGGCTGGTGGCCGTGGTCGTAGTCGTAGTAGCCCGCGCAGAGGTGGAGGAACGAACAGGTCAGCGTCGCAGGCGCGGCCTCCTCGCCGACCAGCGTCCGGACGGTCCACCGGGCCTCGGCGGAGGACCACGACGCGTCGACGACCTTGGTGCTGAACCTGATGTGCTCGCGGATGCCCTCCTCGGTGGCGGTCTGGGCGATGTAGTCCCGGATGCTGGCGCCGGCGGCCAGCGACGTCGCGTCCCGCCAGGGCCGGAACGGGTAGCTCAGGGTGAAGATGTCGGAGTCGGAGCGGACGCCGGGGTAGCGGAACAGGTCCCAGGTGCCGCCGACCGCCTTCCGCGCCTCGAGGACGGCGTAGCTCCGGTCGGGGCACTGCTGCTGCAGCCGGTACGCCGCGCCGATGCCGGACAGACCCGCTCCCACGACCAGGACGTCGACGTGCTCGCTGGCCGGGGCGCGGGCGGGCGTGCTCGTCACCGGGTCCTCCTGGGGGTCGTGGACAGGGTCACGGAACCAGTCTCCGCGTCGGGGCCGCCGGACCTCGACGCCGACCGGTCAGCGGGTGCGTTCGGAGTGGCCCGAGGCGAGGTCCTTGGCCAGGGCGGCGGCGGCCTCGGTCAGCAGCGGCACCGCGCGCCCGATGAGCTGCTCGTTCATTCGCGGCGCCGGCCCGGAGACGGACATGGCGATCCGCGAGGGCGCGTCGGGGACCGCCACCGCCACGCAGCGCACGCCGAGCTCCTGCTCCTGCTCGTCCATGGCAAAGCCCTGCGCCCGCACCTGGTCCAGGGCCCGCAGCAGGACGTCGGGGTCGGTGATGGTGTGCTCGGTCCGCGCCTCCATGCCGGTCCGGGCGAGCAGCGCCCGGACGGCGGCGGGGTCCTCGCCGGCCAGGATCGCCTTGCCGACCGCCGTGCAGTGCGCCGAGACGGCGCGACCGACCTCGGTGAACATGCGCATCGACTGCCGCGACTGCGCCTGCCCGACGTAGACCATGAGGTCGCCGTCGAGCATCGCGAGGTTGGCCGACTCGCCCAGGCCCTCGACCAGCTCCAGCAGGTAGGGCCGCGCCCACGTCCCCAGCATCTTCGAGGACGTCTCGCCCAGGCGGATCAGCCGAGGCCCGAGCGCGTACTGGCGGGACGGCTCCTGCCGCACGTAGCCCAGGTCGACGAGGGTGCGCACCAGGCGGTGGATCGTCGGCAGCGGCAGGTCCGCCTCGGCCGCGAGCTGCGACAGCCCGATCGTGCCGCCGGCGTCGGCCATCGTCTCCAGCAGCCCGAACGCCCGCTCGAGGGACTGCACGCCGCCCGAGCGCGCGGTGCTGCTGCCGTCTGCGTCAGTGCTCATCCGATCCGGTCCCTTCAGGGGGCGCGGCCACGACCGGTGCTGCGGCCAGGTGGCGCCCTTTCCGTATGGCGGAATACTAGCCGCGCCATGCGGATGTCGTGGAGGAGGCGACCAGCCTTGACCCGCGCGCCCCTGAAGTTACTATCCGGCATACAGCAACATCGCCGACCCCCGCGGTGGGAGCGCCGTCATGCCGAACACCAGCCCTGGCTACTCCATCACCGTGCGGGTCGAGGCGCCGGCCGTGGCCCACGCGACCGCCGCCCTGACGACGGCGGTCAGCTCCGCCGGTGGCGCGCTGACCGCCCTGGACGTGGCCGAGAGCCACGCGGACCGGATCGTCGTCGACGTCACCTGCGACGCCTCCGACGTCGACCACGCCGACCGGATCACCGAGGCGATCGCGCAGGTCCCCGGGGTCACGGTGCGCAAGGTCAGTGACCGCACCTTCCTGATCCACCTCGGCGGCAAGATCGAGGTGACGCCCAAGGTGGCCCTGAAGCACCGCGACGACCTCTCCCGCGCCTATACCCCGGGCGTCGCCCGGGTCTGCCTGGCGATCGCGAGGAACCCCGAGGACGTCCGCCGGCTCACCATCAAGCGCAACACCGTGGCCGTGGTCACGGACGGGTCGGCGGTGCTCGGCCTGGGCAACATCGGCGCCGCGGCGGCGCTGCCGGTGATGGAGGGCAAGGCGGCGCTGTTCAAGCGGTTCGCCGGCGTCGACGCGTGGCCGGTCTGCCTCGACACCCAGGACAGTGACCAGATCGTCGAGATCGTGCGGGCCATCGCCCCGGTCTACGGCGGGATCAACCTGGAGGACATCTCGGCGCCGCGGTGCTTCGAGATCGAGGCCCGGCTGCGCGAGCTGCTCGACATCCCGGTCTTCCACGACGACCAGCACGGCACCGCGATCGTCGTGCTGGCCGCCCTGACCAACGCCCTGCGGGTGGTCGGCAAGCGGCTGCAGGACGTCTCGGTCGTGGTGTCCGGTGTCGGCGCCGCGGGGCACGCGATCATCCGGCTGCTGCACGCCCAGGGCGCCGGCTCGATCATCGGCTGCGACCGGCACGGCGCCGTCCACGCCGGCCAGCCCGAGCGGGACGAGTTCCGCGCCTGGATCGCCACGCACACCAACCTCCAGCGGCGGCAGGGCACGCTCCAGGAGGTGCTGGCCGGAGCGGACGTGTTCGTCGGGGTCTCGGCGCCCAACCTGCTGACCGGCGAGGACATCGCCACGATGGCGCCCGGCGCGATCGTCTTCGCCCTCGCCAACCCCGACCCCGAGGTCGACCCCGTGGCCGCCAGCGAGCACGCCGCCGTCGTCGCCACCGGGCGCTCGGACTACCCGAACCAGATCAACAACGTGCTGGCCTTTCCCGGGTTCTTCCGCGGCCTGCTCGACGCGGGCGCCTCCGACATCACCGACGCGATGATGATCGCCGCCGCGACCGCCATCGCCGACGTGGTCGAGGCCGACGAGCTCAACCCGACCTTCATCGTCCCCAGCGTCTTCGACCCCGCCGTGGCGCCGGCGGTCGCCGCGGCGGTCCGCGCGGTGGCCGTGCCCCGCGCCGCGCCGCCGCGGCCGGCTCGGCCGGCCCGGCGACGGGGACGCCGGGTGAGCGCCCTGGCCGACGAGCTCGACGCGCGGCTCGCGCAGGCGGACCAGCGCCTGGCGAGGGACTACCCGGGCGAGGCCGCGGGGCGCCAGCCGGTGCACACGGTCTACGTCCCCGCCGACCGGTACGCCGCCGACACGCTGGCGCGGTGGCGGCTCGAGGCGACGGCGGTGCTCGACCGGCATGCCCCGACCGCCGAGGACGCTCCCGGAGGCGTTCGGCATCGGCGCCGCGTCGGCCGCGCAGGTGCACGCCCGGGTGCGCGCCAAGCTCGAGCGCGAGCCGGTCGAGGACCTGCGGATCGACTTCGAGGACGGCTACGGCGACCGCGGCGACGACGAGGAGGACCTGGCGGCGGTCACGGCGGCGACGGCGCTGCGCCATACGGTCACGGCGGGGGAGGCGGCGCCGTTCGGCGGCATCCGGTTCAAGAGCTTCGAGGCGCCGACGCGGCGGCGGGGGCTGCGCACGCTGGAGCTGTTCGTCGCGACGGTCGCGGACGGCGGCCGGCTGCCGGACGGGTTCGTGGTGACGCTGCCCAAGGTGACCTCGGTCGACCAGGTCGAGGCGATGGTGCTGGTGTGCGAGCGGCTGGAGCGGGCGCACGCGCTGGCGCCCGGCTCGCTGCGGTTCGAGATCCAGGTGGAGACCCCGCAGGCGGTGCTGGGGGCGGACGGCACGGCGCTGGTGGCGCGGATGGTCCACGCGTCGGCGCGGCGGTGCACCGGTCTGCACTACGGCACCTACGACTACTCCGCGTCGTGCGGCATCGCGGCGGCGTACCAGAGCATGGAGCACCCGGTGGCCGACCACGCCAAGGCGGTGATGCAGGTCGCGGCGGCCGGCACCGGGGTGCGGCTCTCGGACGGCTCGACCAACCGGCTCCCGGTGGGGGACCGGACCGCGGTGCTGGCGGCGTGGCGGCTGCACGCCCGGCTGGTGCGCCGGTCCCTCGAGCGCGGGTTCTACCAGGGGTGGGACCTGCACCCGGCGCAGCTGCCCAGCCGCTACGTCGCGGTGTTCGCCTTCTACCGCGAGGGGCTGGCGGCGGCGGCCGCGCGGCTGCGGGCCTACCTCGGGCGGAGCGAGTCCGGGTTCCTCGACGAGCCGGCGACGGCGCGCGCGCTGGCCGACTTCCTGGTCCGGGCGGTCGACTGCGGCGCCAGCGACGACGCGGAGGTGCAGGAGCTGTCCGGCGCGTCCCCGCAGCGGCTCGCCGAGCTGGCCCGGCGGGTCTGACCGGGTCCGTGCTGCCGGTGCCCTACCTGGCGGGGTGGGCCATGGAGTCGATGGCGACGGTGATGGCGAGCAGCAGCAGGGCGTCCTGCTCGGGGTGGATCTCGACGCCGTAGGAGTCCCGCAGCCGGAACCACTGCTTGGAGACCTCGGCGACCTTGTGGCCGTCCTGGTCGATCTCGTACTCGTGGTTGACGATGTTGCCCTTCACCTCGAGGTCCTCGCCGTGCTCGACCTCGACCTTCCACCGCTCCCGCAGCGGGGTGATCAGCTTCTTGTGCACCATGGCGATGCGGTTGCCGTCGGGGTCCTCGATCTCCATGGTGTCGCGCAGGTGCATCACCCGCTTCTGGATGCGGCACCTCCGCTGCCCGTCGGCGTCCTCGAAGTACATCGTCTTGCGCAGCCGCATCGCCTTGCCGTCGACCCGGAACACGTGGTTGCCGGCCTCGTCCTCGATCCAGTAGTCGTCGCCGATGGAGAGCAGCCGCTGGCGCATCTGGTAGCGCACGGCCGTTCCTCCCCGCCCGAACACCTCGCGCTCGTCGTGCCGCTTGCGCAGACCCATCTCGTCTCCTCCGCCGTGCTGCCCAGCGTGACGGGGCCAGCCTGCCGGGGCCGGGGCGCCCGCGCCTCCTCCACAGGGGGTGAGGCGCCGACTCGGGCCCGCCCTGGCCACGCCACTTCGTGCCGCCCAGTCGGCGAACGTGGCGCGCCGAGGCGCGATCCGCCGACGAACGAGCACGAAGTGCGGCGGGGACGCGAGCGTGCGGCGGGGCGGAGGCACCGGGGGGGATGGGCGGGGATGGCGCGAGGCGTGGAGGGCTCAGCTGGTGCCGGTGTCCTCGATGCGGAAGCCGACCTTGAGGCCGACCTGGATGTGGGCGACCTCGCCGTCCTCGATGTGGCCGCGGATCTGGCTGACCTCGAACCAGTCGAGCTCGCGCGTGGTGGCCGCCACGCGGGAGACGGCGCCGCGGATGGCGTCGTCCACGCTCGTCTCGGACGAGCCGACGACCTCGATGACGCGATAGACGTGATCTGACACGGGTGCTCCCCATCGTCGACCTGCTCGGCCGGACCGGGCGGCGCGGCTCGTGGGGCTCATTCGACTCCCACCACGGCCGGCTGTCCAGCGCAGCCGGGGCGCCGGGTCAGTCGTCGTCGCTGGTGCGCAGCCCGCGACGGGCGGAGACCAGGTCCACCTCGGGGCGCGCCGCCACGTAGTCCTCCACGGCGTCCAGGACCTCCACCACGTGGGCCCGGCTGGAGGAGACGACGCCGACGCCCACGCCCGAACGCCGGTGCAGGTCGAGGTGGTCCACCTCGGCGACGCTCACCTCGTGGTGCCGCCGGATGCCGGCGATCAGCGGCCGCACGAGCGAGCGCTTCTCCTTCAGGGAGTGCACGTCGCCCAGCAGCAGGTCCAGCTCCAGCCACCCGATCCACATGCGCCCACCTTCGCAGACCCCGTGCCGGCAAAGCCGCATCCGTACGGCGGGCTGCCCGCTACGGTCAGCAGGTGTCAGCGCGCGAGCTGGTGGTGCTCGGGACCGCGTCCCAGGTCCCGACCCGCACGCGCAACCACAACGGCTACCTGCTGCGCTGGGACGCCGAGGGCATCCTGTTCGACCCGGGCGAGGGCACCCAGCGCCAGATGATCCTGGCCGGCGTACCGGCCTCGGCGATCACCGCCATCTGCATCACCCACGCCCACGGCGACCACTGCCTGGGCCTGCCCGGCGTGCTGCAGCGGATGTCCCTGGACGGGGTCGACCGCCCCGTCCCCCTGATCTACCCCGCGCGGCGCGGGGGAGTACGTCGCCCGCCTGCGCCGCGCGTCGTCGTACGCCGACCGGCTGGAGGTGGTGCCGTACCCCATCTCGGACGACGGGCCCATCCTGACGTGGGGGAACCTGACGCTGGAGTCGGCCGCGCTCGAGCACCGGCTGCCGACGGTCGGCTACCGGCTGGTCGAGGCCGACGGCCGGACGATGGTGCCCGAGCTGCTCGCCGAGCGGGGCGTGGCCGGCCCGGACGTCGGCCGGCTGCTGCGGGAGGGGTGGCTGGTCACCGAGCAGGGGCGGGTCGAGGTCGCGGAGGTCAGCCGGGTGCGCACCGGGCAGCGGTTCGCGTTCGTCATGGACACCGCCGTGTGCGACGGCGCGCGGTGGCTGGCCCAGCGCGCGGACCTGCTCGTGTGCGAGGCGACGTACGCCTCGGCCGACGGCGAGCTGGCCGCGGCGTACGGGCACCTCACGGCCCGCGACGCCGGCCGGATCGCCGCCGGCGGACATGCCCGGCGGCTGGTCCTCACGCACTTCTCGCAGCGCTACGCCGACCTGGCGCCGCTGCTGCAGGAGGCCAGCGCGGAGCACGACGACGTCGTCCTCGCCCGCGACCTGGATCGCATCCCGGTGCCCGCCAGGGAGCGCCCGGTCCGGCACCGATGAGTTCCCCGGCGGCCCGCGGTCTACCCCGCGACGACCCGGACGGGTCGCCCCGTTCCGAAGGAGACCTGCTGCGATGGCTGACAACCCCGCTCCGCTGGGAGCACCGTGCTGGATCGACCTCAACACCTCCGACCTCGACCGCGCCGTGCAGTTCTACGGCGAGCTCTTCGGCTGGACCGCGGAGGACGCCGGCGAGGACTACGGGCACTACCACAACTTCTCCAAGGACGGCGCGCTCGTGGCGGGCCTGATGCGCAAGCAGCCCGACGCCGGCTACCCCGACTTCTGGATGACCTACCTGTCCAGCGCCGACGCCAAGGCCACCGCCGCGGCCGCATCCGAGGCGGGCGGGCAGGTGATGCTCGAGCCGATGGCCGTGATGGACCTGGGGGCCATGGCCGTGCTCGCCGACCCCTCCGGTGGCGCCGTGGGCGTGTGGCAGCCGGGGCGGCACCGGGGCTACGAGGCGCACGGCCAGGCCGGCGCGCCCGTGTGGCACGAGGTGCACACCCGCGACCACGCCGGCGCGGTGGCGTTCTACCAGCGGGTCTTCGGCTGGCACACCTCGGCGGTCAGCGACACCGACGAGTTCCGCTACACGACGATGACCGAGGGCGAGGAGCAGTACGCCGGCATCATGGACGCCGGCGCGGAGCTACCCGAGGGCGACGCCCTCCTTCTGGGAGGTCTACTTCGGCGTGAGGACGCCGACGCTCGACGTCGAGCGGTCGAGCGGCTCGGCGGCGCGACCACGACGGCGCGGTGGCGTTCTACCAGCGGGTGTTCGGCTGGACCACCTCGGTGGTCAGCGACAGCGACGAGCTCCGCTACACCACCATGACCGCGGGCGAGCAGCCGCACGCCGGGATCATGGACGCCCGGGCGTCTATGCCCGAGGGGACGCCGGCGGTCTGGGAGGTGTACTTCGGGGTGGAGGACGCCGACGCCTCGCTGGAGCTGGTCGAGCGGCTCGGCGGGACGGTGCTGGAGCCGGCGGTGGACACCCCGCACGGCCGGATGGCCAAGGTGGCCGACCCGACCGGCGCGACCTTCAAGATCGTCGCCGCCTCCAGCTGACCCGGCACGCGGGCGGCGGCGCGGGTGCTTGACTGGCGCCCATGCCCTCCGTGCTCGTCGCGCCCGACTCCTTCAAGGGGACGCTGACGGCCGCGCAGGTGGCCGCGGCCGTCGGCGCGGGCCTCGCTGCGGGGCGCGCCCCGACCTGGACGTCCTCGCGCTGCCCGTCGCCGACGGCGGTGAGGGCACCCTCGCCGCGGCCGTCGCCGCGGGGTTCGAGCCGGTGGCGGTCACCGTCAGCGGACCGACCGGCGAGCCGGTGCCGGCGGCGTACGCCCGGCGGGGCGACACCGCCGTCGTCGAGCTGGCCGAGGCCTCCGGGCTGAGCCTGCTGCCGGGCGGCGTGCCGGCGCCGCTGACGGCCGGCAGCCGCGGCACCGGCGAGCTGATGGCGGCCGCGATCGGCGCCGGCTGCCGCCGGCTGGTCCTGGGCATCGGCGGCAGCGCCTGCACCGACGGCGGTGCCGGGCTGCTGCAGGCCCTCGGCGCCCGGGTCCTGGACGACAGCGGGGCCGAGGTGGTGCCCGGCGGCGCCGCGCTCGAGGGCGCCGCGGCCCTGGACCTCTCGGGGCTGCACCCGGGACTCGCCGGCGTCGAGGTCGTCGTCGCCAGCGACGTGGACAACCCGCTGCTCGGCGAGCGCGGCGCGGCGGCGGTCTACGCCCCGCAGAAGGGCGCGGACCCGGCGACGTCGCCCTGCTCGAGGCCGGGCTGACCCGCTGGGCCGAGCTGGTGGCGGCCGAGACCGGTGCCGACCGCTCGGGCGAGCCCGGGGCCGGCGCGGCCGGCGGGGTGGGCTTCGCCGCGCTGGCCGTGCTCGGCGCCACGCTGCGCCCGGGCATCGAGCTGCTCCTGGAGCTGACCGGCTTCCACCGCGCGCTGGCGGGGGCGAGCCTCGTGGTCACCGGCGAGGGCAGCCTGGACAGCCAGACCCTGCACGGCAAGGCCCCCGCGGGCGTGGCCGCGGCGGCGACCGCGGCCGGCGTACCGGTGGTGGCGGTGTGCGGCCGGCTGGGCCTCGACCCCGGGCAGCTGGCGGCGGCCGGGTTCGCGGCGGCGTACCCGCTGACGGCCGAGTCCGACGACCTGGCGGAGTGCCTGGAGCGGCCCGGCCCGCTGCTGGAGCGGATCGGCGCCCGCATCGCCCGCGAGCACCTCGGATGAGCGGCGGCGGCGGCTGGACCTGGTCCTGCGCGCGCGGCGGGTGGTCAGCGGCGGCGGCGAGGCGCCGCGCACCGTCGCCGTCGCCGGCGGGCGCATCGTCGCGGTCGAGCCGTACGACGCCGCGCTGGACGCGGCCGAGGTGGTCGAGCTCGGCGACGACGTGGTGCTGATGCCGGGACTGGTCGACAGCCCACGTGCACGTCAACGAGCCCGGCCGCACGCCGTGGGAGGGCTTCGCCAGCGCGACCCGGGCCGCGGCCGCCGGCGGGGTCACCACGATCGTCGACATGCCGCTCAACAGCATCCCGCCCACCACGACCGTGGCGCACCTGCAGGTCAAGCGGGCCGCCGCGGCCGGCCAGGCGTACGTCGACGTGGGCTTCTGGGGCGGCGCGGTCCCCGGCAACCTGGCGGACCTGCGCGGGCTGCACGAGGCGGGCGTCTTCGGCTTCAAGTGCTTCCTGCTCGACTCCGGCGTCCCGGAGTTCCCGCCGCTGGGCGCCGACGAGCTCGAGGCGGCGCTGCGCGAGGTGGCCGCGCTCGGCGCCCTGATGGTGGTCCACGCCGAGGACGCCGACACCATCGGGCACGCCGTCGCGCCGACCGGGCCGGCGTACCGCGACTTCCTGCGGTCCCGGCCGCGCGGCGCGGAGAACCTCGCGGTGGCCCGGGTGGTCGAGCTGGCCCGCCGGACCGGCGCGCGGGTGCACGTGCTGCACCTGTCCAGCGCCGACGCCCTGCCGATGATCGCGTCGGCGCGCCGGGACGGGGTGAGGCTGACGGTCGAGACCTGCCCGCACTACCTGACCTTCGACGCCGAGGACATCCCCGACGGCGCGACGCCGTTCAAGTGCTGCCCGCCGATCCGCGAGGCGGCCAACCGCGACCGGCTGTGGGCCGGCCTGGCCGAGGGCGTGATCGACTGCGTGGTCACCGACCACTCGCCGTGCACGGCCGACCTCAAGCGGCTGGACACCGGCGACTTCGGCCTGGCGTGGGGCGGGATCGCCTCGCTGCAGCTCGGCCTGGCGGCGGTGTGGACCCAGGCGCGGGAGCGCGGGCACGGGCTGACCGACGTGGCCCGGTGGATGGCCGAGCACCCCGCCCGCCTGGCCGGGCTCCCGGGCAAGGGCCGGATCGCCGTCGGCTGCGCCGCCGACCTGGCCGTCGTCGCGCCGGACGAGAGCGTTCGTGGTCGACCCCGCCCGGCTGCACCACAAGAACCCGATCACCGCGTACGCCGGGCGCACCCTGCGCGGGGTCGTCCGCCAGACCTGGCTCGCCGGGCGCCGGGTCGACCTGCACGGACGAGCCGCGCGGGCGGCTGCTGAGCCGAGGAGAGCCATGACCACCCCGAGCGAGGCCGACTTCACCGCCCTGCCGGACCTGGCCTCACGGGCGCTGGCCGGCAGCGTGGTCTACGCCAACGACGAGCTGTTCGCCGAGCGGGAGAACCTCATCCGGCCCGAGCCTGCCGTCTTCTCTCCCGAGGACTTCGGCTCACAAGGGCAAGGTCTACGACGGCTGGGAGACCCGCCGGCGCCGCGAGCCCGGGTCCGACCACGCCATCGTCCGGCTCGGCGTGGCCGGGGTCGTGCGCGGCGTGGTGGTCGACACCGCCTGGTTCCGCGGCAACTACCCGCCGTACGTCTCCGTCGAGGCGGCCGGCATCGAGGGCCACCCGTCGCCCGACGAGCTCGCCGGCGCGGACTGGGTGACCCTGGTGCAGCGCTCGCCGGTCAAGGGCGACACGGCCAACCCCTTCGCGGTCCGGCGACGGGCGCCGGTTCACCCACGTGCGGCTGACGATCTACCCCGACGGTGGCGTCGCCCGGTTCCGCGTGCACGGCGAGCCGGTGCCCGACCCGCGCTTCCTCGGGAGCAGCTTCGACCTGGCCGCACTCGAGCACGGCGGCGACATCATCGAGTGCTCCGACCGGTTCTACTCCTCCCCGCGCAACATCCTGCTGCCCGGCCGGGCCCGGACCATGGGTGAGGGCTGGGAGAACGCCCGCCGCCGCGACGGAGGCAACGACCACGTCTCCGTCCGCCTCGGCGCGCCCGGCCGGGTCGAGCGGGTCGAGGTCGACACGTCCTACTTCGTCGGCAACGCCGCCGGCTGGGCCGCGCTGCGCGGCGCCGACGCGCGCTCCCAGGACCTGTCCCGCCCCGGCGACTGGGTGGAGCTGGTGCCGCGGACCCGGCTGCAGCCGGACACCCGCCACCTGTTCCGGGTCGCCGAGGCGGCGACCGTCACGCACGTGCGGCTCGACGTGTTCCCCGACGGCGGCCTCGCCCGGCTGCGCGTCCACGGCGCGGTGCCACCGCCGGAACGCGCCGCGGCGGTGGGCCGCTGGCTCGACCTGCTCCCGGAGCCGCACGCCGTGCAGGTCCTGGCCACCGACGGCGGCCTGTCCCCGGACGAGGCGGCGGCGACGGCGGCGTCCCGGCCGTTGGGTGGGACCGGCCGGCTGCCCGAGGAGGTCGTCCGGCGCCTGCTCGGCTGACCGCTGCCCAGCGTGGCCGCGCCCCGTCGAGCAGGCAGGCGGACCGCGGACCGGTCGCCCCCGCCCGGCTGGCCCGGGGCGCCATACGCTGCCTGCATGGACGCACGCCCCAGCCCGACCGCGGCTCGCCACGAGAGCACCCCAGCCGGTGGCGGGGCGACCACCCGCTACGCGTATCTCGGCCCGCAGGGCACCTTCACCGAGATGGCGCTGCGCTCGTGGCGACGGGCCGACGGCGCGGACCACGTGCCGATGGGATCGGTCGACGCGGCGCTCGCCGCCCTGCGCGCCGGCGACGTGGACGCCGCCATGGTGCCGATCGAGAACTCCGTCGAGGGCGGGGTCAGCGCCACCCTGGACGCGCTGGCCAACGGCGAGCCGCTGGTCGTGGTCGGGGAGGTGCTCGTGCCGATCACCTTCGTCCTCGCCGCGCCGGCCGGTACGCCGCTGGCCTCGGTCCGCTCCGTCGGCACGCACCCGCACGCCTGGGCCCAGGTCCGCGGCTGGATGGGGGAGCACCTGCCGGAGGCGACGTACGTCCCGGCCCTGTCCACCGCGGCCGGCGCCGCTGGGCTGGCCGCCGGCGACGCGTCGTACGACGCTGCGGTGTGCGCCCCGGTCGCCGCCCAGGACCACGGGCTGGCGGTGCTGGCCGAGGGGATCGGTGACAACGCCAGCGCGGTGACGCGGTTCGTCCTGGTGTCCCGGCCGGGGGTCGTGCCCGAGCCGACCGGCGCCGACAAGACGACCGTCGTGCTGTTCCAGACCGACGACCACCCGGGCGGGCTGCTCGAGCTGCTCGAGCAGTTCGCCGCGCGCGGGGTGAACCTGAGCCGGCTGGAGTCGCGGCCGACGGGGGAGTCGCTCGGGCGCTACTGCTTCTCGATCGACTTCGAGGGCCACGTGGCCGACGAGCGGGTCGGCGAGGCGCTGATGGGGCTGCGCCGGGTCTGCGCCGAGGTCCGGTTCCTCGGCTCCTACCCCCGGGCCGACGGCACGGCCGTCGCGATCCGGCCGGGCACCGACGACGGCGCCTTCCTCGACGCCCGTGAGTGGCTCGGCGGTCTGCGCCACCCCGGCTGACCCCGGCGCGGCGAGCCACCACTCCCGCGTGTTGCCCCGGAACGACGCTCTGGGGTGGCTCGAACGCCCCGTTCGGTCGTTCTGGGGCAACAAGGGTCGTGGGGACGACGGTCAGCGCGCCTCGAGCACGCCCATCATCCCGAGGTCCTCATGGTCGAGGATGTGGCAGTGGAAGACCGTGCGCCCGGCGAAGCGGTCGAAGGCGATGCGGACCGTGACCTGGCTGTGGGCGGGCACGTTGACGACGTCCTGCCAGGTCGGTGCAGCCACGGCGAGCCCGTCGCGCTGCACCACCTGCATCGGCCAGACGTGCAGGTGCAGTGGGTGGTCCATCGGGCTGCTGTTGCGGACGACCCACTCCTCGACGGTGCCGATCCGCACGCGCTGGTCCACCCGGGCGGCGTCGTACGAGCGGCCGTCGATCGTGAACCGCATCCCGCCAGAGGCGGAGCCGCCATCGTTGCCAGCGCCGCCGCCGGGGCTGGATCCTCCGCCGGGACCCATGCCTGAGCCCATGCCGGCCCCCATCCCCATCGCGAACGTGAGCTCCCGGCGTCGGGCCACCTCCGCACCGCGCAGGTCACGGGGAGCCGGCCCCGGGGGCACCGGCGACAGCGCAGCTCCAGCGTTCCCGGCGACGCGCACGGTGGCCAGCGCAACGGGCGCGGTGCTGCCGGTGGTGCGCGTCCCCATCCCGGCGGGGCTCCCACGGTCGTACGGCAGGGCGCGGAGCTGGCTCGTGCCGGCAGCGGTCGTGACCAGCAGGTCGGCGCGGTTGCCGGGCGCGAGCACCACCTCCTCGACGTCCGACGGCGTGGCGAACCGGCCGGAGTCCATGCCGGCGAGCTGGACGTGCTGCCCGTCCACCCGCAGCCGGAGGAAGCGCGCCACGCACGCGTTGAGGACGCGCCACCGCTCGCGCTCGCCGGGGGACGCGATCAGCACCGGGCGGACCTGGCCGTTGACCAGGAGCAGGTCGCCCTCCCGGCCCCTCATCCGCTCCATGGCGCTCGTCCGCCGCACCCGCCCCGCACCGTCCAGGGAGGTGTCGGAGACGACGAGCAGGCGCTCGCGGGTCACCGGCAGCAGGGCGGCGTCGGGGGCGGCGTCGACCACGATGGCGCCGTACATCCCTGCGAACAGCTGGTCGGCGACCATGCCGTGGTGGTGCGGGTGGTACCAGTACAGGCCCGGCGGGTGGTCGCGCGGCAGCCGGTACTCGTAGCGGTGCGAGCTGCCGGGACTGACGACGACGAAGACGTTGTCGGCCCGGCCCGCGGGGGAGATCTGCAGCCCGTGCACGTGCAGGTTCGTCGGCGCCGTCAGCCGGTTGGCGAGCTCGACCTGCAGCACGTCGCCGGGTTGCACGTGCAGCGTCGGCCCCGGCAGCTGACCGTTGTAGCGCAGCACGATCGCCTCCCGCCCGGCCACGCGCGTCGGTCCCTGCGACGCCTCGAGACGGACCTGCAGGGAGCCGCTCCGGCTGCGCAGGATCTGCGGCTCCACGAGGGCCTCATCGGCGCGGGGGTCGAACCCCACCCGGGCCCGCCACGCCAGGCCCGCGCCGCCGACGGCCGTGCAGGCGAGGCCGAGGCCGCCCAGCTGCAGGGCGCCGCGGCGGCTGACGGGCTGCACTAGGACCTCTGCTGCAGCGAGCGCAGACGCTCCTGGTACTCCTCGGTGCTCACCTCGCCCCGGGCATAGCGCTCGTCCAGGATCTCGCGAGCCCGGTTCGGTGGTGCAGCGCCCGGTGCGTTCGGTGGCCCGCTCCCCGTCCCGCCGGCGAGGGTCCGGACCACCAGGACCGCCAGCAGCACCAGGCCGACGATCAGGAGCAGCCCGAACAGCCACCACAGCCACATGCCGCCCATGCCGTACCCGTAGCCCATCACGGTCGCGCCGCCCTTGCTGCTCGAAAGGTGCTGCCCTCCTCGCAGCGTCGCACCGGGCGCGGGGCCGCCTGCGGGCACTAGGTCCCGTGGCCGGGCCGGTCTGGCCGGCCGGGCCGGTCTGGCCGGCCGGGCCCTGGCCTGGCCGGCCGGGCCGGGCTGCGGCTGCGGCTGCGGTCAGGGCACCGGATGCAGCGAGGACCGGTTCTGGTGGTGCGACCGCAGGCAGGTCCACGCCAGCAGGGCGCACGCGACGCCGTTGAGCGCGCCGACCAGCACGTCGGAGAGGTGGTGCATGCCGCGGTACAGCCGGGCGTAGGCCACCAGGAAAGGGATCACGGCGCAGACGACCACGACCAGCCGGCGCAGCCACGGCCGCTCGATCCGGTGGGCCGCGATGAGGGCGAGGGAGAGGTAGAGCGCGGTCGAGGCCCCGACGTGGCCGCTGGGGTAGCTCGAGGTGGGCGGCGCCGGGTCGAGCTTGGGCACCTCCGGCCTGGGCCGGCCGATGATCGCGGTGGCGATGACGAAGATGGTGGCCTGCAGCGAGATCGCGATGGCCGGGATGACCGCGACCCACCACTCGCGGGTGCGCCACCACAGCAGCGCCACGGCGAGGACGCACACGCCGATGACGATCTCGGTGTTGCCGACGTGCGACCAGACCATCGTGACGGTGTTCCACCGGGCGGTGCGGTGCTGGGCCAGGTCGGCGTTCAGGCCGCTCTCGGTGTGGTTGAGCGACATCAGCGGCCCGCGCAGCAGCTCGCCGAAGCCGACGATGGCCAGCCAGACCACGATGCCGGGCAGGATCGCCCTCAGGAGGAGCCCCCGGGCCGCCTCCGTCTTGGTGGGCCGGGACGAACCGTCGATCAGTGCCATGGCGCGGGGCCTCTCCGTGACGAGCCGGGGTGCGGTCGCCGCCCCGGCGGCCCGGCCAGGGCGCGGACGTCAGGGCCGGCGGGCGAATAGTCCCAGTCTGCGCGGCGGAAGGGAAGCACCCGGCGCAACGATTTCACCCCAGCCGTACGCCGCGTGGGCTCGCCGTCCGCGGGCTCGCCACGCGGGGTGCGCTCAGCCGACGCGGACGACCAGGGCGAGCGGCCGGACGACGGCCCGCAGGGCCTTGGCCTCGCCGATCGTGTCGCCGTCCAGCTGTACCTGCTCGGGGCGGTCGGCCCGGATGGTGAGCGACTGCGCGCGCTGGTGGTCCACCCGCTCGTGGCCCTTGCGGCGCTGGCTGAGCACCCGCACCGCCACCGCCATCCAGCCGATCAGGCCGCCGGGGGAGAGCAGCACGCAGTCCAGCCAGCCGTCGTCGAGCTCGGCCTCCGGCATCAGCACCAGGCCGCCGGTCAGCTTGCCGCAGTTGCCGATGACCACGGTGCGCACCCGGCGCTCGAAGTCGGGCTGCTCGTCGATCGCCATCCGGATCTTGAACCGGGGACCGCGCAGGTTGCGCATCCCCGAGACGGTGTAGGCCAGCCAGCCGACCCGCGCCTTGAGCTTCTCGGGGGCGTCGGCCATGATCGCCGCGTCGAAGCCGAGCCCGGCCATCACCAGGAACACGTGGTCCTTCGGCTTCTCCTGGGTGTCCTCGGGCTCGACCGTCAGGGTGCCGACGTCGACCCGCTTGTTCTGGCCGGTGAGCGCCACGCGCACGGCCTCGTCCAGGGAGTCCACCGGCAGCGACAGGTTGCGGGCCAACAGGTTCCCGGTGCCGCCGGGCAGCAGGCCCATCGGGGTCTCGGTCCCGACCAGCGCGGCTGCGACGGCACGCACCGTGCCGTCGCCACCGAGCGCGCAGACCATCGTGACGCCCTGCTCGACGGCGTGGCGCGCCTGTCCGGTGCCCGGGTCCTCCACCGTGGTCTCGATCCACAGCGGCTGCGCCCAGCCCGCGGCCCGGCACGCCTTGGTGACCTGCGCGCGGACCGCCTCCACGTTGTCGAACTTGGTGGGGTTGACGATGATCGCCGCCTTGCGCTCCGGTTCGGGGGCCGGCGCAGCGGCGCCCTCGGGACGGAAGTGGTGGCGAGGCGGGCGGCGCCGGCCGAACCGGCGCGGGGTCCCCGTCTCCGCGTCGGAGTCCGTGGCGCGCCACGGGCCCGCGATCAGCAACGCCAGCAGGAGGACGAGGATGATCGCGCCGAGGGCGACCCAGCCGGCGTAGTCAGTCAGCACGACCGGGACGTTACCCGACGGCACACGTAGCTCCGGACGCCAGCGCGATGGCAGGATCACCGCGACTTCGGCAGGGTTGACGGGGGCGCAACCGCCGGCGGACCGGCACCATGGGCGGATGACCGACGACGTCGCCGACCGCCCGCCCGACACCGACCGCCCGAGCGCGATCCCGCACGAGACCAAGGACTGGACCTGGGTGCTCCAGCGACCGTGTCCCGACTGCGGCTTCGACACCACCGACCACCCCGGCGCCACGGTGCCCGCGGTGCTGCACGCCGCGACCGAGCGCTGGTCCAACCTGCTCGCCGCGCCGGGCATCGCCGACCGCCCGGCCCCGGACGTGTGGTCGCCGCTGGAGTACATCTGCCACGTCCGCGACGTCTGCGTCATGATCACCGGGCGGGCGCAGCGGATGCTGGCCGAGGACGACCCCGAGCTGCCCGTGTGGGACCAGGACGAGGCGGCGGTGCGGGGCCGCTACGCCGAGCAGGACCCGGCCCTCGTCGACGACGAGCTGGCCGACGCCGCCGACGCGGCGGGGGCGCTCTTCGCCGGTGTCGGACCCGACCAGTGGAGCCGCCCGGGGCACCGCAGCGACGGCACGGCCTTCACCGTCGAGACCCTGGCCCAGTACCTCGTCCACGAGGTCGAGCACCACCTGCACGACGTGCACGCCTGACGCTGCGGGCTGACCCGCCAGGCCTGCGGCCGGCGCGCGCCAGCCCGCAGGCCGGCAGGCGCCGGCCTCCTGCCGGCACGTGCGGGCCGTCGTACCGGCCTGTCCTGCGCCATCCCCGCCGAACGGCCGCGGGCGCGCCGATAGGCTCGGACGGTGATCGACATCAAGCTCGTGCGCGAGCACCCCGAGACGGTGAGGGCGAGCCAGCACGCCCGCGGTGAGGACGAGGGGATCGTCGACGCGATCCTGGCGGCGGACGAGCGACGCCGGTCCTCCCTGACCGAGTTCGAGCAGCTGCGCGCCCAGCAGAAGTCGTTCGGCAAGCAGGTGGCCGCGGCCAAGGGCGAGGAGAAGGCCGCGCTGGTCGCCGCAGGCCAAGGAAGACCTCCGACCGGGTCAAGGAGCTGCAGGCCGCGGCCGACGCCGCCGAGCAGGAGCTCGCCACGCTGGTACGACGGGTCGGCAACGTCATCGAGGAGGGCGTGCCGGTCGGCGGCGAGGACGACTACACCGTCCTGGAGACCGTCGGCACCGCCCGGGACTTCGCCGAGGAGGGCTTCGAGCCGCTGGACCACCTCGAGCTCGCCGAGGGCCTCGGCGCCCTCGACATGGAGCGCGGCGCCAAGGTCAGCGGCTCGCGGTTCTACTTCCTCACCGGCGTCGGCGCCCGGCTCGAGCTCGCGCTGCTCAACCATGGCGATCGCCCAGGCCGTCGAGGCCGGCTTCACCCCGATGATCACCCCGACCCTGGTCAAGAGCGACGTCATGGCCGGCGCCGGCTTCCTCGACGCGCACGCCGACGAGGTCTACCGCCTCGAGGCCGACGACCTCTACCTCACCGGCACCTCCGAGGTCGCCCTCGCCGGCTACCACGCCGACGAGATCCTCGACCTGTCCGACGGTCCGAAGCGCTACGCCGGGTGGTCGGCCTGCTACCGCCGCGAGGCCGGCTCCTACGGCAAGGACACCCGCGGCATCATCCGGGTGCACCAGTTCCAGAAGGTCGAGATGTTCAGCTACTGCCGGCCCGAGGACGCGGCCGCCGAGCACCAGCGGCTGCTGGACTGGGAGAAGCAGATGCTGGCCAAGATCGAGGTGCCCTACCGGGTGATCGACACCGCCGCCGGCGACCTCGGCGGTCCGGCGGCGCGCAAGTTCGACTGCGAGGCGTGGGTGCCCACCCAGGGCCGCTACCGCGAGCTGACCTCGACCTCCAACTGCACGACGTACCAGGCGCGCCGGCTCGGCGTGCGCGAGCGCGAGGCCGGGGGCGGCACCCGGCACGTGGCGACCCTCAACGGCACGCTGGGCACGACCCGCTGGATCGTCGCGATCCTGGAGAACCACCAGCAGCCGGACGGCTCGGTCGTCGTCCCCAAGGCGCTGCAGCCGTTCCTCGGCCTCGACGTGCTCACCCCCCTGGGCTGAGCCGGCGATGGCAGAGCGGCTGGTCGCCCTCGACCTCGACGGCACGACCCTGCGCCACGACGGCAGCCTGTCGCCGGCGGTGCGGGCGGCGGTGCGCGACGTCGCCGACGCGGGCGTGCACGTGGTCATCGCGACCGGGCGCTCGATCGTCGCGACGATGCCGGTCGTGGAGGCGCTGGGGCTGAGCCACGGCTACGCCGTCTGCTCCAACGGCGCGATCACGATCGAGCTGGACGCCTCCGAGCCGCGCGGCTACCAGCTGCTGGAGGCGGTCACCTTCGACCCGGCGCCGGCGCTGACCCTGCTGCGCGGCGCCTGGCCGGACGCGGTCGTGGCGGTGGAGGAGCTCGGCGTCGGGTTCAAGCTCAGCGCCCCCTTCCCCGAGGGCGAGCTGCAGGGCGAGCTGCGCGTCGTACCGTGGGAGGAGCTGATCGACTCCCCGGCCACCCGCGTGACGTTCCGCAGCCCGACCGGCACGGCCGAGGACTTCATGGAGCTGGTCGAGCGGATCGGGCTGCACGAGGTCAACTACGCCGTGGGGTTCACCGCGTGGCTGGACATCAACCCCGAAGGGGTGTCCAAGGGCTCGGCCCTGGAGCTGGTCCGGCGCCGGCTGTCGGTCGAGCCGCGGCACACGGTCGCGGTCGGCGACCAGCGCAACGACCTGGAGATGCTGGCCTGGGCCGCGCGGGGGGTGGCCATGGGCAACGCCCCGCTGGAGGTCCAGGAGGTCGCCGACGAGGTGGCCGGGGACGTCGAGGAGGACGGCCTGGTGGCGGTCCTGCGCTCGCTCGTCGACTGAGCGGCGCCGCCTCAGAGCCGGGACAGGTTCTCGCGCAGGCCGTGCTCGGCCCCGTCGCCGAGCCGCTTGAGCGACCCGCTGAGCAGCGGGCCCAGGTAGCGGGCGATGCCGGTGAACTCGAACCGGGCGGTGTAGATGACCTCGGTGCCGGCGCTGACGGTGTGCAGCACCATCGTGTCGTGCGCCTCCACGGCCCGGCTGTGCCCGCGCAGCGCGATCCGGTGCGGGGGCTCGAGCTCCTCCACCACGTAGGTCAGGTGCGTCTCGCGCCCGAGCAGCCGCGAGGTGTTCGCGTACGTCGTGCCCGGGCCGCCGTTCCCGCTCAGCCGTGCGCAGCACACCATGCCCGGGTACCACTCCTTGGCGTTGGTGAAGTCGGAGAGGTAGTCGAAGACGCGTTCGAGGGAGGCCCCCACGATCACGGTGCGCCGCAGTTCCATGCGCCCACTGTCGGGGCCAGCGGCCGGCCGGCGCCAACGTTGCGGACGTGCCGTGGCCAATCGTGACGGGGCTGCAACCGGACCGTGACCAAGCCCCGCCTGTCCGTCGGCCCGCCCGGGGCCCGGGAGGGACGCCGTCCCCCGTGCCGCCGACGGGCTGGGCCGACATCGTGGACAACCGTGGCGTTCCAGGACGGCGCGGCGGCGAAAGGTGCCATGCTGTCCCGGTCATGCCCGACCTCATCATCACCTCGCCGGCCAACGCCCGACTCAAGACCCTGGTGGCCCTGCGCCGCCGACGGGCGCGGGAGGAGGGCGGCGTCACCCTCATCGAGGGGTACGACGAGCTGAGCCTCGCGCTGGACGCCGGCGTCGTGCCACGCACCGTGTACTTCTGCCCCGAGCTGATGCTGCACCCCGACGTGCAGCAGGACGTCGTCACCCGGGTGCGGGCGCTCGGCGCGGACACCCAGCAGCTCGGCCGCGCGGCGTTCGAGAAGGTCGCCTACCGCGAGGGCCCCGACGGGTTCCTCGCCGTGGTCGACGCGGTCACCCGGTCCTGCGCCGGCCTGACGGTCGGGTCCTCCCCGCTGGTGCTGCTGTGCCAGGGCGTGGAGAAGCCGGGCAACCTCGGGGCGATGCTGCGCACCGCCGACGCGGCCGGCGCCGAGGCCGTCATCGCCGCCGACCCGGTGACCGACTGGGGCAACCCCAACCTGGTCCGGGCCAGCAAGGGCACCGTGTTCTCCGTGCCGGTGGCCTCCGACTCCACCGAGGCCACGCTGCAGTGGCTGCGCGACCACGACATCACGCTGGTCGCCACGACCCCGGACACCGACCTGGACTACACCGACGTCGACTACACCGGGCCGGTGGCGGTGGCCGTCGGCGCCGAGAAGTACGGCCTGACCGACGAGGTCCTCGCCGCCGCCCAGCTCAAGGTCCGCATCCCGATGGCCGGGCGCGCCAACTCCCTCAACGTCGCCACGTCGGCGGCGATCGTCATCTACGAGGCCGTGCGCCAGCGCCGCGGCGCCTGACCGGGTCCACGGTCGGCGGCGCCGCACGTGAACCCCGCGCGATGGCCACCCCCGTCCGGAGAGCCGCATCCCCCGTGGCACGATGAGCGCCATGCGAGTGGACCACGTCTCATACGCGGCCGAGAGTGACGGGCTGGCCGCGACCGCCGAGCGCCTGTCCAAGAAGATCGGCGTCGCCCCGGTCGATGGTGGGGTCCACCCGCGGTTCGGCACCCGCAACGTCATCCTGCCGCTGTCCCACGAGCGCTACGTCGAGGTCGTCGAGGTCCTGGACCACCCGGCGTCGTACAAGGCGCCGTTCGGCCAGGCCGTGCGCGCCCGCTCGGAGAACGGCGGCGGCTGGATGGGCTGGGCGGTCGCCGTGGACGACCTGTCCGAGGCCGAGCAGCGCCTGGGCCGCGAGGCCGTCGTGGGCAGCCGGCACCGTCCCGACGGCGTGATGCTGTCCTGGCGCCAGCTCGGCATCAAGGGCCTGATCGCCGACCCGCAGCTGCCGTACTACATCAAGTGGGACGACGAGACGCTCCACCCGTCGGTGGGGGCGCAGACCGAGGTCACCATCCACAGCCTGGAGATCGCCGGCGACCCCGGCGCGTGCGCGACTGGCTGGGCCTGCCGCCGGAGCCACGCGACCTCCATCGAGTTCACCTTCGTGTCCCCGCACGGCAACCCCGGCCTGCTGTCCGTCACCTTCGACACCCCGGACGGCGCGGTCACCGTCTGACCGCCCCCGGAAACCACGACGCCGGTATGCCGCACCTCGGTATACCGGCGTCGTCGTTGGTCAGGCGTGCCGGGACCAGCTGCGCAGCCGCAGGCTGTTGGTCACGACGATGATGCTGGACAGCGCCATCGCCCCGCCGGCGATCATCGGGTTGAGCAGGCCGAACGCCGCGAGCGGGAGGGCCGCGACGTTGTAGCCGAACGCCCAGCCGAGGTTCTGGCGGATGATCCGCAGCGTGCGGCGGGACAGGGCGATCGAGTCCGCCACCGCGTCGAGCTCGGGGCGCAGCAGCACGATGTCGGCCGACTCCATCGCCACGTCGGTGCCCGAACCCATCGCGATGCCGAGGTCGGCCTGGGCCAGGGCCGCCGCGTCGTTCACGCCGTCGCCGACCATGGCCACGACCTTGCCCTGGCGCTGCAGCGCGACGACCGCCTCGTGCTTGTCCTGCGGCAGCACGTCGGCGAGGACGTGTGCCGGGTCGATGCCGACCTCCGTGGCGACCGCGCGCGCGGTGCGCTCGTTGTCGCCGGTGAGCAGGTACGCCGTGAGCCCCAGGTCGCGGGTCAGCGTGCCGATGGCGGCGGCGGAGGTGCCGCGCACCTCGTCGGCGACGGTGAGCGCGGCGCGGGCGGTGCCGCCCCAGCCGACGTAGACCGTGCTGCCGGTGCTGGCCACCGAGGCGATCGTCCTCCGGCACCCGGTCGAACAGGTCGGCCTTGCCGACGGTGACCTCGGTGTCCTTGATCGTGGCCCGGGCGCCCTGGCCGGGCAGCGAGACGAAGCCGGTGACGTCGGGGATCTCGAGCCCGCGCTCGCGGGCGCCGGTGACGACGGCCTGCGCCAGCGGGTGCTCGCTGCCGGCCTCGACCGCCGCGGCCGCCCGCAGCGCCGCGGTGCCGGTCAGCGCGCCGGCGGTGGCGACGTCGACCAGGCGCACGGCGCCGGTGGTGACGGTGCCGGTCTTGTCCAGCACGACGGTGTCGACCCGGCGGGTGCTCTCCAGGACCTGCGGGCCCTTGATCAGCACGCCGAGCTGGGCGCCGCGGCCGGTGCCGGCCAGCAGGGCGGTCGGCGTGGCCAGCCCCAGGGCGCAGGGGCAGGCGATGATCAGCACGGCGACGGCCGGTGACAGCGACGTGGTCACGTCGTGCCCGGTGAGCAGCCACCCGAGGAACGTCAGCAGCGCGAGGCCGAGGACGACCGGCACGAACACCCCGGAGATCCGGTCGGCCAGCCGCTGCACCGGCGCCTTGCCCTGCTGGGCGCGCTCGACCAGGCGGGTGACTGCGGCCAGGGTGGTCTCGGCGCCGACCCGGCGGGCCTCGACCACGAGACGGCCCTGCACGTTGAGGGTGCCGCCGGTGACCTCGTCGCCGGGGCCGGCGCCGACGGGCATCGACTCGCCGGTGACCAGGCTGCGGTCGACCGAGCTGCGGCCGTCCACGACGACGCCGTCGGTGGCGATCTTCTCGCCGGGGCGCACGACGAAGTGGTCGCCCACCACGAGCTCGTCGATCGGCACCCGCAGCTCGCTGGTCGCCCGGGTGGTCGGGTCGATCCGTCGTACGGCGACGTCCTTGGCGCCCATCTCCAGCAGGGAGGTGAGCGCGGACCGGCCCGCGGTGCGGGCGCGGGACTCGGCGTAGCGGCCGGCGAGCAGGAACGTGGTGACCACGGCCGCGACCTCGTAGTAGAGGTGCCCGGAGCCGCCGGTCAGGGTCATGACCAGCGACCACCCGTAGGCGGCGATCACGCCCAGCGAGACGAGGGTGTCCATGGTGGAGGCGCCGTGCCGGGCGTTGACCGCGGCGGCACGGTGGAACGGCCACGCCGCCCAGGCCACGATCGGGGTGGTGAGCACCAGCTCGCAGCCAGGGACCGGCCGCACCGAGGGCGTCGCCGATCGGCGGGACCATCGCGATGAGCAGGACCGGGATGGTGAGGGCGAGCGAGACCAGGGCGCGCAGCCGCAGCGCCCGGTCGGCCAGCAGGTCGTGGCCCTCGTGCTCCCCGCCGGCGGCCGGCTCGCCG
>CAVRTM010000009.1:0-88174 GCA_963724015.1 uncultured Actinomycetota bacterium
CCGTCGACGTCGGCCTCCGCGAAGATCATGTCCGGGCCCTGCGGGGCGCTGTCGGTGAACGGGGACTCGTAGAGCCGGGTTACCTCCGTGACGCCGTTGGCGGTCAGATGCTGCACGATGAGCTGGACGATCGGAGCTGCTTGGCGGAGAACGACGCATCAAACAGCTAGCGCTCGAAGGCCTCGGTCGCGGCCTGGCGGTCCAGCTCGACGAGGGAGCGGACGAAGAGTCCGAGGCCATGCGACTCCTCGCGGGCGAGGGCAACACTGTGCCGCTGCGAGTCGCCGGACGGCCGCTGGCAGTTCGGCGGCCAGGACGTCGACGTCCGTGGCGGACGGGCGACGCTGACGTGCAACGGTTCGCTGGCCGGGAGCGACTAACGCTCGACGCCTTCCCGGGTCGCGCTCTGCAGATCGGGTGCCGCTCCCGGTGGCCGCCGCAGCGGCCTCGGCCAGCCCCGCGTCCGTGCTCGGGCTGGCCCCGGCTACGGCGGCTCCCGCCGGGATGCCGGGCCAGTCTGGTGCATCTGGACGATGCCCTGCGGCTGTGTGTGGCGCTCCGCGGCGGCGTTTGGCTGCTCGCACGGCCCTGCACACTAGCGCGCGATATTTGCAGATTTCGAGCAGAAAAGAGCAGCCAATCCCTTGACCGCCTCGCGAGCGGCTCCCTAAGGTCTGCACCACGGTTATCCGGTATGTCGCGTTCCACCCCTTGCTCGGCCGCGGCGTCACCCTCGTTCCGCGACGAGTTCTCCTGTCCGTCGCGCGCGTGGCGCGCCTCCCGAAGGAAACGTCCCATGACCAGAAATCGAACCTCTCGGTGTACACCGCACTCCCGGACGGCGACCCGCACGTGGCTGCTCGCCGTCGCCGGGGTGGCGGGCCTGGGCCTCGCTCCCGCGCTCTCCACGGCCGGTGCCGCGACGGCCGCCCCGGCGCGCTCCGCTCCGGCACACGCCGCCACGCCGCGGTTCGCCGCGTCCGGAGCGGAACTCAGCCTCCGCGTTCCCGGCTCGGCCGGCGCTCCCGGCTACCGGCTGGACATCCAGCGCTCACCGTTGCAGATCACGACCGTGCGTGACGGACGCACGGTGCTGCGGACCGCCAACGCAGCCGTCGGTTTCACGACCGCGTCCGGGCCGGAGTCGGCCACGAACGTCACCGACGCGCACTGGCACGACGGCGTCCTCGACCTCACGCTGTCCACCACTGCCGCAGGCGACACGGTGAACTACCGGATCACCCCGTCAGCCGATCGGTACCGCGTCACCTGGTCCGTGACGGGAAGTACCCGTGCCACCCAGGTGTCCAGCCACTACGACGTGGCCTCCGCCGGGCACTGGTACGGCCAGGGCGAGGCGCAGACCCCCGACGGCGGCCCGTACACCCGCCAGCCGTGGCCCCTGGACTCCGGCACCGTGCACGACGACGCGATGGCCCCGGCCGAGTACCTGATGACCGACCCGTTCTGGTTCACCGAGCGCGGCACCGGGCTCTGGGTCGACACCCGTGACGTCATGGACGTCTCGATGAACTCCCAGCAGCGCGGCGTCTTCGGCTACGCGATCAACGGCGCGAGCTCGATGGACGACACCGTCTTCGTCGAGCGCAACGCCCACGACGTGTACCGCGACTACATCGGGATCACCGGCACGCCCACCAAGAGCGACGCCATGCCGGCGGAATACCGGACACCGCTGTTCAACACGTGGGCACAGAACTACACGGCCGTCTCACAGCAGTCAGTGCTCGACTACGCGAAGGGCCTGCACCGCGCCGGCATACCGCTGCACACCATCCAGATCGACGACGGGTGGTCGACCCACTACGGCGACTTCGACTTCAACAGCAAGTTCCCGAATCCGAAGTTGCTGTCGCAGCAGATCCACGCGATGGGTGACGACTTCGGCCTCTGGGTCACCTTGTGGATCAACAACGACGCCAAGAACCATGCCTACGCCGCCGACCACGGCTACCTGCTCAAGTCCAAGGCTGACCCCAGCAAGCCGTGCAGCGTCACCTGGTGGAACGGCACCGCGGGGATCGTCGACCTGGCCAACCCCGCGGCCAAGGCCTGGTACATCGCCCAGCTGAAGAACCTGCAGAGCACCTACGGCGTCGACGGATTCAAGTTCGACACCCGGTTCTTCGACGAGTCCTGCGCTCCCCACGCGGGTTACACCGCCCAGGACTACATCAAGCTCGGAGCCCAGACCACCGACCTGTTCGACCAGCAGGGCGCGGGCGTGCGGCTGTCGTGGACCGGGTCGCAGAAGTACGGCTTCGTGATCCGCGAGGTCGACAAGGGCACCGGATGGGACTCGCTTCAGGCCGGCGTCGCGCAGGCCATGGCGATCAGCACGATCGGCTACCCGTTCGTCGAGACCGACATGATCGGCGGCTCGCTCGGCCAACCACCGGCGACCAAGGACGTGTTGGTGCGGTGGGCGCAGGCGGCGTCTCTCATGCCGCTGATGTATTCGTCCACCTCGCCGCTCGGTGTGAGCAACGCCAACGGCAGCCAGAAGTATGACGCCCAGACCGCGCAGCTCTACGCGAAGGCGGTTCACCAACACGAGGCGCTCGCCCCGTACATCGACACGCAGGTGACTCGTGCGGTCCGCACCGGGGAGCCGATCATGAAGCCGCTGTTCTTCGACTTCCCGAACGACCACGCGTCCTACACGGTCGCCGACGAGTGGCTACTCGGTGACTCGCTGCTCGCGGCGCCCGTGCTGAGCTCGGCCACGAGCCGCACCGTGCACCTGCCGGCCGGCAGCTGGTACGACGTGCTGCGCCACCGGATCGTGCACGCCGGCGGGCAGGGCATGACGCTCACCGACTACCACGCCGGTCTCGCCCAGACACCCATGTTCGTGCGGCTGGGCACCGGTTCGTCGGGACGACTCGTGCAGGCAATGACGAGGGCGGCGCACCAGTGAGCACGCTGACCCGGACCGTGGCGGCGGCCGTCGTCGCGACCCTGGGCGTCTCCCTCGCCGCCGCACCCGTGGTGGCGAAGGAGGCCGGCCCGAGCGAACTGCGCGCGGCCGCAACCGCGTCCGGCGCCCCGGCGGTGCTGCCGAGCCTGCGCCAGTGGACCGGCCGGACCGGCAGCTTCCACCTGACCCCGGGTTCCCGCATCGTCGTCGACTCGAGCGCCCTGTGGGCGACAGCCACCACGTTCCGCGACGACCTGGCGCTCGAGACCGGGCACCGGCTGCGGGTGCAGACCGGGGAGGCCCGTGCCGGGGACGTCGTGCTCGCGCTCCGTCACGACGCGAGCCTGGGCGGCGAGGGTTATCGGCTCGACTCCGGTCGGCAGCTGGAGATCACGGCGCCAACCGACACGGGGGTCTTCTACGGCACGCAGACCGTCGAGCAGATCCTCAAAGCCGACCCACACCGCGCGCGGGTGCCCCACGGGTCCGCGCGGGACTGGCCTAACTTCGGTGAGCGCGCCCAGATGCTCGACGTCGGGCGGAAGTTCTACCCGATGTCCTACCTGCGCTCGCAGATCCGGACGATGGCGTGGGAGAAGCTCAACACCTTCCACCTGCACCTGAGCGACTGGGAGGGCTTCCGCATCCGGCTGCCGCAGTTCCCGGGACTGGCCGCTGCCCAGTCGTACACGCCGGCGCAGCTGCGGGACCTGCAGGCGTACGCCGCCCGGTACCACGTCACGATCGTCCCCGAGGTGGACCTGCCCTCGCACGCCACGGCGTTCACGCACTGGGACCCGACGCTGCGGTTCAGCTGCCACTCGCTGGACTACAGCCACTGGCCGGGGGCGCAGTACGGCGGCTGGGTCATGAACATCACGTCCCCGCACACCCGCACCTTCGTCCATGACCTGCTCGCCGCGGTGATCCCGATCTTCAACGGAAAGGTGTTCCACATCGGTGGGGACGAGTACCCGTACGACGCCGACCAGGCCGCCTGCCCCGAGCTCGTGGCCTACCAGCACCAGCGCGGCTTCGCCTACACCGGTGATGTGTTCACCAACTTCTTCAACACACTCGACACGCAGGTCCGCTCCTACGGCAAGACCACCGAGATGTGGGAGTGGTGGGACTTCAACAACCAGAAGACCAGCATCAAGCCGAACAAGGACATCATCATCGACTCGTGGGTCAACAACGACCCGAGCGGCTTGGCAGCACAGGGCTATCGGGTCGTCGGCACACCGGAGCAGGTGCTTTACGTCAGCGCGGGTTTCGGGCAGAAGCCGGGCGACTACGGCTACGTCGACCTCCAGAAGGTCTACGAGACCTATCCGTTCGACCATCCGGCCGGCGTGATCGGCTACAGGGTCAGCCGCTGGTCGGACCAAGCCGAGACGCAGTCCCCGCAGTGGCTCGACTTCTTCGCCCGGCGCCCGCTCCAGATCCTCGCTGAGCGGCTGTGGGGCGGCCCACGCTCGTCCTCGGTGTGGCAGTTCCTCGGCCGGGCCGACGCTATCGGTGACCCGCCGCCGTCCCAGCTCACCGGAGTCGACAAGTCTCGGATCTCGGTCACGTCGGTGGACGGTGCGGCCTCTCGCTCGGCGCTCGCGATGCTGGACAACGACCCGTACACGCGGGTCGATGCGCCAGGGGCGCTCCCGCACGGGATCACCCTCGATCTCGGTGTGCCGACCCGCCTTGCGGGGTTGCGCTACGAGCCCCCGCAGGACGGGACCACGACTGGGCGCATCGCGGACTATCGCGTCGAGGTGGCTTCCAGTCCCGGTCGTTGGCGTGTTGTCGCGACGGGGACCTTCGGCGGCGACCAGACCGAGAAGGAGGTCGACTTCGCGCCGGCGCGTGTGCGGTGGCTGCGCCTGGTGGCTTTGTCGACGTCCGACGGCGGCAGCACCGTGAGCACCGCGGAGCTGACCCCGCTGCAGGCGCCTGCGTCGTCGTAGCGCACGCAGCACCACACGGCACCCGCCGGTCTCCGGACCGGCGGGTGCCGTCGCGCAATGCTTTGGCGGGCTCCGAGCTGCGTCTGGAGCGTGACGACGTCCCCGCCGTTCCGGTCGGCATCGGTAGGACAGACGTTGAGCTGTCCAGAGCAGATCGGGCCGCCCCGTCGTGAGTGTGGAACGCCCACCCACCCGGTGAGGCTCCGGTTACGGTCCGGTGACCGTCACCGGCTCCGGGTTGCTGGCGCCGACCCGCACCATGGCCCGGCCTGCCGTGGCGGTGACCGGGACGGTCACGGTGACCCTCACCGTTCCCTGCCGGTCCGCGTTGGCGGTGCCCAGCACGGTCGTCCGGCCGTTCTGGGTCCATCTCACCTTCTGCGCGTACCGAGCATGGGAGCTCCTTCGGTTGACAGGGACCGCCCCAGGGCGGTTGCTCGTGTGGACGCCGTCGGGTGGTCCCCGGTTCCGCACCGAGGGGCCGTCCGGAGGTGCAACGTGGCATGCGCGCCGTCGTTGGCCCCCGGCGACGATGGAATACGCCGCGCCGACACCGGACGGCATGGTGCACTGACGTGGTGAGGTTTGGTGTCCACCTGCCGCTCATGGATCTCGGTGGTCAGCGGTTTGCCGTTGACCACCTGGTGAACTACGTCGAGACCGCGACGGCACTCGGCTTCGAGGCCGTCTCCGCCAACGACCACGTCGTCTTCGGTGCGCCGTGGCTGGACGGCCCCACTGCCCTGGCAGCGGTGGTGTCATGTTCTGGGAACGCGAAACTGTTCACCACTGTGGCCAACCCGGTCGTTCGCGGCCCAGCGGCACTGGCCAAGGTTCTGGCCGGGCTGGACGTGATGTCGGGTGGTCGTGTCGTGGCGGCTCTGGGGCCCGGCTCGTCTCAGCGCGACTATGCCAGCGTCGGTGTTCCCTTCGAGGAGCGATGGCAGCGGTTCGACGAGGCGGTCGGCGCCGTCCGCGCGCTGCTGCTCGGCGGGTCGTTCCGAGGGCGCTTCTACTCCGTTGAGGGGCCCCTCGAGCCGCTTCCGGCTCAGCCGCACGGCCCGCCCCTCTGGGTCGGCAGCTGGGGGTCTGACGCAGGCCTACGTCGGGCCGTGCGGCTCGGCGACGGGTGGCTGGCGTCGGCGTACAACATCTCGGCGGACCAGTTCGCGGAGCGCTGGCACAGGGTCCAGGAGCTGCTCGACGAGGCCGGACGCGATCCTGCGGACTTCGCCAACGGCATTGCGACAATGTGGTTCCACATTGACGATCGGCGGGCCAACGACGTGCTCGAGGAGCGGCTGGCGCCGGTGATCCGTCGACCGTCCGAGCAGCTCCGCGCGCGCTTGGCCTTCGGGTCGGCGGAGGCCGTGCTGGAGAAGCTCGCCGCGTTCCGCGATGCCGGCGTCCAGCGTATGTTCATGTGGCCGGTCGCCGACGACATCGAGCAGCTCCAGCGGTTCAGCGATGAGGTCATGGCCCCGTTGCAGGCATGAGCGCCAAGGGCCGACGGGCCGCTGCGGCTCGCCGTACTGCCTGAGGAGTGCGCGGACGACGCGCGCGCGATCGGTGCCGTCACGGAGCCTCTCGGTGCAGGGCGAGGCGGCGCCGGAGCTCGTTGCGCACCGCCGGCCACTCCGACTCGATGATCGAGAAGACCACGGTGTCGCGGAGGGAGCCGTCCGGCATCCGGGAGTGGTTGCGCAGCACACCGTCCTGCTTGGCGCCCAGCCGCTCGATCGCGGCGCGGGACTGCCGGTTCATCCAGTGGGTGCGGAACTCCACCGCGATGCACTCCAGCCGCTCGAACGCGTGGGTCAACAGCAACAGCTTGCTCTCGGTGTTGGTGCCCGTGCGCTGGGCCGAGCGGGCATTCCAGGTCGACCCGATCTCCACGCGCCGGACGTCGGGGTCGACGTTCATGTACGTCGTCATGCCGATGACCTCGCTGGTGCCGGTGCGCCGGGTGGTGAACGGGAGCATGCTGCCGGCGCGCTGCAGCCCGAGGCGGCGCTCGATCTCGGCCTCGACCGCCTCGGGGCGCGGGACGGAGGTGTACCAGAGGTGCCACAGCTCGCCGTCCCTGGCGGCGCTCACCAGGCCGTCGTGGTGATCGTGGCTCAACGGTTCGAGGGTCACGAGGTCGCCGGCCAGGGTGACGGGCTGCAGGAACGTCATGCCGCACACGATAGGAAACCGCCCCGGCATCCACACGCACCTGTCGCGGCGGCCGGTCGTGGTGCGCGTCGCGGGGCTCGGCTGCGTTCTGGCCGGTTAGGGTCGGGCTCGCCATCGCCGCGTTGACCTGGGGGCCCGCATCGTGTTGCCGTTCGCCTCACCCTTGACCTCTGCCGCCGCGGCGCGGTGGTCCGCGGCGTTGGTGCCGCCCTGGGTCGCCAAGGGCGCACTGACAGCCGGGTGGGCCGCTGCCCTGGTTGCCGCAGCCGTCGGGGAGACGATGCGCTGCACTCCGCAGGCTCCGTCGCTGTGCGGACCGGACCAGGGTTTCGCCTGGTGGGTGGTGATCTGCCTGGCCACACCGGTGCTGCTGGTGTGGTTGCCGCTGCTGGGCTGCATCGCGGGTGTGGTGTTCGCGCTGGCCGACCTGGCCTTCGACGACGTCACCTCGGCCAACGTCGGGTTCGGTCTGCACGGGCTGGCCTGCGCGGCCGTTGCGCTGTGGTTGCTGCGGTCCGCCGCCGCCCAGCAGGTCATCGCCGCTGATGCCGGCCAGGGGGCGCGTGCCGCGGTGCCGACCGCGCAGGGGCGACCGGACACCGACTGGGACCTCGGACGCGTCTGGGCCGCAACCGGGCTGGTCCTGCTGGGGACGGGCCTGCTCGGCTGGTACGCCCACGTCGTCCACACGGAACGGGGTCACCTCGCCGCCGCCGAGCAGGTCACCGGACGGGTCGTCGCCGTGGACGACGAGGACGTGTCCATCACCGTGGACGCCCCCACCAGCGCCGGGCTTCGGCGCGTCACGGTCGGGGTCCTGGACACCGCGCCCTACCCCCGTGGGAGCGCCACCCCGGTCCTGCTGGACCCGGGCGACCCGACGTGGGCGCGGCTGGTCGCCGAACCGCAGGATGACACCGGATGGGAGAGCGCGGGCCTGGGGGCTCTGCTCCTTGCCGTGCTCGTCATGGGGCGCGGGCTCCAGGTGCGGCGGGCCCGGGAGCGGCTCTGGACCGGGGAGCACCCGGCCCTGCGGGTCTGGGTCGTCCCCGACGAGGTGGGCGACGCGGTGGTGTTCGCGGACGACGGCACCCGCCCTGACGTGCTCACCGCCAGCCCGATCGCCCGGCTGGCGTTGGCGTGGGTCCCCGACGAGGCGGCTGACAGCCAGCACGAGCGGGCGGACGCGGTGGTCGCTGGGAGCGCGCACCCCCTCCCGGAGGACGGCGGGCCCGGCGAGGCTGCCGACGACGAGTGGGACATGGCGACGCAGGCATCGTTCGGACGAGCCTGGCGCGGTGAGGAGAAGCCGGACGACGTCGAGCCGTTCGACCTGTCAGGGCCCAAACCGGAGCCGGCGGTCCTGATCGGCTCCCTGCACGACCGCGGCTGGGCCCTGCTGCTGACCGAGGATGACGTGCTGCGGCCCTCCGGGCCCTTGCGGCTGCACCGTGGGTGGCCGGGCACCCCCACCACCGATGCCCGGGCGTGGCTGCTCGCACGACTGCCGTTCGGCCCGTGGCGCGCTCAGCACGGGGACGACGATCCCGACCGGCTCGTCGACGACTCGTTGCTGCCGGGTGTCCCGGTGCGTCAGGCCCCTGTGGAGCAGATCGACCTGCCGGTGGTGGCCGCCGGTCCCGGTCGTACGCGGGCCGTCGGGCTGGGCATGCTGACCGCGGCGCTGGCGGGCGTTCCGGCACTCCTGCTGCTGATCGACATGGGCTGGTATGAGCGGGGCCTGGCCGTCGTCATCGGGGCCGAGGTCCTGCTGGGCGGCACCGCGCGTCTGCTCGAGAAGATCCGCCTCAGCCACACCCACCTGCAGATCGTCGGGTCATACCGGGTGCACGACGTGCCGTGGGAGCGGCTGCACGGCGTCCGGCGCGATGGCGCGAGACTGGCCATCGCCTGGCAGCCGGACGTGGTGGCCGACGTCGGACCCTTCCGGGCCGACGCCACGGATGCCAGTGCCGGGGCGCGCGCCGAACGGCTCGGCGCGCTCATGCTGACGATGCGCAGACGCGCGTTCGTCGACCTGGCCGTGGGGAGGTCAGCGCGGAGCCGGCCCGGGCCGGCGTGGAGCCTGTTGGCCGGTTACACAGCCTTCGTCGTGCTGGCGTCGTGGGCCGGCGCCGTGGTGTCGTAACCGCCGTCAGCCGCGCTGTCCATGGTCCGGAGGGCCGGGCGTGTGCCTCCGGCGCCCCGTGCGTCGAAGGTCCCGTCTCATGGTGTCCGCGAGGGCTGCGGTCCGGTGCCGACGTAGGCCGCGAGGTGCTCGCCGGTGAGCGTGGAGCGGGCCTGCGTCGAGCTCGGCGGGGGTGCCCTCGAAGACGATCCGGCCGCCGTCGTGGCCGGCGCCGGGGCCGAGGTCGATGATCCAGTCGGCGTGCGCCATGACGGCCTGGTGGTGCTCGATGACGATGACCGACTTGCCGGAGTCGACGAGCCGGTCGAGCAGACCGAGCAGCTGCTCGACGTCGGCGAGGTGCAGCCCGGTGGTCGGCTCGTCGAGGACGTAGACGTCGCCCTTCTCGGCCATCTGGGTGGCCAGCTTGAGCCGCTGCCGTTCGCCGCCGGACAGCGTGGTGAGCGGCTGGCCGAGGGTGAGGTAGCCCAGCCCGACGTCAGCGAGCCGGTCGAAGGATCTTGTGGGCGGGCGGCGTGCGTGCCTCGCCGGTGTCGAAGAACTCCGTGGCCTCGGTCACCGGCATCGCGAGCACTTCGGCGATGTTCCGGCCGGCCAGCGTGTAGTCCAGCACCGACGCCTGGAACCGCTTCCCCTCGCAGTCCTCACAGATGGACTCGACGGTGGCCATGACGCCCAGCTCGGTGTAGATGACGCCGGCGCCGTTGCAGGTCGGGCACGCGCCCTCGGAGTTGGAGCTGAAGAGCGCCGGCTTCACGCCGTTGGCCTTGGCGAACGCCTTGCGGACCGGGTCGAGCAGCCCGGTGTATGTCGCCGGGTTGCTCCGTCGCGAACCGCGGATCGCGCCCTGGTCGATCACCACCACCCCGTCGCGGCCGGAGACCGAGCCCTGGATCAGCGAGCTCTTCCCGGAGCCGGCGACGCCCGTGAGCACGCAGAGCACCCCGAGGGGGATGTCGACGTCCACGCCCTGGAGGTTGTGGGTCGACGCGCCGCGGACCTCGAGCGCGCCCGAGGACGTACGCACCGAGTTCTTGAGCGCCGCGCGGTCGTCGAGATGGCGGCCGGTGATGGTGGCACTGCCCCGCAGCTCCTCCACGGTGCCCTCGAAGCAGACGGTGCCCCCGGACGTTCCGGCGCCAGGGCCGAGGTCGACGACGTGGTCGGCGATCGCGATCGCCTCGGGCTTGTGCTCCACGACGAGCACGGTGTTGCCCTTGTCCCGCAGCTGCAGCAGCAGGCCGTTCATCCGCTGGATGTCGTGGGGGTGCAGCCCGATCGTCGGCTCGTCGAAGACGTAGGTGACGTCGGTGAGGGACGACCCGAGGTGGCGGATCATCTTGGTGCGCTGCGCTTCGCCGCCCGAGAGCGTGCCGGCCGGCCGGTCGAGCGAGAGGTAACCCAACCCGATCTCCGCGAACGAGTCGAGGAGGTGCTGGAGCCCGGCGAGCAGCGGGGCCACCGACGGTTCGTCGAGGTCCCGGACCCAGCCGGCCAGGTCGCTGATCTGCATGGAGCAGACGTCGGCGATGTTCTTCCCGTTGAGCTTCGAGGACCGGGCCTCCGTGCTGAGCCGGGTGCCGTCGCACTCGGGACAGGTCGTGAAGGTGATCGCCCGCTCCACGAACGCGCGGATGTGCGGCTGCATGGCGTCGACGTCCTTGGACAGCATCGACTTCTGGATCTTGGGGATCAGCCCCTCGTACGTCAGGTTGATGCCCTCGACCTTGATCCTGGTCGGCTCCTTGTAGAGCAGGTCGTGCAGCTGCTTCTTGGTGAAGGTGCTGATCGGCTTGTCCATGTCGAAGAAGCCGCAGCCGCTGAAGATGCGGCCGTACCACCCGTCCATGCTGTAGCCGGGGATGGTGAGCGCGCCCTCGCGCAGCGACTTGGTGTCGTCGTACAGCGCGGTCAGGTCGAAGTCGGTGACCGAACCCATGCCCTCGCATCGGGAACACATACCGCCCTGGTAGACGACGTCGCGCACCACGTTCTTCTCGACCCGGCCGCCCTTCTCGGTGCTCATCACCCCGCTCGCCTTGCGCGTGGGCACGTTGAAGGAGAACGCCGTTGGGCGGGCCGATGTGCGGCTGACCGAGCCGGCTGAAGAGGATGCGCAGCATGGCGTTGGCGTCGGTGGCGGTGCCGACGGTGGAGCGGGGGTTGGCGCCCATCCGCTCCTGGTCGACGATGATCGCCGTCGTCAGACCTTCCAGCACGTCGACGTCCGGCCGCGACAGCGTCGGCATGAAGCCCTGCACGAAGGAGCTGTAGGTCTCGTTGATCAGCCGCTGCGACTCCGCGGCGATCGTGCCGAACACCAGCGAGCTCTTGCCCGAGCCGGAGACGCCGGTGAACACGGTCAGCCGGCGCTTCGGGATCTCGACGCTGACGTCCTTGAGGTTGTTCACGCGCGCGCCGTGCACGCGGATCCAGTCGTGGCTGTCGCCACCGTGCGGTGCAGGCGACTGCTGGTCCGTCCTCGTGGCCGTGCTCATCGGATCTCCCTCTCGAAGGCGGGGCTGTCACCACGGGCACCGTCGGCATGCCCTGGCGCAGTCGGGTTGCGACGATCCCCGAGGGACCATGGCGACAGCATCCCAGAACGGCTGTCGTGACCGCCGCGATCTGGGGTGATGTCCGCCGCGCGGCAGCCGGCGCCGCGTACGTGGCGGACGACGGTCAGGCCTGCGCGATGCGGACGAGGTTGCCCGACGGGGTCGCGGAACGCGCAGTCGCGCGCCCCCCAGGGCTGCGACGCCGGCTCCTGGAGCACCTCGGCGCCGGACGCCCGGACCTTCTCGAACGTGGCGTCGAGGTCGTCGGAGCGGAAGATCGCGGCCTGCAGCGACCCCTGCGTCACCAGCGACAGGAGGGCGTCGCCCTCGGCCTGCGAGCGACCGCCGTGCGGCTGGAACAGGACGATGTCGACGTCCTGGCCCGGGGCGCCGACGGTGACCCAGCGGAAGCCGTCGGACGCGACGTCGTTGCGGACCTCGAGGCCGAGCGCGTCGCGGTAGAAGCCGAGCGCGTCGTCGGGGTCGTGGACGGGGATGAACATGGCGGAGACGGTGACTGTCATGCGACGACCGTAGGAGCCGCCGACCCGTCGCGCGCTTCTCCGATCCTGCTCGGTCCAGCCGGGTCGGGGCGGCGTTCAGACCGTGACCCCGGTACGCCGCGGTCGGGTCGCGACCTTGCTCACGCACGACGGCACGACCTCGAGGTCTGCGGTGGTCGCGCGCCCGGTACTGCGACGGCGTCTCGCCGACGATCTCGGTGAAGCGCGAGCTGAACGAGCCGAGCGACGTACAACCGACGGCGACGCAGGTGTCGGTGACCGACATCCCCTGACGCAGGAGCGCCTTGGCGCGCTCGATGCGTCGCGTCATGAGGTAGGAGTAGGGCGTCTCGCCGTACGCCGCACGGAACTTGCGCGAGAAGTGCGCGGGCGACATGAGCGCGGCACGCGCCATGGCCGGGACGTCGAGGGGCTGCGCGTAGTCGCGGTCCATGAGGTCCCGCGCCCGGCGCAGGTGCGCGAGGTCGGCGATCTCCTCCGGCGTCATGACGACGACGGTACGCCGACTGCCGCTGGCTCACGCCGACTACCGCTGGCTCACGCCGACTGCCGCGGGCTCGCGTCGCGTGCGTTGAGGTCGGCCGGCGGAGCCCCCGATCTCCTATGCGCCGGCCTTGACCGAGCTGGCGTAGCGGTCGACGTACTCCTGCCCGGACAGGCCCTGCACGGCGACGCGCACGATCTCGGTGACCTCCCGCAGGGCCGAGGAGGACCGCCGGTCCTCGGCCCTGCCGGGGAACCGAAGAGGTGGGCCGAAGCGGACCTCCACGTGGCTGCGGTGCCAGCGGCGGTCGCCCTCGATCAGGACCCGGTCGGTGCCGACCAACCCGACCGGGACGACGGGTGCCCCCGAGCTCAGCGCGAGGCGCGCCACCCCGGTGCGGAACCGGTGCAGCCGTCCGTCGGGCGAGCGGGTGCCCTCCGGGTAGATGCCCAGCGCACTGCCCTGGCCGAGGAGCTGGGTGCCGACGGCGATGGTCGACGACGCGGCCCGGGCGTCGTCGCGGTCGACGGGCACGTGACCGAACTCCCTGAAGGCGCGGGCCACGAACCGGCCCTTCAGCCCGGGCTGGGTGAAGTACTCGGACTTGGCGAAGTAGGCGACCTGCCGCCGCGCGGCCACGGGCGTGAAGACCTCGTCGGCGGCGGACAGGTGGTTGGCCGCGATGATCGCAGCGCCCGTGCGGGGGACGTGCTCGAGGCCGCGCACCTCCGGGCGGAAGTACGCACGCAGGAGCGGGTAGGCGATCAGCTCGGTGGCCCGGTACAGCACAGCCCAACGCTATCGGCCGGAAGGGCCGGGCGGACCGCCCTCGAGCGGACCTGGTGGACAGCGGCGTACGACGGTCGTGACGTGGGGGTGCGTTCCTCTCACAGCCGGCTGCCAGGTCGGTGACAGCACGGTGCCAGTGCCGTGCACGTCACTGTGGGAAGGACGCCCATCGAGGGTGTCGGGGAGCGAAGGAGCCAGCATGAAGTGGACGCGAACGTCCGGACTCGTTCTCGCAGGGGTCGTGGGCCTCGCCGGTGTCGGGGTCGGCGCGGCGATCGGGCCCGTCGGGGCCTCCGCAGCAACGGCGACCTCCCAGGCTGTCTCCGACCGGGTCACCGCGATCAAGAACGCCCTTGCCGGCCTGGTGAAGGACGGCACGCTCACCCAGGCACAGGCCGACAAGGTCGCCACCGCCGTGGACGGCGCGCTGCCCAAGGGTGGCTTCGGTCGGCACGGCGGGCACGGCCGCCTTGATCTCGACACGGCGGCGAGCGTCATCGGCGTGACCCGCGAGGAGCTCCGGACCGCACTGGAGAGCGGACAGACGCTCGCGCAGGTCGCCCAGAGCAAGAACATCAGCCAGGCCACCCTCGTCGACAAGCTCGTCGCCGCGGAGAAGGCCCGGATCACCGCCGCCGTGAAGGCGGGGCAGCTCACCCAGGCACAGGCGGACGCGATGACCGCGAACCTCACCACCCGGGTCACCGAGCGGGTCACGAGCACCCGACCGATGGGCGGCCGTGGGCAGCACCGGGGGGACGGGTACGGCGGCGGGCCGGGCCCCATGGCGCCGGCTCCCGGCTCCAGCCCGTCGGGGAGCGCAGCAGGCACCGCCTGAGGTCAGGGCGCGTAGCTGTCGTGCAGCCGGTAGATCCTGATGTGCGCGCTGGTGTAGCGAAGGGCCGCCAGCGACGTCAGCCGTGGCGAGATCGTCGTCGCCCGGGTGTCGGCGAAGATCCACCGGGCGCCGTACTCGCGGCGAAGGCGTCCGAGAAGCTGAGGAGTCGGCTGCGCGACGGCTTCGGTGCTGAGGCTGCGGCGCTCCGGCCAGGGCGCCGGCATGCTGTCGAGCTGCGCGGTGCCGTCGTAGTGGCTCATGTTGACCGACGTGTACGTCCAGTCGCCCAGCACCATCCGCCGCCCGGTCAGACCGCCGAGCCACGCGGAGTTGATCCGGCAGTGCGGCGTGTCCTTGCCCATCGGCCAGCAGAACATGTTGGTCGCGACGACCGCGGTCGGCGCCGAGTGGCGCTGCAGCCACAACGCGGCGCGCTCCTGCTCCGGGGCGACGTACAGGTAACTGGCCCCCACCTTCGGCAGCGGCTGCATGCGCGGGGGCTGGGCGGCTGAAAGCTGCGAAAAGGTGACCGGGAGGCCTGCCGCCAGGCAGAAGGCAGTCGCCGCCGTCAGGAGCGGAAGCGTCCATCGGCGGCTGAGCATCCGAAGGAGAACGGTGACCAGGACCGCGACAACCAACGCCGGGACGACCAGCGCGAACGGGCGGAGTCTGCCCTCGATGACCGTCCGTACCGGGGCGTCCAGGTTGACGCGGCCGAAGGTCGTCGTGGCGTAGCCGGCGGCGACACCCAGAACGGCGACCGCCAGCAGGGGCGGGGCGAGCGTCCGCGCCCGCCGCTGCGCCGGCAGCACCCGGGCCGCGTTGGTCACGGTCATGACGGTGGACAACCCGATCGTCACGGTCCAGAAGTAGTGCTCGCTGTAGCCCGGATGGGCCAGCGCCCACATCGAGGCGTATCCGCCCGCGACGACCCCGCAGCCCCACAGCACCCCCGGGTCGGTCCGCATCGGGCGGACGAAAACACCGGCGAGCGACAGCAGCCTCGGCGTCTCGGTGAGTACCCAGACGACCAGCAACATGGCGATCACCGGCACCGCGTGCGGCAGCTGCTGCGCCAGCGCCGGCACCAGCCACCCCCCAGCGGCCGGGAACACCGGCTGGCCCCCGAGCAGCCGGGCGTACGACGGGTCGACCGTCACGAGGGCCAGCAGCTGGAAGTGGCTACCGCCGGTGCTGCCGGCCAGGACCGGCGCTGCGACAACCACGAGCGTGATCGCGACGCCGAGAACGACGGCCATCGGCCGGTTGAGGCGTCGGTGGCGGATGAGGTCACTGACCAACACCACGGTCGCGCCGCAAGCCACCACGGGCAGGATGCTGGGTTTGGTGCCGACGCAGGCTCCCAGCAGAAGGAGGAGGACGACCCACGTGCCGCGGCATGCGCGGCCACGAAGCAGGTCCAGCATCGGCGCCACCAGCCCCAGGATCAGGACGATGGCCAGGATTCCGGAGGGGCTGCTGGCGACGAAGCCGTCCGCGGTCCGTTCGGCGCCCGGGTTGCCGAACCGCCACAGCGCTGGCGACACGAGCGTGAAGAAGGCGGCCACCGGTCCGACCCACCAGCGACGGACGTCGTTGACCGCCGCGCCGTCAGCGCGGGATCCGTCCATGAACTGTTGCGTAGCCGCTGCGACGACGAGGAGGAGCACGACCAGCATCGGCACCAGCCACAACGTGATCATCGCGGTGGCGATCGGTACGCCGCTCAGCTGCGCGGTGGCCGTGACGTGGGCGTCAGCGAACCAGTGGTAGCGCAGTGGCTCACCCACAGCGAACGGGTCCTGCGGCCGAAGCGTCCTGCCCAGCTCGTAGGACAGTGCGCTGTTGTACCAGGTGTCACGGTTGACCACGCTCGGTGCGGGGGGCAGCACACGACGGACCCCGCTGACGCGCTCGAAGCGGTAGACCGCCATGGCGACCACGACAGCCATGGCCACGTGCCAACGCGCGGGCGTTCTCATCCTGACCGGGCGCCGGGGCCACCAGTGCTGTCGCAGGCCGGGAACGAACAGGAACACGGCCACGACGCCGAACGGCAGGGCAAGCATCACCCAGGGACGATGCACAGCAGTCGCGACCGCCCAGATCACGAGCTGCAGGACGATCCCGAGCGCCGACCCGAAGCCCAGCTCCTTGACGAGCGTGCTGTGCCCGGTCAGCGCCCGCCACACCATCACGCCCGGGAAGGTGCATCCGAGGACCCAGGCCGCCAGGTACGCGAGCACCTGCCGCGGTGGCGCCCCAGCCTGTTCGAGCGCTGTCGCGGCCGTCGCCAGCACGGCCAGCCACGCCAACGCGACGGCGGCTGCGGAGGCGCGGCTCCGGAGGCGGGAGCCGCGACGCGTGTCCTCCCTCAGCACGGCGGGGCTTTCGTTGGTGGCAACCGCAGACACCGGCCCATTGTGGTTCGGGGGTCGAGGCGCTGCCAGTGATGGCTCCGGCGTGTCGGCGCCCGTCACCGTGCGATCTCCGTACGGCGGCTCGGTCACGGACGCCGGCCCCGGGGCCTGGGCGGCAGCCTGGTTGAGGAGGCGAGCCGTTGCTCAGCAGCAGGCAGCGGTGGCGGTGCGCTCCTGGACGGTCCCCGTACTGGTGTGGGTGGTGGTGCAACAGCTGCCGTCGCCGCCCACTTCGGAGAGCTCCATGCTGGTCCTGCCTTCGAGGTCGGCGCGCGCGTCGCCGGTGACGGTGTAGACCTCCCACGGCTCGTTGCCGGGGCCGGTGACCCAGACCTTGTCCTGGACGGCGTAGCAGCAGGTGGTGTTGTCCTCGACCCGGGTGGCCAGTCCGGCGCCGGCGAGCCGGCGGGTCGCGGCGGCGACCAGGTCGGGGTCCTCGACCTCGACGCCGAGGTGGTCCATGCGGGTCTCCTCGCCGGCGTCGCCCTCGAGCAGGACGAGCTTGAGCGGGGGCTCGGTGAGGGCGAAGTTGGCGTAGCCGGGGCGGCGCTTGGCCGGGCTGGTGGCGAACAGGCGGGAGTAGAAGTCGATGGAGGCTTCGAGGTCGGCAACGCGCAGGGCGAGCTGGACTCGGGACATGGCGGCGGCTCCGTGAGGGCTGGTCGGGGGTGGCGGTCTGGCCACGGAAGGACATCGACGTCCATCTATTCGTGAGGTTGCCACGGACATCGATGCGCGTCAACATAGATGCGTGTCTAACTCCCGCGTGGAACTCCCGGTCCTGGCCGACGACGCGCTCGCCTGCTGCACCCCGCTGGCGCGCGAGCCCATGAGCGAGGAGCAGGCCGCCCAGGTCGCCCCGCTCCTGAAGGCGCTCGCCGACCCGGTCCGGCTCCGGCTTCTGTCGATGGTGCTGTCCCACGAGGGTGGCGAGGCCTGCGTGTGCGACCTGACCCCCGCCTTCGACCTGTCCCAGCCGACGATCAGCCACCACCTGAAGGTGCTGCACGAGTCCGGGCTGCTCTCCCGGGAGAAGCGCGGCGTGTGGGTCTTCTACCAGGCGCGCCCCGAGGCGATGGAGGCCATGCTCACCCTGTTCGCCACGGTCGGGGCGGGGGTCCACGCGTGAGCGACACCGTGCACGAGACGCCGCACGGGCCGGAGGACGCCGCGGTGCTGCAGCGGCTGTCCACGCTCGACCGGTTCCTCCCTCTGTGGATCGGCCTGGCCATGGCCCTCGGCCTGCTCCTGGGCCACCTGCTCCCGGGCCTGGACGACGCCCTGTCGAGGGTCGAGGTCGGCTCGGTCTCCCTGCCGATCGCCGTCGGCCTGCTGGTCATGATGTACCCGGTGCTGGCCAAGGTCCGCTACGACGAGATCGGCCACGTCACCGCCGACCGCACCCTGCTGGTCTCCTCCATCGTGCTGAACTGGGTCGTCGGCCCGGCGCTGATGTTCGCCCTGGCCTGGCTGCTCCTGCCCGACCTGCCGCAGTACCGCACCGGCCTGATCATCGTGGGCCTCGCGCGGTGCATCGCCATGGTCCTGATCTGGAACGACCTCGCCTGCGGTGACCGGGAGGCCGCGGCGATCCTGGTCGCGCTCAACGCCGTCTTCCAGATCATCGCGTTCGCCGCGCTGGGGTACTTCTACCTCGAGCTCCTGCCCGGCTGGCTCGGCCTGTCCCAGTCCGCGCTGCAGGTGTCGGTGTGGGACATCGCGCGGAGCGTCCTGGTCTTCCTGGGCATCCCGCTGGCCGCCGGCTACCTGACCCGGACCTTCGGCGAGCGCGCCAGGGGTCGCGAGTGGTACGAGACCCGGTTCCTGCCCCGCATCGGCCCCGCCGCCCTGTACGGACTGCTGTTCACCATCGTGATCCTCTTCGCCCTCCAGGGCGCCACCATCACCAGCCGGCCGCTGGACGTCGCCCGCATCGCGCTGCCCCTGCTGGCCTACTTCGCGCTCATGTGGGCCGGGTCCTTCGCCCTCGGCCACCGGCTGCGCATGCCGTACGAGCGGGCCACGACCCTGGCGTTCACCGCCGCCGGCAACAACTTCGAGCTGGCGATCGCGGTCGCCATCGGGGTCTTCGGCGTCACCAGCGGCCAGGCCCTCGCCGGCGTCGTCGGACCGCTGATCGAGGTCCCCGTCCTCGTCGGCCTCGTCTACGTCAGCCTCGCCCTCCGCGGCCGCTACACCGCGTCCCGTGCCATCCCCCGCACCGAGAGAGGCCGCCTGTGAGCTCCATTCCTGAAGTCCTGTTCGTCTGCGTCCACAACGCCGGCCGCTCCCAGATGGCCGCCGCGCTGCTGGACCACCACGCCCGGGGGCGCGTCCAGGTCCGCTCCGCCGGCTCCGAGCCGGCCGACCGCGTCAACCCCGCCGTCGCCACGGTGATGAGCGAGATCGGCCTCGACGTCTCCAGGGAGGTCCCCCGCAAGCTGCTCACCGAGGACGTCGAGGCCTCCGACGTGGTGATCACCATGGGCTGCGGCGACGCGTGCCCGATCTACCCCGGCAAGCGCTACGAGGACTGGGCCCTGACCGACCCCGCCGGCAAGGGCCCGGACGAGGTCCGCGCCATCCGCGACGACATCGACCAGCGCGTCCAGGAGCTCCTCGCCGACCTCACCGGTTGAGCCGCCGCGGCGCCGCGCACCGGCCACGGTGAACGGGGCCGCGGCCATGCCGCTTCGGGCGGTAGGTCGAGCCGCGGTGCGGGAGCCTCGGTCCTTCCTGCCGCTCCTCTCAGATGACCGGGTGCGCGGCCGATGGGGCGACCGTGACCCCCGACGATGCCCGCCGTACCCGCTGTGACCGTCGACAGCCCCGCCGGTCCCGCGTCCTGCTCCTGGCTGCCACGGTCGTGGCCGTCGCCACCGGTGCAGCGGCGCCGGCGACCGCTGCCACGACCCTGACTCCCGCCGTGCCCGCGGGCGTGCGGCTCGCCGGGGCGACCGCCTCCACGCTGACCGTCACCTCCGCGAAGGTGGCGAACGCCCACGGCTACCGGCTGTTCGCCTCGACGGACCACCACTCCGTGACGCTCGCCGCGATCGGCCGGGCTCGCCGGTCCGGGGTGTCCGCCACGCCCAAGGTCACGCTCGCTGGGCTGCCCTACACGACCGCCCCGTACTACTACCGGCTGCAGGTCATCAACGGCAGCAAGGTGCGCTACTCCGGCATCATGACCGGCTACGTGCGCCCGGACACCCCGTCCGCGGCGCGTGCGGCCGGCAGCCCCAGCACCGGGCTGTCCCTGTCCTGGGCGGGACGGGCGGCTGGCCGGTACGTCATCACCCAGGCCACCAACTCCGCCATGACCGCCGGCGTGCGCAGCTACTCGATCACCAGCCAGGCGCACCGGTTCAGCCCCTACGGCCTGACCAAGGGCCACCCGTACTACTTCCGGGTCCGCGCCTACAACGGGAACGTGCCCTCGGCGGCCGCGACCCCCGTGCTCCGGGCGGTGGCGCCGGCCAGGGGTCAGGACGTGCGGGTCATGACGTACAACGTGCTGCACCAGCCCGCCGCCGGGACCAAGGAAAGCGGCACGACGGTCGCGTCCTGGGTGCAGCGGCGCACGCCGATGATCGCGCTGATCAAGCGGTGGAATCCCGATGTCCTGGCCCTGCAGGAGGCCAGCGACTGGGTCGGCCCGGTCAAGGGCCCGCGGGTGGCCGACGACCTGGCTGCCCGCCTCGGTGGGTACGCCGTCGCGCACACCGAGATCACCCCCGGCCAGCCGGGATGGATGCGCACCGCGCGCTACATCCTGTACCGCACGGCGACGTACAGCCCCGTCGGCGCCGGCGGGCACTGGGCCCTCGCGACCGGTCGGTTCGCCGCGTACCAGGAGCTGCAGAACCGCACGACCGGGGCCAGGTTCCTCGCGGTGTCCGTGCACCTGTCGTACGGCGCCGGTCGCGCCGCCGACCTGCAACGTCAGGCCGAGACGCAGAAGCTGCTCGGGTTCGCCCGCGCGTACCAGGCCAGCGCGCACGTGCCGGTCATCTACCTGGGCGACTTCAACTCCCACGAGGGGCACGCGCTGGACGGTCCCGGGGTGGTGATGCGCGCTGCCGGCGTGGCCGACGCCGACGAGGTCGCCCAGGCGCTGAGCAACCGCAGGTACAACAGCGCGAACCAGTACTTCCGGAGCCCGGTCCAGGGCCACTGGGACATCGACCACGTGTACGCCCCCGCCGGTGTGGCCGTCCGGGGCTGGGCCCTGGGGCTCAACCTGACGGCCGGCACGTTCGTCGGGGCGATTCCCTCGGATCACAACCCGGTCGTGGCCGACGTCACCCTGCCCTACTGAGGGTCGGCCTCCCGTCCCACATGCCACGCCTCCTCTTGCGGACGGCACCGAACGGGTGCACGATCACCGGGCTGTGTCCGGTTGCACCTATTTGCGGCCGGTCTTGGGGTGTTTGGACCAGGGAGGCTCCATGTCAGGTTCTCGCAGGCGCACGTCGTTCCACCGGGGCCGGCGCCAAGCCGGCCTCGCCACCATCGCGGCGACGGCGCTGGCCGCGGCCGTCGTCCCCGGCGCCCAGGCGCAGGCCAGCGGGGGCACCGCGCACATCCAGGCCAAGGCGGTGACCCGCGTCGCCGACGGCGGTACGGCGCGCGTCGCCGTCCGGCTGGTGCGGGCGAGCACCACGGCGACCACCGTCCACTGGAGCACCAGGGCCGGCTCGGCCACGCAGGGGCAGGACTTCCGGGCCGAGTCCGGCAGCATCACCTTCCCGGCCTCGGCCAGGGCCGGCGACGTCCGCACCATCACGGTCCACACCCGCTCCACCCGGGGCGGCGAGACGGCTGAGACCCTCACCGTCCACCTGTCCGGGGGCGCCGCCCTCGACGGGGCCCAGCCGCAGGTGGTCATCGCCGCCCACGACCTGCCCTACCTCGACGCCAGGCTGCCGGTGGCCAAGCGGGTGCGCGACCTGCTGTCCCGGATGACCCTGGCCGAGAAGGTGGGCCAGATGACCCAGGCCGAGCGGGCGTCCGTGGACAAGGACCACAGCCTGATCACGACGTGGAACCTGGGCTCGCTCCTGTCGGGCGGAGGCTCGACGCCGGCGACCAACAACGCCGAGTCGTGGGCCGACATGATCGACGGCTACCAGACGGCGGCGCTCGCGACGCGCCTGCAGATCCCGATGATCTACGGGGTCGACTCCGTGCACGGGCACGGCAACCTCGAGGGCGCCACCCTGCTCCCGCACAACATCGGCCTCGGCGCCACGCGCGACCCGCGGTTGGTCGCCGACGCCGAGCACATGGTGGCTTCCGAGACCCGCGCCACCGGCGTCCCGTGGGTGTTCGCGCCGTGCCTGTGCGTCGCCCGCGACGACCGGTGGGGTCGCACCTACGAGAGCTTCGGGGAGGACCCGGCGCTGGTGAAGAAGATGGAGACCTCGATCGACGGGCTCCAGGGCAACGGCTCCAGCGACCTCGCCAGGAAGGACCGGGTCCTTGCCACCGCCAAGCACTTCGCCGGTGACGGCGACACGACGTACGGCAGCGGCCGCGACGCCGCCGGCGCCCACAGCAGCAACTACCCGATCGACCAGGGCATCACCCAGCAGAGCCGCAAGCACGTCGAGCGCATCGACCTCGCGCCGTACGTGCCGGCGGTCAAGCAGCACCACGTCGGGTCGGTCATGCCGTCGTACTCCAGCATGGACTTCACCGACGACGGCCTCGGCAACCCGGTCAAGATGCACGCCAACCGCGAGCTGATCCAGGGCTGGCTGAAGGACAAGCAGGGCTTCGACGGGTTCGTCATCAGCGACTACCACGGCATCGACCAGATCCCGCTGGCCACCCGCGCCGAGAAGGTCACGGCCTGGGTCAACGCCGGTGGCGACATGGCGATGGAGCCGGACGACTACCAGGCGTTCGAGACCACCCTCGTCAGCGAGGTCCAGGCCGGACGGGTCACCACCCGGCGGATCGACGACGCGGTGTCACGCATCCTCACCAAGAAGTTCGAGCTGGGGCTGTTCGAGCACCCCTTCGCCGACCGCAGCGGCAGCGCCGCGATCGGCGGGACGAAGCACCGCGCCATCGCCCGCACGGCCGCGGCCGAGTCGCAGGTCCTGCTGAAGAACTCGGGCGACGTGCTGCCGCTCAAGCGCAACGCCAACGTGTACGTCGCCGGGCGCAACGCCGACGACCTGGGCAACCAGGCCGGTGGCTGGAGCATCACGTGGCAGGGCATGTCGGGGACCCACACCCAGGGCACGACGATCCTGCAGGGGATGCGCCAGGTGGCCCCGCACAGCCGGCTCACCTACAGCGCTGACGCGTCGGCGCCCATGCAGGGCAACGACGTCGGCCTGGTCGTCGTCGGCGAGACGCCCTACGCGGAGGGCTACGGCGACGTCGGCGGCCCGCAGTGGGCCTACGACCCCTCCGATGCCGGCCAGCCCCGCGAGCCCAAGACGCTGGAGCTCAAGGCGCAGGACCGCGCCACCGTCGACAAGGTCTGCTCGGCCCTGCCGCGCTGCGTCGTCCTGGTGGTCTCGGGCCGGCCGCAGCTCGTCACCGACCAGCTGGGTGAGGTCGACGGCCTCGTCGCGTCCTTCCTGCCCGGCACGGAGGGCGCCGGGGTGGCCGACGTCCTCTACGGGCGCCGCCCGTTCACCGGCCAGCTGCCGGTGAGCTGGCCGCGCACGGCCGCCCAGGAGCCGCTGAACGTCGGCGACGCGTCGTACGCGCCGCTGTTCCCGTTCGGCTGGGGCCTCACCACCGGCAAGGGGGAGCACGGCGACCACCACGACGGCGTCTCGGCGTTGCGCCAGAAGGTGCAGCAGCGGGTGCTCGACCCGAAGCAGGGTGTGCCCGCCCGGGCCAGCGACCTGATCGCGCGGGCCGACGTGCTCACCCTCCAGGGCTCCGCGCGGGAGGCACGCCAGCTGCTGGGCAAGGCGCTGCGCTGAGCCGCTGAGGATCCGCATCCGGGCATCCCGGGTCGGTGGCCGCCGCCACCGGCCCGGGATGCCTGCGTGGAGCCGCCCTCTGCCCGGGCGGGGGAGGGGCGCCGGCCGGAAGGCCCTTCCCCGGGCGTGGTCGCGGGCGCAAGATGGTGGCACATGAGCAGTGTCGGGCTCGTCCTGGGCGCCGGCGGGGTGGTCGGTCAGGCCTACCACGCCGGCGTGCTGGCGGTGCTCGAGCACGACTGCGGCTGGGACCCCCGCCGGGCCGACGTCATCGTCGGGACGTCCGCCGGGTCCATCACCGGCACCCTGCTGCGGGCCGGTGTCCCGGCGTCCGAGCTCGCCGCCTGGGCCGTCAAGGCTCCGCTGTCCGCCGAGGGCCGGGTCCTGCACGACATCCTCGGCACCGAGTGGCCCGAGTTCGAGCCGTTCCGGCCCTGGAGCCTGCTCCGGCGGCCGGACCTTCCCGGCTGGGACATGCTGCAGCAGGCCGTACGCCGCCCGTTGAGCTTCCGCCCGCTGGTCGCCGCGCTGTCCCTGCTGGCACCGGGGCGCCTCGACATCGCCAGCCGGCTGGCGGTCCTGGCCGAGGTCGAGGGGCAGTCCTGGCCCGAGCGGGACCTGTGGATCTGCGCGGTCCGCCGGCGCGACGGCAGGCGGGTGGTCTTCGGCCGGCCGGGAACCCCGGAGGTCCCGCTGCACCTGGCGATCGCCGCGTCGTGCGCGATCCCGGGCTACTTCGCCCCGGTCGCCATCTCCGACCAGACGTACGTCGACGGCGGCGCGCACTCGCCGACCAACGCCGCGGTCCTGCGCCAGCGCGACCTGGACCTCGTGATCGTCCTCTCGCCGATGTCCGGACCGTCCGGCCTCCCGACCGACCTGTACGGCGCGTCCCGCTGGCACGCCGCGCGGGTGGCCCGCAGCGAGGTCCGCGCGCTGCGCCAGCGCGGGACCGCGGTCGTCGTCTTCCGGCCCGGGTCGGCCGAGCAGGCGGCGATGGGCAACGACTTCATGGCCCGGAACCGGATCGACGAGATCGTGCAGCAGGCGTTCCTGGACGCCGGGTCGTACGCCGCCCGCCCCCGCACGCGGGAGGTCCTCACCCGCTTCGGCGTCCACCGCCGCGGCTGACCGACCCGCCACCAGCCCGCACCGGACGCACCGCAGCGCCCGAATTCGGACACTCCGTGTCCGAATTCGGGCAGCGCGGTGCGTCCGGTCGGGGAGAACGGCGGCTACAGCCGGATGTCGGCGGCTTCGTGCAGCTGCACCCACCGGCCGCTGGCGGCAGCCCTGGCGGAGGTCAGCTCCTCGGCGGAAACCGTGACGGCAGAAGGGAACCGGTCGGCGCCCACCAACGGGCCCAGGTCGAGTCCGGTCACCGTGGCGATGTCGGCGATCGGCACCTGGTAGGTGCGGTACGGGCCGAGCGGCGGCGGCTCGCCGGCGAGCTCCGCCCGCGCGGTCGCGGCCGGGAGGTCGGGGAGCTCGGGCGTCTGATCCAGCAGGTACCCCGTCGCGGCCAGCTGCTCCGGGCCGTCGGCGGCACCGGTCGCCCAGGCCGCGATCTTGTAGAAGCGACGGGGGATCTGCACCCCCCGGTACGGCGGGTCGTCCGCGGCGAGGACCGGTCCGGTGAACACGCAGAGCCGCTGCCGGTAGGTGCGGGCGTGCTCCAGGACGTAGTCCTCGAGCCCGGCCCAGAGCAGCCGTGACTGGTTGAACTGCGCCGCCTGCGGTGCGGCATTGGGATAGGTGAACGTCTGCTCGTTGGCGGTCCGCGCCACCGCCGGCGGACCCCACACCGGGTCACGGCGGCGGACGAGGTGGCCGCGGTCGAGGTCGTTGCCGGCGTACACCTGCTCGCCGGTCTGCTCCTGGGCCCGGACCCGCGGGTCCAGGTGCCAGTCGTCCACCCGGTCGAGGTCCTGCAGGGCGGCGCCGTCGATCGTCACACCGGTCGTGGCCGCGAGCCGTCGTGCCGGGTCGAGCAGCACCGTGAAGTGGGTGTACGCCAGCTCGCGGACCAGCTGCTGCGGGACCGGGAGCGGGGCCGGGACGCCCAGGAAAGCCGGGTCGTACCCCGACGGGACGGGTGCTGCGGCCATGTCAGGAAGCCAACCACCGACACGGTGTTTACGCCACGATGGCTGCCATGGTGCTGACGACGTGGCTCGACGGGATGGACGAGAAGGCCGGCGACGGCCTCGAGGCGGTGCTGCGGAGACACCACCGGCGCCGGCTCGACGGCCTGGGGTGGTCCGAGGCGCTGTCGCCCCGGGAGGGCGGGAGCTGGTGGGCGACCCGGGCACCGGTCCGCTCCGGCAACCACGTCGAGGTGCTCGTCGACGGGACGGAGGCGCTCGCCGCGATGGAGGCGGCGATCAGGGCGGCCCGGACCTCGGTGCACATCGCCGGCTGGCACGCGTCGCCGGACTTCGCCCTCACCCGCGGGCCGGGCGCGCTGCCGCTGCGCGACCTGCTGGCCGACGTGGCGCGGCGCGTGCCGGTGCGGGTGCTGCTGTGGGCCGGGCCGCCGCTGCCGCTGTTCCAGCCGACGAGGACCACGGTGCACCGGGCGCGGGACGAGTTCGTCCGGGACAGCCGGGTGCAGTGTGCCCTCGACCGGCGCGAGCGGACGATGCACTGCCACCACGAGAAGATCGTGGTCATCGACGGCACCACGGCGTTCGTCGGTGGGATCGACCTCACCGCGCTGCAGGGCGACCGGCACGACGCGTCGGCGCACCCGCCCCGCACCTCGCTCGGCTGGCACGACGCGGCGGTCCACCTGCAGGGGCCGGCCGTCCTGGACGTCGCCGTGCACTTCACCCGGCGGTGGCACGAGGTCACGGGGGAGCAGCTCACCCCGCCGGTCGAGCCGCCGGCGGCGGGCGACCTCGACGTCCAGGTCCTGCGCACGGTCCCCGAGAAGACGTACCGGTTCGCGCCGCGGGGGGAGTTCACCATCCTGGAGGCCTACCTCCGGGCGCTGCGCTCGGCCGAGCGGTTCATCTACCTGGAGAACCAGTTCCTCTGGTCCCCGGAGGTCGTCGACGTCCTGGCCGACAAGCTCGCCCGGCCCCCGTGCGAGGACTTCCGGGTCCTCCTGGTGCTCCCGGCCAAGCCCAGCAACGGCGCCGACACCACCCGCGGCCAGCTCGGACGGCTGCTGGACGCCGACGCGGGTGCCGGCCGGCTGCTGGCCACCACGATCACCGCGCACCACGACGGGCGGTCGGCGCCGGTCTACGTGCACGCCAAGGTGGCCGTCGTGGACGACCGGTGGCTCACCATCGGCTCGGCGAACCTCAACGAGCACTCGTTGTTCAACGACACCGAGATGAACGTCCTCGTGTGTGACCACGCGCTGGCGCGTCAGACACGGCTGCGGCTCTGGTCCGAGCACACCGAGCGCCCGGTGCGCGAGGTCGAGGGGGAGCCCGCCGCCGTCATCGACACCGTGTGGCGGCCGACGGCGCAGGAGCAGGCACAGCGGAAGCGGGAGGGGCTGCCGCGCACGCACCGGCTGGCGTTGCTGCAGAGCGTGTCCCGACGTGCCGACCGGCTCCAGGGACCGGTGCGGGGGCTGCTGGTGGACGGGTAGGGCGTTCCGCCTCCTCAGCTGCGCGGGACGCCCTTGCGGCGGTTGGCGAGCTTGGTGATCAGCTCCTTGGCCTTCTGCTGGTTCTCGGGCTTGCTCGCCTCACGGCGCGCGATCTGCAGTGCCTTCAGCGCGATTCCCGACCGCAGTGCGGTCCTGATGAGCGACATGGTGACTCCTCGTGGTGGTGGTCCGCCGGCGTCGGCGGAAGGGGACGAGCTCAGGGCTTCAGCACGACCTTGATCGCGCCGTCCTGCTTCTTCTGGAAGATCTCGTAGGCGTGCGGTGCCTCGTCCAGCGGCAGCCGGTGCGTGGCGAACGTGTCGACGCCGAGCGGGTCCTCATCGGTCAGCAGCGGCATGATGTCGTCCACCCAGCGCTTGATGTTGGCCTGGCCCATCCGCAGCTGGATCTGCTTGTCGAACATCGTCATCAGCGGCATCGGGTCGGCCATCCCGCCGTAGACGCCGATCAGCGAGATGGTGCCGCCGCGGCGCACGATGTCGATGGCGGCGTGGACCGCCGCCAGCCGGTCGACGCCGGCCGCCTGCATGAACGGCGCCGCGATCGCGTCCGGCAGGTAGCCCGTGACCTGCTGGGCGAACTTGGCGACCGGAGACCCGTGAGCCTCCATGCCCACCGCGTCCACGACGGAGTCGGGGCCGCGGCCACCGGTCATGTCCCGGATCGCGTCGCCCAGCTTGTCGACCGCCGTGAGGTCGACCACCTCGACGCCCCGCTGGCGGGCCCGTTCGAGGCGCTCGGGCACCAGGTCGACGGCGATGACCCGGCCCACGCCCATGTGCTGGGCGACCCGGCAGGCCATGTCGCCGATCGGGCCCAGCCCGAGGACGACGAGCGTCCCGCCCTGGGGCACGTCCGCGTAGACGACCGACTGCCACGCGGTCGGCAGCACGTCCGAGAGGTAGACGAACCGCTCGTCCGGCGGGCCGTCCGGCACCAAGATGTGCGTGAACTGCGCCTGCGGCACCCGGAGGTACTCGGCCTGGCCGCCGGCGACCTCGCCGTACAGCTTGGAGAAGCCGAACAGGGCCGCGCCCATGCCCTGGTCGCGGACCTGCGTGGTCTCGCACTGGGTGTAGAGGTGGCGGTCGCACATGAAGCACGAGCCGCAGGAGATCTGGAACGGCATCACGACGCGGTCCCCGGGCTTGAGGTTGGTCACCGCGCTGCCGACCTCCTGCACGATGCCCATCGGCTCGTGGCCCAGGATGTCGCCCTCGCCCATGAAGGGGCCGAGGGTCTCGTACAGGTGCAGGTCGGACCCGCAGATGTTGGTCGAGGTGATCTTGACGATCGCGTCCGTCGGCTGCTGGATCTGCGGGTCAGGGACCGTGTCCACCCGTACGTCGCGCTTGCCGTGCCATGTCACTGCCTTCATCGTTCAGCCTCCCGGCGTCTCGTCCGGCACCCCACTCAACCAGCCGTGGCCGGCCCCGGCATCTCGAGGGGGTGCCCTGGCGGTGACGGCAGGACGACCGGCCTGGGGGAGTGAGGGCGTGTCGGACCCCTCAGGCGGCTGCGGCTGCGGTCGATAGGGGGGGCGTCGCTCACCTCGCGGTTGGCCGCACCGGCCGACCTGACCGAAGGACGCCACCACATGACCTTTCCTCAGCGCGCCGCCGTGTCCACGCCCGCCCGCATCGCCCTCGCCGGCGCCGGCATCGTCGCGGTGCTGGCCACCTCGCTCGGCCAGGCGCCGCTCGCCTCGGCCACGCCGGCGGTCGTGACCGCGCTCGCCGCCACAGCCGCTCCGGCGACCGTCGCCCCCGCCGCACCGCATGGGCTGCCCAGCGCCATCGAGCCCCTCGCCGCCTACGTGGCGGCCTCGTCCTGTGACACCCGCGACAAGCCGGGCACCGTCGCGCTGGGCCAGCTGCTCAAGGCGACGTACCCCGGTACGACGTACGGGATCAGCCGCAGCTGCGGCTCGGACGCGCTGCCGACCAGCGAGCACTACGACGGCCGCGCCGTCGACTGGTTCACCAACGTCCGCACGGTCACGGGCAAGGCCCGGGGCAACGCGCTCGTGAGCTGGCTGACGGCCAAGGACGCCAAGGGGAACGTCGCGGCCAACGCGCGCCGCCTCGGGGTCATGTACATCATCTGGAACAACCGGATCTGGGGTGCCTACGACCCCGCAGCCGGCTGGAAGCCCTACTCGTCCTGCGCCACCCACCCCGCCGCGAGCAGCGACACCACGTGCCACCGCAACCACGTGCACCTGTCCCTGTCCTGGGAGGGGGCGATGCGCCGCACGTCGTGGTGGACCAGGACCGTGGCGCGGCAGGACTTCGGCCCGTGCCGGGTGCGGGACCTGAACTGGGCACCCGCCTACTCGCGGGCCAACCCCGTCCGGTGCCCGTCCTACCCGAGGGTGTACGCGGTCAGTGGCGCCTCGTCGCTGAACCGGTCGCTGGTGACGTACTCCGGGATGACGCTGCGCACCGGCTCCGCCGGCCCGGCCGTCACGGCGGTGCAGCGAGCGGTCGGCGCCGGCGCGGACGGCGGCTTCGGGCCGCAGACCGCCGCGAAGGTGCGGACGTTCCAGACCGGGCACCGGCTCCCCGCCAGCGGCCTGGTGGACCTGGGGACCTGGCGTGCGCTGCTGAAGGCGACCGCGCCCGCCGCGAAGCCGGCCACCAAGGCCACACCCAAGGCGCGGTACGCAGCGTACGAGAAGGTGGTCCTGAGGATCGGCATGAGGAACGCCACCGTGAAGGTGCTGCAGAAGGCGCTCGGCCTGACGCTGGTGGACGGCGACTTCGGCCCCCAGACCAGGGCGGCAGTCGTCGCGTTCCAGAAGAAGCACCACCTGACCGCCAACGGGGTGGTCACCACGTCGGTGTGGCAGGCGTTCGGCTGATCCGTGCGCCCGTCCCCGCTCGAGGAGCTGCGGTGCTCAGGTCCAGGACGCGTAGCTGCGGACGGTCGTCTGCTCCACCAGCTGGTCCTCGTCCGGCAGCGCCACGGGCGTCTGCCAGTCCGGTCCGGTGAAGGCCTCCATGGCGGCCTGGTCCTCCCAGACCGAGACCATCACGATCTCGCCCTGGCCGTCGTCGTCGATCGCGTGTCCGGCATACAGGGCGACCAACCCGGGCTGGGCCTGCACGAGGTCGACGGAGTCGAGGCGGATGAGCCGCTCGTATGCCGACTCCTGGCCGGCGCGCGGCACGGCACGAAAAACGCGGATGATCATAGGTAAGAACCCCTCTCGTCGGGTGCGGAAGATGGTCAGGGGCGCCCGCCCGACGTCCGTGACGCGGCGCTGACCGCGTGCGTCACGACCTTGGCGCCGTGGCGTACCACACGCTCCAGCTGCCCGCGCCGGGCCAGGAGCTCGGGGGCCGGCAGCGAGATCGCGACCGAGCCCACGACCGCACCCGCCCGCGAGCGCACGGGGGAGGCGAGGCAGGCCAGTCCGTCCTGGAACTCGTTGACCTCCAAGGCAATGCTGGACTGGCTGACGCGGGCGAGGTGCCGCTCCAGCTCGGCGCGGTCGGTGATGGTGTAGCCGGTCAGGCGGCGCAGGCCGGCCGAGGTGAGGTAGTGCTCGCGCCGGGCGCTGTCCATGGCGGCCAGCAGGACCTTGCCGAACGCGGTCGCGTGCATGGCCTCGTGGAAGCCGACGTCGAGGGTCTGCACCCGCGGGCGGCGACCTGAGTCCACCACGTGCGCGACCACCACGCCCACGTCCCGGTAGACCGCGTAGTAGGCCGCGGCGTCGGCGTCGTGGTGCAGCCGCGCGATCGCCGTCGCCACCGGGGCGGGCACCTCGAGCTGACGGGTGAGGCCCTGCTCGAGGAGCTGGACCCGGTAGCCGAGCCCGTAGCGGTGCTCCTGCGCCAGGTGCACGAGGTAGCCGGACGCGGTCAGCGTGGCCAGCAGGTGGTAGGCCGAGGGCAGCGCCAGGTCGAGGTGCGCGGCCACCTCACGAGCCGTCGCGCCGTCCCGGCGGGCGGCCACGAGCTCCAGGGCCTGCAGCGCGCGCGAGACCGACTGCACGGTGCCCGCCGCGGTCGGCTCGCGCAGCGGCTGCACCGCGGCGGGCATCCCGAGGGTCGCGGGCGCCAGCTTGCCGGGGACCGTGGTCACCGTGCCAGCGTGCACCAGCCGGCGGGCCGGCGCACCCCGCTTGGCCGCAAGGGGTGTGCCGGCGCCGGACCGGCTCAGGTCGAGGTGAGGATGGCGCGGCCGCCGGGCACCCTCGCGTGGTCGAGGTCGTCCAGCGCCGTGAGGGCGTCGGTGAGCGGGTAGGTCTTGGTGGACAGCCGCACCTTGCCCTGGGCCGTGAGCGCCATCAGCTCGGCCAGGTCGTTGTAGGAGCCGACGAGGTTGCCGACGATGCTGATCTCCCGGCTGATGAGGTCGATGGTGGGGACGTCGACGTGCCCGCCGTAGCCGATGACGTAGTAGGACCCGGCCTCGCGGGTCATCGCCACCCCGGCCGCCTCCGTGCCGTGCTCGCCGACGAAGTCGAAGACGACGTGCCCTCCCAGGCCCCCGGTCAGGTCCATCACCTCGGCCAAGGAGTCTTCGCCGGCCAGTACGGTGTGGTGCGCCCCGAGGTCCGCCGCCTTGGCCAGCGCCTCCTCGGACTGGTCGACGACGATGACCTCGGCCGGTGTGATCGCCAGGAGGGTCTGCAGCCCGATGTGCCCGAGGCCGCCGGCGCCGATCATCACGACGCGGGTGCCGGCGTACAGCAGGGGAACTGCCTTGCGCACCGCGTGGTAGGCCGTGAGGCCGGCGTCGGCCAGGGCGGCGACATCAGCCGGTGCCAGGCCCTCCTCCAGCTTCACGACGGACCGGACGCCGGTGCGCATGAACTCGGCCATCCCTCCGTCGCGACTGAGACCCGGGAACTCCGAGGCGACACAGTGCACGTCGTCACCGGCACGGCACGCGCGGCACAGGCCGCACGTCACCAGCGGGTGCAGGATGACCTTGTCCCCGACGGCCACCGTGCCGACGGCATCGCCCACGGCGGCGACCGTGCCGGCGTTCTCGTGGCCGATGATGTAGGGCAGCTCCGGATCCTGCCGGCCGGCCCACTGGCCCTCGATGATGTGCAGGTCGGTGCGGCACACGCCGGCCGCGTCGACGTGCACCAGGACGTCGAGCGGGCCCTCGATGGTGGGCTCGGGCACGTCATCGAGGCTGGGCGGCTTGCCGTAGTCGTGGACACGAACTGCCTTCACGGGAATCACCTCATGGGGCGCCGGGGTGGGGACCTCGCGACCCTGACCCGGCGAGCCGAGCCGGCGAAAGGCCGGTTATCGCCATGCGATAACCCCGATCCGGCTCCGCAGGGTCGGGACGAGTCGCGGGCACCGACTGCATGCCCACGGCTTCTGCGCAACCCCCAGAGGGGGTGATTCTGCGGTCGCGTTCCGGGGACTTGTCGGTGCGGGCTCCCGCCCCGACGCTGGGGTGGCAACCATCGGGGGCCGGCTGCGTGCCGGCGTTGGGGGAGGAACAACCAATGAGCAGAAAAAGCTTTGTCGTGGCCGCAGCCGGTGCAGCGCTTGCCGTCCCGCTCGTCGCGGCCACACCCGCGTCCGCGGCCGAGGCCTCATCGAGCGTGCGGGCCCGCTCCTACTCGGGCACCGTCTCCAGCGTCATCGACGGCGACTCGATCCGCGTCCGGATCAACGGACGGTCGCGCGAGGTCCGCCTGATCGGCGTGGCGGCCTCAAGCGGACGCACCTGTTACGCCTCGCAGGCCACGAAGTACGTCAAGTCCAGGCTCAGCGGACGGTGGGTCACGCTGCGGACCGACACCAAGCACGACGAGAGCGACCGCAGCAGGCTGTTCGCCTACGTCTACGTCCAGGGCAGCCTGTTCAACATCAAGGAGATCCGGGGCGGCTACGCCAAGGAGCGGTCGTACGGTCCCACCTACCGGCTGCGCTCGGACTTCAAGGCCGCGGAGCGCACGGCGAAGGCCCACCACGCGGGTCTGTGGGGTCACTGCTGACGGCAGTCCGGGCGGTCACCGGGTCGCGCGGGCCAGCAGCTCGGCGAGATGGACGCCACGGCGCTCGCCGAGCTGCTCGAGCTGGGTGCGGCACGAGAAGCCGTCGGCCAGCACGACGGCCTCGGTGGCGAGATTGGTCACCGCGGGCACCAGCTGCTGGCCGGCGATAGCCACCGAGACGTCGTGGTGACCGCGCTCCACGCCCCAGTTGCCGGCGAGACCGCAGCACCCGCCGAGCCTGGTGACGCTCGCGCCGGCGTCGGCCAGCAGCGCCGCGTCGGCGGACCACCCCAGAACCGAGTGGTGGTGGCAGTGCGGCTGCGCGACGACCTCCAGCCCGTCCAGGCGCGGTGGCACCCACCCGGGGGTGCCGGTCAGCAGCTCGGCCAGGGTGCGCGTGCCCTTCGCGACCCGGGCGGCGGCGGGGTCGTCGAGCAGCTCGGTCGCGTCGCCGCGCAGCACGGCCGTGCAGGACGGCTCCAGCCCGACGACCGGGATGCCCGCGTCGACCAGCGGGGCGAGGGTGCGCACCGTCCGGCCGAGGACGGCCCGCGCGGCGTCGAGCTGGCCGGTGGAGATCCACGTCAGCGCGCAGCACGCGGAGTCGGCCGGGACCTGCACGCGGTAGCCCGCGGCCTCCAGCACCCGCACGGCCGCCACCGCGACGTGCGGGGCGAAGTGGTCGGTGAACGAGTCCACCCAGAGCGCCACGGGTGTGCCGCCGGCCCCCGGCGGCTGCGTCCGCGCGGCCCACAGCTGCCCGAAGGTCCGGGGTGCGAACGCCGGCAGGGTCCGCCGCTGGTCCACGCCGGCCGACCAGCGGGCGAGGCGACCGCCGAGGCGTGAGGCCATCACGGCGTTGACGGCGCGCGGCGCCCGCGCGGCCAGGTCGGCCCAGCGTGGCAGCTGCCCGAGGGCGTAGTGCGACCGCGGCCGCAGCCGCCGGCGGTAGGTCTGGTGCAGCACCTCCGCCTTGTACGACGCCATGTCCACCCCCGTGGGGCAGTCGCGGGAGCATCCCTTGCACGACAGGCAGAGGTCGAGCGCCTGGTGCACCTCGGGGGAGCGCCAGTCGTGCACGGGACCGCCGGGGGCCAGCATCTCCTGCAGCACCCGCGCCCGGCCCCGGGTGGAGTCCTTCTCCTCCCGCGTCGCCGGATAGGACGGGCACATCACCCCGCCGGTGGCCGAGAGGTCGGCCCGGCACTTGCCCACCCCGGTGCAGCGGTGGACCGCCGCGGAGAAGTCGCCCCCGTCGTGCGCGTAGGCCAGGGCCAGGTCACGTCGGTACGGCGCGACGGCCGCGACCCGCACGTCCGCGTCCAGCGGGGCCGGACGCACGAGCACGCCGGGGTTGAGCAGGTCCGCGGGGTCGAACAGGCCCTTGACCCGTTCGAACAGCGCGACCGCGTCGGCGGAGTACATGGTGCCCAGCAGCTCGCTGCGGGCCCGGCCGTCGCCGTGCTCACCCGACAGGGACCCGCCGTAGCGGACCACCAGCCGGGCGGCGTCCTGGACGAAGGCGCGGTAGGCGGCGCGGCCGCCGTCGGTCGGCGAGGGCGCTGGTCGCTGGCCGAAGGGGAAGTCGATGCGGACGTGGACGCACCCGTCGCCGAAGTGCCCGTAAGGGACTCCCTGCAGGTGGTGCTGCCGGAGCAGGTCCTCGAACTCCCTGAGGTAGGAACCGAGCTGGTCGACCGGGACGGCCGCGTCCTCCCAGCCGGCGTGGGCGGGGCGGCCGTCGCTGGTGCGCGCCGCGAGGCCCGCGCCGTCCTCGCGGATGCGCCAGATGGCAGCGGCCTGGGCGGGGTCGGTCACGACCAGGTGGTCCAGCGCGCCGGAGTCGGTGACCACGCGCACGGCGCGGGCGGCAAGCTCGTCGGCGTCGTCGCCCACGAGCTCGACGACCAGCCAGCCCTCGCCACGCGGCAGGTCGGGGACGACCGCGGCGGGGACGTCACGCACGCGCTGGACGATGCGGGAGTCCAGCCCCTCGCAGGCGGTCGGCCGGTGCGGCAGGACGCCGGGTGTCGCGTCGGCGGCGTCGGCCATCGAGGGGTAGCCGAGCACGACGAGACACCGCTGCGAGGGGTCGGTGACCAGGCGCACGGTGGCGCCCAGGACGAGGGCGAGCGTCCCCTCGCTGCCGACCAGCGCCCGGGCCACGTCGAAGCCGCGCTCGGGCAGCAGGTGCTCGAGGGAGTAGCCGGACACCTGGCGCCCGAACCGGCCGAGCTCGGTGCGGATCGTGCCGAGGTCGGCGTCGACGAGGCGACGCAGCCGGGCGAGCAGGACGTCTGCGTGCGCGGCGTCGGCCCGGCCCGCGGCGGGCCCGAGGCGCAGCCGGGAGCCGGAGCCGGTCACGACGTCCAACTCCACGACGTTGTCGGAGGTGCGGCCGTAGCCGAGTGCCCGGGACCCACACGCGTTGTTGCCGATCATCCCGCCGATGGTGCACCGGTTGGCGGTGCTCGGGTCGGGGCCGAACCGCAGGCCGTGCGGTCTGGCCCGCGCCTGCAGCGCCGCCTGGACGACGCCGGGGTCGACCACCGCCAGGCGGGCCTCGGGGTCGATGTCGCGCACGCGGTCCAGGTGGCGGCTGGTGTCGACGACGACCCCCGGGCCCACGGCGTTGCCGGCGATCGAGGTGCCGGCTCCCCGGGCGGTCAGCGGGACCCCGAGGCTCCGGCACACCTCGAGCGTCGCGACGATCTCGTCCGTGTGACGAGGTCGCACGACGGCGCGGGGCAGGACGCGGTAGAGCGAGCCGTCGGAGGAGTAGAGCGCCCGGGTGAGCCCGGAGTCGTCGACGTCCTCGACCCCGGCGCGGTGCAGGGCCTCGAGCAGCTCGGCGCCGGCCTCGGCCGGCCGGCGGGTGGTCCCGGTCACTCAGCCGACTCTAGGCGGCTGCTCCGCGCCCGTCGCGTCCGGAGGGCTGTGCGGGTGCGGGTGCGCAGGTCCGTGCCCGTGCGCGTGTCCGGCCGTGGCCGTGGCCATGCGGTCCGGGGTGCGACGTGCCGGCACCGGTGTCGGCGGGGACGGGGTCGCCACGGCGCAGCGGTGCTCCCTCGAAGCGGCCCTCGTGGGCGACCACCGGTCGCCGGTCACCGGCCTCCTCGGGGTGGCGCTGCTCGAACGCCTGCCGCTGCTCCGCGGTGCGCCGCAGGGAGGTGACGTAGTCGCGGTCCCCGGCATACGTGCCCTTCCAGGTCTGGGGCATCAGCTCCGGAGCCGGTGGTGTCGCGGCGCGGCCGCCGATGCCGAAGCGGGAGGGGACCTTGCTGGTCGCGTCCCCGCACGTCGGGCACGGCGGCAGCGCGGCCGTGAAGGACTGGATCACCTCGGCCCTGTGGCCGTCCGCGCAGCGCAGGTCGTAGATGGGCATCGCCGGCTCACCAGAGGCTGAGCGAGCGGCGGTAGATGCCGGCGATGTCGTCCTCGGTCACGGGCTTGGGAGCCGTGGCCAGCAGCCGCTGCTGCTTCATCGTGCCCTCGACCAGGTCGGGGATGTCGCCCTCGTCGTAGCCGACCGCGCCGATACCGTCGGGGATGTCGATGTCACGCATGAGGGCGATCAGGACCGACGGCAGGAGCTCGGAGGGGTCGCCGGTCGACTCGGCCCCCGGTGAGAGCAGCTGCGCCGCGCGCTGGTGCCGCTCCGGGGAGGCGTCGAAGGTGAACCGGAACGCCTCCGGCGCGGTCAGCGCGACGGACATGCCGTGCGGCACCATCGGCTCGTCCGCGGGGTAGTCCTTGGGGTGGAAGTCCTTGACCCGTCCGGCGATCGGGTAGGCGTTGGCGTGCGGGATGTGCACGCCGGCGTTGCCGAAGCCCATGCCGGCGAACGTGGCGGCCATGGCCATCTGCAACCGCGCCTCCTCGTCATCGCCGTGGTGCACGGCCCGGCGGAAGGACTCGGCGAGCAGGCTCAGCGCCTTCTCGGACCACATGTCCGCGATCGGGTTGGAGCCGCAGTACGGCACCCGCTGCTCGGGCCGCTTGCGCTCGTACGTCGTGTAGGGGCGCGCGGTGTAGCTCTCGAGCGCGTGGCACAGGATGTCCATGCCCGCCGCGGCGGTGACCCCCGCCGGCTGTGTCAGGGTCAGCGAGGGGTCGATGACGGCGAGCACGGGGCGCAGCCGGACGTGGCTGATGCCGGTCTTCACCTTCTGGGCGAGCACGTCCATCACGCAGATCGTGGTGCTCTCGGACCCGGTGCCCGTGGTGGTGGGGACGGCCACCAGCGGTTTCAGCGGGTTGACCGGTGCCCGGCCCCCGCCGACCGGCACGTTGATGTAGTCCATCAGCTCGCCGGGGTTGGTCGTCAGCAGGTTGATCGCCTTGGCGGTGTCGATGCTCGAGCCGCCGCCCACGGCCACGAAGGCGTCCCACGGCCCGGAGTCGCGGGCGAAGTCGATGGCGCGCTGCAGGCTCTCGTCGGTGGGCTCCACGTGGCTGCCGGCGAACACCTGTGCCTCGATGCCGAACGAGCCCATCTGGTCGGCGACCCGCTGCGGGTGCCCGGTCGCCGACACGCCGGGGTCGGTGACGACGAGCACCCGCTTGGCGCCGGTGAGGCTGAGGTCGTAGCCGATCTCGTCGGCGGCGCCGGGACCGAACTTCAGCTGGGGGGCGCCATACGTGAAGACGCTCTCGGGGTCGGCGGGCTGGTAGCTGGCGGGCGTGGTCATCGCCCCTCCTTCGTGGTGGCGGGCGGGCAGGGGAACCTCAGGTGTAGGAGCCCTCCGGCGCGAGGCGCAGGCTGCGCAGCTGCGCGGCGTCGTGGCCGAAGACCACGGTCGCGTCGGTCTTCTCGGCGATGCCGCGGATCTTCTCGACCGAGGAGTACCACGCGCCGAGGTCGTTGACGATGGCTGCCGGGGTGGCGGGGGGGCCGTAGGAGTCGCCCATGTAGATCGCGTCGGAGGTGAAGATCATGGTGCCGGAGTCGGCCAGCTCGACCTGCATGGACATCGTCCCCGGCGTGTGCCCCGGCGCCTCGAGCAGCGTGACGCCGGGCAGGAACTCGGCGTCACCGGACACCGTCTCGAAGTCCAGGCCCTCGTAGTCGGCCTTGAGGTGGGCACCGTTGAAGACCCCGTCGTAGCCGAAGGCGAACTCCTTCTCCTTGTCGTTGCAGACCAGCCGCGCGCCGGTCTTGTCGAACATGCGGATGTTGCCGGCGTGGTCGAAGTGCAGGTGGGACAGGACGACGTAGTCGAGCTGGTCGGGCGAGACCCCCAGCTGGCCGAGCCGGGCGTCGAGGTACTGCTCGTCGCTGACCTGGTCGTAGGGAAAGAACTCCTGCAGCCCGGTGGGGACCCAGCGGGTCTCCCAGTCACGCGGGCAGCTGGTGTCCCACAGCATGGTGCCCTCGTCGGTCTCGACGAGCACGGCGTGCGTGGTGCAGGGGTACCACTCCACCGGCCTGTCGCGCTCGGACCGGGGCCGGATCGACCGCCCGGGCTTGAGCAGCAACCACGTGAGGTCGCAGCTCATCGCGCCGCAGTCGAGCACATGGACCTTCTTCGCCACTGCCATGGGACCCCCGTCGCCTGCCTCGGACTCCGTTGTCCCGGCCGACTCTGGCAGGCCGTCCCCGGCTGGTCAATGGGTCCGCGGCGTCGCCCCCCCAGACGTGCCGGGCCGGCCGGCGTGGGCTGCGGGCGTGGGTTAGGTTGCGCCCTGGGGTCGTCCGACCCCGGCAGCGCGGGGAGGTCTTGGTGGGCACGAGCAACGTGGCGGCATCGTTCCGGGTCGAGCGTCCCGGGGGCGACCTGGAGGTGCACGACCTGACCGGCGCGGCCGGCGCCGGGACGGACGGTGCGACGCCCGCCGTGGTCCTCGCGGCGCACGGCATCACCGCCAACGCCCTGTCCTGGCAGCCGGTCGCGGACGAGGTGTCCCGGCGGTCCGGCGCGGCGGCCGTGCGGTTCCTGGCTCCCGACCTCCGGGGGCGCGCCGGCAGCCGGGGACTTCAGGGACCCTGGGGCCTCGGCGCGCACGTCGACGACCTGGTGGCTGTCGCCGATGCGGCCGGGGCCGAGCGCGTCGTCCTGCTCGGCCACTCGATGGGGGCGTTCGTCGCCGCGCTCGTTGCGGCGCGGCATCCTTCCCGGGTCCACGCCGCGGTCCTGGTTGATGGTGGCCTGGCGTTCCCCACGCCGGCCGGCACGGACGTCGACGCCATGCTGCACGCGGTGATCGGCCCGGCCATGGCTCGGCTGTCGATGCGGTTCGCCGACGAGGCGGCCTACCTCGACTTCTGGCGCGAGCACCCGGCGCTGGGTGGGACGTTCGCCTCGCCCGCCGCGGACGCCCTGAGCGCGTACCTGCTGCACGACCTCGTGCGCGACGGCGACGGATGGGTCAGCTCGTGTGTCCCGGACGCCGTGCGCGCCGACGGGGCCGACGTGCTCTCCGCCGCGGAGGCGCACCGTGCCGTGCACGCCGTCGCCGAGGCCGGGCTGCCGGTCGAGCACCTCTGGGCCGCGCGGGGGATGCTCGACGAGGAGCAGGGACTGTACGACGAGTCGCGGCTCGCCGCACTCGACCTGCCCCCGTCGCTCCGGGTGACCGCGGTGCCCGACGTCAACCACTACACCGTCCTGCTCGGGCCGGCGGGTGTGCAGTCCGTGGCGGACGCGGTCGAGCGGGCGCTCGACCGCAGCTGACCCGGCCACGCCGGGGCGGACCGGTCCACGCCGGGGTGGACCTCAGAGGGTGAACGTGATCCGGTTGCCGCTCGCGTGGCGCTCCACGGCCCAGGTCCGCGACAGCTGGGCGATGAGGTGCAGCCCGAAACCGCTGGTCTGGCCGTCGCTCGGCGCCGGTACGGCCGCGGAGAAGCTCGGGCCGTGGTCGGAGACCGACGCCACGGTGGCGTCGGTGGTCAGCACCACGTCGACGGTGATCAGGTCGCGCGGGCTGCTCGCGGCATGCCGGACGGCGTTGGTGACCGCTTCGCTCAGCAGCAGCTCGAGCGCGGTGGCGTCGCGGCCGTCGCCGGCGCTGTCACACCAGGCGCGCGCCAGGGCGCGGGCCGCGCCGGCGGAGTGCGGGGTGGAGGGGAGCTGGACCGAGTAGTGCAGCGCATCCGGCGTCGCGGGCTCACCCATCCCTGCCCCCTCCGTCGCCGGTCGCCGCGGCCCCGTGTGCCCTCAGCCCACGCCGGTTGGCGCCTCGCCTCGCCGGCCGCGTCCCCCGCTGATCACCCCGACGCGGACGAGTCCGGACGAGATCCTGACGAAGATGGCAGTCAACCACCCGGGATTGCCACCGACAAGGTGCCGTTCGCGCGGCTGTGCCGCCTCATCCGCTCGCGCCGGTGCCGTGCCGCGAGGGAGCGGTCGGTGCCCGACGGGGAGCTCGTGCGGCTGCGGCGAGCCGCAGCCGCACGGCGTCGGCGCCCTCAGCCTCGGCCAGCGCCGCGTCGAGTGCCGCCGCAGCCCGCTCCAGCCGCGGGACCCACCGGTCCTGCACCGCGCGCAGGCGGAAGCGGGTCGCCGCCACCTCCTCATCCAGCGCCCGAGCCGCACCCTCTGCCACCGCGGCGTCGACGGCGGCGGACAGCGCCTCGCGGTAGGCGGCCGTGGCGCAGAGGACGGCCGAGGTCGCGGGCAGCGCGCCTCCGCACCCGCGCCGGGGCAGCTCGACCCGCGCCCCGCTCGGGAACCGCGCCCCCATGACCGCCGACCAGCTGACGTCCACGCGCGCGTCGGCGTCGCCGTACGGCGGATGCAGCGCGTCGCTGCCGGCCAGCAGCGACGCCCGCAGGGCCCACTCCTCGGCGCCGGCGAGGACCTGCCCCCAGCGCAGCGTCGCGGCCTCGGCGTCGGCGCGGAACCGCTCCCGCTCGGGGCGCAGGATGCGCAGCTTGCGGTCCAGCAGGGAGGCGCCGTGCCGGGCGGTCTGCAGCCGCCGGGACAGCCAGGTGCGCCCGGCGCGCCCGGGCGGCACTCCCCGGACGCCGCTCACGGCGCCGGTCCGGCCGGGGCCCAGGAGGCGTCCAGCTGCTCGGTGGACAGCATCGTCAGCTCCCGTCGGGGCAGGACCGACAGCACCTGCCACGCGCGGGCCAGGCTCTCGTCCAGGCTCCGGAGCTCGTCCCGGCGCTGGTCGAGCAGCACGGTGCTGAACATCTCGGCGAACCGCAGGTAGAGGCGGTCGGTGACCCCGAGCGCTCCCTCGCCCACGAGCTCGGCGAGCTCGCCCACCTGGCGGGCGTGGGCGAGCGCGGCCAGGAGCTGCGCGGCGACGTCCAGGTGGTCGGCGCGGGTGCGGCCCGGCCCGGCGCCGCGGCGCATCAGCCTGGAGAGGGACGACAGCGGGTCGACCGGCGGGTAGACCCCGCGACCCGCCGCCTCGGTGGTGAGGACCACCTGGCCCTCGGTGATGTAGCCGGTCAGGTCCGGCACCGGGTGGGTGATGTCCCCACCGGGCATGGTCAGCACCGGCAGCAGGGTCAGTGAGCCAGGGACGCCGCGGATGCGCCCGCACCGTTCGTACAGGGACGCCAGGTCGCTGTAGAGGTAACCGGGGTAGGCCCGCCGCGCGGGGATCTCACCGCGGGCGGCGGACACCTCGCGCACCGCCTCGCAGTAGCTGGTCATGTCGGCCATGACGACCAGGACGTGCCGCCCAGCCCGAAGGCGAGGTGCTCGGCCACGGTCAGCGCGATCCTCGGGGTCAGCAGGCGCTCGACCACCGGGGCATCGGCGGTGTTGACCACAGCACGAGCTCGCCTGCGGCAGAACGGTCCTCGAGGACGTCCCGCACCGCGGCAGCGTCGGGGTGCGTCAGGCCCATCCCCGCGAAGACGACGCAGAACGGCTCGCCGCCGGCCGAGGCCTGCGCCGCGACCTGGGTGGCCAGGTCGAGGTGCGGCAGCCCCGCCACCGAGAAGACCGGCAGCTTCTGGCCGCGGACCAGCGTGGTCAGGGTGTCGATGACCCCGACGCCGGTGAGCACCGGCTCCGACGGAGGATCGCGTCGCACGGGGTTGATGGGTGCGCCGGCGACGGCGGCGGTCACCGTGCCGAGGACGGGCGGCCCGCCGTCGACCGGCTCGCCGCGCCCGTTGCAGGTGCGGCCGAGCCACGCCTCCCCGACCGGCACCCGCAGCGGCGTGCCGTCGAAGGACACCCGGGCAGAGGCGGGCTCGACCCCAGCGGTCCCCTCGAGCAGCTCGACGACGGCCAGGTCCCCATCCACCTCGAGCACGAGGCCGTGACGGATCTCGCCTGTCCCCAGACGAACTCGCGCGAACTCGTCCCAGCCGACGCCGCTCACACCGCGGACCACCAGCAGCGGGCCGTTGAGCTCCTCGGTCCCACTGTGCTCGACGCGCGGCCATCCGGGGACGCTCGTCACGGCAGCGCCTCCAGCTGCGCGAGTACGGCGTCCCGCGCCGCGGCCGCCGCGCGCCGGGCGCCGTCCCCCTCGCCGGCGACCGTCTCCCGGGCGCGCAGCACCGGGGTGAGGTCGAGCTCCTCCACGCTGGCCGCGGGGACGCCACGGGCCACGGCCGCCTCGCAGGCGTCGGCGACGTCGAGGACCGCCGACACCAGCGCCGCGGAGCGCTCCGGCCCGCAGACGGCGTCGGTGCTGCTGAGCGCCGACTGCTGCAGCAGGCCCTCGCGGACCAGCCGGGCGCCGAGCAGGACCATCCGCTCGTGGCCGGGCAGGGCGCCGACGCCCATCAGGTCGGCCAGGGCGGCCAGCCGGTCCGCTTCGGCCAGCAGCGCGGCCAGCCGTGTCCGCTGGCGGAGCCAGGGGCGTTGCCGTGCCGGGAGTGCCACCCGGCCAGCGTCTCGCCGTCCAGGGAGAACGAGCCGGCCCAGGCCACGGCGGGGTAGTGCCGGGCGTAGGCGAGGTCCCGGTCCAGGGTCCACAGGGCCCGCACGAAGCGCTGGGTGTGGGCGGTCACCGGCTCGGTCATGTCGCCGCCCTGCGGGGACACCGCGCCGATGATGGTGACCGAGCCGTCCCTGCCACCGAGGGTGCGCACCCGGCCGGCGCGCTCGTAGAACGCGGCGAGCGCGGAGGACAGGCTCGCGGGGTAGCCCTCCTCCGCCGGCAGCGCGCCGGAGCGGGAAGCCAGCTCACGCAACGCTTCTGCCCAGCGCGACGTCGAGTCGGCGACCACGACGGCGTCGTAGCCCATGTCGCGGAAGTACTCGGCCACCGTCACGGCGGTGTAGATGCTCGCCTCCCGGGCCATCATCGGCATGTTGGAGGTGTTGGCCACGATGACCGTGCGGTCCACCAGGCGGCCGCCGGTGCGCGGGTCGGCCAGCGCGGCGAGCTCGTCGAGGACGTCGGCCATCTCGTTGCCGCGCTCCCCGCAGCCGACGTAGACGATGACGTCGGCGTCGCACCACTTGGCCACCTGCTGCAGCAGCACCGTCTTCCCGGTGCCGAAGCCGCCGGGGACCGCGGCGGTGCTGCCGCGGGCGATGGGGTAGAGCAGGTCGATCACCCGCTGGCCGGTCAGCAGCGGGGTCCGCGCGTCCAGCCGCTCACTGACCGGCCGGGCCCGCCGCACCGGCCAGCGGGAGACCAGGGGGACGGCCACGCCACCGACCCGTGCCACCGGGTCGGTGCCAGACACGGGCCCGGCGGCACGCACCGCCGCGACGGTGCCGCAGGCGCCGGGCGGGACCAGGACCCGGTGCGCCAGCGGCCCGGCGCCGTCCACCGTGCCGAGCAGCCCACCCTCGTCGAGGTCGGCGCCCGGGGTCACTGCCGGGGTCCAGTCCCACGTCGGCCCGGTCCGGGCCTGGGCCGGGCCGGCCGGGTCGACCGGGTCGGCCAGCACCGTGCCCACCGGCGCGGGCCCCGTCGTCGCACCGGGCTCGAGCCAGGTCCCCGCGGTGGCGAGCGGGCGCAGCAGCCCGTCGTACACGCCGCCGAGCAGGCCGGGCCCGAGCGCGGCGGCCAGCGGGTGCCCCAGCCGGCGCGCCGGCGCGCCGGGGGCCAGGCCGCCTGTGTACTCGTACGCCTGGGTGCGGGCGCGACCGCCGTCCAGGGCGACGACCTCCCCGAGCAGCCGCAGCGGACCGAGCTCGACCAGCTCGGACATCGCGGTGCCCTCCAGGCCCTCGACGTCGACCAGCGGCCCGTTGACGCGGACGACGTGCCCGGTCACTCCACCCACAGCTTCTCCACCTCCGGCCCGAGCGCCACCAGCTCGGCCTCGGCCAGTGACGACACGGTCAGCTCGACGGTGCGGGACCCGCTGCGGGCGCGCACCCCGCCCGGGACCTCGACGAGCTCGGCGTCGGTGCCGAGCAGCCGGCGTGCATGGGCGGCGAGGCGGTCGCGCCATTGCGGCCAGGCCGGGTCGTCCGGCAGCACGGCCGCCTGCTGCCGCACGGCTGCCCGCAGGTCGTCGTACGCCGCTCGCTGGGCGGCGAGGACGAGGGCCCGGGCCTGCCGGTGGCTACGGGAGCGCTCCGCGGCCAGGGCTGCGCCGGCGTCGGACCTGCCCTCGTGCCGGGCCTGCTCGACCACGTCCTGCGCCTGCGCCGACGCCGCGGCCAGGGTGTGCGCGGCCGCGTCCTGCGCGGCGCGCACGGTGCTGTCGGCCTCGGCGCCGGCGGCGGCCAGCAGCGCCTCCCGCAGCGGCGCCAGCGCCGCGTCCGCAGCCTTGGCGTCGAGGTCCGCGCTCACCCCGGTGCCCCCGCCGCGGGCGATGCGGACGACGCGGGTCGGTGACCGCCCGGAGCCGGCATCACCACGGTCAGCGGCCGGTCGGGCCGGGGTGGCTGGTCCAGCAGGGCTGCCAGCGCGGCGGCGGCAGCCGGGGTCAGGACGACGACGGCGACGTCGTGCGCGAGCGCCTCCCACGCGGCCAGGACCGCCTGGGGGTCCTCGGCGCGGGCCACGCGGGCGCCGGCGAGGGCGAAGCCGGCGACCCGGCTGCGCTCGCCGAGCACGACGACGGAGCCCACCGCTCAGGCCTTCCCGATGAGGATGACCGCCACGACGAGGCCATAGATGGCGATGCCCTCGGCCAGCCCGACCACGACCATCGCCCGGCCGAAGACCTCGGGGCGCTCACTCATCGCCGCGAGGGCCGCTGCGCCGGTGTAGGCGACGGCGATCGCCGCACCGATCGAGGAGCCTGCCACCGCGATCGCCGCGCCCAGCAAGGCCGCCCACCCGTCGCTGCTCGCCGTGGCGGCCGCGGCGACGCCGGCGACCTGGGTGCCGGCGTGGGCTCCGGGGATGACGCTCGACCCGGCGACGCCGGACGGATCCGCCGCGGCCGGTCCACCCCAGGCCGCCACCGCCACGGTCACCAGCGCGGCGGCCAGCACGACCGCGCCGAAGCCGGCGAGCACCATCGCGGCGTGCCGGGGGCGTCGCCGTACGGCCAGGGCACCGGCGGCGACCAGGACGACGGTCACGGGGACCGCGGCCAGGGCTGAGGTCAACGGGCTCATCGGGCCGCCTTCGTCTCGGGTGGTGCCGGCACGGCCGCCGGTGGGGGAAGCCGCACGGTCGCCGGTGAGGGGAGCGGCTCGGGTGCCGACGCGGGGGCCTCGGCCAGCGGCAGGTGCCACGGACGGAACGGGCGGCCCTCGCCCTCGAACACGCGGGAGAAGAGCTCGTAGTACTCCAGCCGCAGCGCCTGCACGGCCGCGACGAGCGCCTCCAGCGCGAAGGCGACGGCGTTGCCGACGAGGAAGACGACGACCGCGGCGACGACCGCCGCTCCGCCGCGCAGCCACAGCGCCGTCGTCGCGCCCCAGACCACCGCCGCCAGCGCCGCGTGGGTCAGGCCGAACGCCGCCAGCCGGGCGAAGGACACGACGTTGGAACCGAGGCGGACCACCAGGTCCACCAGCTCGACCAGGGCCTCCGCGACGCCCGAGCCGCCACCGCCGGACCCGGCGTAGAGCCCGACGAACGACAGGGCCAGGCCCAGGACGGCGACCACCACGGCGCCGAGCACCAGCCAGTCGGACCCCCGCACGAGCCCCGCCACGAGCAGCCCCAGACCCAGGAAGAGGGTCGACCCGGCCAGACCGGACGGTGCGTAGAGCGCGTAGGACCAGCCGGCCTCGCGGACCCGGTTGGCGGTGCCGATCGCGTAGGCGACGGCCAGCAGCAGGGCGCCGACGGCGAGCCCGGCCACCAGCAGCCGCATCGGGTCTTCCAGCGGGGCCAGCCACAACGGCGCGACCAGCCCGGTGGGACCGAAGAACTCGCCGTACAACGCGCCCGCGATCATGCTCGCCACCCCGGCCGCAGCAACCAGCGGCACGGCCGGGCGCAGCCGGACCAGCACGTGCGGCCGCCCGGCCCGGGCCAGCAACGCGAGCAGGACGAGCAGCAGGCCGTGGCCGACGTCACCGAACATCAGGCCGAACATCACGACGTACGCCGCCGCGGCGAACGGGGTCGGGTCGAGGTCGGCGTACGGCACGGTGGAGTAGGTCTGGACCAGGGCGGTGAACGGGCGCGAGCCGCCGCGGGTGCGCAGCAACGTGGGTGGCTGGCTCCCGCGCGGGCGGGGCAGTGTGACCACGGCCGCGCCGAGCCCGGCCAGGTCGCCGGCGAGCGGGCCCACGGCCTCGGCGGGGGTCCAGCCGGCCACGGCCGCAGCTGCTGGGGAGGTGACGGCGCCGGCGGCGACCTGCTCCAGCGCGGCCTCGCCGGCGATCACGTCCACCCGTCCCGCACGCTCCAGCCGGTCCAGGTCGGGCACCTCCGCGATCAGCGTGGGCGTCGCTCCCGCCGTGCCCAGCCGCTGCAGGGCGCGGGCCGCGGGTCCGACGGGCGCGTCGGTCACCGCGGCGGTCTCGACCTCCACGACCCCCGCCGCGGCCACCTGCACGAGCACCGCGCGCAGCGTGGGCCGCGGTGCGACGAGGGCGATCCGGCGCATCGCGACCGGGCCGAGGCGGTCAGAGGACGGCATGGATCGCCTCCGCCGCGCCGCCGCGCTCGGCCATCTCCAGGGCCGCCCGCACCCGCCAGGCGTCGACCGCCAGCAGCGCCACCACGCCCACGACGGGGGTGAGGTCGAAGCTGGACGACCTCGTCATCGCGGTCGCGTCCCGCTCGACCCGCAGCCACCAGGCGGCCTCCGCCCGCCACAGGTCCTCGGGGGCGTCGCAGCCGGCCAGGGCCCAGCGCGCCGTCGACGGGAGGGCGGCCAACAGGTCGGGCAGAGTGGTGGCCGCGGCGGCGTCCCGGCCCAGCACGCGGGCCACCGCCGCGGTCACCGTCGCGTCGTGGGGGTGCGGGCCGGCGCAGAGGTCGACGGCGAGGACCAGCGCCGCCGCACCAGCGGCCCAGCCGGAGACGGCCGGTACGCCGCTGCGCACGCGGGCGGCCCAGACCAGGCGCAGGACCAGGGTGATGGCGTGGTCGTCCTCGCCGCCGGGGTCGCCCCACGCCGTGGCGGCCAGCTCGCGGCGCAGCTCGGTGCGTTCGGTGCAGGCCGCCAGTCGTGGCCAGGCCGTGGCGAGGCTGCCCAGCCGGTACGCCGGAGGCAGGCCCCGGTCGCCGTCGAACCGGCGCAGGAGGGCGTCCACGTTGGCGATCTCGGCCCACCCGGCGAGCAGGCGCATCGCCTGCGCGCCGTCGGGCGGCAGCCAGCCGGCGAGGACGCGCAGGTTCCACAGCACCGTGGCGTACACCTCGTGCTGCGCCCGGGACAGCGGCTGTCCCGGGCGCACGTCGTGGCCGTACGGCCCGGTTGCCAGCCGTGACAACGCCTCCGGCAGCCCGGAGCTGGCCGCAAGGGAGGGCACCCGGCCGGCGCCCACCCGGCGGCTGGCGGCGGCGCGGGCCCGCACCACCGCGCCGACCGACCGCGTGCTCATCCCGGTCCCGGTCCCGGTTCTGACTCCGGTTCCGGGCCCGGGAGGGGCGACTGCGGGGTGTGCGGCCGGTCCTGCTCGGGGGCGCTCATCGCCGCGCGGGTGGCGGCAACGACCCGGGCCGTCAGGTCGGGCAGCCGGTGCCTGGCCCGCGCCCGGACCTCCCCCGCGGCGTGCGCGGCGCGCTCCATCTCGGCGGCGGCCTCCTCGTCGCTGCGTCGTTGCAGACCCGCGGCGGCCCCGGCCCGTGCCTCCTCGGCCCGCAGCCGGGCCTGCGCGAGCAGGGCGGCCCCCTGGGCGGACGCGTCGGCCCGGATCTGCTCGGCCTGGGCGGCGGCCTCCCGCAGCTGTGCGGCGCACCGCTCCTCCGTCGGGGACAGCAGTGCCAGCACCGGTCGCAGCTCGTCCTCGAGGGCGGCGCCGCGGTCGTAGGGAACGCCGGCCGGAGCTGCCGCCCCCGGCGTCCCGGCGGGGCGGAACCGCTCGAGCAGGTCGCGCGCGCTTGCCATCGGTCCACCACCGTCCTGATCGACGCGACCATCGTCGCCCGCGCGCTCCCGGCGGCCCGGGGTCGAAGGTCCCGCCGGGACAGGGACGGGCCGATGAGGAGCTCCGGGGCGGGGTGGACGCTGCCGGTTGCCCGGTGTCGCGGCCGGCCCGCGGGGCGCGCCTTGGCCACCAGAGGGGACCGCATCCGTGCACGGCCCACCACCTGCCGCCTACCGGCCCACCGCCGGCGCCCACAGGCAGGAGGCGGCCTGCGGCGGCGATGGCTAGTCTCGCCGGGACACGGACTGCGCCCGGAAGGAGGAGGTCCCGGTGGGTGAGCTGCTGCTCCTCGGCGCCCTGCTCGTGGGCATCGTCGTGCTCACGCCCGTGAGTGACCGGCTGAGCGTCCCGCAGCCGGTGCTGCTCACCGTCTTCGGGCTCGGCGTCGCGCTCGTGCCCGGCGTGGCGCAGCCCTCGCTGAACCCGGACCTCATCCTGCCGGTCCTGCTGCCGCCGCTGCTCTTCGCCGCCTCCCAGCGCACCACCGTGGGGGAGTTCCGCGAGAGTGCGCGCCCGATCCTGCTGCTGGCGGTGGGGCTCACGGTCGCGACCACCGGGGTCGTCGCCGTCGTCGCCCATGCCGGTGGCCTGCCCTGGGCGGCCGCCTGGGTCCTCGGCGCGGTGGTGTCACCGCCGGACCCGGTGGCCGCGACGGCGGTCGCGCGCCGGCTGCGGCTCCCAGCGCGGATGGTGACGCTGCTCGAGGGTGAGGGGATGTTCAACGACGCCACGGCGCTGGTGCTCTACCAGGTCGCGGTCGCGGCAGCCGTCACCGGCGCGCTCTCGGCGGGCGGGGTGGCGCTCGAGCTGCTGCTCGCGGTGGTGGTCGGGGTCGGGGTCGGCCTCGCGCTGGGGTGGCTCGCCCGGGTGGCGATCTCCGCGCTGCACGACGCGCCCGCCGAGACCACCGTCACCGTGGTGATGCCGTTCGTCGCCTACCTCGGCGCCGAGCACCTGCACGGTTCCGGGGTTCTCGCCGTCCTGGCGCTCGGCCTGTACCTGCGCAGCTACGGCCACCCGGCGGTCACCGCCCAGGGATGGCTGCTCGGCCGTTCGGTCTGGAACTACGTCGACTTCATCCTCACCAGCCTGACCTTCACCCTGATCGGCTTCGAGCTGACCACGGTGCTCAGCCACACCGAGCCCGGTGCCGGGACGGTGCGGCTGGCCGTGGTCGTGCTGCTCGTCCTGATCCTGTCGCGGGCGGCATGGATGTACCCCGCCGTGGCGATCGCCCGCGCCCTGCAGCGCCGGGCCGACGCGCCGGTCGTCCACGGCTGGCGCGAGACCACGGTCGTGACCTGGGCCGGCATGCGCGGCGTCGTCACGGTGGCGACCGCCCTCGCGCTGCCGCAGCTCGTGGACTCCGGGGCGGCCTTCCCGCACCGTTCCGACATCGTGCTCGTGGCGCTGTTCTGCGTGCTCGTCACGCTCGTGGTGCAGGGGCTGACGCTCTCACCCCTGGTCCGGGCGCTCGGCGTCGGCAGCACCGCCGACGACGGGTCCGCCGTCGCCGAGCTGCGAGCCCGTGCCGCGCAGGCGGTGTTGGAGGACCTGCGCTCGGTCGACGACGACTCGATCCCTCAAGGGGTGCGCCGCGCCGTGCTGCTGCAGTACGAGTCCTACGCCCGCGCCCAGCAGGCGCTCTCCGACGCCCGGAGGGGAGCGGAGGGGGAGGCGGCGCCCGAACAGCTCGAGCTGCTCCTCGAGCGGGCCAGTGCGGTGGAGCGGACCGTCGTCCTGCAGGCCCGCAGCAGCGGTGAGGTCAGCTCCGAGACGGCCGACGAGGTGCTGCGCGACATCGAGGCCCGCGCGGTGCGTGACCTGGACTGACGGGGCAGGCCCACCGTTGGTGACGAGCCGCGGGTCAGTCCGTGACGAGGGTGCGGACAGCCGACGTCAGCGCGCGCTCGAGGTCGGGCAGGCCGTTCCAGCAAGAGCCGGCCGGCAGGGCCGACAGCTGCCGCAGCAGCTGGATCGGTGCGTGGTTCTGCACTGCAACCACGAGCAGCTCGGACCGGTCCGCGGGGAACGGGCAGGACCGCAGGTAGCGGGCCAGGCGGAACAGCGCCTGCGCCTCGTAGACGCTCACCGCGCCAGGCCCTCGAGGGAGTGACCCGGTGCGCACGTCGCGCGCCACTGGGACCTCCGGCGCCGCAGCTCCCGGACGATGTCGCGCTCGCGGGTCATCAACGACCGCAGCTCCGGGCTCAGGGAGGGCACGTCGTCGGCGGCCGCGCGGGGCACGCGGCGTACGGCGTCCTCCACGTGGGCGAGCTCGGTGAGGAGGTCGCGGGCTGTGGCGGTCGTGGCGGAGTTCATGGGGGCCTCCAGCGGGGGCGGGTGGTGCTCGTGCGTCACCCCGCTGCTTGAGGTAGTCCCATGGCTTCTACCCAGAACGGAGCGCGTCAAACGAACGCGTCTGCCCACCGTGCGGCACTGCCCCCTGCGGGCCGCGGTGCAGGTGTCGTCCGGGGCGAACGGGGTAGGGAGCCAGAGCAACGAACACCACATCCGGGAGAGGGTTGTCGATGAGAGCGTTGACGTGGCAGGGCAAGCGGGACGTACGGGTGGAGACGGTGCCCGACCCCAGCATCCAGGAGCCGACGGACGCGATCGTCCGCATCACCTCGAGCGCGATCTGCGGGTCCGACCTGCACCTGTACGAGGTCCTCGCGCCGTACCTCACCCCCGGTGACATCCTCGGCCACGAGCCGATGGGCATCGTCGAGGAGGTCGGCCCCGGGGTGACCCACATCAAGGCCGGCGACCGGGTGGTCGTCCCGTTCAACATCTCCTGCGGCTCGTGCTGGATGTGCACCCGCGGGCTCTACGCCCAGTGCGAGACCACCCAGGTCCGCGAGCAGGGCAAGGGGGCCGCGCTGTTCGGCTACACCTCCCTGTACGGCGCCGTGCCGGGCGGCCAGGCCGAGTACCTCCGGGTGCCGCAGGCCCACTTCGGCCCGATCAAGGTCCCCGACGCGCACACCGACCAGCGCTGGCTCTACCTCTCCGACATCCTGCCGACCGCCTGGCAGGCGGTGGCCTACGCCGACGTGCCGCGCGGCGGGACCCTCGCCGTCCTCGGGCTGGGCCCGGTCGGGCAGTTCTGCGCCCGGATCGGCCGGCACCAGGGCGCCGAGCGCGTCATCGGCGTCGACCTCGTCCCCGAGCGCATCGCCATGGCGCGCGCGCAGGGCATCGAGGTGCTCGATATGAACGAGGTCGACGACGTCGCGGAGGCCCTGATCGAGCTCACCGGCGGCCGGGGCCCCGACGCCGTGATCGACGCCGTCGGCATGGAGGCCCACGGGTCGCCGCGCGGCAAGGCCGCCCAGGCCGCCGTCGGGCTGCTGCCGGACGCGGTGTCCCAGCCGCTCATCGACCGCTTCGCGATCGACCGGCTCGACGCCCTGCACACCGCGGTCAAGGCCGTGCGCCGCGGCGGCACCGTCTCGCTCAGCGGCGTCTACGGCGGTGAGATGGACCCGATGCCGATGATGGAGATGTTCGACCGGGGCATCCAGCTGCGGATGGGCCAGTGCCACGTCAAGCGCTGGATCGACGACATCATGCCGCTGGTCCTGGACGACGCCGACCCGCTCGGCACCGAGACCCTGGCCACCCACCTCCTGCCCCTGGAGGAGGCGGCCCACGGCTACGACATCTTCCAGAAGAAGGAGGACGGCTGCGTGAAGGTGCTGCTGCAGCCGTGAGCGCCCGCGCGGACGCCTCCGACATGGTCGTGGTCGTGATCGGTGCCTCCAGCGGCATCGGCCGCGCCACCGCGCTGCAGCTGGCCCGACCCGGCGCGCGGCTGGTCCTCGCGTCGCGCTCGCCGCAGGCCCTGGCCGAGGTCGAGCGCGACTGCGCCGGCCAGGGGGCGACGGTGCTGGTCGTGCCGACGGACGTGTCGGACTCCGCCGCCGTCGAGGCGCTGTTCGCCGCCGCGGTCGAGGGGTTCGGCCGGGTCGACGCGGTCGTCCACTCCGCGGCCGTGGTGGCGTACGGCCGGCTCGAGGACGTCCCCGACGAGGTCTACGACCACGCCCTGGACGTCAACTTCCTCGGCACCGTCCGGGTGGCGCGGACGGCGCTGCGCCTGTTCCGCACCCAGGGCGGTGGCCGGCTGGTGCTGGTCGGGTCCCTGCTCGGCAAGATCGCGACGCCGTACATGAGCTCCTACGTCGCCGGGAAGTGGGGCGTCCACGGCCTCGTCCGCACGTTGCAGATCGAGGCCCGCCGCAGCCCGGGCGTCCACGTCAGCCTCGTGTCACCCGGCGGGGTCAACACCCCGGTCTACGCCCAGTCCGGCAGCTTCACCGGCCGCGTCGGGCGGCCGCCGCCGCCGGTGGACCCGCCGGAGAAGGTGGCCCGCGCCGTCGTGCGCGCGATCCAGCGACCGCGCCGGGAGGCCTCGGTCGGCCTGGCCAACCCGCTGATCGTCTTCGGCTTCCGGACCCTGCCGAGCGTGTTCGACGTGCTGGTGACGCCGCTGATGGACTGGGGCGGCCAGTCGCGGCAGCGGATCGGGCCGAACCCGGGCAACGTGCTGGAGCCGCAGCCCGCGGGCGAGGCCGTGCACGGGCAGTGGGGCCGGCGGTGGCTGCGCCTGGTCCCGGCTGCGCTCGCCGCCGGCTCGGGAGCGGCCGTGGTGGCCGTCCGCCGGGCCCGGCGGTGAGCTCCGGTCGGTGCCCGGCGGTGAGCCCGGGTCGGTGGCGGGCCGCGGTCAGTCCTTGAGCAGCCGCCCCCACGCGGTGCGGACCAGCGCGTCCTTGACGACGCCGGCACGCCCCGACGAGGCCAGCGCCGACCGGGCGGCGTTCCAGCCGCAGGCGCCGTGCACGCCGCCGCCGGGGTGTGCCGAGGCGCTGGCGAGGTAGAGCCCGGGCACCGGGGTCTCGGGCCGGCCGAGCCCCGGGGTCGGCCGCATGAACAGCTGCTGGTGCAGGCCCGACGTGCCGGCGTTGATCGCGCCGTCGACGAGGTTGGCGTCGGCCTCCTGCAGGTCCTGCGGCGACTGGACGTGCCGCGCCAGGGCCGTCGTGGCGAATCCCGGCGCGACCCGCTCGACCGCCTCCTCGACCCGTTGCACGTGGGCGTCGACGGCCTCCCTGGTCCAGTCCACCCCGCGGGGCACGTGCGTGTAGGCCCAGGCCGACTCGGTGCCCTCCGGCGACCGGGTGGGGTCGGTCGTGGTCATCTGGCCGAAGAGGACGAACGGCCGCTGGGGCACCCGTCCCACCGTCAGGTCGGCGGCGAAGTCGACGAGGCCGTCGGAGTCCTGGCCCAGGTGGACCGTGCCGGCTCCCCGGGCGCCGTCGGCGCGCCAGGGCACCGGCCGGTCGAGGGCCCAGTTGACCTTGATCGTGGAGTAGTCCCACTCGAACTTCGCCAGGTTGCGCACGAACGTCGCCGGCAGGTGGTCGTGCCCGACGAGCTGGTCGTACAACGCGGGCGCCGGGACGTCGGCGAGGACCGCCTTGCGGGCGGTGACCGTCGTACCGTCCTGCAGCCGCACGCCGACCGCGCGGCCACCGGACAGGACGACCGAGGTCACCCGCGCGCCGGTGCGGACCTCGCCGCCGCCGGCGACGATCCGCCGCTGCATCGACGACGCGAGCTGCTGGGCGCCGCCGCGGGGCACGGGGAAGCCGACGTCCTGGCCCAGCATCGCCAGCAGCCAGCCGAACACGCCGCTGCCGGCCGCGTCGGGCGGGAGGTCGCTGTGCATCGCGTTGCCCTCCAGCAGCAGGGCCGCGCCCACCCCGTCGAACCGCTCGCGGCCGAGCCGGCGCACGGGCGGTCACGGCCAGCCGGGCGAGGTCGACGGTGCCGGCGGTGCCCAGCCGGCGCAGCAGCCGCACGGTCGAGGTGATCGGGGGGAACGGGGTGAACAGCGCGTCCAGCAGGGGGTCGCGGATCCGGCGCCACTGCTCGAACATGGCCAGCCAGGCCTCGCCGTCGCCGTGGGCGAACGCGTCCACGCTCTCCGCCGTACGGGCGGCGTCGGGGGAGAGGACCGCGGCCCGGCCGTCGTCCAGGGCGTGCGCGAGGACGCTCTCGGCCTGCACCCAGGCCAGGCCGTGGTCGCCGAGGTCGAGGCCGCGGATCACCGGGGAGGCCGCGGCCAGGGGGTAGAACGCGCTGAACATGTCGTTGACGAACCCCGGGGCGGTGACCTCGGCGCTGCGCACGGCACCACCGACCTCGTCGTTGGCCTCGAGGACCACGACGTCCCACCCCGCGTCGACGAGGGCGTTCGCGGCGACGAGCCCGTTCGGCCCGGCTCCGATCACCACTGCGTCCGCTGTCTGTCCGGCCATGAGCACTCCTCGGGATCGGCACCTGTTGACGTGGTCCTTGCCCACAGCCCTTGCCCACAATGGCCGCTCCTCACCCGCCGCAGCGCGCCGGCCGGGCGGCGCCCGGCGGCTCCCGGAGGCCCTGGTTTCCTGCGGCGGCACCGCGCCGTGGACGATGGGGGTCCCATGACACTCGCCGACCTGCTGCCGACCGACCCCGAGCCCGACGCCATCTACGACGCCTTCGCCGGCTGGGTCGAGGGGCGGGGGATCGAGCTGTACCCGGCGCAGCAGGAGGCGCTGATCGAGATCGTCAGCGGCGCGAACGTCATCCTGTCCACGCCGACCGGCTCGGGCAAGAGCCTCGTCGCGACCGGCGCCCACTTCGCCGCGCTGGCCCGCGACGGGGTCACGTTCTACACCGCGCCGATCAAGGCCCTGGTCTCGGAGAAGTTCTTCGCGCTCTGCGACATCTTCGGCGCCGAGGACGTCGGCATGCTCACCGGCGACGCGAGCGTCAACGCCGACGCGCCGATCATCTGCTGCACGGCCGAGGTGCTGGCCAACATCGCGCTGCGCGAGGGCCGGCACGCCGACGTGGCGCAGGTGGTGATGGACGAGTTCCACTTCTACTCCGAGCCCGACCGGGGCTGGGCCTGGCAGGTGCCGCTGCTCGAGCTGCCCCAGGCCCAGTTCGTCCTGATGTCCGCCACGCTGGGGGACGTCGAGCGGTTCCAGAGCGACCTGACCCGTCGTACCGGCCGGCCCACCGCCGTCGTCACCTCCGCCGACCGGCCGGTGCCGCTGTCCTACAGCTACGTCCTCACCCCGCTGCAGGAGACGCTCGAGGAGCTGCTCACCACCCACCAGGCGCCCGTGTACGTCGTCCACTTCACCCAGGCCGCGGCGCTGGAGCGGGCCCAGTCGCTGCTGAGCATCACCGTCGCCACCCGCGAGGAGCGCGACAAGATCGCCGAGGTCATCGGCGGCTTCCGCTTCGCGCCCGGCTTCGGCAAGCAGCTCTCCCGCCTGGTCCGTCACGGCATCGGCGTCCACCACGCCGGGATGCTGCCCAAGTACCGCCGGCTGGTCGAGCAGCTCGCCCAGGCCGGGCTGCTGAAGGTCATCTGCGGCACCGACACCCTGGGCGTCGGGATCAACGTGCCGATCCGCACGGTCGTCTTCACCGGGCTGTCCAAGTACGACGGCAGCCGCCAGCGCATCCTCAAGGCCCGCGAGTTCCACCAGATCGCCGGCCGGGCCGGCCGGGCCGGCTACGACACCTCGGGCACCGTCGTGGTGCAGGCCCCCGACCACGTCATCGAGAACGAGCGGGCGCTGGCCAAGGCCGGTGACGACCCCAAGAAGCGGCGCAAGGTCCAGCGCAAGAAGGCCTCCGGAGGGCGCGGTCACCTGGAGCGAGCAGACCTTCGACAAGCTGGTGGCGGCCGAGCCCGAGGCGATGGTCTCGCGGATGCGGGTCAGCCACTCCACCCTGCTCAACGTCATCACCCGCCCCGGCGACCCGTTCGCGGCGATGCGCTCGCTGCTGCGGGACAACCACGAGCAGCCGGGAGCCCAGCACCGCCTCGTGCGCCAGGCGATCAACATGTACCGCGGGCTGCTGGCCGCCGGGGTGGTCGAGCGGCTGGACCCGCCGGACGACACCGGTCGCACGGTGCGCCTGACGGTGGACCTGCAGAGCAACTTCGCGCTGAACCAGCCGCTGTCGCCGTTCGCGCTCGCGGCGTTCGACGTGCTGGACCCCGAGTCCCCGACCTACGCCCTGGACGTCGTCTCGGTGCTCGAGGCGACCCTGGACGACCCGCGCCAGATCCTCTACGCCCAGCAGTTCAAGGCCCGCGGCGAGGCCGTGGCCGAGATGAAGGCCGAGGGCATCGAGTACGACGAGCGGATGGAGCTGCTCGAGGACGTCAGCTGGCCCAAGCCGCTGCAGGAGCTGCTCGAGGCGACGTTCGAGATGTACCGCCAGAGCCACCCCTGGGTCGACGCCGACGCGCTCTCGCCCAAGTCGGTGGTGCGCGACATGTTCGAGCGGGCGATGACCTTCGGCGAGCTGGTCGCGTTCTACGGCCTGGCCCGGTCCGAGGGGCTGGTGCTGCGCTACCTCAGCGACGCCTACAAGGCGCTGCGGCAGACCGTCCCGGACAGCGCCAAGACCGAGGAGCTGGCCGACCTCATCGAGTGGCTCGGCGAGGTCGTGCGCCAGACCGACTCCAGCCTGCTCGACGAGTGGGAGCAGCTGTCCGACCCCGGCGCCGAGGAGGCCGCACCGGTCCGCCCGGGCGACACCGCCAGCCAGCCGCGGCCGATCACCGGCAACCCGAGGGCCTTCCGGGTGCTCGTGCGCAACGCGATGTTCCGCCGGGTCGAGCTGGTGGCCCGGCGCCGCTGGATCGACCTGGCCGAGCTGGACGCCGAGGCGGGCGGCCTCGACCAGGACCAGTGGCAGGACGCGATCGAGGACTACTTCGACGAGCACGACCACCTGGGCACCGGCCCGGACGCCCGCGGCCCGCAGATGCTGCAGATCGAGGAGCAGCCTGGACTGTGGCGGGTCCGCCAGGTCATCGACGACCCCGCGGGCGACCACGACTGGGGCATCACCGCCGAGGTCGACCTCGCCGCCTCCGACGAGGCCGGCGAGGCCGTCGTGCGCACCACCGCCTTCGAGCCCCTCTGACCCAGGTCAGGGCCGACGTCGGGCACCCGGCGCGTACCCCAGCGCACCGGCGCCCCCCGCGCACTTTGTGCCGCCCAGTCGGCAAACTGAGCCCGGTGCCGCCCCGAATCGCCGACTGGCGGGCACAAAGTCGGGATGGTGGGTGACGGCCGGGCGGCGGGCACCCAGCGCACCGCCGGGCGGAGGGCACCCAGCGCACCGGCGCACCCCCGCGCACTTTGTGCCGCCCAGTCGGCAAACTGAGCCCGGTGCCGCCCCGAATCGCCGACTGGCGGGCACAAAGTGGCGATGGTGGGGGGCGTCGGAACGGTCGGGCGGCGGGGTCGTCAGGCGGCGCTGGCGGTGACCAGCTCGAGCAGGGCGAGGGCGTAGGCCTCCTCGGGATCCTCGTGCTCGTGGACCGAGTGGGTGCCGGCGACCGAGATGGTCACGCGCCAGCCACCGCCGGCGCGTTCGAGCGAGACGAACGTCCCCCCGAGCAGCACCCGCAGCTGGCTCTCCCGCGGCAGCCACAGCGCGTCGCCGTCCTCCACCGAGTCCAGCGCCCACTCCGTCGTGCCGTTGAACCCCAGCCGGGTGCCGTCACGGTGCCGTTGCACGTCGACGGTCATGTCGCTGAGGACGAAGACCTCGTCGTCCATGTCACGGTCGGCGACGATGAAGCGGTCACCGCGGTCCGGAGTCCACCTGACGCCGGCGTCGCGGAGCCGGCGGGACGTGGCGATGGAGATCATCGCCCCAGTATGCGCAGGCGGAAGCCGGCAGCCGGCGCCATACCCAGGAAGCAGCGAACGCGGACACGCGAGCGGCCCCGCTCCACCGTTTGAGAACATGCCCGGCAGGACAATCAGGTGGCACACAGCAAAATTTTTTCGGAGGCCTTGGCAATGACCGTGACCGGCACCTACCGGCTGCAGCTGCACGAAGGCTTCGGGTTCGCCGACGCCCAGGCGCAGCTGCCCTACCTCGCCTCACTCGGGGTGTCCCACCTCTACCTCTCTCCGGTGCTGCAGGCCGTGCCCGGCTCCATGCACGGGTACGACGTGCTGGACCACACCCGGGTCTCCGGCGACCTCGGCGGCGAGGAGGGCCTGCGGGCGCTCGCCGCCGCGGCCCGCGAGCACGACCTCGGCCTCGTCGTCGACGTCGTGCCCAACCACATGGCGCTCGTCGCCCCCGAGTCGGCCAACGCCCCGCTCTGGGCGGTGCTGCGCGAGGGCCGCGACGCCCCCACCGCCCACTGGTTCGACATCGACTGGAAGTCCGGCGGCGGCCGCCTCGGCCTGCCCGTCCTCGGCAGCAGCCTCGCCGAGACCCTGGAAGCCGGTGAGCTCGTCCTCGGCGAGCTCGACGGCCAGCCGGTGATCCGCTACTTCGAGCACGTCTTCCCCGTCGCGCTCGGCACCGAGGGCGACGACGTCGCCGACGTCCTGGCCCGCCAGCACTACCAGCTGGCCAGCTGGCGTGACACCGACACGATGCTGAACTACCGGCGCTTCTTCGAGGTCGACCAGCTGATCGCCGTGCGGGTCGAGCTGCCCGACGTGTTCGAGGCGACGCACCGGGTGCTGCTCGGGCTCAACCACGACGGCATCATCGACGGGTTCCGGATCGACCACCCCGACGGGCTGGCCGACCCCGAGGGCTACCTCACCCAGCTGCGCGAGGCCACCCGGCCCGGCACGCTGATCTGGGTCGAGAAGATCCTCGAGGGCTCCGAGCGGCTCCCCACCTCCTGGGCCTGCGACGGCACCACCGGGTACGACGCCATGCAGGCCATCCAGGCCGCGCTGGTGGACCCCGCGACGGCCCCCGTCCTGGACCGCGCCTGGGCGCAGGCCGGCGGCCAGCCCGACGTGGAGCGCTCCGTCGACGCCTCCAAGCGCCAGGTCGTCGACCAGTCCCTCGGCCCGGAGGTCGAGCGGCTGACCCGCCGCGCTCGCGAGGCCCTGCCCGAGCAGGACCCTGAGCGGCTGCGTGAGGCCATCGTCGAGCTCCTCGTTGCCGGTGAGGTCTACCGCGCCTACATCCACCCCGACCAGCGGCTGTCACCGCTGGCGCGCAAGCGGATCGAGGACGCCTTCGTCGGCGCCGTCGCGTCCCGGCTCGACCTCGAGCCCGAGCTCGAGCTGCTGATGCACCTGGCGACCGTCGAGGGCGAGCAGGACCCGGCCGCCGTCGACTTCGCGATCCGGCTGCAGCAGACATGGGGACCGGTGATGGCCAAGGGGATCGAGGACACCACCTTCTACCGCTGGCACCGGCTCATCGCGCTGAACGAGGTGGGCGGCGACCCCGCCGTGCTCGACTCCGCCACCCCGCAGGCCCTGCACGAGTGGGCCGCGGCCCAGCAGCGCGACTGGCCGCGCGGCATGACCGGGCTGTCCACCCACGACACCAAGCGCAGCGAGGACGTCCGGGCCCGGCTGCTCGCCGTCGCCGGTGACGGGGAGAGCTGGGAGCGCTGCTCGCAGGCCTTCGCCGCGGCCGCTGACGAGGCCGGCGTCGACCGGCCCACGGCCCACCTGCTCTGGCAGACGCTGGTCGGGGTGGGCTTCATCCCCTCCGAGCGGCTGCACGACTACCTCATCAAGGCGGTCCGCGAGGCCAAGCAGCACACCGCCTGGATCGACGGCGATGAGGACTACGAGGCGCGCGTGCTGGCCCTGGCCGACCGCGCCGCGGCACCCGGCGACCTGCACGACGTCATCGCCGACGCGGTGGAGGCCAACGCCGGCGCCATCCGGGCCACCGTCCTCGCCGCGAAGCTCCTGCAGCTGTGCCTGCCCGGTGTCCCTGACACCTACCAGGGCTGCGAGGTCGTCGACCTCTCGCTGGTCGACCCCGACAACCGGCGCCCCGTGGACTTCACCGTGCGGGGAGCCCGGCTGGCCCGGCTCGACGACGGCTCCGGCGCCGTCGACCTCGACGACGAGAAGCTGCTCACCACCGCGCGGGCGCTGCGGCTGCGCCGCCGGGCACCCGAGGTCTTCGGTGAGGGCGCGTCGTACGACCCGCTGCCCAGCACCTCCGAGCACGCCCTCGGCTTCGTCCGCTCCGCCCCGCAGGGCCGCGTCGCGAGCGCCCTGGGTCTTGGCCGGCAGGCTCGGGTCGCCTGCGTCGTGACGCGGGCACCGCACCGGCTGCAGCAGGGCGGCGGCTGGGGCGAGGCCACCATCACCCTGCCCGAGGGCGAGTGGCGCGACGAGCTCACCGGGCGCGTCCTGTCCGGCGGCACGCTGCCGGTGGCCGACGTCCTCCCCGACCTGCCCGTGGCGCTGCTGGTGTCCCGATGACGAACGAGGAGAAGGCTGTGCGCGACTTCGAGGTGTGGGCCCCGCAGGCCTCCAGCGGCGTCGAGCTGCTGCTCGGCGACGAGCGGGTGCCCCTGACCCGCGGCGACGGCGGCTGGTGGCGGGCGTCGGCACCGGCCGATCCCGGCACGCCGTACTGGTTCAGCCTGGACGGGGGTGACCCCCGGCCCGACCCGCGCTCGCGGCGGCTGCCGGAGGGGCCGCACGGACCCTCGGCCGTGTTCGACCCGACCGCGTTCAGCTGGAGCGACGCGCAGTGGACCGGCGTCGAGCTGGCCGACAGCGTCATCTACGAGCTGCACGTCGGCACGTTCACCGCCGAGGGCACGCTGGATGCGGCCCTCGCCCGGCTGGACCACCTGGTCGACCTCGGCATCACCCTCGTCGAGCTGCTGCCGCTGGCCAGCTTTCCCGGGGTCAACGGCTGGGGCTACGACGGCGTCGCGCCGTACGCGGTGCACGAGCCGTACGGCGGCCCGGAGGCGCTGCAGCGGTTCGTGGATGCCTGCCACGCCAAGGGACTCGGCGTCTGCCTCGACGTCGTCTACAACCACCTCGGGCCGGACGGCAACTACCTGGGCGAGTTCGGGCCCTACTTCACCGACCGCTACGAGACCCCGTGGGGCTGGGCGATCAACCTCGACGGCCCGCAGAGCGACCCCGTGCACGCGTTCGTGGTCGACAACGCGCTGATGTGGCTGCGCGACTTCCACATCGACGCGCTGCGGCTGGACGCGGTCCACGAGCTGTACGACAGCCGTGCCCTGCCGGTGCTCGAGGACCTCTCCCAGCGGGTGGACGCCCTGGCGGCAGAGGTCGGTCGGCCGCTGACGCTGATCGCCGAGTCCGACCGCAACGACCCCTCCACGGTGTCGCCGCGCGGACCGGGCGGCGCCGGCGGCACCGGCCTGCACGCGCAGTGGGCCGACGACATCCACCACGGCCTGCACGCGGCGCTCACGGGCGAGTCCCAGGGCTACTACGGCGATTTCGCCACGCCCGGCGCGCTGGCCAAGGTGCTGACGACCCCGTTCTTCCACGACGGCACCTGGTCCTCCTTCCGCGGCCGCTCCCACGGCCGTCCGGTCGACCCGGCGCACACCCCCGGGTGGCGGTTCGTCGCCTCGCTGCAGACGCACGACCAGGTCGGCAACCGGATGACGGGAGAACGACTTTCGCATCTGCTCTCGCCCGGTGTCCTGGCCTGCGGGGCGGCGCTGCTGCTGACCTCGGCCTACACGCCGATGCTGTTCATGGGCGAGGAGTGGGGCGCCTCGACGCCCTGGCAGTACTTCACCGACCACACCGACCCCGAGCTGGCCAGGGCCGTGCAGGAGGGCCGCAAGAACGAGTTCGCCTCGCACGGCTGGGATCGCGACGACGTGCCCGACCCGCAGGCGCCCGAGACGGTCGAGCACTCGCGGCTGGACTGGGACGAGGTGCACACCGGCACGCACGCCCGGCTGCTGGACTGGTACCGCTCGCTGATCGCCCTGCGCCACCTCGCGCCGGAGCTGCACGACGGCCGCCTCGACGCGGTCGACGTCCAGCACGACGTGGAGTCAGGCGTCCTGGTGATGACCCGAGGGCGCTACCGCACCGTGGTCAACCTCGCGGACGCGGAGCGCTCGGTGCCGCTCGACGGGGCGGACGCGGCGTCGTACCCGGTGCTGCTGGCCTGGGAGCCCGAGGGCACCACCGTCCGCGACGGGGCGCTGACGCTGCCGGCGGCCTCGGCCGCGGTGCTCGGACCGCCCGCGACGGCCTGAGCCGCACCGGCGCCGGTACGACGGCGTGCACCGCATGCGGGCCCGGCCCGGACCTCTTCCGGGCCGGGTCTTCGTGCGTCCGGGGGAAGGTCAGGTCGCGGTCCAGCGGCCGTCGTCCTCCCGCACGACCAGGCCTTCGGCGACGGCATGCTCCAGCGCCTTCTCGAGCCGGTCCCGCTGGGGGAACCGGCTGCCCAGGCGTGCCTCGAGGCCGGCGGTGTCGGCTGGTCCGTCGCCGCGCAGCGCCTCGGTGACGGCGGCGATGTCCTGCGCCACGGCGGTGTCGCGGGGTGGCTGTGACGGATCGGTTGGCGTCATGGTGGTCCCTTCCTTGCGAACGCGGCCTCGGGTGCCGCTCCGGAGTAGTACCCACCGTCCCTCCCGCGCATGTCCCCGCTGGTCTCCGCATCCCCTTGGTCTGCGCGGAGTTCTGCTCGGCGCGAGCGGGATCTGCCCCGCATCCCAAGGGCGGGGAGGGCGCCCTGCGTGACAAACTCGGGGCATGGCAGATGCGCGAGGGGAGCGGCCCACACCGCGGCGACCGGCCTTCTTCAGCCCGGTGTCGATGGACTCCCAGGCCGGCGCGGCGTCGCTGGACCCGGCCCGGGTGACCGAGGTCGCGCACGAGACCGCCGCCGTCATCGTCCGCACCGGCCGGGCGGCGCGCGAGCCCCAGCTCACCGCGCGGCTGGTGGCGCTCGTCGACGAGCTGGGCCTCTCGACGCTGGCCGAGCTGTGGGCCGACCGGCCCGCCCGCAGCCTGCCCGGCGCGCTCTGGCGGCTGTACGCCTTGCGGGAGTGGGTCCGCCGCGACCCGGTCGGGGCGAGCGCCGACTACGCGGCCGGTATCCGGTTCGCCGATGTGCCACACGTGGTCGCGGGCGTGGCCGAGCCGCCGGGGCCGGCCGAGATGAAGCAGCTGACCGACGCCATCCTCACCGGCGTGTTCGACGGTGACCTGGCGATCGCGCTCGAGCGGGCGGCCGCGTTCTGCCGCGTCGTGGCCTCGGGCCGCGCCCACCGCGCCGACGACTCCGACGCCCGCAGCGAGCACGACCCGCTGGGGTCCGCCGCCCAGACCCGGCGCGCCGCCTCCATGCTGACGACCGGCGAGGACCTGGAGGCCTGCGCCCGTCTGTGGCGCAAGGACGACCTGCTCTGAGCCGGATCTGTGGGGAACATGCTGCCCCACAGAGGCGCTCGGGTTACAGTTTGGGGGCGTCGGGTCGCGGTAGCCCCGGGTCCCAAATCAAGCCGCCACGAGCGGCCACGTGCCGTGAGGCGCTCCCGGCCCGACGCGCAAGCTTCGCTCTCCTGGGCGCCCTGAGGGGCGCCGTTCTCCTCCCCGGCCGGGCGGGTCAGCGTGCCGCGTGGTCGTGCGCGGTGGTGGTGACCTCTCCCGCGCAGCCCGTCTGCAGGTGCCGTACGGCGTCACGCGCCGCGACGGCCCGCGCGCGGCGCCCCGGACCCGACCAGCCGCAGCCGCCGCAGGTGCCGTGGGTGAAGGCGCCGCGGTCCTCGGTGTCGGGCCGGGCCGCGTGGGTGTCGGGCATCCCGTGGGTGTCGGGCAGCGCCGCGTGGGTGTCGGGCAGCGCCCCGTGGGTGTCGACAGGGGGCACCGCCGGGGCGGGGGCGTCCGTGGTGCTGCCGGGGCGCAATACCGGGGCCATGAGCACATGATGACCCGCGGGGCTGTGGCTGCGCAGCCAGTCGTTGATCGGGGGTTTGTCTCCCTCCCTGTGCGTCGGGGCCCTAGATTGGTCGTATGCCTGTCCACGACCCCTCCGGTGAGAACCTCACCGACGACGACCTCCAGTCGGAGATCGAGCTGGTCGGTGACCTCGTGGTTGCGGCGACCTCCAGCACGGGGCCGCTGACCCAGGAGCAGATCGACCAGCTGCTCGGTGTCACCGATCCGGCCGACGAGGCCGGCAGCGAGGACGCTCCCGCGTAGGAGGCCCAGAGCCGGCGGGAACCAACCCACCCGGCCGGGAATGCATGACCTTGGCGCCGACGGTGGCGGTCAGGGGCGAAACGGGTGGACTCCCGGTTGTGTGGCGGCGTCCATCTGGCTCTAGCATCATCTACGGCCACCTCCTCGATGACCGGAGTTTCCCCGTGGGTTTTCGTCTCACTCCTCAGGACACCAGCTTCTATGACCTGTTCGCCACGTCGGCGAGCCACCTGATCGACGGGTCGCAGCAGCTGACGAAGCTCCTGGGGGTGCCGCACACCGACCGCGAGCCGATCGCCGCAGCGATGCGCGACATCGAGCACGCCGCCGACGAGTCGACCCACGCGATCATGCGCAAGGTGAACTCCTCGTTCATCACCCCGTTCGACCGCGAGGACATCTACAGCCTCGCCTCGAACCTCGACGACTGCATGGACCTGATGGAGGCGGCGGTCGACCTGATCGTCCTGTACCGCATCGGTGAGCTGCCGGCCGGGATCACCGCCCAGGTGGAGGTGCTCGGGCGGATGTCCGAGCTGACCGCCGAGGCGATGCCCCGGCTGCGTTCGATGAGTGACCTGTCCGAGTACTGGATCGAGATCAACCGCCTCGAGAACCAGGCCGACCAGGTCTACCGCCGGCTGCTGGCCGAGCTGTTCAACGGCGGCAACGACGCGATCACCGTGATGAAGCTCAAGGAGGTCATCGACGAGCTCGAGGCCGCGGCGGACGCGTTCGAGAAGGTCGCGAACACCGTCGAGAGCATCGCCGTCAAGGAGTCCTGACCTCCGTGGACTGGGTTCCGACCGCGATCGTCATCGCCCTGGCGATGGGGTTCAACTACACCAACGGCTTCCACGACGCGGCCAACGCCATCGCGACCTCGGTCTCGACCCGCGCGCTGACCCCTCGCATCGCCCTCGGCATGGCCGCCGTGGCCAACCTCTTCGGCGCGTTCTTCGGCCAGAAGGTCGCCGCGACCGTCGGCAAGGGCATCATCGACGCCCCGTCCGGCATGCAGGGCCTGATCCTCGTCGGCGCGGCGCTGATCGGCGCCACCGGCTGGAACATGCTCACCTGGTGGTACGGCCTGCCGTCCTCGTCCTCCCAGGCGCTCATCGGCGGGCTCGCCGGCGCCGCCCTCGCGGCTCATGCCACCGTGAAGTGGGGCGGCATCCTCGACAAGATCATCATCCCGATGGTCATCTCCCCGATCGCCGGGATCATCGTCGGCTACCTGGCCATGGCGCTGTTGCTGTGGAGCTTCCGCCGCTCGACGCCGGGCAAGGTGTCCCGCGGCTTCCGCTACGCCCAGAGCGGCTCGGCCGCGGCCATGGCGTTCGGCCACGGGCTGCAGGACGCCGCCAAGACCGCCGGTGTCGTCGTCCTCGCCCTCACCGTGGGCGGTTACCACACCGGTGACAGCGTCCCGATCTGGGTTCTGGTCCTCTCCGCCATCGTCATCAGCCTGGGCACCTACGCCGGTGGCTGGCGGATCATGCGCACGCTCGGTCGCAAGATCATCCACCTCGACCCGCCGCAGGGCTTCGCCGCCGAGTCCACCGCGGCCTCCATCCTGTACATCGCCGGGCTTGGCTTCGGCGCGCCGATCTCCACGACGCACACGATCACGTCCTCGATCATGGGCGTCGGTGCGACCAAGCGCCTCCGCGCGGTCCGCTGGGGCGTGGCCAAGAACATCGTCGGCGCGTGGATCTTCACCTTCCCCGGCGCCGGCGCCGTCGCCGCCCTCTGCTACCTGGTGACCATCCCCTTCCAGTAAGCCCCCCGGCCGCGGGCCGCCCCGCATCCCCAACTTTGTGCCGCTGAGTCGGCGTTTCCGGTGGGTCGGACCCCCGATTCCCCGACGCACAGGCACAAGGTGGGCCGCGGCCGTCGCCGGCGTCGCCAGTGCGGGTATGCCGGCCGGGCCGCCCCTCGCCGCGCCGCCCGCCCTGCATCCTCACTTTGTGCCGCTGAGTCGGCGTTTCCGGTGGGTTGCGCCCCCGATTAGCCGACGCACGGGCACAAGGTGGGCTGGGGTGGTCGCCGGCGTCGCCAGCGCGGGTATGCCGGCCCCGGGCCGCCCCTCGCCGCGCCGGCCGCCCTGTATCCCCACTTTGTGCCGCTGAGTCGGCGTTTCCGGGTACTGCGAGCCCCGATTCGCCGACCCGTGGGCACAAAGCTCACTCGCGGCCGGCCGCCGCCTCGTGGCAGGTACCGGCGCCCCGACCCGCCCCGGACGGCGCGACGAAACGGGTGGCGCCTCGAGGGCTCGGCGCGGCGGGAGGCGACGAGGTGGCCACGGAATCGCCCCAGGTCCCCGCGCTCCCACGCTGCCTCGATCTGGTCGACGACGGCAGGGGCGTTGTGGCGGACGTCGCCGAAGCTCCACCTGACCACCTCCAGCCCGGTGCTGCGCAGCCGGTCCTCGCGCACCTTCTCCGCCAGCACCAGTCGGGCAGCAGCCTCGCCGCTGGGGCCGTCCGGGTTGAGCTGACCGAGGTACTTGCCGGCGCCGTCCGCCTCGGCGACCGTGCCGTGCTCGCGCCACAGCCCGTCCACCCTCGCCAGGAACCAGCCCCGCGCGTCGTACACGATCACCTGGCTCTCCGGCGTCGGCACGCCGAGCTGCCACAGCCGGGTGAAGGACCACGACTCCAGCCAGGTCTCGCGCCGTGGGTCGATCAGCGTGATGCCGTCGTCGGCGGCACGGATGCCGGGCCAGTGACGCTGCTGGCGCCGCAGCATCCGGAGCTCGCTGACCGTCGTCAGCCCCTCACGGACCGCGGCATCGGCGACCGCCACCGCGTCGGGCAGGGAGAGCTCGCGCAGGCAGTCCATCACCGTCCGCCCCGGCGTCGTCACCACCAGCTGGTCACGGGTGGTGATGTGCTCCAGCGGCAGGGCGGCGTTGCGCAGCCGGTCCGGAGCGCGCGCCGTACTGGTCCGGTGGGTCCGATCGGTGGTCAGCGAGACGAACCGGGGGCAGTCGATCGGCATCGGCAGGCCGTGCACCAGCGCCGCGCTGTGGTGGGTCACACAGGAGCCCGGCCGCTGGCTCGACGCGGCGGCCACGAGCAGCAGGTGCTGACCGCGCCGCCCGGCGTCGTCCCACACCCGCGCCAACACGTACGAGCTGTGCGCCAGCCGGACGAGCAGCCCTCGGCGCACTCCCCGCGCGAGCACATCCCGGCTCAGCCCGACCGCACGCGCGGCGGCGGGCGTGAACGGCTGGGGCAGGCGGCCCGCGGCGGCCTCGAGGTCGAGCACGGGACGACTCTCCACCGTGACCGCGCACGGGGGCCGGCCCGACAGCACTGCTGTGTACGACGGGATGCGGTGCCGCACCGCTGTGCACAACCCCTCCGCCGCACCCACTTTGTGCCACCAGCTCGGCGAACCGGGGCCCGGACCGCCCCCGGATGCCGACTCAGCGGCACAAAGTGCGGAGGGGGGGAGGGGCGGAGCGGGGGGCGGGGGACGGTCGGGCGGCGGGGTGGCGCTTACGCGGGTTGAGAGGCAGCCGCTGGTGCGACCGAGGACCTTGAGGGCTGCGCGGTCGCCGGCGCCCCAGACGGCCGTCTTGTGGGTCATCGCCGGGTACATGATCTGCGCCTTGTCCGGCCGCGACGCGGGGGTGTGCCCCAGCCCCAGCGAGTGGCCGAGCTCGTGCATCACCAGCTGCCCGCGGGTGCCCTGCCAGCCGTACGTCGGGCCGGCACCGAACCCGTGGGCCAGGGGCATGGCGGAGTTGAGCACCACGTACCCCTTGACGATCCGGCCCCACGTCCGGCCCTTGGCGTCCTTGGACAGGGTCCAGGCGGCACCACCCTGGCCCGCCGCGGCGATGCGGCCCTTGGGCGCGGCCGGCAGCATGGCGCTCTTTCCGGGCTTGGCCCACGCGAGCACCAGCTGCGTCCCGGAGGGGTACGTCCACCGCCCGGCGCCGGGCACCACCGTGGTCGTGCCCCGGTAGGAGAAGGTCAGCCCCGTCGCGGCCGAGGCCCGGGCGACAGCCTCCTTGACGTCGGTCAACGCGCCGGAGCCGCCCCCGGTGGTGTTCACGCGGTAACCGATCGTGGTGCACGGGTTCCACCGGGCGATCGGGGCAGTCGAGGAGCCGCCGCGGGACAGGTAGGTGTAGGCCCGCGCGCTGCCGGCGCCGACCACAGCCGATGCCGTGCGAGAAACGAGACTCGCCTTGGCGATCGCCAGCGCGGGCGCAGAGGCGAGTGTGTCGTCGCCAACTGCAGCGGCCGCCGTCGCACCCGGGACAGCCGCGTCGCGTGGCGTGGCGTGGCCGGACGGCGAGGACGGCGTGACCGGAGACCACACCGCCGGTACGGCGCCGGCCAGGACCGTGGCTGCGACCGTCAGCGTGGACACGAGCGGGCCGGTACGGGGTCGGGACATGGTCGCTGCTTCCGTCGATGGGGTCTGTCCCATCGAGAGTGCAAGTCAGCGGTGGACCGCGTACGGGGTTTTGCCAAATGCATACGTGAACAAACGTAGACACTTCTGCGCTAATTGGCGTAAACCAAGCGGAAAATCGAGCGCGTCAGCCGAACCGGCCCGAGATGTAGTCCTCGGTCGCCCGCTCGGTCGGGTTGCTGAACATCTTGGGCGTGTCATCCATCTCGACCAGCCGCCCGGGCTTGCCCGTCGCCGCCAGGTTGAAGAACGCCGTACGGTCCGAGACGCGGGCCGCCTGCTGCATGTTGTGGGTGACGATGACGATCGTGTACTGCGTCTTCAGCTCGGTGATGAGGTCCTCGATCGCCAGCGTGGAGATCGGGTCGAGCGCCGAGCACGGCTCGTCCATCAGCAGCACCTGCGGCGAGACGGCGATCGCCCGCGCGATGCACAGCCGCTGCTGCTGCCCGCCGGACAGGCCGGCGCCGGGCTTGTTCAGGCGGTCCTTGACCTCGTTCCACAGGTTCGCCCGGCGCAGCGACTGCTCGACCGTCTCGGCGATGAGCTTCTTGTTCTTCACGCCGTTGAGCCGCAGGCCGGCCGCGACGTTGTCGCCGACCGACATCGTGGGGAACGGGTTGGGCCGCTGGAACACCATGCCGACGGTCCGGCGTACGCCGACCGGGTCGACGCCGGCGGCGTAGAGGTCCTCGTCGTCCAGGCGCACCGAGCCCTCGACCCGGCCGCCGGGGATCACCTCGTGCATCCGGTTCAGGGTCCGCAGGAAGGTGGACTTGCCGCAGCCGGACGGCCCGATGAAGGCCGTCACCGACCGCGGTTCGACGGTCATCGTGACGTCCTCGACCGCCTTGAACGACCCGTAGTAGACGTTGAGGTCCTTGACGTCGATGCGCTTGGCCATGGGGATCGCTTTCGGGGAGATGGAGGGGTTCAGGCGCGGACCTTGCCGTAGCGCGACACGACGCGACCGGCAAGGTTCAGCACGAGGATGAGCAGGATGAGGGTGAGCGAGGCGGCCCACACGCGGTCGACGGCCGGCTGCAGCGCCTGCTGCCGGTCGATGTTGATCATGGTCGGCAGCGTCGGCATCAGCCCGCTGAACAGGTCCGTCGCGATGTTCTTGGTGTAGGGGCCGAGGATCAGCAGCGGGGCGGTCTCGCCCATGATCCGCGCGAGGCCGAGCAGCACGCCGGTGATGATGCCCGAGAACGCGGTCGGCAGCACCACCTTGACGATCGTCTTCCACTTGGGCACCCCCAGCGCGTACGACGCCTCGCGCAGCTCGTTGGGGACCAGCTTCAGCATCTCCTCGGTGGAGCGGACGACCACGGGGATCATCAGCAGCACCAGGGACAGGCAGACGGCGAAGCCGACCCGCTGGAACCCGAAGGTCGTGACCCACACCGCGTAGATGAACAGCGCCGCCACGATGGAGGGAACGCCGGTGAGGATGTCGACCATGAAGCTGACCGCCCGCGCGAGCCTGCCGCGGCCGTACTCCACCAGGTAGATCGCGGTCAGGATGGCGATCGGCACCGCGATGACCGCGGTCGCCGCCCCGATGATGAGCGTGCCTTGTATGGCGTGGACCGCGCCGCCACCGACGTGGCGCGCCGTGATCCCGCGCTGGGAGTTGGTCCACCACTCCGAGGCGAGCAGCAGCTGGCCGCCCTTGATGACCACGCTGCCGAGGATCCAGACCAGCGGGATCATCGCGATGAGGAACGCCGCCCACATGACGATGCGGGCGATCTCGTTGCGGATCGCCCGGCCGCCGGACCGGCCCTGGAACCCGGAGGTCGCGGTGTCCTGGGGGACGGCGTCGAAGGTGGTCTCGAGAGTCGTCATTCGGTGAACGCCTTCCTGCGCTCGATCACGATGCGCGCGATCGCGTTGACGATGAAGGTGAGGATGAACAGCACCAGGCCGGCGGCGATGAACGCCCCGGTCTTCTGCGGGCTGTCGAACTCGCCGGCGTTGTTGGCGATCTTGGAGGCGAAGGTCTCGCCGCCGTTGAACACGGAGAACGACCACGCCGTGCCGTTGGCCAGCGAGGACAGGATGATCGCCACCGCGACGGTCTCACCGAGCGCCCGGCCGAGGCCGAGCATCGAGGCGCTGATCACGCCGGGGCGGCCGAACGGCAGGACGGCGGTGCGGATCATCTCCCACCGGGTGGCCCCGAGGGCCAGCGCGGCCTCCTTGTGCGTGTCCGGCGTCTGGGCGAACACCTCCCGCGAGAGCGCCGTCACGATCGGCAGGACCATGATCGAGAGCACGATGCCGACGAAGAAGATGGTGCCCGAGCTGTCGACGCCGCCGGTGGAGTTGCTGAAGAACGGGATCCAGCCCAGCGCCGAGCTCAGGCCCGACTGCAGCCCGGTGATGTGCGGCCCGAACACGTAGGCGCCCCAGAGCCCGTAGACGATCGAGGGCACGGCGGCCAGCAGGTCGACCAGGGACGCCGCGGGCCGGCTCAGCCAGCGCGGGGCGTACTGGGTGACGAAGAGCGCCACCCCCACACCGAGCGGTACGGCGATGATCATGGCGATCACCGAGGAGGCGACCGTCGTCCACAGCAGGTTGGCGATCCCGAAGCGGGGGTGGTCGCCGGCGACGTTCCACTCGGTGGAGGTCAGGAAGTTGGCGCCGTCGCGGCTCAGCGCCGGGATGGCCTGGGACAGCAGGAACACCGCGATCAGGGTGACGACCGCGATCACCAGCAGACCGGCGCCTGTCGCCGCGCCACCGAAGAGCCGGTCGCCGAGCCGCCCGGTGGAGGCGCGGTCGCCGCGGAGCGGGCTGTGGCCCGAGGGGTCCGGGACGTGGTCGACGGCGGAGGCGCCGGTCATGCTGGACATGTCAGATCAGCTCCGTCAGGAGAGGGCGTTGATGGCGGAGGTCACCTTGGTGGCCACCTCGGCGGGCAGCGGGGCGTAGCCGATGGTCTCCAGGGCCTTCTGCTGCTCGGGCGAGGAGAACTGCTTCAGGAACGCCTTGAGCAGCGCCGCCTTGGCCGGGTCCTTGCCCTTGGAGCAGGCGATCTCGTAGGTCACCAGGACGATCGGGTAGGTCCCCGGCGCCTTGGTGGTGTAGTCCAGCGAGAGCTTGATGTTGTTGCCGCTGCCGACCTGCTTGGCCGCGGCGACGGCCTTGCCGGCCGACTCGCCGGTCAGCGTGACCGGGCCCCCGCCGTTGTCGACCTGGGCCATGCTCAGCCCGTTGTCCTTGGCGGCGGACCACTCGGCGTAGGTGATGCCACCCTCGGTCGCCTTGACGGCGCCGGCGACACCGGCGGTCTTCTCCTTGCCCTCACCCTTGCCGGTCCACTTCTTGGCCGGGTCGGCGGTCCAGACGGTGGGGGCGGCGCCCTTGAGGTACTTGGTGAAGTTCTCGGTGGTGCCGGACTCGTCGCTGCGGAAGAACACCTTGATCGCGGTGCTGGGCAGCGTGACGCCGGGGTTGATCTTGGCGATCGCCGGGTCGTTCCAGGTGGTGATCTGGCCCATGAAGATCTTGGCGATGACGTCCGGGGTGAGGATGAGCTTGTCGACGCCGTTCAGCTTGTACGCCACGGCGATCGGGCCGGTCACCATCGGCAGGTTCCACGCCGGCGACCCGCACTGCTTGTCGGCGGCGGCCTGCTCGACGACGCCGTCCTTCATCTCCGTCTTCAGCGCGGAGTCCGACCCGGCGAAGTCGACCTGGCCGGCGTTGAACTGCTTGATGCCCGCGCCGGACCCGGTGGGGTTGTAGTTCACGGTGGCGCCCTGGCAGGCGTCCTGGAACTGGGAGATGACCTCTTCGATCGCGTTCTGCTGCGCGGTCGACCCCTCGCCGCTCAGGGTGCCCTTCGCGCAGGCGGTGTTCGCGGCGCTGGCGGATCCGCTGGCGGAGCCGCTGGAGCCGGACCCGGCGGTCGTCGTCGAGTTGTTGTCAGAGCCGCAGGCCGACAGGGCCAGCGAGCCGACCAGGGCAGCTCCCGAGAGTCGGGCGACGCGCCGGCTAGTCAGAGTCTTCACGGTATGGACCTCTCCTACAGCACAGGGGAAAGACGGGCTGCTGCGTCCGTCACGGTGACCGTAGGGAGCCCGGGTGACGCACACGTCCGAGCCGGGTGAACGAGGGGTGAACGTCGCGGGACGAACCGGAAGCCGGGGGCTGGCCCGGCGGCAAGAGGCAGGTGAACGGGGCTTCAGCGGCCGGTCAGCGGCCGGTCAACGGCCGATCAGGGCCGGTGCCGCTCGACGTCCACGACGCGGGCGTGGTCGCCGGTGCCGACCAGGTGGGCGACCAGGACCTCGCCCTTGACCAGGCGCTCGTCGATCGCCTCGGTCAGCGTCTGGGTCACCGACGGGTCGGTCTCCTTGGCCAGGCTGCGCAGGTGGTCCAGCAGGCCGGGCAGCACCGGGCCGTGGCTGCACACCGCGGCGGGCCTGCCCCGGGTGACGAGGCGGGCCAGGGCCCGCAGGCTCTGCGTGGGGTCCTCGTCGTGCCCCTCCTCGGACAGGCCGGGGCGCAGGTGCATCCGCGCCTTGATCGCGGCGGCGTACGGACCGAGGGTGTCCGTGCAGCGGGCCGCGTCGGAGGACACCAGCCGCCGTACGTCGTAGGCCCCGAGCAGCGGGGCGATCTCGCGGGCCCGCTCCTTGCCCGCGCGGTCCAGCGGGCGCAGCCGGTCGTCGTCACCGGACCAGGCACCACGCGGTATGGCGCGTGCGTGCCGGATCACCGCGATCGGCCAGGTCGCCAGCGTGCCCTCGTGCTCGGCGCGCACGAGCGCCCGCAGCTGGTCGCGGTCGCGGGCGTAGTCCAGGCGGCTCGACGCGGCCACCACGTCCAGCCAGGCGACCTCGTCGATCTCGTGCTCGAGGATGCCGTCGCCGGCGATGACCTCCGCGGCCCAGTAGCGGACCTCCTTGGTGACCCTGGCGCCGGTGCGGTCCAGGAGCGTGTAGGTCGAGGGGGGCAGGGACCGCCCGAGGCGTACGGCGTAGCCGGTCTCCTCCTGCACCTCGCGTGCGGCCGCGACGGGGAACTGCTCACCGGGGTCGAGCTTGCCCTTGGCCCACGACCAGTCGTCGTAGCGGGGGCGGTGGACCAGCGCGACCTGCAGGCCGCCCCGCTGGCGGCGCCACGGCAGCGCCCCCGCGGCGCGCTGCACCGGGACGTCCTCCTGCGGAACCTCGAGCGCCCGGAGCGCCCGGGGCGCCCGGGGTGCCCGCGCTGCCCGCGCCGGCAGGGCTGTCGGTCACCGCCGGCGGGCCTTCCGGCGACGCTTGGTGTGCAGCTCGATCATCTCGCTCTGCAGGTCGCGCAGCGGCCGGCCCTCGGCGTCGAGGTGGTGGCGGACCCAGCGCCCGTCGTCGGCGAGCCGCCAGCTGGCGATGTCGTCGCTCATGCCGCGGGCCATCAGGGACTGCAGCTCGCCGACGTGCCCGCGGTCGGTGATCCGCAGCAGCGCCTCGACGCGGCGGTCGAGGTTGCGGTGCATCATGTCGGCGCTGCCGATGTAGGCCTGCGGCTCGCCGCCACCGCCGAACAGGAAGACGCGCGAGTGCTCCAGGAACCGGCCGAGGATCGAGCGGACCTGGATCGTCTCGGACAGGCCCGGCACGCCGGGGCGCAGCGCGCAGATGCCGCGCACCCAGACGTCGACCTGGACGCCGGCACGCGAGGCGCGGTAGAGGGCGTCGATGACCGCCTCGTCCACGATCGAGTTGACCTTGATGCCGATGTAGCCGTGGGCGCCCTCGGGGTCGGCGACCTGCCGGGCCGTCTCGGCCTCGATCTGCTCGATCAGGCCCGAGCGGACGGTGCGGGGGGCCACGAGCAGCCGCTTGAACCTGCTGCGGGGCGCGAAGCCGGACAGCTGGTTGAACAGCCGGCTGAGGTCCTCACCGACCTGGGGGTCGACGGTCAGCAGGCCGAAGTCCTCGTACAGGCGGGCGGTCTTGGGGTTGTAGTTGCCGGTGCCGACGTGGCAGTAGCGGCGCAGCCCCTCGGCCTCCTGGCGCACGACGAGCGAGAGCTTGGCGTGGGTCTTGAGCCCGACGATGCCGTAGACGACGTGGACGCCGGAGTGCTCGAGCTTGCGGGCCCAGCTGATGTTGGCCTGCTCGTCGAAGCGCGCCTTGATCTCCACGACGGCGAGGACCTGCTTGCCGGCCTCGGCGGCGTCGATGAGCGCGTCGACGATCGGGCTGTCGCCGCTGGTGCGGTAGAGCGTCTGCTTGATCGCCAGCACGTGGGGGTCGGCCGCCGCCTGCTCGATGAAGGCCTGGACCGAGGTGGAGAACGAGTCGTAGGGGTGCTGCAGCAGGATGTCGCGCGCCCGCATGGAGGCGAGGACGTCGCTGGAGTGGGAGGTCTCGACGGCCGCGAGGTCCGGGTGCGTGCGGGGCACGAACGGCGGGAAGCGCAGCTCGGAGCGGTCGAGGTCGGCGACGAGGTTGAGCCCGGTCAGGTCCAGCGGCGCCGGCAGGCGGTAGACCTCGTTGTCGTTGACGCCGAGCTCGCGGATCAGCAGGTCCATGACGTGGTCGTCCATGTCGTCGGCGACCTCGAGGCGGACCGGCGGGCCGAACCGGCGCCGGGTCAGCTCCTTCTCCAGGGCGGTGAGGAGGTTCTCCGCGTCGTCCTCCTCGACCTCGAGGTCCTCGTTGCGGGTGACCCGGAACATGAAGTGCTCACGGACCTCCATGCCGGGGAAGAGCTGGTCCAGGTGCGCGGCGATGATGTCCTCGAGGGGCACGAAGCGCGTGTTGTAGAGGTCGGCCGTCGGGGAGTCGGCCGCCTGGTCGATGACCCGGATGAAGCGGGGCAGCAACGGCGGCACCTTGACCCGGGCGAAGTGCTCGTTGCCGGTCTTGGGGTTGACCAGGACGACGGCGAGGTTGAGCGAGAGGCCGGAGATGTAGGGGAACGGGTGCGCCGGGTCCACGGCCAGGGGCGTCAGCACCGGGAACACCGACTCGCGGAACATCCCGTGCAGCGCCTCCTGCTCGCCCTCGGCGAGCTGGTCCCAGCGGGAGATGACGATGCCCTCCTCGATCAGGGCCGGGCGCACGTCCTCCTCGAAGACCGTGGCGTGCATGGCCATCAGCTCCTGGGCGACCAGGGTGATCTCCTCCAGGACCTCGCGCGGCTCCAGCCCCGAGGCGGAGCGGACGGCGATGCCGGTGGCGATGCGGCGCTTGAGGCCGGCGACGCGGACCATGAAGAACTCGTCGAGGTTGCTGGCGAAGATGGCCAGGTAGCGCGCCCGCTCCAGCAGCGGCAGCTGCGGGTCGCTGGCGAGCTGCAGCACCCGCTCGTTGAACTGCAGCCAGGAGATCTCCCGGTCCAGGAACCGGTCCTCCGGGAGGCCGTCCGGGCCCGCCTCCCCGTGGGTGGAGGGGACCACCCGCATGAACCGCCCGTTGGCCGACCTCGGCCGGGCGCTGGCGATGGAGATGACCGACTGCTCGGCCGGATCCGCGGTGGGGGATTTGCCTGGGTCCACGCTCATGCTGCCTATCGTGGCACCGATCGGTGAACAGCAGGAGAAATCGTTTCGGGGAAGCCCTGGAGGCGGGCACGGTCTTGATGCTGCCTTGAGGTTCGGCTCCAGCCTCGGCGGTCCCTTGCGGGTTCACCCGGGCCGGGGTTGAGATCGCCCCGGCATCGTTCTGGTCAACGAGGGAGGCACCCGTCTCCACCACCACCAGTTCGGAGCACCCCATGCGGTTCAGCCTCTCCTCCACGACCGGCAAGGTCCTCGCCTCCACCGCCCTGCTGGGCGCCGCGGCCAGCGTCGCCGGTCTGGGCACCTTCGGCACGTTCACCTCGACCACGGCCGCCACCGCGCAGGTCAGCTCCGGCAAGGTCTCCATCGCCCTCGGTGACAACGGGTCGGCGACGAACCGGCTCACCGTCGCCGCCAACAAGCTGGTGCCCGGTGACACGGTGCAGCGCGCCGTCCAGCTGTCCAACGCCGCCGGCCAGCAGGACCTGTCCAGCATCACGCTGACCACGACCGCACCCACCTCGAGCCTGCTCGACACCGACGCCACCAACGGCCTCCAGCTCGTGGTCGACGCCTGCTCGGTGCCGTGGACCGAGGCCGGCACCGCGCCGGCGTACACCTACACCTGCAGCGGCGTCACCAAGCCGGTGCTGGCCAGCCGCGCCGTCAAGGGAGCCAACCTGGCCCTGGCCAACCTGACGTCCACCACGGCCGGCAACACCGACAACCTGCGGGTGACGCTGAGCTTCCCCGCCGCCGCGAACGACACCTTCCAGAACCAGGCCAGCGCCATCCTCTTCACCTTCAACGGCACCCAGCGCGCAGCCTCCTCGAGCTGACCTCACCACCGGGCTCAGCCCCCGATCCACAGACCACTGGAGGGTCCACCGTGCAGCAACGGCGCCGTATCGGCAGGCTCCTCGCCGCAGCGTGCGCCGGGCTCGTGCTGGTCGTGACCGGCGGCGGCGTGGCCGTGGCCGCCTTCACCGGGCGGGCCACGGCCACGATGAGCGCCAGCACGAGCTTTTCGGCCCCGACCGACCTCAAGGTGACGTGCAGCGGGAACGGCAACGGGAACAGGATCGCCACGGCCTCGTGGACCGCGACGGCGCGGGCCACCGGATACACCGGCACCCTGTATGCCAACAAGCAGCTCGTGGGCAGCCAGACGGTTGATGGCAGCCTGACGTCGTACCCCTTCTCGGCCGCGGGGACCTACACCCTCAGCTTGGTCGCGACCTACACGCCCAAGGGCAGGAGCACGGTCGCCTGGACGAGTGCCCCGGTCACGGTGACCTTCACCTGCTGACGCAGCGGCAGACGCCCTGTCGTACGTCGCGCTGCAGGGTCGAGGCGGGGACCGCACCAGGTGACAACTGCGTGACCGTTTGGTCAGGGTTCGGTATGTGGTGTCAACGCCCCGATGTATGCGATAGGTTCTAGTAGCAGTACCCACACACTTCTTCAGGGGGAGCCCTCCACCATGAGCATGCACAAGACCTTCCTAGCCGCGGCCGGCCTCTCGGTCGCCGCGATCGCCACCGTCGGTGCCGCGGGCTCCGCCTCGGCCGCCCCGTGCGCCGGCGGCTACGCGGCCGCCCCGTGCGGTGCGACCGTCAGCACGACCGTCGTCCGCGCCGGGCACTCCGTGACCTTCCACGGCTCGGGCTTCACCCCCGGCGAGTCCGTCCAGGTCTGGGTCAACGGCGTCCTCGTCGGCACCTACACCGCCGACGCCAACGGCGCCATCTCCGGCACCTACACCGTGCCGGCCGGCATGAAGGCCGGCCGCTACACCCTGACGCTCAAGGGCCTGACGTCCGGGCGCGTCGAGAAGGTCTCGTTCACCGCCGTCCCCGCCCAGGCCAACGCCGGCGTCGTGGGCAACGGCCCGAGCTCGCTGGCCTTCACCGGTGCCGAGGTCGGTGGCCTGGCCACCGGCGGTGCCGTGCTGATCGTCGGTGGCGCCGCGGTCGTCGTGGCCACCCGCCGTCGTCGCGCCGACAACGCGGCCTGACGCACCACCCGATCCACCTCCAAGGCTGTACGGCGACGTGTCCATGACCCGTCGCCGTGCAGCCTTGTTGCGTGCCGAGGGTGGTGCCCGGCGCCGTCGGGTCCGGGTGGTCCTGCTCGTCCTGGCGCTGGCGGTCGTTGCGGTGATCGCCGGGCTCGGCGTCTCGGCGGTTGTCGTGCGCAGCCACCTGGTGAAGGCGCAGGCCGAGGTCTCGGCTCTGCGTGCCGACCTGACCGCGGCGGATGCCCCGCCGCAGCGGGTGGCCCAGCGTCTCGCCCGCGTGCAGCGGGAGGCGCGGGCAGCGACCCGGCAGACCGACAGCGTCCTGTGGCGGGCGCCCGCGGCGGTGCCCCTGCTCGGCCGGCCGCTGCGCAGCGTCGCGGGCATCGCGACCGCCGTCGACGACCTCGCGACCGGGGTGCTGCCCGACGTCGTCAGCATCCAGCGCACCGTCTCGGGCCCGAGCCTGCGTGGGGCGAAGGGCTCGATCCGGCTGCAGCCGCTGCTGGCCGCCCAGGGCCCGGTCCGCCGCGCCGACGAGCGGACGTCGCGGATCGCCGGTCAGGTCAAGGGTCTTCCCGCGACCGGCATCGGCCCCCTCGACCAGGCCAGGCACGACCTCACCGGCCAGCTCGGCCAGGTCGGCGCCCAGCTGCACACGGCTGACCAGGCCCTGCAGCTGCTGCCCCCGATGCTCGGCGCGACGGGAAAGCGGCGGTACTTCCTGGCCTTCCAGAACAACGCCGAGGCCCGGGGCCTGGGTGGGCTCCCCGGCGCCTACGCCATCCTCGTCGCCGACCACGGCAAGGTCTCGTTCGAGCGGTTCGGCAACGACACCGACTTCAACGGGGTCGGCCCGGTGTCGACCAAGGACTTCGGCCCGGACTACCAGGCGCAGTATGCGAACTCGACCCCCGGGCGGGTCTTCGCCGACAGCAACGTCAGCCCCCACTTTCCCTACGCCGCCCAGCTGTGGCTGCGCTACTGGAAGGCCAAGACCGGCCAGCAGCTCGACGGCGCCCTGTCGATGGATCCCGTCGCGCTGGCCGACATGTTGAAGGTGACCGGCCCGACCGCACTGCCGGACGGCACCAAGGTCAGCGCCGACAACGTCGTCGCGCTTGACCGAGAGCACCGCCTACGCCCGGTTCTCCGACACCATGCAGCGCAAGGCCTTCTTCATCGTCGTGGCGCAGGCGGTCGCCGACCACATCCTCTCGCGCGGGCCGGAGACGCCGATGCCGCTGGCGAAGTCGCTGGGCGCGGCCGTGGGGGACCGGCGGCTGTCGGTGTGGAGCGCGACGCCGCACGAGCAGCAGCAGCTTGCGGGCCTTCCCGTCGGGGGCACCCTCAGCGACACCGACCGGCTCTTCGCCGGCCTGGTCGTCAACAACGTGGCCGGGACGAAGCTCGACTACTACCTCAAGCGCGACCTGCATTACCAGGGGCCGAGCTGCTCGGCGCAGCAACGCATCTCGACCGTCACCATCACGCTGACCAACACGGCACCCAAGACAGGGGCTGCCCGACTACGTGGTGGTCCGCCCGGACCGGCCCGGCAACCCCCCGGTGCAAGGGCAGCGAACGCCTCCTGGTGAGCTACTACGCCACCAAGGGCGCACAGCTGGTCGGCGCGACGTTGGACGGCAAGCAGGCGTTACTCGCCAACGACACCGAGCGAGGCCACCCGGTGTTCACGTCCGACCTGGAGATCGGGCCGCAGATGCGAAAGACCTTGGTCCTCAAGGTGCTCGAGCCCCCCCACAGCCAGGGCCCGGTGGTGACCCACGTGCAGCCGCTGGTCATTCCGCAGTCCACACGGATCGACGCAGCCTCGTGCAAGAGGTAAGGAACGGGTCAAGAAGGCACCTCGTGGCCAGAGCAACCCTTATGAGCCGGTAAAGTTCGGCCTGTGGGGGCAAACATCTCAGTCATCGGCACCGGCTACCTCGGTGCGGTGCACGCGGCCTGCATGGCCGACCTCGGCCACGACGTCGTCGGCGTCGACATCGACCCTGACAAGGTCGAGACGCTGGCCGCGGGCAAGGCGCCGTTCTTCGAGCCCGGCCTCGATGAGCTGCTCGAGCGCACTCTGGCGACCGGACGCCTGCGTTCAGCACCGACTACGCCGACGCGGCACGAGGCCGACGTGCACTTCGTCTGCGTCGGCACCCCGCAGCGCAAGGGTGAGTACGCCGCGGACACCTGCCTACGTCTACGGCGCCATCGAGGCGCTCGCGCCGCACCTGACCCGGCCGGCGCCTGGTCGTCGGCAAGTCCACGGTGCCGGTCGGCACCGCGGCGCGGCTGCAGGCCGGCTGCCGGCCTGGCACCGGCCGGCGCGGACGTGCAGCTGGCGTGGAACCCGGAGTTCCTGCGCGAGGGCTTCGCCGTCGAGGACACCGTGGCGCCCGGACCGGCTCGTGTACGGCGTCGCCGGCCACCGCCGAGGCCGACGTCGCGCTGCTGCGACACCGTCTACGCCGACCCGCTCGCCGCCGGCACGCCCGCGCCTGGTCACCGACTTCGCCACCGCCGAGCTGGTCAAGGTCGCGGCGAACGCGTTCCTGGCCACCAAGATCTCGTTCATCAACGCCATGGCCGAGGTCTGCGAGGCGGCCGGCGCCGACGTCTCCCAGCTCGCCGACGCGATCGGCCACGACGACCGGATCGGGCGCAAGTTCCTCAACGCCGGCCTCGGCTTCGGCGGCGGCTGCCTGCCCAAGGACATCCGCGCGTTCATGGCCCGCGCCGGCGAGCTCGGCGCCGACCAGGCCCTGACCTTCCTGCGCGAGGTCGACGAGATCAACCTGCGCCGCCGGCTCCGCGCATGGTCGACCTCGCCCGCGAGCAGTGCGGCGGCACCCTGATCGGCAAGCGGGTCGCCGTCCTCGGCGCCGCGTTCAAGCCCAACAGCGACGACATCCGCGACTCCCCCGCGCTCGACATCGCCGCGCGCGATCGCAGCTGCGGGCGCGGAGGTGCGGGTGCACGACCCCAAGGCCGTGCCGACAACGCCCGGTGGCTCGTCCCCGAGCTGACTACGCGGACACCGTCGAGGAGGCCTGCGCAGGCGCCGACGTCGTGCTGCACCTGACCGAGTGGCCCGAGTACCGCGAGATCGATCCAGGCAGCTGGCTCGTCACGGTCGGCCAAGAGTCGTCGATGGCCGCAACGTCCTTGATGAGGACCTCTGGCGCAACGCCAATTGGACGTACCGAGCGCTAGGCCGCCCATACACCCTTAACATGCAGCAGTTCATCGCAAAACTCGGCGACGTCACAAGTGAAGCCGTCGGAGGAATAGTCCCCCACCCGGCGCATCCGGTGCGCTCGAGCCGGATGGCGACCGTGTTGGGTAATGTTCCCACACGTCATGGCTAATTGGGCAGTCATCTACTTACTCACCTGGGCACGTTCCTGTATGGCGCGGAACGCACCCAACATAAAAGAACCAAAGGAATGTGAAGTTATCAATGTATCTGGGCTCAGTTCGGCGGCGACGAACCTGAACATGCGGGAAGGTCAAGAATGAGGGCCGCTCTGGTTCAAGAATGGATCGCGCAGTTCGGCGGCTCCGAAAAGGTACTTGACGCGATGGTGGAGGCGTTGGCTGCCCCAGGCATCGAGACCGATGTTGGGCGCTTAATCGTCGCCGGAGGCAAATTGGCCCACCGAGGTCAAACACCCCTGGCCCGTTGGCTCGGTAATGACGCGGCTTCCGAAGTCCATCACTGTGGCCGCGAGTACCGTAGCGTGGAGGCATGGGACTTTCCCTAGGGAGAAGTATGATTTTGTCGTCTCGTCCCATCATTGCCAAGCCCATACCGCACAGGCGGAAGGGGTTCCGCATCTGGCCTACGTTCACAGCCCGGCACGCTACGCATGGTTCCCAGAAGTCGACGTCCCAAGCCGATTCATTACTTGGCAGGCTAACCAGTCGCCGTATCAGAAGCAATGATCTAAGGGCGGCGGATGGCGTCCAATCATATGCGGCGAACTCACGGACCACCGCCGCCCGCATCGAAAAGGTGACGAGACGCGCGTGTCATTTACCCGCCGATTGACACAGAATTTTTCTGTCCAAGTGGCGTTGAGGAAAACCGAGACTACTTATTGGCAGTCTCCCGCTTCGTTGATTACAAGCGTCTCGATTTTGCCGTCGAGGTCGCCGCTGCAGCTGGTATGCCGATCGTCTTGGCTGGATCAGGCCAACCTACGACAAAACCTCCGTTCAGCCATTGATCGACTTGGCGGCCGCGTAACGCTGGTGATGTCCCCGACTGATGAGGAACTGCGCGACCTACTCCGGGGGGCACGCGCCCTTCTGTATCCGGCTATCGAGGACTTCGGCATGCTTCCCAGTCGAGTCGATGGCCTCAGGGACGCCGGTGTAGGCCTGGCCGCCGGCGGGGTAAACGAGTCGGTCGTCCATGGCGAAAGCGGTTTCCTCATCAAATCACTTGATCTGCGGAATGGAAGTCTGCGGTCGCGCAGGTCGAAGAACTTGACCGTGACGCGGTAATCGCTCAGGGAACCAGATTTTCCCGCTCGCGGTTCATCCTAGAATTCCAACAATGGCTAATACAGGAACTGGGAGACTCTTCGTGGTTCGTGCCCGCATGAATATCGCTATTGAGCTCGATGACGACGAAACAGCGATTTAAATGACCCGCAATGGCGACTTTGGGGATACGCGCGAGCAGCCAAGCGGCCGAACAGCTGTTCCGAGTCGTCTGACACGGCGCCGGTTGGCCATTGGCACGGCCGTACAAATGGGCGTCAGGGTTTTGGGGGTCGCGAGTGGCGTTCTGGTCGCGGCGGTTCTTGCGCGAAGCTTAGGGCACACCAACTTCGGGAGGTTTTCGCTAGCACTGTCACTCGTAGGGATCGCCGCTAGCTTTGGGGAACTGGGCTTGGCGTCATCTGCAGTACGGCACATAGCCATCACCCCGAGCGCAGAGGCGCGGACCGCGGGGGCCCTTGTTGCGGCTCGAGCCGTATCAGGGGTGATCGGGGCGTTAGCCGTGTCAGTCCTGGTGATGGCTTTGGATGATTCTGCTGAAGGTCGAAGGGTGGGCCTCCTCATCGCGGGCGCACTTGCTGCTCGGGCCGCTTACATCCCTTCAGCCCGTAGGTCAGGCGAAGCTCCGCGTCGGAGCGCAGAATCTCCTTCTCGCCCTTCAATCCGCGTTGTGGACTGGCGCCGTGGTGGGTCTCGCATGGGTTCGTGCGCCATTCGTAGCCTTCGGAATAACCTTCCTGGTCGTTACTTCGGTCCAGGCCGTGGCTGCTTGGTTGCACGTTCCAGCAGCACAACCTCCGTAACGTTTATTGGCGCGTTGGAGGAACTTAAGAAGATTGCCAAGATCGCTGCACCTGTCGCCGTTGGCGTCGTCTTCGTTACTGCATATTATCGGCTCGACGGAATTCTCCTCTACAGGTTCGGCGGCCCAGGCGCGACTGCCGACTACACCGCAGCCTATCGATTTCTCGACGTTCTCCAAGTGGTTCCTTCCACTCTGCTTGGCGTGGTGTTTCCCCTCCTCGCGGCCACTTGGCGAAGGGGGGACGCGCATATGATAGCCAGGCGAGATCGTCTATTTCGCCTGACGATGAGTGTTATCGTGGCGGCAGGCGCACCGATCGCTTTGGGTGGGAGCCTCCTATCGCCCGCTATTGTGGGTGTCATTTACGGTTCTGAGTTCTCCCAGGCGGGTGCACTACTTTCAGTCTTGCTTTTGGCGTTCCCCGCGATTTCGATGGGATACGTAGCAGTGGGTCTAGCGTTGGCTAGTGGGCGAACAGTGCTGTTCGCTTGGATAGCGGCGATAGCGGCTGTCTGCAATGTGGGCGCATGCCTGTTATTCCTTCCGAATTTTGGAGCCACGGCCGCCGCTTACATAACTGTAGTTACGGAGTACGCGGCCAATGGGCTGCTCTTAATCATACTGGCACGAGATCTCCGGGTGCGTCCGCCATGGCGTTCTTGGGTCGGAACGCTGGCGGCCTTGCTCGTCATGGCGCCAGTTTATTCTATGGCTGCGAGCAAGTTCTCTACTTGTGACGATCGCGATTGGTGGAGGAGTTTTCTTGGTTTGTCTAATTCTGTTTGGGGGGCTATCTCGTGGCGACATCAAAGCCGTCACTGCGCGAAGTCGATTGGACGTCGAATGAGGAAGACAGATGTCGTTTGCCTAGCTACCGCTGACTGGGATGCCGAACTGTGGACAAACAAGCAGCATCTGATGTCTCGACTGGCGCTGCATGGACATCGCGTACTTTACGTTGATTCCCTCGGGTTACGCGCCCCTGCGCTATCATCACGTGACGTTCGGCGCGTTGTATCCCGGCTCTCTAACTGGCACGTAACGGCTAGGCAAGTGAGTCCTCAACTGCTTCGGGATAGCCCTATTGTGCTGCCTTTCTCCCACACCTGGGCGCAGCGACTAAACCGCTTTCTTCTCACAAACAGATTCAAGCGCAACTTCCGGCGATATCGTCTGCGCGCACCAGTTCTTTGGACGTACACGCCTGCTGCGCTGCAAGTCTTCAATCGAAGGGATTACAGCGCGCTTATCTATCACTGTGTCGATGACTTAGGGGCCTATCCCGGGATTGACAGGGATTCCTTCCGCCGTCAAGAGGCGGCGCTGGTCGCAACTGCCGACGTTTGTATCGCATCGTCGCCGCCTTGGCGAGGTCACTTGAAGAGACGGGGACAGGAGGGTCCTCTATTGGCCAAATCCAGCAGACGTGCAACAGTTTCTACCTGTTTCGCAAAGGGTGACAACGGTGAGAGATCGCCCTCTGATCGGCTTCGTCGGGGCGGTGCAGGAGCATAAAGTCGACGTGGAGCTCATCGTCGCCGCAGCAAAGTTGAGGCCAGAGTGGGACTTTCGTCTGGTAGGGCCTCGCGGGTTAGGGCTCGCAAAATCCTCCATGAGTAATTTCCGTTGGCCTGACAACGTTGAAACACGCGATGGCGTTCCACATGCTGAACTGCATGCTGTTATGGCGGAACTCGATGCGGCCCTCATCCCGTACCGGATCAACGAATACACCAATGGTGTCTTCCCGATGAAGGTGTTCGAATACCTCGCATCGGGACTACCGGTGGTGCTGACACCCCTTCCCAGTCTCGTTGGAGAAGTCGACCATGTGGTGTTTGCGTCGACAGCTGAGGAGACAGTGACAGCTCTGGACGGGCTCCTCGAAAGTGACGTTGATTCCACGGTTTTTCGGACCCTGCGTGCTGACTACGCAGCAGGGCACTCGTGGGAAGGGCGTACGGCGGAGGCGGCACGGTTGCTCTCCGCTGTTGGAGAAGGCCGCGATGTCTGACAGCGTAGACGTGATGGTTGTGGCAGTGGAAAACGTTTGGCCGAGCCGCCAGGGGGGTCAAATGCGGGTGGCAGGTTTGGTAGAGGCGCTGCGGAGGCGTTTTAGCGTGGCCGTCGCGGCTCCGGGCGCAGTGCCAGCTGACGAGGCGCCTGTTAAGACGTTCAGCTTGGGACAGTCGTCACGGGGCTCATCCGTGCTTGGCTTCCTGTCGGGTGAGCCCCCCCGCCTGGGCCGCAGTCAATTGGGGGCGGAGGTCGGTGGAAGACTCTCTGGTCTCACGAGGCATCTTCAACCGAAGGCGGTCGTGTTCACGCATAGTTACTTGGCGGCGGTTGCTCCGCCTTCTTCCAAGTGCCGTTCGCGGTTGACTTCGCGAACATCGAGCGACACCGGCTTAGATCATTCACGACGGCGGGGCCCTTCAAGAATCGGCTCTCGGCGGCGATCGAGATGTCGAAGTCGTACAGATGGGAGCCCCGTCTAGCCCGACAGGCGGACCTTTGTATGGCGCTGTCGCCATCAGACGTGCAAACCGTGGCGGGATGGGGCACTAATGCGGCGTACGTGCCGAACGGTTTGCCGGGCGGGGGGCGGCCCGGCAGGTCGCCGGCAGACGGGTACGTTCTGTTCTTAGCAGATCCGGACTATGCGCCCAATCTCCACGCGGGTGAGTGGTTGTTAGAGCACGTCTGGCCTCTTGTTTTGGAGATGTTGCCTACTGCGCGGTTGGTAATTGCGGGGCGACGATCGTCCGAGGTCTTCGGTTCTTGGGCGAAAGCTCCGGCGTGACGGTGGTGGGGGAGGTGCCGGATGTCGCACCCCTTTATGAATCCGCCGCCGTCGTGGCCGCACCAGTGTCGTCCGGGGGCGGTCAGCAGTTGAAGATCATTGAAGCGATCTCGTACGAGCGGACCCTTGTGGCGTTACCATACTCAGCCCTCTCGGTGCCTGACGGATTCGCGTCGCTATGCACAGTGGCCGAGCGGCCGGAAGACTTCGCGATGCGGCTGGTGTCCGCGCTGGGTCATCCGGAGTCTCGATGGGCGCAGGAGCATCTGCTCGTAAGACGGGCGCGGCGCTGCCAACTTGGCACATGACAGCGCGCCCACTGGTGGAGTGGATGGAGGGTTACGTATGAATCTCCCAGATAAAGTTCACCTAATAGAGCCGGGAGGCCACGGAGGCATATTTCAACATGCCGCGGAAGTCGGTCGATTGCTCGCAATCGCCGGGGTGACCCCGACTGTGCATACGGCGTCCGATCACGAGCCCATGGTCATGTTTGGCGTCCGTTTTTGCGGGTGCATACGGTGGCACCGGCATATCGAGAGGCAATGGATCCGTCGGCCTCTCATCGCGGTTGATTACGTGACGCGAACCCTTCGTCACCTTCGGGGTGCGACGGCCGGTGAAACCTCGCATGTTCAGGGGACGTTTATCGCCCCACTGTACGTGCTGACGTTGTTGGCACTGCGGAAACGTTCCGCCCGCCTGATTTTTAGCCCGCACAATACATTTTCCCGGGCGGGGCGTCACTGGGAGGAATGGGCGTTGCAGTGGGCGGTGAGACTGCCTGATGCTGTAGTGGCCTACTCGGCGGTCGACATGCAAATTCTTGATGGTTGGGGCGTGAGAGCAATCAAATGCCCTCTCGTGCAGGTTTTACCCCAAGTGAATTCAGCCAGCGTGAATCTGTGGCGTCAGCGACTGGATGGCTCCCCGGAGTGCCGCTTCTGCTGAGTGCGGGTCAGATCCGGCCTGACAAGGGTGTCGATGCGTTGATCCGTGCGAGCAAACTGCTGCCAATGACGGTGCGTATAGCAGTCGTCGGTGAGGATACGGGCGCGTTGGAGGAGTACAAGCGCGTTGCCTTGGAGGAAGGGGTTGATGTGGCTTGGATTGTCGACTTCCTCCCGTTAAGCGACTTCGCGGCGGCGATTGCGGCCGCTGATGCTGTCGTCCTGCCATACGCCCAAGCAAGCCAGAGCGGGGTTATCGCCCTCGCCTCTGGACTGGGCACTCCGACAGTGGCATA
>CAVRTM010000010.1:0-41230 GCA_963724015.1 uncultured Actinomycetota bacterium
CTAGCCGCTCCGCGGAGGTCGGCCTTCCCAAGGTCCTGCGACGAGCGACGCGGTGTACGAACTGAAGATCCCTCGATGGTCGTCGAACGGACGTGCGGGTGAACAACGGCGGATCCGGCAGGAACCCCGGGGCAAGCCGCGCGGGCCGCGCCGCGGTCCCCGACGAGGTGTGGCTGGTCGGCGTCGCCGGGAGAGCCAGCAAGGACTGCGGCGGCGTTCCGACCGAGTTCCTCGCCGGCTACCTCTCCCTGCTCGCGGACGCGGCGACATCCGGTCAGGCTCCTGGTCGTCCCCGAGATCGAGGCAGTCCGACTCCAGGGCCGTCGTGCGGCCGAACGCGGAGTCGCCGTCGGCCGTGGCGTCGACCTGTACCTGTCCGCGGCTCGCCGCGTCTCGACCGAGCTCCCGGCCGTCGTTCGCCAGCGCGACAACCACGCGGTCCGTGCAGCAGCCGAAGCGCTGCTACACGTCGTGGACGAGGCGGTGGCGGCCTTCGCCGAAGGCCACGCCGCAGCCGGCCGCGCTCGTCCGCAAGGAGGAGGGCCTGCGACGAGACCTCGTCGACGACCTCCTTCGTGGCGACTCTCGCCTGAGCGAGCTGGTGGAACGGGCCGAACCCTTCGGCCTCGACCTGACCCGTGCCCACCAGGTCGCGCTCGCCCAACCGAGCCGGCGGCTCCCCTCCATCGCGGCCGCCACCACCGCGCTCGAGCGCGTCGTACTGGATCGCTTCGGGGACCGGGACGTCCTGGTGGCCACCAAGGACGGACTCGTTGTGGTCCTGGCTCTCGCCGAGGCGACCGAGCCCCGGCCACCTCCATGGGGGTGGCCACGACCGGGAACCTCGGCACGACGGTCCACAGCGAGCTCAGCCGACTCCGCCGCGGCTCCCCCTGGCGGGTCGCGGTCGGACGCGCACACCCGGGCGCGTACGGAATCGCACGATCCTACGAAGAGGCCCGCGAAGGTCTGACCATGGCCACGCGAATGCACCTGGACAGGCCGATCGTCGAGACCCGGGACCTGCTGACCTACCGCGTGCTCGCCCGGGACCAACCGGCGTTGGCCGACCTCGTCTACTCCGTCCTGCACCCCCTGCGCCGGGCGCGCGGCGGGGCCGGCCCACTGGTCGAGACCCTGGCGGCGTACTTCGACAGCGGCTGCGTCGCGACGACGGCCGCGGCTCGGCTCCACCTCTCGGTACGGGCCGTCACCTACCGTCTCGACCGGGTCAAATCACTCACCGGCTTCGACCCGCTGGACCCCGCACACCGCTACACCCTGCAAACCGCCGTCCTGGGCGCCAAGCTCCTGGACTGGCCCGAGCGACACCTTCCCGATTCGGCCGCCAGCTCGTGAAAGTCCGCAGTCGGGCGACGGACACCGCAGGCGGGGCGATGGATACCGTGGCGTCCCGGGCCCCGGGGGTGAAGAGGTTCTTGCCGGTCACCGGCAAACATCGACGACGGACATGACCGACAGCATGCCTGGGAAGCCCTGACTCCCGGCGACAGAATGGATGGCGAAAGGTCCACCACACCACCGGACGCGATGTCCCGAAGCGGATGAGTGATCGTCATGACAGCCTCCTTGGCCGCCACCGCGCGGTCCCTACCGCCCCTGCCGCGCCCACGCAGTCGCCGAGGGATGGCCGCGGGCTCCTCCGACCGGCCCCGCCGGAGCAGCCCCCGCATCGCGTGCCCGGGCTCATACATTTGGAGCCCAGAATTTCTCGCCCACGCGAGCGCGATCCTGCGAGCGCGGCGGAGCTTCCGAGTCCAGCAGGTGCGGGAGCTGGACACCGTCCCCCTGGAGGCGGCGGCCGACCCCGCTCGGATGGAGATCCATTTCTCGTTGCGAGCAGCAGCACAGTCGGCCCTCCGCGACATCGACGCCGCCTTGCGCAGGATCCGGCGAGGCAGCTTTGGGCGCTGCCTTACGTGCGGTGACTCGATGTCCGCGGAGCGGCTTGTCGCCCTTCCCATGGCAAGCCTGTGTGGACGATGCCACCGCGCCACAGGCGTGGACGCCGGCACCAAACGAGCCGACGTCGGGGGTCTGGCACCGACATGACGAGACTGGCGTGGGGGTGCATGCGGGCGTTGGATCCGCCGCCGCATGGACCCCTGCTGCCCACCTCACGTCAGCTCACATCAGGGTCACCCCCAACCGTTCGGCGGCGCTGTTCCTGGCCACCAAAATCACCCCCTGGGCCTGCTGCGCCAGGGCCAGCCCGAACGCGACGCCCCCGCGCTGGCCATTGTTGACCAGCACGACGGGTGGGATTTTCGGGGGTTGCACCCCGATCCGCGAGTGCACCGCCGTCTGCCCTAAGGGCTTCCAGCTCGACGTGATCTCGCGATACGACAAGGACGTGGGTCGGTGCGCTGCTCCATAGCCCACGCCGACCGTGAGGAGGACACATGACGCCAAAGACGCCAGACGTTCAGGTGCGCAGGGTGTACGAGCCGGCCGAGAGCGACGACGGCGCCCGGGTTCTGGTCGATCGCCTCTGGCCGCGCGGGGTGAGCAAGGACGACGCGCAGCTCGACGAGTGGTGCAAGCAGGTGGCCCCCTCTACGGAGCTGCGTAAGTGGTATAGCCACGACCCGGCAAAGTTCGATGAGTTCGCCCGCCGGTACCGTGCCGAGCTGAAAGTGTCTGAGCAGGCCGAGGCGGTGCGGCACCTGCGTGGTCTGGCCGTCGGGCGCCGGCTGACATTGCTGACCGGAACCAAGGATGCCGCGATCAGCGAGGCCGCGGTCCTCGCCGACCTGCTGAAGAGTCGGCGCTGACCTCCATGTCAACTGGGCTGCATTGCATCGCGGCTGCGGATGAGCTTCCCTGCCCCAGAACCTCCGCATCTGGCTCCCCCTCTCTGTCAAGGGACCGATTGGTGCGCTGCTGGAACTGAAAGGGCGAACGTCCGCTCATCAGCGTGAGGTGTTTAGCGTCAAGGGGTGGGCGGGTGCCCGTGTCCTGTCGTCGGTCCCTGCATAGCGGTAATCGAGCTGGGCTCGGCAGCGTGTGATCGGGTTGTGTCGACGACGGGACGGGGCGGCCTGCGATGTCCGACGAGATACCGGTTGGGGTTCTCAATGCCGCGGAAGGCTCGCCCCGCCCCAGCCCTAGGGACGCGTCAGCCTGGTCTGCTGAGGGCGCGAATCGGGTTAGGCCGCAACCACCTCCACCCGGTGAGTGCCGTGCGCTGCGACGACCGGGTCCCAGGCCTGCTGGTGAGTGACGACGGCGTACAGCTGGCGCAGGATCGCGGCGGCGACCGCGGTCTGCGCCTGGGTGGGGGTGAGCTTGTTGGCTTCGCGGCCGGTGAGGTGGCGGTAGCGAGCGGCGTACACCCGGTTGGTCTGCAGGCAGCCCCACACCGCTCGCCAGGCCGCGACCCGCAGCCCCGGCCGGCCGGCGCCGGACAGTCGGGCTCTACCGGTGAAGGTGCCGGACATCCGCTCCCGCGGAGCCAGGCCGGCGTGTTTGACCACGGCCCGGGCGGAGGTGAACCGGGTCAGGTCGCCGGTCTCGGCCAGGATCGCTGCCGCCCCGACCGGGGACAGGCCCTCGATGCTGGTAACCAGCTCGGTCAGCTGCAGCTCCTCGAGGACGACGACCATCCTGGCCTCGGCCGAGGCGAGCTTGGCCCGCGCGTCGTCCCAGTCGGACAGGGTCCACGCGATCCGTTCGAACGCGCCCGGCCGGTGGGCGGTCACCCCGGCCGAGTCGGACAGGGCCGCGAACAGGGCTCGCACGATCCGCAGGCACGGTCGGACCTTGCCGCGGCGGGTGACCTCCTTACGGACGGCATGCTCGAACCGGGCAGCCCCGAGGCGTCTGGTGCGGGCCAGGTCGCCGCCGTCGCGGTCCAGCACCACGCTCATCGCTGCGACCCAGGTGGTCGAGCGGAACGGCCACTTGGCCGCCTCGAGGGCGGCGGGCCACACGCACTCCAGCAGGTCGCGGATCTGCTGCATGCACCGCACATGATCCTGCAGCAGCTGCTCGCGTCGGGCGCCGAGATGCCGCAGCCGACCCCACGTCTCATCGACCGGCTCGGGCAGGTAGCAGCGCAGCTGCGCGGCCAGGCGGGCGATCAGCACCGCGTCCTTGTCGTCGGTCTTGTCACTGGTCAGGTCCTCGGTCTTGCGCGCCCACGACGACGGCGCCGGCTGCACACACACGAACCGCATGCCTCGGTCAGCGGCGAGCTGACCCAACACGCGCCACCGGTGCCCCGTGGGCTCCGCGGCGAGCGTCACCCCCGGGAATCCGGCTCGGGCAGCGCGCTCAGCGGCCCAGTCCAACGCCGCCCCCAGGTCCCACGCCTTGCACCGGAACGTGCGACGAGCCAGCACCCTGGAGTCGTGGTCGGTGACGACGACCATCTGCTTGCGATCGGCCAGGTCGATCCCCACGATCGCGTTACGCGCCGGCACCACCTCGCGCAGCCGCGACAACCGGGCGTTGCGGTTGCGATCCCCACGAGACACGCCACTACCGTTGTTCATGAACGTCCTCCTCTTCGCGCTGGGACACCAAGCCCGACAAGCGCATCAGGAGGACGTTCCCCACGCCAGACCCAAGACGCTCAACCCTTCCTATGCCGCGATCCGCTCGCACCAACATGGCTCCCTTCTGTGTCAACCGGTGGCTGCGAGGGCGGTCGTAGTCTTGGTGGCGGCGGGTCCGGGAAGTGGCTTGTCCGAAGTGCCGGTGTGGGGTTGTGGGCCGGCCGCGCTGGAGTCAGAGTCGTCACCCCGTTGCCCTCCCGGGCCCGTCACACTTGCGGAAGCGAGGTCGGCGAGCATGGTCCGGAAGACGATGTCGGACAGGCGCCGTTTGAGGCAGCGCATGGCTTCCATCGAGCTCTTTCCCGAGGCCTTCCTCCGGTCGTAGTACTCCCGCCCTTCGGTGGGCGTTCTGAGCTGCACGATGGCCATCGTGTGCAGCACCCGGTTGATCTGACGGTTGCCTGCCCTGGACAGCCGGTGGCGCACGACATCGCCGGAGGACGCCTCGATCGGTGCGCTGCCGTTCCAGGACGCGAAGTGGTTCCGATTCGGGAAACGGGTGATGTCCCCGACCTCGACCAGCAGCCGCGCGGCCCCGGTCGGGCCGATGCCGTGCAGCCCCAACAGCGATGTTCCGGTCGCAGCCAGCAGAGCCCGAAGCTCCTTGTCGGCGTCCTTGCTGCGCCGGTAGATCCGCTGCAGGTCCGTGACCAGCTCGGCCGCGACCCGTTGCGGGTCTTGCCCCCGAGGTCACGCGGGCGCACCCCAGCCAGGATGGTCTTTGCCTGCGCCGCGGACAAGAACAGCTTCGCTCCGCCGGGCACGAGTTCCAGCAGCAGAGCGTGCAGTTGGGCGATCTTGCGGGTGTGCTCCTCACCCAGGGAGCGGCGCCGGTCCACCAGCAGCCGCAGCACCGTCAGCTGCTCGTCGGCCACGACCGGGCGCAGCCCCGCCATCCGGGTCCCGACCAGCGCGACGGAGTGCGCGTCGGTCGCGTCGGTCTTGCGGCCCTGCCCGGTGGCGAACACCCGCGCCCGCGCGGACAGCTTCGGTGGCACGTCCACGACCCGCTCGCCATCGGCCAGGAGCCGGTTCGCGATGTGCCGGCCGATCCCGTTGCAGCCCTCGATCGCCCACACCCGATCCGGCCACCGGCGCGCGTACTCCAGCAGCTCGGCGTACCCATCGCGGTCCGTGGTGAACCGGCCACCGCCGACGATCGCCTCGTCGGCGTCCATGACCTCGATGGTGACCGATCGCTTGTGCGGGTCCATCCCGATCACCACCGGCCCCGCGTTACCGTCGACCTTGCTCATGCTGTCCTCCGACCTCGAACCTGACTGGGCTGTCGAGCGGGGAGGGCAACGCTACTTCGAGCAGAGCAAACCCTTCTTGAGCCTCTCCCGGCCCTTGCGGTGCCCGGGCTGCGCATGCCATGTGAGAGCCACGACCCGAAGGAAGAGCAGCCGAAATGAGAGCGACAAACCCGGACACCTAGACCGAGCCTTGGCCAGACCCGATCCTGAGGTCAATGAAACAAGTAGCCGATGTGCGGACGTGGTCTGGCTACCGCGTCCCTCAGTCCTGCGGCGCCCGTTAGGGAGTGACAGAAGTCGCCGTCGCTTCTACAAATGGCGTTATGGCTGGCTCGTATGTGGCGTTCACCACAAGCGTCGGAAGTGGCCGAGGCGGTCAACGCCGGCGCGGGGGATCGTGGTGGACGCCTATCGCGGCCGATCCGGCGCAGGTCGCCGGTCGAAGCGCCGTGGATGGGGATGGCGCGTCATTCAACGTTGGGGTCTTCTTTCCTGCAGTGTCGTCGATCTGATGGGATCAACGGTCAGCGAGTCGGCAGATCGACGCCGGCGTGCTCGGCCAGCACCGCCAGCAGCGCGTCCTGGAAGGCCTCGTCGCGCACCGCGCGGTGGGGCTCCTCGGTGCGACTGTGGAACCAGTACTGCCCGGAGACGAGGGCCTTGGGGTCGTCAGAGGCGGCGAGCCAGGCCTGGGTGACGTGGCCGAGCTCGAGGTCGTCGCTGGCCGAGGGGCCGCCCATCCTCGTCGGCACCCAGCCGGGGTCGACGGCGTTGGAGAGGACGTCGGGCCAGCGCCGGGCGACCGCCGCCATCAGCGCGGTGACCAGCAGTTTGCTATCGGAGTAGGTCAGGGTCTCTCGCGTCCCGGACCAGTCGGCGCGGGAGAGGTCGGTGGACCCGCCGCGGTGCATGCTGCTGGACAGGTAGACCAGCCGCATGGCCGGGACCAGCGCGGTGAGGGCGTAGGGGGCGACGACGTTGACCGGAAGCAGCCCGGGGCCGTCGATCACCCCGGCGTTGTGGATCACCGCGTCGAAGGGGCCCATCGCGCCCGCCTGCTCGGCCAGGCCCCGGACCTGGCCGAGGTCGGTGAGGTCGCCGAGTACGCACGCCGCCCCGCGGGCGAGCAGGTCGCCGACGGCGGTCAGCCTGGCCTCGCTGCGGGCGTGCACGACGACGTCGTGGCCGTCTTCGAGCAGGGACGCGGCGGCGGCGCGGCCGAGGCCGTCGGCCGAGCCGGTGACGAGGATGCGGGCCATGGTGTCTCTCCTTCGCGGTGCGGGTCGGGACGCCGTTCTCGGGGCGTGCGGTCGGCTACAGGGTCAGGAGGACCTTGGTGGCGCGGCGCTCGTCCATCGCCTTGTACCCCTCGGCGGCGTCCTCCAGCGGCAGCGTCAGGTCGAAGACCTTGCCGGGGTCGATCCTCCGGTCCCAGATGAGCTGGATCAGTTCGGGCAGGAACCGGCGCACGGGGACGGGGCCTCCGTGCAGGTGGATCTGGTCGAAGAAGAGCTCGTCGCCGGGGATCTGCACGTCGTGGGCGATGCCGACGAAGCCGACGTGCCCGCCGGGGCGCACTGACTTGCGGGCCTGCGCGAATGCCTCCGGGGTGCCGACGGCCTCGATCACGCTGTGCGCGCCGTATCCCTTCGTGAGCTCCTTGACCTTCGCCACGAACTCCTCGCCTCGCTCGGCGAGCACGTCGGTCGCGCCGAACTCACGGGCCAGCGCCTGCCGGTCGGCATGGCGGCTGGAAACAATGATGCGCTCCGCGCCGAGCTGCTTGGCCGCGAGGACGCCCATGAGGCCGACGGCCCCGTCGCCGACGACCGCGACGGTCTTGCCGGGACCGGCCTCGGCTGCGACGGCGGCGAACCAGCCGGTGCCCAGCACGTCGGAGGCGGCGAGCAGCGACGGCATGATCTCGGGATCCGGCTCGCCGGGGGTCTTCACCAGGGTGCCGTCGGCGTGCGGGATGCGGGCGTACTCGGCCTGCGTCCCGACGGTGAACGCGACGAACTCGGCGTGCACGCACTTGGACTGGTAGCCGGCCCGGCAGATCTCGCAGGTGTTGTCGGAGATCACGAACGACCCGACGACGTGGTCGCCGACCTCCAGGGTGGTGATGTCGTCGCCGATCCCGGTGACGACGCCGACGTACTCGTGGCCCATCACCTGGTGCTCGCTGTCGTCATCGCCGCGGTAGGGCCACAGGTCCGACCCGCAGATGCAGGTCGCGGTGATGCGGATGACCGCGTCGGTCGGGTCGAGGATCCTCGGGTCCTCGCGGTCGACGACCCGGATGTCCCGCGGGCCTTCCAGAACTACTCCACGCATGTTGATTCCCTTCTCTGTCGTGTTCGTCGGTCGGTCAGCCCAGGTAGGAGTCGATGGGGCCGTTGTCGACGTAGATGCGCTGGTCGGTGAACTTCTTGTCGACGATGGTGAAGATCGAGCAGGCCCGGATCGTCGTCTTGAAGTTATCGGGGAAGCGCCAGACGCTGTCGACCTCGAACACGACGACGCCGTCCTCCTCCTGCCAGACCTTGACGAGGGGGTGCGCGAGCGAGTCGACCTTGCCCCCGATCGCGGCCATCTGCGCGAGCACCGCGTCCTTGCCGGTGACGGTCGGGGTGTTGGCGAAGGTCAGCGAGACGTCGTCGGCGTAGAAGTCGCCGAGGCGGTCGTAGTCCTTGGCCTCCATGACGGCGAAGTACTCGGTGAGCAAGTCGATGGTGAACTGGTCGGCACGGGGCATGGGGTTCCTTCTCTGGTTGAGGGTCGGTGCGCGCGGGCGGCCCCGACGGGCCGGTGTCAGGAGCCGATGCAGGCGGAGGAAGGCTGGCGGGGTCCGTCGCCGGCGCGGTGGTGGAACGCTGGCGGCTCCACGGCCAGCGCGGTGAGGACGTCGAGCTGCTCCGGGCTCAGCCGCACGTCGATCGCGGAGGCGTCGGCGCGCAGTTCGGCCACGCTCTCCGGGCCGACGATCACCGAGGCCACCGCGGGCCGGGACAGCAGCCACGCGAGCGAGACCTGCTGCATCCCGAGGCCCCACTCGCGCGCCAGGCGGTCGACCTCGCGGGCAAGGGCGACCTCCTGGGCCGGGAACCCGGGCGCGCCGAACCGCTGGTCGCCGGCGACGTCCCGGTCCAGGACGGCGAGGTCGGCCAGCAGGCCGCCGTGCAGCGGCGCGTAGGGGATGATCGAGACGCCGAACTCTTCACAGGCGGGTGCGAGCTCCCGCTCGGCGGCGCGGTCGACGAGGCTGTATTTCACCTCCGCGGCCACCGGAGCAGAGGCCAGCCGGCGGTCGTCGCCGATCCACAGGGCGCGGATGACCTGCCAGGCGGAGTGGTTGGACAGGCCGACGGCGCGGACTTTGCCCTGCCGGATGAGGTCGTCGTAGACCGCAAGGGTCTCCTCCAGCGCGGTGTCGGGGTCGGGGTCGTGGGCGTAGTAGAGGTCGATCCAGTCGGTCTCCAGGCGGCGCAGGCTGGTCTCGACCTGACGCATGATGTGCCGGCGGGAGAGGCCGCGGTCATTGACGCCGAGGCCGGTGTTCCCGTTGGACTTGGTGGCGATCACGACCCCGTCGCGGCGGCCGCGCAACGCTCGGCCGAGGATCTGCTCAGCGGGCTCGCGCTCGACGGCGGGCGGGGCACCGGCGCGGTCGAAGACGGGCATGTTGCCGTACACGTCGGCGGTGTCGACGAAGTCGATGCCAAGGTCGAGCGCCGCGCCGACGATCCGGTCGGCTTCCTCCGGCGCGGGGGCGACGCCGAACGTGGCGGTGCCCAGGCAGATCTTCGAGACGCGCATGCCGGTGCGCCCGAGGACGGAGTACTCCATGTGTCGCTGCCGGTCAGGCCGCGCGGTGCGCGGTCAGGTCGGAGACGGTGTCCAGCTGCTCCGGGGTGAGCTCGACGTCGGCGGCCGAGGCGTTGGCGCGCATCTCGTCGTCGGTCTCGGCCCCGACGATCACCGAGGCGACCGTCGGGCGGGACAGCAGCCAGGCGAGGGATACCTGCTGCATGCCCAGGCCCCAGTCGCGGGCCAGGCGGTGCAGCTTGCGCGCCACGGCGACCTCGTCCTCGGAGAACCCCGGCCCGCCGTACCGCTTGCCGCCGGCGATGTCCCGATCCAGGACAGAAAGGTCCGCGAGCAGACCACCGTGCAGCGGGGCGTACGGCAGAATCGACAGCCCGAAGCGGGTGCACGCGGGCGCGAGCTCCTTCTCCGCACTGCGGTCCAGCAGGTTGTACATCACCTGCGCGGCGACGGGTGCGGAGACCAGACGCCGGTCGTCGGCGATCCACAGCGCCTCGGTCATCTGCCACGCCGGATGGTTCGACAGCGCCGCATAGCGGATCTTGCCCTGCCGGATGAGGTCGTCGTAGACCGCGAAAGTCTGCTCCAACGGGGTGTCCGGGTCCGGGAAGTGGCCGTAGTAGACGTCGATCCAGTCGGTGCGTAGGCGGCGCAGGCTCTGCTCGACCTGCTGGATGATGTACCGGCGCGACAGGCCGGCGTCCGGGTCGAAGCGCCGCTCCCCCGACTTCGTCGCCAGCACCACCTCGTCACGGCGGTCCTCGAGGACGCGGCCGAGGATCCCTTCGGCGGACTCGCGCTGCGACGCCGGCGGGAAGCCCGGCCGGTCGAAGGTCGGAGTCGAGCCGTAAACGTCGGCGGTGTCGAAGAAGTTGACGCCGAGGTCTAGCGCGGCGCCCACGACGGCGTCGGCGTCCTGGGAGCTCGGAGCGACGCCGAAGGTGGCGCTGCCCAGGCAGATCGTGGAGACGCGGATCCCGGTCGGGCCCAGGACGGAGTACTTCATCTGGGGGCTCCCTTTGGCAGGCTTCGGACGAGGGGCGGATCGGCGGTCAGCGCCCGCCTCTGTTCCGAAATATAACCGATCGGTTAGGATTGGGCAATGGCCGTGAAAGGATGAGGAGCATGCCCGAGATCGCGAAGATGGAGACCACGAGGATCAGGACACGGGGCCCCTACAGGTCGGGGGTCCGCCGGCGCGAGCAGCTCATCGCCGTGGCGGTGGACGTCTTCGCCGAGCACGGCTACGCCGGCGGCTCGATCCGCGCCATCGCCGAGAAGGCCGGCGTCTCTCACGCGACGCTGATCCAGCACTTCGGGAGCAAGGAAGAGTCTGCTCACCGCGGTGCTGAAGGAGTGGGACCGGCGGACCGTCGCCGACGGCCTCGTCGATGTCAGCGGGTTGGACTACTTCCGACGTCTGCCCGAGGTCATGGCCGCTCACCAGGACAACCGCGGCCTGCTCGAGTTGTTCACCACGATCGCAGCCGAGGCATCTAGCCCGACCCACCCGGCGCACGCGTTCATTGCGCAGCGCTATGCCGGAAACCTCGCGACTCTCGCCGGCCACCTCCGCGAGGCCGTGCAGAAGGGCGATATCCCGCCCATGACCGACGCCCGGATCCAGATCGAAGTGCGGCTGGTGACCGCCACGCTGGACGGGATCGGGCTGCAGTGGCTGCTTGACCCGTCGACAGACGTCGCGGCCAGCGTATCCACCTACGTCGAACGCGCCGTCGCGGCGTGGTGCCATGAGGAGCCGCTTCAGAACTGAGGATCCGAGTTAGGGCCTCGAGCCCAAGCTCAGCGACCCGGTCTCTTCCGGTCGAAGAGCGAGCTCAAGCCCTTGGACGTCGCCACGATGACGGACGGTCTGCGCTCAGATGGGCACCGTCAAGGCGCTCGAGAGCCGGGGCGTCGCACTTCGGCAGCCTCACCGAGAGCATCGACACGAAGACGACCGGCAGCAAGCTGGTGTTTCACGTCTTCGGCGCCCTCGCCGAGTTCGAGCGTGACCTGATCCGCGAACGGACCGTAGCCGGCCTCGCGGCGGCGCGCGCTCGTGGCCGCCGCGGCGGCCGGCCGACCGTCTGGACGCCCGATAGTCAAAGGTCGCCCGGAGCATGTACGACAGGCGCGAGCACGACGTCGCTGCCATCGCTCGGGTAGTGGGCGTCAGTCGGGCTTCGGCGCATCGAGCCCTTACGCAGCCCGACCCAGAAGAATCCCGCCCATGACAAGTCTTTGGCCGGCTCCTCTCGTCCTCGGGACGGACGGAGCCGGCCAGGCGGCCTTTTCATGCGTTGAGGAGCGGTTCGTGGGCGTGCCCGACTGGGGGACGACCCCGTCCCTCCCCAGGTCAGAGGGTCCGGACCGAAGTAGCACATCTCGCCGGCGGCCACGCCGAGGCTGCTCCCGTCGATGTCTACCCGGGGTAGGCGCGACGGGCTGATGCAGGGTGGTGTCCTCAGTGGGTGGTGTAACCGCCGTCGACGGGCAGCGCGGTGCCGAGGACGAAGCTGGCAGCCGGGCTGCACAGCCACAGGACCGCGGCGGCGACCTCGTCGGGCTGGCCAAGGCGGCCGATGGGCTGCTGCTGGATGATCTGGGTCACCGCTTTACCTGATCTGCCGCAGACAGCGCGAACCACCTGTCCCTCCGGGTGTGTCGCCACCTCTCGGGCCGGCCCATGGCGCGGCTGAGGCTGGTCGTGGCCACGAAGGCAGGTGGTAGCTGAGAAGTCTTATCGCTGCGTGCACACTGCGGCGGCGAACTCCTCTCTGGTGCCTGGTCCTGCAGCCTGACGAGCACGGCGGTCAGGATGGGTGGGCCCACGCCGGCCAGGGCCAGGCCGGCCCACCGGCGCGCCGCCGAGATGCCACCCGTGGCTGGCGGCAGCTCCGTTCCGGCATCCGGCCCGGTCCCCACGGCGGCGTGGGCGGCCGTGGGGCTGCTCATGGCCGCTAGCGTGGCACAGTCGACGCCGTGCGCCAGGCCATGTCGGGAGCGGCGTCCACCTCGCCTTCCCGACGTGCTTCGGCGGCCTCGGCGGAGCCGAGCTGCCACGGGACGTTGGTGACCATGACCCCGGGTTGGAACAGCAGCCGGGTCTTGAGCCGCAGGGCGCTCTGGTTGTGCAGCAGGTGCTCCCACCAGTGACCCACGACGTACTCCGGTATGAACACCGACACGACGTCGCGGGGGTTGCTGCCTCGCAGGTGGGCGATGTGCTCGAGGACGGGCCCGGTCAGGTCGCGGTAGGAGGAGTCCAGGATCGTCAGGGGCACCGGGATGTCCCGATCAGCCCAGTCCCTGACCAGCTGGTCGGTCTCCTGGGCGCTGGTGCGGACGGTGACCGCGCTCAGGCTGCTGGGGCGGGTGGCCCGCGCGAACGCCAGCGCCCGCAGCGCAGGGGTGTTCACCGTGGACACCAGGACGACGACGTGGATGCGGCTGGGCAGGAGCATCCCCTCCGGCCTGGGCCGCAGCTCGACCGCGACCCGGTCGTAGTGGCGTCGGATGCCGTTCATGAGGCCGAAGACCAGCGGCATGGCGATGACCACGATCCAGGCGCCGTGGGTGAACTTGGTGACCAGCACCACGACCAGGACCAGCGCGGTGAACACCGCGCCGATGGCGTTGATGGTCAGCGACCGCCGCATCGACCGGGCCTGCTGCCGCGCTGGTCGCCGCTGCAGCAGCTCGGTCCAGTGCCGGACCATCCCGGCCTGGCTGAGGGTGAAGGAGACGAACACGCCGATGATGTACAGCTGGATCAGGCGGGTCGTGCTGGCGTCGAACGCCCAGATCAACGCGGCGGCGAGGGCGGCCAGGATGACCACGCCGTTGGAGAACACGAGCCGGTCGCCGCGCCGGGCGAGCTGGCGGGGCATGAACCCGTCCTGACCGAGGATGGAGGCCAGGATGGGGAACCCGTTGAACGCCGTGTTCGCCGCCAGCACCAGGATCGCGGCGGTGAAGGCCTGCACCGCGTAGAAGCCGACGCTGTTGTCCCCGAAAACGGCCGACGCGAGCTGGGCGATGACCGTGCGCTGCGTGTAGCCGTCGGGTGCCCCGACCAGGGCGGCCGCGTCTGGTGCGACGTGGACCCGTGCCAGCAGGGCCATGGCCGTGATACCGGCGAACATCGCCACGGTCAGCCCGCCCATGATCGCCAGCGTCCCGGCGGCGTTGCGGCTCTTGGGCTTCTTGAAGTTGGGCACCCCGTTGCTCACGGCCTCGACCCCGGTCAACGCCGTACAGCCCGAGGCGAACGCGCGCAGCACCAGCCCGACCAGCAGCAGCCCACCCACGCCCTGCTTGGCGTGGATCCCGATCGACGCGGACTCCGCGACCGGGGCGCGGCCCGTGGCCGCGTGGAAGAACCCCAGCGCCAGCATCGCGAAGACACACGCGACGAAGCCGTACGTCGGGATCGCGAACACGCTGCCGGACTCCTTGATGCCGCGCAGGTTCATCAGCGCCAGCACCGCCACCAGACCCAGCGACAGGCTCACCGCGTACGGCGCGAGGGACGGCACCGCCGAGACGATGTTGGCCACGCCGGCCGCGACGGACACCGCCACGGTCAGGACGTAATCGACCAGCAGGGCGCTGGCGGCGACCAGCGCGGCGTTGCGTCCGAGATTGGCGCGGCTGACGGCGTACGCCCCGCCGCCGTTCGGGTAGGCGTAGCAGGTCTGCCGGTAGGACAGAACCACCACGACGAGCAGCAGCACCACCACAGCCGCGACCCACGGGGTCAACGTCAGCAAGGACACGCCGCCCAGGCTGAGCATCAACAAGATCTCCTCGGTCGCGTACGCGTTCGACGACAGGGGGTCGCTGCAGAAGACCGGTAGTGCCAGCTTCTTCGGCAGCAGCGTCTCGCCCATGCGCGTGTTGCTGAGTGGGCGGCCGACCAGCAACCGCTTCGGTACGTGCGCAATGGCGTTCATGAGTCCAGCCAACCCCGCCACGACCCCTGCCATGCGGGATCTTGACGGTCTCCTAACGCGGGGGCCGACAACCTTGACGCAGCCCTAACGCCACCGAAAGCGCGCCGCCACACCCGCAGCCCCGACGTCCATCCACGCGTCTACGCAGCACCGGGACGTCCGCTCCCGCGGGAGCGAACCCCAAGGGCGTGAGGTCAGGACGGTTCTTGCGCGGCGACTTTGACGTACCGAGCGGCGAACTTCCTCCGACGAGGCCAACTCGTGTCGGTCCACTCCTCGCTTTCGTCGAGGTCGGTCGAGCCGGCCTCGACACCGGTCACCTGAGTGAACAGGGCACCGGAGAACGACGCCGACGACGGTCGGGCCGGGCCGCCGACAAGGTAGGCAAAGCTGACGAACCGGGCTCCGACATCCTCCAGCGTGAACTCCCCGGCCTCGAGACCTTCGCGGACCGCGACCTGCAGTCCGGGGAGAAGACCCGCCTTCTCGACGAGCCCGTACAGGAAGGGGTTTCCGGTCTCGTCGTCGTCGTTCGAGTCATCACGCCGGCGAAGGTCGGCAAGCAGAACGGGCAGGATCCGCTCAGTCTCGCGCAGCATGGCCTCGCGAAGCGCCTGCTGGCTTTCGGGGCGGACGTTGTCCAGGGTCCCCGTCGCAGCCGAGATGACGTGCGCGCGCCGCTGCGTCCGGGTGCAGGCAGCCAGGGCCGGGTCGACGTCCGGGCGAGGATCGGCGTCGAGGAGGAGGCGCAGCAGGTTCGCCATCCAGTAGGTGGTCTGGGACAACGTGGAGGTCCAAGAAACGGTCCGGTCCTGGAGTTGGTCGACGAGGCTCATCCCGGCGGACAGGAGCTCCACGGTGACCGGGCCCTCAGGCGCGTTCCCGCGGGTCCAGTGTTCGCCAATGTCGGGGTAGCGGACACGGATCTTGCTCAATGCGAGGGTCACCCGCTCGTCGTCCTCGGCGAAGACAAGGGCGCGGAGTTCGTCGGGGCTCCCGGCGGCCGCCTGGGCAAGGGCACGGGCGATGACCGCGTCCGGGATGTCGCCCTCGGGGATGGTCTGGGCGAGGTAGCGGTCGAAGTACTCGGGGTGCGCGAACCGGCCACCTTTGAATCCTGCGGCAGCCTTGTCCGTCACGGCGGGGAACAGACTCTGGAGGACGGCGCGGGCGTCCCGGCGGTCCTGGTCGTCTTCGACGGCGCCGAGCAACTCGTCCCAGTTGGGCTTGCTGTCCTCGCGGCGGCCCAGGCCGATCCGGCCGACCGATCCATGCGTGAGCTCCGCGCGATCCCCTCCACCGGCGCGCGTCCCGGGACCATGCGGCAGGTCTTGAAGCTGGTCGCCCAACTCCAAAGCCACGAGGGGGCGGACGCGCTGCGCGACCGGGTCCGGGCCACCGACCACGACCTGGCCGCGCTCGTCGCCGAGGCCGCCCTCGGCCTGCCGCCGCAGACCCTCGGCGGCATGGTCGCCACCGCGATGGCCTGCCTGGGCGCCTACCTGACCACCGCGGTCGCCGACGCGCCGATGGAGCAGTGCCTGCGCCCCGCGCAACTGCTCACCGACCGGATGACGCTCTACGTGCTTGGCGCCGCCCCCGTACAGCAGCTATACCGGCCGATCCGGCGTCGGCGGACAGGTGCGGTGGTGGAGCGCTTGGGGTGGGACCGGCCGCTGTCCCATTCGAAGCTCCGGGGCGGACACCAACCGCGCCGGCTGCCGGCACGGGAGCCTCAGGTCTCGTTGCCGGCCCGTGCCACGAGGGTCGGTACCTCGTACCACCGGCGCTGCGCCAGGATGAGCCGGTGGGGGCCGATCAGCGCGAGGATGCTGCCAGGGGGCATGGTCGGGACCGCACCCGCGGGCACGAGGGGGAGCCGGGTGATGAGCCCAGGAGTCCCCTGTCGCTCCTCGCCTACCTGGATTCTCGGCGGGCTACAGCCAAGGTGCCCCCATTCCCGTCACACAAGCGTCACACAGGCCGTTCCTGAGCCTTCCCACTTGTGCCGAAACGATCACCGAGGCGTGCCTCCCACGGGACGGCGCGAATGCCCGAGAGCGGGACTATCATGCCTTTGACCTGCGGAGATGCGGGCCAACCCCTACTTGAGGAGCTGTCGTGCCATCACGAGCCGCTGGATCTGGTTGGTGCCCTCGTAGATCTGGGTGATCTTGGCGTCGCGCATCATCCGCTCGACCGGGAAGTCCTTGACGTAGCCGGCGCCGCCGAGCAGCTGGACCGCGTCGGTGGTGACCTCCATCGCCACGTCCGAGGCGTAGCACTTGGCGGCCGCGCCGAAGAACGGCAGGTCGGCGTCACCGCGCTCTGACTTGGCCGCGGCGACATAGACCATCTGGCGCGCGGCCTCGAGCTTCATCGCCATGTCGGCGAGCATGAACTGGATGCCCTGGAACTCGGCGATGTGCTTGCCGAACTGCGAGCGCTCCTTGACGTAGGCGACCGAGAAGTCCAGCGCCCCCTGGGCGATGCCGACCGCCTGCGCCCCGATCGTCACGCGGGTGTGGTCGAGGGTGCGCAGCGCGATCTTCAGGCCCTCACCCGGCGCCCCGACCATGCGGTCGCCGGGCAGGCGGACACCGTCGAAGAGGAGCTCGCGGGTCGGCGACCCCTTGATGCCCATCTTCTTCTCCGGCTCGCCGAAGGTGAACCCTTCGTCGGAGCGCTCGACCACGAACGCGGAGATGCCGGCGCCGCGGCGTGCCTCGGCGTCGGTGACCGCGAGCACCGTGTAGTACTGCGAGATCCCGGCGTTGGTGATCCACGACTTCTGCCCCGACAGCACCCAGCCGTCGCCGTCGGCGCGGGCACGGCACCTCATCGCCGCGGTGTCGCTGCCGGCCTCACGCTCGGACAGCCCGTAGGAGAACATCGCCTCGCCCCGCGCCACCGGCGGGAGGTAGCGGGCCTTGACGTCCTCGCTCGCGGCGAGGATCAGCGGCATGGTGCCCAGCTTGTTGACCGCCGGGATCAGCGAGGACGACGCGCACGCCCGCGCCACCTCCTCGATGACGATGCACGTCGCGAGCGCGTCGAGGCCGGCTCCGTCGTACTGCTCGGGGATGTGCGGCGCGTGGAAGCCGGTGGCGCGCAGCGCGTCGTACGCCACCTGGGGGAACTCCCCCTTGTCGTCCACCTCGGCCGCGTGCGGCGCGATCTTGTCCGTGGCGATCTCGCGGATGGCGTCGCGGATGTCGCGGTGGTCCTCGGAGAGCTGGTACAGGTCGAAGGCAGGGTTGGCAGTGCTCACCTGCCGGATATTACCCGCCGGTAGCCCTACCTCAGCGCCGGTATGACGTGGTTCTCGAACAGGTGCATGCCCGACGTGTCGTACGCCGCCTCGGCGAAGTAGGTGATCGCGTAGGTCATGCCCAGGTCGCGCAGGGCGGTGAGCTTCTCGACGATCTGCTCGGGCGTCCCGACCGCCGGCCCTTCGCGGAGCCCCTTCATCTGCCCCTCGACGACCTCCTCGGACAGGCCTGCCTTCAGGTAGTGGTCGCGGATCCAGGCGAGGCGGTCCTGGACCTGCTGCTCGTTCTCGCCGATCACCACGTTGTAGTTGGCCGACCGCACGATCTCGTCGTAGTCGCGGCCGACGTCGGCGCAGTGCCCGCGCAGCACCTCGCTCTTGTGCGCGAAGCCCTCGGGCGCCCCGTCGAAGTTGGTGTAGTCGGCGAACTCGGCGGCGATCCGCAGCGTCTTCTTCTCCCCACCACCGGCGATCCACATCGGGATGCCGTTGCGCGCCGAGCCGGGCGCGGTCGTGCCCTGCAGCGGCCGCGGCTGGCAGATCGCGCCGTCGACCTGGTAGTGCTTGCCCTGCAGGGTCGCGGTGCCCGTGGTCCACAGGTCGCGGAAGATCTGCACGCCCTCGGCCAGCCGGCCGATCCGCTCACCGGCGGAGGGGAACCCGTAGCCGTAGGCCAGCCACTCGTGCTCGTACCACCCGGCGCCGATGCCCATCTCGACCCGGCCCTCGGAGATGATGTCGATCGTCGCGGCGACCTTGGCCAGGTAGGCCGGGCTGCGGTAGCTCATGCAGGTGCACATCTGGCCCAGGCGGACCCGGCTGGTCACCGCGGCGAGGGCCGCCATCAGCGTCCACGCCTCGTGGGTGGCCTCCTGCGACGGCTCGGGCACCGTGTGGAAGTGGTCGTAGACCCAGATCGACTCCCAGCCCCCGATCTGCTCGGCGCGCTCGGCCAGGCCCGCCATCACGCCCCAGTGCTGGTCGGGGTCGATGCCGACGAGGTCCATCCGCCAGCCCTGGGGAACAAAGAGTCCGAACCGCATGCCCAACCTCCGCACCGGGCGCCCGGGAGCGCCGTCCTGTTGTCCGTCGGTGCGGATCTTTCCACGCCGTCCCGCACCGCGCCCGGCGACCCTCCCGCCCGCGCGCCGCGGGCCGCCCACGCCCCGAGACCCGCCTGATCCCCGCGCCCGGCGCCCATGCCCGTTATGGTGCCGGGGTGTCCCTTCCCCTCTCCGTCATCGGCACCGGCTACCTCGGCGTCGTCCACGCGGCCTGCATGGCCGACCTCGGCCACACCGTGGTCGCGGTCGACGTCGACCCGGCGAAGGTCGACTCGCTCAACGCCGGCAAGGCGCCGCTGTTCGAGCCCGGCCTGGACGAGCTGCTCGCGAAGGTCCTGCCCACCGGCCGGCTGCGGTTCACCACCGACTACGCCGAGGTCGCGGACGCGCGGGTGCACTTCCTGTGCGTGGGCACCCCCCAGCGCCGCGGCGAGAACGCCGCCGACACCACCTACGTCTACGCCGCGGGCGCGTCCCTGGCCCCGCACCTGACCTCCGGGGCGCTGGTCGTGGGCAAGTCCACCGTCCCGGTCGGCACCGCCGCCCGGCTGCGCGAGGCGATGCAGTCCGCTGCCCCCGCCGGCATCGACGTGCGCCTGGCCTGGAACCCCGAGTTCCTGCGCGAGGGCTTCGCCATCGAGGACACCGTGGCCCCCGACCGGTTCGTGTACGGCGTCGCCGGGCCCACCGCCGAGGCCGACGTCGCCCTGCTCGACACCGTGTACGCCGGCCCGCTGGCCACCGGCACCCCGCGCCTGGTCACCGACTACGCCACCGCCGAGCTGGTCAAGGCCTCGGCCAACGCGTTCCTGGCCACGAAGATCTCCTTCATCAACGCCATGGCCGAGGTCTGCGAGGCCGCCGGCGCCGACGTCTCCCAGCTCGCCGACGCGATCGGCCACGACGACCGGATCGGGCGCAAGTTCCTCAACGCCGGCATCGGCTTCGGCGGCGGCTGCCTGCCCAAGGACATCCGCGCGTTCATGGCCCGCGCCGGCGAGCTCGGCGCCGACCAGGCCCTGACCTTCCTGCGCGAGGTCGACGAGATCAACCTGCGCCGCCGCTCCCGCATGGTCGACCTCGCCCGCGAGCAGTGCGGCGGCACCCTGATCGGCAAGCGGGTGGCCGTCCTCGGCGCCGCGTTCAAGCCCAACAGCGACGACATCCGCGACTCCCCCGCCCTGGACATCGCCCGCGCCACCCACCACGCCGGTGCCACCGTCACCGTGCACGACCCGAAGGCCCTGCCGGTGGCCCGCGCGGTCCACCCCGACCTGACCTACGCCGATGACATCGAGGACGCCTGCCGCGACGCCGACGTCGTCCTGCACCTGACCGAGTGGAAGGTCTACCGAGAGATCGACCCCGCCAAGCTCGGCACCGTCGTCGCCCGCAAAGCCATCATCGACGGCCGCAACGCCCTGGACCCCGCCACCTGGCGCGAGGCCGGCTGGACCTACCGCGCACTCGGCCGCCCGGGCGCCTGAGCAGCCGAGCAGCCCCACGTGACCGCGTCGCCAGAGGTCAATGACCCCACAGTGATCCGCCGGGTGCTGACCACCCCCGCGACGTGGGCGGTGGTCGGCCTGTCGACCGATACCAGCCGCACGGCGTACGGCGTGGCCCGCTGGATGAAGGACCGCCTCGGGCACCGGATCGTCCCGGTCCACCCGCGTGCCGTCGAGGTCTGGGGTGAGCCGGGCTACCGGCGGCTGGCCGACATCCCCGACGGCACGACGATCGACGTGGTGGACTGTTTCGTCAGCTCCGCCCACGTCGGCCAGGTCGTCGACCAGGCGGTCGAGCAGCGCGAGCGCCTCGGCATCGGCACGGTCTGGCTGCAGCTCGGCGTCGTCGACCACGCGGCGGCGCGGCGGGCCCTGGACGCAGGCCTCGGCGTCGTCATGGACACCTGCCCCAAGATCGAGTACCCGCACCTCTGACGACGCTCGACGTCACCGTGAGGCGCCGGTGTGCTCCCGCCACCAGTCCCAGGCGGGCCGCAGGACGTCGGGCTCCCGGCCGTGGGGCACCGACCCGCGACCGTAGGCGGCGGAGACGAAGTCCACAGCCTCCTGCGGCAGCCCGCCACGGCTCATGCCCACGGCGTTGACGCCATGCACGCGGCACGGGTTTCCGTAGGCCTTGGCGAAGGGGGGCACGTCACGGGTGACGACCGACCCCATCCCGACCATCGCCCCGGGGCCGATCACCCGCCGTTGGTGCACCACGGTGTTCATGCCGATGGTGGCACCGTCCCCCACATGGACGTGGCCGCCGAGGGTGGCCGACGACGCCATGGTGATGCCGTCGCCCACCCGCCCGTCGTGGCCGATGTAGACCTTGTTCATGAAGTAACAACCCGAGCCGATGACGGACGTGTCGTAGTGCCCCTGGTGCACGGTGACGAGCTCACGGAAGACGTTGCCGGAGCCGATGGTCAGCCCGGTCCCGACCAGGTCGCCGTCCCAGGCGGCACCGTGGTCGATGCCCTTGATCTCTGCCGGGCCGCCGAGGACGGCGTGGGCGCCGATCCAGTTGTCGTTCCCGAGGCGCAGCGGCCCCAGGAGGACCACCCCGGGGCCGATCGTGTTGCCGGAGCCCAGGGAGACGCCCGGCCCGAGCACCGCACTGGGATGGATCGAGTTCTCCGGGCGGTCAGTCCCCGCCGGCACAGCGGCCCTCCCCCGCGCAGCAGCCGACATCCGTGGTCACACGTCCTCCAGCTGCTCGTACCGCACCGACGCGCCCTCCACGACCACCCTGGCAACCGGACGGGCGGGCACGCCGACCACGACGGTGTAGGCGGGAACGTCTCGCGTCACCACGGCGCCCGCGCCGACGACCGCGTGCGAACCGATGGTCACGCCCATGTTCACGACGGCGTTCGCGCCGATGAACACGCAGTCCCCGATCACGACCGGCTTCCGGTCCACCACGGGATGAGCCCTGGCGCTGACACAGCGTCGCGTGCTGGAGTGCGTGTAGATGTGCACCCCGGAGCTGATGTCACACCCGCTGCCGATGGTGAGCCCTCCCGAGCCGTCGATGACGGTGAAGGCCCCGATCCAGGTGCCCTCACCCACCGTCGGCGTGGCCACGAACCAGGCATGCGCGTTGTACGGGTTGGGCGGCAGCTCTGGCCATGCGTCGCGCACAGTCGGATGAGGCCTCCCGGTTCAGGCCGCCCGAACGAGGCAGACGCGGGCGCCGTGGACCCGGGGCCACCGGCACACCTCCGTCACTACGATCGGCGGATGACCCCTGCCACCCGCCACGTCGTCATCGGCGGCGGGATCCTGGGCCTGGCGGTGGCCGACCTGCTGACCTCCGCCCGGCCGGGGTCCGAGGTCACCGTGGTCGAGAAGGAGCCGGGCTGGGCACGACACCAGACGGGGCACAACAGCGGCGTGATCCACTCCGGCCTGTACTACGTGCCCGGCTCGAAGAAGGCCCGGATGTGCCAGGCCGGCGCCAGGTCGATGGTGCGCTTCGCCGAGGACGAGGGCGTGGCCCACGAGACCTGCGGAAAGCTCGTCGCGGCCACCAGTGAGAGCCAGCTACCGGGACTGCGCCGCCTGTACGAGCGCGGCCTGGCGAACGGTCTGACAGTCACCTGGCTCTCCGCCGCCGAGGCACGCGAGCACGAGCCCCACGTCCGCGCGGTGGCGGCACTGCACGTCCCGAGCACGGGCATCATCGACTACGGCGGTGTCTGCCGGGCCCTGGTCCGGCGTCTGCAGGCTGCCGGCGCCGGCATGGCCCTCGGGTCCGAGGTCGTCGGTGCGACCCCGTCCGGAGGCCGGCTGGTCGTGCACGCCACCACCGGCGACCTCCCCGCAGACGTCGTCGTCAACTGCGCGGGCCTGCAGAGCGATCTCGTGGCGCGCCGGCTCGGAGCGAGCCCCGCCGCGCGGATCGTGCCGTTCCGGGGTGAGTACTACAGCCTGAGGGCGGACCGCTCCGACCTGGTGCGGAACCTGATCTACCCGGTGCCGGACCCGCGCTTCCCCTTCCTGGGTGTCCACCTCACCCGCGGTGTCGACGGTTCGGTCCATGCCGGGCCCAACGCGGTCCTCGCCTTCGCCCGCGAGGGCTACCGCTGGAACCGCGTCGTCCCCCGGGAGCTCGCCAACACCCTCGGCTTTCCCGGGTTCTGGCGCCTGGCAGCTGCCACTACCGCATGGGTGCGAGCGAGGTGATGCGCTCGGTGTCCCGGCACCTGTTCGGGGAGAGTCTCCGGCGCCTCGTGCCCGACATCCGCGACGAGGACCTCGTCCCAGCGCCCGCCGGCGTGCGCGCCCAGGCCCTGCACCGCGACGGCTCGCTGGTCGACGACTTCCTCCTCGAGCAGCAGGACAATGTCGTCCACGTCCTCAACGCCCCGTCGCCTGCGGCCACCAGCGCGTTCGAGATCGCCCGCCACGTGGTCTCCCTGCTGCCGCGCCCGGGATGAGCGACGGCGGTGGGGACCCGCCGCCTCCGCCCAGCAGGAGTGCGTCGGCCGGCGACCTCAGTCCCGGGGCGTCGCCGCCTCCGTCGCACCGGCTCTGCGCGACCGCAGCCGCTCGCCCTTGGCGTGGGCCTCGTCACGCAAAGCCTGCTGGAACGCCACCATCCGGGCGCGCAGGGCCGCGGCCTCCTCGTCGGTGCCGGACGCCAGGATGCGTGCCGCGAGCAGGCCGGCGTTGCGGGCGCCGCCGATCGACACCGTCGCCACCGGCACACCGCCGGGCATCTGCACGATCGAGAGCAGGGAGTCCATGCCGTCCAGGTGCTTCAGCGGCACCGGCACCCCGATGACCGGCAACGGCGTGACGGCCGCGAGCATCCCCGGCAGGTGCGCGGCGCCACCGGCGCCCGCGATGAGGACCCGCAGCCCGCGGGCGGACGCCGACTCGCCGTACGCGACCATCTCCTGCGGCATGCGGTGTGCGGACACGACGTCGGCCTCGTAGCCGATGCCGAACTCGTCCAGGGCCAGTGCGGCGGCCTCCATCACGGGCCAGTCGCTGTCACTGCCCATCACCACGCCGACGACCGGTGTGCTCATTCGGTGACCACTCCCTGCAGGTAGTCGGTGGCGTGCTGGGCGCGGGCGCGCAGCTGCTCGAGGTCGTCCCCGCTGACGTTGACGTGGCCGATCTTGCGCCCGGGCCGCACGCCCTTGCCGTACAGGTGCATCTTCAGCCCCGGATCGCGGGCCAGCAGGTGCCGGTACGCCGGGTACAGCTCGGGGTAGTCCCCGCCGAGCACGTTGCCCATGACGGTCCACGGCTCCCGGGCCGACGGGTCGCCCAGCGGCAGGTCGAGGACGGCACGCAGGTGCTGCTCGAACTGGCTCGTGACCGCGCCGTCGATGCTCCAGTGACCGCTGTTGTGCGGGCGCATGGCCAGCTCGTTGACGACGTACGCCGGCTCCCCGGTCCGCGGGTGGCTCACCTCGAACAGCTCGACCGCCATCACCCCGGTGACGCCCAGCTCGCCGGCGATGCGCAGCCCTGCCTCCGTCACCCGGGCCGCGAGCTCGTCGTCCAGGCCGGGCGCGGGAGCGAGCACCTCGGTGCAGATGCCGTCGGTCTGCACCGTCTCCACCACCTGCCAGGCGGTGGCCTGTCCGGACGGGCTGCGGGCGATGAGCACCGCGAGCTCGCGGACGAAGTCGACCCGCTCCTCGGCCAGCAGCCCCTCGGCGAGCAGCCCCTCCCCCGCCGCCGCGTGCTCGGCCACGACATCCAGCCAGTCCCCGGCCTCGTCGGCGGACCCGATGATCCGCACGCCCTTGCCGTCGTAGCCGCCGCGGGGCGTCTTGACCACCACCGGCCAGCCGACCTCGTCGCCGAAGGCCTGCAACGCGGCCCGGTCGCCGACCGGCGCCCACCGCGGGCACGGGACGCCGATGTCGGTGAGCCGCCGGCGCATCGCCAGCTTGTCCTGGGCGAAGACGAGGGCGGCCGGGCTGGGGTGCAGCGCGACGCCGTCGGCCTCCAGCGCGGCGAGGACGCCCGCCGGCACGTGCTCGTGGTCGAACGTCACGACGTCGCAGGCCCGGGCGAAGGCGCGCACGGCCTCGACGTCGGCGTGGCTCCCGACCGGCGCCGACGGGATGACGAGGGCGGCCGAGGCATCCGGCGCCTCGGCCAGCACGGAGAGGGTCACCGCCAGCCCGACGGCGGGCGGCTGGCACATCCTCGCCAGCTGGCCACCGCCGATGATGCCGACGACGGGGAATCCTCCGGGGGCGCGTTGCGGCGACGTCACGGCACGAGGGTATCGGTGTGCCGGTACGAGGCTCACAGCCACCGGGCCTACCCTGAGGCAATGGCCTCTGCACACCCCTCCTTGCTCGACCGCGCCCGCGGTGCGGTGGACGTGCTCGTGCGCGAGATGCTCAAGTTCGGGGTGGTCGGCGCGGTGGCGTTCGTCGTGGACATCGGCGTGTTCAACATGCTGCGGTTCGGCTTCGCCGAGGGCACCCCGGCCGGGCAGCCGCTGCGGGCCAAGGTCATCTCGGTGTCGCTGGCGACGCTGACCGCCTGGCTGGGCAACCGCTACTGGACCTTCCGCCACCGCCGGCAGCGGCAGGCCCACCAGGAGCTCCTGCTGTTCATCGGCTTCAACCTTGCCGGCATGGCGATCGCCCTGACCTGCCTGGCCGTCTCGCACTACGTCCTGGACCTGCGCACGCCGCTGGCCGACAACATCAGCGCCAACGGTGTGGGTCTGGTGCTCGGCACGCTGTTCCGGTTCTGGGCCTACCGCCGGTTCGTCTTCGCCGGCGAGGAGTTCGCCCCCGCCGAGTCACCGCCCACCCCCGTCTGACCCCTGCAGACCGGCCAAGGTGGGGGTTCTGGCACCGCCTACGAGAGCCGGTCAGGCGGCCGACTCGGCCTCGGACAGGAAGAGGGCGAAGATCACCGGCTGGGCCTGCACGAGCTCCAGGCGCCCACCGTTGGACTCGGCGAGGTCGCGGGCGAGCGCCAGGCCCAGACCCGTGCCGCCGCTGGTCACCGACCGCTCGAAGATGTGCGGGGCGATGGTGGGGGCCACCCCCTCGCCCTGGTCGCTGATCTCCACCACGACCGACGGCCCGCTGCGGCGGGCGTGCACGTCGACGGTGCCGCGACCGTGCGCGAGGGAGTTCTCCAGCAGCGTGGACAGCACCTGGGACAGCGCGACGGGGGTGGACTTGACCACGAGCCCGCGCTGGCCGTGGACGCGGACGCTGCGACGGGCCTGCTCGAACGCCGGCTGCCACTCGCGCTGCAGCGCCGCGATGATCGAGTCCAGCGAGACCGACGGCGTCGGGGCGTCCTGGTGCCCACGCCGGGTCCGTGACATCAGGTCGTCGACCACGCGGGTGAGCCGCTCGACCTGCGCGATCGCGATGCCGGCCTCCTCGCGGACCACGTCGAGGTCGTCGGTCAGCCCGATCTCCTCCAGCCGCATCAGGAGCGCGGTCAGCGGGGTGCGCAGCTGGTGCGAGGCGTCGGCGGCGAAGTCCCGCTCGGAGGCCAGGGAGCGCGTCAGCTGCTGGGCGCTGCGGGCGAGCACGTCCGAGACGGCGTCGATCTCGGCGATGCCGGAGACGAGCGGCTCGAACCGCGACTGGCCGGCGCCCAGGCGCTCCGCGCGCTCCGCCAGCCCGGTCATCGGCTCGGCGAAGGTCCGCGCCTGGCGCAGGGCGACCAGCACCCCCACGCCGACGGCGGCCACGGACAGGACGACGATCGCGGCGAGGACCAGCAGGATCTGGTGGGAGTGCGGCTGCAGGTCGAACCAGACCCGCGCGGCCGCGCCGTCGTTGCTCACGGCATACCAGGCGGCGCCGAGGAACAGCGGCAGCCCGACGATGATGACCGACAGGACCACCGCGAGCACGGTGGACCGCACCAACCGCTGGCGCACCCGCCGTCAGCCCTTGTCGCCGCGCTCGAAGCGGAACCCGACCCCGCGGACCGTCGCGATGAACCGGGGCTGCGCCGCGTCGTCACCCAGCTTTCGCCGCAGGACCGAGATGTGCATGTCCAGGGTCTTGGTCGACCCGAACCAGGCGGTCTCCCAGATCTCGCGCATCAGCTGCTCACGGGAGACGACCTTGCCCTGCTCGCGCACGAGCACCCGCAGCAGGTCGAACTCCTTGGCGGTGAGCTGCAGCTCCTCCTCGTTGAAGAAGGCACGCCGGGCCTCGGGGTCGATCCGCACGACTGCGCTCGACGGCCCCGCGTCGTTGGGCCGGCGGCGCAGCAGCGCCCGCACCCGGGCCAGCAGCTCAGCCAGGCGGAACGGCTTGGTGACGTAGTCGTCCGCACCGGCGTCGAGCCCGACCACCGTGTCGACCTCGTCGGCGCGGGCGGTCAGGATCAGGACGGGGATGGTCCTGCCGTCGGCGCGGATCCGCCGGCACACCTCCAGGCCGTCGATGTGCGGCAGCCCGAGGTCCAGGACCACCAGGTCCGGGCTCTCGTTCGCCCCCTCGAGGGCGGCGCGGCCGTCGCCGCGGACGTCGACGTCGTAACCCTCACGCCGCAGCGCTCGGGCCAGTGGCTCGGAGATCGCGGGGTCATCTTCGGCCAGGAGGACACGGGTCATGAGCGCATCGTAGACAGGGCGGCACGCTCACCGACCGGGCCACGCCGGGACACGCTTCTCGGCAAAGGCGGCGACCCCCTCCTTCCGGTCCCCGGAGAACGCCGTCGCGCGCCAGCAGGCGTCCTCCACCTCGAGCCCGGTGGCCAGGTCGGCGTCGGCCCCGAGGCGCATCGCCCGCTTGGCCTGCCGCAGCCCGACCGGCGAGTTCGCCGCGATCTGTACGGCGATCTCCAGGGCGCGGTCGCGCGCGCCGCCGGCGGCGACGACCTCGTCGACGACCCCCAGCGCTCCGGCCTCGGCAGCGGGCATCCGGCGGGCGGTGAAGATCATCCCGGCCGCCCGGCTCCAGCCGACCCGGCGAGTCAGCAGCTGCGTGCCGCCGCCTCCGGGGATGACGCCGACGGACACCTCCGGCAGCCCCACGACGGCCGCGTCACCGGCGATCACGAGGTCGCAGGACAGCGCGATCTCCAGGCCGCCACCGAGGGCGAAGCCCTCCACGACCGCGAGCGAGGGCATCGGCAGGTTCAGCACCCCGCCGTACGCCGCGCGGGCCACCGGCCGCTGCTGCATCAGGTCGGCGTCACTGAAGCTGTTGCGCTCCTTCAGGTCGGCGCCGACGCAGAACGCCTTGGGGCTGGTGCTGGTCACGACGACGCAGCGCACGCTCTCGTCCGCGGCGAGGTCGGCGCAGGCGGCGCCGAGGTCCCGGGCCATGGCCGTCGACACGGCGTTCATGGCCTCGGGCCGGTCGAGGGCCAGCTCGGCGACGTGCCCGCCGTCGCCGTGCCGCGTGACGGTGACCAGGGGCCTGCGGTCGGTGCTGCTCATGCGTCTCCTTCGTCGACGGTCGGGACGTCGTCACCGTAGAGGGTGTCCTCCGGCGCGACCATGCCGCGGCGACGGGACCGGGCGGCGCGCTGCAGGCGCCACGGGGTGACCGGCCCGATGCCGCGCAGCGTCCGCCGGCGCAGCGCGGTCATCTCGAAGCCGGAGAGGCTGGCCAGCGACGCGGCGAGCGCGTCGTCCACCAGCACCGTCCCGGGACGGGCCGCCGCGGTCAGCCGGCTGGCCCGGTTCACCGTCGTGCCGAAGACGTCACCCAGCCGGGAGACGACCGGCCCGAACGCCATGCCGACGCGGACGTCGGGCAGGAAGTCGTCGTCGCCCATGGCCTGCACGAGGTCCAGCGCGATCGCGCCGGCCGGAGCGGCGCCGAGCGTCACGAACAGCACCTCGTCCCCGACGGTCTTGACCACCCGGCCGCCGTGGGCGGTGACGACGTCGGAGGCCAGCGCCTCGAACCGCTGCACGACCTCGGCGAGCTGCCGCTCGGACAGGCGCCGTACCAGCGCGGTGAACGACACGAGGTCGGCGAAGCCGACGCTGCGGACGACCCCGGCGTGCTCCTTCGCGGGCTCGGCGTCCGCGATCATGCGGGAGATGGCAGCAGTCAGGTGCCGGCGCCACGCATAGACCAGCAGCGGCTCGAGCCGGTCGACGAGCTCGGTCAGCTTCAGGGCGGCGGCACGCGCCGTCTCGGGGTCCGGCACGGCGCGGCTGGTGTCCGGGGAGGCGTCCCCCTCGCCGACCGAGCCGGTCCAGGCGTCGACCGCCGGCACGTCGCCGAGCGCCTCGGCCATCAGCTGCGTCTGCCAGCCCGCGAGCCGGTCGGTGGTCCGGCCCAGCGCCCGGATCATCGACAGCGCCGACGCCTCGTCGAACACCCCTTCGCGGACCATCCCGACGACCGACCGCAACGCCTGCAGGTCGGCGTCGGTGAAGACGGTGTCCTCGTCGCCGACGTTGGGGAAGCCGAGGGCGTGCCAGAACTTGCGGGCGCTGAGCAGCGAGACCTCGGCCCCGGCACTGACCTGCCGGCGCCGCATGCTCCGCGGCTCGCCCAGCAGCCTGGCGGCGACGTCGTCGATGACGAGGTCGTCGACCTCGGGCGGCATGGGGTCCACGGCACCGTGGTCGTCGCGTCGCGGAGGTCGAGGCATGCCCGGATCATGCCGGGTGGCCACGGTTCGGCGCCCTCAGGCCGGCGGCCGCACGTGGACGACGTCCCCGGCCGCGTGGGCCTGCCGGCCTGCGGGGCCGTCGAGCACCAGCCGGCCGGAGTCGTCGACGGCGACGGCGCGACCACGCGCGACGGCACCCGAGGGCTGGTGCACCCGGACGTCCTGCCCGATGGTGACGCACAGGTCGCGGTACCGGCGGCGGAGCTCCTGCATCGCCGCACCTCCGCTGACCCAGGCTGCGTGCAGCTCGGCGAAGCCCTCGAGGAAGGCGAGGACCAGGTCCTCCCGTCGCACGCCGGTGACCCCGCACAGCCTCAAGGACGTCGCCGTGTCCACCGGCAGCTCCTCGCGGTGCTGGTCCACGTTGGCGCCCGCGCCGGCGACAGCCAGCTCATCGCCGGCGGCCTCCGCGGGCGTCACCATCTCGCAGAGCACGCCACAGATCTTCCCGCCGTCGACGAGCACGTCGTTCGGCCACTTCAGCCGCGCCGGCACCCCGGCCACCTGCTGCAACGCACCGGCCATCGCCATCCCGGTCAACAGCGGCAGCCACCCCCGGTCGGCGCCGGCCATCGGGACGACGACGGACACCGCCACCGACGCCCCCGCCGGCGCCTCCCAATGGCGCGCCATCCGCCCGCGGCCGGCGCTCTGGTGGTCGGCCACCACGACGCGCCACGGCTCCGGCCGCCGTGCCGCCTCCAGGTTGGTGGAGTCGACGCTCTCGTGGCTGTCGACGCTGCGCCAGGGGCTGCCGGGCGTGAGCAACGCCTCCCGCAGGGCCCGTACGTCCAGGGGTTCTCGCACATCGACAAGGCTAGGCTGCCCGCCATGGCCGACGCTGCTCCCACCACCGACACCGACGCCGCGGCGACCGCCGCGGACCTGCACACCACCGCCGGCCGGCTGGCCGACCTGCACCGCCGCAACGACGAGGCGGTCCACGCGGGGTCGGCCCGGGCCGTGGAGAAGCAGCACGCGAAGGGCAAGAAGACCGCACGCGAGCGCATCGCCCAGCTGCTGGACGAGGGGTCGTTCACCGAGCTGGACGAGCTGGCGCGGCACCGGTCGACGAGCTTCGGGCAGGAGCGCAACCGCCCGTACGGCGATGGCGTGGTCACCGGTCACGGCACGGTCGACGGCCGACCGGTCTGCGTGTTCTCCCAGGACTTCACCGTCTTCGGCGGGTCACTCGGGGAGGTGTTCGGGGAGAAGATCGTCAAGGTCATGGACCTGGCGATGAAGATCGGCTGCCCGGTCATCGGCATCAACGACTCCGGTGGCGCCCGCATCCAGGAGGGGGTCGTCGCGCTGGGGCTCTACGCCGAGATCTTCCGCCGCAACGTCCACGCCTCGGGGGTCCTCCCGCAGATCAGCCTCGTCATGGGCCCGTGCGCGGGTGGGGCCGTCTACTCCCCGGCCATCACCGACTTCACCGTCATGGTCGACCAGACCTCGCACATGTTCATCACCGGCCCGGACGTCATCAAGACCGTCACCGGCGAGGACGTCGGCATGGAGGAGCTCGGCGGGGCGCACTCGCACAGCTCCCGCTCGGGGGTGTCGCACTACATGGCTGCCGACGAGGACGACGCCATCGACTACGTCCGGGCCCTGCTGTCCTACCTGCCGTCGAACAACCTGACCGACCCCCCCGCGTTCGACGCCGACGCCGACGCGACGGTCACCGAGGACGACGCCTTCCTCGACGCGTTCGTCCCCGACTCGGCCAACATCCCCTACGACATGCACACCGTCATCGAGCACGTCGTGGACGCCGCCGGCGACGGCTCACCGGACTTCCTGGAGGTCCAGCCGCTGTTCGCCCCCAACATCGTCTGCGGGTTCGGGCGCATCGACGGCCGCTCGGTGGGGGTCGTCGCGAACCAGCCGCTGCACTTCGCCGGGTGCCTCGACATCGACGCCTCCGAGAAGGCCGCCCGCTTCGTGCGGACCTGCGACGCCTTCAACATCCCCGTGCTCACCTTCGTGGACGTCCCCGGCTTCCTGCCCGGCACCGACCAGGAGTGGAACGGCATCATCCGCCGCGGCGCCAAGCTGATCTACGCGTACGCCGAGGCCACCGTCCCCCTCGTCACCGTGATCACCCGCAAGGCCTACGGCGGCGCGTACGACGTCATGGGGTCCAAGCACCTCGGCGCCGACGTCAACCTGGCGTGGCCGACCGCGCAGATCGCCGTGATGGGCGCCCAGGGCGCGGTCAACATCCTCTACCGCAAGGAGCTGGCCGCCGCGGCCGAGCGCGGCGAGGACCTCACCGAGGCCCGCGAGCGCTTCGTCACCGAGTACGAGGACACCCTCGCCAACCCCTACGTCGCCGCCGACCGCGGCTACGTCGACTCGGTGATCCCGCCGTCCTACACCCGTTCCTACGTCATCCGGTCGCTGCGCGCGCTGCGCACCAAGCGCGAGACGCTGCCGGCCAAGAAGCACGGGAACATCCCGCTGTGAGCGACGACGGGACGCGGAAGGGCCCGGACGGGCCCGCGTCGCCGGACGCGGCGGATGCTCCGGACGCACCGCCGCTGCGGCTGGTGCGCGGAAGCGCCACCCCCGAGGAGCTGGCCGCGCTGGTCGCTGTCCTCGCCGCGGCCGGTGCCGGCGCGGACCCGCGCCCCCCGGCTCCGGCCTCGTCGTGGGCCGACCGCGCCCGTCTCGCCAGGCCGCCGCTCTCCCCCGGTCCCGACGGCTGGCGCGCGTCCGCCTTCCCCCGCTGACCTCCGCGGCGGGGGCGAAGGCCTCACCTCCTGCCGCCGGGACGGGTACGTTGCGCGGGTGACCTCCTCCCCTGATCTCCACGAGCCGTCCACCGCCCGGCCGGCCACCGACGTCGACCGGATCGCCGACGCCTTCCTGGACGCCACCGTCGAGCTCAGCCCCACCGCGGCGACGTACATGGGCATCCCCGGCCACGACGAGGACCTCGACGACTTCTCCCCGGCGGGCCACGCGGCCCACTCCGCGCTGCGCCGCAGGACGCTGGCGGCGCTCGCCGCGGCCAGCCCGGTCGACGACATCGACCGGGTGACCGTGTCGGCCATGCAGGAGCGGCTGTCCCTGTCCGAGGAGATCTACGCCGCCGGTCTGGACGAGATGTCGCTCGACGTCATCGCCTCACCGATCCAGGGCATCCGCAGCGTCTTCGACCTCATGCCGACCGACACCGCCGAGCAGTGGTCGGTGATCGCCACCCGCCTGGGCAAGGTGCCGACGGCCCTGCAGCAGTACGTCGAGTCGCTCACGGCCGCCGCCGCCCGCGGCAACGTCAGCCCGCGCCGCCAGGTCGAGGCGTGCATCGGCCAGTGCGAGGAGTTCACCGCCGCGGACGGCTACTTCGCCGCCCTCCTGCACGGTGCGCGCGCCGGCGGGCGAGCAGCTGCCGCGCGAGGTCGCCGAGGACCTGGCCCGGTCGGTCGCCGCCGCGTCCGGCGCCTACGCCGACCTCGGCCGCACCCTGCGCCGCGAGATCCTGCCGCAGGCCCCCGAGTCCGACGCCTGCGGCCGCGACCGCTACCAGCTGGTCTCGCGCTCCTTCCTCGGCACCCGCGTCGACCTCGAGGAGACCTACGCCTGGGGTCAGGCCGAGCTGGCCCGGATCACCGCCGAGATGGAGGCCGTGGCGCAGCAGATCCGGCCCGGCGCCACGGTCAAGGAGGCGATCGACCTGCTCGACGCCGACCCGGCCTACCAGCTGCACGGCACCGACGCGCTGCGCGCGTGGATGCAGGAGAAGGCCGACGAGGCGATCGCGAGCCTGGCCGGCTCGCACTTCGACATCCCGGAGCCGGTCCGCACGATCGAGTGCCGGATCGCGCCGACGACCTCGGGCGGCATCTACTACACCGGCCCGAGCGAGGACTTCAGCCGCCCGGGCCGCATGTGGTGGGCGGTGCCCAAGGGCGTCACGGAGTTCGGCACCTGGCGTGAGCTGACCACCGTCTACCACGAGGGCGTCCCCGGGCATCACCTCCAGGTGGGCCAGACCGTCTACCGCTCGGAGCTGCTCAACCGCTGGCGCCGGCTCGAGTCGTGGGTCTCCGGCCACGGGGAGGGCTGGGCGCTCTACGCCGAGCGCCTCATGGCCGACCTGGGCTACATGGACGACCCCGGCAACCGGATGGGTCTGCTCGACGGCCAGTCGCTGCGTGCGGCGCGGGTGGTGCTCGACATCGGGTTCCACTGCGGCTTCGAGGCACCCGCCGAGGTGGGCGGCGGCAGCTGGACCTACGACAAGGCATGGACGTTCCTGTCCGCGCACGCCAACATGGCCGAGGGCTTCCTGCGCTACGAGCTCGACCGCTACCTCGGCTGGCCGGGGCAGGCGCCGTCGTACAAGATCGGAGAGCGGATCTGGCTGCAGCTGCGCGACGAGGTCCGCGCCAGGGAGGGCGACGCGTTCGACATCAGGGCGTTCCACCGCCGTGCGCTGGACGTCGGCGGCGTCGGGCTGGACACGCTGCGGACCGCCGTCCTGGGCTGACGCCGCTCCGGGCGCACGACCGGGGCCCCGAGGCTGCGAAACTTCTCTGGTGCCTGTCGCCATCACCGCCCTCGCTCTCCTCGCCACCGTCACGGCGGTGGCGGGACTGGCGCGCCGGTTCGACCTGTCCGCGCCGCTGCTGCTGACGCTGGTCGGCGTGGTGGCCTCGTTCCTGCCGTTCGTCCCCGAGGTGCACCTGTCCTCCGAGGTGGTGCTGGTGGGGCTGCTGCCACCGCTGCTGTACGCCGCCGCGATCCGCAGCTCCCTGGTCGACTTCAAGGAGAACCGCCGTCCCATCGGGTTCCTCTCGGTCGGGCTGGTCATCTTCACCGCGCTCGGGGTGGGCCTGCTGACGTGGTGGCTGCTGCCGGTGCCGTTCGCCGCGGCGTTCGCGCTCGGTGCGGTCGTGGCGCCGCCGGACGCGGTGGCGGCGACGGCCATCGCACGCCGGATCGGCCTGCCCCGTCGCGTCGTCACGCTGCTCGAGGGCGAGTCGCTGGTCAACGACGCCACGGCGCTGGTGTGCCTGCGGACCGCCATCGCGGCGCTGACGGTCGGCTACGTCAGCGTCGGCGGGGTGACGCTGGACTTCGTCCGCGCCGCGCTCGGCGGTGTCGTCATCGGGGTCGTCGTCGCCTGGCTCGTCGGCCTCATCCGCAAGGCCGTGACCGACAGCGTCATCGACACCTCCCTGTCGTTCATGGTGCCGTTCGTGGCCTACCTTCCCGCCGAGGAGCTGGGCGCCTCGGGTGTCCTGGCCGTCGTCGTCGCCGGCCTGCTGCTCGGGCACCGGTCATCGGTGCTGCAGGACGCCTCCTCGCGGCTGAGCGAGCGCGTGAACTGGTCCACGATCCAGTTCCTGCTCGAGAACTCGGTGTTCCTGCTCATCGGGCTGCAGGTGCGGTGGATCGTGGCCGACGTCAGCAGGTCCGACCTCGGCCTCGGCCAGATCATCGGCGTGTGCCTCGCGGTGCTCGCCGCCGTCATCGTCCTGCGGCCGATGTGGGTCTTCCCCGTGCGGTTCCTCGCGATCCGTCCCGGCCCCGACCGGGCCGGGCGCGTCCCGTCCTGGCGCTCGACGGCGATCATCTCGTGGGCGGGAATGCGCGGCGTGGTCACCCTGGCGGCCGTCTTCGCGCTCCCGGAGGACACTCCCGCAGCGGGAGGTCCTGGTCCTCATCGCCATGGTGGTCACAGCCGGCACGCTGGTGCTGCAAGGCTTCTCGCTGCCGTGGCTGGCCCGTCGCCTCGGGGTGCACGGGCCGGACCCGCGCGAGGACGCCCTGCAGGAGGCCACCGTCCTGCAGTCCGCGGTGAGCGCCGGCATGCGCGCTCTCGACGAGTGCGCCGACGAGATCGACGAGCAGACGATGGACATGCTGCGCCGCCGGGTGGAGCAGCGCGTCAACATCGTCTGGGAGCGGCTGGGCAGCACCGACTCGACGCAGGAGACACCGAGCGAGGCCTACCGCCGGGTCCGCCTGCAGATGCTGGCCGCCGAGCGTGCGGAGGTGCTCCGCATCCGCGACGCCGGGAGAGGCAGACCACGAGGTGCTCGAGCAGGTGATGGGGGCGCTCGACCTCGAGGAGTCCATGCTCGACCGGGTCGAACGTGGGGACGAGGCGGCCCGGGAGGGCCTGCTGCTGCCGCCGGAGCCTGCGGGCGGCGCGTGCGAGCACCTGCGCCAGGCCCCGACGCACGTCAGGCCGCTGACGCCACAGGGCTGCCCGGACTGCGAGCGCGAAGGCACGACGCCGGTGCATCTGCGGATGTGCCTGTCCTGCGGCAACATCGGCTGCTGCGACTCGTCGGTCGGCAAGCACGCCGACCGGCACTACGCCGAGACCGGCCACCCCGTGATGCGCAGCTTCGAGCCGGGCGAGGCCTGGCGCTGGTGCTACGTCGACGACCTGCTCGGCTAGCCCGGTACCCTTCCGGCCATGGTCATCCCCGCCCTGCCCCTCGTCCTCGGCTCAGCCTCCCCGGCCCGCCTCGAGACGCTGCGCCGGGCGGGTGTGTCGCCGTACGTCCTGGTGTCCGAGGTCGACGAGGACGCCGTGGTGGCCCAGGCCCGGAGCCAGTACGGCGAGCTCGCACCCGAGGACGTCGCCCTGGTGCTGGCACGCGCCAAGTGCGAGGCGGTGGCCGCGCGCCTGGCCGGTGCCGATGCTCCGGGCGACGCCCCCGACGGCGCGCTGGTCGTGGGCTGCGACTCGGTCCTCGAGCTCGACGACGAGGTGCACGGCAAGCCGGTGGACGCCGCGGAGGCGCTCGCCCGGTGGCAGCGGATGCGGGGTCGCTCCGGGGTCCTGCACACGGGCCACTGGGTGATCGACGACCGCGATGGCGAGGACGGCGGCACCGGCGCGACGCTCGGGGCCGTGGCCTCCACGACGGTGCACTTCGCCGCCATCTCCGATGAGGAGATCGAGGCCTACGTCGCCACCGGCGAGCCGTTGAAGGTGGCGGGCGCCTTCACGCTCGACGGCCTCGGCGCCCCCTACGTCGAGGGGATCGAGGGCGACCCCTCCAACGTGGTGGGCATCAGCCTGCCCCTGATGCGCGAGCTGCTGGGCAGCCTCGACGTCCCGTGGTCGGCCCTTCGCGGCTGAGCCCCACCTACGCGGCCTGCTCGAACGCAGCCCCACTGCCCGGCCCGGAGAGCCCCGCCTCATCCAGAGGGTTGTGGCGGTCGCAGGCCGTGGCTATGTTCGTGCGGGTCATGCCTCATCCGACCACCGTGCCGCCGAGCACCTACGCCGAACAGCCGTCGACGCCGCTGCGAGACCGCGAGCAGGCCGAGGGCTACGTCGCGATGGTCTGCTTCAAGCACGGACCCCCACGGCTGCACGGCGTCGAGCTGGAGCGGACGCTGCATGACCTCGAGCACCCGACGAGGCCGGTGGACATCGCGCGACTGCGCGTGGCGCTGGGGCACCACAGCCCCGCGACCCTGGACCCCGCCTCTCCCCACGCCCCCCTGGCACACGGCTCGCTGGTCACCGTCGAGCCGGGCGGCCAGGTCGAGATCTCCACCCCGCCCCATGCCGCGCTCGACACGGTGGTCGAGCACACCCGGGCCGACTCCGCCCAGCTCGCCGGCCTGCTGCGGGCACAAGGCCTCACCCTCGGCAGCCACGGCCTCGATCCGCACCGGCCTCCTCGCCGGGTCCTCGCCACGCCCCGCTACACGGCGATGGAGCAGGCCTACGTCGCGATCGGCCCCGGCGGCACGCAGATGATGTGCAGCAGCGCCAGCATGCAGGTCTGCCTGGACGCCGGCGAGGCCCAGGACATCCCGTCCCGCTGGGCCGCCGCGCACGCGCTGGGCCCGCCGCTGGTTGCCCTCTTCGCCAACTCCCGGCACCACGCCGGCGCCGACACCCGCTGGGCCTCCGCCCGGCTGAGGTCCGTCCTGCACACCTGCCCGCCGGTCACCCTGCCCCCGGCCACGACGGTCGCCGACCCGGCGCAGCACTGGGCCGCCCTGGCCATGGAGGCGCCGGTGGTCTGCCTGCGCCGCGACGGCGGGTCGTGGGCCGCGCCTGCAGGGCTCACGTTCGCGGCCTGGATCCGGGCCGGCGCCGCGGGCAGCCTGCCGGTTCCCACGACCGCCGACCTGGACTACCACCTCAGCACGATGTTTCCCCCCGTCCGACCCCGCGGCTACCTCGAGATCCGCTACCTCGACGCCCAGCCGGGCGACTCCTGGGTCCACCCGTTCGTGCTGCTGTGCGCTCTCCTGTCGTCGCCCCGCGCCGTCGACGCGGCGCTGGAGGCCGCCGAACCAGCGCGGGACCGGTGGTTCGAGGCGGGCCGGCACGGCCTGCAGGACCCGCGGGTCCGCGCCGCCGCAGCCGCGGTCGTCGAGGTCGGCTGCGCGGCCGTCGCCGACCTCGACCTTGCCCCCTCCACGCGGGCCGCCGTGCTCGGCCGCCTGCCCCAGCTGGTCTCCACCCCGACCCGGAGGTGCTCGGCATGACCACCGCTTCCCCGCTGCCCGACCGGAGTCCCGAGCAGCTGCGTGCCCACGTCGCCGAGGTGCTCACGCGCAGCCGTGAGCGCAGCACCGAGCTCACCGACGCGGTCGACGACGACGACCTGGTGCGCCAGCACTCCACGCTGATGTCGCCGCTGGTGTGGGACCTCGCGCACATCGGCAACCAGGAGGAGCTGTGGCTGGTGCGGGACGTGGGCGCCCGCGCGCCGGTCCGGCAGGACATCGACGAGCTGTACGACGCGTTCAAGCACAGCCGCGCCGACCGGCCCTCGCTCCCGCTGCTCAGCCCGGTCGAGGCGCGCGCCTACGTCCGTGAGGTCCGCGACAAGGTCCTCGACGTCCTGGACCACGCACCACTGGAGGGGCGGCGACTGCTCGAGCACGCCTTCGCGTTCGGCATGGTCGCCCAGCACGAGCAGCAGCACGCCGAGACCATGCTGGCCACCCACCAGCTCCGCCGCGGCGAGGTGGTGCTGCGAGCGGCCGCCCCACCGCCGGCCGTCTCGCGCCCCGCCGCCTCCGAGGTGCTCGTCCCCGGCGGCCCGTTCACCATGGGCGCCTCCACCGAGCCGTGGGCCCTGGACAACGAGCGACCGGCGCACCGGGTGCACGTCGACGCGTTCTTCCTCGACACCGCCGCGGTGACCAACGGCGACTACGCCGAGTTCGTCGACGCCGGCGGCTACGACGACCCGCGGTGGTGGTCCCCCTCCGGGTGGGCCCACCGCCAGCACTCCGGCATCGAGGCACCCCGCTTCTGGGAGCGCCTCGACGGCAGCTGGTGGCACCGCTCGTTCGGGGTGCTGGCGCCGCTGCCGCCGCGCCAGCCGGTCGTCCACGTCAGCTTCCACGAGGCAGAGGCCTACGCGGCGTGGGCGGGCAAGCGGCTGCCGACCGAGGCGGAGTGGGAGAAGGCCGCCCGGCATGACCCCGCCACCGGGCGGTCCTGGCGCTACCCCTGGGGCGACGAGGACCCCACGCCCGCGCACGCGAACCTCGGCCAGCGCCACCTGGCCCCCGCCGAGGCCGGCGCCTACCCGGCCGGCGCCTCACCGCTCGGCATCCACCAGCTCATCGGCGACGTGTGGGAGTGGACCAGCAGCGACTTCACGCCCTACCCCGGCTTCGCCCCGTTCCCGTACGACGAGTACTCCCTCGTCTTCTTCGGCGCCGACTACAAGGTCCTGCGGGGCGGGTCCTTCGGCACCGACGCGGTGGCCTGCCGCGGCACGTTCCGCAACTGGGACTACCCCATCCGCCGGCAGATCTTCGCCGGCTTCCGGTGCGCCCGCGACCCCCGCGCCGAGGAGCTCGGCTGAGGCATGTGCCGGCACCTGGCCTATCTCGGCCCTCCCGTGAGCCTCGACCAGCTCGTACTGGACCCACCCCACTCCTTGCTGCGCCAGTCCTACGCGCCCGAGGACATGCGCGGAGGCGGCACCGTCAACGCCGACGGGTTCGGCCTCGGCTGGTACCCGCCCGGCGGCCCTGACGGCCAGGTCCGCCGTTACCGCCGCAGCGTCCCGATGTGGACCGACGCCTCCCTGCCGGACGTGGCCGCCGGGGTCCGCTCCGGCGCCGTCCTGGCCGCAGTGCGCAACGCCACCGCCGGTATGCCGGTCGGTGAGGGTGCCTGCGCACCGTTCACCGACGGGCACTGGCTGTTCAGCCACAACGGGCGGGTCGAGGGCTGGCCGGCCTCGCTGGCCTCGCTGGCATCCGACCTCCCGGTGACGGACCTGATGACCCTGGACGCCCCGACCGATGCGGCGCTCCTGTGGGCCCTGGTCCGCCACCGGCTCCGGTCGGGTCACTCCCCCCTCGACGCGATGGCCTCGGTGGTCGTGGACGTCGCCTCCGCTCGCGCCCGGCTCGCGGCTCAACCTGCTGCTGACCGACGGCCAGCTGGTCGTCGGCACCACCTGGACCCACGCGCTGTGGACCCGCCGGACGTCAGGCGCGGTCGCCCTCGCCTCCGAGCCGTGGGACCCCACGGACCCGGCCTGGCGGGAGGTTCCCGACCACCATGCGGTGGTGGCCACCGTCGACGCCGTCACCACCCACGCACTCAAGGAGAGGTGAAGCCCATGGACGATGTCGTGGTCGAGGTGTTCCACACCGACGAGGACGCCGAGAAGGCGCTGCGCCGCGACGCGCGCACGGGTCTGACGTCGACCCCCAAGTGGCTGCCCCCCAAGTGGTTCTACGACGCCCGCGGCAGCCAGCTCTTCGAGGACATCACCCGCCTCGAGGACTACTACCCCACCAGAGCCGAGCGCCAGATCCTCGACCGCCGTGCCGCGGACATCGCCACCCGCACCGGGGCCCACACGCTGGTCGAGCTCGGCTCAGGCTCCTCCGAGAAGACGCGCCTGCTCCTCGACGCCCTGCGAACCGGCGGCACCCTGCGCCAGTTCGTCCCTCTTGACGTCTCGGAGGCCGCCCTGCGGGAGGCTGTCGCCGCGATCGCCAGGGACTACCCCGGCACCCGGGTCCACGGCGTCGTCGGCGACTTCACCGAGCACCTCGGCCGCACCCCCGGCGAAGCTCCCCGTCTCGTGGCCTTTCTCGGCGGCACCATCGGCAACCTCTTCCCCGGTGAGCGGGCCACGTTCCTCGGTGAGGTCCGCGACGTCCTCGCCCCCGGGGAGTGGCTGCTGCTCGGCACGGACCTGGTCAAGGACCCCGACGTGCTGGTCCGGGCCTACGACGACCGGGAGGGGGTGACCGCGCAGTTCAACCGCAACGTGCTGTCGGTCCTCAACCGTGAGCTCGGCGCCGACTTCCCCCTCGAGCACTTCGACCACCGCGCCGTCTGGGACGCGAAGCACGAGTGGGTGGAGATGCGTCTTCGAGCCAGGCGGGAACTCATGGTCACCGTCGAGGACCTTGGCCTGCGGGTGCGGCTCGAGCGCGGTGAGGAGATCCGCACCGAGATCTCGGCGAAGTTCCGCCGCGCGGGCGTCCAGGCCGAGCTGACCGCCGCCGGCTTCGACCTGGCGCAGTGGTGGACCGACGACCAGCGGCGTTTCGCGCTCTCGTTGGCGCAGGCGGTCTGACCCCGCTCCCACCGATGACCACTGCAGGACCTGACAACCTCAGGGCACAATGCCAAAGAGCCCCACCCCTGGTCAGGGGTGGGGCTCTTTGGCAAT
>CAVRTM010000011.1:0-185126 GCA_963724015.1 uncultured Actinomycetota bacterium
GCGCATCATTGTTTCCAGCCGCCATGCCGACCGGCAGGCGCTGGCCCGTGAGTTCGGCGCGACCTACGCGCTCCGCCGAGCGAGGCTGATATCGGTGGCGGGGCGCCTTAAGGAGCTCACGAAGGGATACGGGGGGCACAGCGTGATCGAGGCCGTCGGCACCCCGGAGGTCAGTCGGGGCAGGCCTTGCAAGCCGAGCGCGCCCGGCGGGCACGTCGGCTTCGTCGCGGCATCGCCCACGACGTCGCAGATCCCCGGCGACGAGCTCTTCTTCGACCCCAGAATCCACCTGCACGGAGGCCCCTGTCCCCGTGCGCCGGTTCCTGCCCGAACTGATCCAGCTCATCTGGGACCGTCTGCTCGCACCGGCAAGGTCTTCGACCTGACGCTGCCGCTGAGGACGCTGCCGAGAGGTACCAGTCGATGGGGACGAGCGCCGCGCCACCTAGGTCCTCCTGACCCTGGAAGCCGACCGCACTCCCCTAGAACGGCGTCCCGACCCGCACCGCGAAGGAGAGACACCATGGCCCGCATCCTCGTCACCGGCTCGGCCGACGGCCTCGGCCGCGCCGCCGCCGCGTCCCTGCTCGAAGACGGCCACGACGTCGTCGTGCACGCCGCAGCGACGCCAGGCTGACCGCCGTCGGCGACCTGCTCGCCCGCGGGGCGGGGTGCGTACTCGGCGACCTCACCGACCTCGGCCAGGTCCGGGGCCTGGCCGAGCAGGCGGGCGCGATGGGCCCCTTCGACGCGGTGATCCACAACGCCGGGGTGATCGACGGCCCCGGGCTGCTTCCGGTCAACGTCGTCGCCCCCTACGCCCTCACCGCGCTGGTCCCGGCCATGCGGCTGGTCTACCTGTCCAGCAGCATGCACCGCGGCGGGTCCACCGACCTCTCCCGCGCCGACTGGTCCGGGACGCGAGAGACCCTGACCTACTCCGAAAGCAAACTGCTCGTCACCGCGCTGATGGCGGCGGTCGCCCGGCGCTGGCCCGACGTCCTCTCCAACGCCGTCGACCCCGGCTGGGTGCCGACGAGGACGGGCGGGCCCTCGGCCAGCGACGACCTCGAGCTCGGCCACGTCACCCAGGCCTGGCTCGCCGCCTCTGACGACCCGAAGGCCCTCGTCTCCGGGCAGAACCGGGTCCACAGTCGCACCGAGGAGCCCCACCGCGCGGTGCGCGACGAGGCCTTCCAGGACGCGCTGCTGGCGGTGCTGGCCGAGCACGCCGGCGTCGATCTGCCGACTCGCTGACCGTTGATCCCATCAGATCGACGACACTGCAGGAAAGAAGACCCCAACGTTGAATGACGCGCCATCCCCATCCACGGCGCTTCGACCGGCGACCTGCGCCGGATCGGCCGCGATAGGCGTCCACCACGATCTCCCGCGCCGGCGTCGACCGCCTCGGCCACTTCCGACGCTTGCGGTGAACGCAATACGAGCAAGCCATAACGCCATTTGTAAAGCGACGGCGACTTCTGTCACTCCCTAACGGGCGCCGCAGGACTGAGGGACGCGGTAGCCAGACACGTCCGCACATCGGCTACTTGTTTCATTGACCTCAGGATCGGGTCTGGCCAAGGCTCGGTCTAGGCGTCCGGGTTTGTCGCTCTCATTGCGGCTGCTTTTCTGCTTTGGGTCGTGTGGCTCACATTTGGCATGCGCAGCCCGGACATCGTTCAAGGGGCGGGAGAGGCTCAAGAAGGGTTTGCTCTGCTCGAAGAAGCGGTGCCCTCCCAGCTCGACACACAGTCAAGTGTCGAGGTCTGAGGACAGCATTAGGAAGGTCGACGGTAATGGGTGCCAGTGGTGATCGGGATGGATCCGCACAAACGATCGGCGACGATCGAAGTGATGGACGGCGACGAGACGATTCTCGGCGGTGGCCGGTACGCCACCGACGGCGCTGGCTACGCGGCGATGCTCGCGTTCGGTCAGCAGTTTCCGGATCGGGTGTGGGCTATCGAAGGCTGCAACGGGATCGGTAAACACCTCGCGCGACCGGCTCCTGGCCGATGGTGAACAGGTCGTGGACGTGCCGCCGAAGCTGTCAGCCCGGACGCGGGTGTTCGCCACCGGGCAGGGCCGCAAAACCGACGCGACCGACGCGCACTCGGTCGCGTTGGTCGGGACCCGGATGGGTGGGCTGCGCCCGGTCGTGGCCGACGAGCAGCTGACCGTGTGCGGCTGCTCGTGGACCGTCGCCGCTCCCTGGGTCAAGAGCACACTCGCAAGGTCGCCCAACTGCATCGCTATACTGCTCGAACTCATGCCCGGCGGAGCGAAGCAACACTTGTCCGCGGCGCAAGCAAAGAGTATCCTGGCTGGGAAGTGCGCCCGCGTGACCACGGCGGGTAAGACCCGCAAGCGGTTTGCGGCAGAGCTGGTCACGGACCTCCAGCGGATCTACCGGCGCACCAAAGCCGCCGACAAGGAGCTTAGGGCTCTGCTGGTTGCGACCGGAACGACGTTGATGAGGCTGCACGGCATCGGCCCAACCGGGGCGGCGCGGCTGCTGGTCGAGGTCGGGGACATCACCCGTTTCCCCAATCGCGAACCACTTCGCCTCGTGGAACGGCACCGCCCCGATCGAGGCGTCGTCTGGCGATGACGTGCGCCACCGGTTATCTCGGGCAGGCAACCGGCAGATCAACCGGGTGCTGCACATCATGGCCGTCGTGCAACTAAGCAACGCCCACGAAGGGAGGCGAGTACTACGACCGGAGAAAGGCCTCGGGAAAGACGCTCGATGGAAGCCATGCGCTGCCTCAAACGGCGCCTGTCCGACATCGTCTACCGGAGCATACTCGCCGACCTCGCTCCCCCAAGTATGGCAGGCCCGGGAGGGCAACGGGGTGACGGCTCTTGACTCCAGCGCGGTCGACTCACAACCCCACACCGACACTTCGGAGAAGTCACTTCCCGGACCCGCCGCCACCAAGACTACGACCGCCCTCGCAGCCACCGGTTGACACAGAAGGGAGCCATGTTGGTGCGAGCGGATCGCGGCATAGGAACGGTTGAGCGTCTCGGGTCTGGCGTGGGGAACGTCCTCCTGGTGCGCTTGTCGGGCTTGGTGTCCCAGCGCGAAGAGGAGGACGTTCATGTATAACGGTAGTGGCGTGTCTCGTGGGGATCGGAACCGGAACGCTCGGTTGGCGCGGCTGCGCGAGGCGGTGCCGGTGACGTAACGCGATCGTGGGGATCGACCTGGCCGACCGCAAGCAGATGGTCGTGGTCACCGACCACGACTCGAAGGTGCTGGCGCGGCGCACGTTCCGGTGCAAGGCGTGGGACCTGGGGGCGGCGTTGGACTGGGCCGCTGAGCGCGCTGCCCGGGCCGGGTTCGCCGGGGTGACGGTGGCGCGTGAGCCGACGGGGCACCGGTGGCGGGTGCTGGGTCAGCTCGCCGCTGACCGGGGCATGCCGTTCGTGTGCGTGCAGCCGGCGGCGTCGTCGTGGGCGCGCAGGACCGAGGACCTGACCAGTGACAAGACCGACGACAAGGACGCGGTGCTGATCGCCCGGCTGACCGCGCAGCTGCGCTGCTACCTGCCCGAGCCGGTCGACCCGACGTGGGGTCGGCTGCGGCACCTGGGCGCCCGGCGGGAGCAGCTGCTGCAGGATCATGTCCGGTGCGTGCAGCAGATCCGCGACCTGCTCGAGTGCGTGTGGCCCGCCGCCCTGGAGGCGGCCGCGCAGCCGTTCAGGTCGACCACCTGGGTCGCCGCGATGAGCGTGGTCGTGGCCCGCGACGGCGGCGACCTGGCCCGCACCCGCCGGCTCGGGGCTGCCCGGTTCGAGCAGGCCGGTCCGAAGCGAGGTGACCCGCCGCGGCAAGGTCCGAGCCGTGCCTGCGGATCGTCCGCGAGCGTGTTCGCGGCGCTGTCCGACCCGGCCGGGGTGGTCGAGCACCGGCCGGGCGCGTTGGAGCGGATCGGCTGGACCCTGACCGACTGGGACGAGCCCGGGCCAAGCTGGCCTGGTCGAGGCCCGGATGGTCGCCGTCCTGGGCGAGCTCAGCTGACCGAGCTGGTTACCAGCATCGACGGGCTGTCCCCGGTCGGGGCGGCCGCGATCCTGGCCGAGACCGGCGACCTGACCCGGTTCACCTCCGCCCGCGCGGTGGTCAAACACGCCGGCCTGGCCCCGCGGGAGCGGATGTCCGGCACCTTCGCCGGCAAGCCCGACTGTCCGGCGCCGGCCGGCCGCGGGCTGCGGGTCGCGGCCTGGCGGGCGGTGTGGGGCTGCCTGCAGAACAACCGGGTGTACGCCGCCCGCTACCGGCACCTGACCGGCCGGGAGACCAACCGGCTCACGCCCACCCAGGCCCAGACCATCGTCGCCGCCGCGATCCTGCGGCAGCTGTACGCCGTCGATCACCACCGGCCAGGCCTGGGACCCGGACATCGCCGCCCACGGCACCCACCGCGGTGGAGGTGGTTGCGGCATAACCCGATTCGCGCCTCAGCAGCCGGCTGACGCGTCACCAGGCCAGGTCGGGGCGAGCCTTCCGCGGCATTGAGAACCCCACCGGTATCTCGTCGGACATCACAGGCCGCCCCGTGCCGTCGCCGACACAACCCGATCACACGCTGCCGGGCCCAGCCCGATTACCGCTATGCAGGGACCGACGACGGACACGGGCACCCGACCAACCCCTTGACGCAAAACGCCTCACGCTGATGAGCGGACGTTCGCCCTTTCAGTTCCAGCAGCGCACCAATCGGTCCCTTGACAGAGAGGGGGAGCCAGATGCGGAGGTTCTGGGGCAGGGAAGCTCATCCGCAGCCGCGATGCAATGCAGCCCAGTTGACATGGAGGTCAGCGCCGACTCTTCAGCAGGTCGGCGAGGACCGCGGCCTCGCTGATCGCGGCATCCTTGGTTCCGGTCAGCAATGTCAGCCGGCGCCCGACGGCCAGACCACGCAGGTGCCGCACCGCCTCGGCCTGCTCAGACACTTTCAGCTCGGCACGGTACCGGCGGGCGAACTCATCGAACTTTGCCGGGTCGTGGCTGTACCACTTACGCAACTCCGTAGAGGGGGCCACCTGCTTGCACCACTCGTCGAGCTGCGCGTCGTCCTTGCTCACCCCGCGCGGCCAGAGGCGATCGACCAGAACCCGGGCGCCGTCGTCGCTCTCGGCCGGCTCGTACACCCTGCGCACCTGAACGTCTGGCGTCTTTGGCGTCATGTGTCCTCCTCACGGTCGGCGTGGGCTGTGGAGCAGCGCACCGACCCACGTCCTTGTCGTATCGCGAGATCACGTCGAGCTGGAAGCCCTTAGGGCAGACGGCGGTGCACTCGCGGATCGGGGTGCAACCCCCCGAAAATCCCACCCGTCGTGCTGGTCAACAATGGCCAGCGCGCGGGCGTCGCGTGCGGGCTGGCCCTGGCGCAGCAGGCCCAGGGGGTGATTTTGGTGGCCAGGAACAGCGCCGCCGAACGGTTGGGGGTGACCCTGATGTGAGCTGACGTGAGGTGGGCAGCAGGGGTGCATGCGGCGGCGGATCCAACGCCCGCATGCACCCCCACGCCAGTCTCGTCATGTCGGTGCTAGACCCCCGACGTCGGCCCGTTTGGTGCCGGCGTCCACGCCTGTGGCGCGGTGGCATCGTCCACACAGGCTTGCCATGGGAAGGGCGACAAGCCGCTCCGCGGACATCGAGTCACCGCACGTAAGGCAGCGCCCAAAGCTGCCTCGCCGGATCCTGCGCAAGGCGGCGTCGATGTCGCGGAGGGCCGACTGTGCTGCTGCTCGCAACGAGAAATGGATCTCCATCCGAGCGGGGTCGGCCGCCGCCTCCAGGGGGACGGTGTCCAGCTCCCGCACCTGCTGGACTCGGAAGCTCCGCTGCGCTCGCAGGATCGCGCTCGCGTTGGCGAGAAATTCTGGGCTCCAAATGTATGAGCCCGGGCCCGCGATGCGGGGGCTGCTCCGGCGGGGCCGGTCGGAGGAGCCCGCGGCCATCCCTCGGCGACTGCGTGGGCGCGGCAGGGGCGGTAGGGACCGCGCGGTGGCGGCCAAGGAGGCTGTCATGACGATCACTCATCCGCTTCGGGACATCGCGTCCGGTGGTGTGGTGGACCTTTCGCCATCCATTCTGTCGCCGGGAGTCAGGGCTTCCCAGGCATGCTGTCGGTCATGTCCGTCGTCGATGTTTGCCGGTGACCGGCAAGAACCTCTTCACCCCCGGGGCCCGGGACGCCACGGTATCCATCGCCCCGCCTGCGGTGTCCGTCGCCCGACTGCGGACTTTCACGAGCTGGCGGCCGAATCGGGAAGGTGTCGCTCGGGCCAGTCCAGGAGCTTGGCGCCCAGGACGGCGGTTTGCAGGGTGTAGCGATGTGCGGGGTCCAGCGGGTCGAAGCCGGTGAGTGATTTGACCCGGTCGAGACGGTAGGTGACGGCCCGTACCGAGAGGTGGAGCCGAGCCGCGGCCGTCGTCGCGACGCAGCCGCTGTCGAAGTACGCCGCCAGGGTCTCGACCAGTGGGCCGGCCCCGCCGCGCGCCCGGCGCAGGGGGTGCAGGACGGAGTAGACGAGGTCGGCCAACGCCGGTTGGTCCCGGGCGAGCACGCGGTAGGTCAGCAGGTCCCGGGTCTCGACGATCGGCCTGTCCAGGTGCATTCGCGTGGCCATGGTCAGACCTTCGCGGGCCTCTTCGTAGGATCGTGCGATTCCGTACGCGCCCGGGTGTGCGCGTCCGACCGCGACCCGCCAGGGGGAGCCGCGGCGGAGTCGGCTGAGCTCGCTGTGGACCGTCGTGCCGAGGTTCCCGGTCGTGGCCACCCCCATGGAGGTGGCCGGGGCTCCGGTCGCCTCGGCGAGAGCCAGGACCACAACGAGTCCGTCCTTGGTGGCCACCAGGACGTCCCGGTCCCCGAAGCGATCCAGTACGACGCGCTCGAGCGCGGTGGTGGCGGCCGCGATGGAGGGGAGCCGCCGGCTCGGTTGGGCGAGCGCGACCTGGTGGGCACGGGTCAGGTCGAGGCCGAAGGGTTCGGCCCGTTCCACCAGCTCGCTCAGGCGAGAGTCGCCACGAAGGAGGTCGTCGACGAGGTCTCGTCGCAGGCCCTCCTCCTTGCGGACGAGCTCGCGGCCGGCTGCGGCGTGGCCTTCGGCGAAGGCCGCCACCGCCTCGTCCACGACGTGTAGCAGCGCTTCGGCTGCTGCACGGACCGCGTGGTTGTCGCGCTGGCGAACGACGGCCGGGAGCTCGGTCCAGACGCGGCGAGCCGCGGACAGGTACAGGTCGACGCCACGGCCGACGGCGACTCCGCGTTCGGCCGCACGACGGCCCTGGAGTCGGACTGCCTCGATCTCGGGACGACCAGGAGCCTGACCGGATGTCGCCGCGTCCGCGAGCAGGGAAAGGTAGCCGGCGAGGAACTCGGTCGGCACGCCGCCGCAGTCCTTGCTGGCACTCTCGGCGACGCCGACCAGCCACGCCTCGTCGGGGACCGCGGCGCGGCCCGCGTGGCTTGCCCCGGGGTTCCTGCCGGATCCGCCGTTGTTCACCCGCACGTCCGTTCGACGACCATCGAGGGATCTTCAGTTGTACACCGCGTCGCTCGTCGCAGGACCTTGGAAGGCCGACCTCCGCGGAGCGGCTAGCTGCACTCGCCGGGTCGGTAGCCAAGCGGTGGACGCTCGGGGCGGCGGGTCGCGGGCTCCGATGCCGCGACGGGGCCGCCAGTGGGATCGGTCGATCGGACATGGACTCCGTGCGCCCTGGTTGGGAGTGTCCTCGGACGAAGTGACTCTTCCGAGGAAGCGGAGCAGCTCGACCGGGACCGGGCGGATCAGCGCGGAGTTCCTCTCGGCGGTCACCTCGACCACCGTCTGGAGCAGCCCCGGCTGCAATGCCGCCGGGCGCTCCGCCATGGCCTCGGCCGACTGCGCGAGTTTCTCGGGGGCGGGCAGCGTCGCCGTCGGCGGTGATGATGCGAGCGTCGTTCTCGTTCAGCCTCGGCGTGGCGGCTCATCGACCGCTTCATGATGCGGGCCGGAGGACGTCCTTGATCTGAGTCAGCGGGCCATTCCGTCGTGGTGGAGCACGGATTTGCCGACCACCGGCAAGAGACCCCTCACGTTGTCGTCCGATCCCGAGCGGTGATTGAGCTGCGGTTCAAGGCCATCGTTGACCTTACAGATCCCGGGCGGTCAAGCGGCCGGATGGAGACATCAGTGTGATGCCTGATGAGGAGGGAGGCAGAGGCGATGACGACCTACCGGGTCGTGTGGCTGTGCATCTGCGTCCCGTTGGGCGCGGTCGGCGCAGCGGTGGCACTCGTGCGCTCACCGGAGGCCGCGACCTTGCTGTTCGCGGCCTTCGGATTTGTTGGGAGCCTGTTGACGATGTGCTTCGCCCCCACCTTCGGCAAGCGTGCGACGGGAGGCCGGTTGATGCTCTTGGCTGGTGGCGCGCTCGTGGGGGGAACCAGCGTCAGCGCCTTCGTCGGTTACGCCTCGCTCCTGGGGGCGGGCGTTGTCCTGCTCGCGGCCGCGGTCCTGGCGGGCTCGCCCTACGCCGTGAAGGCGTCCAGTCGTTGGCTGAGGTCGGTTCGGAGGCCCTCGGCTGCGCAGCTGGACGCGGTGGTCCGTGCCTTTGCCTACGCCAGTCCCGAGTCGGTGTTGTTCCGCTCCCCGGAGCTGTGTGACCTCACCGATGAGCAGCTCTGCAGAGGCTGGCGAGACAGCTGCGGGAACCCGCAGCGACGGCCGTCTGCCGGCCAGCTGATCGCCATCGTGGGCGAGCGGCAGATGTATCTCGACGAGCTCGAGCGCCGCAACATGGGCGGTTTCGCGGCCTGGCTGGCTTCTGGACCCCAAGCGGAGGACCCCTTCCCCTACCTCGTCGGCGACGCCGGCCCAGTCACCACCGTGGACTGGGACGAGCTCACTCGCGGACAGGGCTAGGCGGTGGCGCAACCGCCTGGCGGTTGTGAGCCATAACGGTTGACGGAGCCCGGTGAGGCTTCTAACGTGCATAACATTATCCTTTAGAAGGGTGGCCGCTCATGTTCAACACCGGTCTCTTCCACGCACCGCACCCGCAGCCCGAAGTCAGCCCCGACGGTGCCCGCCAGGCCTTCCTGCTGCTGCGCACGGTCTTCACCATCGCCCCCATCGCCTTCGGTCTGGACAAGTTCTTCAACGTCCTCACCGACTGGGAGAGGTACCTGGCGCCCTGGATCAACGACTTGGTCCCCGGCTCGGCCCACCAGGCCATGCTGGCCGTCGGGGTGGTCGAGATCCTGGCTGGTGTTCTGGTGGCGGCACGTCCGAGCATCGGCGGCTACGTGGTGGCGGCCTGGTTGGCCGGCATCATCGTCAACCTGGTCAGCGTCGGCGGCTACTACGACATCGCCCTGCGCGACTTCGGCCTCCTTGTCGCCGCGCTCGCGCTTGCCCGCCTGGCCGCTCCCGGCCGGCGATCCAGCCCGCGGACACCGATGTCCCCCGCCGCCACTCACACGAGCGACGCGTCATGACCCGGCGACGCTCCCTCGGCACCGACGCGGAGCACCCGCTCCGGGATCGGCGCCGATCGGACCCCGAGTCCCGGCCACTGACCCAGATCGCCGACAACCTCGTCTGAGACGACTCGGCACTCCCGCAGAACCACCGCCCCGGCACCAGCGTGAGAACGAACAGGAGCAGCAGCCATGGCCAGTCTCATCCAGCTCTACGAGGAGCACGGCCAGAGCCCCTGGCTGGACAACCTCACCCGGGCCATGCTGCGTGACGGCACCATGGCGGGCCTGGTCGCCCGCGGCGTGCGGGGGGTGACCGCCAACCCCACGATCGTCGCGCGAGCCATCGAGTCCTCCGACGACTACGACCAGCAGTTCCACGACCTGCTCGCTTCCGGGCACACCCTGGAGGACGCCTATTGGGACCTCGTCGTCAGCGACGTCATCGACGCGCTCGACCTGCTGCGGCCGACCTTCGACGACAGCGAGGGCGCGGACGGGTTCGTCTCGATCGAGGTGGCGCCGGACCTGGCCAACGACATGGAGGCGACCATGACGGCCGCCCGAGACCTGCACACACGCATCGGCGCACCGAATCTGCTGGTCAAGATCCCCGCCACCAGCGCCGGCGTGCCTGCCATCGAGGCGATGTTCGCTGAAGGCCGCAGCATCAACGTCACCCTGATCTTCTCCTTGGGCCGCTACCGCCAGGTCCTCGAGGCCTACCTGTCAGGCTTGGAAGCCTTGGCGCGCCGTGGCGGAGACCTCTCCGCCGTCCACGGCGTGGCCTCGTTCTTCGTGAGCCGCGTCGACACCGAGGTCGACCACCGACTGGAGACGATCGGCACCGCCGAGGCGCTCGCGCGCCGGCGCGAAGCGGCGGTGGCGCAAGCCAAGCTCGCCTACCAGCTCTTCCGCGAGGCCCACACCGGCCCACGGTGGGCACGGCTGGCCGACCAGGGTGCTCGGGTGCAACGCCCACTGTGGGCGTCGACGTCGACCAAGAACCCTCGCTACCCCGACACCGCGTACGTCGACAACCTCATCGGACCCGACACGGTCAACACCCTTGCGGAGAGCACCCTGCAGGCCTTCCAGGACCACGGCACGCTTGCCCGCAAGATCGACGTCCGGCTCCGGGAGGCCGAGCTCGTCCTGCGGGCCCTCGCCGAGGCGGGGATCAACATGGACGATGTCGGGCACACCCTCGAGGAGGCGAGCATCGCCGCGTTCCAGTCATCCTTCACCCACGTGCTCGGCACCTTGGAGACGAAGGCGACCTCGAGGTGGCCTGCCCGCACCACTGCCAAGTCGGCCCCATGACCGACCGAGCCGGCTCCGCGATGGCGCGTCTGCGGCGCGCAGCGGCGCGGGCGGCACTCACCAGAGCCGCACGCCGGTGTTGTGGAACGTCGCCGGCTGCACCACCCCTGTGGGTACCGGGTGGGGGTTGGTGATGACCGCCACCAAGGGCGAGGTCGTCCACCCCGCGCACGCCGAGCCGGCGCCGACACGCCCTCAGGCGCTGCCGGGCCACAGCGCCGTCCGCTGGCTCACCAGCACCGACCACAAGGTCGTCGGCAACCTCTACTTCATCACCTCCTTTTCCTGGTTCCTGCTCGGCGGCGTCCTCGCGCTGCTCATCCGTGCCGAGCTCGCCGCCCCGGGGCTGCAGATCGTCGACAACCCGGAGCAGTACAACCAGCTGTTCACGATGCACGGCACGATCATGCTGCTGCTCTTCGCGACGCCCCTGTTCGCGGGGTTCGCCAACGCGATGATGCCCCTGCAGATTGGCGCGCCCGACGTCGCCTTCCCGCGGCTCAACATGTTCGCCTACTGGCTCTACCTCTTCGGCGGCCTCATCGCTGCGGCCGGGTTCCTGACCCCCCAAGGGGCTGCCGCGTTCGGCTGGACCGCCTACGCACCCCTCTCGGACGTCAGCTACAGCCCCGGGCTCGGTGGTGACCTGTGGGTCTTCGGCCTCGCCCTGGCCGGCTTCGGCACGATCCTCGGTGCGGTCAACTTCATCACCACGATCATCTGCCTGCGCGCCCCCGGGATGACGATGTTCCGGATGCCGATCTTCACCTGGAACGTCCTCATCACCTCGATCATGGTCCTGATCGCCTTCCCGGTACTGGCCGCCGCGCTGCTCGCCCTCGGGGCCGACCGCCGATTCGGCGCGCACATCTTCGACCCCAGTGGCGGCGGGCCGTTGCTGTGGCAGCACCTGTTCTGGTTCTTCGGCCATCCGGAGGTCTACATCATCGCGCTGCCGTTCTTCGGGATCGTCACCGAGGTCATCCCCGCGTTCTCACGCAAGCCGGTCTTCGGCTACAAGACCATGGTGTTCGCCACGATCAGCATCGCCGCCCTGTCGGTCAGCGTCTGGGCGCACCACATGTACGCCACCGGTCAAGTGCTGCTGCCGTTCTTCGCCATCATGTCGATGCTGATCGCCGTCCCGACCGGGACCAAGTTCTTCAACTGGATCGGCACGATGTGGGGCGGTCACCTCACCTTCGAGACGCCGATGTTGTGGTCGCTCGGCTTCCTGGTCACGTTCCTGTTCGGCGGCCTGACCGGGGTGATCATCGCCAGCCCGGCCCTGGACTTCCACGTGACCGACACCTACTTCATCGTCGCGCACTTCCACTACACCGTGTTCGGCACCGTGGTCTTCGCGATGTTCGCCGGGTTCTACTTCTGGTGGCCCAAGCTGACCGGCCGCATGCTTGACGAGCGCCTTGGCAAGATCCACTTCTGGATGCTCTTCATCGGCTTCCAGACCACGTTCCTGATCCAACACCTGCTCGGCATCGAGGGCATGGCCCGTCGCTATGCCGACTACCTGCCGCAGGAGGGCTTCCAGCAGGCCAACGTCATCTCCACCGCCGGCGCTGCCCTCCTCGGGACCTCGACCCTGCCGTTCCTCTACAACATCTGGAGAACTTGGCGCTACGCCCCGCTCGTCGAGACCGACGACCCCTGGGGCCACGGCGCGTCCCTGGAGTGGGCCACCTCCTGTCCGCCGCCGCGACACAACTTCAGCCGCATTCCGCGGATCCGCTCCGAGCGCCCCGCGTTCGACCTGCACCATCCCGAGGCCGCCCCACCAGCCGAACCCCAGGCCGGCTCAGGAACGCTGGCGCGGGCCAGAGGTCCGGCCGATGACGGCGGAGCGACCGAGCTGCCGGCCGCCACCCCGCCCGAGGGCGCCGGGCCGAACGTCGACCGTCGACAGGGCCGGCAAGCAGGTGTGCCGGGCGGCCGACCCGTGGGCCGCAGTCTCGACCCCTTCAAGGTCGCGGAACGGCGCCATCGGCGCCGCGAGCGAGCCGGAGTTTGGATCCGGGCCGCAGCGGCCTCCCCTGCGCAGCAGCCGGGCTGACCGCAGCCGGGGACCCGGAACGGTGGTGCCCAGCCCGGTTGACGACGGAAGGCAGCCCACCAAGGTGGTCTACGTGCCGGGTTCCAGCGGGTCCCGGATCAGCCGCTGGCCGCCATCGCCGTCCTGCCCGACGGTCGTCTGATTCTCACCGGCGCAACCCCGCTCCGAGCCGCCACAGCCGACGCAGCCGCTCGGCGGTGGACGTGGCTGAGGTGCTCTCAGTCATCCGCTGGAACATCGGCATCGCCGCACGAGCGGAGCAGTGGGTCGGCGTGGTTTCGATGTTGTGGTCGGTCATGCTCGTGACTGGTCCGGCGCACCTCCGATCTCGGCAACCACCCCGCGAACCGATCCGAACGAGCCGACACCATCTGGAAGGCGCTATGTGACGCTGTGTGTCAGCGTGCGCGTCTTCGAGCGTGACTGAGCAGCCCTGCCAAGACCACCCAGATCTAGGAAGGCACCAACCAGATCCAGCGACTGGTGATGGCACGGCAGCTGCTGAAGGGGTAGCCCGGGCCAGGTGCGTATCCCTGGCCGCTGCGGGAGGTCGCGGTGCTGCGGCAGGGACACGTCAGAGTGCCTCCCACTCGGCCCGGCCGACGACGCCGTCGGCGACCAGGTGGTGCGCCTTCTGGAAGGCGACGACCCTGGCGCGGGTGCCGGAGCCGAAGCTGCCGTCGACAGCCAGGCCGCCGAGGGCACCCTGGAGGAGCTTGACCCTGCTGCCGGTGGAGCCCTGCCTCAGGGTCACCGCGTCGTAGGCCGAGTAGTCGTGGCCCAGCACCTGCCACAGCGCCCTGTCCGCAACGCCGTCGACGGGCAGGCCCTTGGCCTTCTCGAACGCCTGCACCCGGACTCTGGTGGCCGGGCCGAAGTCGCCGTCGGCGACCAGGCCGCCGAGGGCCCGCTGCAGCACCGTCACCGCACTGCCGGTGGCGCCCTGGCGCAGGGTGACGCCGTAGTAGCGCGCGTAGGAGACCGGGGCCGGTGCCGGCTTTGCGGCACCCCGGACCAGGCCGACGCCGGTGTGGGCCTTGGCGGTCAGGACGCGCAGCGCGGACGCGGCGACCTGGGCTCGGAACGTGGCGCTGCCGTTGGCCTTGGCCAGGACCGCGTTGTACATCTGCGGCAGCAGGGTCGGGTTGACCGTCAGGACCATGTCGCCGCCGGCGCCGAGAAGGCTCACGGCACGGGCGCCCGGGGACCACCTGGAGACCTGGCGGGCGTTGGCCAGGTCGTCGCTGATCACAACCCCCTTGAACCTCAGGTCACCACGCAGCAGCGTCCTGATCACGGTCGGTGAGAACGCCGCCGGGTGAGCCGCGTCGATCCGGCTGTAGTACGCCGTCGACATCATCACGAACGGCGAACCGGCGTTGACCGCGGAGGCGAACGGGGTCAGGTACGCGTCGTGGCGCACCGTGGTCCGGTCGGTGACCCCGGCGGTGGTGTCGGTGTTGGCGCTGACTCGCCCCAGCCCCGGGAAGTGCTTGACGGATGCGGCGACTCCGGCGTCTGCCAGGCCCCGGGCGAACGCGGTGCCGTGCGCGGCGACCGTCGCAGGCGTATACCCGAACTGGCGGTGGTACGCCCCGATCGGCGGGTTCCTCCTGGCAGCCGAGGGGCTGGGCACGGTGTCCACGACCGGGCCCAGGTCGACGTTGACGCCCGCGGAGCGCAGCTGGGATCCCCACCTCCTGGCGTTCTTGCGCAGCGTCGCGGCAGGCCAGGATCCCTGGGTCAACGCGGACGGCATGGTGGAGAAACCGGGGCCGTGCAGCACCTGCACCTGGCCCCCCTCCTGGTCGGTGGCCACGAACAGCGGCACCGACGCGGTCGAGGAGACGTTGACCTGGGCCTGAAGCGAGTTGCTGACCCGCTTGGTCGCCGTGGTCCCGAGAGAGGAGCGCCCGGTCAGCATCACGTTGCCGACGTGGTAGCGGCGGATCGCCGACAGCGTCGAGGTGGCGGCGCCGGTGCCGGGGGTGCCGACCATGAACAGCTGACCGACGCGCTGGGCGGTCGACATGCGGGCAAGCACCGAGGCCGGGGTCGTTGGCGACGTCGCTGTCGCAGCAGCGGCCGGCGATGCGGTGGTGGCCACGAGGGCGGCGCCGGCGACCGCGGCCACCGTCATGGTGCAAAGCGCGGCAGATGCGCGGCGGAACATGGAGCCTCCGGGCGTGGTCAGACCTGTGGCACAAGGACCCGGGGCAGGTGGTGCGCCGGTGCAAGGAGGATGGTGCCTCATGGTGGTCGCGACGCAGTGGCCGACGCGCCCGGCAGGCCCAGGACGGCCGGTTCGGCCGGGTGAAGGTGTCACTGCCCCGGATCCCCGCCTCGGCCGCGTTCTGGCAGCAGGGCCCCCCGTCTCCTCTCCCGATCCGTCCGGGTGAGGACGTCTTTCAGCTCCTCGCGGGAGCCGACCGCCAGCTTGGTGTAGACGTGTCGCAGGTGGTACTCGACCGTCTTGGGACTGAGGAACAGCGCCGCGGCGGCCTGCCTGGTGGTCCGGCCCTTCTCGCCGAGCATCGCGGCGATCTGGAGCTCCTGCGGCGTCAGGACGTCGCGCACGGCTGATCCCTGCCGCGCCACCGGTCCGCCACCCGCCGCGAGCTCGACCGCGCACTGGTCCGCCCAGGGCTGGGCCCCCAGCCACTCGAACGCCCGCAGTGCGGAGGCCACGTGCACCCGCGCATCGGATCTGCGCCGATCACGGCGCAGCCTCCGGCTGTAGGCGAGCTCGGTCCGGGCACGCTCGAAGAGGTCGTCGGTGCCCTGGTGCAGCTCGAGGGCACACTTGAAGTGCTCATCGACCTCGCGCACGGGGCAGGTGGCGCCGAGCACGCGCTCTGCCCTCGCCATCGCCCAGGGCTGTCGCTTCGCCTCGGCCTGCGTGTGGAAGTCCAGCGCAACGGCACGGGCTCGATCGCGCTCTCCGGTGTGCAGCAACGCCTCGACCAGCTCCGGGGCCGGGGAGAGGTCGACGTCGTGCACGCCGAGGTCGGCCAGCAGCGCGGTGACGGCCTCCAGCGCCTGCACCGCCTTCTCAGCGTTGCCGAGGGCGAGGTCCAGGTCAGCCAGGGCGCACGCCGACCAGATCCCCCCGAGATGTATGCCGTGCTGGTCGCAGATCCGGGCGGCTTCGGCTGCCGCGGCCCGGCAGTCAGCCTCCCGGCCCATGCGCGCCTCCAACCAGGCAAGGCCGGCCAGGCACATCGCCAGGTCGGTCGTCTGTCCGCTCTCGCGGGCCAGCACGATGGCCTCCTGGTAGCCGACCTCGGCCGATGACCACCGATCGGTCGTCGCGTCGTCACGGGCCAGGTGGAACAGCAGGAACGGCAACGAGCCCAGGGCGACGTTCGCGCGCCGGTCCGCCACGGCGCGCAGCATCAGGTCGCGCTCGGGACCAGACTCCCTGAGGAACAGCGGGGCGACGGCGAGCCAAGCGGCGCGGTCGGCGCCCTCGTCGGCGCGGGGGGTGCTCAGGAACTCAGCCACCGCACGCCGAAGGTGCTCCACGCCTCCGGTCCCCGCGAGGATCCGGCCGATGCCGACGGCGAGGTTGCCGATGCTCCGCGCCTGCACCGTCGTCACCCGACCGAGCAACCGCTCCAGCCGGTCGGTGATCTCGAGCGCACCTCGCGCGTCGGCGCCGAACAAGGAGATCCTCACCGCATCGGCCAGCAGCACCACGGTGCGGTCCGGGTCAGTCGGCTCGGCGCCGGCTGCAGCCTGCATCAGGATCGCGCGCGCCTCGGGCAGTGACCCGGTCCGCGCAGCCAGGGTGGCCTTCAGCTCGAGGATCCGGTCGAGCAGCCGTTGGTCGGGCCCGAGCGCGAGCGCCGCGTCCAGCAGGGCCGCGGCCCGCACGGGCTGCCCCGCAAGCCAGGCGCACTCGCCGGCCGCCCGGAGTCTGGCCGCGGACACCTCGGAGCGCGCAGGGGTGAGCAGCGCCGCGCGCTCGAAGGCGGCAGCCGCATCGGCGAAGGCCCCTCGGTGGCGCACCCGCTCTCCCACCTGCTCGAGGAGACCGGCGACACCGGCGTCCGGGCCGACCGTCGCCTCGGCCAGGTTCCACGCGCGCCGCTCGAGGTCTCCCGCGGGTAGAGCCTCCGCGACGACCCGGTGGACCTGCCGCCGCAGCCGCGGCGCCGCAGCGGCGTACACCGTGGAGCGGACCAGTGGGTGACGGAACGCGAGGCGTCCCGCGGTGAGCACGACCAGCCCGGACTGCTCCGCCTCGGTGACCGCACCGACGTCCGCCCCCATCAGGACGCAGGCGCTCGCCGCGAGCACCAGGTCACCGTCGGCGACTGCGACGACCAGCAGCGCCGTGCGCGCCGCGTCACTGACCTCGTCGAGCCTGCGGGCGAACGTCCGCGCGACCGCCTCGGGCACCGGGATCGGCAGCTGCGGCGACGCACCCTCCAGGGTGTGCGTGGTGCGCGCGAACTCCAGCAGCGCCAACGGGTTACCGGCCGAGAGAGTGTGCAGACGGGCGACCTGCGCACGGCTGAGCGGCCGCGCCCCGCTCTCCGTGACCAGCCGGGTGGCGCCGGCGACATCCAGCCCCGTCAGCTGCTGCAGCGGGAGGCCGGCGTCCACGACGGGGCCGCTGGTGGTGGGTCTGCTGGCCAGCAGCACCGCCACGCGGTCAGCCAGGAGCCGGCGCGCGGCGAACACGATTGCCTCCGCGGACGGCCGGTCGAGGTCGTGCGCGTCGTCGACGATGACCAGCACGGGTTGGTCCTCGCCGAAGCGGCTCAGGAGCGAGAGGCAGGCCGCACCGATCGCGAACCGGTCCCCGACCTCGCCGTCCTCCAGCGCGAACGCCACCTCGAGGGCTCGAGCCTGCGGACGCGGAAGTGCGGGCAGCAGACCCAGCGCGGGCCTGAGCAGCTGCAGGAGGGCGGCGAAGGCGATCCCGGTCTCGGCAGGGTTGCCGGACACCCGGAGGACCCGCATGCCGTCAGCCTGCTCGGCGGCGGCGTCAAGCAGGGCGGTCTTGCCGATCCCGGCCTCGCCGACGAAGGCGAGGATGCCGCTCTTCCCGACTCTCGCGCCGGCGAGCAGCCGGGCGATCCGCTGCTGCTCGGGGGCACGCCCGATAAGCATCTCCCAACTCTAGCGACCGAACACTAGGTGGGGCCCCGGATTCGACGACATGCACCTGCGTCGCACGGTGGTGGTCCACCCACCCCAGGAGGAACCATGACCACCATCCAGCAGCAGGCCGAGGTCGACCAGGACAAGCTGATGTCCTTCGTCTTCCGCGCCGTCGAGGAGGCCGGCGCCGCCCTCAACTCCGCACTGGTCGTCCTCGGCGACCAGCTCGGCTACTACCGGAGCCTGGCCGAGCACGGGCCCACCACACCTGCGGAGCTCGCCGAGCGGACCAGCACCGACGAGCACTACGCGCGTGAGTGGCTCAACGCCCAGGCCGCCGGCGCGTACGTCGAGTACGACCCGGCCTCGGGCCGCTACACCCTCCCACCGGAGCAGGCCGTCGCCCTCACCGACGAGGACAGCCCCGCGTTCGTCACCGGCCTGTTCCAGATCGCCCACGGGACGGTGCGCGACACCCCGTTGGTCATCGAGGCCGCGCGGCGGGGGGATGGGCTCGGGTGGCACGAGCACAACACGGACGTGCACGACGGCTGTGAGCGGTTCTTCCGTCCGAGCTACCAGGCGCACCTCGTGGCCGAGTGGCTCCCTGCCCTCGACGGGGTCGTCCCGAAGCTCGACGCAGGCGCCCGGGTCGCGGACCTCGGCTGCGGCCACGGGGCGTCGACCGTCCTCATGGCGCAGGCCTACCCGGCGTCGACGGTCGTCGGCTGCGACTACCACGCGCCATCGATCGAGACGGCGCGCCGGAGGGCCCAGGAAGCTGGTGTCGAGGGCCAGACCACCTTCGTGGTGGGGTCGGCCGACGCGCTCACGGGAGGCCCCTTCGACCTCGTGACCACGTTCGACGCCCTGCACGACATGGGCGACCCGATCGGTGCCGCCCGCCAGGTGCGACAGTCCCTGGCCGACGACGGGACGTGGATGATCGTCGAGCCCGCCGCCGGGGACCACGTCGAGGACAACCTGCACGCCATCGGCCGCGCCTACTACGCGTTCTCGACGCTGCTGTGCACCCCCTCGTCGCTGGCCCAGGACGTGGGACTCGCGCTCGGCACGCAGGCCGGCCCGGCGCGCATCCGCGACGTCGTGACCGCTGCCGGTTTCACCCGGTTCCGTGTTGCGGCGCAGACACCGTTCAACAACGTGTTCGAGGTGCGGCCCTAGGCAGCGGGAGGCCCCGGCGGCATCCCCGCGGAGTCGGCGCAGCCCTTGACGGGACACCTGCGCAGACGCACCGTGGTCTCACCGCCGGGGCATCCGTTGCCGGTGCCCGCGCGTACGCACCTTCCTGATCGGAGCGGCACATGGCTGTCACGACGACCGCCGCGCCACACGAGCAGACGCGCGCCCGGTACCCGGACGACTCCGGCTACGTCGAGCGCGACGGCGTCAGGCTGTACTACGAGGTCCACGGCTCCGGGGAGCCGACCGTGCTCCTCCTGCCGACCTGGTCGATCATCCACTCACGCCAGTGGAAGATGCAGATCCCTTACCTCGCGCGGCACTGCCGCGTGCTCACTTTCGACGGACGCGGCAACGGGCGCTCTGACCGTCCGCCGAGCGGATACGAGGAACGCGAGTTCGCGGCCGACGCGCTGGCGGTCATGGACGCGACCGGCACGGACCGCGCGGTCCTCGTCTCGCTCTCGGTCGGCGCCCAGCGCGCGCTGCTCCTGGCCGCCGAGCACCCGGGACGCGTGGACAGCGCGGTCTTCATCGCTCCCAACGTCCCGCTCGGGAAGGGACTCGCGGGGCGCCGCCTCCACCGCTGGGGCACGGAGCTGGACACCGACGAGGGCTGGGCGAAGTACAACCGCCACTACTGGAAGAAGGACTACCGCGGCTTCCTCGAGTTCTTCTTCTCGCAGATGTTCACCGAGCCCCACTCGACCAAACCGGTGGAGGACTGCGTGGGCTGGGGGCTCGAGACCACGGCAGAGACACTCATGGCGACGCTCCTGCGGCAGGAGCTCGACGAGCAGGCCGTGCGCGGGCTCTGCCGCCGAGTCCGCTGCCCGGTCCTCGTTCTCCAGGGCACGGACGACGCGATCACCGGCCCCGGTCGGGGGGTCGCGCTGGCCGAGGAGACGGGTGGAGAGCTCGTCCTGCTGGAGGGGTCGGGCCACGGCCCGCACGTCCGTGACCCGGTCACCGTCAACCTCCTCCTGCGCGACGTCATCGCGCCGCCGCGACCGGTGCGCCGGGTCCGCGGCAGGGCGCGTCGCAAGCGGGCGCTGTACCTCTCCTCACCCATCGGGCTCGGCCACGCCCAGCGCGACGCCGCGATCGCCGACGAGCTGCGCACCCTGCAGCCGGACCTCGAGATCGACTGGCTCGCCCAGCACCCCGTCACCAGGGTCCTGCAGGCCCGCGGCGAGCGCGTGCATCCTGCGAGCGCGTACCTGGCGAGCGAGTCAGCCCACATCGAGAGCGAGTCGGCCGAGCACGACCTGCACTGCTTCCAGGCGATCCGCCGGATGGACGAGATCCTGCTCGCCAACTTCATGGTGTTCCACGACCTCGTCCGGGACGAGGACTACGACCTCTGGATCGGCGACGAGGCCTGGGACCTGGACTACTACCTGCACGAGAACCCCGGACAGAAGCGTGTGCCCTATGTCTGGCTGACGGACTTCGTCGGGTGGCTGCCGATGGCCGACGGGGGAGCGCGCGAGGCCCTGCTGACCGCGGACTACAACGCCGAGATGATCGGGCACATCGCGCGCCAGCCCCAGGTGCGCGACCGGGCCATCTTCGTGGGCAACCCCGAGGACATCGTCCCTGACGCGTTCGGCCCGGAGCTGCCGCTGATCCGCGAGTGGACGGAGCAGCATTTCGACTTCGCCGGCTACGTCACGGGTTTCGATCCGCGGGGAGTCGGCGACCGGCGACAGCTCGGATACGCCGACGACGAGCACGTGTGCATCGTGACCGTCGGCGGCTCCGGCGTCGGCCGCCATCTGCTGGCGCGGGTGATCGACGCCTTCCCGATGGCGAAGGAGCTCGTGCCCGACCTGCGGATGGTCGTCGTCGCCGGCCCCCGGATCGACCCGGCGACCCTGCCGCGGCACGAGGGCCTCGAGGTCCGCGGCTACGTCCACGACCTGTACCGCCACCTCGCGACCTGCGACCTCGCGGTCGTCCAGGGGGGCCTGACGACCGCGATGGAGCTGACCGCCAGCGGGCGTCCGTTCCTGTACTTCCCGCTCCGGCACCACTTCGAGCAGAACCACCATGTGCCCCACCGGCTCGAGCGGTACGGCGCCGGGCGGCGCATGGACTTCGCCTCCGATGGTCCCGCCGAGATCGCGACCGCCATCGCCCAGGAGGTCGGGCATGTGGTCGACTACCGGCCGGTCGAGACCGACGGGGCTTCCCGTGCGGCCACGCTGATCGCGGACCTCCTGTGACCCGGGTCAGCGCAGCCGTCCTGTCAGGCCGGTGTCAGGATCGGGCGCCTGCGCGTTAGGGGGGCGTTAGCAACGCGTGCTGCCCCTGAGGAGGGAGCCAGGATCGTCGTGTGGTCGAGCGGACCACCTGACGACTGGAGTCCCTGATGGCCGACCTGGTGTTCGTGATCGTCACCGTCGCGTTCTTCGCCGGCATGGCACTGGTCCTCAAGGGGGTCGAGCGGCTGTGAGCCTCGAGAACGCCGCGGGCCTCCTCATCTCCGTCCTGCTCCTGGGCTACCTCGTCGTGGCCCTGTTGCTGCCGGAGCGATTCTGAGATGTCAGACGCCACCGCCGGCCTCCTCCAGGTCGGGCTGCTGGTCGCCGCACTGGCGGCGTGCTACCGGCCCCTCGGGGCCTACATGGCCCACGTCTACACCAGTGACCACGACACCCACGTGGAACGAACCATCTACCGCGTCGTCGGCGTGGACCCCAAGGCCGACCAGCGCTGGCCGGTGTACGCCCGCGCACTGCTCGCCTTCTCCGCCGTGTCGGTCCTCGGCCTGTATGCGCTGCAACGGTTTCAGTCGCACCTGCCGCTGAGCCTGGGTTTCCCCGGCGTCGCGCCGGACCAGGCGTTCAACACCGCCGCCTCCTTCGTCACCAACACGGACTGGCAGTCCTACTCGGGTGAGTCGACCATGGGCCACCTGGTCCAGATGGCCGGGCTGGCGGTGCAGAACTTCGCCTCCGCCGCCGTCGGCATGGCCGTCGCCGTGGCCCTGATCCGTGGCTTCACGCGGTCGCGCACCGACCGGGTCGGGAACTTCTGGGTGGACCTCGTGCGCAGCATCGTGCGCATCCTGCTGCCCCTCGCCGTCGTGGGGACCATCGTCCTGGTCGCGCTCGGCGCCGTGCAGAACCTCTCCGCCGGCACCGCGGTGACCACGCTGGCCGGGCCGTCCCAGACGATCACGGGCGGGCCGGTCGCCTCCCAGGAGGCCATCAAGGAGCTGGGCACCAACGGCGGCGGCTTCTACAACGCCAACTCCGCGCACCCGTTCGAGAACCCGAGCGCCTTCTCCAACATCCTCGAGATCTTCCTGCTGCTGCTCATCCCGGTCTGCCTGACCTTCACCTTCGGCCGGATGGTCAAGGACCGGCGGCAGGGCTACGCGATCCTGGCCGCCATGGCCTCGCTCTGGGCCCTGGTCGTGGTCGGCATCTCGGTCATGGAGGCGTCCCACAGCGGCGCGGCGCTGCGACTCGCCGGCGCCTCGATGGAGGGCAAGGAGACCCGCTTCGGGGAGGCCGCCTCTGCCTTGTTCGCGGCGTCCACGACCGGCACGTCCACCGGCGCGGTCGACTCCTTCCACTCCTCGTTCACCGCCCTCGGCGGCGGGCTGGCCATCGTCAACATGGGCCTCGGCGAGGTCGCACCCGGCGGCGTCGGCTCCGGCCTCTACGGGATGCTCGTGCTGGCGATCGTGACCGTCTTCGTGGCCGGGCTCATGGTCGGGCGCACCCCGGAGTACCTGCGCAAGAAGATCACCGCTCGCGAGATCAAGCTCGTCTCCCTCTCCATCCTCACGATGCCGGTCCTCGTGCTGGCCGGGACCGGCCTCGCGATGGGCCTGCCCGGCCCGAAGCAGTCGATCCTCAACCCCGGCCCGCACGGCCTGTCCGAGGTGCTCTACGCGTTCATGTCCGCCGGCAACAACAACGGTTCCGCGTTCGCCGGGCTGTCGGCCAACACGACCTTCTACAACACCGCGCTCGGGCTCGTGATGCTCGCCGGCCGGCTCGTCCCCATCGTGCTCGTGCTCGCCCTGGCCGGGTCGCTCGCGGCCCAGCAGCCCGTCCCCGAGACCGCCGGCACCCTGCCGACCCATCGGCCGCTGTACGTCGGGATGCTCGTCGGCGTCGTGATCATCGTCGCCGGCCTGACCTTCTTCCCCGCGCTTGCCCTCGGGCCGTTGGCGGAGGGCCTGTGATGCCTCTCCTTCCCGGACACAGCCCTCATCGCCCGACCCCAGGAGAAGGAGTCCCCGTGACCACCTCGGGACCGCCCGCCACGTCACGAGTCCAGGCCGGCATCCTCGACCCGGGCATGCTCCTGACCTCACTGCCGGCCGCCGTCGGCAAGCTCGACCCCCGGGTGATGGTGCACAGCCCCGTCATGTTCGTCGTCGAGGTCGGCGCGGTGCTGTCCACGGTGCTCGCCGTCGTCCACCCCACCGTGTTCGCGTGGTCGGTGGTCGTGTGGCTGTGGCTCACCGTCGTGTTCGCCAACCTCGCCGAGGCGGTGGCCGAGGGGCGGGGCAAGGCCCAGGCGGCCACGCTGCGGCGTGCCAAGACCGAGACCGTGGCACGGCGGCTGCTGTCCGACGGCACCGAGGAATCCGTTCCCGGCCCGGAGCTGCGGCTCGGCGACCGCGTGGTGGTCGAGGCCGGCGAGGTCATCCCCGGGGACGGCGACGTCGTGGAGGGCGTAGCCAGCGTCGACGAGTCGGCGATCACGGGCGAGTCCGCCCCGGTGATCCGGGAGTCCGGTGGGGACCGCTGTTCGGTCACGGGCGGGACCACGGTGCTGTCCGACCGCATCGTCGTCGCGATCACCGCCAGGCCGGGGGAGAGCTTCATCGACCGGATGATCGCCCTGGTCGAGGGGGCGTCGCGGCAGAAGACGCCCAACGAGATCGCGCTGAACATCCTCCTGGCAAGCCTGACGATCGTGTTCCTCATGGCCACCGTGACGCTGCAGCCCTTCGCCATCTACTCGGGAGCCAACCAGTCGCTCGTCGTGCTCGTCGCGCTGCTGGTCTGCCTGATCCCGACCACCATCGGGGCGCTGCTGTCGGCCATCGGTATCGCCGGGATGGACCGGCTCGTGCAGCACAACGTCCTGGCGATGTCCGGCCGTGCCGTGGAGGCGGCCGGCGACGTCAACACGCTGCTGCTGGACAAGACCGGCACCATCACCCTCGGCAACCGGCAGGCCGCCGAGCTCATCGCGGTGCAGGGCGTCGCGGACGCCGAGCTCGCGGACGCCGCGCAGCTGTCCAGCCTGGCCGACGAGACGCCCGAGGGCCGCTCCATCGTGGTCCTGGCCAAGACGGCCCACGGCCTGCGGGAACGGGCACCGGGCGAGCTGGGCACCGCCCACTTCGTCCCGTTCACCGCCCAGACCCGGATGAGCGGGGTCGACCTCGACGGTGGCCGGCAGATCCGCAAGGGGGCGGCCGCGGCGGTCATGAAGTGGGTCCGTGACCACGGTGGCCACCCCTCCGGGGACGTCGGCGACATCGTCGATGCCATCTCCACCAGCGGGGGCACACCGCTGGTCGTCGCCGAGCGCCTGGACGGGCAGCCCGCCCGGGCGGTGGGCGTGGTCCACCTCAAGGACGTCGTCAAGGAGGGGATGCGCGAGCGGTTCGAGGAGATGCGGCGCATGGGCATCCGCACGGTCATGATCACCGGCGACAACCAGCTCACCGCCAAGGCGATCGCCGACGAGGCCGGGGTGGATGACTTCCTGGCCGAGGCCACCCCCGAGGACAAGATGGCGCTGATCAAGGCCGAGCAGGAGGGCGGCCGCCTCGTCGCCATGACCGGCGACGGCACCAACGACGCGCCGGCCCTGGCCCAGGCCGACGTCGGGGTGGCGATGAACACCGGCACCTCCGCAGCCAAGGAGGCGGGCAACATGGTCGACCTCGACTCCAACCCGACCAAGCTGATCGAGGTCGTCGAGATCGGCAAGCAGCTGCTGATCACCCGCGGGTCGCTGACGACGTTCTCCATCGCCAACGACATCGCCAAGTACTTCGCGATCATCCCGGCCATGTTCGCCGGCGTCTACGCGGGGCTGGACACGCTGAACATCATGCGGCTGTCCAGCCCGCAGTCGGCGATCCTGTCGGCCGTCATCTTCAACGCGCTCATCATTCTCGGGCTCATCCCGCTGGCGTTGCGTGGGGTCCGCTACACCCCGGCCTCGGCGGGGTCGATGCTGCGGCGCAACCTCGGCATCTACGGCCTCGGCGGCATCATCGCGCCGTTCGTCGGGATCAAGGTCATCGACCTGCTGGTGTCACACCTCTCCGGCATCAGCTGACAGAAGGAAGACCCACCGTGGCAACCCGAACCTCCCCCGGACTGCGGCAGTACTCCACCGCCCTGCGGAGCCTGCTCGTGCTGACCGTCGTCGTCGGCCTCGCCTACCCCCTGGCCATGACCGGCCTGGCGCAGGCGGCGATGGGGTCCAGGGCCGACGGCTCGATGCTCTCGCGGGGCGGCAGGACCGTGGGGTCCGCCCTCATCGGCCAGGCCTTTCTCCGACCGGTCATGCAGAACGGGAAGGTGAAGAAGGACGCGGGCGGCCACGTCGTGACCGAACCCGACCCGGCGTGGTTCCAGAGCCGGCCCTCGGCTGCCGGCACGGGGTACGACCCGCTCGCCAGCTCCGCCTCCAACCTCGGACCGGAGAACAGGGACCTCGTCGCCGCCTACCGCGAACGTCGCGCCACCGCGGCCAGGCTGGATGGCGTCGTACCGGCCCGGGTCGCCCCTGACGCGCTGCAGGCGAGCGGCTCCGGTCTGGACCCGGACATCAGCCCCGCGTACGCCGCGGAGCAGGTCGACCGGGTGGCGCGGGTGCGCGGGCTGCGCCCGGCCACGGTCCGGGCGCTGGTGGCCCGGCACACCCGGGGTCGGGAGCTGGGGTTCCTCGGCGAGCCGCGGGTCAACGTGCTCGAGCTCAACCTGGCCCTGGACGCCCTGAGCCGTTGACCCCTGAACGCGCCGGGAGTGGGAGAGTGCCTGTCATGGGGCGCGGCAAGCTTCGGGTCTACCTGGGTGCAGCACCCGGGGTCGGCAAGACCTTCGCGATGCTGGACGAGGGCCGCCGCCGCCTCGAGCGCGGCACCGACGTCGTGGTCGGGTTCGTCGAGACCCACGGCCGCCGGCACACCGCCGAGCTCCTGGAGGGCCTGGAGGTCGTCCCGCGCCATGAGCTTCCTCACCGCGGGGCCGTCTTCTCCGAGATGGACGTCGACGCCGTGCTGACCCGCCGTCCCACGGTGGCCCTGGTGGACGAGCTCGCCCACACCAACGTGCCCGGCTCGCGGAACGAGAAGCGCTGGCAGGACGTCCAGGAGCTGCTCGCGGCGGGCATCGACGTCATCTCGACGGTCAACATCCAGCACCTGGAGTCCTTCAACGACGTCGTCGAGAAGATCACCGGGGTGCCACAGCGTGAACGCGTGCCCGACGCGGTCGTCCGCGCGGCCGAGCAGGTCGAGCTCGTCGACATGGCACCTGAAGCGCTGCGGCGCCGGATGGCCCACGGCAACGTCTACTCCGCGGAGAAGATCGACGCCGCACTGGGCAACTACTTCCGGGTCGGCAACCTCACCGCGCTGCGCGAGCTCGCCCTGCTCTGGACCGCGGACAAGGTCGACGAGGCGCTGCAGCTCTACCGCGAGCAGAACGACATCGAGGGGACCTGGGAGACGCGCGAACGCGTGGTCGTGGCACTCACCGGTGGCCCGGAGGGCGAGACCCTGGTCCGCCGCGCCGCGCGCATCGCCGCCCGGTCCTCCGGCGGGGACCTGCTCGCGGTGCACGTCACCCGGTCCGACGGGCTCACCGGTGCCAACCCGGCCCACCTGGCGGTCCAGCGACAGCTGGTCGAGACCCTCGGCGGGACCTACCACCAGATCGTCGGCGACGACGTGCCGGACGCCCTGCTGGAGTTCGCCCGCGCGGAGAACGCCACGCAGCTCGTGCTCGGCGTCAGCCGCCGCTCGCGGCTGGCCGCGATGCTGACCGGCCCGGGCATCGGCGCCGACGTCATCCGGCACTCCGGCGACATCGACGTCCACCTCGTGACCCACCACCAGATGGGCAAGGGCTACGGGCTCCCGCGTCTGCACGGCAGCCTCACCCGCCGCCGGCGGCGGGAGGGCTACCTCCTCAGCCTGCTGCTGCCCGCGCTGCTCACGCTGGCGCTGGTGCCCGAGCGGCAGCACCTCAACCTCGTCAGCGACGTGTTGCTGTTCCTGCTGGTGGTGGTGGTCGTGGCCCTGGTCGGCGGGTTCCTCCCGGCCATGGTGGCCGCCGTCGGGGGGTCCCTGCTGCTGAACTACTTCTTCGCCCCGCCGCTGCACCGGTTCGCCATCCGGGAGACGAACAACGTCCTGGCCCTCGTGGTCTTCGTCGTGGTCGCGCTGCTGGTGAGCTCCGTGGTCGACCTGGCCGCGCGGCGTACCCGGCAGGCGGCACGCGCCACCGCGGAGGCGGAGACCCTCGGCACGCTGGCCGGCAGCGTGCTGCGAGGCGAGACGGCGCTGCCGGCGCTGCTGGAGCGGGTGCGGGAGGCGTTCGGGCTGTCGTCGGTCACGCTGCTGGAGAGGGCACCGGCAGCCGGCGCCCACCACGGTGCAGCCACCCGGGGGCCGGCCGACGCGTGGACGGTCGTCGCCAGTGCCGGCGCCGAGCCGTGCGGGCGCCCGCAGGACGCCGACACGGAGGTTCCCGCCGGTGACACGCTCATGCTCGCCCTGCGGGGGCGGCCGCTGCTGGCCGAGGACCAACGCGTCGTCGGCGCGTTCGCCGCGCAGGCTGCGGTGATCCTCGAGCGCCACCGGCTGGCCGAGGCCGCCGCGACGGCCGAACCCCTGGCGCAGGCCGACCGGACGCGGACGGCGCTGCTCGCCGCGGTCGGGCACGACCTCCGCAGCCCCCTGGCCTCGGCGAAGGCGGCGGTCACCAGCCTGCGCGGCAGCGACGTCGACTGGTCGCCTCAGGACCGCAGCGAGCTGCTGCTGACCGCCGACGAGTCCCTCGACCAGCTCGCGCGCCTGGTCGACAACCTGCTGGACATGAGCCGGCTCCGCGCCGGTGCCCTGTCCGTCCTGCAACCGGCCCGTCGCCCTGGAGGACGTCGTCCCCCTGGCCCTGGACGACCTGGGGCCGAGCGGGCGGCAGGTCGTCGTCGAGGTGCCGGACGACCTGCCGTACGTGCAGGGCGACCCGGGCCTGCTCGAACGGGTCGTCGCCAACCTGGTGGCCAACGCGCTGCGGTACTCCCCGTCCGGGCAGGCCGCCGGTCCTCACCGGCAGCCGCCTCGGCGACCGGGTCGAGCTGCGCATCATCGACCGCGGCCCGGGCATCCCCCCGGCAGACCTGGAACGGGTGTTCACCCCGTTCCAGCGCCTCGGCGACACGGACAACACCACCGGTGTGGGCCTGGGACTGGCGCTGTCGCGGGGACTGACCGAGGCGATGGGCGGCACCCTGGTCCCGGAGGAGACCCCTGGCGGCGGCCTCACCATGGTCGTGTCGCTGCCGGCTGCGCCCGCCCCCGACGAGCACGGCCCGGCCACCGAGCCGGGTCTGCGGGAGCGAGCGCGGGACCGGGCCGGCGTGGACGCCTCGCCGGCACTCGGGCAGGACCGGGCATGACCCGGGTCCTGGTGGTCGACGACGAACCCCAGATCGTCCGGGCGCTGTCGATCAACCTGCGGGCGCGTCACTACGAGGTGACCACCGCCGCCAGCGGCGCCGAGGCGCTCGCGGTCGCCGCCCGGCACCCGCCCGACCTGGTGATCCTGGACCTGGGCCTGCCGGACCTCGACGGGGTCGACGTCGTCCACGGTCTGCGTGGGTGGAGCACCGCGCCGATCATCATCCTGTCCGGACGCACCGACAGCACGGACAAGGTGGACGCCCTCGACGCCGGCGCGGACGACTACCTCACCAAGCCGTTCGGGGTCGATGAGCTGCTCGCCCGCATCCGCGCGGTGTCACGCCGGGCCACGCCGACCGAGAGCCAACCGGTCGTCTCCTTCGGACCCGTCACGGTGGACCTGGCGGCCCGTCGCGTCACGGTCGCTGCGGGGGAGTCGTCCACCGACGTCAGGCTCACCCCGACCGAGTGGCACCTGCTCGAGGTCCTGCTGCGGCACCCGGGCAAGCTGCTGAGCCAGCGACAGCTGCTGGCCGAGGTGTGGGGTCCCGGCTACGAGACGGCAGGGGGGAACCTGAGGGTCTACATGGCGCAGCTGCGGCGCAAGCTCGAGCCGGACCCGGGACGCCCGCGCCACCTGCTGACCGAGCCGGGCATGGGCTACCGCTTCCAGCCGGAGCGGCCGGACGGTGCCCGCGCGTGACGACCGCGCGCTCCCGGGCGTGCCGGCAGGACCACCGCCCGAGCGGGCCTCCGACGGCCGGTCACCAGCCGGGGGTGATGGGCCAGGGCGGCCGGGGCGGGACGCTGACGTGGTGCACGACATGGTGGACGACGTGGTGCACCACCACCTGGACCGGGGCGACGGCGACCTCCACGGTGCCCTGCACCTTCGTGGCCCCGGACCCGCGGCCCTGGATCGCCTCAGCGGCGATCCGGACGGCCAGGCGGGTGCCGACCGTCGCCGTGGCCGCGAGGGCGGCCGCGACGACCGGGCGACGCGCCAGCTCGGGGACGGTGGTGCGCAGGACGGCCACCCCGCGCGAGACGGCCTGCCGGGTCACCGCCCGGACGTCAGGGCGGACCACCAGGTCGCTGCCCGGGGCGGGCCCGTCCTCCTGCACGGAAGGAAGCCGCTCGTCGCCACGCTGCACCGTCATGTCCTGATGGTCCGCCCCTCGCCGGCTCCGGTCCAGCCCCTGCACCACCTCAGCCGCAGGTGACCTCGACGGCGTCGAGCACGACGTCGGACAGCCGGCCGGACCGCGCCAGCACCGCCCGCTGGCGTCGGGCGCCGGTGCCACGGGCCAGCACGTCCTCGAGCCCCGCCTCCACGAGCGCCAGGTCCCCGGATCGCGTGAGCGCCGGGCGGACGTGGTCCAGCAGGGCCGTGATGACCTCGCGAGCCGGCCGGGGACGCCAGTCCGCGGGGTGGAGCAGCACGTCGTCCACCCCGGAGCGACCCGCCCGCCAGGTGGCCAGCCGGACCAGTGATGACGGCACGGCAGGGGCCGCGCCGCCGCGCCGCTCCTCCTCCGCCGCCGTGTCGACCAGCCCGCGGCACAGCGCGGCGACCAGCACCGCGTCCTCCGCGCGCAGGCACACGTCGGCCACCCGTATCTCCACCGTCGGGTACCGCGCCGACAGCCGCGCGTCGAAGTAGGCCATCGCCTCATCCAGCAGGACGCCCGTCCCGACCAGGGTGGACACCATCGCCCGGTACCGCTGCACCGAGCCCTGCACCTCGATCGGGCCTGCGGACGGCCAGCGTCCCCACGCCTGTGACCGGAAGCTGGCGTACCGGGTGTCCTCGCCCTGCCAGTACGGCGAGTTCGCGCTGAGGGCGGTGAGGACGGGGAGCCACACGCGGATCCGGTCCAGCACGGCGACGCCCTCCTCGGGCGACTCGACCGAGACGTGCACGTGGCACCCGCAGGCGAGCTGTTCGGCCTGGGTCAGGCCGAACTGCTCGGCCATCTGGAGGTACCGGTCCTTGGGCGTGGTGCGCGGTGTGACCGGCAGCGGCGATGTCGCCAGCGCCGCGACCCGGGCGCCGCCGGCGCGAGCGGCGTCGCCGGCCCGGCGTCGCCACGCGCGCAGCTCGGCGGCCAGCTCGCCGAGGTCCGTGTGCGGACGGGTGTCGGTCTCCAGCTGCTGCTGGTGCAGCTCGCCTCCCAGCGTGCCACCGACCGTCTCGGCCTCAGGCCGGTTCCCCGCAGCGGCTTCCCGTCTGCGCTCGTGGCGCAGCACCGCGTCGGCAGCCGACAGCGGCTCGCCGCTGACGGGGTCCACCAGCAGCAGCTCCTCCTCGACCCCTACGGTTCGCATGAGCGCAGTCTGCGGCACCCGCGGCTGGTTGGCTCGGCGATCTCACCGACCCAGCAACGTCCGCAGCGCGGTGGCGTCGCGCACGGCGTTGCCCTCGCCGTCGTTGTTGAAGTAGAGGTACACGTCCTTGCCCGAGGCCTCCCACTCCAGGACACGGTCGGCCCACCACCGCAGGTCGGCTCGCGGAGTACGAGCCGGCGTACAGGTGCGTGGGGTCGGGGCCGTGCAGCCGCACGTAGACGAAGGGGGCCGTTGCGCGCAGGACGCAGGGGAGCCCCGCCCCGCTCATGACGCAGTAGGCGACCCCGTGGCGCTCCAGCAGGTCGAAGACGCGGTCATCGACCCAGCTCGGATGGCGCAGCTCCACGGTCGTGGCGACCCACGGCGGCAGCCGGGACAGGAAGTAGTCCAGCCGGGCGTCGTCACGGGCCTGCCCAGGCGCGAGCTGCACGAGGAGCACCGCGCGCCTGTCGCCCAGCTCGTGCCAGCTCCGGGCGATCCGCTCGACCCACACCTCCGGCCCGTAGAGCCGCTTGCCGTGAGTCAGGCCGCGCGGCGCCTTCACCGAGAGGAGGAACCCCTCGGGCAGCCGCCGCCGCCAGCCGGCGAAGGTGGCATCGCGCGGCCACCGGTAGAAGCTGGCGTTCAGCTCGACGGTGGCGAACCGCTGCACGTAGTGGGCCAGGCGGTCCCGCGGCGGAGTGCCAGGGGGGTAGAGGACGTCCGCCCAGTGGTCGTAGCTCCAGCCCGACGTCCCGATGTGCACCGCCAACGTCCCTCCCGCGCCACCTGAGTCCGGTCACTGCAGTACGACGGGCGGCACCTTACGACCCGACCACGGAAGCGGCCACAGCCGGATGCCCCGGCCGGGGAGGGATGCTCCTGCGGGAGGTCATGCGCGCTCAGCGGCAGGGCGTGCTTCCCGCATCGGCGACCGCACCGTGGGGCACGGTGAGGAACTGCCACGAGAAGGCGCTGGTGGTCAGCTGCAGCCTGAGCACGCCGTACTGACCCTTGAGGCGCAGGTCGCTGCCCACGTCCGGCAGGTGGAACTTGTAGTGGCTGTCGCCGCCGGTGCCGACCACGAACTGGGTCATGCCGTGGGTGAGGTCCGGGCGGCCCTGCGCGTCCAGGGGGGTGAACCGCTCGTAGTCGTGGTCGTGGCCGCCGAGGACCACGTCGGCGTGGGCCGCCGCCAGGATGCCCCAGAGCGGCTGGTTGTCCAGGTTGTTGCCGTGGGTCCCGGAGGAGAACCGGGGCCGGTGCCAGTACGCCATGGTGCAGGCGCGGGGGTGGGCGGCCAGGTCCTGTTTCAGCCACGTGGCCTGCGGCGAGTCGGCTCCGCAGCCACCGACGTTCTGGCACTCGGAGTTCAGCGCGACGACGTGCCAGGCGCCGAGGTCGTAGCTGTAGTAGCCCTTGCCCGGCTCGCCGGCGCGGGCACCGAAGTAGCTGAAGTACCCCGAGGCGCCCGGTGTGCCGTACTCGTGGTTGCCGGGCACGGGGTAGGTGATGGCCCGGAACGGCCCCCAGGTCTTGTCGTACGACGCCCGGAAGTCCTTCAGGCTGCCCGCCGGGTACTGGTTGTCCCCCAGTGGGAGGACGGCGTCCGGGGACACCGACGTCAGCAGGGCGGCCGTCAGCTGCGTGCGGCAGGAGTCCGGCCGGGTGCGCTCCTCGTCGAGGAGCCTCCTGTCGGCGGGGCAGGCGATGTCGCCGGCCGCGGCGACGACCACGCTGCCTCCTGCCTTGACCGGCTGCGCCCCGAGGTAGAACGGGGTACGGCGGTCCGGGCCCCGGGCTGACTGGCGCACCGTGTCGACGGTGGCACCGGTGACGACCACGCCGGCGACCACGCCCAGCGCGGTGACCCTGCGCCACGTGAGGTAGCTCGCGAGGCGCCGCCGTGGCGGCTTCGCCGGGCCGTACGGCGTCACGGCGGCAGGGGCCTGCCCGGTCCTGTCCCTGCGGGCGTGGTGGACTCCGGCGACGAGCAGCAGGAGGACGGCGAACCCGCCGAGGGCGAGCAGCTCGGTCAGGCCGCCTCCGCCGCCCCCCGCTGCCGCGCTGGAGTCCTCGGCCAACGGCGACACCGGGACCTCGCCGCCCCTGGAGAGGGCGGAGAGGACGGAGAGGTACTGGTCCCCGTTCTTGCGGCTGGGCTCGACGTGCGTGTTCTCGCTGAACTCGTTCCAGGAGATCAGGCCCAGGGCGTCGGGTGAGGAGGAGACCGCGGCGGCGTACTCCTGGCGGAGCGTGGCGCCGTCCCGACGCGGCACCTCCCTGGTGCCGCCCACCAGGCGTGCGTCGAAGCCCGGGGCGAACGGCGCGACCCACCGGCCACCGGACCGGTGCACCGTGTCGCTCATGGCAGCGAGCCTGGCCGGGTAGCCGGAGTCGGCCGCCGGGTTGACCGACGACCAGTAGTACGCGTCGCCGTCGACGCTGTGCGCCACCCGTGCATAGCCCTGCGGGCTCTTCTCCGAGGCGAGCACCAGGAGCGAACCCCGCAGGGGTCGGGTGACCCGCTCGATGTCCTCGGCGGAGAACTTCCAGGTGCCGGACCAGATGACCAGGGGCTTGTCGAAGATCCTGAACACCGGGTCGGCGGCATAGTCCCGCAAGAACATCTGGAGGTCGGCGCCGACCGTCCGCGCGGGCAAGGGGGCACGGCCGAAGTTCAGCCCCTCGTAGATGACGGCCAGCTTGAAGCTCATCGACCTGGCCACCGCCATCAGGGCCTCGAGCCGCCGGTTGTTCACCGGCAGGTCCTTCCACGAGACGATGAAGCCGTCGATCCCGGCCGCCTTCGCCTGGGCGACCTGGCGACGCATCACCGCCTCGTCGTCGCTGGAGTAGCGCCCGACGAGCGGGTAGTCGACCTTCGCGCGGTCCCACGACGACGGGGTGAACCACTGGTAGTAGTACGCCAGCGTGGGGATGTGCGCGCGCCCCGGCGCGGGGTGTGCCCCGGTATCGGAGCAACCGGCAAGCACCAGCCCCACGGCGAGCACCAGGGCCGTCAGGGCGGCGGCGGAGCGCCCCCTCATCACGTCTCCTGGGCCTGCCGATGGAGGCGGGTCCGCCGGGTCCTGACGCGGATGACGAACAGGCCCCCCGCGACGAGGAGCGCGCACGCGGCCACCACGGCGATGTCGAGGTACGTCAGCACCGGCAGGTCGATGTACTGGTTGCGCGACAGTGCCACCGGGCGGTCGAACGAGTAGCCGGGAGCATCGACCCGCACGGTGTACAGGTCCCGCGCCAGGTTCTGGATGGTGGCCCTGCCGTCCTGGCCCAGCCGGACCGTCGTCGTCTGCCCGTCGGGGTAGGTCAGCGCGACCGACGAGCCCACGGCCCCACCGAAGAGCAGGTCCCGCGTGCTGAGGTGCGCCGTCCGCAGGAGCAGCGGCACGACCACCGTCGACTTCTGGCTGGGCACCACCGTCTGGTGGCTCATCAGCACGACGTTCGAGCCGTCGACGTCGACCGCGCGCACCGTGTAGCTCACCTGCTTGGCCACGAGCCTCCCGCTGCTCATCTTGGCCTCGATGCCGACGAGCCGCAGCGTCCCGCTTCCGTCGCCGGCCACCATCTGGCCGTTGTCGCCGTAGAACTCGACCCGCTTGATGCGCTCGTGGTCGACCGGGCCCTGCGCCGGGTCCACGAAGGAGTACCTCACCTTGTAGGTCGCGCGGAACGCCGCCTCGATGCGGACGTGCCGGCGCACCGTGATCCCGGTGATCGCCATCCGGTGGTCCTGGTCGTGGTTCCCGGCAAACCACCACCGCACGAACGTCAGGTCGCGCCTCTGCTGGTGCATCATGACGTCGACGAGCGACAGCCGGTGAGTGGCTGGCTGCGGCGTGTTCAGGGACAGCCGCACCATGCCCTGCTCGTTGGCGGTGTAGCGCACCCCGTCGAACACGAACCGGACTCCCGGGAGCGGCGGCACGGTCGCGATCTCGACGATCGGCGGCGGGACCCCGGCGGCCGACGCCGAGCCGACGAGGCCGGTGATCCCCATGAGTGTGGCGACGAGAAGCGCCAGCGCGCGCACCCACGTCCTCATAGGTGCCTGCCCTCGTACACCGGGCGTCGAGGCCCGAGGAAGGCAGCGAGCGCGATGTAGGAGGCGACCCCCACCCCGCCGCCGTACAGGGCGTAGATGATCCCGCTGGTGCGCCCCTGGTGGGCGACCTCGGGAGGGTCACCGTAGGTGGTCGGCACGAACGCCGCGGGACGTGGTCCCGCGGAGAAGTCGAACGCCGACATGAGGCCGGCCGACCGCGCGTCGCGGGTCGCCAGCGGCGGGATGGCCCAGTTGGTCTCGACGAACTTCAGCATGGCCGTGTAGTCCAGGACCGTGTGGTCGACGACGCCCCGCCTCGCATACGGGCTGAGCAGGAGCGCGGGCACACGGAAGCCGTAGCCGCGGGCGTCGACCTTCGGGGGCGCGACGTGGTCGTACCAGCCGCCCCAGCCGTCGTAGCTCCACATGAACGCCGAGGTCGACCAGAGGCGGCTCCGGATCAGCTCGCTGGTCAGCGTGCGCAGCCTCATCTGGCCGGCGGCCACACGGCCTGGCGGATTCTCGCTGGACCCGGACGTGACGATGTAGGACACGGCCGGCAGCGTGCCGCTGCGCACGTCGCGGTAGTACTCGCTGAGGTCGACGACCGTGCCGGCGAGCGGGCCGCCGCTCTCGAACCGCTTCATGCTGAGCAGGGGCACCTTGATGAGCTGGCTGGAGCGCGCGGTCCGGACGGCGCCCGGGCCGAGGGTGCCGGAGCCCAGGTTCTCGACGTAGAACTTCGCGGAGATCCCCTTCGCCGCCAGACGGTCGAAGATCGTCGGCAGCTGGTCGTAACCGGCGCTGCTCGTCAGCGGGTTCCGGCTCGCCGGTGCGTTGGCAGCCACCCAGTACAGGTAGCTCTCGCGGCTGCCGACGGCCGTCGAGCCGAAGAACCGGTCGAACAGGACGTACTGCTTGGCGACGTTCCAGGAGTACGGGATGTCGCGGCCGTCGTAGTAGCCCATCGCGGTCGTGCCGTCGAGCCCGAGCCGGCGGTACGCCGCGACGAACCCATCCATCCGGCCGCCGTCGTACTGACGTTTCTGGACGCCGACGCCCTGGCCCAGGTCCTCCGGGGTCGTGGTCCCGATGCGGAACGGCTTGACGCACCCGGTGGTCGTGGACCGCGTCAGCTCCAGCCGCTGACACACGCCGGCCGGGATGCCGTCCGCGCCGGGGTAGGTCCCGAAGTAGTTGTCGAACGAGTGGTTGTCCTGCATCAGCAACACCACGTGCTTGATCGGCGTCCTCGTCGCCGGGTCCGGGCTCGTGGCGGCCGAGGCGCTCGGCGCCAGGAGCACCATCGCAGCCAGGGCGACGACCAAGGCACACAGTCGCCTCATGGGAGCATCTCGAAGACTCTGATGACCGGCTCCGCCGTCGGTCTGCCGTCCGGCCCCTTCGCGGTGACGGTCTGGGTGTGGATGGCCACGCCGTGGTACTTGGCGACGTACGCCAGCAGCTGCCTGGAGAACGACGGTGAGCGTCCCGCGGAGAAGGAGTCCCACACGGCGTACTGGATGCTGCTGTTGCGCAGCTGCAGGTCCGCGTTGTCGACGGCCACGTAGGACGGGTTGCGGTTGAGCGGGTTCGGGCTGACCGACAGGCCGTACGCCCGCCGGTGACCGTAGAACTGGACGACGTTGGCCATCGACGGCCCCAGGGTGAGCAGCGTCGCGCCCTCCGGGAGGTTCGTCCCGATCCAGGTGCCTGCCTCCCGGCCGCCGGGCAGGCCGCCCGACCCCGCCAGGAACCGCGGGCTGGTGGAGGGCTGCACGCTGCTCCAGGTGGGCAGGAGCAGGCTGAGGGTCACAGCGACCAGCACGCCGGCCTGCAGCGTGCCGCGCCGGCCGGCCGGGACGCGCCGCAACATCCGGTCCCACAGGCCGGGGGCCGTCAGGGCCCGGGCGGCCAGGACGGCGGCCACGGGGGCCACGGGAAGCAGGTACTGGAAGCCCTTCAGCGGTGTCAGCGTGAAGAAGACGATGGGGGCGATGGCCCACGTGCACAACAGCCACTCGCGCCAGTCGAGGTCCGACGGTCGGCGACCAGACCTGCGACAGCGCACCCGAGGACCGCCAGGCCGATCGCGGGCGGAACCGTCGTCAGGTAGAAGTCGAACGGGTGGTTCTGCCTGCGGAACAGCTGCCACGCCAGGTAGCTGCTGCCGCGGTGCGAGGCCCCCTCGAGCACGATGGCCAGGGGAAAGGCCAGCGCGACCGTCGCCATGGCCGCGAGCGACCAGGCGACGAGCGACGCACGCACCTTCACGACGTGGCTGAGCATGAAGAACAGGTAGACGCCCGCGACGAGGACGACCGCAGTCTCCTTGGTGAGGACGGCCAGCCCCATGACGGCAGCGGCGGCGACCAGCCACACGGCTCCCTGGTCGACGCAGTACTTCGCGAGCAGCCACAGCGCCGACGTGGCGAAGAAGACCATCGGCCCGTCGAGCAGGACCTGGCGCGTCACGATGACGTGGTAGGGCATGACCGCCAGCAGCAGCATCGCGACGATGGCCGCCCTCGGCCCGTAGAGCAGCCGTCCGAGGGCGTACACCACCACGAGGGTGGCCACACCGAAGACGACGGTGAGGGAACGACCCGCGACGTCGCTCACGCTGACGCGGTAGATCACCGACAGCAGCGACTGGTAGAGCAGGGGGTGCGCCCGGAAGATCGGGAAGTACGGCAGGTACGCGCCCCGTCCCGGCGATGCCGGCTGCCTGGCCGGCATAGACCGCCTCGTCGCTGTTGAAACCCAGGCTCCCGATCTGCCAGAAACGGAAGAACGCACCGACCATCGCCACCAGCAGCACGCCGGGCCATCCGGTCCAGGAGATCCGGCCAAGGCTGGGGGTGCGGGTCTCCCAGGTCTGCCGGAGCATGCGCCCGGGCGTCACGCGGTACGTCGTGCCAACCGCCATGACGGCTTTTCCTGGTCGACGGGTGCGGTCCCACGCCCGCGTCATGGCGAGGTCGCCTGGGGCACCGGGCTGGGCGTCAGGCGCCCCGTGGCCTCGCTCGGCATGCCGACCCGTTGCGGGATGACGTCGGCCCAGCCGAAGTTCGGCGACACCAGGCGAGTGACCGGCATGGCGCCGAGGAAGCCGGCGAGGATGGCCCGCTCGCGCGTGCGGAGCTTGACGATGTCCTGCCTCCTGCCCTTGTGCAGGTCCCTCTTCCGCAGCGTGATGGCACGCTCCATGATCGAGAAGGGCGGGAACGAGTACGCGTCCTCGGTGTTGGCGAGCAGGGTGGCCATCGCCTCGGCGTGGGAGAGCTGCTGTTCGAGCGCCTCGCCCTGCCCGATGACGAAGACCCGGCCCACCTTGCCGTGGTCGCTGTAGGTCACCGTCGGGACGAGCGTGTGGATCATGTACTTCGGTGGCGGGACGAGGATCTGGGCCACCGCGTTGATGGCGATGATCGGGATGTTCAGCCGGGCGAGCAGCAGCGCGAACTCGCGACCCTGCTTGGAGTGGACCCGGCTCTGGACGGCCAGGAGAACCCTGCGCGGCAGGGAGAGCACCCGGGTGTTGACGGCGCGGAGCGTGTGTGAGCTGATCGTCAGCGGCTTGGGGAAGGACCAGGCGTCACCCGTGCGGTTGATGATCGTCATGTCATCGGAGAGGAAGGCGCTTCCTCCGGGTGCTCCTGCAGGAGGCGAAGGATGGTGCCGGTTTTGCCCGGTGTCCGTCCGCGCCGACAGCATGACGGTCTGGTCGCCGAGCTGGACGGTGGCGGAGTGCAGCAGCATGTAACCCTTGTTCACGAGAACGAACCGGTTGAGCGCTTCCACGACGTTCGTGTAGACCACGTGCTTCGACCGCGCGAGCAGCGGGCTCACCGTGACGACGATCCGGTCGTTGAGGTCCACGCGGAAGTTGACGCCCATGGAACCAAGGTGCTCGCGGTAGACGAAGCTGCCGGGGCCCTTGATCGCCGTCACATGGTTGATCAGGTGCCGGTCACCGACGTACCCGCGCCGCACGGTGACGTCGGCGCGGCGGGTGAACGGCGCCACCGCGAAGTAGGCGAGCTCGGGCAGCTCGACCTCGGAGGCGATGCTCACGATCCCGTGGATGTCGTAGTAGCGCCGCGTGGTCCGCCTCCCCGGGCGCAGGGTCAGCGCCATGTGCGGGCCGAGCTCCTCGCGCTTCATCTCGATCAGCACGTCCGCGGGAGTGGGAGGGACCACGGGCTCACCGGTGACATCGGCGACGATCTGCTGAGAGTTCCAGATGAAGCGGTCACTGATCCAGAACCGCAACCCGAACAACACCAGGAGCGTGGTGAGGTTCGCCCAGTGCGGGTTCATGCCGGCGTGCGCGAGGACGAGCAGCAGGGGCACCCGGACGACGAGTGCCATCGTGTTGGCGGTCCAGCTCTTGGCGAACCGCCCGTGGCGGCCCTCACGACCGCCGACACGCGCATAGACGAACCGGTCATTCAGGACGAAGTTCCAGACCGTGGAAGCCTGGGTCGCGAGGACCGCGCCCCAGGAGATCCAGAAGGACCCGACGTCGGTCAGCAGCCAGAAGACGAGCTGGTTGACGGCGAGGCCGGACAGGCCCACGAGCCCGAACCCCATTGCCGCCCGCGTCCTGGCCACCTGGCGTGACACCTTGGGTCGTTCCCTTCGTGATCCCGGATCGAGGCAGAAAGATCGCTCCGGGACGGCCCGAACATCTCCAACAGCCACATCTTTGGTGCCGACCGCGGTGGGGACGCCCCACTGACGACGTTGGTTCGTCCCCCCGAAGTCAGGTGCCCCAAACCGGGTGGTTCGCCGGCGGACGCGGCGAAACGGTCATGACGCACATCCAGTGACACTGCCGAGTCCGTCAGGAGTGGTGCTCGACCGTGAGATGCCACGATCGGCGCGGCGGCCGGCTTAACTGATTCAGTAAGATGGGGGCTCGTCGCCGGTCGGTGACCTGAGGAGGCTGCGGTGGTCGACATCCAGGACGCTGTCGCACGCCCGCGTGCTCGGCGCGTCACCATCGCCGACATCGCCCGCGACCTCGGCATCTCCAAGGCCGCGGTGTCCTATGCCCTCAACGGTCAGCCCGGGGTTGCCGCGGACACGAGGCAACGGGTGCTCGACCGGGCCGCCGAGCTCGGCTGGCACGCGAGCAGCAGTGCGCGGGCGTTGTCCGGCGCCCAGACCGGCGTGGTCGGCCTGGCGCTGGCGCGACCGCCGGACCTGCTGACGATCGAGACCTTCTTCATGCACTTCCTCGCCGGGGTCGAGAAGGTCCTCACCGAGGCCAACATGAGCCTGCTGCTGCGCGTGGTGGGTGACCACCCCGACGAGGAGATCCACGTCTACGAGCGGTGGTGGGGTGAGCGGCGGATCGACGGCGTCATCCTGATGGACGAGCGCTACCGCGACCCGCGCATCAAGGCCGTCGAGCGCATCGGGCTGCCTGCCGTGCTGTGTGGAGGACCGGTGAAAGACGTTGGCATGCCTTGTCTCTGGACCGACCAGGTGGGTGACGCCGCGGTCGTCGTGCAGCACCTGGTCGACCTCGGACACCGCCGCATCGCCCACGTCAGCGGGCCGAAGGACTTCGTCCACGAGCGGGCCCGGCGGCGCGGAGTGCGCCGTGCGGCTGCCGCACACGGGGTGGACGTGGTGACGGTGGAGGCGTCGTACACCGGGCCCCAGGCCGGTCAGGTGACCCACCACCTGCTGTCGGCGGGCTCCCCGCCGACCGCGGTCATCTACGGCAGCGACGTCATGGCGCTGGCCGGCCTGGCCGTTGCGGCCGAGTGCCAGGTGCGCGTCCCGCGCGACCTGTCGGTCCTCAGCTGGGACGACTCCATGCTGACGACGCTGGTGCACCCCTCGATGACCGCGCTCCACCGCGACACCCCCGCGTACGGCGCCCTGGCCGCCGGCGTCCTGCTGGACCTGACCCGGGGCCGCAACCGCGGCCTGGTGCAGGTGCAGCCGTCCCGCCTCCAGGTGCGCAGCAGCACCGGCCCCGCCGCGCGCCGCTGAACGGCGTCGACGTCACAGTTCGGTAACGGACTCGTGACACTGAACCGGGTAAGTGCTCCAATGTCGTAAGTCCCGACCGGCCACCTGGCCGGACCGGTCCTCTCGTCGAACCAGGGAGTCCCCGTGAACCTTCGTCTTGTCGGAGCATCGACCGCTGTGCTGGCCGTCATGGCCACCGCCGCCTGTGGCGGGGGGAGCGGCTCCAGCAACACCTCCTCGGGCTCCGGCTCGTCCAAGACGCTGACCTACTGGGCCAGCAACCAGGGCACCAGCCTGCAGAACGACAAGGACGTCCTCGGCCCGGAGCTGGCGAAGTTCGAGAAGTCGACCGGCGTGAAGGTCAACCTCCAGGTCATCGGCTGGCCCGACCTGCTGAACAAGATCCTCGCGGCCACCACCAGCGGCCAGGGCCCCGACGTGCTGAACATCGGCAACACGTGGGCCGCCTCGCTGCAGGCGACCGGTGCCTTCATGCCGTTCGACGCCGCGGCGCTGGACGCGGTCGGCGGCAAGGACAAGTTCGTCGAGGCCGCCTTCAAGACCGGTGGCGCCGAGGGCAAGGACCCGACATCGGTGCCGCTGTACGGCCTGGCGTACGGCCTCTACTACAACAAGAAGATGTTCGCCGACGCCGGCATCAAGCCCCCGACGACGTGGGCCGAGCTCACCGCGGCGGCCACCAAGCTGACCAACCCCGGCAAGGGCGTCTACGGGATGGCGATGGAGGGCGGCAGCTACACCGAGAGCGTCCACTTCGCCTACATCTTCGGCAAGCAGAACGGCGGCAGCCCGTTCGACGCCAGCGGCAAGGCGACCTTCACCACGGACGGCATGGTCAACGGGGTCAAGCAGTACGTCGACCTGATGGCCAACAAGGTGGTCAACCCCAGCAGCGTGCAGTACAAGAACGGCCCCGAGGCCCCGGGCGACTTCGCCAAGGGCAAGGCCGCAATGCTGATGAGCCAGAACAACGCCGACAACACGCTGCAGGCGGACGGGATGAAGCCCAGCGACTACGGCGTCGTGGCGATCCCGGCCCCGGCCGGTGGCAAGGACATCGCCAGCTTCGTGGCCGGCATCAACCTCTCGGTGTTCCAGAACACCAAGAACAAGGACGCCGCGCTCAAGCTGGTGAAGTTCCTGACCAGCCCGGAGGAGCAGGCGATCCTGGACAAGCCGTTCACCGCCCTGCCGGTCGTCAAGGGCGGCACGGTCAACTTCACCACGGACAAGGAGGAGGCGAAGGCCTTCGCCGACGTCCTGGCCACCAAGGCCGAGCCGCTGCCGCTGATCCCGGCGGAGTCCGCCTTCGAGACCAACGTGGGCAACGCCGTCAACGGCCTGCTGGCGCAGGCGGCCACGGGCAAGGCGGTCTCCACGGGCGACATCAAGGCCGCGCTGCAGGAGGCCCAGGACAAGATGGCCGCGGCCGGCAGCTGACGCGCCGACGACGACCATGACCACCACCGTCAGCGCGGACACCGCGCGCGTCGAGGCGCCGTCACGGCGCCAGCGTCGGCGCCGGCCCCTCTCGTGGGGGAAGGCCACGCCATACCTGCTGGTGCTGCCGGCAGTGCTGCTGGAGCTGCTGATCCACATCGTCCCCATGCTCGTCGGGGTGTGGATGAGCTTCGTCAAGCTCACCCAGTTCTTCATCGCGAACTGGCGGCTGGCGCCGTACGCCGGGCTGGACAACTACCGGGTCGCGCTGGACTTCAGCGGCCCGCTCGGTCGGGACCTGTTGCACTCGTTCATGATCACGGCCCTCTACACCGTGATCGTCGTCGGACTGGCGTGGACCTTCGGGATGTCCGCGGCCCTGGTGCTGCAGCGCAGCTTCCGGGGCCGCGGGGCGCTGCGCACCCTGTTCCTCGTGCCGTACGCCCTGCCCATCTACGCGGGCATCATCACGTGGAACTTCATGCTGCAGCGGGACAACGGCCTGCTCAACCACGTCCTGCAGAAGAACCTGCACGTCCTCGACCACGCGACGTTCTGGCTGGTGGGCAACAACGCCTTCCTGTCCATGGCGGTCGTCGCCGTCTGGCGCTCCTGGCCGTTCGCGTTCCTCATGCTGATGGCCGGGATGCAGAACATCCCCGACGAGGTCTACGACGCCGCCTCGGTCGACGGCGCCGGGACGTGGCAGCAGGTGCGGCACATCACCCTGGGCTCGCTGCGGCCGGTCAACGTCGTGCTGCTGCTGATGCTGTTCCTGTGGACGTTCAACGACTTCAACACGCCGTTCGTGCTGTTCGGGGCGACGCCGCCGAAGTCCGCGGACCTCATCTCGATCCACATCTTCGGCAACTCGTTCGTCAACTGGAACTTCGGTCTCGGCTCGGCCATGTCGGTGCTGCTGCTGCTGTTCCTGCTGGTCGTCACCGGCACCTATCTCTTCGCCACCAACCGGAGGTCCCGTCGTGCATGAGGCCAAGTCGTTCCGGGTCTTCCGGTGGGTGGTGGTCGTCGTCCTCGGCGCCTTCACCGTCATTCCGCTGTACGTCATGCTGACGTCGTCGCTGAAGCCGCTCGGTGACGTGCAGGGCGACTTCCACTGGCTGCCCACGCATCTGACCATCCAGCCGTTCATCGACATCTGGAGCACGGTGCCGCTGGCGCGGTACTTCGCCAACAGCCTGGTCGTCTGCACGGTCGCCACCGTCTTCAGCGTGGTGATCGCGATCTTCGCGGCGTACGCGATCTCGCGCTACACCTTCCGTGGTCGCACGCTGTTCACCGGAGCGGTGCTGTCGACGCAGATGTTCCCCGGGATCCTGTTCCTGCTGCCGTTGTTCCTCATCTTCGTCAACATCGACAAGCAGCTCGGGTTCACGCTCCTGTACCAGACGCGGGCCGGGCTGATCCTGACCTACCTCACGTTCTCGCTGCCGTTCTCCATCTGGATGCTGGCGAGCTACCTGGACGGGATCCCGCGCGACCTGGACGAGGCGGCGCGGGTCGACGGTACGACGGCCCTCGGGGCGCTGTTCCGGGTCGTGCTGCCAGCGGCGCGGCCGGGAGTCGTTGCGGTTGCTGTCTACTCGTTCATGACGTCGTGGGGCGAGATCCTCTTCGCGGCGCAGATGACGAACGAGGACAGCCGGACGCTGTCGATCGGGCTGCAGAACTACTCCACCCAGATCAACGTGTACTGGAACCAGGTGATGGCGGCGTCGCTGGTGGTCAGCGTGCCGATCGTCATCGCCTTCCTCCTCCTGCAGAAGTACCTCGTCGCCGGGCTCACCTCCGGCGCCGTCAAGTAGCACGTCCACCCGCTCCGCCCCGGGGCACCCGGCCGACCACGGCCGGCCCGGTGCGGGCACCTGACCAGCTCAGAGAGGCACCATCACCATGACGCAGAACAGGCCGGCCCTGCCGGCGAGCTTCGAGTTCGGCGTGGCGACCGCGTCCTACCAGATCGAGGGGGCGGTGCACGAGGACGACCGCGGCCCCTCGATCTGGGACACGTTCAGCCACACGCCGGGCAAGGTGTTCGAGGGCGACACCGGCGACGTGGCGTGCGACCACTACCACCGCTATCCCGAGGACGTCGCGCTCATGGCGGACCTGGGCGTCGACAGCTACCGGCTCTCGCTGGCGTGGCCCCGCATCCAGCCGACCGGCAAGGGCCCGGCCAACGCCGCCGGCCTCGCGTTCTACGACCGCCTCGTCGACGCGCTGCTCGAGCGCGGCATCGCCCCCGCGGTGACGCTCTACCACTGGGACCTGCCGCAGGCGCTGGAGGACGCAGGCGGCTGGCGGGTCCGTGACACCGCCGAGCGCTTCGCCGAGTACGCCGAGATCGCCCAGGAGCACCTCGGTGACCGCGTGCACCGGTGGATCACGCTGAACGAGCCGTTCTGCTCCTCGATCCTGGGCTACTCCAGCGGCCGGCACGCGCCGGGCGCCCAGGAGGGGCACGGCGCCCTCGCCGCCGCCCACCACCTGCTGCTGGGCCACGGCCTGGCGGTGCAGCGGCTGCGGCCACGCCTGGCCGAGGGTGACCAGCTCGGCATCACGCTGAACCTGCAGCCGGTGACGCCGGTCAGCGACAGCGAGGCCGACCGTGCCGCGGCCGACCGCGCGCTCCTGCTGTCGAACCGGCTGTTCACCGACCCGGTCCTGGCCGGCAGCTACCCCGAGCTGGCGCGTGGGACGTGGGGCCCGATCACCGACTTCGGCTTCCTGCAGGACGGCGACCTCGAGCTGATCGGGGCGCCGCTGGACTTCCTCGGGGTGAACTACTACTTCCCGAGCCGGGTCCGCGCCGCCGAGCCCGTCGAGGCCGACCCGGCGCGCCGTACGGCGGACGACCTCGGCTACGAGGACGTGATCAGCCCGGACGAGGAGCGGACCGCGATGGGGTGGCCGGTCGAGGCGGACGGCCTGCGCCGGCTGCTGCACTGGCTGAAGGACTCCTACCCGAGCCTGCCGCCGGTCTACATCACCGAGAACGGCCGCGCCTGCGACGACGTCGTGGACGAGCACGGCCAGGTGCTGGACCCCGACCGGGTCCGTTACCTCCAGCGACCACCTGGGCGCGGTCGCGCAAGCGGCCGCCGAGGGCGTCGACGTCCGCGGCTTCTACGCCTGGTCCCTGATGGACAACTTCGAGTGGGCCGAGGGCTACGCCAAGCGGTTCGGCATCGTCCACGTCGACTACGAGACGCAGAAGCGGACGCCCAAGTCCAGCTTCGACTGGTACCGCGGCCTCATCGCCGAGCACCGCGCGTAGTCCTTCCACCTGCGGTGTACAACGCCCGGCGCACGGGATGAACCCCTGTGCGCCGGGCGTTGTACGTCGTATGAGAGGTGACCGCGTGGAGATCGTCGTCGACGCCGGCGCCACCACCCGGACGTGGGAGGTCGCCGCCACCGCGGCCGGGCGCCGCGTCGAGGTCTCCAGCGGCCGTGGCATGGTCACGGTCACCGAGGTGACCCGAGGTGGTACGCCCGTGCGCACGGCCCAGTTCATGGCCAGCCGTGTCCTTGCCCTGGTGGAGCACCCCGCACCGCGGCACGCACCGGAACGGCCGAGCGCCGTACCGCTCCCGCGCCCCGCCTGATCCGCCCTGGCGGCGGCCGAGCGGCCACGGCCGAGCGGCCACGGCCGAGCGGCCACCCGGGCCGGGCCGGTGAGGCGAAGCGGCTGACGACGGGCACGACGGCCCCCCGCGTCAGGCGGCGAGCATGACGTCGTGGAGGCGCGCCTCGAGGTGTGAGGGTGCTCGGCTGCGGGCCGGTGGTGGCCCGCAGCCGACGCTGTGCGCGACGGGGTTCGGTGGGACCGGGCTGGCGTAGTGGTGGCCGGTGGGGGTGTGGGTGTGGACCTCACCGTCACCTCCGGTGCGGGCGCGCCAACCGGGGGCTTCCTTGGCCAGGTTGCAGGCGACGCACAGGCCCTGTCCGTCGCCGGCGGTGGTGGGGCCGTGGTCGGTGTGCCGGGTGGGGTGGTCCACGTGGCGAATCGGGGCATCGCACCACGGGGTGCGGCAGGCCCGGTCCCGGGTGATCAGGACCCGGCGCAGTCCGCCGGTGAATGCGCGCCGGGTGGAATCCATCGCGACCAGGGCCTGCTCGGGCGGGCGGGTGTAGAGCCGCCGTACCCAGACGGCGGCGGTGGTGTCGGCCAGCCAGGCTCGTGCCCAGGGTGCCGCGACCGGGCCGTAGCCGTGGACGTGGGCAGGGGTCGGATCCTCGCCCAGCAACGCGGTGTCGGTCATCACGAGCTGGACCTCGACCGGCACGGCGGTGGCGGTGGCCTGCCCGGTGACCCGCTCGACCAAGGTGTCGGCCATGATCTGGCCGCGGCCGCGGGCATCACCGCGCGAGCGCAGGCTGTCTGCGGCCCGCGTCAGCGCGGCGTGGACCGCGACGCCCTGGGCGACCGGCAGCAGCCCGGTCAGGAAGGTCATCGTGTCCGGTGCCGGGCGCAGGCTGACCCGCCGCTCGGCGGCGGCGTGGACGGACCGGGCGGTGAACCCGGCGGGCTGGAGCCGGTAGGCGATCCGGCGGGCTGCGGCCTCGGTGCCGCGGTCGCCCAGATCGGCCAGGCCACCGGGCAGGGCGGCCAGCTCGGCGTCGACCACCGCCTGGTCCTGCGGCCGGAGGCAGGCGGTCTCTCGGACGACCAGCGTGACTCGCCACTCGCTGACCTGCCCCGCGGCGAACGCGGCTGCCGTGCACGGCAGCTGGGTCAAAGCCTGGGCCAGCCCCAGTTGGCGCGATCCTCTGGCGGGGCTGTCTCGCCGGGCCAGGGCCACCTGCGCCCCGATCCCGGTGCCCACCTGCCGGGCCGGGACCCCAGCGGCGACCTGGGCCGCGCGCTGGGAGGTGGCGAAGGCCACCGTGATCCGCGCCTGAGCGGCGGCCGCGGCGCCCTTCAGCTCCTCCAGCGCCCGCAGAGCCGCCACCCGGTCGGCATCGTCGAGCGGATCGAGCCAGGCCACGTCGGACACCCAGGCGCGCACCGTGTCCGTGCCCACCCTGCCGCCATCGGCGTCCATGGACTCAAATTAGTCGAACATACGTTCGAGAACAAGGGTCTGGGTCCACCCGGTTCACGAGACGTCATACCGGTGCGAGCGGCGCCGTCGGGCCCGCGCTGACTGCGGCGAGGGGAGCAGGGCCGGCTGCTGGTGTCTCCGTTCACCGTCAGCGACATACCGCGCGGGCGCGCCCACCGAGCGTGCTCACGGAGCAACCGGAGGGGTCAGAGGTCGACCGAGAGCGCCCGGTGATCCGACAGCGGGAGCCGGTGCGCCGTGCCGACGCCTCCCGAGGCCGCGAGCCCGGCGACGTCATCGGTCAGGATGTGGTCCAGCTGCGTGACCGGCTCGTCCACCGGGAAGGTGGGCGCCAGCGCCAGCGGCTGCAGCCCGCTGGCCCGCATCGCGCGGCGGACGTCCATGTTGAGGTCGCCCATGAGCACCACCGGGCACGTCGCCGTCCGCAGGGCGCCCAGCAGGCGGCGCAGCTGGCGGGTGTTCCAGCCGGGGACGAACGTCAGGTGCACGTTCGCCACGGTCACCTGCCCCCGTGGGGTGTCCACCACCGCCGCCACGGCCACCCGCGGCTCGTCCCGCACGAGCACCGGCCGGCGACGGCCGGGGAACATCATCGGGATGGGCGTGCGGACCGCCGGCAGCCGGACCGTCTCCCAGGCCGACACGGGGTAGCGCGACAACAGCGCCACGCCGTAGCCGGCCGCGTCGGGGGACTCGGTGCCGGTGGCGGCGATCCACGTGGCTCCCGGCGTGCCCGAGAGGGCCGCGACGAACCGGTGCTCGGTCGCGCCCATCGCCTCGGCCGCGATCGCGGTCAGGTCGGCGTGGGCGGACCGCTCCTGGTTGCGGTCGACCTCCTGCAGGGCGAGGACGTCGGCGTCGAGGAACCGCACCGCCTCGGCGAAGCGGTCCACGTCGACCCGGTCCTGCTGCGGGGAGCGTCCGTGCAGGATGTTGAAGGTGGCCAGTCGCACCCGGCCAGTCTGCCCTCCCGGTCGCCGGTCCTCGACCCGGCGGGCGACGGGCGGTGCGGCCCGGCGCGCGGGGGGCGCTCGCGGCGTACGGCGCATGGCAGCGGCCCGGTCCGGGTAGGTCAGGGACATGAGCGAGCAGACCAGCCGCGACGGGCTGCGGGAGGCCCTGAAGCGGGTCGCCGTGGCGCTGAAGGAGTCGGGAGCGCCGTTCGCCCTGGCCGGTGGCTACGCGGCGTGGGCCCGCGGCGGGCCGGAGCCGGAGCACGACGTCGACTTCGCGATCGCCGAGGCCGATGCCGCCGCGGTCGCGGACGCGCTGACGGCTCGCGACCTGCGCGTGGTGCAGCCGCCGGAGGACTGGCTGTTCAAGGTCTTCACCGACGACTCGATGGTGGACATCCTGTTCCGGCTCTCCGGCAGCGCCGTCGGACCGCGACATGCTCGAGCGGGCCGACGAGCTCGAGGTGCTGTCGGTGTCGATGCCGGTGCTGTCCGCGACCGACGTGGTCGTGGCCAAGCTCCACGCGATGGATGAGCACCAGTGCGACCTGGCGCCGCACCTGGCCGTCGCGCGCTCCCTGCGTGAGCAGGTGGACTGGGACCGGGTGCGCGCCGAGACCAAGGAGAGCCCCTTCGCCGCCGCGCTGCTCCTGCTGCTGGAGCGGCTGGAGATCATCGAGGGCTGACCCGGGCGGCGCCCCGGCTTACTTGGAGATGCTCAGCGGGGTGTCGTTGCGCAGGTCGGCGAACAGCTGCGTGGCCCTGGGGGTGTCCCACTTCACGGCGCTGCCGGCGGCGGTCTGCAGGTTCGGGTCACTGACGGGCACCGTCACCGACGCGCCCTTGCCCTTGCCGATGTCGCGGATGGCCATCATCACCTTCGCGACCTCGATCGCGGACTCGTCCTTGCCCACGGTCAGCGCACCGCCCCCGGCCGTGGCGATCGAGTGCAGCCGCCAGGGGAGGACGACGTTGACGGGGGAGGAGGCCTTGGCCAGCAGGGCGCCGAGGAACTGCCGCTGGCGCTGGACCCGACCGAAGTCGCCCAGCGGGTCGGAGTAGCGGGCCCGGACGTAGCCCAGAGCGTTCTTGCCGTCCAGGTCCTGGCAGCCGGCCTTGAGGTTGATCCCGGCCTTCTTGTCGTTCATCGGCTTCTTCAGGCACATGTTCACCCCGCCCAGGCTGTCGACGACGGAGGCGAAGCCGCCGAAGCCGATCTCGACGTAGCCGTCGACGTGCAGGCCGCTGACCTGCTCGATGGTGTCGATCAGCAGCTGGGGGCCGCCGATGGAGTAGGACGCGTTGATCTTGTTGCTCCCGTGCCCCGGGATGGGCACGTAGCTGTCGCGGGGGAGGGAGACCAGGGTCGGCTCGCCGCCGCCGGCGGGGAGGTGGACCAGCATGATCGAGTCCGTGCGCTGCCCGACCGCGGTGCCGGTGGCCAGCTCCTTGCGCTGGGCCTTGGTCAGCCCGACCCGGCTGTCGGAGCCGACGAGCACGTAGTTGGTGCCGGAGCCGGCGGTGGGCCGGTTGCCCGCGGCCGGCATGGCGTCGACCCGGTGCACGTGGTTCCAGCCCGAGACGCCGGCCCACACGATGAGGGCGACCCACACCGCCACCAGCAGGACCGCGACGCCGATGATCCGGCGGGCCCGGCGGCCGCGCGATGGCGGGCCGCCTCGTCCCCGGTCCGGGCGCGGCCCCTCAGGCGGTGCCGGCGGCCGGCCCGACGGGCGGGCAGCCGGCCGGCCGGAGGTTCCGCCGGTGGAGGCGCCAGGGCGGCGCCAGCCGCGGCGGACGTCCACGGTCACGACGTCGTCGTCGCTGAAGGCGGACGGTGAGCCGGTGGCGTCGCCACGCGGGCGGGGACGCGCCGGCATCGCCCGGGTCGGGGTGGGCCGGGCGTTCGACGGGCGACGGATCTGGTCAGACACAGATCGAGGGTAAGGCAGCCGGCTGGGTGCCCCGGCCATGGCGGCGCAGCCCCGGTGGGGGCGCGGCTCCCCGCCTCCGGGCGACACACTCGGGTCGGGGACCTGTCCGGACCCGGGCACCGCATCGTTGATACTTGTGCGTTATGCACAGGCCCACCTCCTCCCCGCACGAGCTGGTCGACACCACGACGGCTCCGTCTCCGGCGGTGGCCTCCGGTGGCACCGGCCCGGTCTCGGTCAGCGTCGTCATGCCGATCCTCAACGAGGAGCGTCACCTCGAGGAGGCGGTGGCGGCGGTGCTCGGGCAGGACCACGACGGGCCGCTCGAGGTGATCCTGGCGCTCGGCCCGAGCCGCGACCGCACCGACGAGATCGCGGCACGGCTCAGCGCCGCCGACCCGCGCGTGCGCACCGTGCCGAACCCGACCGGCTCCACCCCCTGCGCGCTGAACGCCGCCATCGCCGCCTCCGGGTCCGAGATCATCGTGCGCGTCGACGGCCACGGGGTGCTGGACCGGGACTACGTCCGGGCCGCCGTGGCCCTGCTGGAGGAGACGGGCGCGGCCAACGTCGGCGGCCTGATGGACGCCGAGGGCGTCACGGGGTTCGAGCGGGCCGTCGCGGCGGCGATGACCTCACCGCTCGGGGTCGGGTCGTCCCGGTTCCACACCGGCGGGCCGGCCGGGCCGGCCGACACCGTCTACCTGGGCGTGTTCCGCCGCGAGTGGCTGACCCGGCTGGGCGGCTACGACGACCGCTTCGTCCGCGCCCAGGACTGGGAGCTCAACCACCGCATCCGCGCCGCCGGTGGGCTCGTGTGGTTCTCCCCGTCGCTGCGGGTGAGCTACCGGCCGCGCGCCACGCTGCGGGCGCTCGCCCGCCAGTACCGCGACTACGGCCGCTGGCGCCGGGTCGTCGCCCGGCAGCACCGCGGCACCATCAACGCCCGCTACCTGGCGCCGCCGGCGGTGCTGGTCGCCGTGACGGCGGGTGCGGTGGGCGGGTTCTTCTGGCGGCCCCTGTGGGCCCTTCCGGCCGGTTACCTGGCCGGGACCACCGTCGGCGGGCTCTGCATCAAGGGCGTCGGCGGACCCGAGCGCCTCTGGCTGCCGGCGATCCTGCCGACCATGCACCTGTCGTGGGGCTGGGGCTTCCTCTCCAGCCCGCGCTCGCTCGTCCCCGGCGGCACCGGCGGACCGGGCTCACCGGCCGGTACGGCGACGCAGGCCGGTACGGCGACACGGGCCGGTACGGCGACGACGGCCGGCGCCGACCGCCCGGACCTTGGCGCAGCACCCCAGCAGCAGGAGGCTCCCCGTGCCCACTGACCACCCGACCCTGGACGAGCTGCGGGCGGTGACCCAGCCGGAGTCGACCATGAGCCGGCGCAACGCCGAGCACTGGCTGGCCCGGCTGTTCCTGCGCAAGGTCTCGCTGCGCGTCACCCGGCTGCTGATCCGCACGCCGGTCAGCGCCAACGCCCTGACGGGGTGGATGATCGTCGTCGGCCTGGCAGCCGCGGTCGTCATCGGCACGGTGGGCGGCTGGCTCGGCGCCGTGCTCGGCTTCCTGCTGATCCAGGCCTACTTCCTGCTGGACCTGTGCGACGGTGAGGTCGCCCGCTGGCGTCGTACGACCAGCATCACCGGGGTCTACCTCGACCGGGTGGGCCACTACCTCGTCGAGGCCGCGGTGCTGTCGGCGATCGGCTTCCGGGCCGGCGCGTTCGAGCTCGGCGGCTGGTCCACGCTGGGCGTGGCCACCGGCCTGTGCGCGGTGCTGATCAAGGCCGAGTCCGACCTGGTGGACGTCGCCCGCGTCCGGTTTGGGGCTGCGCCGCCCAGCGAGGAGTCGGTGGAGCTGCGCCACACCGGCCTGGGGGCCGCCCGGCGCGCCGCCCAGGTGCTGAAGATCCACCAGGTGACCGGGGCCCTGGAGGTGTCCTTCCTGCTGCTGGTCGCCGCCGCGGTGGACGCGGTCGCCGGTGACCTGCTCGGCACGCGCATCATCGCCGTGCTGTTCGCGGTCGTCGCCGGGGTGCAGGTCGTCCTGCACCTGGTCAGCATCCTGCTGTCACGACGGCTGGCATGACCGGCCCGACCGGTGTGGCGCAGCACCGGCCTGCCCTCGCTCAGCTGCGTCGTCCTGACGATGGGGGACCGGCCCGCGGAGGTCGCCCGGGCCCTGCGGACCGTGCGCGAGCAGGCCGGTGACCCGGTCGAGACGGTGGTGGTCGGCAACGGGGTGGAGGTCCAGGGGCTTCCCGAGGGGGTGGCCACCCTGGCCCTGGCGCAGAACGTCGGCATTCCGGCCGGCCGCAACGCCGGCTACGTCGCGACGTCCGGCGATCTCGTCTTCTTCCTCGACGACGACGGCTGGCTGCCGGACCCCGGCACGGCGCAGCGGATCCGCGAGCAGTTCGCCGCCGACCCCCGGCTGGGCATCCTCCAGCTGCGGATCCTCGACCCCGAGACCGGTCGGACGCAGCGCCGGCACGTGCCGCGGCTGCGCGCCTCGGACCCCGAGCGGTCCTCCGACGTCACGACCTTCCTCGGCGGCGGCAGCGTCGTCCGACGGGCCGTGCTGGACGAGGTCGGGCCGCTGCCGGGGAGCTTCTTCTTCGCGCACGAGGAGACCGACCTGGCGTGGCGTGCGCTCGACGCCGGCTGGCGGATCCGCTACGACGCCGGCGCGACGATGTGCCACCCGACGACGCCGCCCTCACGGCACGCCGTCTACTTCCGGATGAACGCCCGCAACCGGGTCTGGCTGGCGCGGCGCAACCTGCCGCTGCCGCTGGTCCCGGTCTACCTCGGGGTCTGGACCGCGCTGACGGTGGCGCGGGTGCACGACCGCGCCTCGCTGCTCGTGTGGGCCAGGGGGTTCCTGGAGGGGTGGCGCACCGACCCCGGCCCACGCCGGCCCATGTCGTGGGCGACGGTGCTGCGGATGACCCGCCTGGGCCGTCCGCCGGTGATCTGACCCGCGTCTCCGGGACGGCCGGGCGCACCGCTGCGCCACCGATCACGGCGTACCGGGGACCCGTGGGGCTCCCGGCTCCTACACTGCAGACACCCGTGGAGGAGGCGAGGATGTCGGATCCGGTCGCCCTCGGGCAGCCCACCGTCGGGGCGGCAGAGCTCGCCGCGGTCGCTGAGGTCTTCGCCAGCGGATGGCTCTCGGGGGCTGGGCCGACGTGCGCGGCGTTCGAGCAGCGGTTCGGTGGCACCGCCGGGACGGCGCACGCCGTGGCGACCTCCAGCTGCGGCAGCGCCCTGCACCTGGCGCTGCTGGTCCTCGGCGCCGGAGCCGGCGACGAGGTCGTCGTCGCCGACTACACGTTCCCCGCCACCGGCCACGCGGTGCTGTGGACCGGCGCGACGCCGGTGTTCGCCGACGTGCGGGCGGACACCTGGGGCGTGGACCCCGGCGCGGTCGAGGCGGCCATCACCGCGCGCACCGTCGGCATCGTGGCCGTCGACCCGTTCGGCCAGCCGGCCGACTACGACGAGCTGCGTGCGGTCGCGGACCGCCACGGCCTCTTCCTCGTGGAGGACGCGGCCTGCGCCACGGGCGCGTCGTACCGCGGTCGTCCCGCGGGCAGCCTCGCCGACATCGCGTGCTTCAGCTTCCACGGGCGCAAGGGGATCACCGCGGGGGAGGGGGGCGCGCTCACCACCGATGACCCCGGGTGGGCCGACGTCGCGCGCCGGCTGCACACCTACGGCGTCGCGCCGGCTCGAGGCGGCGGCGCGGCGTCGGGGCTGTCGGTCCCGTCCTTCGAGCAGGCCGGCTACAACTACCGGATGTCGGACGTGCAGGCCGGCATCCTGCTCGCGCAGCTGGACCGGTTGCCCTCGCTGCTGCGGCGGCGCGGTGAGGTGGCCCGCGCGTACGGCGAGCTGCTGGCCGGCCTGGAGCAGGTCGAGCTGCCCTACGCGGCCCCGGACCGGTCGCACCCGTGGCAGTCCTACGTCCTCGCGGTGCACCCGGGCGTCGACCGGGACGCGGTCGCGCTGGCGCTGCGGTCCCGGGGTATCGGCTGCACGATCGGCACCTACGCCTGCCACCTGCAGCCCGTCTACGGGCCGCAGAAGCCGCTGCCGGTCTCCGCCGACCTGTTCGCGCGCCACCTGGCCATCCCCATGCACGCCAACCTGACCGACCAGGAGGTCGCCCGCGTCGCGGAGGCGGTGCGCGCGGTGGTCGCGCTTCCCGACGTACGCCGCTGAACGTCCGGCACCCGCCACCCAAGGAGGCACCATGGCGAACGACCGCACCGTGCTCGTCACCGGCGGCGCCGGCTGGATCGGGCTGCGCACCATCCCGCTGCTGCTCGAACGCGGCTACCGGGTGCGCATCCTGGACAGCATGGTCCGCGGCGACCGGGACGCGGTCACACGGCTGGCCGGGACCGGCGACGTCGAGCTGGTCGAGCAGGACGTGCGCTACGGCGGCGCCGTGCACCAGGCGATGAAGGGCGCCACGCACGTGATGCACTACGCCGCGGTGTCGATCAACAAGAGCCAGGCCGACCCCTATGAGTCGATGGCGGTCAACCTGGTCGGCAGCCACAACGTGTTCGCCGCGGCCGCCGACCACGGGGTGCGCCGGCTGGTGTTCGCCTCCAGCGCGTCGGTGTACGGCGAGCCCGACCGGCTGCCGATGAGCGAGGACAGCACGCTGCACCCGCTCACGCCGTACTGCATCAGCAAGCGGGCCGGCGAGGACCTGCTCGGGTTCTACCAGCGGCGGGCCGGGCTGTCGTGGATCGCGTTGCGGTTCTTCAACGTCTACGGCCCCGGGCAGCGGACGACCGCCTACTACACGTCGGTGATCAACCACTTTGTCAACCGGCTGCGGGCGGGTGAGCCACCGCTGATCGACGGCAGGGGGGAGCAGTCGATGGACTTCGTGCACGTGGACGACGTCGCCCGCGCCGGGGTGCTGGCCCTCGAGGCCGAGCGCGACAACCTCGCGCTGAACATCGGGACCGGTGTGGACACCAGCGTGGCCCGGCTCGCGGCCCTCCTCATCGACGCCGTGGGCGCCGACGTGGAGCCGCAGTTCACCGGCCGCGACGTGCTGGTCAGCCGCCGCGCCGCCGACACCCGCCTGGCCCGTGAGGCGATCGGCTTCGAGGCGGCCATCGAGGTCGGGCAGGGCATGGCCGACCTGGTGCGGTCCGAGCCGCCGCCCGGCGACTGACCACCGCGGTGCGCATCGCGGTCGTCAACAGCTTCTTCCCGCCGCGGGTGGGCGGCAGCGCGCACCTGTCCGAGGCCCTGGCGAGGGGCTACGCCGCCCGCGGCCACGACGTCCTCGTGCTGACGGCATCGTACGAGGGCGCGCCACCGGCCGAGGAGCGCGACGGGCTGCGCATCGTGCGGCTGCCGGCGGCGACGATCCCACGCAGCCGGCTGTCGGTCAGCTTCGACATCGCGTTCACCGCGCGCCGGGGTGCCTACCGGTCCGTGGCGTCGCAGCTGGAGGCCTTCGGGCCCGACGTGCTCCACCAGCACGGGCAGTTCTTCGACCTCACGTGGCTGACCGGCTGGTGGGCCCGCCGCCACGACGTCCCGGTGCTGCTCTCGGTGCACACCCGGCTGGAGAACCCCACCGCGGCCTACCACGGGGTCTTCCGCAGCCTCGACGGGCTGCTGGTCCGGCCGGCGCTGCGCGCCTACCGGCCGGAGGTGGTGGTGATGGACGCGCAGATGCACGACTACATCACCAGCCGGTACGCCGGTGCGTACGCCGGGCTGGTGCACATCCCCGTCGGGGTCGACCCCGACCACGTCCTCGGCGGGGACGGTGCCCGGGTCCGCGCCCGGCACGACCTCGGCGACGCGCCGCTGGTGCTCAGCATCGGGCACGTGATCCCGCTGCGCGACCGGGTCGCCCTGGTCGAGGCCCTGCCGGAGGTGCTGCGGCGGCACCCGCACGCCCGCGTGCTCGTGGTCGGGCGGGTCTACTACGACGTCTTCCTGGAGCGGGCCCGCGAGCTCGGCGTCAGCCACGCCGTCCTCGCCGTCGGCGCCATCGCGCGGGCCGACGTGCCCGACCACCTGGCTGCGGCCGACGTGGAGGCGCACGACCTGCAGGGCTACGGCCTTGGCACCGCCAGCCTGGAGAGCATGGCCGCCGGCGTGCCCGTGGTCGCGGCCGTGCGGCCGGACAACTTCCCGGGCCTGCGGCTGGTCAGCGGGCAGGACCTCGTCCTGGTGCCCGTCGGGGACGTCGGCGCGCTCGCCGCCGCGGTCGCCGACCTGCTGGACGACCCGGGCCGCCGCGCGCGGATCGGGGCGTCCGGGCAGCGGCTGGTCCGCGAGCGGTTCTCCCTCGACACGGTGCTGGACCGGCACCTCGAGGTGCTGGCCCGGATGGCCGCCCGCCCGACCGCCCGGTGACCGTACGGCGGACGGCGTCCGCCCGCGTCATCCTCCCGGCGTCCGGTCCGCCTGCCTCACGGCGTCGACCACACGGTGGCCGGGCAGGATGCCGGCGCGCTCGGCGTCGGCGTCCACGCTCCCACGGGCCAGGGCGACGAAACGGTCCAGCTGGGTGGCCAGCGGCTCACGCCCGCTCACCAGCTGCGGGATCTCGATGATCGTCTGCTGCTTGTACGTCGTGCCCTGCCCGGGGCTCTCGTCGACGACGTGGTGGTAGAGCGTGACCGTGTTGCGCAGCATGTCGACCTCGACCAGCCGGTTGAGCTCGCTGACGGCGAACGAGCGCACCTTGCGCTGGCTCATCCGGCTCGCCGAGAGGTGGGCGACGGCTCCGGTGCCGAAGGTCAGCAGCGCCTCCGCGACGTCCTCGGAGCCCGGGTCCGAGTCCGGGTGCAGGTAGCCGAAGGAGCCGCGCACCAGCACCGGCTCGGCCCCCATCATCCGCACGGCGATGTCGGCGTCGTGGATCAGCAGGTCGGTCGCGACGCCACTGCGGATGCGGGCGACGTACGGCGAGTGGCGCTGGGCGGTGACGTGCAGCGGCTCCTCGAGCAGGCTCATCGCGGTCAGGATGGCGGGGTTGTAGCGCTCCAGCAGGCCGCACATCAGCGGCACCCCCACCTTCTCGGAGTGCAGCACCAGGTCCCGGGCGTCGGCCAGCGAGTCGGCCAGCGGCTTCTCCATCAGCAGCGGGAGGCCGTGGTCGAGGACCCGGCCTCCGATGTCCCGGTGCAGGCGGGTGCCCGCGGCCACGACCACGGCGTCGACGTCCAGCGCGTCCTCCAGGACGGGGGCCCAGCGCGCGCCGTACCGGTCGGCCGTGGCGCGGCCGACGCGCTCGTCCGGGTCCACGACGGCGACGAGCCGTGCGCACTCGGACCCGGCGATGACCCGCGCGTGCAGGGATCCCATCGACCCCGCCCCGACGAGGGTGATGCGCAGTGACGTGGAGATCGAGATGATGCCCTCCTGAGGACGAGGCAACCTGCCCGACGGTAGCGCCGCGGCGTGGCCGGCGGACAGGGCCGGATGGCCCGTGACAGCGGCGGATCGGAGGGGCACATGTGCGCGGTCCATGCGTCCGCCGTGGTCGGCTGGCGCCGGTGGGCCCGCTTCGCCCGGCCCGCGCTCGCGGTGCTCATCGTGGCCGCGGTGGGCTACGCGGTCGTGGCGCAGTGGCCCGACGTCAGCCGGGCGATCGCCACCCTGGCGTGGCCGAGCGTGCTGCTGGCGTTCGCCGGGGTGGTCGCCGGCAGCCTGTGCGCGGTGATGTCCTGGCGGGCCCTGCTCGCGCAGGAGGGACACCCGCTGCGGCCGATCGAGGCGGGACGGATCTTCCTGGTCGGGCAGCTGGGCAAGTACCTGCCCGGCAGCGTCTGGTCGGTGGTGATCCAGATGGAGCTCGGCCGGCGTGCCGGCGTCCCGCGGGCACGGACCTTCACCGCGTCCCTGGCGTGGATCGGGCTCTCCCTCTCCAGCGCCCTCGTGGTCGGTCTGACCGGGATCCCCGTCATCCTGGACGCTGCCTCGCCGGTCGGGTGGGTGCTGCTCGCGGTGTTGCCCGTCGCGCTGGTCTGCTCCACCCCGGCCGTCCTCACCCGGCTGGTCGACCTCATCCTGCGTCTCCTGCACAAGGAGCCGCTGCCGCACGCGTTCACCTGGCGCGGCGTGGGACAGGCTTTCGGCTGGCTGCTGCTGACCTGGCTCTGCTACGGCGCCCAGCTGTGGCTGCTGGCCAACGCGCTCGGCGCCCCCGGGCTGACCGGGTTCCTCCGATGCCTCGGCGGCTTCGCCCTGGCCCTCGGCGGTGGCATCGTCCTCGTCCTCGCGCCGTCGGGGGCCGGCGCCCGGGAGGCGCTGATCGTCAGCGCGCTCGCCGGTGTCATGGGCCCGGGAGAGGCCCTCGGCATCGCGGTCGTGTCACGGATGCTGTTCACCGTCGCCGACGTGATGCTGGCCGCCGCCGCGGCGCTCTCGGGCTGGTGGATGCTGCGGGGGCAGCTGGCGCCGGACCCGCCGGAGCGGGAGGGGGCCTGAGGTCCCGGGGCGCCCGACGCCGGGGGTCACGCGTGCTCGTCCGCCGCGCTCTCCAGCTCGGCGTGCGGCCACTGCGCCCGGGCCCGCCGGATCAGGTCCTCCAGGGCCTCGTTCCAGCGGTCGACCGGGTGGTCCAGCCGCGGCCCCAGCAGGTCGGTGCGCAGCCGGGCCCGCCGCTGCGCCATCGGGTCGACCGTCTCGATCAGCTCGAGCATCGGCTCCCAGGAGGTCGGGTCGGGATCGGCCAGGTACGCCGCCGACGTGCTGGCGTACTGCTCGCGGATCTGCTCGTGCGGCTCGTCGGCGGCGTTGGTGACGACGTACGGCTTGCCGCTGGCGACGAAGTCGGGCACGACGCTGGAGATGTCGCTGACCAGCAGGTCGGCGTGGTTGAAGCAGTCGTACAGCGTCGGCCGCGGGCCCTCGACCACCAGGTGCGCGGAGGTCCGGGACCAGTAGGCGCCCGCCCACACCTCGTAGGACTCGACCTCCTGCGTCGGGAGGGCGACGTCCTCCGGGTCACCGGAGGTGTCCACCGGCATCGTGGAGGCCCCGGCGTGCTGGCCGACGTGGGCCTCGATCAGCGCGACGATCTCACGGTGGGCCGCCTTGGCCGCCGGCGACACCGTGCCGGTGAGCGGGTGGGGCTTGTAGAGCAGCCGGGTCGGCGTGGGGCGCTCGAGCAGCCAGCGCACGAGCGCGGGACCCATCGTGGGCAGCGAGCTGGCGAACGGGTTGGCGGTCCACCCCTCCCAGGTCGGGGCGTAGAGGACGGTCAGCGGCCGGCCGGGGGGACGCTCGCCGGCGGGCAGGACGTGCGCCAGCTGGGGGCGGCCCACCTCGACGACCGTCTCGTCCCGCACACCGACGTCCGCAGCGGCCCAGCGCTGCCGGGAGATCCGTCCCGCCACCCAGATCTCGTCATAGACCTTGGTGAAGGGGTTGACACTGGCCACCTTGTCGCTCTCGCCGTGGCCGATGAACACGTGCTTGACCCGGGGCTCGCGCAGGAAGTGCAGGTTCTTGCCGACGTTGGCGACGTAGAAGGCCACGCGCACGGTGGGCATCCGGAAGTCCATGAGGTTGACGGCGCCGGGCAGGCAGACCACGGGCAGTGTCGTCTCATCCAGCCGGAGCAGGTTGGCCCGCTCCCGCAGGATCACCACCGGCCGGTGCTCGAGCTGCTCGAGCACCGGCAGCCACATGGTGAGCTGGTACAGCGAGGACGCAGACCCGCTGAAGTAGACCGCCACCTCCGGGCGCAGGGCGCGGACCTGGTCCGCGACCGCGACCAGGTAGTCGGCGTCGGACAGCGCCGACTGGCGGGCCAGCAGCGTGTGGACCAGCACGACCGCCGCCACGAGCGTGAACAGCAGGACGGCAGCGACCGCGACGAAGAACGGGCCCCAGGTGTTCCTGCCCACTCCGAGGGCCGACAGGGCGATCGTGGCGGCGCTCATCAGGACCAGCGTCTGCAGCCGCAGCCGCGTCCACGCCGGGGCGTCGGCCGGCTCGGCCAGCGGCAGGTCGACGTTGCGCACCTCCACCGGGCGCAGGCGCCGCCGGGCCAGGGGTGCCCGCAGCAGCAACAGGGCGAAGCGGGTGGCCGGCAACGCCACGACCGCGAGCGCGAAGACGAAGAACGCATCGGGGGCCAGGTCGTCCAGCCGCGCCACGAGGATGATGAGGGAGAGCTCGCGGATCATCGCCCGGTTGAGGTAGCCGAGCTGGGCGCGGCCGAGGAGGGTGCGCACCGCCAGGGTCTGCTGGGCCAGGATGTCGGCGCAGAGGCTGGCCAGGGCCGCGACGTAGTACAGGTCCGCCCAGCCGCGCAGGGCGCCCACGACGGTGGCGGCGTGCGCGACCAGCACGCCGGCGATGAGGGCGATGCCCGCCGGTGACCGGACGGACGACGCTGCGGGCTTGAGCAGGCGGTGCACCATCAGGGCCCTCCTATCCGAGGCGGTCCGGGACGGCGGTGGGGTGCGCGAGCCGGTCGAGGGCCGCGTGGAAGCGCTGCGTGCCGTCGTCAGGAGATGATCCCAGCAAGTGCCGCCGGATGAGGCCCCGTTGGGCAGCATCGGGGTCGCTGCCCTGCAGGAGGTCCGCGACGAGGGCGTCGAGGCCGGCGCCGCCCGGGCCCAGCAGCCGCCCTCCGCGGCTGCTCGGGTAACGCCGGACGAACTCCTCCCGGCCCAGGCCTCCGGCGTCGACCAGCGCGTAGGGGCGGTCGAGGGCGACCCAGTCGGAGACGACGCTGGAGACGTCGGCGATCAGCAGGTCGGTGTGCGCGAAGCAGCTGGCCAGGCCCGGCCACGCGCCCTCGACGACCCGGGGCACCGCCGGTCCCGTGCAGGACCAGTAGGCCTCCTCCGCCAGCCGCCGGGCGCGCGCGGCGGACGAGGCGGCCGGCACCGGCTCCGAACGGGCCGCCATCAGGGCCAGGTCGTCCAGCCCCGCGTCGCCGTTCGCGTCGGTCGGCGGGGCCGGGACGGCGTCGGCCCCCGGCGCGCCGGCCTCCCGCAGCAGCTGCAGGATCTGCGCATGGGCCCGCCGGACCGTGCCGCTGCGGGTGCCGGTGAGCGGGTGCGGGCGGTAGAGCAGCCGTACGCCGGGGGTCGCGAGCAACCGGCGCACCAGCTCGACGCCCTCGAACGGCAGCGAGGAGTGGTAGGGCTCGTCACCCCAGCCCTCCCACGTCGGGGCGTAGAGCACGGTCGCCGGCTCCCCGCTGCGGTTCCGGGGACCGCTGGTGCCGGCCTGGGGGCGGCCGACCTCGACCAGCCGGCCGGTGACGGCCACGGTGTCCGGCCCCTCGTAGCGCTCGGCGCCGGCGGGGCCGGCCACCCACAGCTCGTCGTACACCTTGACGAACGGGTTGCTGCTGGCCTGCTTGTCGCTGTCGCCGTGGCCGATGAAGGCGGTGGTCATGCCGCGCTTGCGCAGCAGGTGGATGTTGGTGGCGGCGTTGGCGACGAAGAGCGCGCCGCGCACGGTGGACAGGTCGAAGGACATCAGCACGGTGCCGGCCGGCGCGCACAGGACCGGCAGCCGGGTCTCGCCCATGAGCCGCAGCGACTCGCGGTCGCGCAGCACGACCAGGGTGCGGTGGCTGCTCTGCTCCAGCACCGGCAGCCACATCTCCACCTGGTAGAGCGCGTCGGGGCCACCGCCGTAGTAGAGGACCAGGTCGGGGGCCAGGCGGGTGACCTCCGCCTGCACGGCGGGCGGGACGGTGGCACGCGGGTTGTTCCGGCGGGTGGCCAGGACGACCCGGGCGGCGGCCAGCGCCACGGCGACGGCCAGCAGGACCGAGACGGCCAGCGAGGCGGTGGCCAGGCCGCGTGGGAGGCCCGCCACGGCCAGCGCGGCCGGCACGACGAGCAGCAGGTGGGAGGGCGTCAGCGCCCGTGCGCGCAGGCGCAGGAGCCAGCGAGGGTACGCCGGCAGCGACAGGCCCGGCACCGGCAGGTTCCGGGTGAGGACGGGGCTCTTGCGCAGGTGCTCGACGAGGTCGGCGAACCCCTCGACGAGGGCCGCCGAGAGGGCGAGGACCACCCCGGCGACCAGGACCGTCCCGGCGAGGACGGTGTCGGGGAGCGGGCGCACGACCATGAGGCACAACAGCGCCGCCAGGGTGACCGCCCAGCGCCAGGGCAGGGTGAGCAGCGTCCGGGTGAGGGCCCAGGGCAGCAGCGGGACCACCCGCTCCGCGACCGGCTCGAGCGCGGTGCAGGCCACCGCCAGGACCGCGAACACCACGGGGCGCCCGAACGCGGCGCTCGCCAGCAGCCCCAGGTGGGCGAGCGCGACCAGGCCGGCCACGGCGAAGGCCGTCCGGCCGGTGGGGCGCGGCGGGATCCTCTCGGACCGGGTCAGCACGACCCCCGTCGTTCTCGCCATCAGCGCTCAGACGTCGCCGGGGACATCCGGGCCGGACTCCGCCTCGACCAGGGCCGCGGCGATCCGGCTGGCCTCGAGCTCGGTGCGGGACATGGCGTGGTCGCCCGGCTCGACCCGGCGCACGTCGATGACGTGGCCGGTCAGGTCGGACAGCAGGACGTCGATCGAGGTGAGGGCGACCGCCTTGGACGAGAGCAGCGACCCCTCCGGCTCGGCGCCGAACGCCTTGGTGCGCATCGGCGTCGAGGTGCGCTCGGGGTTGACGCAGTTGACCCGCACGCCCAGCGGCGCCCACTCATCGGCCAGGGCCTGGGTCAGGTTGACCACGGCGGCCTTGGTGGAGGAGTAGATCGAGTAGTCGGCGCGACCGCGGGTGTAGGAGCTGCTGGTGAAGAGCATCAGCTGGCCCTTGGTCTCCTGCAGGTAGGGCAGCGCGGCCCGCGCGGCGACCACCGGCGCCATGTAGTTGACCCGGATCGTCTCCTCGATCTCCTCGATCGGGGTGTCGACCAGCGGCCCGCGGCGCAGCACACCCGCGGTGACGATGACGTAGTCGATCCGGCCGCTGGCCTCGAAGGCGGTCCGCAGCGCGGCCTCGACGTCCTCGGCGCGTTCGACGTGCGTGCCGGTCGAGGACCGGCTGAACGTGTGGGCGGTGCCGCCGAAGCTGGTGACGAGCTCGGCGATGTCGGCGCCGATGCCGTAGCTGCCGCCGAGCACGACGACGCTCTTGCCGGCCAGCGCCGTCTGGTAGGCGGCGGGGTCGGCCGGCGGCGGCGGCCGAGCTGGCGAGCTGGAACAGCTTGTCGGCCAGGAAGATGTCGATCGGGTGCGTGACCTTCATGTTCTGCTCGGACCCGTGCACCACGCCGATGGGCACGTCCGGGAGGTAGCGCAGGACGACGCTGCAGTCGTCGGTCGCGGTGAAGTCCGGGTCCTGCCAGGCCAGCTCGTAGGCGCGGCGGATGGTGGACAGGCGGAACGCCTGCGGGGTCTGGCCGCGCCGGATGCGGCTGCGGTCGGGGACGTCGGTGATCTCCTCGTGCTCGTCCACGACGATGATCGTGTCGGCGGAGGGGATCGCGACGTCCACCGCGTCGTAGCGGCCGAGGGCGGCGACGCACTCGGTGATGATGCGGTGGTCCAGCAGCGGCCGCACCGCGTCGTGGAACAGCACCCAGCAGTCCTCCTCGCCGAGGGCGCTGAGCGCGGTCAGGGCGGTGTGCGTGGTCTCGTTGCGGGTGCTGCCACCCGCCTCGACGGTGCTGATCTTGCTGTACGGCGCGGCCAGCCGGCGGGCCTCGTCGACGTGGGCGCCGTTCATCAGCAGGACGATGTCGTCGATCTCCGGCGCGTCCTGGAACACGTCCAGGGTGTGCTCGAGGATGGTCTTGCCCGCGACCTTGAGCAGCTGCTTGGGGATGTTCAGGCCGACCCGGGAGCCGGTGCCTCCGGCGAGGACGACGGCAACCGTGCGCAAAGGTGTGGACATCGCTGGGGGAAAGCCTTCCGGGGGAGTTCATGCGCCGGCCAGCGCACCGTCACGGTAGCGCATGAGCCTTGTGCCGACCCTGGGTCAGCGCCCGGCCGGGCAGGCCCGCCCGGCCGCGTTGACCGCGTAGACCCGGATGCCGCCGTCGCGGTGCACGAGGTCGACCCGTGGGCTGGCCGCCAGCCGCCGCCGGCTGTAGTGGGCCGGCCAGCCGGGCACCCGGGCCGTCCCCACGACGACGTACTGCACGCCGTAGTGGCGCACCAGGCAGCCCGCGGGCGCGGCGCCCGGGTTGGCGACGAGCCAGTCCCACGCGCGGAACCGCTGCTCGTAGTCGGCCTGGTCCTCCGTCGCGCAGCGGCGGGATGCCGAACAGCGGCCGGACGCCGGCGTCGGCCCAGGACCAGGTCATCATCTCCAGGTGCCGGTCGTACGCCGCGACGCCGCCGGGGCGGGTCGACCGGGCCAGCCAGGCGAACGTCCGGGCGTACGACGCCCCGACCGGCGCGCGCCGCGCGAGGTCGGCGCGCAGCGGTGCGCGGGTGCCCGGCAGCAGCGCGACCGCCGCCACGAGGGTGACGAGCAGGACCGCCGCCACCGCCGTGGCCGGAGCAGCCGAACCGGCCGAGCCGCCGACCCGGTCGGACCGACCGCAGGGTCGGCGTCCGCGCGGACGCCGGCGCAGGAGCTCCTCGACCAGCCGGTGCAGCACCGTGGCGAGCGCGCAGGCGCCGGCGACAGCGAGGACGCCGTAGACGGGCAGGATCATCGTGCGGACGCGCTCGCGGGTGCCGTACCAGAGACCGGACAACAGCAGCGACGCCGTCGAGCCCGACACCGAGGTCCAGATCCCGATCGCGGTCCACACGACGTACGCCAGCAGCCACGGACGCGCCCACCGCAGCCGGGGGAGCACCAGGCAGAGGGGCGAGGCGAGCAGGCAGGTGACCACCGCCCACACCGCGACCTGCACCGGCGCCATCTGCAGCACCCGGGGGCTGCCACCCGGGGCGGGGTAGCCGAGGGGGACGTAACGCTGCAGGTCGGTCACCCAGTAGGTCCACGCCTTGCCCGAGCCGGCCCTGCAGCAGCGGCGGGGTGCTGGCCGCGCTCGCCGCCGGCGCCGAGCAGCGTGGCCGCGAACGGCACCAGGGCCGCGACGGTGGTGGCGGCCACGGCACCGAGCGTCCACGCCGCCGACCGCGCGGTGAGCCGGCCGTGCACCCAGATCAGCAGCCCGGCCGCGAGGACGGCGGCGAACAGCACGTCGTACGTGTGGGTCAGCACGATCCCGGCCACGCCCATCCCGGCCAGCAGCCCCAGCCGCAGCGGGTGGCGGCCGCGGACCGCGAGGGCGACCAGCAGCGCGACCGCGACGCTGAGGCCGGGGCCGGCCTGCTCGGGGGCCCGGCCGGTGAGCATCGCGGCGTACAGCGGCCCGATGAGGGTCGTCGCGGCGGCGGCGGCGCCGGCCACGACGGGGCGGCCGCCGAGGACACGGACGCAGGCGTAGACCGCGGTGACGAGCTGGACCGGGCCCACGACGACGGCCCAGGCGGCCATGGCCGAGCTGACCGGGCCGCCCGTCAGCAGGGCCGCCTGGGCCCAGGAGACGTCGGCGGCCAGGGGGTAGAAGGCGCAGGACACCACCGGGTGGAGGTAGCCGGAGGTGCACGCCGAGGCCACCGCGGCGCTGCCGGTCTGCAGGATGTTGCGCGTCAGCAGCGCGTGGTTCATCGCGTCCCAGCCCGGTGGGGCGGCGAACCCGCCGAGCAGCAGCACGCCCAGCGTGACCGCGAGCGCCACCGGGACTCCCAGGCACACCAGGTCGGGCGTCCCGGGGCGGCGGCGCCGCACGGGGTCCAGCGGGCGGGCAGGGCGGCGACGCTGCCGGAGGCGTGCGGCGAGGACGACGACGGCGGCCAGGGCTGCCTCGCCGACGAGCACCGCCCCGGCTCCGTGCGGCAGCCCCAGCCGCGGCAGCCAGCCCATCGCGATGCCCGTGAGCCCCAGGGTCAGCGCCGGCGCCGCGGCCCAGGCGGCCCAGCGGTCGCGACCGGCCGGCAGGCCCAGCGAGAGGAGGGCTCCGGGGGCGGTGGCCAGGACGACGGCGGCGAGGACGGTCAGCACGGCGGTCCTCCCGTCTGGGCTGCACCGTGGGGTCGCACGACGCCCGGCGCCACGGCGGCGGCCGGCCCGTCGGTCCCGCTCTGACGTGCTGCCGACGATAACAAAGCAGGGCCCGCCACGGGCCCGCTCCGGATGTGGTGGCGGGGTGCCGGGGCAATCGCGCGTATTGTGTCCTCGTCCTTTCCACCGATCCACGAGAACGAGGTACGGCATGAGCCTGGTTGAACGGGCCCGTGCCCTCTGGGAGACCCGCAGCATCCTGTGGCTGCTGATCGTGCGTGACCTGAAGGTCCGCTACGCCGGGTCGGTGCTCGGTTACCTGTGGACGATCCTGGACCCGCTGATGATGACCGGCGTCTACTGGTTCATCTTCTCGGTGGTGTTCACCGGCCGGCGGATCGGCGAGGACCCCTACGTCCTGTTCATCGTGATGGGTCTGCTGTCGTGGCAGTGGTTCTCCGCCACGATCACCGGGTGCTCGACGGCGCTCGGTGCGGAGGCCCGGCTGGTGCGCTCCACGTCGCTGCCCCGGGAGATCTGGGTGCTCAAGGTCGTCGGCTCCAAGGGCGCCGAGTTCCTCTTCTCGCTGCCGATCGTGGCGCTGTTCATGGTGCTCTACCACCGCCCCCCGTCCTGGCAGATCGTGCTCGTCCCGATCGCGATCGTGCTGCAGGCCATCCTGCTCACCGGGATCGGCCTGGCCCTGGCCCCGGCCACGGTGCTGATCCGGGACCTCTCGCGCGTGGTGCGCATCGCGCTGCGGGTGCTGTTCTACCTCTCACCGGTGATCTACTCCGTCCGCCGCCTCGAGATCGGGCCGCTGCGCCAGCTGTTCAAGCTGAACCCGATGACCGGGATCCTCGACATCTTCCGCTCGACGGCCTTCCCGAAAGAGTTCCTCGGCTGGCACAGCATCGCCATCTCGGCAGCGCTCAGCCTTCTCGCGCTGTTCGCCGGGGCAGCGGTCTTCCGCCGGCTCGAGCGCCCCGTCCTGAAGGAGATCTGACATGCAACCGGTGATCGAGGTGGACGGGCTGGGCATCGAGTTCCTGCGCAACCGTCGCTACCGCCTGTCGCTGCGCGAGATGGTCTTCAAGGGCCACTCGACCAGCCCCCGCGGCACGTTCTGGGCGCTGCGCAACGTCTCCTTCTCGGTCCAGCCGGGCGAGGCGGTCGGCCTGGTCGGCGGCAACGGCCAGGGCAAGAGCACCCTGCTCAAGCTGCTCGCCGGCGTGCTGCTGCCGGATGAGGGCACCGTGCGCGTCAACGGCGGGGTCGCTCCGCTGATCGAGCTCACCGGCGGCTTCGTCGGCGACCTCACCGCCCGGGACAACATCATGCTGACCGCCGGCCTGCACGGCCTCAGCCGCGAGCAGATCTCCGCGCGGTTCGACGAGATCGTGGACTTCGCCGAGATCCGCGAGTCCCTCGACACGCCGTTCCGGCACTTCTCCAGCGGCATGCAGGTGCGCCTGGGCTTCGCCGTCATCACGACCCTCGAGGAGCCGATCGTCCTGGTCGACGAGGTGCTCGCGGTCGGCGACAAGCGCTTCCGGGAGAAGTGCTACGAGCGGATGGAGTCCCTCGTCGACAACGGGCGCACCCTGTTCCTGGTCTCGCACAACGAGAAGGACCTCGAGCGGTTCTGCAAGCGTGGCCTGTACATCGAGGGCGGCCAGGTGCGGGCCGACGGGCCGGTCGCCGACGCCGTCGCGCAGTACAACGCGGACCAGAAGCAGAAGTGACCGAGGCCGGCCCGCTCGTCGTCCTGGTGGGCGACGGGCACCTGCCGGACGACCTCGAGCGCGCCGTCGCCTCCCGCGCCACCGCGGAGCGCGGGGTGCTGGGACCCACCCTCGACGCCGGGCTCGCCGGGCTCGCCGGCCGGCGCTGCGCGAGCTGGCCGGGCCCGGTGACGCCCGTGCGGTGGCCCTGGTCGACGCGCGGGCGCTGACCGTGCCGACCGTGTACGGCGACGTGGTCGCCGACCCCCGGAACGACAGCGCGGTGCTGCGCACCGCCGACGGGCGGGTCGTGGCGCTGCGGCTCCGGGCGCGGGACCGGGACCTCCTGGGCGCCGCCGAGCTGGCCGGCTGCCGCACGCCGTCGTCCCTGCTGTCCGCGGCGGCGACGCTGCTGGCGCTGCGCGGCCCGGTGCGCGAGCTCGGGCCGGGGGACTTCCCGCTCACGATCGTGGAGGACGACGACCCGGCACCGGCGCTGGCCGCCGTGGACGCCGTCGACGAGGCCGCCCTGCGGCTGCGCCGCGCCTCGCGCAGCGACGACGGCTTCCTGTCCACGTTCCTGGTCCGTCCGCTGTCGCGGCGGCTCACCCGCAGGGCCGTCCGCCGCGGCCTCAGCCCCGCGTCGATCACGGCGGTCTCGCTGACGCTGGGCCTGGCCAGCGCGGCGGCGTACGCCGGGGGAGGGCGCGGGTGGCTGCTGCTGGGCTCGCTGCTGCTGCTCACCTCGCTGGTCGTCGACTGCGTGGACGGCGAGGTCGCGCGCTACACGCGCACGTTCTCCCCGCTCGGCGGGTGGCTGGACGTCGCCTCCGACCGCATCAAGGAGTACGCCGTGTACGCCGGCCTGGTCACGGGCGTGGCGCGGGTCACCGGCGAACGGCTGTGGGCGCTGGCCCTCGGGTCCCTGGCGCTGCTCGTGGTGCGGCACTTCGTCGACTTCGGCTTCGCCGCCTCGGGCGTCGGGTCCGGGCCGGCGACCGGTGGGGTGGCGGCGCTGTCGGCATCCACGTCACGGGTGCCGGCGGTGATGTGGGCCAAGCGCGCCGTGATCATGCCGGTCGGTGAGCGCACCCTGCTGCTGGTCGTCCTCGTGCCCCTGGCCGGGGTCCGGTGGACGCTCTGGCTGCTGCTGGCCTCCGGAGTGGTGGCGGCGGCGTACACCACGGCGGGGCGCGTGGGCCGGGCGCTGGCCTCCCGGTCGTCGGTGACCTTGCGGCTCGAGGCGACGGAACGGCTGGTGGGGCAGTGCGACGCCGCGCCGCTGCCGGCGGGGGTGCTGCCGGTCGGGGGACGGTTCGGGTGGCTGGCGCCGTCGCTGTGCCGGCTGGTGGAGCAGGCGCTCGTGGTCGGGGTGCTGCTCGCGGCCGGCGGGCAGGAGCTGCTGCCCGGGGCGTACGCCGTCCTCTTCGTGGCCGCCTTCCGCGGGTACGACGTGACCTACCGCCAGCGGCTGGCCGGGGCGACGGTGACACGGGACCCGCTGCGGTCCGCGGGATGGCCGGTGCGGGTGCTCGTGGTCGCCGTGGTGGCGCTGCTGGTCACGGGCGGACGTGCTGGGCGCCGGGCCGGCTGTCGTGGTCCTGGCGCTGGTGGCGGCGGCCTCTGGTTCGCGGCGGCGCTGCGGTGCAGCGCCCGCTGGTGGGCGGACCGGTCACGGGGTGGCGTGCCCGCGTGACCGGTCCGCCGGGTCACCAGCTGGTGCCGATGCGCCGGCCGCCGAAGATGCCGCCGCGCCCGTTGCCGTAGGACAGCCACAGCGAGTGGTCGGAGGCCTTGCGGCCGAGCAGGTCGGGGCGCCGGTCCGGCGTCCAGTTGCCCGGCGCGACGATCTGGTCGTAGCCCTTCCAGCCGCTGCCCGCCCGGACGCGGGTGGTGTAGCCCGCTGCGCGACGCCCCGGGCCGGGGTACAGCCACAGGGTGCCGCCGGCGTCGCGGCCGATCAGGTCGGCCCTGCCGTCGCTGTTGTAGTCCCCGCCGCCCACGAGCGCGGTCAGGTGCTGCCAGCCGTGCCCGACGGTGCTCGGGGCCAGGAAGCCGCCGCGGCCGTTGCCCGGGTAGAGGCGCAGGATGCCGTCGCCCTTGTGCACGACGAGGTCGGGGTGGTGGTCGCCGTTGACGTCACCGGCCGCGGTGATCGAGCCGAAGCCGCCGAACCCGGTCCCCACCCTGGTGCGGGTGGCGAAGCCGGCGCCGGCACGACCCGGACCCGGGTACAGCCACAGCGTGCCCGTGGCGCGCTCGCGACCGATCAGGTCGGCCTTGCCGTCGCCGTTCCAGTCGCCGACGCCCAGGAGTCGGTCGATGGTCTGCCAGCCGTGGCCGACCACGCGGCCTGCGCCGTAGCCGCCGGTCCTGCGGATGCCGGGATACAGCATGAGGGTGCCGTTGGCGCTGACGGCCACCAGGTCCTGCTGGCGGTCTCCGTCGACGTCACCGGCGCCCGCGATCATCCGGAACCGCGGACCCGCCGGGGTGCTGCTGCCCATGCGGGCGATGGTGCCGGAGCGGATCGCCGGCAGCAGGTTGTACAGGCGCTGGCCCGGGCACTCGGTGCCGTAGACGTCCCGGTGGCCGAGGATCGCGTTGTAGGCCTTCCCGCCGTAGAGCACCGGCTTGCGCGGGTTGACGCCGTGGATGGCGAACTTCCACGCGAACAGCCGCTGGTAGGCGCTGACCACCGCCGCCGGCGGCGTCGCCGTGCTGAAGTCGCCGATCGCCGACATGGCGAACGCCTCGGAGTTGTAACCGATGGTGTGGGCGCCGATCACCGCACGGTCCACGCCACCGGCGCGGCCCTCCCAGATCCGGCCGAAGCGGTCCACCAGGAAGTTGTAGCCGATGTCGTTCCAGCCCAGGCTGGTCACGTGGTAGGCGAGGATGCCGCGCAGGATCCCCGGCACCTGGGCGGCGGTGTAGTTGTTGGCGCTGACCGTGTGGTGCACGAAGGCGCCCTTGACGGTGCCGTAGCTGGGAGCCGCCCGGACCAGGCTCTCGTCCGCCCCCCACTGCCTTGCGCGAGAGGATGACCGGACGGGCCGCGGCGGCGCTCGCGGAGCCGGGGACGGCCGTGCCGACCGACGCGTCGGCGTCGGACGTGCCCGGTGCGACCAGGGCGACCCGCAGACCTGCGGGCGCGGTGCCGCTGCGGGTGTCGACCCGCACCTCCACGCCGTCGGACGGGGCGACGACGACGGGGTCGGTGCCGGCCCGCTCGTGCGCCGCCTCCGCGGTGCCGGGATCGGGCGCGTGCTCGTCGGACTCCTGAGGCAGGCCCGACCAGTCGCTCCAGACCCCGCCCGCGCGGGTGCGGACCCAGGCGGCGAACGACCCCGCGGGCACGCTCCCGTCCCAGGTGACCCCGACCAGGGAGAACCGCGAGGTGCTCAGCGGGCCGCTGGCCACGGCGGGGCGCAGGCCGGCCGGCGCGGGGGAGCCGTCGGCCGCCGCGCGGGCCAGGGTGGCCGCGGGCAGGGCCGGCACCGCCGCGCCGCGCGGAACGGCCATGGTGGGTGCGGTCAGGCTGAGGGTGTGCACCGCGGTGTGGACGGGGTGGGGCTGCGCGGCGGCGGACGGCAGGAGCGGGAGGGCGCCGCTGCCGACGGCGGTCAGGGTGAGGGCGAGCCCTGAGAGGGGAAGGAGCCGGCGCAGGCGCCGGGTGGGTGAGGAGGTGGTGAGCTGCACAGGCTGAGCTCCCTGCTGTGGGGCAAATGGGGCTCAAGCACCGTAAATTCACTTCTGTCACTTCCGTAACAGTCTTTGCCAGACTCGGACGAAGTCCGTACCGGCTATTCACACTAGCCGAGATGCCTTTTCGCTACGCGGAAAAGATGAGGAAGGGCCGTCGCTTGAAGGGCGCGCGCTCCTGACCGGCGCCGGGTGTGGACTCCACGCCCGGCCCGGGTGCGCACGACCGGGGATCGTTCTGCGGGACCGGTCCTCAGCCGAGGTCTGCGGTGAGGGCCGGCCCGGTCTTGTCGCGGACCTCCTCCTCGGTGACGCCCTCGGCCAGCTCACGCAGGACCAGGCCGTCCGCGGTCACGTCGATCACCGCGAGGTCGGTGATGATCCGCTGGACCACCGCCTTGCCGGTGAGCGGCAGGGTGCACTCGTCGACGATCTTGTGGCTGCCGTCGCGGGCGACGTGCTCCATCAGCACGATGACCTTGCGGGCGCCGTGGACCAGGTCCATGGCCCCGCCCATGCCCTTGACCATCTTGCCGGGGATCATCCAGTTCGCGATGTCGCCGGTGGCCGAGACCTGCATCGCCCCGAGGATCGCCGCGTCGACCTTGCCGCCGCGGATCATCCCGAAGCTGGTGGCCGAGTCGAAGAACGACGCACCCTTGCGCAGGGTGACCGTCTCCTTGCCGGCGTTGATGAGGTCGGGGTCCTCCTCGCCGTCGACCGGGTAGGCGCCCACGCCCAGGATGCCGTTCTCGGACTGCAGCACCAGCTCGACGTCGTCGGGCACGAAGCTGGGCACCATCGTCGGCAGGCCGATGCCCAGGTTCACGTAGTCGCCGTCGGAGAGCTCGGCGGCGGCGCGGGAGGCCATCTGCTCGCGGGACAGGGCCATGGTCAGGACTCCTTGCTCTCGACGCCGGCTGCGGCGGGCACCTCGGGCGACGTGGCGGGGCGGACCGTGCGCCGCTCGATCCGCTTGTCGGCGGCCTCGGCTGCGGTCAGGGCCACGACCCGGTGGACGTAGATGCCGGGCAGGTGCACCTGGTCCGGGTCGATCTCGCCGGGCTCGACCAGCTCCTCCACCTCGGCGATCGTCACCCGCGCTGCCATCGCGGCCAGCGGGTTGAAGTTGCGCGAGCTGCTGCGGAACACCAGGTTGCCGTGGCGGTCGCCCTTCCAGGCCCGGACGAGGCCGAAGTCGGTGGTGATCGCCTCCTCGAGCACGTAGGTGCGCTGCCGGCCGTCGACGGTGAAGTCACGCGTGTCCTTGGGCGCCGAGGCCAGGGCGACGGTGCCGTCGTCGTGGTAGCGCAACGGCATGCCCCCCTCGGCGACCTGGGTGCCGGCGCCGGTGATCGTGTAGAACGCCGGGATGCCCGCCCCGCCCGCGCGCAGCTTCTCCGCGAGCGTGCCCTGCGGGGTCAGCTCGACCTCGAGCTCACCGTGCAGGAACTGCCGCTCGAACTCCTTGTTCTCCCCGACGTAGGACGACACCATCCGCCGGATCCGCTTGTCCCGCAGGAGGATCCCCAGACCCCAGTCGTCCACGCCACAGTTGTTGGAGACGACCTCGAAGCCGCCGACGGTGCGCCGGTGCAGTGCGGCGAGAAGGACGCTGGGGATGCCGCAGAGGCCGAAACCGCCGACGGACAGCGAGGCGCCGTCGGGGATGTCCGCCACCGCGTCAGCGGCGCTGGCCACGACCTTGTCCACGCCGGTCCTCCTCTTGCTCGGGGTTGTCTCCGGGCGACTGTAGTGCCCCCGCCTCACCGCTCGCGGGCACGACCCGGCAAGTGTCGGCGCCCGAACCCTGCAGACCCGGCTCCCGCGGCCGATACAGAACGGTGAAGAGCCCGCCCTTCGTGCGACCCGCGAATTACAGCGTTGGAATTGATGCCATTCGCTGTGACTGGTGTGACTGGTGTGAATACGTTGAGCGGGCCTCGCAGCCGATGTGCCCCCCGGTTCCTCGCCTTCGGACCTGAAAGAGACCACCGTGCGCCGACTTGCCTTGCTGTGCCTTGCCGTCGCGACCCTCACCCCGGTCGCCGTCGCCGTCCCGCCGCTGCTCGACCACGCGGCGGCGGACCAGGTGCCCCGGTCGGTTCCGCCGGGTGTGACCGCCACGGCGTTCGCCGGCATCGCCCGGGCCAGCGGCACGCCGGCGCTCGCCGCGGCCCGCGTCGCGGCCGGTGGGCCGCGGGTGGCGGCGCTGACCGGGGAGCTGAGCCGCCCGCACTTCGGTGCCGTCGGGGTGACCTGGACCGGCTCCACTCCGGCAGGGACCGCCGTCGAGGTGCGCCTGCGCGAGAAGTTCGGTTGGTCGGGCTGGCAGGCCCTGCCACCGGCTGACGGCGGCGGACCCGACCAAGGGACCGCCGAGGCCAGGACTGCGCTCCACGGGACCGAGCCGCTGCTGACCGACGGCGCCGACGGGGTGCAGGTGCGCGTCAGCAGCGCGAGCGGTGCGGCCCCGAGTGGCCTGAAGGTGCAGACGGTCGACCGGGGCGCCGCACCTGCCGGCAACGCGCCCGGGCCGTCGTCGTTCGCCGCGAGCCCGGCCGCTTTCGTTCCGCCCGCGGCGACGGTCGGCGCCGCGGCCCGCCCGGCGATCATCAGCCGGGCCCAGTGGGGTGCCGACGAGTCGCTGCGCCGGTGCGCCCCCGTCTACCTGCCCAGCATCAAGGCCGCCGTGCTGCACCACACGGCCGGCAGCAACACCTACTCCGCGGCCGGGGCCGCAGTGGAGATCCAGTCGGACTACCGGTACCACACGCAGGTGCTGGGCTGGTGCGACCTCGGCTACAACTTCGTCGTCGACCGCTTCGGCCGGATCTACGAGGGTCGCGCCGGTGGGGTGGACCGGCTCGTCCAGGGTGCGCACGCCATCGGTGTCAACGGCGAGACCTTCGGCGTCGCGGCCCTCGGCAACTTCGACGTGGCCCAGCCGCCGGCCGCCATGACCACGGCGATCACCCAGCTGGTGGCGTGGAAGCTCGGCCTGTCGCACATCGACCCCCGCGCCGCCACGACCCTCACGTCGGCCGGCAACGAGAGGTTCGCCGTCGGCGCGAAGATCCCCGTCTACGGGCTCACCTCCCACCGCGACACCTGGTACACCGCCTGCCCGGGCCAGTACCTGTACGCGAAGATGGCGAGCCTGCGCAGTGCCACCGCAGCGCTGATGACCGGCGGGTCGCAGCCGCCGCCGAGCACCACCCCCACGGGCAAGTACGCGGCGTACGACAAGGTGGTCCTGCAGGTCGGCTCCACGGGGTCCGCGGTCAAGGTGCTGCAGGCGGCGTTGAAGGTCACGCCCGTCGACGGGGACTTCGGTCCGCTGACCAAGGCCAAGGTCGTGGCTTACCAGAAGAGCCGGAAGCTGAGCGCGACCGGCATCGTCACCTCGCCGGTCTGGCGGGCCCTCAGCGCCGACGCGAGCAGGCGGCGAAGCCCGCGCCGAAGCCCGCGCCGAAGCCGGCGCCGAAGCCGGCGCCCAAGCCGGTTCCGCCGGTGACCGGCAAGTACGCGGCGTACGACAAGGTCGTCCTGAAGACCGGCTCCACGGGGTCCGCGGTCAAGGTGCTGCAGGCGGCGTTGAAGGTCACGCCCGTCGACGGGGACTTCGGTCCGCTGACCAAGGCCAAGGTCGTGGCCTACCAGAAGAGCAAGAAGCTGAGCGCGACCGGCATCGTCACCTCGCCGGTCTGGCGGGCCCTCAGCGCCGACGCCGACCGGCCCACGGGCAAGTACGCGGCCTACGACAAGGTCGTCCTGCAGACCGGCTCCACGGGGTCCGCGGTCAAGGTGCTGCAGTCGGCGTTGAAGGTCACGCCCGTCGACGGGGACTTCGGTCCGCTGACCAAGGCCAAGGTCGTGGCCTACCAGAAGAGCCGGAAGCTGAGCGCGACCGGCATCGTCACCTCGCCGGTGTGGCGCGCCCTCAGCCTCGACGCGGCCCGGTCGTCGGCCGCCGCCTCCCGGTCGATGGCACGGACCGCGCCGGCCGGGTCGCCCTCCCTCGGCAGGACCGTGTCCCTGACCGCAGCAGCGAAGGTGGCCGGCCGGTTCGCGGCGTACGACGCGCTGGTGCTTCAGGTCGGCTCGACCGGATCGGCCGTCAAGGTCCTCCAGGCGGCACTGGGGGTCACCGCCGACGGTGACTTCGGCCCGCTGACGAAGGCAGCGGTCGTCGGCTACCAGAAGCAGAAGAAGCTGCCCGCCGACGGGGTGGTGCGCTCCGCGCTGTGGCGCGCTCTCAGTGCTGACGCCGCCAGCCCGGGGGCGAAGCCGGCACAGTCCTTCACGCTGAGCGGCAGCGGCTACGGCCACGGCGTGGGGATGAGCCAGTACGGCGCCTACGCCCAGGCGCTGGAGGGTCGCACGGCCACCCAGATCGTGCAGACGTACTACCCGGGCACCGCCCGGACCGCCATCTCGGACGCGGCCCTGCTGCGGGTCAACCTCCTCGCCCGCACCCCCGCCGTCACGCTCCGTGTCGCCGCCACCGACGGCGCCACCGGCACCGTCTACGGCCGGGTGACCGGCGCGAGCACGCCCGTGACCTTCACCGCCAAGGACACCGTCGTGGTGCGCCCCAACAGCCGCGGCGGGCAGGACGTGGCGCTCGGCACCAAGGTGGTCGCGTCCACGACCTCCGGCACCGCCCGGCTGCGCGTCACGTGGACCGGCACCCGCGCCCTGGCCGGCCGGGCCGCCGTGGTGCAGGTCACCGGTCAGGGCCGTTACCGCAGCCACGCGGGCCAGGCCTACCGCCGGGGCGAGATGGCCATCAGCCGGACCGGCAGCGCCCTGAACCTCGTCAACGTCCTGCGGCTCGGCGACGAGTACCTCCTCGGTGTTCCGGAGGCGCCCTTCTACTGGGGGCCCCACGGCTCGGCCGCCCTCCAGGCCCAGGCCCTGGCTGCCCGGACGTTCGCCTACACCGAGTACCGCGCCGGCGTCTCCGCGTCGTGCGACTGCCACGTCTACGACGGCACGATGAGCCAGACCTACGACGGCTACCGCATCGAGCAGGACCCCAATGCGCGGTACTGGTCGAGCGCCCTGAGCGCGACGAAGAACTCGGTGATCACGTACCAGGGGCAGCCGATCAACGCCACGTACTACTCCGCCTCGGCGGGCACGACCATGGACGTGCGTGACGTGTGGGGCGGCTCCCTGCCGTACCTGCGCAGCGTGAAGGACCCGTGGTCGCTCAAGCTCGTCGTGGCCGGAGTCAAGGTCGGCAACGGGAACGTGTCCTGGACGGCCACGGTCAGCCAGGCGCGCATGGCCCAGGTGATGGGGCTGCCCCAGGTGCTGAAGGTCCAGATCACCAAGCGGACCTCCGGGGGCAGCCCCTCCCAGCTGACGGCCACGTCGGTCACGGGCGCCACGGCGACCAAGAACTTCGCCACCTCCGAGCAGGTCCGCAGCGCCTTCGGCGTCAAGTCGCCGTGGGTCGCGAGCATCGTCGCCGGCTGACCGCGCAGCGAGCCAGCGAGGGCGTCACCCCAGGTCGACGGTGACGCCCTCGACGGCCATCCGGTCGGCCAGGGCGGCCGGGTCGGCGTCCCGGACGAGCAGCACCGAGCCGTCGACGGCCCAGGCCCCCAGCATCGCCGGCAGCGCGACCGCGGCGGGGCCGGCGACGCGGACGCGTGCCCCGGTCGGCCAGGCCGGCTCGGGCACCAGCGACGCGTAGTCCAGCGTCCCCCCGTCGCTCACCAGCGCCGGGTCGCCGCCCTCGGGCTCGGCCCAGGCTCCCAGCTGGTCCCCGTACGTCGACAGCTCCCGCGCCTCGTCCATCGCACCGGCCGGCAGCGGGCCGGGGTGGGAGCGGGCGAGCGCGGCGAGGGTCACCACCACGCCATCGGCGCCCGCCTGCGGGTCGTCGGTGACCGTCAGGTCCGCGCCGCCCTCGACCAGCGAGACGGTGGCGCCGACCGACCAGACCGCGAGGGCCCAGTACGCCGTCCGCCAGTGCAGCGCCGGCAGGTCCAGCCGCACGACCGTGCCGGGCGCGGCGTCGTACTCCTCCTGAAGGGCGTTGCCGGCCTTGGCGACCCAGTTGGCGAGGACCCGCCCGGACAGCTCGATCCGCTCGCCGCGGGTCGGCCCGTGCGCGTCGTCGTAGAAGGTGACCCGAGGGCGGGTCGCGTCGGCACGGAGCAGGTCGGCGAGGACGGAGGACGGCGTGCGCATGCCGGCAGCGTACGGGCGATAGCGTTCTGGGCGTGAAGCCCACCGACCCGGTCCGTCGCGCCGACGCCCTGTTGACCGAGGCGTCGGGGGACCGGGTCGCGGACGAGGCTCCGGACCTGCCCCTGCTGCGCGGCGAGCGGTGGGCCGGCGCCGTCCTGACGCGGACGGTCGTGTCGGTGGCGCTGCTCAGCGTCCTCGGCGCCGCGGCGTGCGCGGTGCTCGCCCCGTTCGGGATCTGGCAGCCGGTGGTGGCCCTGCCCGTGCTGCTGGTGCTCCTGGCCGTGTCGATCCGGGCCGGCGCGGTCGTGCCGGCGCGTCCGCTGCCGGTGTGGTCGGCCGCCACGCTGGTCGTGCTCTCGCTGGCGGCCACCGTCTGGGCCGGCGCCACGCACTCCGAGCAGCTGCTGCCGAGGCGGGACTCCGGCAGCTACTACCAGGCGTCGGTGAACCTCGCCGAGCACCACCGCAGCCCGATCCGGGTGCCGGCGGCCACCATCGGCGGCCCGCACGTGCTGGAGATCCCCGGCGTGACGCTGGACAGCCCGGCGTTCTACCAGACCGGCACGGCGGCCGAGCCCACCGTCCAGCCGCAGTTCGTCATCGGGCCCTCGGCCTGGTACTCCACCGGCTACTGGCTCGGCGGGCCCGGCGCGATGCTGTGGACGCCGGCCGTCTTCGGCGGGCTCGGCGTCCTCGCCCTCGGCCTGCTCGTCAGCACCGTGGTCGGCCCACGCTGGGGGCCGCTCGGGGCGCTCGCCACCGCGCTGTGCTTCCCGCTGCTGCACGTCAACCGCTCCACCTACTCCGAGCCGCCGGCGGTGCTGGTCCTCGCCGCCGGGCTGCTCGTTCTCGCGACCGCCACCGCGCGCGGGGAGCGGGGTCACGACCGGCACGCCCGCCTCCTCGGCCTCCTCGCCGGCGTGCTCATCGGCGGTGGCGGACTGATCCGCGTCGATGCCCTGCGCGAGACGGTGCTGCTGCTGCCGGTCGCCGCCCTGCTGATGGTCCGCCGCAACAGCGCCGGCGCCGGGCTGCTGTGGGGCGCGGGAGCCGCGACGGTGGTGTCCGCAGCCGCCGCGCTGGGCCTTGCCTACCGGTACGTCGGCAGCATCGCCGCCTCCCTCGTCCCCCTCGTCCTGCTCGGGGCCCTGCTGGGTCTCGCCGCCGCGGCGGTGGTGCTGCTCGCCCGGCGGGGGGTCGGTCTGCCGGCCCGGGTCCACCAGCGGCTGCCCTCGGGCGCGGCGCTGCTCGTCCTGCTCGCCGGGGTCGTGCTCGCGACCCGGCCGCTGTGGCGCACCGAGCGCCAGTCGGCGGCCGACCCCGGCTCGCGCCTCGTCGCGGGGCTCCAGCTGCGCCAGGGGCTGCCGGTCGACGGTGGCCGCACCTACGCCGAGCAGTCCGTGGCCTGGACGACCTGGTGGACCGGGCCGGTGGCGGTCGCGATCGCGTTCGTGGTCCTCGCGGTCGCGGCGCACCACCTCGCCCGCGCCTGGGTCCGCGGCGACCGCCTGCCGACCTGGACCGGCCCGTACCTCGTCGGTCTGGCCTCGGTCCTGCTCACGTGGGCGCGCCCGGGCATCACCCCCGACCACCCGTGGGCGGACCGGCGCCTGTTCATCGTCCTGCCGCTCGTGGTCGTCTGCGTGGTGATGGCGGCGGCCTGGCTGACCCGGTGGTCCACGCGCCGGATGTCACCGGCCGTCCTCGTGGTCGCCAGCGTCGGCACCGCCTGCGTGCTGCTCGTGCCCGAGGCGATGGCGACGCTGCCGCACGCGCGCGAGCGGGTCGAGCTCGGCTCGCTGGAGGCCACCCGCTCGGTCTGCCGGGCCCTCGCCCCTGGCGACGTGGCCCTCATGGTCGACGCCCGCGCGGCCAACGAGTGGCCGCAGGTGGTCCGGGGGACCTGTGGGGTGCCGGCGCTGTCCCTGACCGCGGCGGTGCGCAGGAGCGACACCCTGCGGGCGCGGGCGGTCGCGTCGGTCGCCGAGGCGGTCTCGCGCAGCGGGCGCCACCTGGTCCTGCTCGCCGCCGACTCCCCGGACGCGCTCGCCCTGCCGACCGGCTCGGCCGCCCGCGTGGGGGCGCCGGTCGAGGCCGTCGACGTGCTGGTGCGCGAGGACGCCCGGCTGCTGGAGCGCCGTCCGGACAGCACCGTGGCGCTGCCGCTGCAGGTGTGGCTGGCCCCCGTGCGCTGAAAGCCGCTGCACGGTGCTGCGGGCCCGCGCGGGTAGGCTCGCGGTCGAGATGAACGAGCCACTGACGAACCCCCGCCCCACCGTCCAGCCGTCCCGGTCGGCCCCCACCCAGGTGGTCCCGCAGGTGCCTCCGGCGCCGCACGGCCACCCCACGGCACCGGTCCACCCCGAGTCGCCGCAGCCCCTCGTGCCCCCGGCGGTGCCGCAGACGGCCGGCGACGGTCAGCCGGAGCGTGGCAGCGCGCCGTACGTCACGATCGTCCTGCCCTGCTACAACGAGGGCCAGCACGTGCTGCAGGAGATCGACCGGATCACCGCCGCGATGAACGCCAGCGAGTTCACCTACGAGCTGCTGTGCATCGACGACGCCTCCACCGACAACACCCTCGCCGTGCTGTACGACGCGGCCCACCGCTACGCCAACATCCGGGTGATGCCGTTCCGGCGCAACGGCGGCTCCGGCACCGCGCGGCGCATCGGCACCCAGCAGGCGCACGGCGAGATCGTCGTCTGGACCGACGCCGACATGACCTACGAGAACGAGCGGATCCCCGAGCTGGTGCGGATCCTGCGCGACGACGACAGCTACGACCAGGTCGTCGGCGCGCGGACCACCGAGGAGGGCACGCACAAGTGGGCCCGCGTGCCGGCCAAGTGGGTGATCCGCAAGATCGCCGAGCGGCTGTCCAACCAGAAGATCCCGGACCTCAACTCCGGGCTGCGGGCGTTCCGCCGCTCCGTGGCGCTGCCCTACCTGCGGCTGCTGCCCAACGGGTTCTCCTGCGTCACGACGATCACCCTGGCGTTCCTGCAGAACCAGCACGACATCAAGTACGTCCCCACGAGCTACGCCAAGCGGGCCGGCTCCAGCAAGTTCCACTTCGTCAAGGACGCCTACCGCTACATCCTGCAGGTGCTGCGCATGGTCGTGTACTTCGACCCGCTGAAGGTGCTGCTGCCGCCGGCCCTGTGGATGCTCGTGATCGGCGTGGTCAAGGCCGTGGTGGACATGGTGCGCCACCCGTTCTACTTCCCGGCGAGCACGGTGCTGCTCATCGTCAGCGGCATCATGATCGGCTCGCTGGCGCTGCTCGCCGACCTGGTGGTCCGCTCCCGAGACGGCGTCTGACCCGGCGATGAGCGTTCCCCTCGGCGAGGTGTCCTCGTCGGCGCTGCGGCTGGCCGTCGTCGGCCCGAGCCACCCCTACAAGGGAGGCGTCGCGGCCCACACCACGACGCTGGCGCACCACCTCGCCGGTGCCGGGCACGACGTGACGCTGGTGTCCTGGAGCCACCTCTACCCCAGCCGGCTGTACCCCGGTGAGCAGGCCGTCCCCGGCGGCGCCCCGGACGTGCCGCCCTTCCCGCGGACCGTGCGGGCGCTGTCCTGGGCGCGCCCCGACACGTGGGTGCGTGCCGGGCGCCGGCTGCGGGGCTTCGACGCGATCATCGTCGTGCACGTCATCCCGCCGGTGATCCCGGCGCACCTGGCGCTGCTGCGTGCGGCCGGCAGCGGCCCGCGCTCGATCGTCCTGCGCGCACAACGTGCTGCCGCACGAGGCCCGCCCCGGCGACCGCCGGCTGATGCAGGCGCTGATGCGCCGCGTCGACGCCGTGCTGGTGCACAGCGCCGAGCAGGCCGTGCTCGCCCGCGAGCTGGGCGCCGCGCGGGTGTCGGTCGCCGCGCTCCCGCCGCACCTGCCGGGCGGCTCACCCACCGAGCGGGCGCCGTACGACGGGCCGCCGCGGCTGCTGGCCCTGGGCATGGTCCGCGAGTACAAGGGCGTGGACCTGCTGCTGCGGGCCCTGCAGCAGGTGCCCGACGTCACGCTGACCGTCGCCGGCGAGCTGTGGGGCGCGAGCGGCACGGCGGTCCGGGAGCTGGCCGACGACCCGCGCCTGCGGGGACGGGTGAGGGTGCAGGCCGGCTACGTCCCCGCCGACCGGCTCGCCGAGCTGCTCGCCAGCCACGACGTCCTGGCCCTGACCTACCGCAGCGCCACCGCCTCGCAGAACGCCCTCCTCGGCCAGGCCCACGGCCTGCCGGTGCTGGCCTCGGACGTCGGCACCTTCGGCAGCCAGGTCCGCGACGGCGTCGACGGGCTCCTGGTGCCGCCGGGCGACGAGCCGGCCCTCGTGGCCGCCCTGCGCCGGCTCAGCGACCCCGCGCAGCTGCGCCGGCTGCAGGAGAACGTGCACACCCCGGACCTGTCCAGCCCGTGGGCGCACTACGTCGGCGCCCTGGAGGCCCTGGCGTCGCCGAGCGCGGCTGCGGGGGACGGCGGCGCGGGTGGCAAGGAGGACCCCGAGGACCCCGACGACCCCGACGTCCCCGACGGGCCGGACGACGCCGGCGGCGGGCGCCGGGCCGTTGGTCGGGGCGCCGGCCCGGCGCCGTCGCTGACCGCTCGGCTGCTCGCGCCGCTGCGCCGTGCGGTGGCCGCCCGGCGCCCGGCACTCACGCTGACCCGCGCGGACCTGCCGGAGTGGATCCGGGCCAGCGACGTGCTCACCGACGGCGCCGACGCCGACCAGGCCCGGGAGTGGGCCCGGGCGCTGGGGCTGCCGCGTGCCGGCGACCCGGTCGCCGCGTGGGCGGCCCTCGGGGCCATCGCCGCCATCGTGCGGGTCAGCGACGACGGCCGGCACAGCGCCGTCATCGTCGACGAGTCGGGGGTCCGCTCGCCGCTGGCCCGGTGGGCGCGCGCCATCGGCTTCGCGCCGGTCGAGCTCGGGCTGACGGGGGAGCGCGCCTCGGTCGCGGTCCTCGACATCGACACCGGCGCGCTGGACGTCATCACCCGGCTGCACCCGGGCGGCTGCGACGCCGACGACGTCGACGAGGTCCTCAGCCAGGCGTCCTGGGCGCTGCGCTCCGGCGGCCTGATCTCCCTCACCCTGCCGCTCGGGCCGGCCACGGCCGAGGGCGCCGTCGGGCCGGTCGAGGTCCGCGGCATCCTGGCCCGGGCCCACGAGGTCGGCTTCGTCCTGGTCGGCGACCTCGACGGCGACATCACCGCCCGGATGCGGGGGGCCGGGGAGGGGGCGCGCCGGTCCGACGTGGCCTACGCGCTCGTGCGCCTGACCTTCCGGCGGCGCTGACGTGCTGCCCTCCCGCCGGCCGCCTGATCGGGCTGCTGCGCATCGCCGTGGCCCTGGTCATCCTGGCCGCCGTCGCCTGGGCCGTCGCGCGCAACTGGACCGCCGTGTCCGCCGACCTGACCCGCGTGCACCCGGCGGCGCTGCTCGCAGCGCTCGTCCTGGCCCTGGTCGGTCCCGTGCTGACGATGCTGGGCTGGCGTGTGCTGATGGCCGACCTCGGGTCCCCGCTGCACGTCGCGCCGTCGGCCGGCATCTTCTTCGTCGGCCAGCTGGGCAAGTACCTGCCGGGGTCGGTGTGGAGCGTCCTCGCGCAGGCCGAGATGGGCGCCCGGCTGGACGTGCCGCGCCGCCGCTCGGGGGTCGTCGGCCTGGTGAGCATCGGGCTCGGGGTGCTGACCGGCCTGCTCGTCGGCCTCCCCGCGCTCGCCCTGCTGATCGGCAGCTCGCACGCCGCCAGCGCGGCCTGGCTGCTGCTGGCGCTGCCGCTGGTGGTGGTGGCCTGCTGGCCGAGGGCGCTGAACCTGCTGGTCGCCACCGGCCTGCGGGTGCTGCGCCGGGAGCCGCTGGAGCACGACCTGTCCGGCCGGGCGGTGCTCGTGACCGTGCTGCTGTTCGTCGCGTCGTGGCTGGCCTTCGGCCTGCAGACATGGATCCTCGCCCGCTCGGTCGGCGGCGCGAACGGAGCCGGCTCCCTGACCCTTGCCACGCTGTCGGGCTACGCGCTCGCGGCGACGATCGGCCAGCTGGCGATCATCGCCCCGGCCGGGGTGGGGGTGCGCGAGAGCCTGCTGGTCTTCCTGCTGGGCTCGAGCATGACCTCGTCCGCGGCGTTCGCGGTGGTGCTGCTGTCCCGGTTCGCCGTCACGCTCGGCGACGTGCTGCTGGCCGGCGGCGGCTGGGTCTACGCCCGCAGCCACCGGCTGCTGTCCGCCCACCCCCGGCCGGTGCCGGTGCCGGAGACCTCCGACCACCGGTTAGGTTGAGCCGCATGGCATCCGAGCGCAAGGAACAGCTGGCGTACTCCGAGCAGATGGCCGCGATGCTGGACGAGGACAAGCGCCGGCAGAAGGCCGCCAAGATCCTCGCGGTGCTGCGGCACGCGCTCGGCCGCGACGACCTGTCCGGGCTGCGGGCGGTCGACGTGGGCTGCTCGGCCGGCTTCATCGCGGACGAGCTCGCGGGCGCCGGCGCCACCACGCACGGTGTCGACATCGACGAGCCGGGGCTGGCGCGGGCCAGGGCGCGCTTCGGGCACCGGGTCACCTTCCACTGCGCACCGGGGGAGGCCATGCCGTTCGAGGACGGCAGCGTCGACGTCGTGGTCCTCAACCACATCTACGAGCACGTCGTCGACCCGGACGCGGTGCTGCGCGAGATCCACCGGGTCCTGTCCGAGGACGGCGTGGTCTACCTCGGGCTGGCCAACCGCCTCGGGGTCATCGAGCCGCACTACCGGCTGCCGTTCCTGTCGTGGCTGCCGCACGGCGCGCTGGCCGACCGCTACGTGCGGGCGTTCGGCCGGGCCGACCACTACTACGAGCGGTTTCGCACCCGGCCCGGGCTGCGCCGGCTGGTCGCCGCGTTCGACACCTGGGACTACACCCTGCCGGTGCTCACCGACCCGGCCGGGTTCAACGGCGGCGACGTGGTCCCGGGCGCCGTCGCGCGCGTCCCCACCCGGGTGCTGTCGGCGCTGCTGCCGCTCGTGCCGACCTACATCTGGGTGGGCTTCCGGACGCCGAGCAGTCCCGCGGGGCCGCCCCTGACCACCGGCCCGCGGCGCGTCTGACCGACCCGCCTCCGGTTCGCCGTACGACGACAGGCGGCGTCCCGGCGCGACCTACCCCGTCGCCCTGAGGACGGGGTAGGTCACGGTGCGGGTCAGGCGCCGTACGGCTCCGGCGCGGACGTCCTGGGGTGGCTCTGGACGAAGGCCTTGACCACGGCACCGGAGATGTCGCCGCACAGCTGGCGGTGGCCGGCCTGCGAGGAGACGGCCTTCTGGTCGCTGCTCAGCGAGGCCGACCAGTGCGAGAGGGCGAACTTCTTGCCGGCGGGCAGCGCGCCGTAGGCGGGGTCCCAGGGCGAGACGATGAACTTGTCCTTGGACGCGTCCAGCCTGTTGGCGGCGTCGGTGATCTTGCGCAGGACGTCCATCTTCGCCGCCCCGGCCGCCTGGTCGTACCAGAGCACGGTGTAGCCGTGCTCGAGGTTGTGCACGAGGTTCTCCATCGGCGGCTTGTCCGCGGCGGTGTAGAGCTTGCGGTCGGCGACGATCGGCTGGGCGAAGTGCGGCCCCGAGGTGGGCGGGACGGTGGAGTACTTCACCTTGGTGGTCGTGGGGCTGTCCGTGCCGGGACCGACGTGCGTGCCGTTGTCCTTGGCGGGGTCGGTGGTGACCGGGCTGCAGGCCGCGGCGGCAGCCGTCGCGCCGAACGTCGAGATCGCCACGTCGGGCTGCTTCTGGCGGGCGTCGAACGCGGCGTAGGTGACGACGGCACCGAGGACCAGCAGGAGGACCACGCAGCCGGCGATGATCTGCAGCCGGGTCCGGCGCTCGCGCGCCTTCTCCTGCTGCTGCATCTGCGCGACGCGTGCCTTGCGCTCCTGGCTGACCTGCTTCTTGGTCACGTGCGATCGTCCTGTCGGGAGAGTGGTGTTCCGGGGCGGGCAGCCCCCGGTGGCCGGGCAGCGCAGGGGGGCGGGTGCGAGTGTACGTGGGCCGCCAAGGCGCACCGGTGCTGTCGGCGCCGTCGGTGCGGTGGTCCAGACTGGACGGGTGACCGCCGCGCCCGACCCGACGCCCCGGGCGTCGGAGGAGGTCTGCTCTGCCCCGTGTGGGCCGGCCGCGCCGCGCAGCCGGGTCTGGCGGTCGGCTCGCGAGGTGGCCCTGATGGCGACCATCGGCATCCTGCGGCGCGGCGCCGGCGACCCCACCTTCCGGCGCGACCCGGACGGCACCGTGTGGCGCGGCGTGCGGACCCCTGAGGGTCCGGCGACGCTGCGGCTGGCGGTGCGGGCCGACCTCGCCACCGTCGGGGCCACGGCGTGGGGGCCCGGTGCCGAGTGGGTCCTTGCGTCCGTGCCGGCGATGCTGGGGGCCGCTGACGACGACTCGGGCTTCGTGGCGCACCACCCGCAGGTCGCCCTCGCCGCGCGCCGCTTCCCCGGCTGGCGGGTGCCGCGCACCGGGCTGGTCCTCGAGGCGCTGGTGCCGGCCATCCTCGAGCAGAAGGTCACCGGCCAGGAGGCGTTCGGCTCCTACCGCACGCTGGTGCGCCGCTATGGCGAGCCGGCGCCCGGTGAGGGCGGCGCGCACGGGCTGTGGGTGCCGCCGGACGCCGCGACCTGGGCCCGGATCCCGTCCTGGGAGTGGCTGACCGCCAGCGTGGACGGTGCCCGGTCCGCGGCCGTCGTGCGGTCCGCCGCCGCGGCCGGGCGCCTGGAGGCGGTGACCGCCCTCAGCCACGCGGACGCGGCGCGCCGGCTGCGCGCCGTACCCGGGGTGGGGGTCTGGACGGCGGCGGAGGTGCACCAGCGCGCCCTCGGCGACCCCGACGCGGTCAGCTTCGGCGACTACCACGTGGCCAAGGACGTCGGCTGGGCGCTGACCGGCCGTGAGGTCGACGACGACGGGCTCGCCGAGCTGCTCGAGCCCTACGCCGGCCACCGCTACCGGGTCCAGCGGCTGTTGGGGCTGGCCGGCGCCCGCCGACCGCGCCACGGCCCCCGGATGGCGCCCCGCACGCACCTGCCGCGCCGGGGCCGGTAGCGCAGCAGGGCCTGCAGCACCACGTTGACCACGAAGGGCGGGCGCCGGAGGCGCCCGCCCTTCGTCTGTCGTTGTCGCTCGCGGTCAGCGAGCGGCCTGGCCGCGCAGCGAGCCCGACACGCCGTCCGACAGCTCGGCCTCGACCGAACGGAGCCGCTCGATCCGCTGCTCCAGCGCAGCGACCTCGGCGTTGGCGGCGTCCACGATGCGCTGGGCCTCGCGCTGCGCGGAGAGGGTCATGCCGTTGACCGTCTGCTGGGTGTTGAGCAGCAGGCCGTACTCGTAGGAGCGCAGGCTGTCCGCGCCCGTGCCGTCGCGGCCCTCGGACCGGCCGGTGACCTCGTCGGAGACGAGCCGCTCGCGGATGTCGGCGAGGCTGCGCTGGAACTGCGCGAGCGCTGCCTCGACCTCCCCGCCGACCGAGCCGAGCAGGTCGCTCACCTCGGCGCGGGCCTCGCGGGAGGCGGTGACGTGCCGGCGGGCGGTGTCCTGTGCCGCGGTGAGGACGTCCAGGGCGCCGACTGCCGTGCGCTCGACCGGGTCGTCGAGCTGGGCGGAGGAGGCCTGGATCCGCTCGGGGTTGGCCACCCGGGCGCGGTGGACGCCGGCGGTGACGGTCGCCCCGTTGGCCGCGATGGTCCCGGAGGCCGGGGCGCTCCCGGTGGTCCGGGAAGCCCGCGGGGTGTCGCTGGGCGGCGGTGGCGGTGACCTCGGGGGACCGCTCGGCCGGTGAGGCGGTGCCCGCGATGCCGGCGGTGGTGTCCTCCGTGGTGTCGCCGAGCTTGACGGTCGTGCGCAGCGGCACCTCCTTGATGAAGACCACGCACAGCAGCGCGACGGCGGCCACGACGGCGCTGATCACGAAGACCCGTCCGGTGGCGTCGCCGTACGACTGGCGCACGATGGTCCGCACCGGGGCCGGCAGGGCGGCGAGGTCCAGGCCGGCGGCGCTCTGGCTCTTGGCGGCGGCGGCGGCAGCCTTCGCGCTCAGGTGGCGCAGACCCTCCAGGGTGCTGTCCTGCACCCGGGTGGCGAGCACGGCGCCGAGGACGGAGACGCCGACCGCTCCGCCGAGGGTGCGGAAGAACGCGACGGTCGCGGAGGCCGCGCCGATGTCGCGGACGTCGACGGTGTTCTGCACGGCGAGGACGAGGTTCTGCATCATCGCGCCGAGGCCGATGCCCATGACCGCCATGTAGATGCCGACCTGCCACAACGGGGTGGTGTGGTCCAGCGTGCCGAGGCCGACGAGGCCGACGACCAGGAAGATGCCGCCGCCGACGAGGAACTTCTTCCAGCGGCCGGTCCGGCTGATGATCTGGCCGGCGCCGGTGGAGGAGACCAGGAGCCCGGCCATCAGCGGGATGGTCAGCAGGCCGGCGTGGGTCGGGCTGTAGCCGCGGGCGACCTGGAAGTACTGGCCGAGGAACGTCGTACCACCGAACATCGCGATGCCGACGGCGGCGCTGGCGACGATGACCAGGGCGGCGGTGCGGTTGCGCAGGACCTTCAGCGGCACCAGCGGTTCGGGCACCTTCAGCTCGACGACCACGGCGAGGGCGACGGCCACGGCGGTGGCGCCGAGGTAGGCGGCGGTCTGCCACGACATCCAGGCGAAGTCCTGCCCGGCGAAGGTGACCCACAGCAGGGGCAGGCTGGCGGCCAGGGAGATCAGCAGCGCGCCGACGTAGTCGATGCTGACCTGGCGACGCTCGGTCTCGACGTGCAGGGTGGCCTGCAGGATGAACAGCGAGATCACCGCGAGCGGCACGCAGACGTAGAAGCACCAGCGCCAGCCCAGCGGGCTGTCGACGATGACGCCGCCGAGCAGCGGGCCGGAGACGGTGCTGACGGCCATGACCGCGCCCATGTAGCCGGAGTACCGGCCACGGTCGCGCGGGGAGATGATCGAACCCATGATCGACTGCACGAGCGCGGTCAGGCCACCCATGCCGAGGCCCTGGACGACGCGGCAGGCGATCAGGAACGGCACGTTGTGCGCCATGCCCGCGGCGATCGAGCCGAGGACGAACACGACGATGGCGAGCTGCACCAGCAGCTTCTTGCTGAACAGGTCGGACAGCTTGCCCCAGATGGGCGTGCTGACCGTCGTGGCCAGCAGGGCGGCCGTGATGACCCACGTGTACTGCCGCTGGGTGCCGTGCAGGTCGCCGATGATGGTCGGCAGCGCCGTCGCGACGATGGTGGAGCTCAGCAGGGCCGTGAAGAGGGCGGCCAGCAGGCCGGTCATCGCCTCGAGGATCTGGCGGTGGGACATCGGCTCGAGCGTCGTGGGGAGGGCGCGGGTGGGTTCCGCGACGGTGGTGCTCATGAAGGGACCTTCTCGGACGTAGGGGTGAGGATCTGGGCGGCGGAGGAGATGTCGTCCGTCGCCTGGGCGAGCGTCTGCTCGAGCAGCGTCAGCAGCCGGGCGGCCTCGGTGACGTCGTGCTCCTGCCAGGGCTCGAGGAGCTGGGTGAACCGCTGGACGTACGCGCTCTGCACCGCGCCGAGCCGCTCGGCCCCGGCGCCGGTGAGGCCGAGGCGCCACGCGCGGGCGTCGGCGGGGTCGTGCCGGCGCTCGACCAGGCCGGCGGCCTCCAGCGGGACGACCGCCCGGGACACCACGGAGGGCGCGACGCACAGGCGGGTCGCGAGGTCGCCGGGTCGGGCGTCACCCTCGCGCAGGGCCTTCAGCAGGCCCAGCGGGGTGCCGGAGGGGCCGAGGTTCTGGGTCTGGCGGTGAACCACCGACCGCGAGGTGCGCATGAGCTGGCTGAGCGCGGACAGCAGCTCCGCAGCGGGCTGTTCGCCGGCGGGCATCTGATCATCTCCTTTGGTTGCGCTAAGCAACTATAGAGCTGATGGTTGCCTGGAGCAACTATGTACGCCGCAGGTGCCTCCCCCTACCCGGTACGGCGCGTCGGGTCACGCCTCGGACGCCCGCGCGTGCGAGGACGAGGGGAGAGGTGCGCGCAGTGGCCCGGAAGGGCGTCCCGGCGCGTTCCGGGCGCGCGCCGGATCAGCCGAGGTCGTCGTTGAGCTGGCCGAGCAGGCGCGCGAGGTCGCGGACGTCGCGCTGCGGCCACAGCGAGAGCCGCTGCGCCACCCGGCTGCGGCGCCCCTCGCGTGAGCGGGTCACCGACGCCCGGCCGGAGGGGGTGAGCTGCAGCAGGCGGGCCCGGGCGTCGCTGAGGTCCGGCACCCGCTCGATCAGGCCGAGCCGCTCGAGCTCGCCGACGTTGCGGCTGGTCGTGGACTTGTGCAGGTTGAGCGCCACGCCGACGTCGGCCGCGCGGACCCCCTCGGGCATCGAGCCGGACAGCTCGAGCACGCAGACCAGCACCGAGTAGCCCGCGGCGTCGAGGTCCGGGTGCACCTCGGCGGCCATGGCCTGCGAGGCCGTCCGCGCCCGGCGCAGGAACCGGGTGATCTCACGCTCGACGTCGTCCAGGCCTGCCGGCACGGCCGGAGGTGGTGGGGTCGACGTGGGGCTGGTCACCGTCGAAGCCTACCCACGCCCCCTGTGCCTCAGCCCAGCGTGACCCTCACCCGCAGGTGCGTGCCGGAGGGCTGCGGCCGGCCGACGGTCGCCGGCAGGCCCTCGCCGTGCAGGGCGACGACCAGGCGGGAGGCGGCGACGCCCAGGGTGAAGGCGTCGTCGCCGTCCAGCGTGGCGCCGTCCGGGCCGGCGCAGGCCGTCACACCGGCGACTCCCAGCAGTGCCACGCGGGCCGCCCGTTCGAGCCTGGTGGCCGTGGGCTCCGGCAGGGCCGACGGGATGCCGACCTCGGCTGCCAGGTCCGTGCCCGCCTCGACGCCGAGCGCCGCGCGGACGGCCTCGACCCGGCCGGAGCCGAACCAGTCGGAGGGGCCGGTCCGCACCAGCGAGCGCGCGCCGGGGCCGACGTCCCCGGGCGTCACCGCCGCCGCCAGCCCGCGGACGAGGGCGACCGGCACGCCGGAGGCCTTGCCCTTGACCAGGTCGGCCGCGGCGGCGATCTCGTCCCCGACGCAGCGTTCGGTCACGCTCAGCGGGCGTCCGTCGGCGTCGTGGCCGCCGCGCAGGTCGTCCACCAGGCGCACCCCGGCCGAGCCGAGCGCGAAGTCGGTCTGCCCGACCCGCCATGGCCGCCCCGCGGTGTCGCTGAGCACGACCCCGACCGTGACGCCCGGCGTCCGCCGCAGGATCGCGTCCCGCAGGTCGCGGGCGACGGCGTCGGGGTCCTGCGGCAGGAGGAGCACGACGTCGTCCGTGCCGGTGTTGGACGCGTCGACGCCCGCCGCGGCCATGACCGGCCCGGCGACCGCCTCGACGACGCGCGTCACCCCCAGCGGGGTGTCGCGCTCGGCCACGACCCGCCGCGCCTGGCCCAGCACGGCCGCGGCGCGGTCGCCGGCCGGCGCGGTCAGGCCCAGCGCCTTGGAGGCCACCTTGCTGGAGACGACCAGCAGGTCGCCGTCGCACAGCGCCATCCCGTTCGCGGACACCGCGTCCAGGACCAGCGAGGCCAGGTCGTCGCCGGGCGCACCTCGGGCATGCCGAGCAGGGGGGTGAGGGTGATCGGCTCGGGAGAGCGCGTCATACGGCGTCGGTGCGCAGGCTGAGGGCCAGGTCCAGGGCAGCGCCGGCGATGTCCGCGGTCGACGGCACGTCGTGCATCCAGAGCGGGCGGGCGACCACCTGAAGTCGCCCTGGCGCGTCGGCCAGCGCCTTGTCGGCGTCGTCCACGAGCCATCCGTCCAGGAAGTCGGCGTAGAGACCGGCCACGGCCGAGGTGGTGGACTCGACCCCGATCGCCGAGAGGCAGGCGTCGGCGTGGCCGCGCACCGGCGCCCCGCCGATGAGCGGGGAGACCCCGACGACCGGGGCCCGGCTGCCGCGCAGCGCGTCCCGCACCCCGGGCACGCCGAGGATGATGCCGATGGACACGACGGGGTTGCTCGGCGGCAGCAGGACCACGTCGGCCTCGCGGATGGCGTCGAGCACGCCCGGGGCGGCGGTCGCCCGGTCCATGCCCGACCGCGACGAACCGCTGGGCCGGCACGGCGGCCCGCATCCGCACCCACCACTCCTGGAAGTGCACCGCCCGCGGGCCCTCGCCCTCGTCGACCACCACGTGGGTCTCGACCGGGGTGTCGCTCATCGGCAGGAGGGTGACGCGCTGCTCGGGAAGCCCCCAGCGGGCGGACAGCCGTGCGGTCACCTCCGAGAGCGGCACCCCCTGGCCGAGCCACTGGCTGCGGACGACGTGGGTGCCGAAGTCGCGGTCGCCCAGGCCGAACCACTGCGGCACGGCGCCGTACGCGGCGAGCTCCTGCTGCACGGCGTGCGTCTCGTCGGCGCGCCCCCAGCCCTGCTCCTCGTTGATGCCGCCGCCGAGGGTGTACATGACGGTGTCCAGGTCGGGGCAGACCCGCAGTCCGAAGAGGGTGATGTCGTCGCCGGTGTTGCCGATGACGGTGATGGTCGAGTCGGCGAGGGCCGGCGTGCGGTCGAGGTGGGCCCGCAGGCCGCGCAGGAAGCGGGCTCCGCCGACGCCACCGGCCAGGGCGGTGATGCGCATGGGAACCAGTGTTCCAGCCATCGGACACCACTGGTCCGTCGGCCCGGCTGGCGTCATCCTTGTGCCGGACCAGATATACGCGATCTGGCGTAACAGCCGGCCACTCGTCGGACTGAGGTCGATGCGCCGTAGGGGTGACCTGGTGCGGAGATGCCCGAGACGTCAAAAATGACCGATTCGGTCGCCTATCATGGCTTTTTGTTCGGTCTAGATATCAGAGATTGGCTTGACTTCCGAGGTATGACACGCGTGTAATTCCATTGTTGTCATCCAGCCGGGCGTCCGGACGCGTTCAACACTTGGCCCGCACTGCATCATCCGTCGCGGGCGGCAAGAGGGTCATGACCGTGCTGCCCGGCAGGGCGGTCAACGCGAGTGCTGGCGACTGAAGGGTCGAGGAGGGGCCGTGCACGAGCTACTACTGATCAGCAACACCGACATCGCCGAGGACCAGGTCGAGCTGTCCTGGCAGGAACGTGCGCTGTGCGCGCAGACCGATCCGGAGGCGTTCTTCCCGGAGAAGGGCGGCTCCACCCGAGAGGCCAAGAAGGTCTGCGTGGGCTGCGACGTCAGGTCCGAGTGCCTGGAGTACGCCCTGGCCCACGACGAGCGCTTCGGCATCTGGGGTGGGCTGTCCGAGCGGGAACGACGCAAGCTGAAGAAGCGTGCCGTCTAGTCCATCCCGTACCGTGACGGGGCCCTGCACACCCGAGACTCTGGCTCCGTCACCGATGACCATCGCTTCTGTCCGCACGTCCACCTCTTCGATCCCGGCCCCGGCCGGCACCCCGAGCGTCTCCGCCGTCCTCGTCGTCCGCCACGGCGCGCCCTGGCTGGCGGAGACGCTCGAGGCCCTGGGCCGGCAGCACCGCCGACCCGACCGCCTCGTGGTGGTCGACGCCCGGCCCGCCGGGACCGGCATCGACCTGGCCGCAGAGGCCGGGAGCCTGGACGGGGCGGGTGCTCCGCTCGCCGTGCTGCGGGCCGATGCGGCCACCACGTTCGGCGGCTGCGTCGCCCTGGCCGTGGCCCGACTCGACGCCGACGGCGTGGCCGCGTCCGCCCTCGACTGGCTCTGGCTGCTGCACGACGACGGTGCGCCGTCGGCCCCGGCGCTGCAGCTGATGCTCGACGCCGCCCGGCAGTCGCCCGCGATCGCGATCGCCGGACCCAAGCACACCACCTGGTCCGACGAGGGCCGCCTGCGGGAGGTCGGCCGCTCCGTCACCCGCAGCGGGCGCCGGGCCGGAGGCCCCTCCGTCGGCGAGCCCGACCAGGGCCAGCACGACTCCCGGGCCGACGTTCTCGGCGTCAGCAGCTCCGGCATGCTCGTGCGCCGCGACGTCTTCGCCGCCCTCGGCGGCTTCGAACCGGCCTTCGCCCCTCACGCCGATGACCTCGACCTGTGCTGGCGGGCCCACCTGGCCGGCCACCGGGTCGTGGTCGTCCCGGCCGCACGGGTGCGCGAGGCGGCCGCACACCCGTCGGGTGAGCACGGCGGCGACCGGCGACGCGCAGGCCGTACGTCGCGCCGAGCGCCGACAGGACCGGCAGGTCGCCCTCACCCGCAGCCCGCTGGCGGCTGCGCCGCTGCTCGCGCTGTGGGTCCTCCTGTCCGCGGTGGGCTCCGGGCTGCTGCTGCTCCTGCTCAAGCGGCCGCGGCGGGCCCGGGCCGAGCTGGCCGACGTCGCGGCCCTGCTGCACCCCTGGCAGATGATCGGCGCCCGGTGGCGCGCCCGCGGCCAGCGACAGGTGCGGGGCCGCGACCTGCACGCGCTGTTCGTGCCGCCGCGGGCCGCCGCCCGGGCCACCGTCGACCGGCTCCATGACGCCCTGGGCTCCGACCGGCCTGCAGCGACGGGGCCCGGGGCGCCGACCGCCGTCCCGGAGACCGGTCCGGTCGCCGAGGAGACCGAGGAGCTCGCCAGCCTTCCGCCGACGTGGCCCGCCCGAGCGGCACGCCACCCCGGCCTCCTGGCCGTGCTGGCCACCCTCGTCGTGGCCGTCACCTGCTGGCGCGACCTGCTCGGCGCGGGGGCCCTGACGGCTCGCCAGGGCCTGGTCGGCGGCGAGCTCGCCGGCCTGACCGCCGACGCCGCCGGGCTGTGGCACGCCTTCGTGGACGGCTGGCACGGGCCGGGCCTCGGCGCCGCGGGGCAGTCGGCGCCCTACCTCGCGGTGCTCGCCGGACTCGCCTGGCTGGTCGCCCGCACCCCGTTCGTCGACCCAGCCGGTGCGCCCGCCGCGGTCGCGATCGCCTGGCTGCTGCTGGCCGCTCATGCCGCTGTCGGCCGCCAGCGCCTACGTCGGCGGCAGGGCGGTCACCTCCGCCCGGTGGCCCCGGGCGTGGGCGGCCCTGGCGTGGGGCACGCTGGCGACGCTGACCGCCGCCGTCGGCGCCGGACGCCTCGGCGCCGTCGTGGCACACCTGCTGCTGCCCCTGGTCCTCGCGGGTTACCTCCGCGTCGCGACGAGGCGGGCCGGCACGTCCGGCACCGTCGCGACGGCGCTCGCTGTCGCCGTCCTGGGCGCCTTCTGCCCGCCCCTGCTGGTGCTCGCCGTGCTGGTGGCGCTGGTTCTGCTGGTCCGCGGCCCAGCGTGCGCTGCGGGCGCGGGCGGCGGTGCTCGCGGTCGTGCCCGCGCTCCTGCTCGGGCCCTGGGTGGCCTCCGTGCGGGACGACTGGCGGGTCCTGCTCACCGGTCCCGGCCTCGCCGTACGCGGCGGCACGCCGCCACCCGCCTGGCAGCTGGCCCTGCTGCACCCCGACGGCCTCGCCTCGTGGACGGTGCTGCTGTCGGTGCCGGTGCTGCTCGCCGGACTCGTGGCGATGCTGCGCCGGGACCGGGCGTCCGGGGCGATGACGTCCCTGGCCCTGCTGGGGCTGACCGGCCTCGCCCTCGGCGTGCTCGCCCCGCACCTGGTCCTCGCCACCGACCCGGCGGCAGCCGTCGAGGTCACCGCGTGGCCCGGCACGGGCCTGGACCTGTGGGCGCTGTGCCTGCTGTTCGCTGCGCTGCTCGGTCTTGACGGGCTCTCCCGGCGCCTGCCGTCCGGGTGGACCGCCCGCCGTGTGCTCGCCGTCGCCCTGGTCGCCGTCGCAGGGGCGGGCGTGGTCGGCTCGGCCGCGGTGGCCGGGTGGCAGGGACGTCCGGCCGCCCTGCGACCGCAGGCGGACGCCGTCCCCGCGGTCGTCGCCGACCAGGCGACCGGACCGCTGGCCGCCCGCATGCTCGTCCTGTCCGGTGACGGCACCCCGGTGCGCTACCGCGTCGTGGGCCGCGAGCCGGGCCCGGTGGTCCGCCCGCTGCCCGGGCCGGCCACGAGCGACCCCGCGCTGCAGGCCGCCGTCCAGGCCACGGTCACCGCTGGGCCCGCCGCAGACGCCAACCTGGCCCGCACCCGCCTGGCCGACCTCGGCATCGGGTTCGTGGCGCTCGAGGGCCGGCCCGACCCGGACCGCCTGCTGCGGCTGGACTCGACGGCCGGGCTCATCCGGCTGGGTGACCAGCGCGACCTGATGTTGTGGCGGGTGCTTCCCCGGCAGGGGGCGAGCGCCGGCGCCACGGTGCCGTCCGCCCGGGTCCGGCTGCAGACGCCGCAGGGCGGGCTGCTGCAGCCCGTGCCCGTGTCCGGCGACCACGCCCGCACCGCCGTGCGCCTTCCCGCCGGTGCGGCTGGCCGGCTGCTCGTCGTCGCCGAGCCGCTGGGCTGGGTCCGGCACGCCGACGTCCGCTACGCCGGCCGGGAGCTCCACGCGCTGCCGCGGGCGCAGCCAACCGACCTACGCGGTGCCCGCCGGCGCCGGCCGGCTCGACATCGAGGTCTCGCCGACGACCGCCGTGGTGGCGCCGGGGCCAGGGTGCCCTGCTGGCCCTGGTCGTGTTCCTGGCGTTGCCGTTCGGTCGCCGCCGCTCGAGGAGGGCGTCATGAAGGGTCTGCTCCGTGTCGTTGCCGTCGCGCGCCGTCGGGTCGGGCCTGGTGGTGGGCGCGAGCCTGCTGCCCGGCTCGCTGGACGTGTCCGCCCCCGCGCCCGGCGGTGCCGTCCCGGCGGCCCGTGCCGTCGCGCTGACCAGCAGCACGACGGTGTGCCCGGGCCCGCAGGACCTCGGCGTCACCGGACTGCCCGGGACGGCGGCGTCCCACGGGCGGGTCGACCTGCTCGGCGCGCGCAGCCCCGGCCGCGGCGCTGCCCGCGGGGTCTGCTGCCGCGGGCGGGGGCACGCTCGCCTTCTCCGCGCTGCCGGGCCAGGGCGCGCTGCGGACGCCGTTGTCCGGCGGCGACCGCGACCGCGGCAAGGTGGTCACCGCCTACGTCAGCTCCGCGAAGTCCGCGGTCCTGGACCGGCGCGGGCGCCCTGGCCCCGGGCGCGGTGGCGCTGCAGCGGTCCCTGACCGGTGCCGGCGACGGCCGGGGCCTGGTCACGACCGCCTGCGGTCCCGCGGCGGCCGAGTCCTGGCTCCTGGCCGGTGGGGCCCAGCCCGGCCGGCGTGAGCGGGTCGTGATGACCAACCCCGGCCCGAACGCCGTGACGGTCGACCTCGAGGTGCTCGGAGCCCGGGGTCCGGTGCCCTCGCCCAACGGCCGGGGCGTGGTCGTGGCGCCGTACGGTCGCACCGTGGTGCTGCTCGACGCGATCGCCGGGCAGGAGAACGTCCCGGTCCTGCACGTGGTCGCCTCCGGTGGAGAGGTCGCGGCGGTCCTCGACGACACCTGGCTGGATGGCGTCGTGCCGCGCGGAGGCGACGACGCGGCTCCCGCCGCCGCCCCCTCGCGCGAGCAGGTGGTCCCGGCGGTCCGGGTCGACGGGGCCGCCAGCGTGCGCGTCGCCGTGCCCGGGGCGGACGAGGCCGTCGTCCAGACCCGCGTGCTGACCGCCGGCGGCCCGCGGCCCGTCCCGAGGGACGCGGTCGTGCGGGTGGCCGGGCACAGCAGCCGCGACATCGACCTGAGCGGCCTGCCCCGTGGCACCTACGCCGTGCAGGTCAGGGCCGACGTGCCCGTCGTGGCGGCGGCCATGGTCGAGCGACGGTCCAAGCCGAAGGGACCGTCGGACCTGGCCTGGTCCAGCTCCACCCCGGCCATCACCCGGCTCGCTGGCGTGGCCGCTGCGCAACCCCGGCACCAAGGGGATCGCCGCGGCGCTCGACCTCGCCGCCACCGGCCGCGCCGGCGACGGCCGCGGTGACGGTGGTCGACACCCGCGGGCGCGTGTCGACCCGGGCCGTGGCGGTGCCGTCCGACGGCGTCGCCTCCGTGCCGCTGCGCCGCGGCCACCTCGGTGTGGGTCCGCCCGACCGCGGGCACCGTCCGGGCGGGCGTCGTGACCTGGCGGACGGACGCCGCTCGGCGTGCTGCTGAGCAGCACGCCGCTGCTGGACCAGCCGCTCACCGAGCGTCCGGTGCAGGTGCGCGAGCAGCAGGGCTGACCGCGCTGCGAGCACCCGGTGGCTGGCCCGGCGGCGGTGCAGGCCCGGCCACGGCCAGGGCGCCGGCGGGTCAGGGCTCGCCGGACTCGTACCCCGGGTCGAGCTCGTGCGGGTCGACCTCGAGCATCGCCGCGACCTGCTCCACGACCACGTCGTTGACCAGGCCCACCAGCTCGCGCCGGTCGTTGGCGCGGGTCTCGACCGGCCGTCGGTAGACCACGATCCGCGCCGGCACCTTGCCGTGCGCGGCGAACAGCCGGCCCAGCGGGATGTCGGCGGCCTCCCACGGCGCGGCGTCGCCCGGGGGCACGTCCTCGACGGCGAACTCCACGTCGCCGAGCTCCTGGCCGACGCGGGTCTCCAGGCGGGTGGCGGCGTCGAGGACCAGCTCGTCGAACTGCACCGACCGCGACGTCATCGCCGGGACCGGCGGCCAGGCCAGCGGCCCCCGGGCGCCGCGACCGTGACGGTCGCGGCGGGCGCGTGCGAGGGGTCGACCGCGTGCTCATGGCACCACCGTACGGCGTGGTGCCTGGGCGCCGGTCGGGCCGGGCGACTACAGTCCCTTCGTGAGCCTGTCGCGTCGTTGTTCCCGCACCGCGTGTGGTGGCAGTGCCATCGCGACCCTGACCTACGTCTACTCCGACCAGACCGCCGTGCTGGGCCCGCTGGCCACCTACGCCGAACCGCACACCTACGACCTGTGCGCCGCCCACGCCGAGCGGCTGACCGCGCCGCGCGGCTGGGACGTCGTGCGGCTGGCCGGCGAGTTCGTGGACCCCGGCCCCACCCCGGACGACCTGGTCGCGCTGGCCGACGCGGTGCGTGAGGCGGGGCGGCCCCGCCCGGGCAGCGGCCGGCGGCCGGCTCCTGCCGCCGAGCCCGGCACCGTCGAGGTCGGCCGCCGCGGTCACCTGCGGATCCTGCGCGACAGCTGAGCCACAGCGCGGCACCTGCGCGCGCCGGCGCCCGCCCGCCCACTAGGGTCGTGCCCGTGAGCACGCCCAACCTGTCCGAGTTCATCAAGGCCTACGACGTGCGAGGGCTGGTGCCCGAGCAGCTGAACGACGCCGTGGCCACCGCCATCGGGTCGGCCTTCGCCACGGTCGTGGCGCTGCCCGACGGGGCCGAGTCGATCGTGGTCGGCCACGACATGCGCCCCTCCTCGCCGGACCTGGCCCGGGCGTTCGCCCGCGGCGCCGCAGCGCACGGCCTCGACGTCACGCTGATCGGGCTGTGCTCCACCGACGGCCTGTACTACGCCAGCGGCGCGCTCGGCGTGCCCGGCGCGATGTTCACCGCCAGCCACAACCCGGCCCGCTACAACGGGATCAAGCTCTGCCGGTCGCAGGCGCGGCCGGTGGGGCAGGACAGCGGCCTGGCCGAGGTCCGCGACCTGGCCCAGCAGCTGCTCGACACCGGCGCGGAGCAGCGCTGCCGGCGAGGCGCGCGGGCCGGCACGGTCACCGAGCGCGACCTGCTGGGCGACTACGCGGCGTTCCTGCGCGGGCTGGTCGACCTGTCCGGGTCGCGCCCGCTCAAGGTGGTCGTGGACGCCGGCAACGGCATGGGCGGCCACACCGTCCCGGCCGTGCTCGGCTCGGCCGACGGCGTCGCCGACGGCGCTGCCGCGGCTGCCGCTGGACGTCGTACCGCTGTACTTCGAGCTGGACGGCACGTTCCCCAACCACGAGGCCAACCCGCTGGAGCCGGAGAACCTGCGCGACCTGCAGCGGGCGGTCGTCGAGCACGGCGCCGACATCGGGCTCGCCTTCGACGGCGACGCCGACCGGTGCTTCGTGGTCGACGAGCGCGGCGAGCCGGTCAGCCCCAGCGCCATCACGGCGCTGGTCGCCACCCGCGAGATCGCCAAGGAGCAGGCCGCCGGCCTGGACGCCGGGGACGTGGCCGTGGTCCACAACGTCATCTCCTCCGCCGCCGTCCCCGAGATCATCCGCGAGCGCGGCGCGCGGCCGGTCCGGACCCGGGTCGGCCACTCCTTCATCAAGGGCGAGATGGCGCGCCACAAGGCGGTGTTCGGCGGGGAGCACTCGGCGCACTACTACTTCCGCGACTTCTGGTACGCCGACACCGGCATGCTCGCCGCGATGCACGTCCTGGCCGCGCTCGGTGAGCAGGACGGCCCGCTGTCCGAGCTCGGTGGCCGAGTTCAGCCGCTACGCCGCCTCGGGCGAGATCAACTCCACGGTCGCCGACGCCGGTGCCGCCACCGCCGCCGTACGGCGAGTGGGCGGCCGGCCAGGACGTGACGTTCGACGAGCTCGACGGGCTGACCGTCACCCACCAGGGCGACGCCGATGTGGTGGTTCAACCTGCGGGCGAGCAACACCGAGCCGCTGCTGCGGCTCAACGTCGAGGCGGCCGATGAGGAGACCATGGCGCGGGTGCGCGACGATGTGCTCGCGCATCGTCCGAGGAGGAGCCTGATGACTGAGCAGACGTCCACACCCGGCCAGGACCGCGCCGGGCACCGGCCGCGCCGCCGATCGAGCCGTGGCTGCGCGAGATCCTGCGCTGCCCGCAGTGCAAGTCCGAGCTCGTCGACGGCACCGGTCCCGGCGGGCCCGAGCTGCAGTGCACCAGCGCAGAGCTGCGCGCTGGCCTACCGGGTCGACGACGGCATCCCGGTGCTGCTGGTCGACGAAGCCCGCTCGCCGCCCGCTGATCCGCCGATCCGGGAGAGCCCGCCATGGCACCGTTCCTCGACGAGTCGCTGCATCGACGACCCGGACAGCATCGCCGCCCGCGACACCGGCGAGACGCTGCGGGCCCTGGCCACCGCGGGGGCGCAGGTGCGCGAGGCGATCACCCTCTCCGCCGAGGCGCACATCGACCGCGTGGCCGGCGGCGAGCGGCCACGGTCGGTGCTGGTCGCCTCGCTCGGCGGGTCGCGCCGTCGTCGCCGACGTCCTGGAGCTGCTGGCCGAGCCGGGCTCGCCGGTGCCGGTCAGCGTGCGGCGCAACCTGCCGCTGCCGGGCTGGGTCGGGCCGCTGGACCTCGTCGTCGCCGTCTCGCTGTCCGGGCGCGCCCGGGGGCCGGTGGCGGTCGCCGCCGAGGCGGCCCGCCGCGGGGCGTCCCTGCTGACCGTCGGTGCGGCCGACTCGCCGCTGGCCGACATCTGCGCCCGCGCCCGGGGCGTCCACATCGACGTGGGCCGCGGGCGGTCCTCCTCCCGCACGCTCGCTGTGGTCGCTGCTCACCCCGGTGATGCTGGCGGCCGACGCCCTCGGCCTGGTCGAGGCCGGCGAGCAGGTGCTCTACGACACCGCCGACCGCCTCGACCTGCATGCCGAGGCCTGCCGGCCCCGCTCGGAGTCCTTCGTCAACCCCGCCAAGATCCTCGCCATCTCGCTGGCCGACTCCATCCCGGTGGTGCTGGGGGACGGGCCCGCTGAACGGCGTCGCCGCGGTCCGGGCCGCCTCGATGCTGGCGCGGACCGCCCGCATGCCGGCGACGTACGGCGAGCTGCCCGACGCCGCCTCGCAGATCGTGGCGACGTTCGACGGGCCGTTCACGGCGGGCGGCGGCCGCGGCGCGGGCCGGCGCGAGCCGGCGGCGGACATCTTCGCCGACCCGTTCCTCGACGGGCCGGCCCAGCCCCGGCTCGGCCTGCTGATGCTGCGCGACGCGCCGGTCACGCCGGTCGACCCAGGAGAGCGAGGACCAGGAGGCGTTCACCGACGCCGTCGTGCAGACCGCCTCGGACGCCGGCGCTGCGCGTGGCCACCGTCGTGGCGGAGCCCGGTCACCCGCTGGTGCGGCTCGCCGGCCAGATCGCCCAGACCGACTTCGCGGCGACCTACCTCGCGATCGGGCTCGGCCTGGACCCCTCGATGTCCCCGCACGTCGCCGACCTGCGCGACCGCACCCACCGCTGACCCGGCCCTCCCGCAAACCTGGGGGTTCTGCACGGGTCCGCCCGCGAACCTGGGGGTTCTGCGCGACGGTCAGCGAGCGGCGTACCGGGTCGGCAGCGGCAGCCCTCGCTCCTGCAGGACCCGGCGCAGCCGGTCGGGGTAGTTCGTGATGAGGCCGTCGACGCCGTCGGCGATCATCGCCCGCATCGTGGCCTCGTCGTCCACCGTCCACGGGATGACCTTGATCCCCAGCCGGTGGGCGCTGCGGACCATGGCGGCGGTGACGTAGGGGCGGTACGACGGGTCGTCCACCGTGCTGCTCGAGGGGCTGCCGTGCACCGGGGAGACGGCCTCGGCGCCGAACGAGCTCGCGGCCCGGACCACGTCGCCGCCGAAGTCGTCGATGTCGATGCCGCCGAGCCACGGTGACGCCCCCGGCCGGCCCACCTCGAGGTTCTTCCGGTCGGTGAGCGCCACGAGCGGCAGACCGGGCGAGACCTTCTTCATCAGCATGAGCGAACCCCAGTCGAAGGACTCGATGCTGACCCGGTCGCCGACCCCGGCAGCCCTGATGTCGGCGGCCAGCACCCGCACGAACTGCTTCGCCGACGCGGTCTCCGACGGGGCGTCGGCGGAGATCTTGGTCTCGATGTTGAACCGGACCGAGTCCGCGGAGCGGGACCGCGCGAGCGCGAAGACCTCGGACAGCAGCGGCATCCGTGCGCCGGGGGAGGCCTTCTGCCGGGGAAAGGATGGCAGCGTGCGGCTGCCGCAGTCGAGGGTCCTCAGCTGGGCGAGGCGCAGGGTGTTCACGTGCTTGCCGACATACGGGTATGCCGGGTCGCCGGGCGTGGCCGGCGCGGTGTCGCGGCACTTGCGCCCGTCCACCGTGGGGTCGTGCGTCACCACGGCCCGGCCGTCGCGGGTGATCTGGGTGTCGAGCTCCAGCGTGGTGACGCCCAGGTCCAGCGCGTGGCCGAACGCCGCGAGGGTGGACTCCACGGTCAGGCCGGCACCACCGCGGTGGGCCTCGAGGTCGAAGGTGCGGGGCGCGTCAGCGACGGGAGCCGAGGCGCGGGGCGTCGCGGTGCCGCCGCCGCACGCAGCCAGGCCGAGGACCAGGCCGCAGGCGCCGAGCAGCACGGGGAAGCGGCGACGGGGACGGGGCCGGTGATGGGAGGACACGGGGAGGAGTGTCGCAAGCCGCCGGCGAAGCGGGGGCAGCGGCTGTGGTGGGCCGTGCAGAACCACCAGGTTTGCGGGGTCGGCGCGGTGCAGAACCGCCAGGTTCGCGGGGTGGCGGGGCAGAACCGCCAGGTCTGCGCGTGGGCGAGGGGGAGGGACGCTCTAGGTTGGACCGCATGGCGCACTTCGACCTCGCGATCATCGGGACCGGCTCCGGCAACTCCCTCGTCACGCCGGACTTCGAGGACAAGCAGGTCGCCATCATCGAGGGCGGCACGTTCGGCGGCACCTGCCTGAACGTCGGCTGCATCCCCACCAAGATGTTCGTCTACGCCGCCGACGTCGCCCACGCCATCACCACCAGCTCCCGCTTCGGCATCGACGCCACCCTGGACGGCGTGCGCTGGAAGGACATCCGCGACCGCGTCTTCGGCCGGATCGACCCCATCTCGCGCAGCGGCCAGGACTACCGGGCCCATGGCGAGCAACACGACCGTGTTCCTCGGCCACGCCCGGTTCAGCGGGCCCGCGGGCCCTGGAGGTCTCGACCGGCGACAGCCTCACCGCCGACCAGGTGGTCATCGCCACCGGCAGCCACCCCGTGGTCCCCGCCGTCATCAGCCGGTCCGGCGTCCCGTTCCACACCTCCGACACCGTCATGCGGATCGAGGAGCTGCCCGGCGCGGATGGTCATCCTCGGCGGCGGCTACATCGCAGCCGAGTTCGCGCACGTCTTCTCCGCGCTGGGGGTGCACGTCACCCTCGTCGTCCGCGGCACCCGGCTGCTGCGCCAGCTCGACTCCGAGATCAGCGACCGCTTCACCGAGATCGCGGCCGCCCGGTGGGACGTCCGGCTCGGCAGCGACGGTGGTCCGCGCGACCGGCGACGACCTCGGCCGTCCGCCTGGACCTCGCCGACGGCAGCACCGTCGAGGCCGACCTCCTGCTGGTCGCCACCGGCCGGGAGCCGAACACCGCCGACCTGGGGCTGGCCGCGGCGGGGGTCGAGACCCACGGCGACGGCCGGGTCGCCGTCGACTGCTTCGGCCGGACGAACGTCGAGGGGGTCTGGGCCCTCGGTGACGTCTCGTCGCCGTACCAGCTCAAGCACGTCGCCAACCAGGAGGCGCGCACCGTCGCGCACAACCTGGCCCACCCCGAGAGCCTGCGCGAGGTCGACCACCGGCACGTCCCCGCGGCGGTGTTCACCCACCCGCAGATCGCCAGCGTGGGCTGGACCGAGGACGAGGTCCGCGCGCAGCGCGTCCCCTACGTGTGCGCCACGCAGGCGTACGGCGACACGGCGTACGGCTGGGCGATGGAGGACACCACCGGCATCTGCAAGCTGGTGGCCGACCCGCGGACCGGCCTGCTGCTGGGCGCGCACCTGATGGGGTCGCAGGCCTCGAGCCTGATCCAGCCGCTGATCCAGGGCATGTCGCTCGGGCAGACCGTCCGGGACATGGCCCGGGGCCAGTACTGGATCCACCCCGCGCTGTCCGAGGTGGTGGAGAACGCCCTGCTCAAGCTGGAGCTGGCCGAGGTCGAGGACCTGACGACGTACCCGCTCACGCCGTGACGTCGTGGGCGACCGGCCCCGGCACCTCTAGGCTTCCTCCCATGTCCACCGAAGGCAGCACCAAGGCGATCGTGGCGGCGCTGGCGGCCAACCTCGGCATCGCGGTCACCAAGTTCGTGGCGTTCCTGCTGACCCAGTCCAGCTCGATGCTGGCCGAGTCGGTCCACTCGGTCGCCGACTCCGGCAACCAGGCGCTGCTGCTGCTCGGCGGCAAGCGCAGCCGGCGCGCGGCCACGCCCGAGCACCCGTTCGGCTACGGCCGCGAGCGCTACGTCTACGCCTTCATCGTCTCGATCGTGCTGTTCAGCCTCGGTGGCCTGTTCGCGCTGTACGAGGCGTGGCACAAGATCCAGCACCCCGAGCCCATCACCGACTGGCAGTGGGTGCCGGTCGCCGTGCTGCTCGCGGCGATCGCGATGGAGGGCTACTCCTTCCGCACCGCGATCCGCGAGAGCAACCACACCCGGGGCACCCGCTCGTGGGTGAGCTTCGTGCGCACCGCGAAGGCGCCCGAGCTGCCGGTGGTGCTGCTGGAGGACTTCGCGGCGCTGCTCGGCCTCGTCTTCGCCCTGATCGGCGTCGGCCTGACCCTCGTGACCGGCAACGGCATCTGGGACGGCGTCGGCACCGCCTTCATCGGCGTGCTGCTGGTCGTGGTCGCCGTCGTGCTGGCGATCGAGATGAAGTCGCTGCTGCTGGGCGAGGCCGCCTCGGCCGAGCAGGTCCGTGCCATCACGCCGGGCGCTCGTCGGCGACGGCGACACCGGCGTCGACAGCGTCATCCACCTGCGCACCATGCACCTGGGCCCGGAGGAGCTGCTCGTCGCCGCCAAGATCGCGGTGGGCGCCAAGGACTACGGCCACGAGATCGCCGCCACCATCGACGCGGCCGAGCGCCGGGTGCGGGAGGCGTCGCCGGGCCTGACCGTGCTGCTCTACCTCGAGCCGGACATCGACCGCGGCGCCCACCGGCCGGAGAGCTGGGAGCACACGGTGCAGCCCGGCCGGTGAGCGGGGCCCGGTAGACTGGGCCCCTGCCGGCGTGGGTGATGACCCGCGAAGTGCCCAGATGGGCTACGCCGGGTCAGCACACCGACTGATCCAAGGAGTTCTTTCCATGTCCTTCGACTACAAGGTTCGCGACCTGAGCCTCGCCGAGGCCGGCCGTCACCAGCTCCGCCTGGCCGAGCACGAGATGCCCGGCCTGATGGCGCTCCGCGAGGAGTACGCCGCCAGCCCAGCCGCTCAAGGGCGCGCGCATCGCCGGCTCGCTGCACATGACCGTGCAGACCGCCGTGCTCATCGAGACCCTCACCGCGCTCGGCGCCGAGGTCCGCTGGGCCTCCTGCAACATCTACTCCACCCAGGACGAGGCCGCCGCGGCCGTCGTCGTCGGCCCGCACGGCACCCCCGACGACCTGCAGGGTGTCCCGGTCTTCGCCTGGAAGGGCGAGACGCTGCCGGAGTACTGGTGGTGCACCGAGCAGATCCTCACCTGGCCCGGTGGCGAGGGCCCCAACATGATCCTCGACGACGGCGGCGACGCCACGCTGCTGGTCCACAAGGGCCGCGAGTGGGAGCTGGCCGGCGCCGGTGCCGTCCACGACCGAGGAGGACTCCGAGGAGTACGCCGTCATCCTCGAGGAGCTCGTCCGCAACACCCTCAAGACCGACCCGCAGAAGTGGACGACCATCGCGGCCGGCATCAAGGGCGTCACCGAGGAGACCACGACCGGTGTCCACCGGCTCTACCAGCTCGCCGAGGCCGGCGAGCTGCTCTTCCCGGCGATCAACGTCAACGACTCGGTCACCAAGTCCAAGTTCGACAACAAGTACGGCTGCCGCCACAGCCTCATCGACGGCCTCAACCGCGCCACCGACGTGCTGATCGGCGGCAAGGTCGCGGTCATCGCCGGCTTCGGCGACGTGGGCAAGGGCTGCGCCGAGTCGCTGCGCGGCCAGGGCGCCCGCGTGATCATCACCGAGATCGACCCGATCTGCGCGCTGCAGGCGGCGATGGAGGGCTACCAGGTCGCCCGCATGGAGGACGTCGTCGAGACGGCCGACATCTTCGTCACCACCACCGGCTGCTTCAACGTCATCACCGCCGACCACATGCGCCGGATGAAGAACAAGGCGATCGTGGGCAACATCGGCCACTTCGACAACGAGATCGACATGGCCGGCCTGGCGAAGACCCCGGGCATCACCAAGACCGAGATCAAGCCGCAGGTGCACGAGTGGACCTTCGAGAGCGGCAGCTCGATCATCGTGCTGTCCGAGGGCCGCCTGCTCAACCTCGGCAACGCCACCGGTCACCCGAGCTTCGTCATGAGCAACTCGTTCGCCAACCAGACGATCGCCCAGATCGAGATCTGGACCAAGCCCGGCGACTACGAGAACCGCGTCTACGTGCTGCCCAAGCACCTGGACGAGAAGGTCGCCCGCCTGCACCTCGACGCCCTCGGGGTCGAGCTCACCGAGCTGACCAAGGCCCAGGCCGAGTACCTCGGCGTCGACGTGGCCGGCCCCTACAAGGCCGGACCACTACCGCTACTGACCGACCCCGGTACGCCGCGCGGCCGGTCCGCGCGTCACCCACAGGTACGCCGTCCGCTCTCCTGGAGCGGGCGGCGTACCTGCGTGTGGAAGCGACGAGGGCGCCCTCTCCCGGTCGGGAGAGGGCGCCCTCGAGGTGCTGGGACCGGTCAGACCACCAGGTTGAGCGCCAGCACGAAGACCAGCCCGCTGACCGAGATCGCCGTCTCCATCAGCGACCACGACTTGATGGTCTGTCCGACGCTGAGGCCGAAGTACTCCTTGACCAGCCAGAAGCCGGCGTCGTTGACGTGGGAGAAGAACAGCGAGCCCGAGCCGATGGCGAGGACCAGCAGCGACGTCTCGCCGGTGCTCAGGTGGGTGACCAGCGGCGCGAGGATGCCGGAGGCCGTCACCGTGGCGACGGTGGCCGAGCCGGTGGCGAGGCGGATCAGGACCGCGACGAGCCAGGCGAGCAGCAGGACGGACAGGCCGCTGTTCTCCACCCAGGTGGCCACCAGGCCGCCGATGCCGGTGTCGACCAGGGTCTGCTTGAAGCCGCCACCGGCCGAGACGATGAGCAGGATGCCGGCGATCGCGGGCAGCGACTGCTCGACCGACGTGGTCGTCGCGCGCAGGCCCATCCCGGCGCCACGGCCGAGGGTGAACATGGCGACGAAGACGGCGATGAGCAGGGCGATCAGCGGGGTGCCGAGGAAGTCGAACGTCGTCCGCAGGGCCGTGCCGTCGGTGGCGAAGATGTCGACGAGCGCCTTGCCCAGCATCAGGACGACGGGCAGCAGCACGGTGGCGACGGTGATGCCGAAGCCGGGGCGCAGCAGCCGGGCGTCGCCGCGGGCCTCGCCCTCGACCTCGGGCGCGGGGAGGTGCACCCAGCGGTCGGCGTACCGGGCGAACAGGGGACCGGCCAGGGCGACGGTGGGCACCGCCACCAGCACACCGAGCGCGAGGGTCAGGCCCAGGTTGGCCTTGAGGGCGTCGATGGCCACGAGCGGGCCGGGGTGCGGTGGCACCAGGCCGTGCATGGCCGACAGCCCCGCCAGGGCGGGGATGCCCACGCGGATGACGGACAGCTGGGCCCGGCGCGCCACCAGGAAGATGACCGGCATCAGCAGCACGAGGCCGATCTCGAAGAACATCGGCAGGCCGATGAGGGCGCCCACACCGGCCATGGCCCACGGCAGCGTCCGGGTGCTCGAGCGGCCGACGATGGTGTCGACGATCTGGTCGGCGCCACCGGAGTCCGCGAGGAGCTTGCCGAACATCGCGCCCAGCGCGATGAGGGTGCCGACACCCGCGGCGGTGCTGCCGAAGCCCTTGGTGAAGCTGTCCACCGCGCTGGTCATCGGCACGCCGGCGACGGCGGCGACGGCCAGCGAGCCGACCGTCAGGCCGAGGAACGGGTGGACCTTGAACCTGGTGATCAGCAGGATGATCAGCGCGATGCCGACCAGGGCTGCGGGCACCAGGCGCGCGGCGGGGATGGCCGGTGTGTCGGCGGTCACGACCGCGGACTGCGCGAGCGTGAGCAGGGATGGACTCATGGGGCGACTCCAGGGACGGCGGCCCGGGCGGTGGTGCCCGCGACCGTGGGGTGGGTGTGGGGCAAGCGGTCAGGAGCTGCTCGACGATCTGCGCCACCGGCAGGCCCAGGTCGAGCGAGAGACCGGGTTCGTCGTCCTGCAGCGCGAGCCACGCGCCGATGAGCTGCAGCCAGGGGCGGCGGTCGTCGTCGTCGTCGAGCGGGGTGCCGGCGGCCATCCTGGCGATGTTGGACGCGGGGTGGAGGTCGTCGCCGTCGGCGAACGGCAGGTCGAGCTGCCGGGCGATCGCCTCACCCACGGTGGACGTGCCGCAGCCGGTGACGCCCATGACGACGATCAGCGGCGGGAAAGGTGGCGTCTGGATCACGCTGGCCGTCTCCTCACAGCACGACAGCCGGCACCGTTGCCGACTGGACCTCGACGAGGGTGACGCATTTCGTCCGCTTTAACAAGCGGCAACATCCCATTGATCTGATTTTTATGTCCGGCCGTCCCGTCACACGTCGTGTGCGACGATCTGTGGATGGCGGAAACCGCACAGAGCGGCTCAGTGGGGCTGCACCGCGACGTCCTCGACCGGCTCGGGGCGTCCATCGTGTCGGGGGAGGGGGCGCCCGGGAGCGTGCTGCGCATCGAGCAGCTCGAGGACCGCTATGCCGTCTCCCGGTCCGTCGTGCGGGAGGCCATCCGGGTGCTGGAGTCGATGGGCCTGGTCGAGAGCCGGCGTCGGGTCGGCGTCACCGTCCGGCCCCGGGCGTCGTGGAACGTCTTCGACCCCCGCATCATCCGCTGGCGCCTCGACGGCGCCGACCGCGAGGGGCAGCTGCTCTCGCTGAGCCAGCTGCGGCAGGGCGTCGAGCCGGTCGCGGCCGGGCTGGCGGCGGCTCACGCCACCCCCGAGCAGTGCGGCGAGCTGACCGGGGCGGTGATGCAGATGTCGGTGCAGGCCAAGGCCGGCGACCTGGAGGCCTACCTCGAGGCCGACGTGGCGTTCCACCGGACCCTGCTGCAGGCGTCCGGCAACGAGATGCTGGCCGCCCTCACCACGGTGGTGGCCGAGGTCCTCGCCGGTCGGACCCACCACGACCTGATGCCGGCCCGGCCCAACCCCGTGGCCATCCGGCTGCACGGCGACGTGGCCTGCGCGGTGCAGGCCGGTGACGCGGACGCCGCCGCGACGGCCATGCGCGCCATCATCGACGAGGCCACGACGGCGATGAGCTCGGTGACCGCCCCGTCCTGAGCCGGCGGCATCGACCGAACGGCCGAGGGCGTGGTCCCACCTACGGTCGGAGATGTCCCGATCGACCCGCAGGCGGCCCCGTCGGCGACGTACGTTCGCCGGCGAGGGAAGGGACGTCCGGCGATGCGCGGAGCACCTCGGCGCCTGCGCCGCAGGGCTGATCGGGAGCACGGTGCGGTGGCGGTGGAGACCGCGCTGGTGGCCGTGCTGCTGTGCACCCTGCTGTTCGGCATCATCGAGTGCTCGCTGCTGATGAAGGACTGGCTGGCCGTGTCCGCCTCGGCCCGCGCCGGCGCCCGGATGGCCGCCTCCGAGCCGCGCTCGACCGGCTTCGCCCAGGACGCGGCCAACCAGGTCGCGCAACAGCGTCTCCGACCTCGACATGTCGCGGTTCAAGGAGCTGTGGGTCTACAAGGCGGACGCTGCCGGCACGCCGGGGTCCCCGTCGTTCGCCAGCTGCGCGACAGCCTGCGTCCACTTCACCTGGAGCAACGGGCAGTTCGTCAAGGGAAGCGACACCTACTCGGCGTCGAGCCAGAACGCCTGCGCGGGTGACCCGGCGAACGACAGCATCGGCGTCTACCTCAAGGTGACGCACCGGCCGCTGACCGGTTGGCTGTTCGGCGACCAGACGATCGCCGAGTCGACGGTCATGCGGGTCGAGCCGGTGACCACGACCGGGGCGTGCAAGCCATGACCGGCCGCCGGCGGGAGCGCGGCGCGGTGGCGGTGGAGGCCGCGCTGGTCACACCGCTGGTGCTGGCCCTGATCTTCGGCATCATCGAGTCCGCCTTCCTGATGAAGGACGTGCTGGCCGCGTCCTCCGCCGTCCGTGCCGGTGTGCGCATCGCCTCGGCGCAGCCGCGCACCACCGACTTTGCCCAGGCGGCGGCCAACGAGGTGGCCAAGCGCGTCGGAAGCGATCAACAAGAACGCCATCGAGCAGCTGTGGGTCTACAAGGTGGCCGCCGGCTCGGACAAGCCGATCGGGTGGCAGCTTCAGCGACTGCACCGTCTGCGTCACGTTCGCTTGGAACGCCGGCAGCGCCTTCGTCAAGGCGTCCGACCGTGGGCTCCCGCCGACCAGAACGCCTGCCCGGGTGGGCTGGGCGGCCCGCCGGACCGCATCGGGGTCTACCTCAAGGTCAAGCACCAGGCCTTCACCGGGCTGGTGTTCAACACGATCGAGATCTCGGAGAGCAGCATCCTGAGCCTGGAACCGATCCCCGTCGCGAACGGCTGCAAGCCGTGACGAGCCCGGTATCCGGCGTGCGCGCCGCACGGCGGCCGGCTGCGCGGCCGGGGTGAGGGCGGCTACGTCGCGATCATGACCGGCCTGCTGATGCTGGTGTTCGTCGGACTGGCGGCCATCGCCGTCGATCTCGGCCGGGGCTACGTCGTGGGGCAGCAGGAGCAGCGCGCCGCCGATGCGGCTGCCCTGGCCGGCGTCGTGAGCCTGCCGGGTGACCAGGCGAAGGCCAGCGCGACGGCGAGGGACTACACCGCGCTCAACGGCTTCAAGGACGGAGTGGCTCGACACGTCGATCACCGCCGGGGTCGACGGCCGTCCGACGCGGCTGCGGGTCACCGTCACGCGCACCATCGACACGCTCTTCGCGTCGGTGCTCGGCCACCCGACCCAGACGGTGGCCCGCACCGCCGTGGCCGACTACGCCGGTCCGGTGCCGATGGGCAGTCCCTGCAACGAGTTCGGCGACGACCCCGAACCGGGCGGCCACCGAAGCGCCAACTGCAACGGCGACAGGCGCGTTCTGGGCCAACGTGGGAAGCCCCCTGGCGCCCAAGGGCAACGGCGACGCCTACCAGAACGACAAGGGCCACAACACGCGACTACGACGACAACGGCTACTTCTACAGCGTCACCCTCGACCACCCGTCGCCAACCTGCAGATCGAGGCGTTCGACCCGGCGCTGGTTGACGTCGGCGACGCGTGCACGACCAACAAGCTGAGCGCCGCCAAGGGCCTTGCCTGCGGCCAGCACGGTCGTGTCCGACCCTTCGACCCGTTACGCGAACGGCTCGGCGAGCCCTTACTGCACCGGCGACATCCGCTACGGCGGCACCGGCCAGGTGGCGACGGAGTTCACGGTCCGCTCGACCGAGCGACCGGCCGTGGGACCCGTTGTCCTTCCTGCCCGCTGGGTGGCACCTGCACGCAGACGTTTCCAGGCTTCACCGGTGACCTCTCAACCGCGCTGGACAAGACCAACACCACAGCGTTCCAGCCAGAGGTCGCGGCCAGCTTCCGGCAGTGGAGAACTCTGTGCACCATCCCGAACGCCGTGCGGGCACCTACATGATCCAGGTGAAGACGAGCCTGGCCGGCAACGAGCAGACCAGCGGCCACAACCGGTTCAGCTTGCGGGCCTACGGGGCCTCGTCGGCGGACAACGACGCGATCTCCGTCGCCGGTTACAACAAGATGGCGATGTACGCGAACACGCCGAACGGCACGTCCAAGTTCTACCTGGCGCGGGTCCCGATGAGTGCGCGTGGTCAGCTCTTCAACGTCCGGCTGTACGACATCGGCGACGGCGCGGTCTCCGGCAGCACCGTGACCATCCTGCCGCCCTCGGAGACCGGCGGGACGTTCTCGGGCTGCAAGGGGGGCGGCGAGGTGGTGTCGACGATGCTCACCGGCTGCCAGATCAGCGTCAGCAGCAGCTACAACGCGAAGTGGCAGAGCATCGGCGTCCCGATACCTACGAACTACACCTGCACCGACTCGCCGACGGGCTGCTGGGTCCGCCTGGAGTTCTACTACGGGGCCGGGTCGAGCCCGGCCGACACCACCTCATGGACCGCCAGCGTCCAGGGTGACCCGGTCCGCCTGGTGGAGTGAGGCCGCGCCACGCGAAGGCGAGGCGCGACGCGCGTACCGGCTGGTGGTCGCGGGGCAGGCACGCCTGCCGGGCCCGGTCCGTTGTGCATGAGACGATGCGACACGGCTGGGGCAGGCACCCGCCACGACGTACTGGAGGCTTGGGTGAAGGGTCGCGTACTCGTCGTCGATGACGACCTCGCGCTGGCGGAGATGCTGGGCATCGTGCTGCACAACGAGGGGCTGGACGTCGTCCACTGCGCGGACGGGTCCTCGGCGCTCGCGGTGTTCCGGGAGAGCCGCCCCGACGTGGTGCTGCTGGACGTCATGCTGCCGGGCATCGACGGCATCGAGGTCTGCCGGCGGATCCGCGCCGAGTCCGGCATCCCGATCGTCATGCTGACCGCCCGCACCGACACGATCGACGTGGTCGTCGGGCTGGAGTCCGGGGCCGACGACTACGTGTCCAAGCCGTTCAAGCCGCAGGAGCTCATCGCCCGGGTCCGGGCACGGCTTCGGCGCACCGACGACCCCGAGCCGGAGACGCTGGAGATCGGTGACCTCAGCATCGACGTCGCCGGTCACTCGGTGAAGCGCGACGGCCGGCCCCTGTCCCTCACCCCGCTGGAGTTCGACCTGCTCGTGGCCCTGGCCCGCAAGCCGTGGCAGGTGTTCAGCCGTGAGGTGCTGCTGGAGCAGGTGTGGGGCTACCGCCACGCCGGTGACACCCGGCTGGTCAACGTCCACGTGCAGCGCCTGCGGTCCAAGATCGAGCACGACCCCGAGCACCCGCAGATCGTGGTGACCGTCCGCGGCGTCGGCTACAAGGCCGGCCCGGCCTAGGGCCGTGACCCGGTGACCGCCCCCCAGGCGCCGCACGCGGACGGCGCCCGTCGCCGGCTGCCCGACCTCGCCCGCGGGGCGGCCACCCTGGCCCGCGAGGTGGCGCTCGCGGCCCGGCGGGCGGCCTCGCCGGGGCGCGCCGTCTGCGTCACCTGTGGCGGTCCTCGCTGCAGTTCCGCGTCATCGTCTCGACGATGCTGCTCGGCCTGGTCGTCGTCCTGGCCCTCGGGTCCTACCTCTACCAGCAGATCGCCAACGGGCTCGTCGACGCGCGCGTGACGCAGGCCAAGCAGGACGCGCTGCAGGGCTCGCGGTCGGCGCAGACCCAGTTCGACGCCACCGACAACACCGACACGACCAGCATGACCCAGCTCGCCACCGACATCGCCTCCCAGCTCGCGTCCCCCGGGGCGGACCAGTCGCGCGACATCATCCTGGTGCGCAGCGGGGACAACAGCTCGCCGGCCAAGGTCCCCACGATCCTGTCCGGCGACATCGGCCTGCCGAGCATCCCTCCCGAGCTGCGCGAGGCCGTCGCCGCCGACCCCACGCACCAGAAGACCCAGGTCATCGCGGTCACCAGCGAGCAGACCGGCCAGGCCGTGCCCGCCGTCATCGTCGGCTCGCAGGTGACGGTCCCCACGGCCGGGCGCTACGAGCTCTACTTCGTGTTCCCGATGGACCGCGAGGAGGCCACCCTCGCGGTCGTCTCCCGCACCTTCACCGTGGGCGGCATCGCCCTGGTCCTGCTGGTGGGCGCGGTCGCCTACGTCGTCACCCGGGTGGTCGTGGACCCCGTACGCCGCGCCGCGCTCGTGGCCGAGCGGCTCTCCTCCGGCCGGCTCAACGAGCGGATGACCGCACGCGGCGAGGACGACATCGCCCGGCTGGCAGCGGCGTTCAACGGCATGGCGGACAACCTGCAACGCCAGATCCGCCAGCTGGAGAACCTCTCGCGCGTCCAGCAGCGCTTCAGCTCCGACGTCTCCCACGAGCTGCGCACCCCGCTGACGACCATCCGGATGGCCGGCGAGCTGCTGCACGACTCGCGCGGCGACTTCGCTCCGCAGGTGGCGCGGACGGCCGAGCTGCTGCATGCGGAGATCGACCGGTTCGAGGCGCTCCTGACCGACCTGCTCGAGATCAGCCGGTTCGACGCCGGGGCGGCGGCGCTCGACCTGGAGGCGACCGACCTGCGCTCCGTCGCCGCGCGCGTCGTCGAGTCCACGACGACCCTGGCCGGGCGGCGAGGCAGCGAGCTCGTCCTCCAGGACCCGGGCGTGCCGTGCATCGCGGAGGTGGACCCGCGGCGGGTGGAGCGGATCCTGCGCAACCTCGTGGTCAACGCCGTCGAGCACGGCGACGGGCACCCGGTGACCGTCTCGTTCGGGGTGAACGAGACGGCGGTGGCGGTGGCGGTCCGTGACCACGGCGTCGGGCTGCGCCCGGGCGAGGCGGGCCTGGTGTTCAACCGCTTCTGGCGGGCCGACCCGGCGCGAGCCCGCTCCACCGGCGGCACCGGGCTGGGCCTGGCCATCTCGCTCGAGGACGCCCGGCTGCACGAGGGGTGGCTGCAGGCGTGGGGTGAGCCGGGGCAGGGGTCGTGCTTCCGGCTGACCGTGCCGCGCCGCAGCGGCGTCCCGATCGACCGGTCGCCGCTGCCGCTGGTGCCGGACGAGCAGCACGGCCGGCGGCGGTGCCCACAGGGCGCCGCTGGCCATCGCCCCCGGGTCGCAGGGCGAGGAGTCGTGAGGCTCCGCCCAGGAGTCGTGAGGGTCCGACCGCTCGCGCTCGCGGTGTCGGCCGGGCTGGTCTGTGCCGTCAGTGCCTGCGGCGGTCTGCCGTCGGGCGGTCCGGTCCAGCAGGGGATGGCGGTGGGCGAGCCGGCGCAGCAGCCGATCCACGTGTCGCCGTTCGGGCCGGTGGTGGGGGCCTCGGCCGAGGCGACGATCCGCGGCTTCCTCAGCGCCGGCTACGGATTCGAGGACGACCACGCCGTCGCGCGGTCGTTCCTCACACCGGCGGCCAGTGACGCGTGGAAGCCCGACGTCGGGGTCACGGTGCACGGCGACACCGACGCCTCGGTGAAGGTCACCGTGGCGGACGGAACGGTGCACGTGGCCACGTCGCCCATCGCCGTCGTCGACGGCGAGGGCTACTACCACGAGGCGCCTGCCGGGTCGGTCGCTGCGCGGGTCGTTCGGCCTCACCAGGGTGGGGGGACAGTGGCGGATCTCGTCCTTGCCCAAGGACTTCGGGCTCTGGCTGAGCGCAGTATGACATGCAGCGCATCTACCGCCCGTTCAGCATCAGCTACGTCGACCCGATCGAGCGCACCCTCGTCGCCGACCGGCGATGGTTCCCGGTCACCGCGGGCCTGGCGACCACGTTGGCCCGCGCCCAGCTCGACCCCGTTCCGGACTACCTGCGCGGCGCGGTGTCGACGGGTGTGCCGCTGGGCACGGAGCTGTCGGTGGCGGCGGTGCCGGTGCAGTCCGGTCGGGCCACGGTCGACCTCACCGTCCGGGCGCTGGCCGCGGACGCCGTACTGCGCAGGGCGATGTGGGCGCAGTTCCTGTCCACGCTGCTGCAGGTCCAGCTCCCGGCCGTCAACGAGGTCTCGTTGCGGGTCGACGGTGCTCAGCTCGACCTGCCGGGCCTGGGGGAGTCGCTGTCGTCGCTGGCCGACCTGGACTACCGCTCGACCACGACCGCGTCGCCCGCGCTGGTGCTGCTGCGCAAGGGCAGCACCCTCACCCGCGTCGACCCGGACGGGTTCGGCGACGACAGTCCGCCGCGCAGGAGCCCGGAGACGAGCGCAGCACCGCTGCCGCGGATCCAGCCGGGCTGGATCGAGCTGGCGCAGTCGCGGGACGGCAAGGAGCTCGCGGCGATCGGTGGCGACCGTCGGGACCTGTCCCGGTGGAGGGGCACCTCCAGCCACCAGCTGCCGCGCGTTCGGGGACAAGCTGACCAAGCCGTCGTACGACGGGCGCGACGGCCTCTGGGTGGCGGGGGAGCGCGGCGGCGCCACGCGTCTGTGGGTCATCGACACGTCCGACAGCGCCCTCGCCGCCGGGCAGCCCCGGGCCGTCGACATCAGCCGGCTGGGTCAACCGCAGGATCGTGTCGTTCCGCGTGGCCGCGGACGACCAGCGCGCGGTGCTCGTCACCACCAAGCCGGATGGCAGCGACGTGCAGGTCCAGGTCGCCGGCATCGTCCGTGCTGCCAACGGCACGGCCCAGTCCCTCGCCGCTCCGCTGCGGGTCGGCTGGACGCTCACGTCGGCCTCGAGCGCGGTGTGGGTGGACGACGACACCGTCGCGGTGATCGGCAGGGTCGGTCGCGCCGAGCCGCAGCGCCCCTACCTCGTGGACATCGGCGGCCCAGCGACCGGCCTGCAACCCGTGCCCGATGCGCGTTCGCTCACCACGACGGGGGGCGTCCGCGGGCTGGTCGTCGTCACCGGCCGCGGCGTCGTGCTGACCAAGGCCGGCAACGGCTGGCAGCCGCTCGGTGCCGGCACCGACCTGGTCGTCCCCGGCGCCTGAGCGCTGTCAGCCGGCCGCTGCCTCGCGTCAGGGGAAGGGCCCGCGGATCGGGGTGGCGGAGATGACGACGAAGTGCCTGATCCACACCCACTGCAGCAGCAGTCCTCCCATGACCATCAGGGGCAGCGCAACACGCTGGAGGCGGGCGGACCACACCGATGGGAGGAGGTCAGGGACCGGCCACATCAAGGGGAAGGCCAGCAGCAGGTACCTGATGATGCTGGGTCCCGGCGCGGTGGCGGTGAGCAGGTACGCCGGGTAGGCCCAGGCCCACGTCCTCACCTCGGGCCCCCAGGCCTCGGCCGCTGGGCGCAGGACGATGCAGGCGGCAAGCGCACCCAGCGCGATGCACAGCACGACGCCCGCGACGCCCAGCGCACTCGTCAGGAACAGGACCCAGCCCACGACGGGCACACTGCTTGCGTAGGTAGTCCATGCCGACATCGTGTGAAGGTAGGCGTTGCGTTGACCGGTGACCGCGCCCGCGATGAGTGGCCAAAGTGCGGTGACAGCGATACACCACGGAAGGAGAGCGGCGCTGCGCCAGCGGGCGGTGCTCGAAAAGGAGAGGTCGGCCCGGTCGCGGTGCCGGCTCAGCCAGTGGACCGAGACCACCGGAACAAGAGCGAGCGCGATGGGTCGACACAGCGCCAGCGCCAGCACGGCGACTGCGAAGCCGGCGTAGCGGCGGCTCCGAAGTTGGATGAGGCAGACGCAGGTGAGGAGCAGGGCCAGGCTCTCGGTGTAGGCCAGTTGGAGGGCAGGTGCCGACATGAAGCTGCACATCGCCAGTGTCGTGGCACACGCCGTGAAGCGTGAGACGGTGCCGGTCAATAGACGGTAGAGAGCAACGGTGGCAGCGGCGCCAAGCAGAAGGCTCAGTGTGGGTGCGACGGTCGTGAACCCCAGACTCGTGAGGCGCATCAGAGCCCCGACGGTGAACGGGTAGAGCGGATAGAAGGCCCAAGGGTTCATCGACACCTTGCCGTCCGGAGTCACCGGGAGCTCTCGGGGATAGCCCGATGTCGCGATCAGCTGGTACCACTGCCCGTCCCAGTTGGACGCGACAACTCCGTACCCGGGGCTGCCATTGAGGGCGAGTTGAGGTGGTACGCCGGGTCGCCGCCGCGCAGCGCAACCTGGTGATGTCCGGCCACCAGAATGAAGAAGGCGTCCACCAGGCGGATCGATGGTGAAGGCGCACAAGGGGAACCACCACTCGTGCGGTATGCGAAGCGCCGGTGGCCCACCGCAGCCAGCGACCGTGGTGGCCGCGACGCGACGGCACCAACGAGGTGGGCGCGACGGCCGCGTTGGCCCTGCGGTGGGGAGTTCGCGCGCGGTCGTGGCCCCGCTCACGAGGCGGCTCTCATGAGGACAAAACCGCCGTCAGCCCCGAGTGCAACCCAGTGCGGCGTTCGGTCAGGGCGGCAGCGATCGGGGAGTCCTGAAGCACCAGCGCATATGACGCGCCGGTGTGGTCGAGGACGTGGTCCCAGCCGGGCGCAGCGGCCATCATCCGCGCAAAGTCCAGATGGAAGTGGCGACTGTAGATCTCAGAGCGGGAGTCGAAAACCAGACTTAGTCGTCGGCTGTGTCCACAAGACCCAGCTGCTCATGTCGCCTTGGGCCAGGATAGTCGTACCCGCCGGGACTGCGCAGAAGCGTCGCGGACAGGCGCATCGGGCACGTCGGCCGGGCGGGAGGCGGTCACCGATGCCAGCGGGGCGGCAGCGAGCGCAGCGGATGATCAGGGCGACCGGCGGCTGCTGCCGTGTCGCGCCGCACCACGCCGATGACAGGTGAACGCCGCTGTTGCTGCAGGGCACCGGCGAGCAGCGGTACGACCAGGACAGCGCCGACGGCGACCAACCGGGTCATCGAGAGGGTGAGGACGCGCTCGGGAGCACATGGTGAGCGACCTGCCACCACGCCGGCCTGGTCGGAGCTCGCATCCATGTCACGGCGACGAGGGCTGATGGAGGCCAGGACTGTCATGGCGCAGAGGTCGTGGGCCGAGGTCGGCTGCCACTCGCCCACGAAGCCCGCACGCTCTGGCCGACGGTGAAGGGGGTGAGGACGAGTCCCGGGCCGTACCACGTCAGGGTGGCGGCTTCGTGGCCATGAGCGGGATCGTCGTCAACCGCAAGGCCTGTCGCCTGTCACGCGTCGGTCTGCGGCCAGGCCGGCGACGGTGACGAGTCCGACGAGGACGTCAAGGGCCCACAGGCCATGGACCCAGGCGGCGACCCAGCCGAGCCCACCAGCCACCAGCGCGGCCGGAGGTCGGTGGCCGTCTTGTGCCAGGCGACCACCGTGACCGCGAGGAACACCAGCCCCAGCAGCTGGGGCCGTGCCGTGAGGGCGTGCCCCGCTCCCGAGCAGGCCGGCTCCGGCAGCGAGCAGGGCCGGCACAGAGTCTGCGACCCGCCGTGCACCCCACAAGAGGACGGTCGAGAAGGGCAAGGACCCCGATGGCCCGCAGCCAGGCGATGCCGCCAAGGCCGAAGAGCTCGAAGGTGCGGTAGCTGACGAGCGCGGGGAGCGCCTCGGTACTCCGATACGGCACGGTCACCTCGGCGGACCAAGGATCCGGCATGCCGAAGCGTCCACCGGTCGCGAGAAACCGGCCCACGGCCAGGTGCAGCCAAGCGCTCTGCTCGTCGACCTTGCGCGTCCCGATGGACGTACGATGGCGACGAGGATGACGAACAGCATTGCGGGCAAGACGTTCTGGTGTCTGAGGTGACACGGATCCCGTGTGCGGTCTGCGCCGCATGGGAATCGCGCGTTCCGACTCAGATGCTGGGCGCGAGGGAGAACGTCCCGTCGGCCGCCGTCGGGTGGCTCACGCAGCTGGACACACCGTGAGTATCGGCGGTACTGACCGGCTGGAGGAGGGGCAGAAGTGCGCTCGTCGAAGTAAACATCAGCCGTTCGGATGATGCAGCACTCACCCGTCTTGACGCGCACGACCGGGGCGAATCAGTTGATGTGCGCGGCACGGCTTCTCGAGCAGTCTGTAGTGTCATCGCGGGATAAGCGTCCCCGCCCACGACTCCGCCCTTGAAAGGGGAACGACCATGCTCGCTCGTGTTGCGAAGTTCCAGACCGCCCGGTTCCACGCCATGACTCGGAACGACCGCGGTGCCACGCCGTCGAGTACGGCCTGCTCGTCGCCTTCATCGCTGCCGTGATCATCGGCGTCGTCAGCCACCCTCGGTGGCCAGATCACCACGGCGTTCACAGCCGTCAGCACCAGCTCTGACAGCCGGGCCACACTGTCGGCGCACCGTCCACATCGACTAGGCCAGAGCGACGGCGGGGTTCCGGGCAGTCCGGAGGGCGCTCTCAGCACTGCACAACGGGCGTCACGCCAGCTAGGTTGAGTGCAGCCACGTCGTCACCGTACGTGCTCGGCCTTGCGCCGACGTGGAATTGGGAGTATCAGCAATGGGACGTCGGGTCATGGCCATCGTGGCCGCGCTGCTGGTGGCGCTGTTGGGCGCTGCCGGTGTGGTGCTCTATGCCCAGAACGCCGACGCGCGAGCGGTGGCGGGGCAGGCCACACAGCAGGTGTTCATCGCGCAGGCGCCGGTGCCGCAGGGCACCTCGGCGCGAGACGCGTTGGCGCAGAAGCTGATCGTGGCGCAGACCGTGGTCAGCCGGGGTGTTCCCGCCGGCGCCCTGACCGAGGTGTCCGGCGCCGTCGCGTCGCTGGTCGCCACGACCCCCATCGCCCGGGGCGAGATCGTGCTGGCGTCCCGTTTCGGCCAGCTCACCAAGCAGGCTGCGCCAACGGGCCCCGTGCCTGACGGCCAGGTGGCGATCACCGTCAACCTGCCCGACCCGGAACGCATTGCCCCACTGCTGACGCCGGGCTCGCACATCGTCATCTACGACACGTTCAACCCCGAGCAAGGGGTCCACGACCGTGCCGGACGGCGGCAAGCTGCAGCACGGGCCGCCGCTCGTTCGAGTCACCCGTGTGCTGTTCGACGACGTCAATGTCATCGCCGTGGGCGCCGCACAGGTCAAGCCGGCCGACTCCTCGCACGCCCTCGGCACTCCCACACCAGCCCCGTCGGCTGATGCGGCCGCCGTACCAGGTGCGCTGGTGACCGTCGCTCTGCCGCCGGCCGAGGCGCTCAGGCTCGTGCACGCCGTCCAGACCGGCACGTTGTACTGCGGGCTGCGCGGCGCCCGAGTCACGGTCGACCACAAGGCATCCATCAACGACACCACCGTCGTCGGCAAGTGACAACAGGAGAGGCTGGGCACGCATCATGACCCTGTTGTGGGAAGCAGACCGGCTGGCCGCGGACAACGTCCGGCTCGCCCTGGGGGACGACATGCGGGTGGCCGACTCAGGCCCCGCGGTCGTCCGCCACCTCGGCGAGAACCGCCTCGAGTGGCTGCTCGTCGTCGGCCCGGACATCGACCTGGCCGCGGCGCTGAGCCTGACCGAGCAGCTCCGGCTGACCCGCCCCGATGTCGGCGTGGTGCTGATGCGCCGCCGCCTCGACGTCGGTGTGCTCGCCCAGGCGTTACGCGCCGGAGTGCGCGAGGTCGTCAGCGCCGACGACCTGAGCGCGCTGATGGAGGCGTGCCAGCGCAGCCTCGACCTCTCCGAGCGCCTCGGCGGCGCGGCGGACGCGCACGGCGCCCCCGAGGGCCGGGTCGTCACGGTCTTCTCCGCCAAGGGCGGGGTGGGCAAGACGACGGTCTCGACGAACCTGGCGGCGGAGCTGGCCTCGGACGGGGCCACCCGGGTGCTGCTGGTCGACCTCGACCTCGCGTTCGGTGACGTCGCGATCGCCCTCGCGCTCGTGCCCGAGCGGTCGACCGCCGACGTGGTGGCCATGTCCGGTCACCTGGACCAGCAGGGCCTGGCCTCCGTCGTCACCCGGCACGAGAGCGGCCTGGACGTGCTGTGTGCGCCGGCCCAGCCGGGCGACGCCGACCGGATCCCCGGAGCGACCGTCCTGGAGCTGCTCCGCGTGGCCAAGCGGATGTACGACGTGATCATCCTCGACACGCCGCCCGCGTTCACCGAGCACGTGCTGGCGGCCTTCGACTCCAGCGACGTGTCAATCCTGTTGGCAACGCTGGACATTCCGGCGGTGAAGAACCTGCGGCTGACGCTCGACACGCTGGAGATGCTCGGGCACAACCGGGACAGCTGGGTGCTGGTGCTCAACCGCTCCGACGCCAAGGTGGGCCTCACCGCCGACGACGTGACCGGGGCGCTGCGCCACCCCATCGCGGTGCAGGTGCCCAACAGCCTGGCCGTTCCCGCGTCGGTCAACCGGGGCGTGCCGATCGTCCTCGACGAGCCGCGGCACGCCGTCAGCCAGGCGATCAAGGCGCTGGCCCGGGACCATGTCCGCAAACCGGTGCCCGAGGCGGAGGCGTCGGCAGCCCGGGGCGCGCGCTGGGGCGCCGGCCGTCGGCTGCTGCGGCGGAGCGAGGCATGAGCCTCGCCGAGCGCCTCGAGCAGGCGCGCCGCAGCCAGGAGGGGCCCAGCGACGTCGAGATCGGCGTCCCCGGGGAAGCCCTGCGGGTGGACCCGTTCGCCGGGCTGAAGGCCAGCGTGCACGAGTCGCTGATCGGCAGCCTCGGGCCGCAGCTGTACGACCCGCACCTGCAGCAGTCCGACCTCGAGCAGCGGGTGCGGGTCACCCTGCAGTCGGTGCTGGAGCTGGAGGAGACGCCGCTGTCCGCGGCCGACCGCAGCCGCGTGGCCCAGGACGTCAGCGACGAGATCCTCGGCCACGGTCCGCTGGAGTCGCTGCTGCGCGACGCCGAGGTCACCGAGATCATGGTCAACGGACCGCACCAGATCTACATCGAGCGCGCCGGCAAGATCTACCCGGTCGCCGCGTCCTTCACGAGCGACCTGCACCTGCGCCGGACCATCGACAAGATCGTCGGCCGGGTCGGCCGGCGGGTCGACGAGGCCCAGCCCATGGTCGACGCCCGCCTGCCCGACGGCTCACGCGTCAACGCGGTCATCCCGCCGATCGCCCTCGACGGCAGCATGCTCACCATCCGCAAGTTCTCCGCCGACCCCTTCACCGACCGGGACCTCATCGCGTTCGGCACGTTCACCCCGGAGGTGCGCGACGTGCTGCAGGCGTGCGTCCTCGGCCGGCTCAACATCGTCATCTCCGGCGGCACCGGGTCGGGCAAGACGACCCTGCTCAACGTCCTGTCCAGCTACATCCCCGACGACGAGCGGATCATCACCATCGAGGACGCCGCGGAGCTGCAGCTGCGCCAGCGGCACGTCCTGCGCCTGGAGTCGCGCCCGCCCAACACCGAGGGCAAGGGCACCGTGGCGATCCGCGACCTCGTGCGCAACTCGTTGCGGATGCGCCCCGACCGCATCGTGGTCGGTGAGGTCCGCGACGGGGCCGCCCTCGACATGCTCCAGGCGATGAACACCGGCCACGACGGCTCGATCACCACGGTGCACGCCAACACGCCCCGGGACAGCCTCTCCCGCATGGAGACGATGGTCCTCATGGGTGGTGTGGACCTGCCGATCCGCGCGATCCGCGACCAGGTCGCCGGTGCCATCGACCTGATCGTGCAGCAGGCGCGCCTGAAGGACGGCACGCGCCGGGTCGTCGCCATCACCGAGGTCTCCGGCATGGAGGGCGACGTCATCACCCTGCAGGACCTGTTCACCTTCGACTACGCGGCCGGCCGGGACGCGCAGGGCCGGTACGTCGGCGGCCTGCGTCCCACCGGACTGCGGCCCAAGTTCACGACGCACCTGGCCAACCAGGGGGTGGAGCTGCCGCTGGCGGCCTTCTCCCTCGGCGCACGGTGACACCGGTGACCTCCCTGACCCCCGTGTGGCTGTGGGCCACCGCCGGTGCCGTCTTCGTCGGCCTGATGACCATCACCCTGGTGGTGCTCTCGCCGGCGTTCACCTCAGCCAGCCGCCGGCGGATCCGGGCCATCGACCTCTACCTCGGGACTCCTTCACCGGACCGTACGGCGGACGACAAGGCCGGGACCCAGAGCGCCGTCGGCACCCGGCTGACGCAGGTCAGCGAGCGGCTCACCCGCGGACGCGACGGCACCGCCAAGGCCGCGCTGCTGATCGAGCGCGCCGACCTGCCGCTGCGCACGAGCGAGTGGTACGTCCTGCGTGGCCTCGCCGTGCTGGTGGGCCTCATGGGCGGCTGGTTCCTCCTGCGTGGGGCCGGTGCGCTCGTCCTGCTCGGCATCCTGCTCGGCGCCGTCCTGGGCCTGGTCCTGCCGCCCGTGGTACTCAAGGTGCTCGCCGCCCGACGGGCCAAGAAGTTCGAGCAGCAGCTGCCCGACGTGCTGACCCTGCTGGCGAGCAGCCTGGCCACCGGGTTCTCCCTGCCTCAGGCGATCGACGCGATCGTGCGCGACGCCGCGGAGCCGTCGGCCAAGGAGTTCTCCCGCGCCCTGGCCGAGACCCGCATCGGCGCAGAGCTCGAGGACAGCCTCGACCGGCTGTCGCACCGGCTGGGCAGCGTCAACCTCCGGTGGACGACCATGGCGGTCCGCATCCAGCGTCAGGTCGGCGGCAACCTCGCCGAGACCCTGCGGACGACGGCGACGACACTGCGCGAGCGGGAGTCGCTCAAGCGGGAGGTGAGTGCCCTCTCCGCTGAGGGGCGGCTCTCGGCATACATCCTCATCGCGCTGCCGGTGGGTCTGTTCCTGTTCATGCTCAAGGCCAACCGTGACTACGTCTCGCTGCTGTGGACCACCCCGCTGGGGTGGCTCCTGTCGGGCGGTGGCCTGGTCGCGCTGGGCCTCGGCGTGGTCTGGATGAAGAGCGTCGTCAAGGTGGAGGTCTGAGTGTCCCCGTACCTGCTGGCAAGCGCGGCCGCGCTGGTCCTCGGACTGACCTGCGCGGTGGCGCTCGCCCTGGGTGGCCGCGGACCCGAGACCGGTGTCGCGCGCAGCCTGGCCCTCATCGCGGCATCGGGCGGGGGCCCCGAGGTCGTCGGCAACGACCGCGCCGCCAGCGACCGGCTGCTCAAGCCGTTCTACCGGGGGACCCGTGACCTTGCCCTGCGCCTCTCGCCCTCGGGTGCCGGCGCCCGGCTGGCCCGGATGCTGGAGTTCGCCGGCAACCCGCCCACGTGGAGCGTCGAGCGTCTCCTCGGGGTCAAGGGCGCGGCGCTGCTCGTCCTGGGCCTGCTGGGCCTGCTCCTGGGCGGCGGGCTCACCCCGGTGGGCCTGCTGGTCGCCGCCGGCGCCGGTGCCGCCGGGTTCTTCCTGCCCGACCTCCTCGTCTACAACCTCGGGCTGAAGCGCCAGGAGGAGCTGCGCCGCGGGCTGGCCGACGCCCTGGACATGCTGACGGTGTGCGTCGAGGCGGGTCAGGGCTTCGACGCCGCGCTGCTGCAGGTGTCCCGGTCCACGACCGGACCGGTCGCCGGCGAGTTCGCCCGCGTGCTGCAGGAGGTGCAGATCGGCAAGCCGCGCGCGGAGGCGTTCTCCGGGCTGTCCCAGCGCACCAACGTGCCCGAGGTCAAGACGTTCGTCACCGCGCTGGTGCAGGCCGACCGCCTCGGCCTGCCGATCGGCGCGGTGCTGCGGGAGCAGTCCAACCAGATGCGCCTCGTACGACGCCAGCGCGCCGGCGAGAAGGCGCAGAAGGTCACGGTCAAGATCCTGTTCCCGCTGCTGTTCTGCATCTTCCCGGCGCTGATGATCGTCGTCATCGGCCCGGGCGCGATCCGGTTGATGGGCACCTTCTCCACCATGTGAGTGGTGCGTCCCGTCCTCGTCACCGGCCGCGCGGGTCGGTGACCCGGGTCGCGGTCGTCGCAGCGGGGCTCAGCGCAGGCTGGGCTCCGGGCTCGCCTTGACCAGGCCGAGACGCACGGCTGCCATGACCGCCTCGGCGCGGTTGTGCGCGTCGAGCTTGTCGTAGACCTTGCCGACATGGGTCTTGACCGTCGACTCGCTCATGAACAGGGCCTTGGCGGTCTTGCCGACCGAGGCGCCGCCCACCAGCATCATCAGCACCTCGGTCTCACGCGGGGTGAGGCGCGGCTTCACCGTCTGCTGGCGGCGCATGGCGGCAGCCAGGCCGATGGCGGTGAACGCGTCCGGGGCGACGGCGGCACGGCGTACGGCGGCGATGACGTCGTCGGCCGACGCGCTCTTGAGCACCAGGGCGGACGCACCGGCGTCCAGCGCCTCCAGCAGGGTCTCGTCGTCGTTGTGCATCGTGAGGACCACGATGCCCAGCTGCGGGCTGCGGTTCCGGGCCGACCGGACGAGGGACAGCCCGCTGCCGTCGGGCATCGACACGTCGACCACCATCACGTCGGGCCGGGTGCGCCGCAGCATGTCCTCGCCCTCGCCCACCGACGACGCCTCGCCGACGACCGTCAGGTCCGGCTCGGAGTCGATCAGGCGGGCGATGCCGGCTCGCACCAGCGTGTGGTCATCGATGAGGACGACCGAGATGTCGTTGGTGCTCATGAACGCTGGGGGATCCTCTCCCGGGTGAGGGGCCTGGCCCCGTGGGACGAACGTTGGCGCAGGTGCATCTGGACGACGACACCAGCGGGGGAGTGGGGCTCGACCAGGATGTCCGCCCCCAGCGCCGTCATGGGGTGCTCGCGGAAGTCCTCCGCACGCAGGCTGGTGCGGCCGTCGTGGTGCACCTGCAGGAAGACCCGCGGTGGGGCCACGTCGAGGGTGACGTCGACGGACGTGGTGCCGGGGGCGAGCCGGGCGTCGTTCAGCAGGTCCAGCAGCAGCCGGTAGATCATCGTCTCGACGTGCGCCGGCAGCCGGAACCCGGACTCCTCCAGGCGCAGGACCACCCGCAGGCCGGTCGATGAGCCGAACCGCTGCAGCCGGGCGCCGACGACAGCGCCGAGGCCCTGGTCGGGGCGGACGGCGATGCGCAGGTCGGCGATCTGCAGCCGCAGGTCGGCCAGGGTCTCGCTGAAGCCGTCACGCAGGTCGTCCAGCTCGCCCGCCAGCGGCGAGCCGTCCCGGGAGGCGCGGCGCCGCATCACGTCGATGTGGTAGCCGAGCGCGACGAGCTCCTGGGCGATGCCGTCGTGCATCTCGCGGGCGAGGCGCTCGCGCTCCTCGAAGCCGGCCCGCTCGCGCAGGGCGGCGAAGATCAGGGACACGTCGAGGTTGGGGCTGTGCGCCTCGGCCAGCTCGGCCACCGCCGGAGGTCCGCGTCGTCGAAGGCGGCGCCGGGGGACCGCTCGAGCACCACCACACCGATCCGGTCGCCCATCGGGTCCCGCAGCGCGGCAGCCAGCAGCGGCCTCGCCTCGCCGTCGACCTGCGTCGCGCCTCGCTCGGCGGTGCCTGTGCGCCACACCCGGCTGAGCAGGGAGGCGGGCGGCCCGGGGTCGGCCAGGGCCGGGTCCGGCCACGGCACCCGGTCGGTGCCCCGGAGGGCGAGCGGCACGGCCGGGTCGTGGCCGAAGCCGACGAGGACGGCCCGGCGCCGGGAAGGGACTGCGGCGTCCACGGCGTCGAGCAGCAGCTCGGCACTGGCCGGCGCGTCGAAACCGCCGTCGAGGGCGCCGGCCAGCGTGTCCAGCCGGCGCAGGAGCACGGCAGCCTCGCGGGCGGCCGGCGGCTCGTCCCCGTCTGAATGGTGCTCCACCGGCGACCGGCGCACGGAGGCCGACCACGCAGCCCAGCACGCCGCCGAGAAGGGCCAGCCCGCCCCACTGCAGCCAGCCGGCCTCCAGCGCCGGGTCCAGGTCGCCGCCCAGAGCGGCCGTGCCCAGGCTCACGGTCACCGCAGTGAGGACGCACACGGCGGCGGCCAGCCGTCCATAGACCTCGCCGGCCCGGAACGCCGGGATGAGCAGGAGCAGCGGTGCCCCGGTGGGAGTGCCCACGTGGACGGTCGTCGCCGCGCCGGCGACTGCGGCCGCCAGCAGGAGGAGGCCGGCAGCGAGCCGGTGCCTCGTCACGGCGTGGCCGGAGCGCGAGACGACGCGGGCGCTGAGCAGGTCCAGGAGCAGGACCGTGAGGCCGAGGGCGAGCATCGTCGCGGCGAGGCCCTGGACGGCCGCGACGCAGACCGAGACGGCGACGACGGACATGCGCAGCCACGTCGTCGGGGATCCGGTCCGGAGGGATCGCATGCTGTTCACCTCGTCCGGGTCTGCGGGCCGATCATGTCGCCCTCCATCGTGTCGCCTCGCCGGCCGCCCTGTCCTGCAAATGGCGTATATCGGCGGGAACCCCGTCAGGGGAAGCCGCCGTCCACAGGCAGCGCGGGCGAGGCCTCCTCGTCCACATCCCGCACCCCGCCGGTGGCCACGCCGGGCCGATGCCGGGAGGGTCAGGACCATGGACCGCGACCGGCGTCCGGTCGACCGGAGCCTGCCGCCTCGTCGCCTGCTGTGGTGGCAGGCAGCGGCCGCCGCCGCAGAGCTGGCCCTGCCGGCGTCGTGCGGGGGCTGCGGCCGGGACGGGGTGGGGTGGTGCCTGGGCTGCGCCGCCCGTGCCCGCCGCACGGCCTTCGCGGGTGGGCCGCGCGAGGTGGCGCCGGCGCCCTGCCCGCCAGGGCTGCCGGCGGTCCGGGCGACGACGCCGTACGACGGGCCGGTGCGGGCAGCGCTCGTGGCGTACAAGGACGAGGGCCGCCGCGACCTGGGCGGCGTCCTCGCGCCGCTGCTCGCCGCGGCACTGGACGAGGCCGCACGGTCCGACCCGCGCCTGGCCTGCCTCCTGTCGGCCGGCAACGAACCCCTGCTGGTGGTCCCGGTGCCGTCCGCAGCCGCGGCCGTCCGGCGGCGCGGCGACGCTCCGCTGAGGCTCCTCGTCGACGCAGCCCTGCCCCTGAGCAGCGCCCCGGGGCGCGGGGTGTGGGTCGCGCCCGCGCTGGCCCTGCGCCGGCGGGTGGCCGACCAGGCGGGCCTCGACTCCCGTCAGCGCGCGGCCAACCTCGAGGGCGCGATGCAGGTGACGCCGCGATGGCGGACCGCGGTGGCCGGGCGCTGCTGTCTGCTCGTCGACGACGTCCTCACCACCGGCGCCACCCTGGTCGAGGCCGCGCGCGCCCTCCGGGTCGGAGGCGCGCGGCACGTGAGCGCGGTCGTGGTCGCCGCGACGCAGCGTCGACACGCTCCCTCCTGAAGGCGGCCTCGCTCCGTCTCGGAGGGCAGACATCCGCCCGGCCCGGGCAGCTTCGGCGTAATGGACGTCGGGCGACAAACCGGGCGCACGCTTCAAGTGTCGCAACCCCGGGGGAGGGACTAGCGTTCATGCATGGAGCCCCTGGACCCCCGCGAGGACGTCGCATCCCGGACGTCGCGGAGCTGGAGCAGGGGCCGTCCCGGGGTGTGTGCTTCCCCCGGACAGGAGGTGGTGCCGCCGACCACGAGGGCCTGAGGCAGGCCCCCTACGCGCATCGCCCGAATCCCCAAGGAGGACACCTGTGGAGATCGTCGTCACCGGACGGCACGTCCAAGTCTCGGACCGCTTCCGCCAACATCTGGATGACAAGCTCGCGAAGGTCCCGCAGCTCGCGCCGCGCGTCCAACGACTTGACGTCGTCGTGACCCATGAGGCCAACCGCCGCCAGTCCAAGTCGTGTGACCGGGTCGAGATCACCTGTCACGTCAAGGGCCCGGTCATCCGGGCCGAGGCCTGCGCCGATGACCAGTACGGCGCGCTGGACGTGGCGATGGACAAGCTGCTCGAACGCCTTCGACGGGCCAACGACCGCCGGCACGTGCCGCACCGCGGCCGCCACGTCCCCGTCTCGGTGGGCCAGGCGACCGCGCAGCTGGTCGCCGAGGCCTCGGCCGTGGACGGCGAGCCGGTCGATGCGGCGGCGTCCGACGAGAGCCCCATCCCGGCCGACGGCGACTCCCCGATCGAGGTCCGCAAGAAGGTGCATGCGACGACGCCGATGGCGCTGGACCAGGCGCTGTACGAGATGGAGCTGGTGGGCCACGACTTCTACCTGTTCCACGACGTCGACAGCGACCGCCCGAGCGTGGTCTACCGCCGGCGCGGCTGGTCCTACGGCGTGATCCACCTCGACGTCGCCGCCCAGGACCAGGACACCGGAGCACCAGCGGGCCACGCAGGTCCGGAGGTGCGCGAGGTCGCCGGCGTCGGCAGACAGGCGGGCTGACCGGCAGGTTGCCAGATCTTTACCTGGTGGCGCCGTCCTGCGGGCTCCCGCGGGGCGGCGCTTCCCTTCCGTGGCCGGGCCCACGTGCCATGATGACCCGGTGACCATGAACGGCAGCACGTCGGCGCCGAGGATCGACGAGCAGGGCGCCCCCAGCGAGGACCCGATCCGTGTGCTCGTGGCCGATGACCACGTCCTCTACCGCCGGGGCCTGGAGCTGGTCCTCGGCCAGGAGGACGACATCGACATCATCGGCGAGGCCGGTGACGGGGCCGAGGCGATCCGCCGGGCCGAGGAGCTGCTGCCCGACGTCGTGCTGATGGACGTGCGGATGCCGCGCCGCTCGGGCATCGAGGCGTGCATGGCGATCAAGGAGCTCGTGCCGTCGGCCAAGATCATCATGCTGACCATCTCCGACGAGGAGTCCGACCTCTACGAGGCGGTCCGTGCCGGCGCCAACGGATACCTGCTCAAGGACGTCCCGGGCGAGGAGATCGCTGACGGCCTGCGCGCCGTCCAGTCCGGGCAGTCGCTCATCTCGCCCTCGATGGCCTCCAAGCTGCTCTCGGAGTTCGCGACGATGATCAAGAAGCACGAGGAGCGGCCGGCGATGCCGGTGCCGAGGCTGACCGAGCGCGAGCTCGAGGTCCTCAAGCTCGTGGCGCGGGGCATGGCCAACAAGGACATCGCCTCGGCGCTGTTCATCTCCGAGAACACCGTCAAGAACCACGTGCGCAACATCCTCGAGAAGCTGCAGCTGCACTCGCGCATGGAGGCGGCGATGTACGCCGTCCGCGAGAAGATCCTCGACCTGCCCGACTGACCCGGCGGCAGCCGGGACGGTGTCCGGGGGGCGTCATAGGGTGCGCGAGTGACTTCCGGTGTCGAGCGCCTCACCCTGGCTCAGGCGCGGCGCATCGCGCTGGCCGCGCAAGGGTTCTGCGACCCGCGACCCGGGCCGGGAGCCGTCGACCACGCGGCACGTGCAGCGGGTCGTCGACCGGGTCGGCATCGTGCAGATCGACAGCGTCAACGTCCTGACCCGCAGCCAGTACCTCCCGTTCTTCTCCCGCCTCGGTCCCTACGATCCCGGCCTGCTGGACCGCGCGCGGGACCGGGCGCCGCGGCGCCTGGTGGAGTACTGGGCGCACGAGGCCAGCCTCATCCCGCCGACCACGTGGCCGTTGCTCAGCTTCCGGATGAACCGGGCGCTCAGCGACTCCTGGGGTGGGATGCAGCGTGTGGCGCGCGACCACCCCGAGCTGGTGCAGGCCGTGCTGGCCGAGGTCCTCGCGCGCGGGCCGATCACCTCCCGCGACCTCGAGCGAGCCCTCGAGCACGACCTGCCCCGCAGCACCACCGAGTGGGGGTGGAACTGGTCGCTGGTCAAGGCGGCCCTGGAGCACCTGTTCTGGGCCGGCCAGATCAGCAGCGCCGGCCGCACCGCCCAGTTCGAACGGCGCTACGCCGCGCTCGAGCGGGTGCTGCCGCGTGCGGTAGCGGCGCAGGCTGCGTCGTCGGAGGCGCGCCCGAGCGACGAGGAGGCCTTCCGCGAGCTGATGCGGATCGCCGCTCGGGCCCACGGGATCGGCACCGAGCAGGACCTGCGCGACTACTTCCGGCTCAAGCCCGAGCAGGCCCGCCCGGCGCTCGCCGAGCTGGTGGCCACCGGGGAGGTGCGCCCGGTCGAGGTCGCGGGCTGGCGCCGCCCGGCCTACCTGCACCGCGACGCGCAGGCGGCCCCGGCGGGTGCACGCGCGAGGCGCTGCTCAGCCCGTTCGACTCGCTCATCTGGCAGCGCGACCGCACCCGCGACCTCTACGGGTTCCACTACCGGCTGGAGATCTACGTCCCCGCGCCGCAGCGCGTGCACGGCTACTACGTCCTGCCGTTCCTGTACGGCGACACGCTGGTGGCGCGGGTCGACCTCAAGGCCGACCGCGCCGCGAGCCGGCTTCGCGTGCACTCGACCCACTGGGAGCCCGGCGCGCCACCGGAGGCGGCCGCCGCGCTGGAGCGCCACCTCGGGCAGCTGGCCGACTGGCTCGGTCTGGCCGCCGTCGGCTGAGGGCGGCCCGGCGCCCCTCGCCGTCGCCGCACCTGGCGCCAAGTCGCGCAATCACGGCAGGAACTGCCGGCGCGACGGCCGACGGAGCGCCGTCTACGTTGTCGGGCATGACTACCCAAGCACCGTCCCGCACCGGGCCGCGGATCCACCGGGCCTGGTTCGTGGCGGCGGTGACCCTCGGCGCGCTGGTCTCGGCCGCGGCGTTCCGCTCCTCGACCGGGGCACTGTTCGAGCCGCTGGAGGCGGAGTTCGGGTGGTCCCGCACCACCACGTCGGGCGCGGTGACGCTCAACCTGGTCGTCTACGGGCTGACCGCTCCGTTCGCCGCGGCGCTGATGGAGCGGTTCGGCATCCGTCGGGTCGTGGCGATCTCCCTGGCCCTGGTCGGCACCGCCAGTGCCCTCACGACCTTCATGACCGCCGCCTGGCAGCTGTGGCTGCTCTGGGGCGTGGCCATCGGCGCCGGCACCGGGTCCATGGCGCTGGTGTTCGGAGCCATCGTGGCCAACCGGTGGTTCGTGACCCAGCGCGGACTGGTCACCGGGATCTTCTCGGCGGCCAACGCGACGGGTCAGCTGGTGTTCCTCCCGTTGATCGTCGCGCTCGCAGCCGGCCCGGGCTGGCGCGGCCGCTGCGCTCGTGGTGACGGTGGCGACGGCGCTGCTCGTGCCGTTGGTGCTGCTGGTCCTGGCCGACAGCCCCGCGGCAGTCGGCACCACGCCGTACGGCGCCGTCGCCGCGGCACCGGCGGCGCCGGCGGCGGCTCGTCCCGGCGCCGGTCGCCGAGGAGCCGGCTGCGGCGGCCTCCTCGCCGGCGCGGCTGGCGGTGCGGACCCTGGTCGAGAGCTCGCGGTCCAAGGTCGTTCTGGATCCTGGTCGGCACCTTCTGGATCTGCGGCTGGTCGACCAACGGGCTGATCCAGACCCACCTCATCCCGGCCGCCCACGACCACGGCATGCCGCCGGGGACCGCGGCCGGCCTGCTGGCCGTGATCGGCGTCTTCGACATCGTCGGCACCGTCGGGTCGGGCTGGCTGACCGACCGGATGGACCCCCGGCTGCTGCTGTTCGTCTACTACTGGTTCCGCGGGATGTCCCTGCTGGTCGTGCCGTGGCTGCTCGGGCCGGTGGTCGCCCCGCCGCTGTGGGTGTTCATCGTGTTCTACGGCCTGGACTGGGTGGCCACCGTCCCGCCGACGGTCGCGCTGTGCCGCACCCATTTCGGGCTGGAGCGCTCCGGCGTCGTCTTCGGCTGGGTGTTCGCCTCGCACATGGTCGGGGCGGGGGTCGCGGCGAGCTTCGCCGGCTGGGTCCGCGAGTCCAGCGGCGACTACTTCGGTGCCTGGATGACCGCCGGCGGACTCTGCCTGGTGGCCGCCTTCGCCTGCCTCGCCATCGCCAAGCCGGTCCGCGCGGCGACACCCGTTCCGGGGTAGGTCGCGGATCAGCACGCGGTGTACTCGGACTCGAGCAGGTCGTAACGGACCAGGTCGACGTACGAGCCGTCGCCAAGGCGCTCGGCGAGCCGGTCGCGGCCGACCTCCACGAAGCCGGCTCGCAGCGCCACCCGTTGTGAGGGCAGGTTGCCGTCGGCGACGTTGAGCCGCAGCCGGCGTCGGCCCAGGCCGCCGTCGGCGACCGGCACGAAGGCGTGGCGCACGGCCAGCCGCACCGCCTCGGACATGACGCCGCGGCCGCGCGCCTGCGGGTGGGCCCAGTAGCCGACCTCCCCGCTGGTGTCGTCCTCACCGAGAAGGTCGCACACCCAGACAGCACCGAGGCACACGTCGGTCACCGGGTCAGCCACGCACCACGACAGCGCCGAGCCGTCGCGCAGGTCCGCGTCCTGCCCGTGACGGAAGGTGCGGGCGTCGTGCTCGGTGTACGGAGAGGGCAGGCGCCCACCCCACCGGCGGGTGACCGGGTCGGTGGACGCCTCCACGACGCGGTCGTCGTCGGCCTGCCGCCACGGGCGCAGCCGCACCCCGGCGCCCTCGAGCGTCACGGCGCTGAGTGCCGGCTCGGGGCACGCGGTCGGGGCGACCAGCTCGTACAGCAGCGCGTCCGTCGGCGCGCCGTTCTCCTGGGCCGCCATCGCGTGCTCGGTGCCGACCAAGGTGAACCCGGCCCGTCGCAGCACCCGCGTCGAGGCGACGTCGTCCACGTCGGTGCCGGCTTCCAGGCGGTGCAGGCCCAGCCCGCCCGTCGCGGGGTCGGCGAACGCGTGCGCGACGACCAGCTGCAGGGCCTCGGTCGCGGCGCCCCGGCCGCGTCCTTCCGGCACCAGCCAGCAACCGGCAGTGCCGCTGCCGGCGGTCATCCGCTCGGCGAGCCGGGCGAGGTGGAGGTGCCCCAGCGGCCGGTCGCTCTCGGGGTCGGCGATGCACCAGACCACGGCCTCGCCCTCGGCCATGCGGGAGCGTTGCCACGTCAGCCACTTCTCGAACGTGTCGGGGGTGGGGGCCAAGCCGCTCAGGTACCGGGGTCCGAGCGGGCCCGGGACGGCGGCAGGGGCATCCTGCTCGCGCCACGGGCGCAGGCGCACCCGCTCACCCTCGAGCACCGGCACGTCGAGCCAGCGGTGGGCCGGCTCCATCGGCTCGCCCTTGGTCAGGGAGCCGACCCAGGCGTCGTACCGCCTGCCGTTCGCGGACAGGAGCCGGCGGACGGTGCCCTCGACACGGAAGCCGCACCGCCACGCCGTACGCCGGGAGGCCCAGTTGCCGACGTAGGCGCTCCAGTGCGCGACCTCGATCCCGTCCGAGGCGAAGGCCCAGGAGACGGCCAGCCGCGCGGCGCTGGCCGCCACCCCGCGGCCGCGCGCCGCCGGGTGCAGCCCGAAGCCGAGGTCCGCTGCGCCGTGCCCGTCGGGGCGGTAGTCGATCGTCCCGGCGAACCGCGGCTGCCCGCTCATCGGGTCGACCACCTCGATCGCCCACACCCGGTTACCGCCCCGGGCCCACCCCCGGGAGGCGGCGCTGACGAACGCGCGGGCCTGCTCGGCGCCGTACGGGCGGGGCGCCGACGTCCACCGCACAGACTGGGGGTCCTGGCACTGCTCCACGATCGCCGCCTCGTCGCTGTCGCGGTGCGGGCGCAGGCTGACCACCCCGTCGCTGAGCAGCGGCGCGACGACAGGGACGGGCGTCATCCGGCAACTCTTTCCCATGGTGCTAGGTCGCGCAAAACTCCTGTGCTTGGCTGTGGTCATGGCTGACGTTGTCGTGACGCACAACCCGGGGCAGAGCCGCTACGAGGCGAGGGTGGGCGACACCCTCGCCGGCGTCGCCCAGTACCAGCTCACCAGCGAGCTGATCGTCTTCACCCACACCGAGGTGGACGAGGCGTTCGAGGGGCAGGGGGTGGGCTCCGTCCTCGTCCAGCAGGCGCTCGAGGACGTGCGGGCATCCGGGACCCACCGGGTCCTGCCGCTGTGCCCGTTCGTCAAGCGGTGGATCAGTCGCCACCGCGACTACGTCGACCTCGTGTACGGCGCACCGCCGAGCACCGCCCGCGACTGAGCGCCCGTCCGTCCCGGGCGGGAGCCGGAACCACCGGGCGTGACCGCCCGTTGGTCTCCGGGGCGGCCAGGCCGGCGTCGTGGGGCCACGGTCCCGGGCGGAGCGACTAGCCTAGGCGGCAGGACCAGACCGACCAGAAGGGGCGACCGGTGCAGCGCACCGCCCGCCGACCCGACTTGTGACCAGGAGCTATCGCGTGCCCAAGATCCTCGAACGACTGCTGCGTGCCGGTGAGGGCCGCGTGCTCAAGAAGCTGCAGGGCATCGCCGCACAGGTCAACGCGATCGAGGAGGACTTCGAGAAGCTCACCGACGAGGAGCTGCGCGCCGAGACCGACGTCTTCCGCAAGCGGCTCCAGGAGGGTGAGACCCTCGACGACATCCTCCCCGAGGCGTTCGCCGCGGTCCGCGAGGCCAGCAAGCGCACCATCGGCAAGCGGCACTTCGACGTGCAGATCATGGGTGGGGCGGCTCTGCACCTCGGCAACGTCGCCGAGATGAAGACCGGTGAGGGCAAGACCCTGGTCGCGACCCTGCCGTCCTACCTCAACGCACTCGAGGGCAAGGGCGTCCACGTCGTCACCGTCAACGACTACCTCGCCGAGTACCAGTCCGAGCTGATGGGCCGCGTCCACCGCGCCCTCGGGCTGGAGACCGGCTGCATCCTGTCCGCGATGACCCCGGCCGAGCGCCGCGAGCAGTACGCCAAGGACATCACCTACGGCACCAACAACGAGTTCGGCTTCGACTACCTGCGCGACAACATGGCGTGGTCGACCGACGAGCTGGTGCAGCGCGGCCACAACTTCGCCGTGGTGGACGAGGTCGACTCGATCCTCATCGACGAGGCCCGCACCCCGCTGATCATCAGCGGCCCGGCCGACCAGGCGACCAAGTGGTACGTCGAGTTCGCGCGCCTGGTCAAGCGGCTCGAGCGCGGCGAGGCCGAGTCCGGCGAGGGCGACTACGAGGTCGACGAGAAGAAGCGCACCGTCGGCGTGCTGGAGTCCGGCATCGCCAAGGTCGAGGACTACCTCGGCATCGACAACCTCTACGAGTCGGTCAACACCCCGCTCATCGGCTACCTGAACAACGCCCTCAAGGCCAAGGAGCTGTTCAAGCGGGACAAGGACTACGTCAACATCAACGGCGAGATCCTCATCGTCGACGAGCACACCGGCCGCATGCTCGCCGGCCGCCGCTACAACGAGGGCATGCACCAGGCGATCGAGGCCAAGGAGGGCGTCGAGATCCAGAACGAGAACCAGACGCTCGCCACGATCACGCTGCAGAACTACTTCCGCCTCTACGACACGCTCTCCGGCATGACCGGCACGGCCCAGACCGAGGCCGCCGAGCTGCACTCGATCTACAAGCTCGGCGTGGTCGGCATCCCGACCAACCGGCCGATGATCCGCGCCGACCAGTCCGACCTCGTCTACCGCACCGAGGAGGCCAAGTTCAACGCGGTCGTCGAGGACCTCGCCGAGCGGCACGCCGCCGGCCAGCCGGTCCTGGTCGGCACGGTCTCGGTCGAGAAGAGCGAGTACCTCTCCGACCAGCTGCGTCGCCGCGGTGTCCCGCACGAGGTCCTCAACGCCAAGCAGCACGAGCGCGAGGCCGCGATCGTCGCCCAGGCGGGCCGCAAGGGCGCCGTCACCGTCGCGACCAACATGGCCGGCCGCGGCACCGACATCATGCTCGGCGGCAACCCCGAGTTCACGGCGGTCGCCTCGCTCAAGCAGCAGGGCCTCGACCCGGAGGAGACCCCGGAGGACTACGAGGCCGCGTGGCCCGCCGCCCTCGAGGCCGCCGAGAAGGCCGTGGCCAGCGAGCACGACGAGGTCACCGAGCTCGGTGGGCTCTACGTCCTCGGCACCGAGCGGCACGAGTCCCGCCGGATCGACAACCAGCTGCGTGGTCGTTCGGGCCGGCAGGGCGACCCCGGCGAGAGCCGTTTCTACCTCTCGCTGCAGGACGACCTGATGCGCCTGTTCAACGCGGCGATGGTCGACCGGTTCATGACCACGGCCAAGATGGAGGACGAGGTCCCGATCGAGTCCAAGATGGTCTCGCGCTCCATCCAGAGCGCGCAGACCCAGGTCGAGGCCCGCAACTTCGAGATCCGCAAGAACGTCCTGAAGTACGACGACGTGCTCAACCGCCAGCGCGAGGTCATCTACGCCGAGCGGCGTCGCGTGCTCGCAGGGGGAGGACCTGCACGAGCAGATCCGTCACTTCATCAGCGACGTCGTCGGCGGCTACGTCACCTCCGCCACGGCCAGCGGCTTCGCCGAGGACTGGGACCTCGACCAGCTGTGGACGGCGCTGAAGACCCTCTACCCGGTGTCCATCACGGTCGCTGACGTCGAGGACGCCGCCGATGGCCGTGGCAACATCAGCGCCGAGATGCTTCGCGAGGAGCTGCTGTCCGACGCCCACCACGCGTACGACGCCCGCGAGGCCGCGTTCGGGCGCCGACGTGATGCGCGAGGTCGAGCGCAGGGTCGTGCTCTCGGTGCTGGACCGCAAGTGGCGCGAGCACCTCTATGAGATGGACTACCTGCAGGAGGGCATCGGCCTGCGGGCCATGGCGCAGCGCGACCCGCTGGTGGAGTACCAGCGCGAGGGCTTCCTGCTCTTCGAGGCGATGAACGAGGCGATCAAGGAGGAGTCGGTCGGTTACCTCTTCAACGTCGAGGTCGAGGTCGAGGCGCCGCCGGCCGTGCAGGACGAGGTGCCGGTCAACGGGTTCGAGGCGGCGAAGGCGATCCGGGCCAAGGGCCTGGAGACGCCCCAGGCGCCGGCCCGGCTGCACTACTCCGCACCCAGCGACGACGGCTCGGTCGACGAGCGCGACGAGGTCAACGGCCAGGCCAGCGCCGAGGCCGTCCCGACCGGCCGCGGGGCGCGCGACCCCCGCGGCGGCAGCAAGAAGAGCAAGCGTCGCCGCTGAGGCCCGCACGTCCTGACCCCGAAGGGCCAGACCGGACACCGTCCGGTCTGGCCCTTCGTTGTCTCCGGGATGCCGGGGCGCGCGTCCGGCGAACGGCCCGTCAGCCGACCTGCAGCTCGGTGACCAGCCAGCGCCGGTCCACCCCGACCAGCCGCAGGGCCAGCGCGCGCACCCGCCCCGAGTCCACGACGACGGCACACGCCTCGACGACCCCGTCGGCCGGCTCGCAGATGCGCACCCGGCGCACGACCGCCCGCCGACCGGCCCGCGGCGGCGCCCCCTGGGAGGAGCCGCCGCCCGGGTGCCGCGCCGCCTGGCGACGCGCCGCCATGGCACTGCGGCGGGCCACGGCCGAGTAGACCTCGGGGGAGGTCCAACGGATCACCTGGGGTGCCGGCCGCGTCCCCGACATCACCTCCACCAGTGCCTGGGCCAGGTTGGCCACCCAGGTCTGCGGGTCGGGCAGGTCACGGGCAGCGGTGGGTTGGGGCCCGAAGAACTCGTCCTCGACCGTGGCGAGGCTGAACGCCAGCGTGCCCTGGACGAACGTGTTGTCCGGTGCCGGCTCCGGCGCCGCGTCGGCCAGCACCGGCGGTGAGGGGTCCGGGATGGGACGGGCGCGCAGCGGGGCCGTCGTGGTGCTCGTGGAGGAGGTCATGGTGTCCCCGTCGTGGTGGAAGGTGGGCGAAGGCGCTGTCCGGGTCGGATCAGGTCGGGGTCCTCGCCGATGGCGTGCCGGTTGGCCTCGTGCCACCTCGGCCACTCCCGCGCGATCTCGTCGGCGGTGGCTGCCGGTCCGAGGGAGCGCGCGGCGATGCTCCACAGCGTGTCGCCGCGGCGGACCACCACGTCCTCGTCGACGAGGGTGCCGGCCTCGGGCGCCCGGCTGAGCAGGTGGAGGGCGTCGGGGTCGGGCACCGGCGTGCGATCCGGCGGAGAGGGCGTCCAGGCGGCGTCCGGGGCCGTGGCGCCGGCGCCGTGGGACGGGCCGTCGACGGTGCCGACGGACGCGCCGTCCGTGGCGCCGGTGCCCTGTGCGGTGCCGGCGGACGTGGCCGTCGCGGTACCGGCGCGAGCACCACCGGGCATGAGGGGCCACGCCGCGGACGGGACGCCGCCGAACGGGTCGCCGGTCGCGGGACCGGCCGATGCGGCTCCTGCTCGGCTCGCCGCGGCGGGCACGGCCGTCACGGTGGCCACCGCGGTGCCGGCCGACAGGGTCGCCCCCAGGCTGGCGCCCAGCAGGGCCGCTGCCAGCCGCCGCACCACGGCGGGTGCCAGCGTCGCGGCGGCCCGGGCAGCCACGGCGCCGGCGGCCCCCGGCAGGGCGGCGAGGAGCGAGAGGGTGAGGGAGAGGGCGACCCACGCGAAGAGCAACGTGCCCGCGGCGGTGACGCACAGGAGCAGGGCGTCAGCCGGCCGGGTGGGTCCGGGAGCCTGCACTGCCGTCCACGCGTGCCGCAGAGCCGTCAGGAGCAGGGCGACCGTGCCGCCCCCGACAAGCAGGAGCGAGAGGCAGAGGGTGAGGAGGCGCAGCAGCGGGGAGACGGAGGAGGGACGTCGTACCTGGCCCATGGCGTGAACTCCGTTCGAGGCGACTAAAGCCAACTTACGTTTGTTTGCTTGCGTTTGACAAGAGAAAACGTGGCAGAATCGGCCCGGGCGGTGCACGCTGCCGTCAGCCAGGGGCGCACCGGGCGTGGTCGCCCCCGACCAGGAGGGGGAGTCATGCGGTGGCAGCAGCTCTTTGCCGACCTCGAGGCGCAGCTGGAGGCGCAGGAGGTGCGCGAGCTGGCCCTCGAGGTCGCCGACCGCACCCGCCGCGAGCGCGCCCTGGTCGGGATGCCCGAACGGCTGCTGGGTCACCGCGGCCGGGCGCTGCAGCTACGGCTGCTCGGCGGACAGGTGCTGGCCGGGGAGGTGGTGGATGTCGGACTCGACTGGTGCCTGCTGGCGGAGGAGGGCGGCCGCAGCGCGCTGGTGCCCACCAGCGCGCTCCTCACGCTCTCCGGCCTGACGACGGCAGCCACCACAGGGAGGGCCGCGACGATGGCTCGACGGTTCGGGTTCGGGCATGCCGCGCGCGGCCTGAGCCGTGACCGGGCGGTGGTGGCGCTGGCCGACGTCGGCGGCAGCGCGGTGACCGGCACGATCGACGCGGTCGGGGCCGACGCGCTCGAGCTCAGCGAGCACGCATCTGACCTGCCGCGGCGGCCGGAGAACGTGCTCGCCCGGCGGGTGGTGCCGTTCGCCGCGATCGCATCGGTGCGGACCACCTGACCCTTTCGAGCGGCGGGGCGGCGATGCGGCCTGCGCAGGCGGTCGGTCCTACTCGCCGACCTGCCCGAAGGGGTGGGCCTCGACGAACGTCTTGGTCTCGGTGTACATCCGCTGGATGTAGCTCTCGAGCTCGGAGGCCTCGATCCGCCACTGCCCGCGGCCGCCGACCTTGATGGCGGGGAGCTCTCCGGAACGCACCAGCGCATAGGCCTGGGCGGAGGAGATGTTGAGAACCTCGGAGACGTCGGCGAGCTGGATGAAACGCTGCGTCATGTGGACCCGCTCCCTGGGGCTGTACTGATGATGACCATTCCTTTACCAACTGTTTACCACAATCGTGCGGTCGCGTGTCAGTGCTCCGGGAAATGTTGGCCCAGGCAAGTTTGCCTCATCACGGTCCTCGACGTCGACCTCTGTGGATGCCCGCCCGCGGGCCCGTCGCGTGGGCCATGATGGCGCCTGGGGCGGCGGGGGACGTGCGTCCCGCGGGTGTCGTCGTGCGCGGCAGCCGCTCAGGGGACACGAGGGGGAGCACATGCCCGAACTGCCCAGGCCCACCGCGGCCCGGCTGCAACGGCCGTCCTGGCGGAACGTGCGGCTGGTCGTCGGCGTGGTGCTCGTCCTGCTCGCGGTGTCCCTCGGCGCGGTCGTGGTGGCCGCCGCGGACGACACCATCCCCGTCTACGCCGCGACGGCCGGCCTCGTTCCGGGGCAGGCACTCACCCAGCAGGACGTACGCCGCGTGGACGTCCAGCTGGGAGCCGACCGCGCCGCCTACGTGGCGGCCGACCACGACATCGGCCCCGACACCTTCGCCCTGCGCGAGGTGCGCGCCGGTGAGCTGCTGCCCACGTCGGCCCTCGGCACGCGGGCGGACGTGCGGGTCAAGCCCGTGACCGTTCCGGTCGATGCGTCCTCGGCGCGCGCGCTGGTCACCGGCTCGGTCGTCGACGTGTGGGTCAACGAGCGCGACCCCGGCTCCACGACCGCGCGCTACGGCCGGCCGCAGCGACGGCTGGAGGCAGCCACCGTGGCGCGGGTGCCCGAGGTCAGCACCGGCCTCGGCAGCGTCAACGGGACGACGGGGGTCCAGGTGATGGTCCCCGACGACGCCGTCCAGGACCTGCTGGCGGCGATCGACCAAGGGGCGCGGCTGACGCTGGTGCCGGTTCCCGGCTCCCCGCGGCAGGGGTCGTGAGCCGGTCGGTCCTCACGGCGGTCACCGACCGTTGGGAGGGCCAGCTGGTCACCGTCCTCGAGCGTGGCACCGACCTCGAGGTGGCCCGTCGCTGCGCGGACCTGGCCGACCTGCTCGCCGCCGCGGCGGCGGGCCTGGCGGCGGTGGCGATGGTGTCCGCCGACCTGCGCGCGCTCGACCGTGCGGCGCTGGCGCACCTGCGCGACTGTGGTGTCGCGGTCGTCGGGGTCTACCCGCCCGGTGACGAGGCGGCCGAGCGGCACCTGCGCCAGCTCGGGATCGACACCGTGGTCGCCGCCGACGCCGACGGCACGCTGCTCCAGGCCACGGTCGACGCGCTCGCGCCCGCGGACGCCCGGGCCGAGGCCGGCGTCCGCGACGTCCGCGCCGACCCGCTCGAGGACCTGCTCACGACGGCTCCCCGGGCCGGCGGCGCCGGGCCGGCCCGCGCCCCGCAGCACGCAGACGGGCCCGCGCGCGAGGCCGAGGCCGAGGCGCCGGGCGTCCTCCTCGCGGTCTGGGGGCCGACCGGCGCGCCCGGGCCGGACCACCCTGGCGGTCAACCTGGCCACCGAGCTCTCCCGCACCGGAGCCCGCACCCTGCTCGTCGACGCCGACACCTACGGCGGCTGCGTCGCGCAGGTCCTGTCCGTGCTGGACGAGGCTCCCGGCTTCGCCGCCGCCACCCGCGCCGCGGACCACGGCACCCTGGACCTGCCCGGCCTGGCCCGGCTGGCCCCCGAGGTGGCGCCGGGCCTGCGCGTGCTGACCGGCATCCCCAAGGCCGAGCGCTGGCCCGAGCTGGCGGCGCCGGCAGTGGAGCACGTCCTGACCCTGAGCCGCAGGCTGGCGCGCTTCACCATCATCGACTGCGGCTTCAGCCTCGAGGACGACGAGGAGCTCAGCTACGACACCCGCGCCCCGCGGCGCAACGCCGCCACGCTCACCGCGCTCTCGCTGGCCGACCACGTCCTCGTGGTCGGCGCAGCCGACCCGATCGGGCTGCAGCGGCTGGTCCGCGGCCTGCAGGAGCTCGCGGTCCTGCCCTGCCCGGAGCCGGTCGTCGTGGTCAACAAGGTCCGGGCCTCTGCCGTGGGAGCCCGGCCCGAGCAGCGCATCCGCGACGCCCTGGCCCGCTTCGCCGGGGTGCGCGAGCTGCGCTTCGTCCCCGAGGACGGTGAGGTGCTCGACGCCGCCCTGCTGGCCGGGCGGGCCCTGGCCGAGACCGCGCCGACGTCGGTCGCCCGCCGTGCCATCGCCGCGATCGCCGAGGACTACGCTGGCGCCGCGCCGGCGCCGGCCGGACGGAGCCGCTGGAGGAGGCGATGATGCAGGGCCTGATCGTGGACTGGGGCGGGGTGCTCACGCCACCGCTGCACACGGCGGTCGGCGCCTGGCTCACCGCCACGGGCATCGACCGGGAGCACTACGGCACCGTGCTGCGCCGGTGGGTCGACCCGCCCGACGGCGAGGTGTCACCGGTGCACCGGCTCGAGCGCGGCGAGATCCCGCTGGCCGACTTCGAGCACGCCCTGGCGGCGGCCCTGGCGGCTGAGGGGTCCGCGGTCGAAGCCGAGGGCCTGGTCGCCCGGATGCTGGCCGACCTGGCCGTCTATGAGGACTCGATGACCTCGTTGGTCATGCGGGCCAAGGCGGCAGGGGTCCGCACCGCCTTGTTGTCCAACTCCTGGGGCCACGACTACGACCGGTCGCAGTGGCAGGAGATGTTCGATGCGGTGGTGATCTCGGGGGAGGTCGGCCTGCGCAAGCCCGAGCCCGAGATCTTCGTGCTGGCCCTGGAGCGCATCGGCCTGCCGGCCGGCGAGTGCGCCTTCGTCGACGACCTGCCCCACAACGTGGCCGCCGCGGCTCGGCAGGGGCTGGTCGGCATCGTCCACCGCACCTTCGAGGAGACCGCCGGGGAGCTGGAGGTGCTCTTCCCCGGGGCGACCTGGGTGCACCAGCGCTGATCGCCGGGGGCCGGCGGCCCCGCGTTTGACGGCGCCAGGGGCGACCCACCGCAGGACGAGCCGGTCAGGAGCTGAACAGCAGGTACAGCCCTCCGCAGGTGTAGGCCACCATCAGCACCAGCAGGGGCAGCTGGCCGAGGACGGCGACCCGGCGGTTGAACAGCGTCACCGCCCGCTCGTGGGCGAGGACGACGCCGAGCACGTGGCCGGTCACGATCGACAGCACCTGGATGCGTGGCCACGAGCGTGGGCTGGATCAACGTGGCGTCCGGGGTCAGGTGTCCCGGTTCCGAGCAGGTCGGCGCCGGTGCCGAGCGGGTCGCTGAGCCTGGCGAGGGTGTTCTGCCCCTCGTAGACCCAGAGCGACCAGTAGTGCGCCACCAGGTAGCCCGCGGCGATCGGCACCAGGGACGGCGCGAACTGGCCGGCCAGGCCACGGGCGGGCACGCGGGCCAGCCGGGCGCTGGCCAGGGACGCGACCTGCAGCAGGGCGGCGACGACGACGCACATCAGGAGCAGGCCGCCGGTCTGCCAGCAGGCCCGACGGCAGCGACGAGGACTGCACCCACGTGTACCACCGGGGCTCGGAGGAGAACCCGTCGTACGCCGTGCCGCCCAGCATCACCGCGACCGCGGCGAGCAGCCCCCGCTCCACGGGGACGGCGTTGGCGCCGTGCAGGGGGGTGCGCAGCACCCAGCGGCGGTCGGTGCGCCGGCCGAGCGGGCTGAGCGAGCCGTAGAGCCGGGACCAGACCTCGAACGCGTCACCGCGGGGGAACCAGCGCGTGCCGAGGACCAGGGCACCGAGCAGGTTGGCCAGCACGTAGGCGCCGATCGCGACGCGCAGCACCGGCAGGGTCGTCCGGTCGGGTGCGACCAGCTCCAGCCAGGTGAAGGCGAACAACCCCAGCGCCGCCGGCCAGTAGCCCGGGGACCTGTCGGTGAGCGCGCTGTCCGGGTCCAGCCGGGCCAGGGCGGTGAGGCCCCGGTGCAACCAGCGGATCGGGTTCACCACCGACCACACCGGCCCGAGGACGAGGGAGAGGGCCGCCAGCCCCACCCAGAGCCACACGTACACGACGTACGGCACGGGGTTGTTGGCGTCGTCGCGGCCGAGGACCAGCGAGACCAGGGTCCAGGTCGTCAGGGCGAGGGTCAGCACCACGGCGGTGCCGCGGACGACGCGGGAGTCGAGCACCGCCGCGGCCCGACGGGGGAGTGGGATGCCGCTTTCGCGGCCCAGCCTCGGCTCGTGCCACAGGGCGCCGAGCGCGACGAAGGACACGACCAGGGCCGCGGCGGCCCCGAGAACGACCGCGGCGAACGGCAGCGGCAGGTCCTGCCGGGAGCCGACGCCGTGGGCGGGCAGGAGGAGGGTGGACACGGCGGTGGCGCGAGAGGGCGTCATCGAGGCGAAGGGAGCTGCGACCACCGGTCAGCGCACGGCGACGGACAGCAGCGTCAGCTGCGGGTGGTGCATCTCGACCTGGTACACACCGGGCCTGGCGCCCTTGAGCACGATCGCGACCGGGGTCCGGGCCTTGACGTCCTTCTCGACCTCGAAGCCATGCGCGTGCAGCTGGTCGTTGTGGTCACTGGTGACCGTCAGGGTGAGGGTCTGCCCGACGGGCAGGGTCACGGTGGTCGGTGCCGGCTTCACCTGCTTGCCGGTGACGGTGATGGCCAGCGCCTGGGCGCTCGGGGTCGCCGTGCCGCTCGCGGCGGAGGACTGCGCGGCCGAGGCAGACGCCGACGCCGACACCTCGGCGGACGCGGACGCGGAGGCGCTGGCCGCGCTCGTGGCGCTGGTGGCGTCGCTGCCGGCGGGAGCACCGGAGGCAGGGCTGGTGGCGTCACCCTGCCCGCCGCCGGCGCTGGACGGTGACCCGCTGCTGCAGGCGACCAGGGCGCTCAGACCCATCGCGGCCAGGGCCAGCCGGGCGGAGGTGGACCTGTCGGGCTGTCGGAGCATGGGCGCCAGTCTAGGCAGGCCTGTTCCGGTCCGCTCATCTGAGACGATGGAGCGGTGCCCGACCGCCTGACGTCCCTCGACGCGTCGTTCCTCTACCTGGAGGAGGCGACGACGGCGATGCACGTCAGCTCGGTGATGGTGTTCCAGCCACCGGACGACGGCTTCGACTACGACCGCCTGGTGGCGCTCATCTCGGCGCGGATCGCCTTCGTGCCCCGCTACCGCCAGCGGGTCCGCGAGGTGCCCGGCCACCTGGCCAACCCGGTCTGGGTCGACGACGAGGACTTCGACGTCACCTACCACGTGCGCCGCTCGGCCCTGCCACGCCCGGGCACCGACGAGCAGCTGCAGGAGTTCGTGGCCCGGATCCAGCCGCGACCGCTGGACCGTGAACGCCCGCTGTGGGAGGTCTACCTGATCGAGGGCCTGGAGCAGGGCCGCTTCGCGATCGTCACCAAGTCCCACCAGGCCCTCGTCGACGGCATCCACGCCGTCGACATCGCCCACGTCATCGTCGACGGTGACCCCGACCGTGAGGAGCCGATCACCGACACCTGGCGCCCCGCCAAGGAGCCCAGTGACGTCGAGCTGCTCACCGGTGCGCTGGTGGACGCCGTACGACGCCCCAGCGAGGTCCTGGACAACGTGCGCGGCGGCGTCGCCGACGTCAGGGCCGTCGGCGCGCGGGTGCTGTCCACCGTCGGCTCCGTGGCCGCGGCGCTCGCCCGGACGGCGGCGAGGCCAGCGCCCACGAGCCCGCTCAACGTCGAGATCGGCGCCGCGCGGCGCTGGGTCATGGTCGGTCACGACCTCGAGGACTACCGCAAGGTCCGCGCGCGGCTCAGCCGCGGATCCTTCAGCGACGACGTGACGGTCAACGACGTGGTCCTGGCCACCGTCGCCGGGGCGCTGCGAGCGTGGCTGCTGACCCGCGGCGAGGCCGTCACGACCGCCTCGACCGTGCGCGCGATGGTGCCGGTCAGCGTCTACGACCCCACCGACCCTGGCTCCTTGGGCAACCGGGTCACCGCGTGCTTCGTGGACCTCCCGGTCGGTGAGCCGCGCCCGTTGATGCGGCTGCACCAGATCGCGTTCACCATGCGCCAGCAGATGGAAGGCGGCCAGGCGGTCGGGGCCGAGGCGCTCGCGGGCATCGCCGGGTTCGCGCCACCGACGCTGCACTCGCTGGGCGCCCGGCTCGGCAGCGCCATGTCACGGCGGCTGTTCAACGTGGCCATCACCAACGTGCCCGGGCCACAGGTGTCGCTGTATGCCGGCGACGCACGGATGCTGTCGACGTACCCCGTCATGCCGCTCGCGCGCGGTCAGGCGCTGTCGATCGGGCTGACGTCGTACGACGGTGGTGTCTACTACGGGCTCAACGGCGACCGTGACGCGATGCCCGACCTGGACGTCCTCGGCCAGTGCCTGGGCGACGCGCTCGCCGAGCTGATGGACAGCCGGGAGCCGGCGCGGTGACCGGGCCCCGACGCGGGCTGGTCCTGGGCGGAGGGGGTGTCCTCGGCGCTGCCTGGATGGTCGGGGCCCTGCGCGCACTCGAGGACGAGCTGGGGGTCGACCTGCGGACGGTGGAGTGCCTCGTCGGGACGTCGGCGGGCTCGGTCCTCGCCAGCCTGCTCGGCGCCGGTGTGGCGGTCGACGACCTGGTCGCCTCCCAGCTGGGGCAGCCGGTGACCGCGCACCCGCTGGCCGGGTTCTCCGTCCACCACGAGGAGGCCTCCGGCGGTGACCGACCGGTCCGTCCCCGGGCCGGCATCGGCTCCGGAGGGCTGCTGGTGCGCAACGCCCGCCAGCTGCGCCACCTGCCGCCGACCGCCGTCCTGTCGGCGTTCCTGCCCGAAGGACGGGGCCGCCTGGACAGCGTCGGCGCCCTGGTGTCCCACGTCGTACCGCAGGGGTGGGTGCCGCGTGGGGGAGTGAGGGTGGTGGCGCTGGACTACGACACCGGGGCGCGGGTGCCGTTCGGGGCTCCCGGTGCGCCCGACGTCGACCTGTCGACCGCGGTGATGGCGTCCTGCGCGATCCCGGGGTGGTACCAGCCGGTCCGCATCGGCGAGCACCGGTTCGTCGACGGCGGGGCGTGGTCCTCCACCAACATCGACCTGCTGGCCGGCCAGGGGCTGGACGAGGTCTACGTCCTGGCGCCGCAGGTGAGCTTCGATGCCGACCGCCCCAGCCAGCTGGCCACCCGCCTCGAGCGCCAGTGGCGCGCGAGGGTCACCGCACGCGCGCTGCGGGAGGTGGGCAAGGTGCACCGGCACGGCACCGAGGTCACGGTCCTCGGCCCGGGCGCAGACGACCTCGAAGCCATGGGCGCCAACCTCATGGAGGTCGGGCGGCGCCCGCACGTGCTCGAGACCTCGCTGAGGACCTCGGCGGCGGCGCTGCGCGACCCTGCTCCCCTTCTTCCCGACACCCACCTCAAGGACGCCGGATGAGCCTGACCCGAATCTACCTGCCACTCAACGCTGCTCGCCTACGCGACCTGGCGACGAGCCGCGTCCTGGGCCCCGAGCCGCTGCCGGCCCACGGCGTCACCGACAGTGTCCGTGCCGGCGACCCGAACGGTGACCAGGAGGAGTGGGAGTACGCCGCGCTCGGCGAGGCAGCCGAGGCCTCCGCCGCCTCCCTGCCGCCAGGGGAGCGCCGGCGCGTCGTGGCTGCTGCGGACGTCGACGACTCGTGGGTCACCGCTGCGGACGTGGACGGGGTCGCGTCCGCCGTCACGGTGTCGCAGCCGGTGCCGATGCAGCGCATCGCCTCCTTCCACGTGGACGAGCAGGACGTCGCGGACGACGACGAGCTGTTGTGGTACGACGTCACCGAGCTGGACGGCCTGCTCGACCTGCTCTGACGCCGCCGCGGCCTCGGACGCCGGTGCGTCCGCGGCTCCGGGGGTCGCGCACCCGCGTTGTCGCACCGGGCAACCTGCGGCCGGTCAGCGCCCGTGCTTGGCCAGCCAGACGTCGACGAGGGCGTGGTAGGCCTCCGGCTGCTCGCGGCGGACGCAGTGGCCGGCGTCGGCGATGACCGCGACCTCCAGGTGCGGGTTTGCCAGGTCCTTGATCGCCCGCCGGGTGTCCGCGTCGAGGATCACGCCGTCGGTGCCGGTGACCACCAGGGTCGGCACGGTGATGCCGGCGGCGATCGTCGTCCACGGCGTGTCGAGGAAGGCCAGGCCGGTTGCGAGGAGGCCGAGGTCGCCGTCGGCCTTCGCCCGCGCCCACGGTTCGAGCTCGGACGCGGGCCAGTGGGCGTTCTCGGCCCGGCCCTGCTCCATCGCCGTCGCGGGGTCGTCGCGGAACTGCTGGGCCACGGCCACGCGCTGCACCGCGCTCTCGTGCCGATCTTCCCAGGACACCTTCTCGAACCACGCCGGGTCCTCCAGCACCGCCGCACGGACGAGCCCGGGGTGGCGTGCCGCGACCGCCGCCGCGATGCCACCGCCCATCGAGTGCCCGACGAGCACCACGGGCGCGGCGCCGCCGCGGGAGACCTCCGAGACCACCTCCACGGTGTCGCGGTACATCAGCTCGATCGGGTCGTCGGCCAGCTCCTCGGGCGTGTACCGCGGTGAGGCGCCGTGGCCGCGGGCGTCCGGTGCCGCGATCCGGTAGTCGTCCTGCCACCGGCGCACGGCGTCGGGCCAGCACTCGCCGGAGTCGGTCAGGCCGTGCAGCAGGACGAGCGTCGGGGCCCCGGGGTCGGTCCGCCCCGACCAGTGCACGGCCAGTGGCCCGCGTGCCGGGGGTGCAGGGGGGTGCGGCATACGTGCCACCATAGAGGCGATCCCCGTGCCGAGCGATGCCTCAGGAGCCCCCGCAGTAATGGATGCAGTCAGCCACGTCCCCGCCCCCGCCAACGAGAAGGCGCTGGACTACGCGCCCGGCAGCGCCGAGCGCAAGGAGCTCGAGGCGGCGCTGGCCGACCTGGGCAGCCAGCGCCTCGAGCTCCCGCACACGATCGCCGGCAAGCGGGTCATGGGCGGTGGCAAGAAGATCGACGTGCGCCAGCCCCACGCCCGCCGCAAGGTCCTCGGCACGATGCGCAACGCCACCGTCGACGACGCGCAGCTCGCGGTCACCGCCGCCAAGGACGCCGCCCCCGCCTGGCGCTCGATGTCCTTCGACGACCGCGCCTCGGTCCTGCTCAAGGCGGCCGAGCTGCTCTCCGGGCCGTGGCGCCAGAAGCTCAACGCCGCAACGATGCTCGGTCAGTCCAAGACCGCGTACCAGGCCGAGATCGACTCCGCCTGCGAGCTGATCGACTTCTGGCGGCTCAACGTCCACTTCGCCCGGCAGATCCTCGAGCAGCAGCCGCCGCTGAACGCCAAGGGCATCTGGAACCGCATGGACTACCGCCCGCTCGAGGGCTTCGTCTACGCGGTCACGCCGTTCAACTTCACCGCGATCGCCGGCAACCTGCCCACCGCTCCGGCGCTGATGGGCAACACCGTGGTGTGGAAGCCCTCCCCGACGCAGCAGGTCGCCGCGCAGCTGACCATGGAGCTGCTGGAGGCGGCCGGGATGCCCCCGGGCGTCATCAACCTGGTCACCGGTGACGGGCTCAACGTCTCCAAGGTCGCGCTGGCCGACCGCGACCTCGCCGGGATCCACTTCACCGGCTCGACGCCGACGTTCCAGTACCTCTGGCAGCAGGTCGGCCAGAACCTGCCGAACTACGCGACCTACCCGCGGCTGGTCGGCGAGACCGGCGGCAAGGACTTCATCCTGGCGCACCCGTCGGCCGACCCGGACGTGCTGCGGACGGCGATGATCCGCGGGGCGTTCGAGTACCAGGGCCAGAAGTGCTCCGCCGCCTCGCGCGCCTACGTGCCGCGCAGCCTCTGGCGCGTCATCAAGAACGACCTGGCCTCCATCACCAACGCGCTGACCCAGGGTGACGTCACCGACCTGTCAAACTTCATGGGTGCGGTCATCGACGAGCGGGCGTTCGCCAAGCACAAGGACGCCATCGACCTCGCGCACGCGACGCCGGGCGTGAAGGTGGTCGCCGGTGGCACGTACGACGACTCGCAGGGCTGGTTCGTGCGCCCGACGGTGCTGGAGATCGACAACCCGAACGACCCGTCGTTCTCCACGGAGTACTTCGGGCCGATCCTGTCGGTTCACGTCTACCCCGACCGTCAGTACGACAAGGTGCTGGACCAGATGGAGTCGGCCGCGCCGTTCGGGCTCACCGGCTCGATCATCGCCCAGGACCGGGCTGTCATCGCCGACGCCAGCGACCGGCTGCGGTTCGCAGCCGGCAACTTCTACATCAACGACAAGCCCACCGGTGCGGTCGTCGGTCAGCAGCCGTTCGGGGGTGGCCGCGCGTCGGGCACCAACGACAAGGCCGGGTCGGCGCAGAACCTCCTGCGCTGGACCAGCCCGCGCTCGATCAAGGAGACGTTCGTGCCGCCGACGTCCCACGCCTATCCGCACATGGGCTGACGACCGGCGCGTGAGCATCGAGCGCAGCGAGGAGCGGAGCGTGCCAGGGAGTCGGCCCGAAAGTCATGGGCTGACGACCGGCGCGTGAGCATCGAGCGCAGCGAGGAGCGGAGCGTGCCAGGGAGTCGGCACCGGAAAGTGGGCCGACGACCGGACAGACGGCAACGGCCGGTACGGCGAGCAGTCGCCGTACCGGCCGTTGGTGTCTTGAGGCCCGAGTCGGCGTCAGCCGGCGAGCCAGTCGGCCCCGGACGTGCGCTCGACGTTGATCGCGGCCTCGATGGCGGGCGCGGCGGCCTGCTCGATCTTGCCGCCGAGCAGGGGCACCTTGGCCTTGAGCTCGCCCTCGACCACCTCCCGGCTCCCCTGACCCTGCGGCGTCAGCGTGAGGCTGGCGTCGAGCGTGATGGGCGCGCCGCCGACCGTGACGGTCAGCCTGCCCCGGCGTGACCCGTCAGCCGTGGCCGCCCCCCAGGTGCTGGTCTCGGTGAGGTGCAGCTCCTTGCCCACGAAGCTCTTGACGAAGTCGGGCAGCTGGTCGGTGGGCATGGCGCGCTTGCTGACGATGACGGTGTCGGCGCCGCGCGTGGTGATCGAGACCGAGTGCGAGAGGGCGCCGGTCGCCGCGGCCTTGCGCTCCTGGAAGGCCTGGTCGCTCAGCATGGCGAAGACCCGTTCGGGCGTGGCGGCGTAGTCGAGCGTGTCGCGGATTCTCATGGCGTCACCGTAGCGGCGGGGGCGCGTGCTCAGGGGGGCGGCGGGGTGGGCGACGGGGTGGGGCCTGGTGCCGCCCGCAGTGCGGACGCGACGCCGGCGAAGGCAGGGACCAGCTCGGCGGCGTGGCGCTGCAAGGCGGCCCGGGCCCGGCCGACCATCGAGGTCGCCCGGTCGACGCGGGCCTGGCACTCGGGCAGCAGGGCGCGCCGTCGCTCGGCGGTCTCGGCGCTGGTGGGGCCCCACGCCTCGACCACCCGGGTGCCCTCGAGCTCCAGGCCGGCGGCGCGCACGGCGGCCTCGGCGCGCCGGGCCAGCTCCATCGCCTGGGCCAGGTCCGTCGCGTAGCGCTGCAGCGCCGCACCCGCACGGTCGAGGTCGGCCGCCACCAGGCCGAGCAGCCGCGACCTGCTCCCCGACGGACCCGCGCAGGACCTGAGCCTGCGGGCCGCGCGCTCCGCGCAGCTCGCGAAGGGAGCGCTCGAGGGTCTGCTGCCGGTGCAGCAGGCGGGCGGCGTCGCGGCGCATGGCGCCGCCGACGCGGGAGCACGAGACGGCGTCGCCACGGACCAAGGGGTCGCTCACCACGCCGGACCTCGCCCGCGGCGCGTGCCGGTGACCGGGGGCACCTGCGAAAGCGGGTCGTCGCTGGAGGCCAGGAGGGCGCGCGTGCTGTCCCGCAGCGCGTCGTCGAGGGCACGCAGGGCGTCGGCGGCGTGGTCCGCGAGGGTCTCCACGGCCAGCTGGGTGGCGCCGTCGCCGATGTCGACGTAGTGCTCGAGCAGCTCGCCGGATGCGGCGCGGACCTCGTCCCGGGCAAGCGCCAACCGCTCGGCCAGCGCGGCGGCGATCTCGGGGTCCAGCGGCGGGGGGACTGGCACGCTCCCAGCGTAGGTGTCCCACCCGTCCCGGTGGTTGCTTGCCCACAGCGGATCGGGGGCGCCCGGGCTTCCCCACCCGCCGTTCCCGGTGCGTCGGGCAGCGATAGGGTCGAAGCGGCGTACAACGGCGTGCGTCGGACAGCACCACCTCGTGAGGAATCAGGCCATGTCTGCGTCGCTCGACCAGTCCCGTTCCCAGTTGCTGCGCGCCGCAGCAGAGATCGCGGATCGGTCAGGGGGTGAGTCGACCGAACGGTTCCTGCGCCGCTACTACCGCCACGTCGCCACCGAGGACCTCCTCGCCCGCGTTCCCGAGGACCTGCTCGGCGCAGCGCTCTCCCACCAGCAGCTCGCGGCCTCCCGGCCGGAAGGCACGGCGAACGTCCACGTGTTCACCCCCACCGTGGAGGAGAACGGCTGGTCGTGCGGGCACAGCGTGATCCAGATCGTCACCGACGACATGCCGTTCCTCGTCGACTCCGTCACCGCCGAGCTGTCCCGCCAGGAGCGCGCGGTGCACCTGGTCGTGCACCCCCAGCTCGTCGTCCGCCGTGACGCCACGGGGTCGCTGCAGGAGATCCTCGACGTCGACGCCGTCGACAACGGGCAGTTCGGCCACCACGTCGAGTCCTGGATGCACGTGGAGTTCGACCGCGAGAGCTCCGAGGAGGCGCGTGAGGCGGTCGCCGCGGATCTGCGCCGGGTGCTCTCGGACGTGCGCGACACCGTCGAGGACTGGCCCAAGATGGCGGCGCAGTGCGAGAAGATCACGGCCGAGCTCGCCGAGCAGCGCGCCGGCCGGCCTCGGCGCCGAGGAGGTCGCCAAGGCCCGCGGCCTGCTGGAGTGGCTGACCGCCGACCACTTCACGTTCCTGGGCTACCGCGAGTACACCCTGCTGCGCGAGGCCGGCGAGGACGTGCTGCGGGCGGTGCCCGGCACGGGGCTGGGCCTGCTGCGTTACGACCAGCCGCGGTCCGGCTCGTTCGGCCGGCTGACGGCCGAGGCGCGGGCCAAGGCGCGCGACACCCAGCTGCTGATCATCACCAAGGCCAACTCGCGCGCCACGGTGCACCGCTCGACCTACCTGGACTACGTCGGCGTCAAGACGTTCGACGAGCAGGGTGCGGTGACGGGGGAGCGGCGCTTCCTGGGGCTGTTCACCTCGGCCGCCTACACCGAGTCGGTGCAGCGGGTGCCGATCATCAAGGAGAAGATCGCCACGGTCCTGGAGCGGTCGGGCTTCACCACCGACAGCCACTCGGGCAAGGACCTGCTCGAGGTCCTGGAGACCTACCCCCGCGACGAGCTGTTCCAGACCGACGCCGACGACCTCTACGACATCGCGACCGAGGTGCTGCACCTGCAGGAGCGGCGCAAGACCCGGCTGTTCCTGCGCAAGGACGAGTACGGCCGGTTCATGTCCTGCCTGGTCTACATTCCCCGCGACCGCTACACCACGGCCGTGCGGCTGAAGATGGAGGGCATCCTGCGCACCGCGTTCGACGGTGCCAGCGTGGACTACACGACGCGGGTCTCGGAGTCGGTGCTGGCGCGGCTGCACTTCGTCGTCCGGGTTGGCCAGGGCCAGCAGATCCCCGACGTCGACGAGGTCGAGCTGCAGCGCCTGCTGGTCGACGCGACCCGCACCTGGGACGAGGACCTCGCCGAGGTGGCGCGCAGCGAGTACGGCGAGGAGGCCGGTGCGCGCCTGGTCGGGCTCTACGGCCGGGCCTTCCCCGAGGCGTACAAGGAGGACTTCAGCCCGCGCGTGGGCGTGGTGGACCTGCGGCACGTCGAGGCGCTGGAGCGCGAGGACTCGATCCGGCTGAACCTCTACCAGGAGCCGGGCAGCCTGCCCGACGAGCGCCGGTTCAAGCTCTACCGCCTGGGACCGCTGTCCCTGACCGCCGTGCTGCCGCTGTTCACCCACCTCGGTGTCGAGGTCGTCGACGAGCGGCCTTACGAGATCACGGCGATCCGATGGCCTGAGCGTCTTCGTCTACGACTTCGGGCTCAAGGCGCCCCGGCCGGAGATGTGGACCGGGACCGGCCACGACGGGGTGCGCGAGCTGTTCCAGGACGCGTTCGAGGCCGTCTGGGACGGGCGTGCCGAGAGCGACGGGTTCAACGCGCTCGTCCTCGGCGGCGGCCTCACCTGGCGCCAGGTCGTGATCCTGCGCGCCGTGGCCAAGTACCTGCGCCAGACCGGCTCGACCTTCAGCCAGGAGTACGTCGTCGGTGCGCTCGTCTCCAACGTGGCGCTGGCCGCGCGCGCTCGTCGGGCTGTTCGAGGCGCGGTTCGACCCCGACCGGTTCGGCACGCAGGGCCACGCCGAGGAGGAGCGCGCGACCGCCCAGAACGAGCGGGTCGAGCAGATCACCCAGGGCCTCGACCAGGTCGCGAGCCTCGACCACGACCGCATCGTCCGCGCCTTCCTGGGCGTCATCCGGGCCACCCTGCGCACGAGCTACTACCAGCACGACGCCGGCTCGCCGTCCGAGGCGCCGGCGCCCAAGCCCTACGTCAGCTTCAAGCTCGACCCGATGGCAGTGCCGGGCCTGCCGGCGCCCCGGCCGATGTTCGAGATCTGGGTCTACAGCCCACGGGTGGAGGGGGTGCACCTGCGCTTCGGCAAGGTCGCCCGGGGTGGGTTGCGCTGGAGCGACCGGCGGGAGGACTTCCGCACCGAGGTGCTCGGGCTGGTCAAGGCGCAGATGGTCAAGAACGCCGTGATCGTCCCGACCGGCTCCAAGGGCGGCTTCTTCGCCAAGGCGCTGCCGGACCCCACCGTGGACCGCGAGGCCTGGCTGGCCGAGGGCATCGCCGCCTACAAGCTGTTCATCTCGGCGATGCTGGACATCACCGACAACCTGGTCGGCACCGAGGTGGTGCCGCCGCAGCGCGTGGTCCGCCACGACGAGGACGACACCTACCTGGTCGTCGCCGCGGACAAGGGCACGGCGACGTTCTCCGACATCGCCAACGGCGTGGCCCAGGCCTACGGCTTCTGGCTCGACGACGCGTTCGCCTCCGGCGGCTCGGCCGGCTACGACCACAAGACGATGGGCATCACCGCGCGCGGCGCCTGGGAGTCGGTCAAGCGGCACTTCCGCGAGATGGGCGTCGACACCCAGGCCCAGGACTTCACCGCGGTGGGCGTCGGCGACATGAGCGGCGACGTGTTCGGCAACGGCATGCTGCTGTCCGAGCACATCCGCCTCGTGGCGGCGTTCGACCACCGGCACATCTTCCTGGACCCCGATCCCGTTGCGGCGACGTCGTACCCGGAACGGCGACGGCTGTTCGACCTGCCCCGCTCGTCCTGGGCCGACTACGACACCACGCTGATCAGCGAGGGCGGAGGCGTCTACCCGCGCTCGGCCAAGTCGGTGCCGGTGAGCCCCCAGATCGCCGAGGCGATCGGCCTGGCCAAGGGCGTGACGACGATGACGCCGGCCGACCTGATGAAGGCGATCCTGCTCGCTCCCGTGGACCTGCTCTGGAACGGTGGCATCGGCACCTACGTCAAGGCGTCGACCGAGACGAACGCCGAGATCGGCGACCGGGCCAACGACGCGATCCGCGTCAACGGGAACGCGTTGCGGTGCAAGGTGATCGGTGAGGGTGGCAACCTGGGTGCCAGCCAGCTGGGCCGCATCGAGGCAGCGCTGGCCGGGGTGCACGTCAACACCGACGCGATCGACAACTCCGCCGGTGTCGACACCTCCGACCACGAGGTCAACATCAAGATCCTGCTGACGGCGATGACGCGTGAGGGCGACATGACGCTGAAGCAGCGCAACGCACTGCTGGCGTCGATGACCGACGACGTCGCGCACCAGGTGCTGCGCGACAACTACGAGCAGAACGTCCTGCTCGGCAACGCCCGGGCGCAGGAGCACGCGATGCTGACGGTCCATGGCCGCCTCATCCGGTGGCTGGAGGAGCGCGGGGACCTCGACCGCTCGCTGGAGTTCCTGCCCGGCGACAGCGAGCTGAAGCGGCGCCACGACAACGGCGTGGGGCTGACCTCGCCGGAGTTCTCGGTGCTGGTGGCCTATGCCAAGCTGGCGCTGAAGGAGGACCTGCTGCCCACGGCGCTGCCGGACGAGCCGTGGTTCCAGTCGACGCTCGCCGACTACTTCCCGGCGCCGATCCGCGACCAGTACGGCGACCAGCTCGCCGGGCACCCGCTGCGCCGCGAGATCGTCACGAACGCGGTGGTCAACTCGATGGTCAACCGGGGCGGCATCACGTTCGCGTTCCGCGCCGCGGAGGAGACCGGCGCCACCCCCGAGCAGGTCGCCCGCGCGTTCGTGGTCTGCCGTGAGGTCTTCGACCTGACCTCCTACGTCGCCGCGGTGGAGGCGCTGGACAACGTCGTCTCCACCGGCGCCCAGACTGCCCTCTACCTGGAGTTCCGCCGGCTGCTCGACCGGTCGGTCCGGTGGTTCCTGCAGAACCGCCCGTCGTCCCTGGACGTGGGCGCCGAGGTCGAGCGGTTCCGTCCGGTGGTCGCCGAGCACGGCTCGCAGATGCTGTCCCTGCTGCAGGGGGAGGAGCGCCAGCGGCTCGAGCGGCGGATCGCCGAGCTGGAGGAGGCGGGCGCGCCGAGCCAGATCGCGACCCGGGCGGCCGGGCTGCTCGACCAGTACTCGCTGCTGGACGTGGTCGAGATCTGCGCCGAGACCGGCCGCGACGCCAGCGAGGTGGCGCCGGTCTACTTCGCCACCTCCGAGCAGTTCGGCATCGACGGGATGCTGTCGCGGGTGACCCGGCTACCTCGCGACGACCGCTGGGACGCCCTCGCCCGAGGCGCGCTGCGTGACGACCTCTACGCGGTCCTGGAGTCCCTGACCACCTCGGTCCTCGAGGCCAGCGACCCCGGTCAGACCGCCGCCGAGCGGATCGCGCAGTGGGCGAAGACCAACGCCGAGTCGCTGACCAGGGCCCGGACCGCGCTCTCGGGCATCGAGCGGATCGAGAACCCCGGCATCGCCGCCCTCTCGGTGGCCCTGCGCACCCTGCGTGGCGTCATCCGCAGCGGGGCCGCCACGACATGACGGTGGTCCTTCCGCACGGCCCCGAGCTGAGGCATGCACGCCCCAGTCGGCGGCCGGGCCGGACTCTGGGAGCGCGGTCGTGCCGACGCTGACCGACGTGCTGCGCGACCAGACGGCGCTGGTGCCGGAGCAGGCCGAGTGGCTGCACCTGCTGGTCGGCGACTGGCAGCTGCTGTCCGACCTCTCGTTCGCCGACCTGGTGCTGTGGGTGCCGTCCGAGCCGGACGGCTGGCTGGCGGTGGCGCACGTGCGCCCGACCACCGGCGCGATGGTGTTCTTCGACGACCTCGTGGGCCGGCGGATCGACCCGGGCCGCCGGCCGCTGCTGGACCAGGCGTACGCCGGCGCGCGCATCGTCCGCGCCGCCGAGCCGGAGTTCCGCGACGACATGCCGATCCGCGAGGAGGCCATCCCCGTGGTGCGGGACGGAAGCGCGCTGGCCGTGCTCACGCGCCATACCAACCTGGCGACCATGCGCACGCCCAGCCGGCTGGAGCTGACCTACGTGGCCACGGCCGACGCGCTCGCGCGGATGGTCGCCTCGGGGGACTTCCCGACCGCCGGCGCGCCGACCGGGCAGCGGCGGGGCGCGCCGCGGGTGGGGGACGGGGTGATCCGGCTGACCGCCGAGGGGACGGTGAGCTACGCGAGCCCCAACGCGATCTCGGCCATCCACCGGCTCGGCCACGTGGGTGACGTGGTCGGCGGTCCACTGGCCCAGATCGTCACCGACGTGCTGCGGGACGAGTCGCCCGTGGACGAGAGCCTGGCGCTGGTGGTCACCGGGCGGGCGCCGTGGCGCACGGAGGTCTCCTCACGCGGCGCGAGCGTCTCGATGCGCGCGATCCCGCTGGTCGAGGCGGGGCAGCGGACCGGTGCGATCCTGCTGCTGCGCGACGTCAGCGAGCTGCGCCGGCGCGAGCGCGACCTGATGACCAAGGACGCGACCATCCGCGAGATCCACCACCGGGTCAAGAACAACCTGCAGACGGTGGCGGCCCTGCTGCGGATGCAGGCGCGCCGGCTGCCCGATGGCGAGGCTCGGTCCGCACTCGATGAGGCCGTACGCCGGGTGGGCACGATCGCGACCGTGCACGAGACCCTCAGCCACGGCTTCGACGAGACGGTGGACTTCGACGAGGTGATCACCCGCGAGCTGGCCTCCGTCGTGGAGGTGGCGACGCGGGAGGCCCCGGTGCGGGCCGAGCGCGAGGGCTCGTTCGGGCGGCTGCGAGCCGAGGACGCGACGTCCCTGGCCATGATCATCGGCGAGCTGGTGCACAACGCCGTCGAGCACGGCCTCGCCGTGGGCGGCGGCACCGTGCAGGTGCAGGCCGAGCGCAGCGTCGAGGACGGTGAGGAGCGGCTGCAGGTGTGCGTCGCCGATGACGGGCAGGGACTGCCCGACGGCTTCAACCCCGGCCGCGGGGGTCGCGGCGGCCGTGGCGGCTTGGGCACGCAGATCGTCACCTCGCTGGTGCAGGACCTGCGTGGCCGGATCACCTGGGAACAGGGGAAGCCGCGCGGAACCGTCGTGCGGTTCGTCGCGCGGCTTCGACCGGTCGCGAATGACGACCGGCAGGGCCGGTCGTCATCGGGATAGTGCGGTGAGGGTGTCAGCCTGCCCGGCGGGCTCGGGCGTTGCGGCGCTTCAGCGCGCGACGCTCGTCCTCCGAGAGTGCGCCCCAGACACCGGCGTCCTGGCCGGTCTCGATGGCCCACTTGAGGCAGGTGTCGACGACCTCACAGCGTCGGCAGACTGCCTTCGCCTCTTCGATCTGGAGGAGGGCCGGTCCGGTGTTCCCAATCGGGAAGAACAGCTCGGGGTCCTCGTCGAGGCAGGCAGCGCGGTTGCGCCAGTCCATCAGGATCGTGCTCCTTGAATCGGGGCCTTGGGTCGTCAGCGTCGTTGCGTCAGGTCAGGCGTCATGGTGTCCATCGAGGTCGTGCTGTGGCGCCTGGTGACCTGCGAAAGCGTACTCAGGTGCCGGCGTCGGCGCGCGTTCAGTTCCCGTGAGGGACCCACCGTGCACAGGTTGCCAACGTCGGCCGCAGCCGTTGTGTTCCAGAGTCACAGATCCGGACAGGTTCGGACAAGTACTTACGTCCACCAATCTGTCCCACGCCTTGAGAATTAGATCACAAGCGGCCGTCGGCGCAGGTGAGGACGGCGTCAACCGGCGCGTTAGGCTCGGGCACCGTGAGCACCGACCGCGCCCCCGTCCCACCAGTCGGCCCGGCCGCACGGGTGGCCGCGGTGGTCGTCGGCCTCCAGGCCCTGGCGCTGGCGGTCTTCGCGGTGTTCTACCTCGTGGCGTTCGTGCAGGGCGGCAGCGACAACGCGGCGCGCGTGCTCAGCTCGGTCGTGCTGATCGCCGTCTTCGCCGCCGGGCTGGCCTTCCTGGCCCGTGGCCTGCTCACCGGACACCCGTCCGTTCGCACCCCCACCGTCGTGTGGGAGCTGCTGCTGCTGCCGGTCGGGGTCGGCCTGGTGCAGTCGGGTCAGGCGCTGATCGGCGCCGTCGTGCTGGTGGCCTCGGTGGTGTGCCTGCTCGCCGTGGCGCTGAGCCGGCGGCCCCAGGCGTGACCGGGGCTGCCTCTCCGCCGGCCTCATCCCGGGACGGCGACCTGCACGGGGGTGACGTCGGCTCCGTCGACGAACAGGCCCCGGCCCGGCACCACGTCACCGCCGCCCGGCGCCCGGATGCCGAACAGGTCGCCGTCGGCATAGCCCCCGGGGTGGAGCAGGACACCGAGCCGGTGCTTGCGGACCTCCACCGTGAGGCCGCGGAACATGGACGCCAGCTCGGCCGTGGTGCCGGCACAGAGGACACCTCCGCCGCTCGCCTCGGCGCGGCGGGCGATCTCCAGGAGCGGGCGCTCGACGGGCGTGTCGAGGAACAGCTCAGCGTCGTCCACGACCGCGACCAGGTCAGGGTGGGCAACAGCCAGCGCCGCGAGCGCCTCGTCGTCCGACGGGCCGAGCAGGGCGAGCGGCGTCGCGTGCGGTGGTGGGTCGCACGCTGCCCGGAGAGGTGGTGGCTCGCGCGCTGGGCTCCGCCGGGTCGAGCGCTCTCGGGTGCAGCAGCCTCGGTCACCTCGGTGCACCTCGGTCACCTGCGGCACTCCGGGCACCCCAGGCATCTCGACCTCTCGTGCCGGCTGCCACCTCGGGACGTCCTGAGGCAGCGTCGGGGGCGCCACGGAGGTCGGACAGCGGCGACCGGCGTGCGGTGAGCACCACCACTGGTCGGCCGGCCGCCAGCAGCTGCGCCACCAGGGTGTGCAACGTGGTCGAGCGGCCGGAGCGCGGCAGGCCCTGCCACCAGGGCGTTGGCCCCCTGTCCGAGGCGAGCCGAACCCACGGCGTCGTTGTGGTCGCCGCCGAGCCCGACGACCCCACCTGGCTGCGCTGCCTGGTGCCGCCGCCCGTTCGGGCTCTGCGCCAGCGGTGTCCCTGCCCTGTCTCGCTGCACGGCGGACAGCGTCACCCGCGTGGGCAGGGCGTCCACGCGGAACGGCGCCCGGGCGCTTGCGGCGACGTGGCCGTCGGAGGCGCCTCGCGCTGCCGTACCGGTGCGCGCCGACCGCATCCAGGACCGCCGCCTGCTCGGCGCTTCCCACGCCACCATCGAGGAAGGCGAGCTGCATCTCGACCGAGTCACTCAGGCGCAGGGCCCGTCCGGGAGGCTGATGGACCGGCACCGCCGCGCTGTCGATCCCCGCCATGAGCAGGTCCGTCGCATCGGCCAGCCGCAGGACCAGCTTCTCCGACACCACGGCCCCCACCCTGGACGTCAGGACGCTGCGGTCACCTGCCACGACCGCGCGGATCCCGATCGCCTGTCCCTCGCGCAGGACCCGGAGCATGGAGTCGAGGGTGCGCCCGTGGTCACGTGCCTCCCATCCGGACACCAGCCCCTCCCAGCCGTCGACCAGGACGACCAGATAGGGCAACGCCGCTCCGGTGGTGCATGGCGGTGCGCCGTCGCGGCCCAGCCCGAGGGCAGCACGGCGTTGCTCGGCCAGCGACCCGTAGCCGTGCTGTGCCATGAGGCTGCTGGCGCCGCACGGTCTCCTCCAGCAGGCGGGCGACGAGACGGTCGCCACGCGCCGCCTCGTCGCGGGTGACGACCGAGCCGGTGTGCGGGAGCCCGCTCAGTGCGAGCAGGCCGCCGGCGGCGCCGTCGAACGCGTAGAGGTGGACGTCGTCGGGGGACAGGCGTGTGGCGATGGTGCCGGCGAGCGTGCGCAGGAAGGAGGTCCGCCCCGTGCGGCTGGCCCCGGCCACGGCCAGGTGGCCGTCGTTCTCCACATCCCAGGTGACCGGCCGCTGGGCCTGCTGGCGGGGCAGGTCGGCGAGGGCGTAGGGCACGTGCCACGGATCGGCCAGGAGTGTGTCGGCTGGCACGAGGTCCGGCAGTGGCGGGAGCCACGGGGAAGGGGGGCGAGCGATGCCCGCGATGCGGGCGGCGCTGGGTGGTCGCCTCGACGAGCTGGGCCAGGTCGGTCGGGCCGCAGGCGGCGCCACGGGTCGGTCGCCGCGGAGGTGGGTCCCCAGCGGTGTCCCACGACCAACGGGACGCGCTGACGTCGGAGACCTCCTGCTCGTGAGCCCGTCCGCCGACCCGGGCGGTCTGGAAGAGCACGAGCGGCTGGGCGCCGCACCGTGCGTAGGCCCGGCCAGGGGCGCGTTCGGGTATGGCATGCGCCTGCCGGAGCGTCGATGACGTCGGTGGAGTCGACCGCGTCCCGCACACGCAGAGCGATCCGCAGGTTGACGTTCGCCTTGATGTCGGAGGAGACGATGCCGCCGGGACGCTGTGTGGCGAGGACGAGGTGGATGCCGAGCGACCGTCCCACCGCGGCGATCCGGACCAGCCCGTCGAGGAAGGCCGGCAGCTCCTCGGCGAGGGCCTTGAACTCGTCGATCACCAGCAGGAGGCGCGGCAGCCGCGCGTCAGCAGCGCCGGCGGTGGCCTGGTAGTCCTCGATGTCCTTGGCTCCGAGGTGCTGCAGCAGGCGCTCGCGCCGCCTGAGCTCGGCCTCGAGTGACGCCAGCGCCCGCGCCGTGAGATGGCCGTCGAGGTCGGTGACGAGACCGGCGGTGTGCGGCAGGAGCGCGCACTCCTTGAACGCTGAGCCGCCCTTGTAGTCGACCAGGACGAAGACCATCTCATCGGGCCGGTTCCCCAGCGCGAGGGAGGCGATGAGCGTCTGCAGCAGCTCGGACTTGCCCGAGCCCGTCGTCCCGCCGACCAGCACGTGGGGACCGTCGCGGCGCAGGTCCACGGTGTAGGGCCCGGCAGCGGCGACGCCCAGCAGGGCCGAGGTGGAGCGCGGCTGCACGCGCCAGCGGGCTGGCCACGTCCTCCGGCGACAGGCCGTCCGGAGCAAGGACGTCCAGGAGCCGGGCGCGCTCGGGCACCTGCGGCCGGTCCGCGTCGGGGGTGGCATCACGCAGGCGTGCCAGCGCGCGGGCGAACCGGTGGGCCCAGCGGTCGGACACGGCGTCGGGGGTCACATCCTTGACCGCGGCCGCCGCAGCGACGTCGACGGTGAGCCGGGAGGGGTGTCCCGGCTGGACCTGCACCACCGCACCCGCCTCGACCGGGAGCCGTGCCGGGTCGGTGTCCACGCAGATGAAGTGGACGCCGACCGCCGGGCCGTCCCGAAGCAGCAGGGACACACCTGGGACAGCGCGGAGCCGCTGGGCGCCGTCGAGCAGGACGACGCAGTGCGCGCCTCGCCACGGGCCACGACCCAGGCCCTGCTGGCTCGGTCCGCCGCGCGACCAGCGCTGTCAGCTCGGCGACCCGGCGGCGTACCTGGTCGCCCCCCGCCGTCAGGACCCCCACGAGGTTGCGGCACTCGCCGCCGGCCCGCGGGCGGGTGTGGGGCAGGTACGCGGTCCACGCCCAGTCGCGCCCGAGCGAGGCGTCAGCGCACAGCACGTGGAGTGAGACGTCCTGCGGCGAGTGCCAGCCGCACACCTGTGCCACGAGGGCGCGGGCCACGCCCACGGTTTCCTGGCGTGGTCCGGTCAGGCCCAGGACGCCGACAGCCGGGAGCGGGACGGCAACAGGCACCCGGTGGAGCTCGCGGGTGGTGCGACCGGCGTCGAGGGCGGGGTCGACCAGCGTGGTGCTGGAAGGGAGGGTCCCGGTGCCGACGGAGAGGCACAGGAAGTCGTCGTCGACGGGGCGGCGCTCCCAGAGGCGCGTCAGCGGGCCGGCTGCGGTCTTGAGCAGGAGCGCATGGTCTGGGTGCTGCAGCAGGCGCTGGTCCCGCTCCCGTCGGAGCGCAGCGTCCAGTGCCTGCTCGGCCGCGGCCAGGGCCTGGGCGTGGGACCTGAGCTCGGCCGCCCAGGTGGTGCGCCCCTGGCGCCGGTCGCTGAGCCAGCCGCCCAGGAGCATGACGGGGCTCATCAGGCCGAACAGCAGCATGGTGGGGCTGTCGAGGACCCGCCACATCACCACGGCGAGCACGAGTGGGAGGAGTGCAGCCATCAGCGGAAGGCGAGGCGCGTCGCGTCGTACGGGGGGCGGGGGCAGTCGGATCTCGGCGCTCGCCGTCGGAGGGTGCAGCCGTGGGCGGCGGTTCACCGCGAGGTGGCCCTCGCCGTCCGGATGGGCGGCCGCGGGCGCGCCCGAGGAGGGGCGGAACAGGAGCGTGGAGGAGCCCAGCCTGAGCCGGGCATGCCGCGGCAGCTCACGAGGCGTGCCCTCGACCCGGACCCCCTCCAGCCAGGTGCCGTTGGTCGACCGCAGGTCGCGGACCCGCACGCCGCCGGCGCCCACCTCGAGCTCGGCATGCACGCGTGAGAGGCCGGGGTCCTCGATCCTGATGCTGGCCTCGGCGGCACGGCCGACGCGGTGCCGCCCCGGCGGAAGGCGCAGGACGGCGCCCGAGTCGGGGCCGCCGACGACGTGGACCTCGACCAGCCCGCACGCGCCGCGGGAGGCGGGGGCGGCGTCCGGAGTGAACGTGAGGACGACGCCCTCGACCAGGGGTGGCACGCCGACGGGCGCCGTGGGCGACAGGGGCCTGCCATCGGCATACAGCGTCTGCAGCTCCTGCACCGGGCGCCCCAGCTCTCGTGCGACGGCGGGCACCAGGTCTCTCGCGGTCGACCCCGGTGGCACGCGCACCGTCAGCTCCACCGCGCCGTGGCGGCGCTGAGGGTCCACGACCGTGAGATGCATCTCCACGCTGTCGACCCCTCTCGCGGTGCTCGCCCGACGTCGTCGGGGCCGTCCGAGCCCTCGACGCCGCCCCTGCTCCTGCCCCGTGCAGGAGTCTGCCCGGACGTGCCGACCGGCGTCGCGCGCTGTCCACAGGAGGCCGTCCGGACGGCGCGTCGAGGCCTTGTCCACAGAGGGATCGATGGAACGGCTCCCCGGTCGGCCGTTTCCCTTTACTCTTCCCTGACGTTGCCTCATCGGGGCAAACGGGGGCGCCTCGGGGGATGGCGGAGAAGACAGGGGGAGGGTTGATGGGAGCGGTCGAGAACGTCGTCACCGAGGTGCGCGAGCTGATTCGACGCTCGGGTGTCGACCCGCTCAAGGACGCGCCCTCGATCCAGCAGCTCGTGCGCGATGCGATCGCCGACTACGACGAGCGGTCCCTGCACGGTGGCCTGCCGGCCCTTGCCGACCTGCACGGGGCGACCAAGAGCGTCCTGGACGCGGTCGCGGGGTTCGGCGCGATCCAGCCCTTCCTCGACGATCCCACGGTGGAGGAGATATGGATCAATGAGCCCACCAAGGTGTTCGTCGCCCGCGGCGGCACGGCCGAGCTCACCAGCACGCTGCTGACCGACGACGAGGTGCGCGACCTGGTCGAGCGGATGCTGAAGTCCTCGGGCCGCCGGGTGGACCTGTCGTCGCCGTTCGTCGACGCCACCCTTCCCGACGGCTCCCGCCTCCACGTGGTCATCCCGGACATCACCCGGACCCACTGGAGCGTCAACATCCGCAAGTTCGTCGTCAAGGCCGACCACCTGGACGACCTCGTCCGTCTGGGCACGCTGTCGCGGCCGGCGGCACGGTTCCTCGACGCCGCGGTGGCGGCGGGGCTGAACATCCTTGTCGCGGGAGGGACGCAGGCCGGGAAGACGACGATGCTGAACTGCCTTGCGGCTGCTATTCCTTCGCGGGAGAGGGTGGTCACCTGCGAGGAAGTCTTCGAGCTGAAGATCCCGTTGCGCGACGTGGCCGCGATGCAGTGCCGCCAGGCCAGCTTGGAAGGCACGGGTGAGATCCCGTTGCGCCGGCTGGTCAAGGAGGCGTTGCGGATGCGGCCCTCGCGGATCATCGTCGGCGAGGTGAGACAGGCCGAGAGCCTGGACCTGCTGATCGCGCTGAACAGCGGCATCCCTGGCATGTGCACCTTGCACGCCAACAGCGCTCGAGAGGCGATCACCAAGATCTGCACCCTCCCGCTGCTTGCCGGGGAGAACGTCGGCAGCAGGTTCGTGGTGCCGACCGTCGCCGGGTCCATCGACCTCGTGGTCCACGTCGCGCTGGAGCGCGATGGTGTCCGACGGGTCCGCGAGATCGTCGCTGTCCCGGGGCGGGTCGAGGGCGACGTGGTCGAGATCGCCGACCTCTACGTCCAGCGGCAGGGCGAGCTGGTCCGCGCCGACGGGTTCCCGCCGCACCGCGACCGGTTCGAACGAGCGGGGTATGACGTCGCTGCCCTCCTGGCGCAGGGCGACTGAGATGGCAGGCATCGGGGTTGGGGCGCTGCTCGGGGCGGGGCTGTTCTGCATCTGGTGGTCGTTCTGGCCGCGCGAGACGCGTCGTCCCAGCTCGCGGGTCGGCCTGATGGCCCGGCTCTCGGACCAGCTGGCGCAGGCAGGGTTTGCCACGCTGACGCCGCGAAGCCTGCTCGCCGCGTGTGCCATCTCGGGGTCGTTGGTGTTCCTCTTCTTCGCCGCGACAACGCGGGTACTGCCGGTGGCGTCGTGCTTCGGCCTGATGGCTGGATACGCGCCCATCGCGTTGGTACGGACGCGTGCTCGCAAACGGCGGGCGGTGATGCGTGACCTGTGGCCCGACGTGGTCGACAACATCGGCTCGGCCGTGCGTGCCGGGCTCGCGCTGCCGGAGGCGTTGAGCCAGCTCACCGTCCGCGGGCCGGAGGAGCTGCGCCCGGCATTCGCCAGCTTCGCCGAGGACTACCGGGCGACGGGGCGCTTCCAGGAGTGCCTCGACCGGCTCAAGGAACGGCTCAGTGACCCGGTTGCCGACCGGTTGGTGGAGTCGCTGCGCATCGCCAGGGAGGTCGGAGGCAGCGACCTCGGGCGGCTGCTGCGCACCTTGTCGACCTTTCTTCGCGAGGACGCGCGGACCCGTGCCGAGCTGGAGACGCGGCAGGGGTGGACGGTGAACGCGGCGAGGCTGGCGGTGGCCGCACCGTGGGCCGTGCTGGCGCTGCTGTGCACCCGGCCGGACTCGGTCCAGGCGTACAGCCGGCCCGCCGGCATCGCGGTGCTGGCTCTCGGGGGCGTGCTCTCGGTGGTCGCCTACCGGGTGATGGTGCACGTGGGTCGGCTGCCCGAGGAAAGCCGGGTGCTGCGATGACGCACCCGAGCACCGCCTTGGCGTACGGCGCGTCGGCGCAGCCCGGTTGGTCGTGGCCGGGGGCGGCACTCGGCGCGGTTCTCGCTCTCGGCGTCTGCCTCGTGGTGGCGGGCCTGCCGGCCAGTCGCCGACCCGGGTCTGGAGGCGCGCATGGCGCCGTACCTGCGTGACGCGCCCAGGCCCAGCCGGCTTCTCGCCGTGCGGCCGGACGCGGGTGCTGCGGGGCTGGTGCAGCTCGCGCGGCCGGTGCTGCGCGACCTCGGCCGCGGGGTCGAGCGCCTGCTCGGTGGTGCGGCGTCGGTCCGCCGACGGCTTCAGCGTGCCGGGCTGCCTCCGGATGTCGAGGGGTTCCGGGCCGAGCAGGTCGTGTGGGGCATCGTCGCCGGGCTGGGGGGCACGGCCGTCGCCGCGCTGCTGTGGGCCCGTGGTCGCAGCGCCGTGGTGCCGCTGGTGCTGCTCGTGCTGTGTGCGACCGGCTGCGGGATCGTGGCCCGCGACCAGATGCTCAGCCGGGCCGCCAAGCGGCGCGAGCAGCGGATCCTGCAGGAGTTCCCCACCGTGGCCGAGCTGTTGGCCCTTGCCGTCGGAGCCGGGGAAGGGGCAACCGGCGCCCTCGAGCGGGTCTGCCGCCTGTCCCAGGGCGAGCTGTCGGGCGAGCTGCGGCGCTGCCTGGCCGACGCACGCGCCGGCGCCAACCTGCCGGCTGCGCTGGAAGGGCTGGCAGGCCGCACCGGCCTCATGAGCCTGGCCCGCTTCGTCGACGGCATCGTCGTCGCGGTCGAGCGAGGCACGCCCCTGGCCGACGTGCTGCGCTCCCAGGCGCAGGACGTGCGCGAGGCCGGTCGCCGCGCCGTCATGGAAGAGGGCGGCAAGAAGGAGATCGCGATGATGGTGCCGGTCGTCTTCCTGGTGCTTCCCGTCACCGTGCTCTTCGCCGTCTATCCCGGCTTCACGTTCCTGCGGTTCTCGATCTGAGCCTGCAACCCGTACGACTCCGTGTCTGTCACTATCCGAGGGGAACCACCATGACCATCATCCGCAGCCTGACCGCCAGCGTCCTGACCGTGACGCTACGTCCTGCGCGGGGGCAGTTGCGCCCCGGCACGACGACCCGGAACGAGGCGACGTGCCGGGGTGGGTGCTGATCACGTTGATGACCGCCGGTCTCGTGACCGCGCTGTGGGCACTGGCCGGGCCGCAGCTGAACGCCGTCTTCACCGACGCCATCAGCTCGGTCAGCGGACCCTGACCGGGGTCTGTGGTCTGTGGACGCCGAACTGCCCTCGCGGCAGTGACCTGCTCGATGTGCATGACGACGCCCGCGTGCTCGGCTCGTGGCGCGCCCCGGGGGACGGCGGTGCGGCGGTCGCGGACTTCGCCCTGGTCTCGGCGCTGGTCACCCTGCTGTTCCTGGCCGTGTTCCAGGTCGGTCTGGCGCTGCACATCCGCAACACGCTGATCGCCTGCGCGTCCGAGGGGGCCCGCTACGGAGCGCGGGCTGACCGGGCGCCGGAGGACGGGGTTGCCCGTGCCCGCCAGCTCATCCGGGCCAGCCTCGCCGACCGCTATGCCGATGACGTCAGTGCCGACGCCACGACCGTCGGAGGTGTCGCGGTCGTCGAGGTCCGCGTGTCGGCGCCGCTGCCGGTCCTGGGGCTGCTCGGCCCCGACCGCGTACTGCGGGTCGGGGCCCACGCGTTCGCGGAGAACCAATGAGGTGGGCCGCGGCCTGGGCCGGCCCGTCTCCGGCTGCAGCCGGACGGCCTGCTCGCCCGAGCTGGACGGGGAGCGCCTCCTCCGTCCGGTCCGGAGGCCGGCAGCGCGGTCGTGGAGTTCGTGTTCCTTGCCGTCCTGCTCATGGTGCCGCTGTTCTACCTCGTCATGGTGATGGCCAGGCTGCAGGCCGGCGCGTACGCCGTCAGCGCTGCCGCGCGTGAGGCCGGACGGGCCTACACCACCGCTGAGTCGCCGGCACAGGGCCCGGCCCGGGCACAGGCTGCTGCCGACATTGCGTTCGGAGACCAGGGTTTTGCCGGGCTGGGCACGGTCAGCATCACGTGTGACGGCACACCGTGCTTCCGCCCCGACGGGAGGGTCGAGGTCACGGCCAGCCTCACCGTGCCGCTGCCGCTGGTGCCGTCCGTGTTCGCCGGCGTCGTGCCGACCGCCATCCCCGTGTCCGCCACCCACGTGGCGACGGTCGACCGATTCCGGTGACGGCGTTGCGAAGGTGGATGCAGCGGGGCCAGACCGGGATGGCCGCGACCCTGGCCCCTGGCCCGGACCGCGAGCGCGGCCAGATCAGCATCCTCATTCTCGGGTTCACCGCGGTGGCGTTGATGCTCGTGGTGGGTGGCGTGGACGTCACCGCCGTGCAGCTGGCACGTGCCCGTCTGCTCGATGCGGCCGACGGTGCCGCGCTGGACGCGGCCGACTCCCTGGACGAGCCCGGCGCGTACGGCCGTGGCTTCGACGATGCCGTTCGCCTGACGGACGCCACCGTGCAGCGGGCCGCTGCCGGGTACCTCGCAGCTCAACCGAAGCCGACTGGCGTGTCGTCGTGGGAGCTGATCGCCGGCACCGGTGCGCCAGACGGGCAGACCGCGGTCGTGCGGCTGCAGGGTCAGGCCACCATCCCGGTGCTGGCCTCCGTGGTCGAGGCCTTCGGTGGGTCGGTGACCATCACCGTGGAGTCCCGTGCGCGGGCCGGCCTGCAGTGACCGACCAGGCGGTTGTCGGCGCCAACTGAGGGCGCACTGCGGCGGGATCGATCACGTCGGTGTGTCCCTGCCGGCTGGTCGACCGGCGGGTAGCGACCCCAGCTGAGCGCACCGCCTGTCTCGGGGTGGTGCCCGCGTCAGGGGATTGCCTGTCCTGTCCGCTCAGGCGGCGGTGTGGCGGTGGTCGGTGGGGTGGGTGAGGTATTGCTGGCCGATGCCGTTGGTCCAGGTGGCGGTGCCGGTGGGGGTCATGGTCAGGGTCCAGCCGCCGTGGTGTTTGAGGCGGTGGTGAGGTTGACCCCGTTCGGTGGGCATCCTGATCGTCAGGCTGAAGCGCCCCAGGTTTCTGCCGTTCCTATACGGGGTGCGGCTCTCGGTTGAGAGCAGCGTAGTGGGCTTGCTCGTACTCGACCGGTGGGACGTTGCCCAGGGTCGAGTGCAGGCGTCGGTTGTTGTACCAGTCGACCCAGCCGGCGGTGGCGTACTCGACGTCGGCGATGGTCTTGTAGGGGCCGTCGTGGAAGACCGTGGTGCGGATGCACTCGGCCTTGTAGAGCCCGTTGATCGACTCCATCAGGGCGTTGATGCTCCTATATCCGTCAAGCGGCGGTGGGACGTGGTTGGCGGAGCGTCCGCAGGGGGCGCATCGGGGCCCAGATCTCGCGGGCGAGGAGCGCTTGAGGCAGCGGATGATCTCGGCTTTGGTCTTGCCTTCGGCGGTGCGGCGGGCGACGTAGGCGCATGGTGGGTTGGTGGAAGCGCATCCGGACGATGACGACGCGGTAGAGCGCGGCGTTGGCTTGGCGGTGGCCGCCGCGGTTGAGCCGGTGGCGGGTGGTCATGCCGGAGGAGGCGGGGATCGGGGCGACGCCGCAGAGCTTGGCGAACGCGGCTTCGGAGCGGACCCGGTCGGGGTTGTCGCCGGCGACGATGAGCATCTCGGCGGCGGTGTCGGGGCCGATGCCGAACGCTGCGGCAGGTCGGGCGCTGCGGTCGCGGTGAGCTCGGTCGAGGACGCTTGTCGTGGCCGGCGATCTCGGCGTCGAGGTCGAGCCAGCGGCGGGCGAGCGCGCGCAGCGTGTGCTTGGCGCGGCGGTGATCGGGTCGACCGGGCCGGGGCGCAGGGCGGCGCAGCGGTCGATCAGCGCCATCTTGGTCAGCGGGCTGGAGCTGTTCGCGCAGCTCGGGCGGGGCGTTCACGAGCACTGCTTGAGGGTGATCATCGCCGACGTGCGGGCCTTGACGGCGATGTCTTTGGCGATCTTGATCTGGCGGATCATCTCCACGGCGCCGTCGGCGGTCTTCGGGATGGCGGTGGCATGGCCGGCCAGCACGGCCCGGGCGGCGTTCTCGGCGTCGAGGGTGTCGGACTTGCCGCGCAGCCGGCGGTCGCGTCGGTCGGTCCGCGTCGACCTCGACGACGCCGATGTCCGCGGCGGCGGACAGCGGTGGTCAGCCCGGCGCCGTAGGAGCCGGTGCCCTCGATCGCGAACGTCAGCTTCCCGCCGAGGCTCACCGCCCAGTCCAGCAGCTGCTCGTAGCCGCCGGAGTCGGCGGCGAAGGAGCGGCGTGCCAGGACGGCGCCGAGGTCGTCGAGGGCGACCGCGACGTGGACGTACTTGTGGGTGTCGACGCCGATGACGACTCGACGGTGCGCGGCGACGGGGGTCATGCTGGTCATTGCGAACTCCAACCGGTAGGGCGGGGCGAGGACGCGACGCTGGCCGGTCGGGTGGACGGGACTGTGACGAGACCTGGTGAGATCAGGCTCCTATGAGGTCACGCCCGCCCGGCCGGGCGTGACAGATTGTCTGTGTAAGTGCGTGACCTTGAGTCTGGGCCGTGTGGACGGTTCGGAAGGGACACGTGATGAGCGGAGCCGCACGAGCGGACCGAGTCGGCCAACGCCCGTAACGGCACGACGCCCAAGCGGCTCGCTACCGAGGCCGGGGCGGCCGATCACCCGCACGCCGTCGAACCGGCCGCGGTCGTCGATCAGGACCCGCTTGCCCTCGGCCAGGACCGCGTCGTTGGCGGTGTTCCACGACGACCGCCGAGGCCTTCGGCGACGCGGGCCACGGTCAGGTGCTGGCACACGATGCCTCCAACGCCCACCGCAGCCCGCGGCGCGACAGCTTCGCCCGCGGCTCGGCGGCCGGGCTGGTGTCTTGGCGCCACACGTGCCCGCAGCCGGTGCAGCGGTAGCGGCGGACCGTGACCAACAGCGTCGTCGGTCGCCACCCGAACGGCTCGTGCGCCAGCCGCCGGGTCACGGTGTCCCGCGGCGACGCCCTCGCATCCGCAGCGGCGGCACCAGTCGTCGGGCTCGACGACCCGGCACGCCAGCACCGCGCGATCAGGCTCCAGCCGCTGGCCCGGTCACTTCGAGACCGAGCTCGTCCAGCCGGCAGAACATGGTCAGGTCAGGGCGAAGCGAAGGTAGCGTCAGGCACGTCGAGGTCTTCCGGATGGGCAGTGTGAGAACTTCCATCATCGGGAGACCTCGACCCCTACCCGGCGTATTACCACCCGGAGATCTTCATTGCTGACGACCAGGTCATCGCGTGGGCCAAGAAGCACCACGTTCTCGAAAGCGCAACGTGGTCGAAATCATGAAGTGGATGCGGCGCTTCGCCGAGTGGCAGCAGGTCCCATCCCCGTCGTGACGAGGCGGCTGTCACCCCACCACCCTGGGCCGGACGTGACGTGCGCGTTCAGCACCACGGGGACGGGGTGATGGCAACGGACCTCGTCGTCCGAGCCGATGCCATCACTATCGTCATCCCGCGCGCCTGCTCCCGTTCGTCGCAAACGTGACCTCGCCTCAGCGCGGTGATCGGAGCCTGAGCGAAGACACGGTTACGCGGGTAGGACGAGATGCCAAATTAGGCCTGCAGGTGGCGGCGCAGATGGGAGTGAACGGCAGCCACAAACGCCTGTGGGTCCTCGGACGGATGGCCCGGGACCTCGAGCGAGGTCACTGTCTGACCCTCCTGAGCCTTCACGCCCGTCTTAGCAGCTTCGGACTCCGGTTGCACGGCGAACCCGAGCACGTTGCCATGCGCATCGTGCAGGATGTCAACTGTCGCCATTATCGGTTCCTCCTAGAATCGGCTAGGTGCCACGATGACCGTAGGCTGGTAATAGACGTAGTCGGACCCATTGTTGCGCAGGTGGGTCCACAGGGTGCCCGGAGTTGACCACTCCTCGACGATCTGGATCGAGCCTCCGCCAGTGGACCAGTCCGTAGGGGTGATGCTCATGCGTGACCAGTGCTCACCGTCGAAGATCCAGGTGAACCATCGCCACTCTTCCTGTCCAGGAGCTAACGCGATGGCTCCCCACTCATTGTAATCCACTTCCACACTCATGGATCTGCTTCCTTTCGCTGGCTTGGGGTGTAAACCCCGGTCCTACTCTCGATTGGACGAGCATTGCGGGCGTGTGTCACCACAACGTCACCGTTGTTCTCGGGGTGCCCGATTGTCCATAAGGTCAGATCGTCGTGACATCGACCAGCAAGGTCACCCGAGCGGGTCATGACGCCGCTGCCGAGGGCGATCTGGCAGCGCGACCGCGAGGGCAACCCCGGCCATCGCCAGGACCTGAACCACCAGTCTTGGCATGATCAGCCCCGTCTAGTTCAAGCATATCCACTACGCGATCCCTCAAGCGGAGCGCTAACCGCACAGAAGCGGCAACGCGCACAGAAGCGGCTGGCCGAACCTGGGGCGCTTCAGACCGCTTAAGGTTGGGGGTCTAAGCAAGGGCATCTCATCCGAGCGGCACGAAGAGCGTCCAGTGACATTCCCTTCTACGGCTCCAACGGTCGGTAGATCGTACGGAAGTCACTGGAGAAGTGCGCATCGAGCAAGACCGACCACGGCATGAGAAAGTAGCCCTCCATGCCCCAGTCGGTGCCCCACGAGTTGCGGCACAGGCAGTGATCGGGATGGTTCTGCAGGTAGCCGATGGCCAGGACCTCGTGGCCCTCGTTAGGGATGATGTCAGAGGGGTCCGGGGTCGGGACGATGCCGGTGTCGCGCGCTTCCGGGGAGACGAACTGCCGGAACACAGAGAAGCCGAACGCGATGGTCTGCTTGTTCGATAGCACGCGCTTGAAGTCGTACACGGACCGTCGGACGCTCTTGTATGCATCGTCCAGGATCCAGTGGTCATCGTCCCACTTCGTGGAGGTACGCGGGTCCTCGGCGAACCGCGGGTCCTTTGCGTCATCGGTGTAGGGCCAGTCGTTGTCGGGAAGAACCCCGAAGCGACGGGAGGCTTTGAATCCGTCTCGTCCCATCGCCCCCTGGTCGACATCGGACGGCTGGTGCTCCAAAAAGCGCTCGAACCAGTAGATCGCCAGACGCGAGGGCGTCAGTATGCCCTGTCCGTCGACAAGTCGGTCCGCATCGATCGCTGCAGCGACCGCATTCGCCGTGCAACTGCCAAGCTGGCCCTGATCATAGATCGGGGGCATGTACACCCCGCGGGGATCCACCTCGGGCAGAACTGGAATGGCGGTCGGGTCGGCCGGGATGTCCCTCGGGTCCGGTAAGGAAGGTCGCCATCCGAACCCGCGGTACGGGGCTTCAGTCGCGGTCATCAATGCGCTCCAGTGCAGAGGATGTAGGTGCCGACCAGGGGCTCAGAATTCGTCCTTGGGATGTTGGGACGGTATTGATCAGACGTCACAGGTTCGTCACCGCGCCGTCACTGCCTCGCCAAACCAGCCGGGTGGCTAGGTCAGATGCCATCAAGGGGGCACGCGAGCTGGTGAGCCGGGGCTGCGACTGCTGGGACCGTCTGTCAACGGCGGCCGAAAACTGACCCCTTTGCGACGGTTGAAAACTTGACCCCCTGCTGGTTGGTCATGGTCAGTCGTCGGTCGGTGGTTGGGGACGCGGCCGAGGTCGCGGTCTTTGAGCCGGTAGCTGTCGCCTTTGAGGGCGATGACTTCGGCGTGGTGGACGAGCCGGTCGATCATGGCGGCGGCGACGACGTCGTCGCCGAAGACCTCGCCCCAGCGGCCGAACGGCTTGTTGCTGGTGACGATCAGGGAGGCCCGTTCGTAGCGGGAGGAGACGAGCTGGAAGAACAGGTTCGCGGCTTCGGGTTCGAAGGGGATGTAGCCGACCTCGTCGATGACCAGCAGCGGGTAGCGGCCGAGGCGGACGAGCTCGTCCTGCAGCCGGCCGGCGTGGTGGGCGTCGGCGAGCCGGTCGACCCACTCGGCGGCGGTGGCGAACAGCGACCCGGTGCCCGGCTTGGCAGGCGCGGATGGCCAGGCCGATGGCCAGGTGGGTCTTGCCGGTGCCGGGCGGGCCGAGGAAGACCACGTTGTCCTTGGCGGTGACGAAGTCCAGGGTGCCCAGGTGGGCGATGACGTCGCGTTTGAGGCCGCGGGCGTGGTCGAAGTCGAACTCCTCCAGCGACTTGCGGGCCGGGAACCGGGCGGCGCGGATGCGGCCCTCGCCGCCGTGGGACTCGCGGGCGGAGACCTCGCGTTGCAGGCAGGCGACCAGGAACTCCTCGTGGGTCCAGGACTCGGCGCGGGCCCGCTCGGCCAGCCGGGGCACCGCCTCGCGCAGCGTCGGTGCCTTCAGCGCCCGGGTCAGGAACGCCACCTCGGCGGTCGACGGTCCCGTGCCGGCGCCGTGCGCGGTGGCCGTCGTGGCGGCCATCAGCGCGCACCCTGCCTCGTCGGTCGAGCGCCGAGCGCGGTGTCGTAGTCGGCCAGGCGCGCGCTGCTCGACCACGTCGCGGCTCGGCCGGCGCCGGGCGCAGCCGGCCGCCGGCGCGTTGCGGCGCAGCGCCGCGGCGGCCTGGCGTGGTCGGGGTCGGTGATGGTCTGGTGCCGGGCCCAGAACCGCTCGTGGTCGGCGACCGACCGTGCCCGTCGCAGGTCACGCGGACCGGGTCCAGGTCGGCGATGACCTCGACCCGGCGGCCGATCACCGCCGGGTGCACCGAGTAGTCGTTGGAGTCCAGCCGGACGTAGTGGTCGCGCGCCAGCCGGGTCGAGGTCCGCCACCCGATCGCCGGCGCGACCGGCGGCAGCGCCAGCATCGCGGCCCGGTCGGCGGCGATCCGGTCGGTCGGCGCGCAGCCCAGCGCCCGGCGCGTGCCGGGTGTTCGCCCGCTGCCAGCCAGCCTGCCAGCTGGGTGTTGAAGTCCGCCGGGCCGGTGAACGCCGCGGCCGGGCAGGAACGAGGGCTCCAGGTAGTCGTGGGCCCGCTCGACCAGGCCCTTGGCCTCCGGGTCGCGCGGCCGGCACGATGCACCTCGATGCCCAGCGTGCCGCGGAACGCCTGGCAGTCGTCGGTGAGCTTCGGCCTGCCCGCCCCGCCAGCGGCCGACCGCGCCCTCGCCGTCCCAGACCAGCACCCGCGGCACCGCGCCCAGCGCGCTGCAGCAGCTGCCACAAGCCCGGCGAACAGGTCCGCCGCCTGCCGGGACGGGATCAGCACCGCCGACAGCCACCGCGAGTAGCCCGCGACCATCGTCAGCACCGGCAGGCGTCGGCCGGACCTGCCCGAACCCGACCGGCAGCTCGATCGGCGGGAACCACAGATCGCACTGCGCCGATCTCGCCCGGCCACATAGCTCGTCCGCGACGCCGGATCCGGCGGCAGATACACCGGCCGCAGCTCCGCGACCCGGTCCTTGCAGCACCGTCATCGACCGCGTCCAGCCGATCCGCTCGGCGATCACCGTCGCCGGCATCGTCGGATCGCCTGCAGCAGCTCCCGGATCCGCGGCTCGACCGCGTCCACGACCGACCCCTGCGCCGGCCGCTCATACTTCGGCGGCCCGTCGCCGGCCAACGCCGCCCGCACCGTGTTCCGCGAGACCCCCAGCAGCCGCGCGATCGCCTTGATCGGCATCCCCTCCGCCCGATGCAGCCGGCGGATCTCCGCCCAGTCCTCCACGTCGATCACCCTCCACAGGGTCACGCAGGGGGTCCGTTTTCACCCGTCGATCAGGGGTCAGTTTTCACCCGCCGTCGACACCGTCGTTGTCGGCGGCGGGTGAAAACTCGACCCGTAAACGACGTTGAAAACGGACCCCCTGCGTGACCTTGTGGAGGGTGATGACAGTGGAGGACTGGGCTGAGATCCGGCGGTTGCGTCGGTCGGAGGCGATCAAGGCGATCGCGGCGGTTGGGGGTCTCGCGGAACACGGTGCGGCGGCGTTCGGCTCGGGACGTCCCGCCACGGTATCGCCGGGCGCTGCGGGTCGGCGGTCGATGCGGTCGAGCTGGCGATCCGGGAGTGTTGAAGGTGACGCCGGCCACGCCGACGGTGGCGCGGGTTGACGGTGTTCAAGGAGCGGGTCGCGGTGCTGCGGCCGGCGTATCTGCCGCCGGACCCGGCGTCGCGGACGACCTATGGGCCGGGGAGATCGCGCAGTGCGATTTGTGGTTCCCGCCGATCGAGCTGCCGGTGGGGTTCGGTCAGATCCGTCGCCCGGCGCAGCTGCCGGTGCTGACGATGGTGTCGGGCTACTCCGCGGTGGCTGGCGGTGACTGCTGCTCCCGACCCCGGCAGGGCCGAGGACCTGTTCGCCGGCTGGTGGCGAGCTGATCGCGGGCACTGGGCGCGGTGCCGCGGACGCTGGTCTGGGACGGTGAGGGCGCGATCGGCCGCCACCGCGGCGGCCGGGCCGAGCTGACCGGGACTGCCAGAGCGTTCCGCGGGTGCTGGGCGCCAAGGTGATCGTGCTCAAGCCCGCCGAGCCCGAGCCCAAGGGCATCATCGAACGGGCCCACGACTACCTGGAACGCTCGTTCCTGCCGGGCGCACGTTCACCGGCCCCGGCGACTTCAACACCCAGCTGGAGGCCTGGCTCCGGTCAACACCCGGCACCGTCGAGCGCTGGGCTGCGCGCCGACCGAGCGGATCGGCGCCGACCGGCAGGCGATGCTCACGCTGCCGCCGGTGCCCGCCGGTACCGGGTGGCGGGCCTCGACCCGGCTGGCCGCGGACCACTACGTCCGGCTGGACTCCAACGACTACTCGGTCCACCCGGCCGTGATCGGGCGCCGGATCGAGGTCGCGCCGACCTGGACCGGGTGCGGGTGTTCTGCGACGGCAGGTCCGTCGCCGACCACGAACGGGTCTGGGCCTGGCACCAGACCATCACCGACCCCGCCACCTCGCCGCCGCCAGGCGTGCCGGCCCACCCGCTCGCGAGCGCGGCGCCCGGTGCCGGCGACCCGAGTCAGAGTCCGGCGAGTTGCGAGCATACGACGCGCGCTCGGCTCGACGACGACACACCGACGCTCGGCGGCGACCTCGACGGCGAGGTGCGCGTGATGACCGCCGCGACACGACGGCCGCGCCGTCGACCACCGCGGGACCTGACCGAGGTCGCGTTCCTGACCCGGGCGCTGAAGGCACCCACGCTGCGGGAGGCGGTGCCGCGGCTGGCCGAGCGGGCCCGGGCCGAGTCCTGGACCCACGAGGAGTTCCTGGTCGCCTGCCTGCAACGCGAGGTCTCCGCCCGGGAGTCCCACGGCGGCGAGGGCCGCATCCGCGCCGCCCGGTTCCCCGCCCGCAAGAGCCTGGAGGAGTTCGACTTCGACCACGCCCGCGGCCTCAAACGCGAGACTGATCGCCCACCTGGGCACCCTGGACTTCGTCGCCGCCCGGGACAACGTGGTGTTCCTCGGCCCGCCCGGCACCGGCAAGACCCACCTGGCCATCGGGCTGGCGATCCGCGCCTGCCAGGCCGGGCACCGGGTCGCTGTTCGCCACCGCCGCCGAATGGGTCGCCCGGCTCGCCGACGCCCACCACGCCGGCCGGCTGCAGGCCGAGCTCGCTCCGGCTCGGCCGCTACCCGCTGCTGGTCATCGACGAGGTCGGCTACATCCCGTTCGAGCCCGAAGCCGCCAACCTGTTCTTCCAGCTCGTCTCGGCCCGCTACGAACGGGCCTAGCCTGATCGTCACCAGCAACAAGCCGTTCGGCCGCTGGGGCGAGGTGTTCGGCGACGACGTCGTCGCCGCCGCCATGATCGACCGCCTCGTCCACCACGCCGAGGTCATCGCCCTCAAAGGCGACAGCTACCGACTCAAGAACCGCGACCTCGGCCGCGTCCCCACCGCCGACCGACGACCGACCATGACAACCAGCAGGGGGTCCAGTTTTCAGCCGTCGCCAAGGGGTTCGTTTTCAGCCGTCGTTGACAGGCGTCCGCGCCACCAGCTCGCGTGCCCTTTTGATGGCATCATGACCTAGCCACCCACGTTTTGGCGAGGCAGTGACAGCGCGGGGGTAGCGAACCTGTAACATGACGTCCCCGACGTCCGAGGACGAATTCTGGTGCAGGCACCCTACATCCTCTGCACTGGAGCGCATTGATCACCCCCGCGACTGAACCCCTGTACCTGCGGATGGCGACCTTCGCTTACCGGACCCGAGGAACATCCCCGGCCGACCCGACCGCCACTATTCTGCCGAGGTGGATCCCCACGGGGTGTACATGCCCCCGATCTATAATCAGGGCCAGCTTGGCAGTTGCACGGCGAATGCGGGAGTCACTGCAGCAATCAATGCGTAGCCGACTTGTCAACGGACAGGGCATCTTGACGCCCTCGCGTCTGGCGATCTACTGGTTCGAGCTCTTTTGAGGAGCACCAGCCCGTCGATGCAAGCCAGGGGGCGATGGGACAAAGTTGATTCAAAGCCTCCCGTCGCTTCGGGGTTCTTCCCGACAACGACTGGCCCTACACCGATGACGCAAAGGACACGCGGTTCGCCGAGGACCCGCGTACCTCCACGAAGTGGGACGATGACCACTCAATATCGGAGCGATCCGTCAAGCATCCAACAGTCCGTGTTCTTCAAGCGCGTGTATCGAACAAGAGCAGAGCCGTCGGGTTGCGGCTTCTCTGCTTCCGGCGGTCTCTCCCGGAAGCGCGCGACACCGGCATCGTCCGACCCCGGACCCCTGTAAGAACATCATCCCTAACGAGGGCCACGAGGTCCTGGCCATCGGCTACCTGCAGAACCATCCCGATGCTCCCCTGCTGCCACAACTCGTGGGCACCGACTGGGGCATGGAGGGCTACTTCTCCATGCCGTGGTCGGTCTTGCTCAATCAGCACTTCTCCGTGACTTCCGTACGATCTACCGACCGTTGGAGCCGATCAAGGGAATGTAGTGGACGCTCTTCGTGCCGCTGCATGCCCCTTGCCTTAGACCCCAACCTTAAGCGGTCTGAAGCGCCCCAGGTTCGCAGCCGCTTTCTGTGCGCGTTGCTCTGCGCGTTAGCCGCTCCCGCTTAGAGGGATCGCGTAGTGGATATGCTTGAACTAGACGGGGCTCGTGCAGATGCCAAGACTGGTGGTTCAGGTCCTCGCGATGGCCGGGGTTGGCCCTCGCGGTCGCGCTGCCCAGATCGCCCTCGGCGGCGGGCGTCATGACCCGCTGGGTGACCTTCTGGTCGATGTCACGACGATCTGACCTTATGGACGATGGGCACCCGACACAACGGTGACGTTGTGGTGACACACGCCCGCAATGCTCAGTCCAATCGAGAGTAGGAGACCAGGATTACACCCAAGCCAGCGAAAGGAAGCGGATGTCCATAAGTGTGGAAGCGGTTGCACAATGAGTGGGGAGCCATCGCGTTAGCTCCTGGACAGGAAGAGTGGCGATGGTTCAGCCTGGAGTCACGGTGACCACTCGCGTGAGCATCACCCCTACGGACTGGTCGCTGGCGGAGGCTCGATCCAGATCGTCGAGGATGGTCAACTCCGGGCACCCTGTGGACCCACCTGCGACGATGGGTCCGACTACGTCTATTACCAGCCTACGGTCATCGTGGCCTAGCCGATTCTAGGAGGAACCGATAATGGCGACAGTTGACATCCTGCACGATGCGCATGGCAACGTGCGCTCGGGCACCAGTGCAACCCGAATGCGAAGCTGCTGACGGGGCGTGAAGGCTCAGGAGGGTCAGACAGTGACCTCGCTCGAGGTCCCGGGCCATCGTCCGAGACCCACAGGCGTTTGTAGCTGGTCACTCCCCATCCTGCGCCGCCACCTGCAGCCTAATTTGGGTCTCGTCCTACCCGCGTAACCGTGTCTTCGCTCAGGCTCCGATCACCGCGCTGAGGCGAGGTCACTTTTAACGAAGCGGGAGCAGGCGCGCGGGATGACGATAGTGATGGCATCGGCTCCGGACGAAGAGGTCCGTTGCCGTCGCCCGTCCCCGTGGTGCTGAACGCACACGTCCGTCCAGCCAGGGTGGTGGGGTGACGGCACGACGGGGATGGGACCTGCTGCCACTCGGCGAAGTGCGCATCCACTTCATGATTTCGACCAGGTTTGCGCTTTCAAGAACGTGCTGTTCTAGGCCCACGCGATCCTGCGTAGTCAGCAATGAATACTGGGTGGTGATACGCGGTAGGGGTCGAGGTCTCCCGAGGATGGAAGTTCTCACACTGCCCATCCGGAAGACCTCGACGTGCCTGACGCTACCTTCGCCTGCCCTGACCTGACCACGTTCTGCCGCCTCGACGAGCTCGGCCTCGAAGTCGATCGGGCAGCGACTGGAGCCCGATCGGGCGGTGCTGGCCTGTCGGGTCGTCGAACCGGATCAGTGGTGCCGCCGCTGCGGCTGCGAAGGCGCGCCCCGCGACACCGTGACCCGGCGGCTGGCGCACGAGCCGCTGGGGTGGCGACCCACGACGCTGGTGGTGGCGTGCGCCGCTACCGGTGCACCGGCTGCGGGCACGTGTGGCGCCAGGACACCAGCCGCGCGGCCGAGCCGAGGGCGAAGCTGTCGCGCCGTGGGCTGCGGTGGGCGCTGGAGGGGATCGTGTGCCAGCACCTGACCGTCGCCCGGGTCGCCGAAGGCCTCGGGGTCGCGTGGAACACCGCCAACGACGCGGTCCTGGCCGAGGGCGGCGGGTGCTGATCAACGACCCGGGCCGGTTCGACGGCGTGCGGGTGGTCGGCCGCCCCGGCCTCGGTAGCGAGCCTTGGGCGTCGTGCCGTTACGGGCGTTGGCCGACTCCGGTCCACTCGTGCGGCTCCGCTGATCACTTGCTTCCGAACCGTCCGCGCGGCCCAACTCAAGGTCACGCACTTACACAGACGATCTCTAACACCCGGCCGGGCGGGCGTGACCTCATAGGAGCCTGATCTGACCCAGGATCTCGTCACAGTCCCGTCCACCCGACCGGCCAGCGTCGCGACCCTCGCCCCGCCTACCGGTTGGAGTTCCGCGATGACCAGCATGACCCCCGTCGCCGCGCACCGTCGAGTCGTGATCGGCGTCGACACCCACAAGTACATCCACGTCGCGGTCGCCCTGGACGACCTCGGCGCCGTCCTGGATGCCCGTTCCTTCAGGGCCGATCGAGCCGGATACGAGCAGCTCTTGGAATGGGCCGTGAGTCTCGGTGGGAAGCTGACGTTCGCCATCGAGGGCACCGGCTCCTACGGCGCCGGCCTGACCTCCGCTGTCCGCCGCCGCGACGTCGGCGTCATCGAGGTCATGCGCACCGACCGACGCGACCGCCGGCTGCGCGGCAAGTCCGACACCCTTGATGCGGAGAATGCTGCCCGGGCCGTCCTGGCCGGGCATGCCACCGCGATCCCCAAGAGCGCCGACGGCGCCGTGGAGATGATCCGCACCATCAAGGTCGCCAAAGACGTTGCCGTCAAGGCCCGCACGTCCGCGATGATCACCCTCAAGCAGGTTCTGGTCAACGCCCCGACCGAGCTGCGCGAGTAGCTCCAGCCCCTGACCAAGATGGTCCTCATCCGCCGCTGCGCCGCCCTACGACCCGGTCCAGTCACCACGATCACCGCGGCTGCCAAACACACCCTGCGCGCGATCGCCCGCCGCTGGCTCGACCTCGACGCCGAGATCACCGCACACGAGAGGGCCCTGTCCGACCTCACCACTACCGCAGCGCCCAACCTGGCCGCCGCATTCGCTGTCGGGCCCGACACCGCAGCCGAAATCCTCATCGTCGCCGGCGACAACCCCGACCGGATCCGCTCCGAACCCGCGTTCGCCCGTCTGTGCGGCGTGGCACCCATCCCGGCCTCCTCCGGCATGACCACACGCCACCGGCTCAACCGCGGCGGACACCGACAAGCCAACGCTGCTCTCTACCGGGTCGTCATCGTCCGGATGCAACATCACCAGCCAACCAAGGCCTACGTCGCCCGCACCGCCAAGGCAAGACCAAGGCCGAGATCATCCGCTGCCTCAAACGACTCCTCGCACGCGAGCTCTGGGCCGCGATGCGACCCCTCCGGGCCTCCGCTAACGCCGGGCCCACCGCCGCTTGACGGCTATAGGAGCATCAACGCTCTGATGGAGACGATCAACGGCCTCTACAAGGCCGAGTGCATCCGGACCACCGTCTTCCAGGACGGCCCCTACAAGACCATCGCCGACGTCGAGTACGCCACCGCAGGCTGGGTCGATTGGTACAACAACCGAAGGCTCCACTCGACCCTGGGAAACGTCCCACCGGTCGAGTACGAGCAAGCCCACTACGCTGCTCTCAACCGAGAGCCGCGCCCCGTATAGGAACGGCCGAGAACCTGGGGCGCTTCAGCCTGACGATCAGAACACAAACGGGGTCAACCTCACCACCGCCTCGAACGCGCGGCCTGGACCCTGACCATGGCCGGGCACCGCCACCTGGCACCGCATCAGCCACTTCACCCACCCCACCGACCACCGCCACACCGCCGCCTGAACCGCAGAGGACAGCGATCCTGCAGCACGGGCACCACCCGCGCGGGCGGCGCGCTCCAGCTGGGGTCGCTACCCGCGCGGTCGACCAGCTGCTAGGGAGTAAACGACGTCAGCGGGTTTTTTCGCTACCGCAGCGCTCCCAGCTGGAGCCGGCGCCCGCCGGCCCCGCCAGCCGCACTGGACAGACCGACGTGAT